>JBCBKP010000019.1:0-65969 GCA_038521625.1 Planctomycetota bacterium
CTCAAGAGAGACCGTGGCAAGCTCCGGGCCAGCCCGAGAGCGGCCCTCACGGGCGCCCAGGGCGTTCGTCTCGGCTGTCGGCGTGGCAGTGTCGTGGGGCCGATTGCCGTCGTGACAGCATCGGTGCCGCCCTGGGCGCCCGTGAGGGCCGCTCTCGGGCTGGCCCGGAGCTTGCCACGGTCTCTCTTGAGCGGCCGGCGCGGCCCCGCCGCTGGAAGGAGACCCGATGCGCCCCGACCGATTCACGACGATCGCCCAGCAGGCCCTCGCGAGCGCCCAGTCCGACGCGGCTTCCCGCGGCAACCCGGAGGTGACGGGGCTGCACCTGCTCTCGGGTCTGCTGGAAGACGACGGGGGCGGTCCGGTGGCGAGCATTCTGGAGAAGGCGGGCGTCGAGCCCGCGCGGGTCCGTCAGATCGCGAGGGCCGAGCTCGATCGGCTCCCGACGACGAGCAGCGGGGCGGGGTCGCCGGGTCGCGCCCTGATGGACGTGCTGAGCCGCGCGGACAAGGAGGCGAAGGAGCTCGGCGATTCGTACGTTTCGAGCGAGCACCTGCTGCTGGCGATCGCGGAGGCGGGCGGCGGCGGGGCGGAGGTGCTCGAGACGCTGGGCGTCAGCCGCAAGCACGTGCTGGAGTCGATCAAGGGCATCCGCGCCGCGAGCGGCGTGACGAACGTCAGCGATCCGAACGCGGAGACGCAGTACGAGGCGCTAAAGAAGTACGCGATCGACCTCACGGAGAAGGCGCAGCAGGGCAAGCTCGACCCGGTGATCGGGCGCGACGAGGAGATCCGGCGGTGCGTGCAGGTGCTGAGCCGGCGGACGAAGAACAACCCGGTCCTGATCGGCGAGCCGGGCGTGGGCAAGACGGCGATCGCCGAGGGGCTGGCGTTGCGGATCGTGCACCGGGACTGCCCGGAGGGCATGCGCGACAAGCGGATCATGGCGCTGGACGTCGGGCAGCTGCTGGCGGGGGCCAAGTACCGGGGCGAGTTCGAGGAGCGGCTGAAGGCGGTGCTGCGCGAGGTGCAGGCCTCCGAGGGCGAGATCGTGCTGTTCATCGACGAGCTGCACACGATCATCGGCGCGGGCGCCGCCGAGGGCGCGGTGAGCGCGGGCAACCTGCTCAAGCCGGCGCTGGCGCGGGGCGAGCTGCGGTGCATCGGCGCGACGACGCTGGACGAGTACCGCAAGCACATCGAGAAGGACGCGGCGTTCGAGCGGCGCTTCCAGCCGGTGTTCGTCGACCAGCCGTCGGTGGAGGAGACGGTCGCGATCCTGCGCGGTCTGAAGGAGCGGTACGAGGCGCACCACGGCGTGCGGATCCAGGACGGGGCGATCCTGGCGGCGGCGCAGCTGAGCCACCGGTACATCGCCGACCGATTCCTGCCGGACAAGGCGATCGACCTGATCGACGAGGCGGCGAGCGGGCTTCGGATCGAGAACGACAGCATGCCGAGCGAGCTCGACGAGCTCCGGCGGAAGATTATGCAGCTGGAGATGGAGCGCGAGGCGCTGAAGCTGGCGGAGAGCACGGAGGGCGAGGGCAGCAAGGAGCTGGAGCGGATCGAGCGCGAGCTGAGCGAGCTCGGGGAGAAGAACAACGCGCTCACGGCCCAGTGGGACGCCGAGAAGGCCGAGCTCGACCTGGCCAAGACGCTCCGCAACGAGCTGGAGCACAAGCGGACCGAGCTCGACATGGCGCAGCGGGCGGGCGATCTGGAGAAGGCGGCTCGGATCCAGTACGGCGACATGCGCGACATCGAGACGCGGCTGGAGGACGCGAGCGCGGCGCTAGACCGGCGTCAGGCGGACGGCACGGCGCTGATCAAGGAGGAGGTCGACGCCGAGCAGGTCGCGTCGATCGTGGGGCGCTGGACAGGGATCCCGGTTTCGCGTCTGGTCGAGAGCGAGCGGGACAAGCTGATCCGGATGGAGGAGCACCTGCGGGACCGGGTGATCGGCCAGGACGACGCGCTGCGGGCGGTCTCGGACGCGGTGCGGCGCAGCCGCGCGGGTCTGGGCGACCCCGATCGCCCGATCGGCAGCTTCCTGTTCCTGGGGCCGACGGGCGTGGGCAAGACCGAGACCTGCAAGGCGCTCGCGGAGTTCTTGTTCGATACCGAGGAGGCGGTCGTTCGCATCGACATGTCCGAATACATGGAGAAGCACGCGGTGAGCCGGCTGATCGGCGCGCCCCCCGGCTACGTGGGCTACGAGGAGGGCGGCGCGCTGACCGAGGCGGTCCGGCGCCGGCCGTACTCGGTGCTGCTGATGGACGAGATCGAGAAGGCGCACCCGGACGTGTTCAACGTGCTGCTGCAGCTGCTCGACGACGGTCGTCTGACCGACGGGCAGGGCCGGACGGTCGACTTCAAGAACACGATCGTGGTGATGACCAGCAACCTGGGCAGCGAGAAGATCCGCGAGATGACCGAGCGCGGCGCGGAAGACTGGGAGATCGACGCCGCGGTGCGCGATCTGATCCGCCGCGGGCCGGGCGCCGACCTGGACGCGGCGCCGGACATCGATCCGGAGACCGGGCGCGTGCGTGCCCGCATGGACGTGGACATGCGCGGCCCGTTCTTCCGGCCCGAGCTGCTGAACCGCATCGACGAGATCGTGGTGTTCCATCAGCTCGGCAAGGACGAGCTGGGGCCGATCGTCGAGATCCAGTTCGCGCGTCTGCGCGATCGTCTGGCGGATCGCGAGATGGTGCTGGAGATCACTGATGCGGCGAAGGCGCAGCTCGCGGCCGAGGGGTACGACCCGGCGTTCGGTGCGCGGCCGCTGAAGCGGACCATCCAGCAGCGTGTCGAGAACGCGCTCGCGAGCCGGATCCTGGCTGGCGAGTTCGGCGCGGGCGACACGATCCGGCTGGACGCCGCGGGGACGTCTCTGACGTTCGAGCGCGTGTGATCGGTCCAGGACAACCGGTCTAAGCGTTGCAGACGTGCGCGAGCGTTTGACTTCGGTCTTATAGCGACGTCGGGGGCGTGAAAGCGGGGGGGCGTTGGGCGTGCTCCCGGGTGCGCCGTGATTGCGGACCGTGAATTTCTGAACGCTTCCGAAACAGCTTGCGGGCGGCGCCGTATGGATGCATGTTAGATCGCCGCCCGCCCGCTCTTATGAGCGGCCGATCGGGCGGGCCCGCCGGATTCCACCGGTTCGGGCCCGAGCGTGCGGCACTCGTCGTCGGGGGATCGATGAGAATCGGAAGGGAGCGCACGGCGGTCTGATCGCCGCGGCGTGTGCAGTCCAGGGGTCGCGCGTGTTCTGCGTGCGCTCAGCGGAGGCCGTTTCTGGCTTCCGCGGGATCGGAATGAGGATCGGCGGAGTCCGTGCGCCGTTGGTGCGCTGGCTCTGAGAGACAGGAATGGTGTGCGGGGGATCGCGCACCGGACTCGAGCGTCGAGGCCTCGTCGTGGGGGCACGAACGCATTGAGGAGAGAGTGCCGCGCGCGGAGTGGAGGCTGCGCCGCGGACCTTGGTGGCGGACCTCCGGAGCGCCTGGTGGGGCACGCTCCGCCCGCGGCCGAGGGAGACAGCCGGTCGCCCGCCTTCGTCGGCGGGCGGCCGATTGACGGGCTTGCGGCGAGAGCTGCGGGCGCGTCTTCGCCCCGGGCGGTCTTTCCGCTTGCCGTGGTCTCCGAATGGGAGGACCGCCCGGGGCAACCGAACCCTTCTTTCCCCACGCCGGGCCGGGCGCGACCGAAAGGTCCGTCCGGCCGTTTTTCTTGCGCGCGTGACCCGCTGTGGATCGGCGTGGATGGTCGGGCCCGCGTCGGTGATCTGGTACCTTGCCTGGCGTGAGCCAGGACGGCGTCGAAGAGCGGGCGGGAGCGGGCCGGCGTGCGCGGCGGTTGATCGTCGCGGTGGGGCTGGTCGCGGCGGCCGGTGTCACGGTCGCGGTCGTGGCCGGGACGCAGCTGAGCCGGCTGAGCCCGCTCTGGTGGCGTCCGCTGGATCCGTCCGACCAGCGCGTGGTCACGCGGGCGCTCGTCCAAGAGAACCAGGCCATCTCGACGCTGCACCGGGTCCGTCCCGGTTCCTGGACCGATCTGGGTGATCGGACGGTCTGGCTGAGCGAGCCATGGTTTCACGAGATCGACGACGAGAGCGCCACGGCGTGGCTCTCGGGGCGTCTGCCCGGCTGGCTGGCGGCCGAGTTCGGGCTGGACGAGTGGCCCGAGGAGCTGAGCGAGGTGCAGGTCGACTTCGCCGACGGCGCGATCCGCGTGGGCGCGCGGCTGGGTGGGCGCGAGCGCGGTCGCGTGCTCTCGGCGACGCTGCGTCCGCGGGTGGATGACGACGGTTCGCTGTGGCTCGATGCAGCCGGCGTGGCGGTGGGGCGGCTGCCGCTGCCGACGTGGTGGGTGATCGGCGAGGCGAAGGCGGGCGCGGCCGAGCGGCTGCCGGATCTGGACGGCTTGCCCGACGCGGGCGTGGTGGCGGATGCGCTGATGGGGCGCGAGCCGGTGATGGACTCGGCGGTGCTGCGTCTGGCGGACGGGCGTCGTGTGCGTCTGCTGGCGATTCGGGTGCGGAACGGCAAGCTCGAGGTGCTGTGTCAGACGGAGCTTCGGAGCGAGGTGGCGGCGCGGTAACGGGATCGCTACAGGTACGAGTAGATCATGCGAACCGGTCGAGCCAGGTGCAATCGAAGCGCATGCAGGAACGCCTCGCGCGGGCGGGGCCAGTTCCAGAACGTGATCGAGAGGTTCCCGATCGCGTGCGGATTCGGTCCGTCCCAGAGCGAGAGCTTCCGCTCGTGGCCGCAGCTCGGACAAGCGACGGGCGGGTCGTCTCGGTGGTCGAACCAGCGAGATAACGCATCGAAGAACGGCTGATCAGGCTCGAAGTCGTGCGAGCAGTTGGGGCAGCGAAGCAGCCAGTCTGCCTCGCAAGGCGTGTGAATGCCCGGCCCTGGCTTGATATCGATCCAGTGCATCGGAGTGAGTGCGGCGGTCTCCGCCGTCGGGCTATCGCTTGCGATCCACCACGCTCGTTCACCGGGAACCAGCTTCTCATCCCCACCCGACCGTGCAAGGCCGTTTGTGATCATCCATCGAGCGAGTCGCGCGGCTTCGGGGTCGGCGTCGCTCTCGCGGACCTCAAGATCGACGATCGTCCAGAGGTCTTCGCTCACCGTGTCTGCCTCAGGCGTGCAGGGCGCGGAGGGCGCGGGCGGCCTGCTGGTTGAGGGCGTGGCCGGACTTGGTCGCGGTCACGTTCACATAGGCGCAGCCGCCGCAGAGGTGCAGGTCGCCGATCAGGTCGAGCAATTTGTGACGGGCCGGCTCGTCGGGGTAGCGCAGCTCGTTGTCGATCGGTCCGTCCTCGCCGAGGACGAGCAGGTCGCGGGCGCTGAAGCGGGTGAACAGTCCGGCGGCCTGGAGCTGCTGGGCCTCTTCCTGCAGCGAGAACGTGCGGGCCGGGGCGATCTCGCGGGCGAAGGTCTCGGGGGTGCCGTCCCAGGCGGCGGACTGGGCGGGGATGCGCGGGTCGCCGTAGTCGAGGCGGTACTCGATGTGCACGCGGTCGCTGGGCTCGATGACGATCGAGGCCGGGCCCTCCTCGAAGCGCATCGGCTCGGCGAGGCGCATGAAGGGCATCTCGGCGTCGAGCTCGACGATGCCGCGCGCGAGGATCGGATCGACGAAAAGCTTGGCCGAGCCGTCGCCGATCGGCAGCTCGGGGCCCCGGACGCGGACTGTGGCATCGGTGATGCCCAGGCCGACGAGGGCCGCGGTGAGGTGTTCGACGGTGAAGATCGGGGATTCGTCGGGCGAGCGGGCGACCGAGGTGTGCCGCGGCGGGATCTGCCCGAAGAGCGGGTGGACGGGCTTGGTGGTCAGGTGCTCGGCGGTGAGCGGGAACGCCTCGTCGTCGTAGCGTGCGATCTTGAGGCCTTGGCCGGCAGCGGCGGGGTGGATCTCGCAGGCCGTGTCGGCGCCCGTGAAGACGCCGATGCCCTCGACACGGACGGCGGCGGCGACGGTCTTGCGTGGGGTCATGACTCGAGCTTCTTGACGCGTTTGACCAGATCGAGCAGCGTCGTGCGCATGCTATCCAGGCGGAGGGTCGCGGCGTGGATCCGCTTGTTTCGGCTCCAGGGGCGCGCGGGGAAGCCCATCCAGGGCTCGCCCGCGCGGACGTTGCCGGTGACCATGGCGCCTCCGCCGAGGATCGCCTTGGGCGCGATCGTGACGTTGTCGGGGATGCAGACGGCGCCGCCGAGCAGGGCGTCGTCGCCGACGACGGTCGAGCCGCCGATCGCGGTGCAGCCGCAGATCCGGACGCGGCTCCCGACGGTGCAGGTGTGGCCGATCTGGACGAGGTTGTCGAGCTTGGTGTGGTCGCCGATGGTGGTGTCGCGGAGCTTGCCGCGGTCGACGCAGGAGCCGGCGCCGATCTCGCAGTCGCTGCCGATGGAGACGCCGGCGAGGTGGGGGATGCGGATCGGGACGCCGGTGGCGGGGTGCGTTGTGAAGCCGAAGCCGTCGGCGCCGATGACGGCGTTGGCAAGGATCTGGGTGCGGTCGCCGATGCGGGTGCCGGGCAGGAGGCGGGCGCCCGGGTGGACGACGCAGTCGTGGCCGACGACGACGCCCGCGCCGACGGTGGCGCCGCTGTGGACCTGGGTGCGTTCGCCGAGTGTGGCGCCCGGGCCGATCGTCGCGTGGGCGCCGATGCTGGCCGACTCGGGGACGGTCGCGGTCTCGTGCACCGCGGCGGTGGGGTGCTTTCCTTGGGGGGCCGGCTCGCTGGGCGCGTGCTCGGCGAGCATGCCGAGCAGTGTGGCGACGGCGGCGTCGGCGCTGGCGACGGTGATGACCGCCCGTCCGTCGCCGGGCTCGAGCTCGACGCCGCGGGTGACGAGCACGACCGTGGCCTTCGAGTCGGCCCACCTGGCGGCGTAGTCGGGGGAGCGGACGAAGGTCAGGTCGCCGTCGCGGGCCTGGTCGATCGACTCGAAGCCGCGGACGGGCGCACCAGCGTGGCCGGCGAGCTCGGGCTGGAGATCGGGCGCTTTGGCCGCGAGGAGATGGCACAGGGCTCCGGCCGAGCCCAGGGCTTCGAGGACTTGTTCCGGGGCGGGTCGCACGGTGTGGTCAGTTGCCGGCGTTGAACCGGTTGTTCATGAAGGTGCGGACGTCGGCGGTGATGTTGGAGCGGCTGTCCTGGGCGTAGATGACCTTCTTGCGCAGGATGTACTCGATGACGTCGCGCTCGGCGCGGATGCCCTCGGGAAGCGAGAGGTCGGAGTCGTCCTGGAAGACGATCTCCCAGCCGTCGCGCTGGGCGACCTGGGCGACGGCGTCGGAGATCTCGGCGAAGAGCGTGCTCCAGATCCGGCCGCGCTCGATCTGGATCTCGGTCTGGAACGCCTCGCCGCGCACGCGGGCGGTCATCTCGGCCTCGCGGAAGGAGCGGAGGGCGTCGCGGCGTTCGGGCGAGGCCTCGGCGGCGAGCTCGACCTCGGCCCGGGCGTCTTCCATGGCCTGGCGGGCGGTGTCGAGCTGGGCCTGGCGCTGGGCGATGAACTGCTCGAGCTCCCGCTCGAGCTGCACGCGTTGATCGAGGCCGTCGAGCAGGGCCTGGACGTCGACGACTGCGACCGGCGTGGGCTGGGCGGCCCGGACGGCGGTGAAGGCGATCGCTGTGACGGCCAGCGCGGCGGCGACGGCGGCGATCAGTAATCGGGGGTTGCGCATGCGCGTTCTCCTTGCTCGGGGCTCGCTGACGTCAGCATAGCGCGGCGTGTGCGGCGCGTGATCGTTCACCCGGATGCGCGGTGGGCCGCCGCCGGGCGTCGGGTTCGGGCGGTGTTCACGGTGACGGCGCGTCAGAAGGGCAGGTCGATCGAGAAGCTGAAGAGCTGCGACTCGTCGGTCTCCTCGTCGAGGAGCGGGAAGCCGAAGTCGAAGGCGAGCGGGGCGGGGCTGAGCTGGGGGATGGAGATGCGCAGGCCGGCGCCGACGGAGACGCGGTAGTCCTCGAAGCCGGGGTCGTTGGTGACGGTGCCGGTATCGATGAACGCGACGGCGGAGACGATGTTCTGGAAGATCGGCTGGCGGAGCTGGAGGCCCGCGAAGAACTGCCAGGTGCCGCCGACGGGGTCGTCGGAGGGCTCGCCGTTGTCGGCTCGGACGGAGCGTGGAGAGATGGTGCGGAACTCGAAGCCGCGGAAGGAGTTGCCGCCGAGGTAGAAGCGTTCGAAGACGGGGGCTTCGTCCTCGCCCTGGGGGATGTAGCCGACCGAGGTGGAGAGCTCGAGGACGGTGGCGCGGTCGAGGTCGTCGCGGGCCAGCGGGATGAACACCGAGTGCTGGGCTTCGAATCGGGTGAAGTCGAAGTCGCCGAAGACCTGCTCGACGCCGAACTCGGTGCGGGAGCCGCGGGTGGGCAGGAACTGGTTGTCGAGCGTGTTGCGGACGAAGCGGGGCCCGACGCCGATGATGGCGTTGTCCTCGCCCTCGAGTTCGAAGATGTCGACTGGGCTGTCCGGGAGGATGTTGGAGATCTCGACCGACTCGATGCGGGAGTTGAGCGAGCCGGACCAGAGCGAGCCGAAGCGGCGTCCGAGTGAGAATCGTCCGCCGAATCTCCGCTCGTCGAACTCGTCGAAGTCGCGGTCGCGGTAGAAGGCCTGGGCCGAGCCGGAGTAGTCGGTCTCGAAGAGGAACGGCTCGGAGAGGCTGATGGTGTACCGCTCGATCTCGTCGCCGGGGAGGGCCTCGATGCTGAAGGTCTGGCCGGCGCCGCGGAAGGCGCGTCCGAAGAAGAACTCGCCGCCGGAGTCGGGCGGGTTGGCGATGTCGAAGTTCCGCTGTGTTAGCGCGATGCGTCCGATGATGCCGGCGTCGGAGGTGACGGCGCCGCCGAGGTCGAAGCTGCCGGTGTTGGTCTCCTCGACCTCGATGAGCACGTCGCGGTACTCGGGCTCGGCGGGGTCTGGCGGCTGGAGCGTGAGGCGTGTGCCGCGCGGGTTGAAGAGCCGGAGGCGCTGGATCGCGACCTCGGTCCGTTCGACGTCGACGGTGGAGAGCGGGCGTCCGGGCCGGATCTCGGTCTGGCGGAGGATCACGTTCTTGCGGGTGATGCTGTCGCCCTGGATGATGACCTCGCCGGTGCGGTAGCGGGGGCCGGTCTCGATGGTGAGGACCATGTCGACGAGGGGGCGGTCGGGGTCGCGGAGGTCGGCCCGGGCGACGCGGGCGCTGGTGTACCCCATCTGGCCGAGGGCGTCGGAGATGGCGCGGAGCGAGTCGACGAGATCGCGGACGCCGTAGCGGTCGCCGGGCTTGATCGTGAGCAGCGCGGCGGCCTGCGGCTCGGAGAGGACCTCGAGCGAGCCCTCGGTGTACTCGATGCGGACGTCGCGCAGCGTGTAGGCGGGCCCCTGCTCGACGACGAAGCCGAGGATCGCCTCGGAGCCGTCGGGGCTGGTGCGGATCTCGTAGTCGGCGCGGGCGTCGAGGAAGCCGCGGTCGCGGTAGAAATCGATGATGGTGGAGATGTCGCGGTCGAGGACGGTCTCGTCGATCTCGCCCTTGCGGAAGAGCCCGCCCTCCTTGGTCTCGATCTCGCGGCGCAGGCGGCTCTCGCGGAAGGCGAGGGCGCCGTCGATCGACTCGAACCGGATGTCGGTGATCTTGACGCGGGTGCCCTCGCGGACGCGGTAGATGACGATGCCCTGCTGCTCGAGGGCGTCCTCGTCGATGGTGACGCTGGCGAGGTAGAAGCCCTGCTCGCGGTAGATGTCCTCGACGCGTCGCGCGGAGCGGTCGATCTGGAACCGGTCGACGGCTGTGCCCTCGAGCACGCCGATGACCGCGAGGAGCTGGTCGTCGTTGATCGAGCGGTTGCCGACGACCTCGACGCCCTGGATGAGCGGCTGTGGGACGAGGGTGATGATCACCCGGACGCCGCCGCCCTCGAGGGGCTGCACGAGGCTCTCGACGCGTCGGAAGGCGCTGAGCCGGTTGAGGCGCTGGACGTCGTCGCGGAGCACGTCGGCGCGGAGCGGTCTGCCGCGCAGCGTGCGGATGTTGTTGCGGGACTCCTGGTCTCGGAGCTGGCTCAGCGAGAGGTAGGACCCGGGGCGGTCCGGGTCGGGGGACCGCAGGATCAGCTCGCGAACCGGGCGTCCCTCGAGCTCGTCCTCGGTGAGCTCGGGGGGGATCGGGGCGGGCTGCTGGGCGGCGGCGGTCGGGCAGAGCGTGAGCGCGAGCCCGGCGGCGAGCGCGAGCGCCGATCGCATTTCGTGCGTGGGGCCGGTTCGGGGCACAGCCCAACGAAGATAGCGGGGCACGCCGGCGTCCGCTTACTGCAGGTTGACCGGCATGACGACGTAGAGGAAGTCGGGCCCGACGCGGAAGACGCCGGGCTTGTTCGGGGCCTTGAGCTCGATCTGGACCTCGGGCGTGTCGACGACCTTGAGCGCGTCGGTGATGAAGGTCGGGTTGAACCCGATCTCGATGTCGTTGCCCTCGTAGCTGGCCAGGTCGACGTCGATCTTCGCCTCTCCCATCTCGGGCACGCGGCTGGAGAGGACCAGCTGGCGTTCATCGGCGGTGAAGGCCATCCGCACGCCGCGGGACTCTTCGTTGGTCAGCAGGGCGGCGCGTCGGACGGCGGAGGCGAGGACGTCTTTGTCGAACCCGACGCGGATGTCCTGGTCCTTGGGGATGACGTCGCTGTAGGGCGGGAAGGTGCCCTCGACGAGATTCGAGCTGAGCAGTGCCCGGGCGTTCTCGGGCGAATCGCCGGGCTCGAGGCCGAGGGCGAAGAGGATCTGGCTGTCGGTGACGGCGATGGAGACCGGCTCGTCCGGCTCGCCGATCAGGCGGCCGAGCATGGTCAGGGCCTTCGAGGGCACGATCGAGGAGACGGTCTGCCCGTCGGAACTGGCGAGCGTGTCGCGGGCCAGCGCGAGGCGGCGTCCGTCCGTCGCGACCATCTCCAGCTTCTTGTCATCGCGCTTCAGGAGCACGCCGTTGATGGCGTAACGGCTGTTCTCGCGTGCGGCGGCGAAGAGCGTGCGCCGGACGAGCTCCGCGAGCTTGCCGGCGGTGTGGGCGAAGCTCGGCCCGTCCTTGAGCGCCGCGAACGCGGGCGTGTCGGGGAACTCCTCCGGCGGAAAGCCGCGGAGCTGAAAGTGCGCATCGGCGCCGCGGATGTGGCAGACGTCGCCCTCGACATCGAGCGTGAGCGTCGGCTCGTGGTCCTCGGCCTGGATGATCTGGCTGAGCTTGTCGGCGGGGACGAGGCAGGCGCCGGGCTCCTGGACGTCGACGGCGTCGAGGCGCAGCGTGAGCGCGATCTCGGTGTCGGTCGCGGCGAGCGTGAGGCGGCCGGCCTTGCCCTCGGACTCGGCGGTGAGCTTCACGCATGTGAGCTGCGGCCTCGGCGTCCGTGTCGCGACGACGCCCGAAACAAGGCGGACGGCGTCGAGCAGCGCGGCGCGGTCGGAGATGACTTTCATGTCGCGCGATCCCCAATTGGGCCTGGTGCGTCGGTCCGACCGCGACGGTCGAGCGGCCCTGGAGGGCCGGCCTTGTTGTGGTGCCCGAGGCAGTTTACCCCAACAGGATGGATGGGGCGGGGCGGCAAGCGCGTGCGGAATCAACGCCGGCGGGGCAGCGCCGGGTTGCTTCGTGGGGCCGGGCGGGCGATACTGTCGGTCTTCGCGGGGGCCGTGCGGTCCTGCGCGGGGGGAAGCCAGCGCGACCCGCGCCGCAGTCGGCGGGGCCGGTTCGCGGACGGCGGAAGTGGCTCAGCGGGAATCCCCGGGGGATCCGGCGCCGCATCCGGCGCCGCGCGATCGTTCCCGACGCTCGGGCGGGCCCGCTCCGCGGAAGGAGCCGCCGCCGATGTCTGTCGAAGCCGCCGTTCACGCCCAGGCGATCGAGATCTGCCGCCATTCTCTCGAGATGACCGCCGCCGCCGGCAGCGGGCACCCGACGACCTCGATGAGCATCTCGCACCTGGTGACGGTGCTGATGTTCAGGTCGATGCGCTGGAGCCCGGAGTTCCCCGACTACCCGACCTCGGACCGGCTGGTGCTCTCGAGCGGGCACGCGGTCCCGGCGGTGTACGCGGCCGCGGCGCGGCTCGGGACGCACGTGGGCCGTCCCGGTGAGGAGCGGCGCCGGCTGACGATGGACGATCTGTCGAGCCTCCGGGAGACCGAGAGCGTGCTGGACGGGCACCCGAACCCGATGGAGGGCTTCCCGTTCTTCGACGCGGCGACCGGTTCGCTCGGTCAGGGCCTGTCGATCGCGGCGGGCATCGCCGGCGCGGCGCGGCTCGACGAGGTCGACAAGCGCGTGTACTGCCTAATGGGCGACGGCGAGTGCCGCGAGGGCCAGGTCGCCGAGGCGATGGACCTGATCATCGACCGGGGGCTGACCAACGTGCTTCCGATCGTCTCGTGCAACGAGTACGGGCAGGCGGGCCGCGTGAGCGATCAGCAGTCGGCCGACGTGCTGGCGGGCAAGTTCGAGGCGTACGGGTTCGAGGTGATCAAGATCGATGGCCACGACCCCGCGCAGATCATCGAGGCGTTCGACCGGTTCGCCGAGCGCGCGACCGAGACGACCGAGCCGCCGCTGGCGGTGGTCGCCCGGACAGTCAAGGGCTGGGGATCGCCGAGCATCCAGGGCGGCGGCTGGCACGGCAAGCCTCCGTCGGGCGAGGCGCTGGAGACCGCGCTGCGCGAGCTCGACGAGACGCGGGTCGACCTGACCAGCGCGCTCGGCAGTGGCGACCAGTTCATGATCTCGCCGCCGAGCGAGGCGCCCGCGAAGACGCCGGTCGATGTCGATCTGCCGCCGCTGGGCGCCGCGATGCGCGAGCTCGACATGGAGAGCGTGCTGCACACCGGGCGGTGGGCCACGCGGAAGGCGTACGGGCTGGCCTTGCGCATGCTCGGCAGGCGGCACCCGGACGTGGTGGTGCTCGACGCCGACGTCAGCAATTCGACGTTCGCCGAGACCTTCGCTCGCGACCCCGAGCTGGCGCCGCGCTTCGTCGAGTGCAAGATCGCCGAGCAGGCGATGGTCTCGGCCGGCGTGGGATACGCCGCGGGCGGCAAGGTGCCGTTCGTGAGCAGCTTCGCCAAGTTCCTGACGCGGGCGTACGACCAGATCGAGATGGGGATGTACAGCGGCGCGAACCTCAAGATCGTCGGGTCGCACTCCGGCATCACGCTCGCGGCCGACGGGCCGAGCCAGATGGCGCTGCCCGACATCGCGTGGTTCCGCTCGCTCGCGACCGCGACCGACCACAACGGCAACCCGGGCTGCTACGTCCTGATCCCCTCCGATGCGTACGCCGCGTACGCCCTGACCGGCGTCATGGCCGACTACGAGGGGCTGTGCTACATGCGGACGATGCGCAGCGACACCGAGTTCATCTACGGCGACGACCAGGTGTTCAACCTGGGCGGGTTCGAGGTGCTCCAGCAGGGTCGCGACGTGGCGCTGCTCGCCTGCGGCTACATGGTCCACGAGGCCAACCGGGCGATCGACCTGCTCGACAAGGCCGGCGTCTCGGCGACGCTGGTCGACATGTACTCGATCCCCTTCGATCAGGACAAGCTGCTCGACGTGATCGCGCAGAACAACGGCTACGCGATCAGCCTCGAGGACAGCTTCGGCGGGGGGCTGGGCTCGGCGGTCGCCGACGCGATGGTCGAGGCGGGCGACGCCTTCCAGCTCGAGCAGATGCACGTGCGGAAGATCCCGAAGAGCTCGCGCACGCCCGAGCAGGTGCTGGCGCAGTGCGGTCTGACGGCCGAGGACATCGTGGCGCGGGTGATGGAAGTGCTGCAGGTCGCCTGAGCCGAGCGGCGCTCAGTCGTCGGACAGCCGCAGGCCGGTCTCGTCGTCGACGAGTTCGAGCAGGTCGTCGATCGTCCAGTCGCCGCTGCGTGTCGGCGGCGGCGCGACCGGGGCGGGCAGGCAGCTCTCGAAGAACGCGTCGACGAACGCGTTGACGTCGGCCTGGCTGACCACGCCGAACGGCTCGGCCAGGTCGGCCCGGGGCTCGCCCGCGAAGAAGGCGTCGACGAACGCCTGGACGTCGTTGTTCGACCGCACGCCGAACGGCTCGACGAAGTCGGCGCGGAGGCAGCCGGCGAGCGGGACCTCGGCGATGAAGGCTGAGAACGCGCCCTCGCTCGTGCGCGCGATGCCGCCCACGCGGGTGCCGTCTGCAGAGATGGACGTCGCGGTCACGAGCCTGGTCGGGCCCAGCGGGACGCCGAGGTCGCGCAGGAACGCATCGAGGTCGATCAGCCCGGTCTCGGGACGCCAGTAGGTGGCGCTGGTGTCGGTGATGCTCGAGGGCGCCGAGCCGACGATGATCCGCCCGTCCGCCGAGCAGGCCAGCGCCTCGGAGCCGGCGCCCGGGATCAGCTCGCCGAGGGGGATCGTGCCGGGGCCGCCGGCCTCCGGGTCGATCCAGCGGAACCCCTGCGAGCCGGTCGCGGTCGTGCCCGTGCCGATCACGATGGTGCCGTCGTCGGAGACGCCGTTGGCGAAGGCGGTGTCCTGACCGCCGGGCAGGTCCGCGATGAGCGTGACAACCGGCCCGGCGGGCCCGTCGGACCAGCGGTACGCGCTGAACCCGCCGAACGGGAGCGAGAACTGGCCGACGACGTGCCTGCCGTCGCGCGAGAGCCCGCCTGCGACGCTGAAGAACGCGTCGGCGAGCTCGCCGCCCAGGGGGCGGAGGCCGGTCGCGGGGGTGAAGCGGTACGCCCTGATGCCCTGGCTCGTCGTGATCTCGCCGGAGAAGATCGTGCCGTCGGCGCTGATCGAGCGGGCGGTGCTCCCGAGGGATCCGGGGATATCGAAGTCGATCGGAAGGGGCTGCACGCCGAGCGGCTGCATCCAGAGGACGCCGCGCTGGACGCCGAAGATGTCGATCGAGCCGCCGACGACCAGGGATCCGTCGTCGGCGACGTCTGAGGCGAAGCCGAACGGGCTGGCCGAGGGCAGCGCGCCGAGGGCGATGGTCCCCCGGCCGCCGCGGAGCGGGTCGATCCAGGCGAAGCCCTCCGGCCCGAGCTGCGAGGTCGAGCGACCGACCACGATCCGCCCGTCGGACGACATCGAGTTGGCTCGCCCGTCGACCGACTGGCTCTGGAGCGCGCCGATCAGACGGACGCGGGCCACGTCCGCGGGCTGCGCCGCGGCCTGGCCGGCGAGAAGGGAACAGACAGCGGTCAGAGCGGCCACGCTCACGACACGACTACGGATTCGATCGCCCCGCACAGATCACCCCTCCGCGCGGCGTGAACCGCGCTTTGCGAGGGTAACACCTCGACCCGTAGGCACCGTCAAAGAATCGTGCGGGTCGCGTGAATCTGGGCAAACCAAGACGGCGGCGGATCAGCTCCCGCTGCCGCAGCCGGCGAGGTAGAGCTCGACGAACGCGACGACGTCCGCGTAGCTCGCAAGCCCGGCCGGCTCTCGCAGGCCGGCGACGTCCTCGTCGCCCGCGAAGAAGCCGGCGACGAACGCGTCGATGTCCGCCTGGTCGAGCATCTCGCGCGGGTCGGCCAGGTCGGCCCCGTTGCAGGGCCCGAACCCGCGCTCGAAGCGCAGCTCGAAGTCCGCGTCGGCGTTGGCGAAGCTGGTGGTCTGGTCGAGCCCGACCAGCGCGGCGTCCCGGGTCGAGGAGGTCGAATCGACCCGCCAGGTGTACGAGCCGGCGGGGAGGTTGAACGTGCGAGAGAAGAACGCGTCGAAGCGGGGGGCGGACTCTTGCAGCACGACGCCGCCGGGTCCCTCGATCTCAACGGTCAGCGACGACATCGCGTCGGCCTTGATCGAGGCGACCCAGCCCTGGTTGAAGGTCTCCAGCGTGACGCTCGAGTCCTCGAGCACGTCGAGGCCGATCTCGATCGAGACCGTCGATGAGGAGATCAGTCCGAACTGGAAGGTCGAGATCGAACCGGTATCGACGGTGAGTCGGAAGAGATCCGGGTCCAGTTCGGGCGTCGCGCGCAGGAAGACCGCCGAGCCGCCGCGGAAATCGGTCGCTTCGAGCAAGATCTCCTCGGGGCCGATCGCGGAGCTGCCGTCTTCGAACAGGCCGGCGTTGAACGTGACGTCGATGTCGTACAAGGCCGAGGTCTGCTGGTACAGCGGCTGGGCCCACGCCGCCGAGCACACCATCAGGGCCGCTCCACACGCTCGCATCGGAAACCCTCCGGGCCGAGTTCCCCCCGAGTCACACGGCACGGGCCACGGTACCGCGCCGGCCCAGGGGCTCCAAACGTGGATCGGCCCGCGGACCCCTGTTCTCGGGCGTGGGGGATGGGGCGACGTGGGGGACGACTTGGCGGCGACTTGGGGGTGCGCGCGAGCCAGTGGTGCCCCTCGGGGGTCGGCGGGGCGGGTGCACCGCGAGTCAACCGTCCCCCGGGTCGATCTGGGCAGGATCCGTGTGGACCGGCGATAAACTATTGTCATGCAGCACGACACGGCCCGGGACCGACTTGTGCATTGCGCGACGAACCTGTTCTACCGGCAGGGCTTCCACGGCACCGCGCTCGAGCAGATCATCGAGTCCGCGGAGACGACCAAGACCACGCTCTACAAGTACTTCCCCAGCAAGGAGGACCTCGCCCTCGAGTGCATCAAGCGGCGTGACGCGCGCTGGCGCGAGCGGCTCCCGCAGTTGCTGTGTTCCGGTGCGGGGCCGGATCCGGTCGAGCAGCTCCGGTACGTCTGGACGGTCTGGCGTGAGTGGTTCGGCGAGCCCGACTTCAACGGCTGCATGTTCATCCACGCCTGCAGCGAGTTCCCCGATCCGCGACACCCCTGCCACGTCAGCGCCGCGGAGAACATCGCGGCGATCCGAGGGGTGATCCGCTCGCTGGCCGAGCGTGCCCGCTTCGAAGACCCCGTGGGATTCTCCGAGCGCTACATCCTCGTCATGCAGGGGGCGGTGATCATGGAGGTCGTCGAGCCGGGCAGCAGCGCCGTCGCGACGGCGCGGGCGATCGCGGAATCGATGCTCGAGGACGCGGTCAAGACCGCGGATGTGCCCAAGGCCGCCGGCTAGAGCAAGTCATCGGTTTCGCGACAAGCACGCGAGGCTCGGCCTCATCTCGCCGGGCATCCGGCAAAGAACAGATCCACGAACGCCGCCACGTCGAGCTGGCTGACGACGTCGAACGGCACGGCGAGCCCGGCGACGAACGGGTCGCCGGCGAAGAACAGGTCGACGAAGGCCGCGACGTCCGCCTGGCTGATCACGCCGAAGGGCGGGACGAGGTCGGCCGGGCTGCAGCCCTCGGGGCCCTGGAACTCGACGGCCCCGATGTCGATGGTGGCGGCGCGGAAGCTCGAGTTGCCATCGACGTTGCGCGGGTCGACGTAGAAGTCCCTGGTGCCGTCGTAGTTGAGCTCGGGCCGCAGCTGGGGAACGAAGCCAAAGAAGAGGGCGAAGGCGATGTTGATGTCGGTGTAGGCCGGATCGAATCCGCGGTCGATCAGGTAGGCGATCTCCTCGCGGGCGCGGTAGTCCGGCTCCTGGTCGTTCGCGGACTGGTCCGCGCCGCCGGCGCCGGGGTCGTCGCCCCAGCCGTCGTCGAGCCCCGCGCCGTAGAAGCGGGCCCAGCTCTCCACGTCGCGGTTCACGTCGACCGAGAGCTGATCGACCGATTCGGTCGTCTCGCCCGCGAACCAGTTGGTCCTGTCGGTCCGCACGACCGAGCAGGCGTTGTTCGAGCCCGAGAGCGTGCCCAGCCCGTTCGCGAACGACGGATCGGCCTGGGCCGCCCAGACTTTGTCGAGCGACGAGGCCTGCGACCGTGTGAGGTTGCTGACCTCGGCGACGGCGGAGGTGTTGCTGATCGTGACGTCGCTCGGGTTCGCGAAGAAGCCCCCGAGGGTCACGACGATCGCGCCGGGCTCGTTGTCCAGGCCCGAGCGCGAGTAGTAGCTGCAGTTGGTCATCCTGACGTCGGAGCCCGAGCCGGCCCGGACCCACTGGCAGTCCTGCAGGAACGGCGTGCCGCCGCCGCCGTAGACCGAGTTGACGAATAGCGCCGTCGAGCCGTCCGCCGCGACGCTCGCGCCGGCGCGTTCGGCGGGTCCGAGCCCCGCGGTCGCCAGCGAGTTGACGCGGTTGGCGTAGAAGCTGCACCCGGCGAACCCCATCGCGCCGCCCGACTTGCTGACGACGGTGCCGGAGGGGGGGATGAACGCGCCGTCGTCGCCCGCGGCGTTCTGATGGAACCGGGTTGTGTACCAGGCCGCGTCGCTGTCGAAGTCGGTCCAGACCGCCGCAGTGCGGCCGCTCCGGTTCCGCATGAAGTCGCACTCCTCGACGACGACCCGGCAGGAGATCGTGTCGAGGACCGACCCGCCGGCCGAGGGCGAGTTCGGGACCGGCCCGCCGTTGCCGGTGAACGAGCAGCCGGCCAGCACGAGATCCCCCCGGGCCGCGTAGATCGCGCTGCCGGACGAGGCCGCGCGGTTGCCCTCGAACTTGCACCGCTCGAACACCCATCGGGAAAGGCCGCCGACGGTGTCCTCGAGGTAGCAGGCCCCGCCCTGTGAGGTGGCGAACTGCGACGCTCCGGCCGTGTTCGTGCGGAACGTCGTGTCGGCGACGGTCAGGTCGCCGGTCCCGAACGCCTGCAGCGCCCCGCCCAACCCGTTGGGCGAGGCGGTGTTGTTCTCGAACAGGCAGTTCTCGATCGTCAGCGACGAGCTCGCGCCGCCGGTGAACGCGACCGCGCCGCCGCCGAAGCCGCTGTTGTTGTTCCGGAACGTGCAGCCCGTGACGATCGACCGACCCGTCCCGATCTGCACGGCGGAGCTGCCTGAAAGATCGTGGTCGCGGACGACGCAGCGGTCGAGCGTGACCGACGCGCCGCTGTTCAGCGAGATGCCGCCGCCGCTCCCGTCGAGCGTCACGCCGCTGAGCGTGAACCCATCGGCGTTGACCTGGAACGAGGCGAGGACGGGTCCGGGCGGGAGGATGCGCGTCGGGCCGACGACGGTCGGGTCGTCGGGATTGACGCCCCGGATGGTCAGGTTCGCTTGCGTGACGCTCAGCGTGCCGGGGGGCTGGTAGCTGCCCGGGTAGAGCTCGATCACGTCGCCGTCCTGCGCGGCCGCGAGCGCCTCCTGGAGCGTCGAGAACTGCGCGCTGGGGAGTTCGAGGCCGTCGTCGTCGACGGTGAGGATGTTCTGGGCGAGCGCGAGCGGCGTCGCGAGGGCGATGGCGGCGGTCGCGGCGATGCGTCGGAACAAGGTCGGTCTCCTCCGGGACGGGCCCCGCCCGAGCCTATGAAAAACCCCGGGCCGCGCGAAGCGCGAACCGGGGCGAGTTCTATGAAAGTCCTGTAATGAATAGGTGTTGCGCTGGGTGCTCGTCTGCGGCTATCTCGCTGGGCACCCCGCGAAGAACAGGTTGACGAACACGGCGACGTCGGCCTGGCTGACGACGTCGAACGGCGCGGCGAGCCCGGCGACGAACGGGTCGCCGGCGAAGAACAGGTCGACGAACGCGGCGACGTCCGCCTGGCTGATCACGCCGAAGGGCGGGACGAGGTCGGCCGGGCTGCAGCCGGTCGGCCCCTGGAACTCGACGGCCCCGATGTCGATCGTGAGCGAACGCTGGAAGAGGTCGCCGTCGACGATGCGCGTGCCGCCGAAGAGGTCGACGCCGTCGTCGAACGGCGGGGTGTTGAGGCCGTTGTTCACCGTCGAGTACCGAAGATTGTCCCCGGCGTCCACCAAGGACGAACTCCCGACGGGCGATGGGTCGCCCAGCTCGTCGTTGTCGAACTCGTTGATCGTGTCGGTGCTGGGATCGTCGCCGTAGCCGCCGCCGGACGCGCCCGGGATGCCGAGGAAGAAGTCGCGCGGCGAGAGGCTGACGTACGAGGCGACGCCGCTGAGCGGCGGGATCTCGAAGTCCCCGCAGTCGGCGGTCGAGATGATGCGCGGCTCGATGCTGCTGACGAGGTCGTTGCTGGCCTCGTCGAGGAACCGGATCAGGTTCCGCTCGCTGCTGCAGGGCATGATGGCCACGGGCGGCGTCTGGCCGGGGGGGCCGTCGAAGGGAAGGTCGACGACGACGCTGTCCGCGAGCTGCTGGTCGGTAGGCTGGCCGGCGCTCTGGTCGGTGAAGAGCATGATGTTGTTGTTGTTGAGCTCGAGCGAGTTGCCCGGCTCGTTGGTGCTGCCGCCGACGAGGGCCGCGAAATGGGCCGGGCCGCGCCAGAGCGACTGGACGGTGTTGTTCACGAAGCCGAGCTCCGAGCCGTTCTGGAGCCTGATCCACTGCGCGTCGTTCTTCAGGCCGGATCCGCCGAGGAGGTGGGTATTCGCCATGATCGCGCGGGCGTTGCTGAGCACGACCTGGTGCGGCCCGCCGTCCACGCCGCTCCCGACCCCGGTCGGGTCGAAGCGGTTGGCCAGAATGCGCATGCGGTTGTAGGTGCAGGCGCCGCCGATCTGGCGGATCACGCCCGATCGCGGCCCGGCGAAGGTGTCGCCCGCCTTGCCCGCGTTGTTGTTGACGATGCTCGAGCCCTCGACGAGCACGTCGCTCGACTCCAGCCGCAGCGCGCTCGAGCCGCCCATTGTGTGGTTGCGCTCCCAGTCGCACCCCCGCATCGTGCCAACGCAGCGCGTGAGCGAGACCGTGCCCTCCTGGAAGACCTGGTCGAAGCGTGCGTCTCCCCTGTGATCGAAGAACGAGCTGTTGCGCCAGTCCAGGGTGTAGCCGCGCCCGGCGACGCCCATGCCGTCCTGGCTCGAGCGGTTGCCCCGGAACAGCGTCCGGAGCACTTCGGGAGGCTCGGCGATCATGGTCCACTCGGGCAACTCGGCGCGGGCCGTGGGTGTGAGCCCCGAGTCCGCGAAGATCGCGCCGCCGCTGGCCCCGGCGAAGTTGCCGACGAACTCGCCGCCCTCGATTGTGATGTTGACGTTCCCGATGACACGGATCGCGCCGCCGTTGCCGTTGGTTCCGTTGGTGTCGAAGATCGAACGCCGCACGGTGAGCGACGCCGGGCCGCGGTCGGGCATCAGCTCGATCGCGCCCGCGAGCCCGTCGCGATTCCGGTTGTTTCGGAAGACCGAATCCTCGACGACGACGTCGCCGGCCCTCGGATTGATCGCGGCGAAGCTCCGTTCTTCGAGGAACTCGAACGCGCAGCGCCGGATCGTGATGTCGTGGTCGGACTGGATCCCGCCGCCCGGGCGGCTTCCCTGGCCCGCGCCGGTGAACGTGAGCCCGTCGATCAGCAGGCCGGGGTTCCGTTCGCTGATGAGCACCAGGTCGCGCCCGAGCGGGCGCAGCAGCGTGGCGGCGACGACCGCGGGATCGGCCGGGTCGCTCGAGCGGAGCGTCACGTTGGGCGTGTCGCGCAGGAAGAGGATCGCCCCCATCCCGTACGCGCCGGGGTAGATGATGATCTCGTCGCCGTCGGCCGCGGCGTCGAGCGCCGCCTGGACCGACTGGAACTCGGCGTCGGGCCGCTGGGCGAGGTCGTCGTCGACCGTGATGGTGCGGGCCTCGAGGCCTCCCGCGAGGGTGGCGACGGCGATCATCGTGCTCGCGGATCTCATGATGCGTCCTCCAAGCGTGCCCCGCGGCGGACGGATCCGGAGTCGGGCTCCGGCTTCGAAGGCCCCGCCCGGCGAGCCGCCGGGCGGGGTCGACGCGTGGTCTGGCTCGCTCTCGCGAGCCTGTGGGGATCGCGGTGCGTCCGCGAGGGCCGGCCTACCTCGCCGGGCAACCCGCGAAGAACAGGTTGACGAACGCGGTCACGTCGGCCTGGCTGATCACGCCGAAGGGCGGCGCGAGGTCGGCCGCGGGGTCCATCGCGAAGAAGGCGTTCACGAACGCGGTCACGTCGGCCTGGCTGATGATGCCGAACGGCGGGGCGAGGTCGGCGCCGCTGCACGGCCCGGCGATGCCCTCGCAGAGGTCGAGGATGAAGTTGCCGTTGCCGTCGAGGCCCGGGTCTACGAAGATCTCGTCGATGTCGTTCACGCCATTGCCGTTGCAGTCGGCGAACGGCTCCTCGGCGAGCGAGCGGAACCACGCCGCGACGGCGTCGACGTCGGACTCGAGCGGGGCGGTCAGCGGGATGTTGGTGCCGTCGAGGAACGAGATGTAGATCCGGGTCGGGTCGAGCCCGCCGCTCTCGTCGAAGCTCGTGATCGGCGTGCTCGGGTCGTCGCGGTCGACCGAGAAGATCACGGCGAGCGACCCGCCGGTCTCCTCGCGGTCGCAGGGCGGCTGCTCCGGGTCCTGGGCGCCGCCGGTGATGAACGGGTTGACCGCGCGGACGAACTCGAACGCGTCGATATCGACGCCGAAGCCGACCGGCAGGCCGAGCTGGGCCGGCGTGATGACCGGGATCGCGCCGCCCGGGTCGGCCAGGTAGATGAACCCGGGGTCGAGCGTCAGGTTCTGGGCCTGGAACGTGCCCAGGGCCTCGTTATCGACCGAGAAGTACCAGAAGCCGGCGAATCCGGCGTCCCACTCGACGTCGAGCGCGTCGACGTCGTCGTCCGATGTGTCACCGATGAACGGGAGCGGCGATGGGCTGGGCGAGAGTGCGCCGTGCAGCATCTCCTCGCTGAGGATCCCGGCCTCGCTCGCACCGAGACCCGCCGCGGCCGGGCCGAACGTCAGGTCGAGGGTCAGGACTTCATCCATGACCGTGTCCGAGCCGTAGACCTCGAAGGCGAAGTCGGTCGAGGTCGGCGGCACGGAGCAGACCGGGCCGGTGAAGTACGCAGGGACGCCGTCGTCCTCGTAGCTGATCAGAAGGTTCCGCGCCGGGAAGAGCGTCTCGGAGTTGAGCGCCTCGGCCGGGATCGGGGCGTCGGCGAAGACGCCGGCGGGCAGGAAGTCCCGGATGTCGAAGTCCACCGAGTCGGTCGCGTCGATGTCGATGTACTCGGCCACGACGCCGAGCGGGACGGCGGAGCCGACGCAGACCGGCGCCGGGATGCCGCCCGGGTCGGGATCGGTGACGTTCACGCCGGCGAGGGAGAAGTCGTCGAGGAATCCGTCGAAGCCGGGCGCG
This sequence comes from Planctomycetota bacterium, assembly GCA_038521625.1. Lineage (GTDB taxonomy): Bacteria > Planctomycetota > Phycisphaerae > Phycisphaerales > UBA1924 > JBCBKP01. The sequence continues at coordinate 23,088 of JBCBKP010000019.1, forward strand.
CCGAAGGCCGGCCCGAACGCCATGTAGATGTCGGCGGGGTCGAGCTGCGGGTCTGCGGGCCCGAACGGGTCGGAGAGCTCGGCGTCGGAGCCGATGTCGACGCTGAACGTCGGGAGGCCGTCGAAGACCGTGAAGCCCTCGGGCGGCACGGTCTCGTCGGAGCCGACGGGTGGCAGCGGCCCGCGGAGGCTGAACTCGATGATGCCCTCGACGGTGCCGGCGCCGCCGTCGCGCGTGCCGTCGGGGCAGGCGCCCGTGCCGGGATCGGAGATGATAGCGCTGACGCCGCCGGACATGTCGATCGTCCAGGTCTCACCGGGGAGGACGCTGAAGCTGCCGGAGGTCGCCGAGCGCAGCCCGCCGCGGGCGCCCCCGATGCCGGGCGCGAGCCCCGAGTTGTCGAGCCCGAGCGGCACGGCGCTGTCGCCGCCGCTCGGCGTGGTCAGGTCGAGGCTGGTCAGGACCGAGGTCACCGGGTCCTCGGTCGCCGCCTCGTGTGCGCCCGCGGCGCCGGCGCCGGCGCGGATGCGGTAGTAGATCGTCGTGGGCGTCAGCCCGGTGTATGTGAAGACCGCCGTGAAGCCGATGCCACCGGGAACCGAGGGCGTGCCGTCCGCGTCGGCGAAGAACATGCAGGGCGGGCACTGACCGTCGCTCTGGCGGCGGAAGTTGTCCTTGGCCTGCTGCGAGAATCGCAGCTCGACGCAGTCGCTGCCGATCCCGAACACGCCGTAGAACCCGCCGAGGCGCGAATCCACGCGGCATCCGGTCATGTTGTCGATCGCGGTCGCGGTGCGTGCGAAGACCTGGCCCGCTGTATCGCCCCCGAACAGCCCGGGGAACCAGTCGATCGAGGCGCCCATCGTCGGTCCGTCGGAGACGGCATTGACGTTCGCGAAGACGCTCCCGCCGATGAAGCCCGTGCTCGCGCCGGTGTCGAACCCGATCTGTGCCGACGCGGTACTACCACACGCCGCGACAATCGCCGCGGCATGCCAGTAAGACATCCCATGCATGACCGATCTCCGTCTTGGTGCCCCGACAGGAGCCCTTTGTTACCGGACAATCCAGCGGGCGGATGCGAGCCAGAACAGGCCGTGCGAGAGGCCTCCGCCTCGAAGCTAGCGGGAGTCGGGGGTCGGAATCACTCGGAATCTCGGCCGATTGCGGCGATCTTCATCGACGCTTCACAGACGGCCGCGTTCAGCGCGCCGGGCAGCCCTCGAAGAACAGGCGGACGAACTCGGCGACGTCGGCCTGGCTCACCACCCCGAACGGCTCGGCCAGATCGGCCGCCCGATCGTCGCCGGCGAAGAACAGGTTCACGAAGACGGCGACGTCGGCCTGGCTGATCACACCGAAGGGCACGTCGAGGTCCGCCGGCGTGCACCCGGACGGCCCGGCGGTATCGATCCGCAGGATCGCGTCGCGACCGTCGGCTAGCCGCACGAAGCACGCGACCTGGCCGACGTTGTTTAGATCGAAGTCCGCCTCGATCCGGATGACCTGCTGGCCCAGCACCTCGTCGCCGAGCTCGATGACGGTCTCGACGGGTCCTCCCGGCGCACGCACGTAGATCCCGTCGACGTCGAACGAGAGATTCCCCGGGATCCCGCCCTCGAGCAGCGCCGAGAAGGCGATCCGACCATCGTTCCCGATCTCGACGCTCTGGAACGAATCGAACGCCTCGCCGCCCGGCGCTGTGTCGCCGGCCCTCGCCACGGCCGAGAGCCCGCCGCCCGCGGCGTCCAGCACGACCGCGGCGTTGACCTGCTCGAACGGGCTGAACGGCTCGCCGATCGATGCGACGAACGCGATGTCCCCCGAGTCGTTGATCCCGAGGCCGTCATCGGGGAAGGAGCTTCTGTCGACGCTGCCGTTGAACGGCTGCGCGAGCCCGGTGACGGCATCCCCCTCGAACGCTCGAAGTGAGAGCTGGCCGCCGTCCAGCAGCAGGATCCCGGACTCGAAGACAAAGTTCTCGAAGTCAGAGATCGAACCTGAGAACGCGATCAGGCCGCTGTCGCTCGAGGCGAGCGAGAAGCCCAGGATCGAGAGGGTTGGGAGGCGTGGGTCCTCTCCCGAAACGGCGAGCGTCGCGCCGGTCTCGTCGCCGACGACGACCCCAAGGGAGAACGCCGTTCCGTCGCCGAAGAACGTGTTGGCCACGCGCCCGGCGTCGTCCAGGCGCCCGGCGAACAAGAGGTCGCCGATCGTCCCGGTTGCCGGTCCCGGCACCGGGTCGCCGTTGGCGAACAGCCGGACGAGATCGCCGCCGGACGCGTCGGCGAGGTACCGCGTGTCCGGTCCCACGAGTGTCCCGCGCACGCCAACGTCGAGCATCGCGAACGCGACCGATCCGCTGTTGTTGATCTCGGGGAACGCGGCCTCGAAGAAAGCCGACAGGAATCCGCCGCCCGGGGCGGGGTCGCCCGTCCGAGCGACGACGCGCGGGCCGCCCTGGCCGCCGGCCGCGACGATCGCGGTCTCGTCGATCGATGCCTCGGCCGTGTTCGCGAGCAGCGCCTCGAACGCCACCTCGCCCTCGTCGTTGATCGAAGGGTGCGCGAAGAAGAAGTACGTCCCGTTTCCGTCCGGCGCGACCTGGCCTTCGAGCGCGATCGGCGTGATCTGCGCACCGGCCGATGCAACAACGATCGTTAGAACAGACATCTCTCGCATCATGATCCGGTCTCCTCGAGACGCAACGTAGCGTCCTTGCCGCCAGCCGCAAGCGGCCGACCGATCCGTGGATCGGAACCGCGACGGCGGGCGGGGGGAGACCCCTCGCCGACCCCTCGCCGACCGCTCAACGGGCGGCGCAGCCCTCGAAGAACAGACGGACGAACTCGGCGACGTCGGCCTGGCTCACCACGCCGAACGGAAGAGCGAGCTGGGCCGCGCTCGAATCGTTCGCGAAGAAGCCGTCCACGAACGCCGCGACGTCCGCCTGGCCGATGACGCCGAAGGGCTGGGTGAGATCGGCGGCGGAGCACCCGCCGGACTCGAGCAGCAGCACCCAGTCCTCGCCGGGGGAGGACGGCGGCGCGGGCACGTCGAGCGATTGGCCGCCGGTGGCGTCGAACGAGCCCTCGAACGCGCCGCTCCTGGGATTGAACCAGGACGCCCGGAAGGCGACCGGGCTCCCCGTCAGGTCGAGGCTGCCGGTGGGCGACGCGTCGGGGAAGTAGACGGCGTAGATGTCGCCCGCCGCGCCGTCGATCCGCGCGAAGACCTCGGCCCCGCCCTCGTCGCCCGACTCGCCGGAGGCGAGGCCGTCGTTCGGCTCCATGAGCCAGAAGGGCAGGTTGTCCTCGACGAAGCGGCGCGCGATCGTGGTCTCACGCCAGACCTTGTCGAAATCGCGGAAGTCCTCGAGCGATTGGTCCTGGTCGTTGATGAACCACTCGACGCCGGCGCTCCCCGAGAGATAGATGTCCCAGAGCATGCGCTTCCTCACCGCGTCGAAGTCCGGCACGTCGCGTGTGATCGATCCGGGCTCGTCGACGACGATGGCGATCGGCCGGCCGCTGGCGGCGGTGGCCTCGCGGAACCGCTCGACGACGCCGCCCCAGGCGGTCGTGTTCCGTGCCCACTGGAGGCTGGTGAGATCGAACACGTCCTCGCCGATGAAGCCGCCCCAGGGGCCGGTGTTGGGGTTGCCGTTCAGGCCGCCGGCGTTGTGCACGGTGGTGGGGCGGTCGTAGGGGTCCTGGGCCTGGATGAAGGCCGCCCAGTCGATCGGCCGCTCGACGCCCAGGTTCAGGTTGAGGTTGTATTCCTCGCTGATGTTCCACTGCATCGCGTTGTGGTGGGCGAACCGGGCGATCATCTCGCGGTAGAAGAGCCTGCGCTCGGTGCCGAGCTCCGCGTCGTCGAGCTCTTCCTTGTTGGGGGCTTCCGCCTCGTTCAGCACGAAGTGCAGCTTGATGCCCCTGCGCTGCGCGTGGGCGAACGCGAGCTCCCACTGCTCGAGCTTCGAGAGATCAAAGCGTGTGTTGTCGTTCGAGCCGGCGCCGCTGCCGTTGATCGGACCGACGTACGGCCACGTGTCCTGTGCGTCGCCGCCGATGTTCATGGGAAGGAAGTAGATCGAGTTGGCGCCGACCGACTCGAGGTAGTTCAGTGCTCCGATGATCCGCCGGCCGTCGTTCGGCTCGGGCGTGTCGGGGCTGTCCCAATCCGGGTCGCCCGGGTTCCAGTCGGCCGCGTGTGTCGGGAAGCGGTGGAGCCGGTCGGGCGTGCCCGGGCCGCGGTTGTTGTCCGACTCGGTGTTGTCGAAGCCGTAGTAGCCGAGCCAGTTCTCCGGGCTGTCGACGCCGCCCTTCAAGTAGTAGTCGCCGTCCGCGAATCGGAGGTAGAACCCGCCGGCGTAGGCCAGCGGGCCCTTGGCGAGGAATCCGGGCGCCCCGGTGTCGGGCGGCGCGACCGTGAACGTGTCCCCGGCGTCGGAGAGCGCGAAGGGGGTTCCGGCCTCGGGATCGGGCGAGCCGTCAGGCAGCGTCGCGATCGCGACGTCGGACCCGGTCCGGATCGAGGCGGTCGCGGTCCACGGGCCGGCCGCCGGCGGCGTGAACCGCACACGCCAGACATCGCCCGAGGCGCCGCCGTCGCCGTCGCCAGCGAAGTACCCGGGCACGCTGAGCTCGAGGCCGTCCGGGCCGCGGAAGATCACCTGCAGCCGGGCGTCGAGGAACGGGTTTGGGTCCGCGGACTCGCCCGACGCCGGCCCCGCGTAGTCGATCGTCAGCGTCTGCCAGGCGACCAGCGGCCCGGAAACATCACCCGCGATCGAGGCGCGTACGAACACACACGCCGCGATCGCGGCCATCCCACCCATCCTGGACATCGCAAACCCTCCACGCTCGTGCCCGCCGTCGCGGCGCGCCTGCACGAGGATGGGGCATGATCGTGGATGCGGCAAGCAGAATCGCCGCCGTTTGTTCGTCTGAACATCCGACGAAAGAACGGTCTAGAGCGCCGGGCAGCCCTGGGCGAACAACTCGACGAAACGGGCCACGTCCTCGGCGTCCGCGACATGGGCCGGCGGCGAGAGCTCGGCGACGGTCGACGTGCCGCGGAAGTACTGCGCGATGAACTCATGTACATCGTTGTGGTTCATGCGATTGAACGGCGCGGCGATGTCGGCCCCGTTGCAGGGACCGAACCCGGCGGTGAACCGAAGCGGCAGGCGGGTTCGCACGAACGGATGTGCGGCGATCGAGGTCCGCTCGCCGGGCTTGTGCACCGTCGTGAAGGTCTCGAGTCTGCCCCGCATCACGTAGGTGCCGGGCGGCAGGTTCCGCTGCTTCGTCGGCGTCACGCCGCTCGCCCGCATGAACGGGATCGTCGCGCCCCCGGGCGTCCGGAGACCGAGCGAGGCGGACGCGGCGACGGGGACCGGGCCATCCGGATCGCCCGATCCGCGAGCCACCGAGAGGAACGCATCGTCGGCGAGCCCGAGCCGCGTGGGGCCGGGGACGTTGAACTCGATCGAGAACCCGACCCGCGACGACACGCCGACGCCGGTGTGACTCCGGCTGACCGACTCCGCTTCGACGAGGAACTCGCCGCGGTCAAGATCTTCCTCGATCGTCACGGAGGCGTTGTACCGCCAGAACACCTTCTCGCTCGAGTGCGTCTTCTCCGTGCGAACGACGGTCTCCAACCGTCCCGAAACCGGGGGCGCCGATGATGTGTCTTCATCGGTGAACGAGGCGCCGGTCGGCGTCTCGATCTCAGCGCTGGCCCAAAAATCGACATCGCCGACGCCGACGGCCTGACAGACCGCGCCGGAGGCCGCCCCGGCGATCACGGCAGAGAGGACGAGTGAACGCACGGTCACAGGATAACGGCGGCGGCCTGTCGTGTCACAGATCGCGCGAAGTCTTCACGACATCGCAACACCCGATGTCGGGACTTCGGTGCGCCGCCGCCGGCGATCGGTCCCTGGGCTCAGCTCGGGCAGCCCTGGAAGAAGAAGCTCACGAACGCCGAGACGTCGGCCTGGTTCACCACGTCGAACGGGGCCGCCAGGGCCGCACAGCGCGGGTCGCCCCGGAACCAGGCATCGACGTAGCCCGCGACATCCGCCTGGCTGATCACGTTGTACGGCTCCGCCCAGTCCGCCCCGCTGCAGGGGCCGAAGCCTTCGGCGAAGATGAGATCGAGCTCGGTCACCGCTCGGGCGTTCGCGTAGCGGATCGTGAACATGCCCTGGTTATCGATCTGCTGCGAGGCGGTCTCGGTGTCGATCTTGAAGACGTAGTCCCCCGCGGGCAGGTTGATCGTCTGGTCGATCGTGTCTGAGGGTGTGCCGAGCAGGAGGTTGTTGAAGGACGGCGCGGGGGCGTCGATCGCCGGCGCATCGGCGGTGCGGTCCGGGGGCGACGCCTCGAAGACCAACTCGCCGTCGCGCTCGATGCGGAAGTCCTGTGAGCTCGAGGAATCCGGGCCGACCGCGAGCGAATGCCAGTCGTAGTCATCTTCGTTCGAGATCCGCAACTGCGCGTCGCGGAGCACCCGGACCTTGAGCTCTGCGGTCAGTCGCGATGTCGCCCGCGCGTAGAAGTATCCCTCGGAGCTGGATGCCCCCGTGAAGCGGAGGTGGTCGTCGTTGCCGCCGACGACCCCGACGAAACCTCTCGAGACGGCGATTGCGATCTCGATGCCCGACACGGTGCCGTTCGTCAGGTACTCGAAGAGGTAGACGCTGCCCTGGGCGGTGTCGTGCTCGGTGAACTCGACGAAGTCCCAGGATTCGACCATGCTGAGATTCTCCGCGGCGATGGACGCGTCGAATCGAGAGTCGATCACCGCGGCAACCGGCTGGGCGGCGGTGGTGGAGGCGAGCGCGATCAGCAGCGCGGGCATCGTCCGATGCATGTGAACTCCCCGGGTTGACCCACGAGCAGCCGAGATGTCGGCCATTGAGACGATCGAACCCCTTTGAACATAACAAGAAACAGGCCGCCTGAGAAGCGGCCCGTTCGTGGTTCTTGGGATGTAGGGATCCCCCTCGGCCTCAGGTGTGGATCACGCGCCCCTCGCTGGCGAGCGCCGCCTCGTGCACGCTCTCGTGCATCGTCGGGTGAGCGTGGACCGTCGCGATCAGTTCCTCGCTCGTGGCCTCGAGACGGCGGGCCAGGCTCAGCTCGGCGATCAGCTCGGTCGCCTGGTCGCCCATGATGTGGGCGCCCAGGATCTCGCCGCGCGGCAGGCCTCGGATGATCTTGGTGAAGCCCTCGGTGTGGTCGGCGGCGATCGCCTTGCCGAGCGCCGTGAAGGGGAACTTGCCGACCTCGTAGTCCTCGCCCTTCTTCAGGCCCTTGGCCTTCAGGTCGCGCTCGGTGAAGCCGACCGATGCCACCTGCGGGTGGCAGTAGGTGCAGCCCGGGATCACGGTGTAGTCGAGCGGGATCGGCTCGTGGTCGAGCTTGCCCTCCTTGAACGCGATCCGCTCGACGCAGAGGATGGCCTCTTCCGACGCCACGTGGGCAAGCCAGGGCGGGCCGATCACGTCGCCGATCGCGTAGATGTCCGGTGCGCTGGTCGCGTAGGTCAGGGCCTGCGGCTCCATCGGGCCGTCCGGACCGATCGGCACGTAGTCGGTCTTGATGTGGCCCTTGACCTCCTCGACCTTCACGCTCGGGCCGAAGACGCCGTCGAAGCGTCCGACGACGCCGATCGCCAGCAGCACCTTGTCGGCCTCGAGCGTCTTGGCCTTGCTCTCGTCGGCCTTGCCGTCCTTGAAGGGGGCGACGGTGACCTTGACGCCCTTGCCCGACGCGTCGACGCCGGTTGTGACGTGCCCGAGCTCGAACTTGATGCCCGACTTCTTGTAGTGGCGCAGCATCGCCTGGCTGACCTCGTCGTCCTCGACCGGCAGGATCCGGTCCATCATCTCGACGACGGTCACCTCGGTGCCGAACGAGTGGTAGAAGTAGCCGAACTCCATCCCGATCGCGCCCGAGCCGACGACGATCAGTTTCTGCGGCTTCTCCTTGTTGTACATCGCCTCGCGGGCACCCCAGATCTTGTCGCCGTCGAACTTCGCGAAGGGCAGCTCGCGGGCGACCGATCCGGTCGCCACGATCACCTTGTCGGCGGTGATGGTCTCACGCGGCTTCGCTGCCGGCTTGGCGGGGGCGCTCGTGAGTTCCTCCTGCACCTCGCAGTCGTGGATCGCGATCTGGCAGGGGCCGCCCGCCCCGTCCTTCACGATCTGCGCGTGTGCCTCGATGTGCTCGATCTTGTTCTTCTTGAACAGGAACGCCACACCGTTGTTCAGCTTGTTGGCGACGTCGCGGCTGCGGCCGATCACCTTGCCCCAGTCGAACTCGACCTCGCCCTTGATCTTCAGGCCCCAGGTCTCCTGGTGGGCGAGCTTCTCCATAAGCTCCGCGTTCGAGAGCAGCGCCTTGCTGGGGATGCAGCCCCAGTTCAGGCAGACTCCGCCCAGCTTCGCGCGCTCGACGCAGGCGACCTTGTAGCCGAGCTGGGCCGCGCGGATCGCCCCCACATATCCACCGGGGCCGCCGCCGATGACCACGATATCGAAGTGCTTCTTGCCGCCGTCCGCCATGGGTTTGACTCCCGTTCGTAGATCCTGCCTCCGGTGCAGCGCGATGTTAGCGCTCACAATGCGAGAACCTCCGAGAATCGGTCCCAAGCCGCTTGGCGGGATCCCCCCAGGCCTGTATGTTCAGCTTTCGCGAAGCAGCCGTTCGGCGGCTTGACGTGGAGCGATTGAGGGGGTCGCCAACATGCGGGGCATGGTCTGCGCGCTGCTCGCGAGCGCGATCGGTCTGTCGTCAGGGGTCTTGGCACAGCCGCAAGCGCCGGCCGCCGGAGTCGTGCCGATCCCGAGCGATTCGCCCGGGTTTGTCCCCGGGCAGGTGCTCGTGATGCCCGCGCGTGGCGAAGACCCCTGGGCCGTCGCGCACCGCCTAGAGACGGGATCGGTCCCCATCGACGAGGTCGAGACCGAGATCCCGCTCCTTCTCGAGGGATTGGCCGCCCGCGGCCGGGTGATCCGCCTCGCCGTTCCCGTTCACAGCGAGCTCGAAGTGGCGGCGGCACTCAGCGCGCGGCCCGACGTCGAGTTCGCGGTCCCCAACTACTTCGGCACGGTCGGCGCGGTGACGTCGCCCGTCTACGAAGAGGTCCTCGACCAGTTCGCCAACCCGACGGACGTCCGCTCCACCACCGACCTCGACGACCCGCGCGCCCCGGACCAGTGGCATCTCGATCCGCTCGCGTCCCGCGGTTACATCGGCGTCGACGCCCTGTGGTCGACCCCGGGGACCTCGGGGGGCGCCGTGATCGCCGTCCTGGACTCGGGCGTCGATTACAACCATCCTGACCTTGTCGGCCGCATCGCGCCGGGTGGTTACGACTTCGTCAACGAGGACGATGACCCGCTCGCCGACCACCCGCACGGCACCTACGTCGCCGGGGCCATCGTGGCCAACCAGAAGAACGGATTCCAGACCGCCGGGGTCGACCGCGGGGCGTCGATCGTTCCGGTGAAGGTCATCTCCCAGTACCTGTTCGGCACTACGCTCGATCTCTACGAAGGACTGATGCATGTCGCGTCGCTGGATCATGTCGACATCGTCTCGATGAGTCTCGTGAACTACCGGCGGTCGCCGCTCATCGACGAGGGCCTGCGGGCGCTCCGCGATTCCGGGAAGATCGTCATCGCCTGCGCCGGCAACGGGAGCTTCGGCTCGGCGGACCGCTCCTTCCCGGGTGCGAGCCCGCTCACCATCTCGGTCGGCGCGACCGACGACTTCGACCGCATCGGCGACTTCTCCGGCACGGGGGCCGCGCTCGATCTCGTCGCGCCCGGCGTCGACGTCGTGACGCTCGATGCTTCATACGACCCCGGTGCCGCGGCCGTGGTCAGCGGGTGCAGTTTCGCCACGCCCATCACCGCCGGCGTGGTCGCCTCGCTCTTCAGCTACGCCAAGTCTCTGGGCATCCAACTCACCCATGAGCAGGCTCTCGCGATGCTCTCGATCGGGGCTCAGGACAACCTCGGCGATTCACGCGACACGCTCGGGCGCGACGATTACTACGGCTACGGGCGCCTCGACGCCGCCGCGACGCTCCATGCCTTCCAGGACATCCACGACTGCAACCGCAACGGGGTGCGGGACGAGGTCGATCTGGCCGGCGGGCTGGCCGACCTCAACGGGGACGGCCTGCTCGATGACTGTCAGCCGTGCTCGGAGATCGACCTGTCCTACCCGTTCGGCAAGCTGACCTACACCGACGCCCACGCGTACGTGTCGGCCTTCCGCGAGGCGAGCGCCGTGGCAGACCTGGCCGAGCCGCCGGGTGTCTTCAGCGCCAATGACATCATCGCCTTCATCGACCGCTTCAACGACGGTTGCGACGCCCCGGCTCCCTAGGGCTGACGCGCCCCGCCCGGCGGCCATCCAACGGCCACGCCGGCAAGAACGCCCTGCACGCCAGACGGACGACCGAGAACCGGTCCGGGTGGCACGCGCGGGCGGGCCTTCACGCGACTTCCCTGGATTCTCACGCCGATCGGCGCATGTTTGAGGTGGAATCCCAAGGAGATCAGACGTTGCGCGATCGCCCCGCCCCCGCCCAAGTTGTCGCTACCGCCGCCGCCGCGGTCCTCACAGCCGTCCCAGCCGCATACTCGCAGCCCCTCGAGGCGATCGACGCCGAGTTCTTCGTCACGCCGCGATCCACGCCGCTGCACGTCTTCGCCGACCCGGCCCGTCCGGACGAGGTCTACATCGTGCAGCAGGCCGGCCTCATCGACGCCCACGACCGCGTGAGCGGGGCGTTCATCCGCAATGTCCTCGACATCCGCACGCGGGTGATCGCCTCGGGTGAGCAGGGGCTGATCGGCGCCGCGCTCCACCCCGCCGGCGACCGCCTCGCCGTGCACTACACCCGCCCCGATCTCGAGACGGCGCCGCCCAACGACTCGTTCACCCGCGTCTCCGTATTCCCGTATGACAGCGCGACCGGCGACGCCGACGAGTCCGACGGGATGGAGGACGTCGTCATCGAGATCGACCAGCCGTTCACCAACCACAACGCCGGTTGGATCGGCTTCGGACCGCTCGACGGCTATCTGTACATCCCCACCGGCGACGGCGGCTCTGGCGCCGACCCGGGAGATCGTGCGCAGAATCCCAACAATCTGCTCGGAAAGGTCCTCCGCCTCGACATCGAGAGCGACGCGTTCCCGCCCGCGGACGACTTCCAGAACTACGCGATCCCCGAGGACAACCCGTTCGTCGGCACGACCGACGGGCTCGAGGAGATCTGGTCGCTCGGTCTCCGCAACCCCTACCGGGCCGACTTCGACCGGCTCACCGGGGGCTTCTTCATGGTCGACGTCGGGCAGGACACCCGCGAGGAGGTCAACTACGAGCCGCCGAACTCGCCGGGCGAGGTCAACTACGGCTGGCGCTGCCGCGAGGGCCTCCTGCCCTTCATCTCATCGGCCTTCGGATGCGACACCGACGATTTCACCGATCCGGTCTTCGACGTCGATCAGGACACCGGCGCGTGCTCGATCGCCGGCGTCGCCGTCTACCGAGGTGACCGTCTCAACGGCTTCGACGGACGCTACTTCTTCGGCGACCTCTGCGCTTCGGACATCTGGTCGGTCGGCATCAACCCCGACGGCTCCGCCGACGTCGTCAACCACACCGATGAGCTCCGCCCGGCCGTCGCGGGGGGCGTGATCAGCGGCGGGACCGATGCGCACGGCGATGTCTACATCGGCACGTTCGTCGGCATCTACCGGATCATTCGGGACGACGGGCGTTGCAACCCCGCGGATCTGGCCGAGCCGCTCGGCGTCCTGAGCCAGCTCGACGTGGACGCCTTCGTCACGAGCTTCTTCGCCGGCGAGGCTGACGCCGCGGCGCTCGCGAACCCGTTCGATCTCGTGAGCCAGCTCGACGTCGTCGAGTTCGTGCGGCTGTTCTTTGCCGGCTGCCCGGCGAACTGAACCGAACCTCGCCGGCTGCCCGGCGAACTAGACCGAACCTCGCCGGCTCGCCATATCGGACCTGGCCGCGAGCGATGATCGAGATCCCCGCGCAGCGCACGCGAGGGGGCTCCCTCGCAACGACTGCAACATCCTCCCGCACACGGGAATTCGTTCCCTGGCGCGTGGCATTGGAGCGTCGCTCTCGCTTCGCTACCCTGAGCATGCCCAACGGGCGGAGGAGGGGATTATGAGAGACATTCGAGTCACCACGTTGGTTGCGGGCGCGCTCTGTGCCGCGACCGCCGTCGCCCAGCCCACGTTCCAGCTGGAGGCATTCGCCCGATCCGTCGGCAGTCCGGATGTCACCGATCGCAACGCGACGGACTTCGCGACGGCGCAGAACTTCGCGGGCGGATCGACCGAGTTCAATTCCTTCATCCACGAGACCTTCGCCGAGGGCGGCCCGGACGCCGCGGTCGTCGGCGCCCGGGCGGGCGCGTCCGCCGAGATGGGCACGTCCTCGTCGAGCGGCGGCTTCGCCAAGCTCACCGCGCTCCGCGACACCATCCGGTTCAACGCGAGCGGGCCGTTCCGGATCCGAGTCACCGCCGATTTCCGACACTCGGTCAGCACCGCGTCACAGATCGACGGCGCCACGATCGACTTCAACGGCGACTTCTTCGTCCGCCCCGCCGGGTCCTCGCAGTCGCAGCGCCAGACATTCCGATACCGCGAGGTCATCGATGGCAACGGTCAGCGCATCGAGGCGAACGCGCTCGGGCCGTTCGAGTTCGATCTGGAGCCCGGGGATGATTTCTATCTCTCGAACTTCACGCTGACCGCCTTCGCCAACGCGCGGGCCAACGCCGACATCGGCAACGGCCGCGGTGACTCCAATGCCGAGGTCTACTTCACGATCGAGACGGTCTCGGGCGACGGCGTTCTTGTCTCGTCCGATTCTGGCGCCGACTACGGCCCGGCGCCGTGCTCGCCCGCCGACCTCGCCGAGCCCTTCGGCGTGATCAGCCAGGCCGATGTCGCGGCGTTCGTCGACCTGTTCTTCGCGGGTGATCCCAAGGCCGCCGCGTTCGCCGAGCCGCTCGACGTCGCGTCGCAGGCCGACGTGTCGGCGTTTGTGGATCTCTTCTTCGCCGGTTGCCCGGCGAACTAGACCGAGCGTCACCGGTTGCCCGGCGAACGAAATCGAGCGTCGTTGGCTGTGGGGCGCGTTAGTTGTCGGGTGCGATGAGATCGCGTCGGATCAGCACGCGGTAGCGGAACTTGTGGACCTCGCCCGACCAGACCTCGACGAGGTCGGCGGCGTTGATCAACGACGCCGGGTCTTCGTCGAGATCCGGGTCGCTGCGCACGACCACGCCGTCGAACTCGGCATCGACCGGCGAGACACCGTCCGGCGTCCACACGAACCGGAGCATGACACCCTCCCGGGCGGCCACCCGGCGGGCGTAGTCGAGCGTTTCGGGCCGCGCCTCAACAGCTTCGTCCGCCGCCAGCACGATCTCGTCGCGCGCGGCTTCGGAGATCGCCCCGGCGAGCGCTGTGCCCATCGCTCGGCCCGCCTGCTCGCCGCTCGTCGCGCGTCGCGACGGCTCGTAGATGCCGATCCACACGACGGCGCCCGCCAGCAGACAAGCCCCGAGCACCGCCGGGTGCCCGAACACCATCGCGCGCGCGATCAGTCGGCGCTTCTCCATCAGCACCCGCGGCCAGGCCCACGCGACGTACCCGACCAGCGGGGGCAGCAGCACGACGCCCGGCATCGCGTACCGCACATTGCTCAGGCCCGCGGCCATCGAGAGCACCAGCGCCAGGATCCACGACCACGCCAGCGCCCGCGCGAGCCGCAGCCTTAGGTGCGGCCGGCCCTTCTCCGTCGTCAGCTCCGCCCGCGCGTCGGGACCCCAAGGGAAGAGCAGCGCCAGCGACGCTGGCAGCGACGCGACGAAGGCGGCGATCGGCAGCAGCAGGATCCCGCCGAGCGTCTCGAGTTCGAACAGGAACTCCCCGGGGCTCTGGGTCACCGGGTCGAGCCCGCTCGCGGCGCTCCAGGTCAGCCCGAACGCCACGGCCGTCGCGACGACACCGAGCGCGAACGCGACGCCGAGCCCGATGACCGCGGACCACCACCGCAGCCCGCCCGCGATGTACGAGCCCGCGACCACGCCGCCGAGCACCGCGAGCGAGGCCGGGCCCTTCGCCACGCCGCAGACGAAGATCCCGAGCCCCCCGAGCAGCACCGCCCGCCACCCGCCGCGCATGACGGCGACGTGCAGCAGCGCCATGGCGGCGAGCTGCGTGCCCAGGTTGTTGAGCGTCTCGATCTCCGCGGCCCGCGCCGCCGGCCAGACCCACGGCATCAGGAGCATCGCCAGGCCCGACGCGAGCCCGCCGCGCGGCCCGAACCAGAGCCGCCCGAACCGCCACGCCACCAGCACCATCAGCGTGGCGCAGACCGCGACGGGCGCCCGCGCCGCGAACGGCGAGTCGCCGAAGAGCTCGATCCCCGCCTGCATCAGCCACTGGATGCCCGGCGGCTTTCGCAGGTAGGGCTGCTCGAACAGCCGCGGGACGAGCCAGTCGCCCGACTCGTGCATCGCGAATGCGGGCAGGGCTCGATGGCCCTCGGTCGCCCAGAGCCCGCCGTCGCCGAGCCGCAGCCCGAAGACGGCCGCCGAGAGCAGGAGCAGCAGGCCGAACTGGACCGAGCCCCGTGTCCAGATCGAACGTCTCACCGCGACCAGTTCCCGTCGGCGTCGGGCTCGAGCCCGACCGACCGCATCAGCTGCAGGTCCTGCTCGCGCGACCACTCGATCCGCTCGCCGGTCTCGATCGACCGCCGGACCGCATTGACCCATCGCTCGAACGTCGGCGTGAGCAGTGGGTTTTTGTTTGGGTTATGCTTGTGTTCTTGGGCTTCGAGAACCGCGTCTTGTTGGGGAATCGATTGGTAGATGTGGCGGTACATCGCGACCGCGCAGCCGGTCCGCTCCGAGCCGGCCGCGCAGTGCACCAGCACCGGCTGTCGGGCCTCAGACGCCATGATCCGGAGCACGGTGACGTAGTGGTTCGGATCGCCGGTGGCGTCGCCGGAGAGGTCGAGGGCCACCCTCTCGACCCCCAGAGCGTCGGCCGTGGCCTGGGCGCGGGCCTCCTCGGGCGTACCCGGCTCGTGCGCGCCCAGGTCGACGATCGTGCGGATCCCGTGCGCCCGGACGACCCGCCGCGTGGCGGCTGGGGTCAGCTCCCCGGAGCGATAGACGGCGCCCTCGACCACGACGCCGAAGTTCTTGGGGAACAGGTTCGGGGCGAGGCTCTGATCCCAGAACCAGACCGCACCGCCGACGGTGAGTCCGATCACGAGCGCGTTCCGCGCGAATCTCGACCAGCTCCACGCGCGCGGGGCCGGAACCTCATGAGGGGCCTTGTCCTCGGACGATCGGTCGTTTGGCACGCAAGATGCTAAGGGACGGAGATCCGCGTTGCTAGAGTCACCGGTGGCGGAGCCACCCAGACAGCAAGGGCCGAGCAGGCCGCCCGCCGGATCGGACGGTGGTGCTGCGTATCCCGAGCCTGTGCAGAGGCTTATGGCGGAGCTCTGCAAGCTCCCGGGCATCGGTCGGCGCTCCGCCGAGCGGCTGATCTTCCATGTCCTAAAGGCGCCGGCCGACGAGGTCGACCGTCTGGCTCGCTCGCTCGATGACACCAAGTCGGGCGTTCGACACTGCGACGTCTGCTACAACCTCTCCGAGAGATCGCGTTGCCGGATCTGCGAGGACCCCGAGCGAGATCGTTCGCGGGTGCTCGTGGTCGAGCAGCCGAGAGACCTGATCGCGATCGAGCAGACCGGGCAGTACCGCGGGCTCTACCACGTGCTGATGGGCCGGCTGAGCCCGCTGGACGGGATCGGCCCCGACGAGCTGACGGTCGACGCGCTGCTGGACCGGGTCCGCGACCCGAGCAAGCAGCCGGGCGGGGTGGGCGTCGAGGAGATCGTCCTCGGGCTGAACCCGACGCTCGAGGGCGACGGGACGGCGCTGTACGTCAAGGAGCGGCTCGACGAACTCGGCTCGGGCGTCACCGTCACGCGCCTCGCGCGCGGTCTGCCCTCGGGCGGCTCGCTCGAGATGATGAACAAGGCGGTCCTGGCCGACGCGCTCGCGGGCCGGCGCACGCTGTAGGGGAGGAGAGCCATGCGGTTCGACACCTCACAGCAGATGCGCATGGGCCAGCAGATGAAGCTGGCGCCGCGGATGATCCAATCGATGGAGATCCTCCAGATGCCGCTCGCGGAGCTGGAGGAGCGGATCGAGCAGGAGCTGGCGAGCAACCCGACGCTCGAGCTCGCCGAGCTCGAGCCCGACGCCGAGCAGCGCAACGGGCTGGGCGACGAGGGCGAGGCCAACCCGGACGGCGAGCTCGATCTTGGTGAGCGCGACGCGACCGACGATTTCGCGCGGCTCGACGAATTCGAGACCGACAACCCGCACGCCGCGGAGAACGCGTTCGACGAGGACCGCCCGCGCGAGACCATCGACTGGCGCGCCGAGGGATCGCGGAGCCTCTCACGCTTGGCGGGCGAGCCGGACGCGCGGGCGGAGATGATGGCCTCGGCGCCGGACCGCGGCGAGAGCCTGCACGAGCAGCTGCTGAAGCAGTGGGGCGTGGTCGACGTCGTCGAGTTCCTGCGACCGCTCGGCGCGGTGCTGATCGGCTACCTCGACGACGACGGCTACCTCAGGACGCCGCTGGAGGAGATCGCCGAGAAGGCGACCAAGCCCTCCGAGGTGAACGGGCGCGGCTGGCCCCCGGCGATCGACGACCTGGAGCTGGCGCTGAAGGCGATCCAGCTGCTGCTCGAGCCCGCGGGCGTCGGAGCACGCGATGCGCGCGAGTGCCTGCTGCTGCAGCTCGACGCGCAGCTCGACCTCGCCGACGGCGGGCTCTCGGGCGCGAGCGACCGCGACGAGCGGCTGATTGCGCCCTCGGACACGGTCCGGATCTCCCGGACGCTCGTCGAGTCGCACTTCGAGGACCTGATGAACAACCGGCTGCCGAAGATCGCCGAGCGGTCTGGGCTCGGGCTCGGTGAGATCCGCGAGGGGATCGAGGCGCTGCGCCGTCTCAGCCTGGCGCCGGCGCGCCGACTCGAGCAGACCCGCGCCGAGCCGGTCATGCCGGACGTGATCGTCGAGTACGACGAGGCGGAAGACCGCTACATCGCGTACATGAACGACGCGCGGATGCCGAACCTGCGGATCAACCGCGAGTACGCACTGCTGACGCGCGACGAGCACATGTCGACGCGCGACAAGGACTTCATCAAGACCAATCTCTCGAACGCGCAGTGGCTGATGGACGCGGTCGAGCAGCGTCGCGGCACGCTGCTGCGGGTGGTCAACGCGGTCCTCGTCGAGCAGCGCGACTACCTCGACCACGGGCCCGAGGCGCTCCGCCCGCTGCCGATGACCCAGGTCGCCGAGCGGCTGGGCGTGCATGTCGCGACGGTGAGCCGCGCGGTCTCGGACAAGCACCTGATGACGCCCCGCGGGGTCATCGCCCTGCGGAGCTTCTTCACCGGCGGGCTCTCGACCGAGGGCGGCGAGGACCTGAGCTACGACGCTGTGAAGGCGGCGCTCAAGGAAGTGATCGAGCAGGAGAACAAGGCCAAGCCGCTGAGCGACGAGTCCATCGTCAAGGCCATGAAGGAGCGGGGGATCGAGATCGCCCGCCGGACGGTCGCCAAGTACCGCTCGCAGCTCGGTATTCCCTCGGCGCGGCTCCGCAAGCAGTTCTGATCCGGTTCGGCGCGGACGCCCGGCCCGCGGGAAGCATTGCTAGCCTGAGCGCGTTGCTCCGTCGGCGGACGCCCGCGCGGGGCTCCGAACGCCGGGAGTGCCGTCGGATGGCCGGTCGCAGCGGATCGAATGGGTCGCGAGGGAGCCCGCGTCCGGGGGGGCGCCGGGTCCGGGGTCGCGGCATGCTGCCGCTGATCAGCACGCGCGGGACGCTCATCGCTGCGGCGGTCGTCGTCCAGGCTGTCGTGCTCGCGGCGGGCTGGTTCGCGACGTTCCGGATCATCAGGGGCGAGTTCGCGCGCGTCATCGAGGGCCGCGTGCTCGATCAGAACGCCGACGAGGCCGAGAAGATCAAGGCACGCCTGCCGACCGACATCGGCGAGGGCGTCGAGTACGGCGACGACCGCTGGGAGCAGCTCCAGGAGGTCATCGCCTCGACCGACGAGTTCACGAACCTCCCGGCCGGCGGCTTCGCCTGCCTGATCGGGCCCGACGGCAACATCCTGTGCCACCCTGACATCGAGCGCGACCCGTTCCTCCGCACGGTGAACCTGGGCGCCAAGACCCTGCTCGTCGGTGATCCGGAGATGCCCGACAGCATCCGGATCGACGAACTCGAGATGAACGGCGCGATCGACAGCGGGCGTGTCGAGTTCGCGATCGACGATTTTCACTACGTCGCGACGAACCAGATCCCGGGCAGCGACCTGCGGCTGCTCGTCCATCAGCCGGTCAAGGACTTGGTCCGGGTCGGGCGCGAGAAGACCTCGCAGATCGCGGTGCTGGCGGGCGTGGCGATCGTGCCCGTGCTGGCGATCAGCGCGGGCGGGCTCGGGTTCCTGCTCCGCCGGTACGACTCCGTGCACGAGCGGCTGAACCAGAAGATGACCGAGAACCTGCAGATCGCGCAGCGGGTCCAGCGGGCGTCCCTGCCGAGATCGCTGCCGACGGTCGCCGGCTTCGACATCGCGGCGTGGACCGAGCCGGCGGACGAGACCGGGGGCGACACCTACGACGTCGTCGGCATGGAGCCGATCGACGACGGCACGGTCGCGCTGCACGAGGAGGGCGAGGCGGCCCGGGTGGGGTTCCTGCTCGCCGACGCGAGCGGCCACGGGATCGGGCCGGCGCTCGTCGCGACGCAGCTGCACGCGCTGACCCGCATGGCCGCGCGGCTCGGGCGCGACGTCTGGGACTCGGTCCGGTTCGTCAACGACCAGCTCTCGGGCCACCTGCCCCAGGGGCACTTCGTGACGGCGTGGATGGCGGTGCTCGACCGCGACTCGGGCGTGCTACGCACGGTCAGCGCGGGGCAGGGCCCGCTTCTCTGGTACCACGCGGGGTCGGGCGAGATCGAGACGCTCTTCGCCGATCTGCCTCCGCTCGGCATCCTCGACCGGGCGCCGGTCTTCGCGACCCGGGAGCTCACGCTCGAGCCCGGCGACGTATTCGTGGTGGCGTCCGACGGGTTCTTCGAGGCGCGGTCGCCGGACGGCGAGCTGTTCGGCGACGACCGCGTGGTGGAGCTGCTCCGCGGCTCGGCCGGGCGGCCCGCATCGCAGGTCGGGGCCGAGCTCCGCGACGCCGTGGACGCGCACGCCGCCGGCGTTCGCGCCGACGACCGCACGATCGTGGTCATCAAGCGGACGGCATGACACCGGGCCGCAACCCGTCGGGGCGGCGGCGCGCGCGAAGTCCTCAATCCGAGCAGCCGGAGAAGTAGTACGAGACGAACGCGGAGACGTCGGCCTGTGTCCCGACGTCGACGGGCGGGGCGAGGGCGGCGATGGGGCCGTAGCCGGTGAAGAAGAGCTCGACGAACCGGGCGACGTCGGTCTGGCTCATGATCCCGAACGGCGCGGCGAGGTCGCCGGGGTTGCATCCGACCCGGTCGAGCTCGAGATCGAACGAGAACGGCCCGTCGGGCCGACGGCCCTCGACAATCAGGTAGTAGACCCCGGGCGGGTAGAAGCCGAGCGGGATGGTCCTCTCATCGACGCTCGGGTAGTCGACGACGGTGAGCGGGCCGTCGAGCGCCGGGCCCACGACCGTCGGGTTCTCGTTCATGAACTCGGGCGGGAGATCGAGGGACGCGTCCTGGGTGATCGCGATGTTCTCGGTCAGGACGAAGAAGGCCGGGTCGTTGCGCGACTCGAGCGGCTCGGGGTCGACGATCGAGAGGTCCGAGGCGATCTGCAGCGTGAAGCAGTAGTGGTACTCGTTGCCGTCGCCGAACGCGAGTTCGTCGCCGAGTGGTTGGATCCTCTGGACGATGCCCTCGGCGTCTCTGTAGCCGCGGACAAAGCTGGCGCGCCGTCCCTGGGGGGCGCCGAGCGTGCCCTCGGAGCCGCGGTCGTCGACGGTCGTCTGCGTGAAGCTCCGGGACTCTGTCAGGACGAACCCCTCGTTGATCGGGACGGTGCCGGCGATCGCGGGGCGCTCGATCACGATGTCGAAGTCGGATGGCGGCAGCAAGACAGGCGGGCCGAACCGTCGGTCGGCCGTGACGTAGTACGTCACGCGAGCGTTGCCCTTGAGGTTGAGATCGGGCACCATCCCCGCAAACCGGCCGGTCTCATCAACCGATGTCAGCGCATCGAGCGATTGGCTGCCGGCGAACTGACCCCCGAAGTACGACGCGAACTCCACGCCACGCCCGTCGGTAGATGGGTTCGGCGAGTTCTCGAACTGTCCGGTATCTCCGATCAGAACGAAGTCGTACCCGGATTCTGTCACCCCGTTGCCGACGCGGTTGACGATCGAGACCTGCGCGAACGTTGGGTCGGGCGTGGCGCCGGCATCGAACCGAAACGCCCAGACCGCGTCCTGGCCCGTAAGGAACTGCCCGGAGGCGAATAAATCATCCCGACGCCCGTAGGTAATAAGGTCCCTGAGAAACTCCCTGTCTATGTCCGCCATCGCCGTGAGTGAGACGAATGCGGGGAATTCGCCCGGGCCGGTCTCCGGCAGGACGACCGGGCTCAGGCCGATCGGCAGCGTTGGGTCGAGACGGTTGTCCTGCCCCTCAAACAGATTGCGCTCGAACTCGGTGCCGTTCCAGAAGAAGTCCACGGGCAGCAGCGGGGCAGACCCGTTGGTCGGGCCGCCGAACGGCTGCGCGACTGCGGGCGTGGCGAGGCCGCAGGCGGCGATCGCGATCGGTCTCAGAAGCACGGCGTTCTCCTCTCGTGGACGGCCCCGCCAGCCCAACGGGGCCCGGAATCCGAAGCCCCCGGCACGCCCTTCGGCGCGGCGGAGATCGAGTCTGTCAGTCCGTCGGGCAGCCCGAGAAGAAGAAGCTGAGGAACGAGTTCACGGTGCCGCTGCTGACCACGTCGAACGGCGGGCCGTACGCAGCCACGATCGGGTCGTTCGCGAAGAACCGGCGCACGAAGTCTTCGACGTCGGTCTGGCTCAACACGCCGAAGGGCGCCGCGAGGTCGCCCGGGTTGCACGCGACCGGCTCGACATCGAGATCGAACTCGAAGCTCCCGAGCGCGTTGCCCTCGACGATGAGGTGATAGATGCCGGCGGGGACCTCGCCGAGATCGGCATCCGGCAATTCCTGCCCCGGCTGGAGAAAGTTGTTTCTGAGCGCGATCACGGCGATGGGTTGGTCGATGACCGGGCCGATGATTGGGTCACCACTGACGACGAAGCCGGGAGGGAACTCGAACTCGACATCCTGTGCGATCGAGACATCGCCGGCCAGGACGAAGAACAACGGATCATTGACGCGTTCGCCCGGCAGCGGGTCGACGGCCCTCAACCTCGAGGCGATCGGCAAGCGGAATCGATAGGTGAACTCGTTGCTCTCCGCGACCAATTCCCGGCGCGCGCTGTTGACGACGCCCTCGATGATGCCTTCGGCATCGCGGTAGCCGAGCACGAAACTCGCGCGGCGGCCCTGCGGGTCCGCGAGCGTGCCGGGCGAGCTGATGTCGTCGAGCGTGCTCCCGGCGAGCCGGACAGATTCGCTCAGCGAGCCGAGGTCCTCGTTGATCGGCAGGCTGTCGGCAACGGCCGGCCTCGAGATCCGCAGTTCGAGGTCGAACGGGAGCTCGGGCTCGTTCTGCGCGGCGAAGAGCGTGTCGACCGCGACGTAGTAGGTGATGACCTCATCGCTGATCGCGTTCCGATCGACGATCTCCCCGATTGTCTGCGAACCTGTCAGCGCCGAGACGCCGTCCAGGGCGACCGGGCCGACGAAAGATCCCCCAAGGAACGATCGCTCCTCGGTCGCTCGGCCATCGGTCGGCGGATCTGGAGAATCATCGAACTCACCCGTGTCGCCGATCAGGACGTACTCAATGGTCCGCTCCTGACCCTCGACCAGAAGTCGGTCGAAGACCTGCGCATTCAGTCTGGTCACCACCGGGTTCCCGAGATCATCCGTTGCTCCCGCGTCGAGGCGGAACGCGAAAACTCCGTCCGGTCCGGGAAGCAGCAACCCCGAGGCGAAGAAGCCGTCGCGTCGCTGATACGCCAAGAGATCATCCGATCGACCGGCGTTGTCCCCCGCGATGAAGAGTCGAACAAGCGCGGGAAACTCCCCCGGCTCCGTACGCGGGATCTCGACGGTCGTGAGCCCGGGCGGGAGCTCGCTCGCCGACGGATCCGGGTTCGGAACGAAGCCCGACCCGTCGAAGTAGAAATCCACGGGGAAGAACCCCGACTGTGCCCCGGCGGCTCCGGCGAACGCCGAGACAGCCAGAGCGACCGACCAGCCGCGTGTACTGGGAAACTTCATGATTCCTGCCCCTTCGCAATCAATCGGGCGTGGAGGACGCCCCGTGACCCCTGTCGTGCGCCGAGCGGCGCGTCGCGCGTCGAACGACGCTCGGTCAACCGTTACGACCGCGCAGCGCGTCGGTTCCGGGAGATCGCGCGTGTAAGCGCGATCTTCTTCCTCGGGGCTCTCGGCGGTGGGGGAAGCCCTACGCCGTGCCGGCGAGCTTGCGGACGGTGAAGTCGAATCCGCGGACCATGCCGGCGTGGATGCCGTAGATCACGCCCGCGAAGATGCCCGCGCCGACGACGGCGCCGATCGCGAGCGACCACCGCGCCGTCGTGATGCCGCTGGGGCTGTCGAGCACGGTCTCGGTGAGCGCGTCCTCCGGGCGGACGCTCGCGAAGACCGCCGTGATCGGGTTGAGCGCCGCCAGCGCCGGCCCGACGACCGGGAAGCCCCGCCCCGACTGCCAGCCGCAGAGGCCGACGATGCCGCCGATGACGCCGATGACCGCGACCGACGCGACCATCGAACCGATCGTGCCCTTGCTCTTGAGCGACCAGTTGAGCCCGATCATGACGCAGAACGAGACGAACGCGAGCATCGAGAGCGCGACCGTGAGCGCCGACTCCGGCAGCACCAGCGGCACGGCGACGACGGCCGGCGGCGTCGTCGGCAGCGTGATCGACGTGGTCTTGCCCGCCGCCATGCAGTAGACGCCGGCGATCGCGATCGTCGCGATCGGCACGAGCATCAGCGGCAGCAGGTAGGCGATCAGCCCCCGGAGCTTGCCCGAGAGGTACATGCCCGGGGTGATCGGCGTCGTCAGCAGAAGGTCGAGCGTGCCGTCCTCTCGCTCGCGGCTGATCGCCGTCGCTGAGATGTTGATCGCGATCAGCGCGATGACCGCGGTCTCGGTCCAGACCGTCGCGAGGATGATCAGGCGGAAGTCCGTGGGGCCCACCCGCCCGGTGTGGAAGAGCCCGACGAACAGGAGGCCGGCCAGGATGCCCGCGGCGACGAACGCCCAGCGCCCGACGATCTTCCAGAACGTGCTGTTCCGGGCGGCGGCCTCACGCCACGCGATCGGGTTGGCCCAGACGCTGCGCGGCGCGCGGTACTCGCCGCCGTCCTCCGGGTTGCCGACGACCTTCTTGCGCCAGGGGAGCGAGCCGCGCGTCCGCTGTCCGGTGATGGTCTGCAGCCCGCCGGCCCGCACCGTGATCGCGCTCAGACCCATGAGCACGACGCTGAGCGAGAGGCTGATGACCGTCCAGGCCGTGACCGGCGTCTCGAGCATGAACGCGCCGAGGCCCTCGAGCGTGCCCGGCTCGGCCCGGACGTACGAGGCCGGGTTGAGCAGCGCCCGCAGGGCGAGGAACGGGTTGAGGCCGGTCAGGTAGGTGACACTCCCGCCGCCGCCGACCAGCGCGTCGATCGCGGCGGTCACGGCCAGGTAGCTCACCACGGAGATGTAGAACGCGAACACCGCGCGGCGGCCGACGAGCCGCGAGACCGACAGCGCGACGGCGATCGAGCCGACGAGCGTCGCGGCGCACGCGGCGACCAGATAGCTCGAGAGGATCGCACGCCCGGGCACCCCTCCGAAGTACTGCGTCAGCGCGAAGAGCGGCAGGCTCGCGAAGAGCAGAGCCAGGATGAACAGCAGCCGCCCGAACAGATTGCCCAGGACGATCTGCCCCGGGCTCAGCGGTGTCGTGAGCAGGATGTCCCACGTCTTGGGATTGGCCTCCTGGGCGATGGCGCTGGCCATGAACACCGGGGAGAGGATGCAGATCAGCGCGATCTGCAGGTAGGCGATCACCGTGAAGCTCGAGGCCCCGCCCGCGGCGAGCACGCGGTAGCTCGGGGCGCCGCCAGCCGAGAGCAGCAGTGACCACAGCAGCACGATGATCAGCAGCGCCAGATAGGCGGCACGCACGTAGAAGTGCTTACGACGCCGCGAGCCGTTCTGCACCAGCCGGACCGCGATCGGGTTCAGCGGGACGAGCGAGAGGAACCAGCGGAGCAGGACGGGCATGCCGGATCGTACCGGTTCGCCGCCGCCCGGCCGCGTGTTCGGGGCGTCCAAAAAAGAACGGGGCGTGGCCGAAGCCACGCCCCGTCGGGTCGCGTCAAGATGACCGGTCAGACGTCTGACCGGTCGTGGTGAGCCCGATCAGTTGGTCGGGCAGCCGGCGAAGAAGCCGGCGACGAACGCGTTCACGTCCGCCTGCGAGACCACGTCGAACGGGGCGGCGTAGGCCGCGACCGTCGGCGAGTTCGCGAAGAAGAGGTTGATGAACTCAGAGACGTCGGCCTGCGAGATGACGCCCGCCGGCTCGGCGAGGTCGAACTCGTTGCAGCCGACGAAGCCGACCTGGAACAGGTAGAAGGCCGAGCCGTTGACACCGATCGAGCCCGAGCGGGTCGTGGTGGCGCGGGCGTTGCCGTCGCTGATGTTCAGCGTGTAGTTGCCGGCCTCCGGATCGATGACGCCGACCGGGGTCGCGATGAAGTCATCGGCGAAGGCGTTGTTGAAGCCGAAGACACCGACGATGTAGTTGCCGGCCGGGAGCGTGTTCACGTCCTCGGTCAGGCCCGGGCCGATCAGCTCGGAGACGAACGTGCCGGTGTTGTTCTCGTCGTCGTCCGACGCGATGAACTCACCGCCCGTGATCGCCGACGCGGGACCCTCGACACGCCACAGGGCGACCTCGGTGTCGAAGTCCGACCCGAAGGTGTCGATGGTGATCACGTCGTTCTCCTGGGCGAGCACCTCGAGGTCCTCGATGATCGTCGGCGCGGTGCCGAACGAGATCGAGAACGAACCGAAGATCTGCTCGTCGCGGTCGACCTGGCCGACGACCGTGGCGACCGGCGGCAGGTTGCGGACCTCGTCGGCGACGCCCTGGGCGACCGTGCCGGCGCGGAAGAAGACGGAGAACTGGCCGGCGCCGCCGTCCAGATCGGTCGAGCCCGGCGAGCTCAGGCGGCGGACCGAGCAGTCGAAGAAGCGGTTCTCGCCGCCGTAGGCGATGAAGTCGTCGTTGTGGGTCGTGCTCGTGCCGTCGATGATGTACAGGTAGTCGCCGCTGGAGAGGCGGCCCTCTTCGAACGTGCCGGCCAGCGAGCGGCCGTCGTCGTTGTTGAAGATGGCGTCGCCGTCCGAGTTGTAGATGGTGATCTCACCGTCGAATCGCTCGTCGAGCGGGTCGTAGCTGGAGATGTCGAAGACCTGGTCCGAGCTGCCGATGTTGCCAGCGGCGAGGTTCCCGGCGACCGCCGGGGTGACGCCGGCGTCCGAGATCGAGAACGAGTACCACGCGATGCCGGAGGCCGGCAGCGCGACGTTCTGACGCGACTGACCGACGAGGCCCGGGTTCTGGACCGGGACCGAGCTCGGATCGACGAGGACGACCGGGTCCTGGCCGATGAGCAGGCTGAAGCTGCCCGTGCCGTCACCCGGGTTGATCGTGAACTCGTCCTGGAAGAACGGACGCGGACGCGGGTCGTTGCCGACGTTGTCGTCGCCGTCGCCGACGACCGCGATGAAGTAGAGACCGTCCGGGAGGATGCGGCTGGTCAGCAGACCGCCGGTGCCGCAGTTGGTGACCTCGGAGGCGTTCGACTCACTCGAGCCGTCGACCAGGTTGCCGAACTCGTCGTAGGTGCCGAGGGCCGTGTCGAACAGCGACTGGAACGAGTGGGCCTCGATGCGGCCCGGGTCGTTCTGGACCGTCGCGGTCGACGCGTTGTCGTAGTTCGACTCGTTGCTGGCGATGATGCCGAACGACTCGAGCGTCGTCGGGTCAATGTCGTCGAAGCGGTTCAGCTCGAAGTGGACGAGCGCCGCGGCGCCGATCTCGACGTTCAGCGACTGCTGCGAGACCGACTCGCGGGTGTTGCTGATGTCGAGCAGCACGTTGCGGTCGCCGACCGGCGAGGCCGCCGCGTTGCTGACGATCAGCCACTCCTGGCGGTCCAGGCGGTCGAGCTGGTCCGGCAGGTTGCCGGCCGCCAGCTCCTGGACGAGCGCGAACTTGTCGCCGAAGCCGAGGATCTCGCCGATCTCGACCTGGATCTCCGACTGGAAGTTGCCGGCACCGAAGTCGATGTCGTCGTTGAAGTAACGCAGCGAGCCGTCGCCGTCATCGGGGAAGTTCGACGCCAGCTGGTCGTCGGTGTCCCACAGCGAGAGGACGGTGTCCATGTCGCTCGTCCCGCCGGTGGCGGCGGTCGAGAACAGGGCGAGGTCCTCGGGGTTGCCGATCTCGCCGAGCGTGCGGAAGTCCGAGATCAGAGCCGCGCTGAACTGCGCGTCGTACGGCGCGAACTGGGCGCCGGCGGTGAGCGGGGCCGGCTGACGGTTGAACTCGTCGACCACGATGAAGTAGTCATCGGCCCGCGAGCGGATGACCGGGCTCACGAAGCCGCGGGTCACCGGATCGATGAACTGGAACGCCTGCGTTTGGACGTTCGCGGAGAACGACGGGTCCGCACCGACCGGCTCGGTCTCGAAGTCGCGGCCGTCGAGCATGTCGTTGGCGATGCGCTCCCGCGAGTTGTCGCTGCGGAGCTCGACGCCGTTCTCGTTCGAGAGGCTGTTGAGCAGGAAGGTGCTGTGGCCGGCGAGGTCGTTCGACGGGTTGTCCGTCGTGTTGAAGTCCTCGTTGTTGTCCCAGCTGAGGATGACGCCGTCGAGGCTGCGACCGCCGCCGAAGGTCGTCGGGACGTTGAAGCTGTAGATGTCGTCGCCGTTCGAGGCGTTGCCGAAGCCGAAGTCCTGGACGTTCTTGTTGCTGAAGTAGCCGGTGAAGCTGTCCTCGGAGTTGATGGTGTCGCCGCTCAGCTGGAAGCTGCGCGGGAGCGCGGTGATGTCGCCGAGGGCGAAGCCGCCGGTGACGCCGCCCGGCGTCGGGGCCGGGGCCTGCGGGCTGAGGCCGAGGTTGATGTCGAAGCCGCCGTCACCGCGGTCGCCGTCGACGACCAGGAAGTACGTGCCGGCCTGGAACACGCCGAGCGTGTTCTGGCGGTTGGTGCGGTTGTCGAAGCGGTCGAGCGACGCCTCGATGATCGGCGAGGCCGCGCCACCGGTGTTGGTGGTCTGGTTCAGCGCCGTGGTGTCGGTGAGGATGTAGTCGTGGTCCTCGGAGTTGACCGCCGGGTCGGCGAAGCCGTCGTTGTTGAACACCGAGACCAGCGAGGGCGTCGGGATGTCGAACTGGTAGGCGTACTCGTTGCCGCCGACGAAGTCGACGATGTTGAGGTCGTCGTCGCGGTAGGCCGCGATGAACGGGCCGCGGCGTCCCTGCGGGTTGGCCAGCGTGCCGGGCGACATCGGGTCGTCCGCCGTGGTGTTGATCAGGCGGGCGACGCCGTTGACGAAATCGCCGGGCATGAGTATCTCGTTGACCGGGAAGTTCGGCTCGTTGATCGGCAGCGAGACCAGGATGTCCAGGTCGACCAGCTGCGGGAGGAAGCTCGGGCTGAACTGCGTGTCGACCGAGAGGTAGTAGGTGACGATCGCGCCGTTGACGGCGTTGCGGTCGGGGAAGTTACCGATCGAGCCGCCCTCGTCGACCGAGAGCAGGCCGTCGCGGGTCGAGTCGCCGACGAACTGGCCGCCGAAGAACGAGCGGAGGTCCGTGTCGCGACCGTCGGTGAGCGCGCGGCTGCCCATGATGATGTCCTGGCCGGTGTCGCCGATGAGGACGAACTCCGAACCCGACTCGTTGAAGCCATTGCCGATGCGGTTGGCGATGCGGACGGTCGCCTCGGTCGGGACGAACCCGCCCATGCCGTCGGACACGGCGGCGTCGAAGCGGAACGCCCAGACGGCGTCCTGACGCGGGAGGATCAGGCCCGAGGCGAAGAAGCCGTCGCGGCGCTGGTAGACCATGAGGTCCGCGAACTCCTGCGCGAGGTCGCCGCTCGCGACATACGCCAGGACCGGCGGGAAGCCGCCCGGGGCCGGGGTCGGGATCTGGAACGTCGCCAGGTCGGCCGGGAGGGCCGAGTCCAGGCGGTTGTCGCCCTGCATCATGGTGTCCGGGTCGAGACCCGTGTACCGACGCTGCTCCGGGTTACCCATGCCGTCGTCGGCGAAGTAGAACTCGATGGGCACGATGCCAGGCTGCTCGTTGGTTGCTCCACCAAATGGGAAGGTGAAGTCCGTCCTCTGACCCGTGGCCGAACCGGCCAGGGCGACGAGGGTGAGCGCCGAGATGCTCGTCGTTCTCCGCATTATCGAAAGTCCTTATCTGATGGAGGCTCGAGCGAGCCCCCTTGACACGACCCACGGGACGCTCACGACACGCCCCGCAAAAACCGCTAGCAGGCGGCACATACCGCCCGGTTCACGTCACAACACGCGACATCGCCAAGGCGACGCCATGTCGGGCGGGGCCGTTCGGTCGGTCGACCGGCACGCATGCTCGGGTTTGTCAATGCAGAGACAAATCGAACGCACAGCAGGATCTCACCGACCGAGCCCGCAGCCGTGGTCCGAGTCGAATGACCCGTTCGGTCCCACGACGGCACAAGCCCAGTTCCCCCCCGAGATCTCGTACCATCATGCGGTTTGAGTCGTCTCTGTCAAGATCATGAGAAGGCTTCGAGAGCGATTCCGCACTTTTTCAGCACCCCGTCCCCCTCGGGCTTTACCTATTCTTCCCCAGCCCGCCAGATCAGAGGCTTCGTTGGGCGAACACAAGCCGGATTCAGAACCATCCAGCCGGATACCGCCCATAAACAGGGCCCCGAAACACGGAGTTTCGGCCCCGATGGCGGGCCATCCGAGCCGAACAATCCGGTCAAAACCCGATCAAATGTCCGAGGGCGGGGCTCAGGTCGAGCCGGCGTCGGCCCCTGAAGTCGCCGTCTCCGGCGGGGTGTCGGCCTCCGGCTCGCTCTCGATCGCGTTGAATGTCAGCCGCTCCTCACCCTCGATGCGGTCGATCTCGAGCTCGTGCTTGCCGTGCAGATCGCCGGCGAGAATCTGCTCGCTGAGCGGGTCCTCGATGTACGTGCCGATGGCGCGCCGGAGCGGCCTGGCCCCATAATCGGGGTTGTAGCCCTTCTCGATCAGGAACTCCTTGGCCGCGTCGCTGAGCGTCAGGTGGAATCCCTGCTCGGCGAGCCGCGCGGAGACCTTGCCGACCTCGAACTCAACGATCTGTGTCAGGTCCTCGCGGGTCAGCGGGCGGAAGACGATTACGTCGTCTAGGCGGTTGATGAACTCCGGGCGGAAGAACCGCTCGATCTCCTTCATCAGGACGCTCTTCATCTGCTGGTGGTCCTGGTCGTCGCGCTTGGGCGCGAAGCCGAACCCCGCCCCGCCCTTGATCAGGTCGGCGCCGATGTTCGAGGTCATGATCATGATCGTGTTGCGGAAGTCGACCTGGCGGCCGAACGAGTCGGTCAGGCGTCCCTCCTCCATGATCTGGAGGAGCATGTTGAAGACGTCGGGATGGGCCTTCTCGACCTCGTCGAGCAGCACGACCGCGTACGGGCGGCGCCGGATCTGCTCGGTGAGCTGGCCGCCCTCCTCGTAGCCGACGTAGCCGGGGGGCGCGCCGACCAGGCGGCTGACGTTGTGCTTCTCCATGTACTCGGACATGTCGAGATGGATGAGCGCGTCCTCGTCGCCGAACATGAACTCGGCGAGCGCCTTGCTCAGCAGCGTCTTGCCGACGCCCGACGGCCCGACGAAGATGAAGCTGCCCATCGGGCGCTTGGGATCCTTGAGGCCGGCCCGTGCGCGGCGGATCGACTTGCTGATCGCCTTGATCGCCTCGTCCTGGCTGATGACCTTCTTGTGCAGCTCCTTCTCGAGCTCGAGCAGGCGCTGGGCCTCCTCCTTCTCGAGCCGCTTCAGCGGCACGCCCGTCATCGATGAGACGACCTCGGCGATCACCTCGTCATTGACCTCGCCGTCGATCTCCTGGCTCTTGGCGCGCCACTCCTTCTGGATGCGCTCCTTCTCGCCCTTGAGCTTCTCGGCCTGGTCACGCAGCTCGGCGGCCTTCTCGTAGTCCGCGGCCTTGACGGCCTCGTCCTTCTCGATCGTCAGGCGCTCGATGTCCGCCTCGAGCTCCGCGAGGTTCGGCGGCTTGCTCATCGAGTTGATACGCACGCGGGCGCCGGCCTCGTCGATCACGTCGATCGACTTGTCGGGCTGCACGCGTCCGGTGATGTAGCGGCCCGAGAGCTCGACCGCCGAGCGGATCGCCTCGTCGGTGATCCGGACGCGGTGGTGCTCCTCGTACTTGCCGCGCAGGCCCTTGATGATCTCGAAGGTCTGCTCGGCCGTCGGCTGGTCGACCGGGATCGACTGGAAACGCCGCGCGAGCGCCGCGTCCTTCTCGATGTACTTGCGGTACTCGTCGAACGTCGTCGCGCCGATGCACTGGATCTCGCCGCGGGCCAGCGCCGGCTTCAGCACGTTGCTGGCGTCGATGGCGCCCTCGGCGCCGCCCGCCCCGACCAGCGTGTGCAGCTCGTCGATAAAGAGGATCACGTTCTTGGCGCGTCGCACCTCGTTCATGACCGCCTTGATCCGCTCTTCGAACTGGCCCCGGTACTTCGTGCCCGCGACCATCATCGCCAGGTCGAGCACGACCAGGCGCCGCTCGTGCAGGATCTCGGGCACGTCGCCCTCGATGATCCGCTGTGCCAGACCCTCGACGATCGCCGTCTTGCCGACGCCCGCCTCGCCCAGCAGCACCGGGTTGTTCTTCGTCCGCCGGCAGAGCACCTGCACGACGCGCTCGATCTCCTTCGTCCGACCGATCACCGGGTCCAGCGAGGTCTCGCGGGCCAGCTCGGTCAGATCACGCCCGAAGCTGTCGAGCGCGGGCGTCTTGCTCTTGCCCTTGCCGCGACCCTCCGAGCTCGAGGGGCCGCCGCCCGCGAGCGCCGCCTCGCCCTCACCCTCGCCCTCGGCGCCGGCGCCGAGCAGGTTCAAGACCTCCTCGCGGACGTCCTCGAGCTTCAGGCCGAGGTTCATCAGCACCTGGGCCGCGACCCCGTCCTGCTCGCGCAGCAGCCCCAGCAGCAGGTGCTCGGTCCCGACGTAGTTGTGGTTCAGGTTCCGCGCCTCTTCGATCGCGTACTCGATCACCTTCTTGGCGCGGGGGGTCTGGGGCAGCTTGCCCATCGTGACCATCTCGGGCCCCGCGCGCACCAGCTTCTCGACCTCGAGACGGACCTTGCGCAGATCGACGTCGAGGTTCTTCAGGACGTTCGCCCCGACGCCCGAGCCCTCCTTGACCAGCCCGAGCAGGATGTGCTCGGTGCCGATGTACTCATGGTTGAAACGCTGCGCCTCCTGATTGGCCAGCGCCATCACCTTGCGGGCTCGGTCGGTGAATCGCTCGAACATGACGTCGCCTCCGGCTGAGTCTCACGGGGATGCACCCCGTGACCTGGCTTCGTATTCGGCACGAGCGCGATGCGGTGTCGCGAAACGACAGGCCGGATCCGCCCGTGCCATTCTTGTACCCGCTGGGGCCCGCACCCGTTCGGCCCTTCACCGAACCCTCGCGAGCCGCAGCTCGAGCGCGGCGCGCAGCCGCCTCAAACGCGTATCGGCTGCACGGCGCGTGCCATCCATCCTGAGGACCTCCGATCGCGCCCGGCACGCCCCTGGGTGGGTCGAGAGCCGACAAGCACCCGCGCCGCGTCCCCCGAAAGGCAGGTTCAACCGCCGATCTGGCAGGCCGGCCAGATTCCCGAATAAGGGTATAAGTAAACCTGTATTAACGACCGGTGAGCTTCGGATCCGCGACGATGTCGATCGGGATCGTCCGCTCGTCCGCCGCCTCCCCGATCTCATCACGGAGCACCACCTTCAGGCGGTACGACCCCACAGAGAGGGGCGGGAGCGCGATCACAGCCGTCGCGTACATCCGCTCGAGCGGTCGGCGGGTCAGCTCCGTGAACGACTTCGGCTCTTGCCGCCACGCGAGCAGCCCGTCGGCGTCGTGGAAGAGCTGGACCTCGATCGACATCGTGTGCCGGAACCCCGGTACAGGGTTCCCGCCGCCGCGGCGGCGGGCCTCGGCGGACCGCACGTCATCGACAGCCCCGGCCGCGAATCCCATCATGTCGACGTACACCAGCAGCGTCAGCTTCCGGGCGGTCAGGAACGTGTTCTTCTCGAAGCCGTCGTAGGAGCCGAGGCCGCGGACACGCCTGGCCAATGCCGCGTCGGTGAGACGCAGCCCGCCGACGGAGGCGAGATCGGCCTGCGTCGCGGCGAGGATCTGCCCGAGCTCGACCGGGTCCAGCGTCCCCGTCGCGTTCGCGTGGATCGCGACCGCGTCGATCATCCGCTCCATGGCCTCGTGGATCTTCGCCTCCGCCTCGCTCAGGCCGACCGTCATGTCGATCGACCGCGGCACCTGCCCGGCGACGCCCTCGACGATCTCGGCCTCGGGCGTCTGGCCGCCGAGATCGCGGATCGCGGCCGAGACCAGCGTTTGTCGCCAAAGGCTCGGGATCGGCGAGGACTCCTCGTAGCTGATCTCCACGAGCTGGTCGAGAAGATCGCCACCGGCTCGCTCGGCGAGCTCGCGCGCGGTCGGCTCCGGCTCCGGCTCGGCGGCGGCGACCCGGCCGCCGGTGCTCGTGATCTCGATCTCGACCGGGACCCCCTCGGACTCAGCCTCCGCGGAGCTGTCCACCAGGCTGCTGAGCCCGGCGTTGATCGGCGTGGCGGCCTCGACGACCGGGATCTCGAGATCGAGTCGGGGCCGCGTGGGGTCGTCCGCGCTCGCGTCGGGCTGGGCGGACGCGAACTGCTGGTTCACGGTCGGGCCGGCGGGCTGGCTGCCCGATGACTCGATCTCGCCGAGCCCCGCCAGCGATCGCTCGAGCATCGCCTGCACCTCGTCGGCCGTCGGCGTAGGCACGGCCTCGGCGATCCCGTCCTCGACGTGCCGGTCGGCGAGCAGCTCCTTGAGGCTGGCGCTCGGCACGTCGCGCTCGGTGGTCTCGCCCTGTTCGGGGGTGCTGGAGCAGGCGGCGAGCCAGAGCCCCCCGGATGCGCACACGACAGCAAGAGCGTTCCGATGCCTCGTCATGCTCGACAGATCGGTGCGTTGGGGTGGGGCGCTTGTGGACGATCGCGTCGTCGTGGCGGCTTATAGAGTCTCGCGCATCGCCTGCGCGATCTCGGCCGCGAGCACCTCGAGCGAGCGGTCGGCGCGGCCCAGTCCCTGCTTGAGGCCCTGGTCGACGTCGAGCGCCCGCCGGAACAGGGCACGGGCGCGGTCCGGTCCCAGCGATCGCGCCGCGCTCTGGATAGCCGACTTGGACTCGCCCCAGAGCTTGTAGGTCTTGGCGAGCTTCTCGGGATTCTCACCGGCGTGGACGCCGGCCGCGACGCCGTGGAGCTTGGCCGCGAGCTGCACGAGGGCGATCGAGACCGGCACCGACTGGTCCTTGTGGGTCTCGGCGACGCGCCGGCGCACGGCGCTCACGGCGCGTTCGACCGATGGGCTCAGGACCTCGCCCTGCACGCTCCAGGGGTCGAACGGGCGCGACGACCTGCACATGCGTTCGATCAGCGCGGTGGTGATCGTGCCGCCCGCGGCGCTCGCGGCGACCGCGAGCTTGCCGAGTTCGGAGTCGAGCCTCCCGAGATCCGGGCCGAAGTAGTCGACCAGCATCCGGGAAGCGTCGGCCTCGAGCGTTGCGCCGTGGGTCTTCTTCGCCCTCAGCTCGGCCCACCGGGCGGCCTGGTCTTCCCGCGGCGGTTCGCACTTCACGACCGCGCCGACGAGCGCGACCTTCTTGTCCAGGTTTCCCGGTCGCCAGGTCTCGGCGCGAAGGACCAGCGTCGCGCCCTCCGCCGGCTGCTCCGCGTACCGATCGAGCATCGGGCGTGTCGACTCGTTGACGAGCTGCTCGGCGGCGTCGAGGACGACCAGCTTGTGGCCGGACATGAGCCCGAAGCTGCGGCACTCGTCGAGCACGTCGGCGAGGGCGTCGGACTGGCCGTCGAACCGGCTGACCTCGAGCTCGCCGTGGGCCTTCTCGAGCTCGGCCCGCAGGCCGCGGGTGTACTCGGCCCGCAGGAAGGGGTCCTTGCCGTGGATGATCGCGACGCGCGTCGTCGCGTCGAGTGCCGCGTTCGCCGCTTTCTTCGCCAGGGCCGGTCCTCCTCGGTCCGATGGATCGGACGGGTTAGAGTAGTGGGGAGCTCGGGCAGGAGGAACGCCCCGTGGCGGTGGTGCTCAAACTGACGATCACCGAGGGACCGGACGCCGGGAAGGTCATCCACGTCCCGATGAACGAGCCGCAGCTCATCGGGCGCTCGTCGGAGGCCCTGCCGATCAGCGACACGACGGTCAGCCGGCGCCACGCCGAGCTGACGCCCGACGGGGGCATCTGGTACCTCAAGGATCTGCGGAGCCAGAACAACACCTACCTCAACGGCAAGCGGATCACCGACCGGGTCGAGTTGTCCGAGGGCGACGAGATCCGGGTGGGCTCGACCGTGATCCGCGTCGGCGAGATCGACCGCGACCAGCACCTCGACGCGGTGCAGCTGGTCCACGACGGGCGCCTGGAGAGCGCGGTCGAGCACCGCCTGAGCTCGAACGAGGACTCGGTCATCCTCGCGGAGCCGGAACCGGGGCGCGCAGCGGTCGACCACCTCCGCGTCATCTACCAGCTCACGTCGCTGACGGCGCAGCTCACCGACAAGCAGCGCCTGCTCGAGCAGGTGATGGACCTGGTCTTCAACGAGCTCGACCCGCAGCGCGGGACGATCATGCTCGTCGAGAAGCACAAGAAGTTCCAGAGCCAGTCGATGGATCAGCCGGGCCACAAGCCCGACCCCAAGGACCTGATGACCGAGGCGATCCCGCTGGTCGGGCCGGATCTGGTGCCGGCGGTCGTCAAGTACGCCCAGCCGCCGACCGACGAGGACGAGGCGACCATCCAGGTCAGCCGCTCGATCCTGTACCACACGATCCGCGAGGGCGAGGGCATCCTCTCGAGCAACGCCCAGGCCGACCCGCGGTTCAGCTCGGGCGACTCGGTCGAGCGGTATAACATCCGCTCGGCGATCTGCAGCCCGATCAAGTTCGGCGACCGCACCTTCGGCGCCGTCTACATCGACAGCTCGATCGCCAACTACACGTTCACGACCGAGCAGCTCGCGCTCATGAACGCGATCGGCCAGCACACGGCGCTCGCGATCGCCAACGCCGAACAGACGGCGCGACGCCTGCAGACCGAGCGTCTGGCCGCGATCGGCGAGACCGTCGCGAGCCTCTCGCACTCGATCAAGAACATCCTCCAGGGCCTACGCGGCGGCGCCGACGTCGTCGAGATGGCGCTCCAGAAGGACGACCTGAAGATCGCCGCCGGCGGGTGGGACATCCTGAAGCGCAACCTCGACCGCATCGTCGCGCTCACGATGAACATGCTGACGTTCAGCCGCCGGCGCCGCGTCGAGCTCGAGCTGACGAAGTTCGGCGGGCTGATCGACGACTGCGTCGAGCTGCTCGAGAAGCTCGCCGAGGACAAGGGCGTGCTCCTGATCGTCGACTACGACAAGGAGATGCCCCCGGTGCCGATCGACCCGGACCTCATGCACCAGGCGCTGATGAACCTGCTGACCAACGCCATCGAGGCGGCCCCGGCCAAGGAGGGCGTCGTCACCGTCCGCGTCTTCTACCACGAGCCCGGCCCCGAGCGGCCGAGCCTGCAGTTCCCGCTCACCGAGATCGCGATCGTCGACAACGGCGAGGGAATCGACCCCGACAAGCTGCAGTGGATCTTCGAGCCGTTCAACACGACCAAGGGCATCCGCGGCACCGGCCTCGGCCTCGCGGTGACCCGGCGCATCGTCCAGGACCACCGCGGCAAGATCCGCGTCGAGAGCAAGCCCGGCAAGGGCGCTACATTCCGCATCGTCATCCCGGCCAACCTCGACGAGGCGGACCCCTCGGCCACCGCGCAGAGCCGATCGGGCGCGACCCGCTTCGCCTGACCACGCCCGCGGACGAGAGACCGATCATGGACGCCGGCCCGCGCGTCATCCTGCACGTCGATATGGACGCGTTCTTCGCGTCCGTCGAGCAGCTCGACAACCCGGCCCTCCGGGGCAGGCCGGTGCTGGTGGGCGGCGCGGGCGGGCGCGGCGTCGTCGCGGCGGCGAGCTACGAGGCCCGAGAGTTCGGCTGCCGCAGCGCGATGCCGACCGCCGTCGCGCGGCGCCTCTGCCCGCAGGCCGAGGTCGTCCGGCCGCGCGGCGCCCGCTACCGCGAGCTCTCCGACGTCGTCTTCGGGATCCTGGCCGAGTTCAGCCCGCTCGTGCAGCCGCTCTCGATCGACGAGGCGTTCGTCGATCTCACCGGGACCGGCGCTCTCCTCGGCGAGCCGATCGCCGTGGGCGAGCGGATCCGGGCCCGGATCCGAGAGCGGACCGGGCTCACCGCGTCGGTCGGGATCGCGCCGAACAAGTTCCTCGCGAAGCTCGCGTCCGATCTGGACAAGCCCGACGGGCTCGTCGTGATCGAGCCGGCACGGATCCACGACGTCCTCGACCCGCTGCCGGTCTCGAGGCTCTGGGGGGTCGGCGCCTCCGCCGAGGACCACCTGCACCGGCTGGGCCTGCGCACGATCGCCGACGTGCGGGCCACGCCGGAGGCCGTGCTCGCGGACCGGCTCGGGGACTTCGGACGCCACATCGCGCGCCTCTCTCGCGGCGAGGACGACCGCCCGGTCGTGCCCGACCGCGAGGCCAAGTCCATCAGCCACGAGCGCACGTTCGGCGAGAACCTGGGCGACCCGGGCGAGGTCCTCTCGGTGATCGACGGGCAGGCCGAGGACGTGGCTCGCCGCGTCCGGGCCGCGGGCGTCGCCGCGAGGCGGGTCACCGTGAAGATCCGCTACGGCGATTTTGAGACCATCACGAGGTCCGACACGCTGCCAGAGCCGACCGACGGGACGGGCGAGCTCCGCGAAGCGGCCCGGACGCTCTTCCGTCGCTGGGCCGAGCGGCAGTTCCGGCCGGTGCGACTGATCGGCGTCGCGGCCGCCGATCTCGGGCCCGCGGGGGCGCAGCTCGGCCTGTTCGATCAGGAGCGCCGCGAGCGCGATCACCGCGTCGACGAGACGGCCGACGAGATCGCGCGGAAGTTCGGTCGGGGCGCGATCCGGCGCGCGTCGACGCTTGGGAATCCGGGGAGGGGATCATCCCGTGACAAGTGAGCAAGAACGCGTCCACTCCGCGTCGCCCTGGGAGCGGGAGTACGGCTACTGCCGGGCGATCCGGTGCAAGGGCTGGATCGTCGTGGGGGGCACCGTCGCGCTCGACGAGCGGGGCGAGCCCTTTGCGCCGGGCGACGCCGGAGCGCAGACCGCGCGGGCCTTCGAG
This sequence comes from Planctomycetota bacterium, assembly GCA_038521625.1. Taxonomy (GTDB): domain Bacteria; phylum Planctomycetota; class Phycisphaerae; order Phycisphaerales; family UBA1924; genus JBCBKP01. The sequence goes on from JBCBKP010000019.1 coordinate 61,022, forward strand.
ATGATCGAATCGGCGATGCGCGAGCTCGGCGCTTCGCGGACGGACATCGTGCTCAGCCGGGTGTTCCTGACCGACATGGGCCAGATCGACGCGGTGGGGCGGGCGCACAAGGCGTTCATGGGCGAGCACGTCGCGTGCCTCTCGGTGGTCGGCTGCCCGGCGTTGATCCACGAGGCCTGCGTCGTCGAGATCGAGGTCGAGGCGGTCACGCCCGACTGAGCGGCTCAACAAAAAGAAACGGGGCGGCCCCGAAGGACCGCCCCGGTCGGGTCACCGATTCGGCTCGGGTCTCAACGCTCGATCGGCTTGCCGTCCTGGCCGATGAAGATGATCTGCGGCTGGCCTCCGCCGCCGATCTTGTCGGTGTTGTAGATGTACTTGGCGTCGAGCGCCTGGGCGATCCGCGTGTGGGCCTCGCCGAGGTGGGCCAGGGTGTAGTCATCGACGCCGCGGGCGCCCTCCTTGACCTCGCCGATCAGCCCGTGCAGCTCGCGGAGGTGCATGGTCGCGAGGTTGCGGATCGGGTTGACCGAGGCGCCGCGGAGCGTGCCCGGGAGCGTCAGGTCGATCAGGCGCTCGAGGTGCTCGCGCTGCAGGTTGCGGCGCAGGCTCGAGATCATCGGGCTGCGGTTGGTGAACTCGCCGCGGGGCGGGTTCTGCAGCTCGTCCCACGCCGACCAGGTCACGCGTCCCATGAGCTCGGCGAGCGTGAGGGCGTCCTCGTCCTCGGGGATCGCGAACTCGTTGTCGTAGACGCGCCGGAGCGTCGTCGGGTTGAGCAGCGCGGTCATCGCCGAGGCCTGGATGCCCAGGATCCGGTCGTGCACGCTGTACAGCGCGTCGGTGCGCGGCTGGCCGCCTCGGTCGAACCACTTGTCGACCGACATGTAGCGCAGCAGCTCCGGCGTGAGACCGAAGGACTTGTCGTAGAACGTGTTGTCGATCACGAAGTCGAGCGCCGCCCGCTGCTTCTCGACCTCCACCGGCTCGATCGGGGCCCGGCCGCCCGGGTCGCCCTTCTTGTCACGCCGGTAGTACGCGCCGCCGATCCAGTTCGCCTGGACGGCGACCGAACCGAAGTGCGTGTTCAGCGAGATCTCGTAGCCGCGCCGGGCCCGGGCCCAGCTCTCGCCGTCCTCGACGAAGCCGTCGAGCAGGTTCTCGCGGATGCTCTGCGCCAGGCGCATCTGGTTCCGCGACCAGTCCAGCGGGTCGGCGGAGAGGTCGTAGCGCCGGACGGTCGGGTCGGTGCCGTTGGCGTCCTCGTCGGTGCCGTAGGCCAGCTCCGGCTCGTTGACGCGCTCGAGCACCTTGTCGGTGTCGCCGAAGGTGTAGCCGTACTCGATGACCCACATGTCGTACGGGCCGATGTCGATCGAGCTGAAGTCGCCCTGGACCGTGCCGGCCGAGCCGTCCTCGGTCGGCATGAAGATGTTGACGCCGTTGTAGTCCATCACCGAGGCCGACCAGGGCTTCTTGCCCTTGAAGTCCTCGCTGTTGATCTCGGCGAGCGTGTAGGCGGCGCTGGCCTTGAAGTTGTGACGCAGGCCCAGCGTGTGGCCGACCTCGTGCGCGACGAGCTCGGCGAGCGCCGGGTTGACGAACCACTCCGGCACCCCGTCGATCAGATCGCCGCGGGTCACGCCCTTGGTGTTCTTCTTGCGCTTGGGCTTCTCGGCCTTCGGCTCCTCGCCCTCGTCGGTCTCTTCCTCTTCCTCCTCGGGCTGCTCCTCGTTCATCATCGCCTCGATCCGGTCGCGGATGTTCGGCGGCACGAAGTTGATGAAATCGGGGTTGTTCTTGATCGCCTCGACGATCTCCTTCAGCCGCTCCTCGGGGATCTCCGGCTGCGAGTAGTCGAGGTTGTAGAGGTAGCCGACGAGGTCGCGCGCGGGGCCGAGCGACTCGAGCCGCATCCGCGCCATCGCGAGGTTCATCGCCATGCCGTGGGCGGCCCGGCACATGCCGTTGGTCTGGCTGACCCGCCCGATCAGCCCGTCGTACTCGTCGTCGCCGAGCAGCGTCGGGTCGACGGTCGAGATCGCGTCGCCGCCGTAGGCGGTCACGCCGCGCCGGCGCTGGATCTGGCCGATGACACGCTCGCGCTCGCTCGGGGCCGCCATGCGCACGCGCGGGTCCCAGTCCGGGTTGGCCTCGAGCCACTCGAGGGTCTCGGGGCCGAAGCCCTCGATCGCCAGCTCGGGCAGCAGGTCCTCCCAGCGGTAGGTGAACACGCGGACCCAGCCGTCGGTCAGGACGACGTCGGCATCGAGGATCTCGCCCGTGTTCGGGTCGACGCGGCTCGGGCCGATGGCCGTCGCGATGTCGTTGCTCAGCCAGCGGATGAAGTTGTAGCGGACGTCCTCGGGGTCCTTGTCCATGTGGGCGCCGCTCGCCCTGTCCTGGAAGCGGACCTCGATCGCGCCGTCGATGCCGATGTTCCGGAACGCCCGGTTCCAGTACTCGATGCCGTCACGCACGGCGCGCCGGTAGCGGACCGGCGTCGTGTGCTCGACGTAGAAGACGATCGGCTCCTTCGGCGGGCTCAGGTCGAGCCGCCGGTCGGCCTTCTCGAGGTTCCAGCGGTTGATGTACCGCTTGTAGACGTCGCTCCGCTCGAACTGCCCGTAGTCCTCGTACCCGGTCACGAAGTAGCCGAGCCGCTCGTCGGCCTCGCGCGGCTTGTAGCCCGGTGTGCCCTGGATGCGGCTGATCGAGTAGTGCAGCGTCTTGAACGTACCGGCCCGGTCCGGCAGCTTGTAGGCGATCTCGATGTTCTCGGGGAACGCCTTCGCGCTGGCGACCTCCTTCAGGCGTGTGTTCAGCCCCGCGGCTCGGAAGCCGAAGAACGTCGTCGCGTTGTTGACCAGCAGGCTGTCGAGGTCGATCACGGGCTGACCGTTCGGGCCGGTCGAGAGAATCGGCACGTCGATCAGCACCCGGTCGGTGAAGATCATGTCGACCGAGTCCTTCGACTCCTGGTCGCCCGAACTGCGGACGCGGAGCTGCGGGAGGATCAACGCCAGCCGGTCCTTGCCGTAGCGCTTCCACTGCACGTAGTAGTCGGCGGCCTGCAGGCCGGCGAAGATCTCGCCGCCCGCGACCGTCGTCGCGATGTAATGCTTCTGCCTCGCGAAGCCGCGCGGGAGCTCGGCCAGCATGTCCTGCGTCTCGTCGTTGACCCAGACGCTGTACAGCGAGCCGCCGTCGGTCGTCGAGACGACCTCCTCGAAGCCGTCGCTGACCTGCTTCCACGGGCGCAGGTTGCCGCTGCGCGAGCTCCGCGAGCTCCGGTTCGCGAACGCCGCGGCCGCCGCCGCCAGATCGACCTGCGAGACGTTGCCCTGCTCGTCGGTGATCGTCAGCGTCGCCGTGCCCGAACCGGGCGTCGCCGGCGGCTCCGCCGCCGGGGGCTCGCCGGCGCCCATCGCGCTCGCCGCCGTCGCCGCCCCGAGGGCCAGCAACAGCAGCGATCCCTTCCACATCGCGTTCCGCATATCGAGTGTGCTCCCGTGGTCTCGGTCTAGCCCTGTGTGGATCTGGCCCGCACGCACGTCGCGCTCCGCGGGCCGGGCCTTCGTTCTCAGGCCTGATCTGTGCTACCCAAGTAGATCATCGAGGGTTCACCGATTCAAGCACCAATAGATGTTGTGCGCGGGCGAATCCCGGGATCTCAGCCGCCCGAGCTCCACCAGAGCAGCCCCAGCGTCAGGCCCCCGAACGCCAGCGCCGAGACCTGGAACGGCCGGTCGTTGACCGCCAGCTCGGTCGGATCGTCGTACCGCCCGCGCTCCAGCAGCAGGATCGCCCGCAGCAGCCCGTACGTCGCCGGCAGCAGCGTGAGCCAGAGCAGATTGAACCCGAACTCGCCCTCGGCACCGAACGTGTACCGGTCCTCGCGCGTCGAGACGTACCCCGCGTAGGTCAGCAGCGTCGCCACCCCCGAGACCACCACCATCATCCGCAGCAGCTCGCTGCTGTAGCTCGCCTGGACCGGGCGGGCCCGTGCCGCGGCCTCCGCGTCCCCCGAGAACGTCGCCCGCTCGCCGAGCCGCTTCCCGAAGCTGAGAAGCAGCGCGAGAAAGAACGTCACCGAGAGCAGCCAGGTGCTCGGCGGGATCAGGACCGCCGCGCAGCCACCCAAGACACGCAGGACGAATCCCATCGAGAGGCTCATGGTGTCCGCGATCGCCCGGTGCTTGAGCGCCGCCGAGTAGGTCAGCACGTTCACGACGTACAGCGCCAGCAGCCCGCCGACCCAGCTCCTCGCAGCAGGCTCGAGAAACACCACGCAGACCGCCGCCAGCACCCCGAGCACGCCCGCGAAGATCCGCCCGGCCGCCGGCGAGATCGCCCCGGAGGCGAGCGGACGCCGACATTTGCGTGGATGGGCCCGGTCGGACTCGATGTCCGCGAGGTCGTTGAAGACGTAGCAGGCCGAACTCGCCAGCGCGAACGCCAGCGCCGTCAGACTGCAGGTCAAGACGAACCCGCCCCAGGCTTCCGGGCGGTTGTCCTGGAGCCAGTAGACCGGGCCGATCAGGACGAAGACGCTCTTCGCCCACTGCTTCAGCCGGGCCAGTCGAAGATAAGCCAAGATACCGCCACGACTTGCGTCGGCTGTCGAGGGCGGGGATGTCGCGGCGTGGTCGGTCAGGGCGTCGGCTCCGAGGAAGCGATCATTCGGCGGGCCACGGACGTACGCCCGTCCGGGGTCGCGGGGTCGGGGCCCGTTCGCGGTCCCGCTAGCATCGGCGATCGATGGCCAGCGACGTTCCTGGAGCACAAGCCGGTACGCGACGCGACGGCCTCCTCGCCGCGGGATGCGTCAGCGCGGCCCTGGTCGCGTCCGCTCTCCCGCTGATTCTGCTCGGCGTCAATCGCGGTCGGGCGGCGTTTGACGCGCTGCGGTACCACCTCCCCGAGATCCGGGATCTCGTGACCCAAA
>JBCBKP010000020.1:0-62835 GCA_038521625.1 Planctomycetota bacterium
CAGGGGCGACCTCGACGAGGCCATGCGGCTCTTTGGCGAAGCCCTCGAGATCAACAAGCGGCTCGGCAGCCTCGAGGGGCAGGCCATCCAGCTCGGCAACATGGGCCTCGTCGCCCAGACCAGGGGCGACCTCGACGAGGCTCGCCGACTCTGGGATGAAGCCCTCGGTCTGTTCACGAAGATCGGCGCAAAGCCACAAATCGAGCAGACAGAGCGTTTGCTCGCCTCGCTCGACAGCCCCTCGCCGCCGCAGGGCGGCGACAAGACCTAATGCGGCACTTCCTTGACCGCGTTGCGGTTCCACGCCGGCACACGCACCACGATCGGCCCGTCGCCCTCGGCCTCGATGTCGCACTGGCAGCTCAGGCGGCTATTCCGCTGCAGCCCCGGCGCCTCCTCGACGCGGTCGTCCTCCGCCTCGGTCGCCTCGGATAGCCGGTCCATCCCCTGCTCGACGTACACGTGGCACGTGCTGCACGCGCAGACGCCGCCGCACGCGTGCTCGATGTTGATCCCGTTGTCCACCGCGACCTCGAGCAGGTGCTCGCCCTTGGCGGCCATCACGTCGTGCTCGGCCTTGGTCAGATCGTCGTGGTGGTGATCGTCGAGGACCTCCTCCGGGTTCTCGACGATGAACTTCACCTTGACCGTCTTCGGCCCGTGGTCGTGGTCGGAATGCTTCAGGTGCATGCGATCGAACCCCTCGACGAAAGGTGCGCCAATTCCGGACAAGACGCACCTTCTTTGGAATCGTTCCAAGAAAACATAGCACACCACGCCCGGCGCGGGCGCGCCCGACGCGGCTCCGCACACCATCGATCGCCGCCCGCCCCTACCCTGACCGCTATGGACGGGGACGCCGGACAAATGGGGACGACACCCGGTCAATCCGACAACCAACCCGCCGCACTCGACCTCTCCGTCGTCGCGCCCGCCCACAACGAAGAGGGCAACGTCGCAGGCCTCGTCGCCGAGATCGAGGCCGCGCTGACCCCCACCGGGAAGACCTTCGAGTTCGTGATCGTTGACGACGGCTCGACCGACGGCACCTTCGACGAGGTCGCCAAGGCCGCCCGCGCCGACGCCAACGGAAACCCCAGGCCCTGGCTCCGCTGCGTCCGCATGAGCAACACGCCCCCTGGCAAGGGCAACGGCCAGAGCGCCGCCTTCCACGCCGGGTTCCGGGCGACCCGCGGCAGGCTCATCGCCGTTCTCGACGCCGACCTGCAGAACGACCCCGCCGACATCCCCGCGATGCTCGACCTGCTCGAGCGCGAGGGCGCCGACTTCGTCCAGGGCGACCGCTCGGCCGCGAGACGCGCCGGCGACGCCTGGATCCGCCAGGTCGGCTCGATCGTCGGACGCAAGTTTCGCCTCTGGCTGCTGGGAGACTCGATCCGCGACACCGGCTGCTCGCTGCGTGTCATGAAGCGCGAGATCGCGCTGCGCCTGCCGCTCGAGTTCAAGGGCGTCCACCGGTTCATCCCGGTCAGCGCCCGCCACATGGGCTACACCGTGGTCGAGATGCCGGTCGCCCACCGGCACCGCCACGCGGGCGAGACCAAGTACGGCGCCGGAATCACCAAGCGGGCGCTGCCGGGCCTGATCGACCTCTTCGCGGTCCGCTGGATGCGCAGCCGCCGGCGCCCGGTGACCAGCACCGAGCGGCCGCTTCTCGCCGATTCGGCAGCCCAGCCGGACGCGGCCGCCGAGCCGAAGCCCGACAGCCAGCCCGCCGCCCAGGAAAGCCATCCGCAGGAGTCGGCGCCGCAGGAGTCGACGCCGTGAAGGCCGGCCCGGTCTTCGCCATGATCGGCCTGCTCGCCGCGGGCCTGTGGATGGTCCTCATGCCGACGCTCCAGCGCGGCGAGCGGATCGACCCGAATGCCCAGCGGTTCGAGATGCGGCTCGGATCCCAGCGCTTCGACGTCGAGCAGCGCCGGGGCGAGAACGGCTCGCTCGAGTACCACTTCGCGAACAACGACAGTCTCGAGGAGCTCGGCTGGATCGACCAGACCCGCTACCAGGCCATCGTCGAGGACCGCCTCGCCTCCTGGACCGAGCGCCCGGGCTGGGAGCGGACGCTGCTGGGCTTCTTCAACATCACCAACTGGACAAACTTCGTCTGGGTCGCCGTCGGCCTCGGCGGCCAGGTCGCCTTCTTCGGCCGCATGCTGATCCAGTGGGTGGTCTCCGAGAAATCCCGCAAGAGCCAGGTCCCCGAGCTGTTCTGGTGGCTGAGCTTCCTCGGCGGCGTCTGCCTGTTCACCTACTTCGTCTGGCGCGTCGACGTCGTCGGCGTCCTGGGCCAGTCCACCGGCGTGGTCATCTACGCGCGGAATCTGCGCCTCATCAAGAAGGAAAAGCGGCGCGAGAGGCGTCGCCAAGCCGAGAAGGCCGCAGAGGCCCCGCCCCCCGCCGCAGCCGCGGTCCCCGCCGAGGCCTCCTAACACCGGAGTCCCGCGCGTGATCACGCTCCTCGACGGCCAGCCGATCTCCCCCGCCCCGGACGGCCTCGCGGCGGCGCTCGACGCCGCCCGCGTCCGCGCCGAGTCGGCCGGGCGGATCATCATCGACGTCCGCAGCGACGGCGAGCCCATCGACGGGCGGCTCCTCTCCGAGCCCCCAGCGGATAACGCAGGCATCGGCGAGCTGGCGATGGTCTCGGCCGACAAGGTCGCGTTCCTGACCACGACGATCCACGACGCCGGCGACGCCCTCGACGCCGCGGTCCAGAAGCAGCGCGAGGCGGCCGAGTTCGTCCAGCAGGGCGAGCTCGAGGCCGCGGGCGAGCCCCTGAGCGAGGCCCTGGCCACCTGGCAGGCGGTCCGCGACGTCGTTGTCCACGCCTCGGCCCTGGCGGGCGTGACGCCCGAGGAGATCGAGGTCCCGACCGAGCAGGGCGCTGTACAAGCCCAGGACATCATCGCCGAGCTCGTGGGCGCCCTCGAGGAGATCAAGCGGGCGCTCACCCAGCAGGACTGGTCGGCCCTCAGCGACGCGATCGGCTACGACCTCGAGGACGTCGCCGAACGCTGGCGGGCGATGCTCAAGCAGCTTGCAGAGGTCAGCGCCGGCGCCGGGGCCTGATCGAGCGCCCATCTCATGATCACACGAGCCCCGGTCCTCGTACCCTGTGGTGTGCGAACCGAACCCGCCGTGAACGCCATCGACGAGATGATGGAGCAGGCCTCGCTGGCCCTCGCGGCGACGCGGTACTTCGAGGCCACGGCCCTCGCGACGCGGGCCCTGGCCCGCGCCCGGTCCGCGATCGACCCCGAACGCATGGCCCGCATCTGCCTGCCGCTGCAGGAGGCACGCCGCCAGATCCGCCAGCTCGCCGTCGATGACGCCGCCGGGCGCGAGACGCCCGTGACCGTCATCGGAGCCCCCGAGGACGCCCCGCGCCCGCTCCGACCCGGCTGCTACCTGATCCAGCCGCCGATGATCGGCGCCGACGGGCGGGCGCTCCGCCAGGCCGCCGAGCGAACCAAGATCCCGGTCTTCGTTCTGACCCGCGAGCCGCTGACCAAGCTCGGCAAGTGGCCCATCGTCGGCGTCACCGCAGAGCACTCGGTCCGGACACGGATCGACCCGCCGGTCCCGCTCGAGCGCGTCAAGGGCCGCAGCACGCTCGACAACTTCGAGGGCAAGATCCCGCTGACCTGGTTCGAGGCCGCGGGCGAGGCGCTCGGCGACAGCGCGATCGAGTCCATCGACCCCGAGCACTCCCCCTGGTGGCAGATGGACGACCTGCTCGAGGCCCTCGAGGCCGTGCCGGAACACGAGAAGCTCCACCAGGCGCTCGCCGACACCTGCCGGCGCGCCGCACGCGCGCCACGCCCGACCGAGCGTCGCCCCTCACCGCTCGACGACCCGTTCATGTTCTGATCGCTCGCGGCTCGTCCCGCGGATCCGGACGGCCGAGCCTTGTGGGACCGGCCCGGGATCGTGTAGCCTCTAAGCGGCAGAATCCCGCTGCCCAACTCTCGATGGCCCGCCGTCCCGGGCCGCGACAGAGAGCAAAGGGGAGCCCGACTCCCCCGGGGTGCCGTTGTCCGGCGTTCCATTCGAGCACCCCCTCGGCCGCGGACGGGCGGCGCCGGGAAGGTGCGCAGAGTGGATAGCACCGATGACACGCAACCGAGATTTCAAAGCGACCGTCCGCGCACGCATGGCCAAGACCGGCGAGCGATACACCACCGCAAGAGCCCAGATCCTCGGCGCCCGCGCGAACATCAGCGACGAGCGACCCACCGGAGAGCACCGCCTGACCATCGGCGGTGTCTGCAGCGACACCAACGCCCTGCGGCTCATCCTCGAAGCCGCCGGAGTCAGGGCCCCGCACACCGGGCAGCCATTCAGCGAGGCGATGCTCTTCGGCCTCTGCGGCGGCGTCGGGTTCCTCTACGCCGTCTTCGAGTACAAGGGCTTCCCGCCCCTGCTCTCGGTGCTGACGCGCTATGACACCGTGCCAGATACCTTCATCGCCGGAGGCCTCGAGCGCCTCGGGCTCCCCGCGACCACCTCGCAGACCGCGAGCGCCGCGAAGGCCCGCCAGGCTCTGGATGACGCGCTCGAATCCGGCCTGCCCGCGCTCTGCACGATCGATCGCGTGACACTCGCCGACGAGAACGCGTCGCGGACCGAGATGGCCGGCGGCGCGCCCGACGTCGTCGCCGTGCTCGCGCGCGAGGGCGACGACCTGCTCATCGCCGACGGACCGGCCGAGCCCAGGCGGGTCGGCGCGGATCACTTCGCCAAAGCGCGGGCCGCGCACAAGAAATCCAAGCAGCGTCTGGTGTCGATCGCCGACGGAACCCCCGGACCGTCGGCCGATCAGCTCGCCGCGGCGGTACGCGATGCGGTGCGCAACACCGCCGATCGGTACACCAACGCGCCGTTCAAGGGCTTCGCCTCCAACATGGGCCTCGCCGGTCTCGAGAAGTGGCGACGCCTGGTCACCGACGAGCGCGACCCGAAGGGCTGGCCGAGCGTCTTCGCCGAGAGCGCTCACGCCTGCGACGCCTTCCGCCGGACGTTCCAGGGGATCGAGCACGAGTTCACGTCCCCCGCGGCCGGGCGGCCGATGCAGGCCGAGTTCCTCGCCGAAGCGGCCGAGCTGACCGGAAACGAGAAGCTCGCCGAAGCCAGCAGAGCGTTCGAGTCGGCCGGCCGCGCGTGGCGCGCGGTCTCCGAGTTCATCGCGACATGCGGCGTGCCCGTCGTCGAGACCGGCTGCGAGTCGTTCGACAAGTACAGAGAGCTGCTCGACGAGTCCCGCGGCTCGGGCACACCCGCCGCACCGTCGGCATCGGACACGGGAGAAGACGCGATCACGCCCGAGCGAGCGATCGAGCTCTTTGCCGCGCTCGCCGAAAGGCTCGACGAAGTCGTCACGGCGGAGCACGCCGCGCACGGGTCGCTGCTCGCGGCCTCGGACGAGTAGGAGGAACGATCAGCCCCTCATAGACCACGACAGCACCCGCGGGGGCGGCTCCGCGGGCGCTGTCGGCGGTCGGGAGCGTCCGGACGATTCAGTTCGGGACGCGGCGGTACTCGTACCGCTCGTACTCCGCCTCGCGCGGGGCGCGGTACCGCGAGTTCGACTCGTACCGCTCGTACTCGTAGTACCGCTCGCCGTGGCTGCGGTGGTGGTCGCGCTCGTAGTACCCGTCGTGCTCGTGGTGCCGCCGGTGGCTGCCCTCGTAGCCGTCGCGGTAGCCGTAGCCCCGGTCGTAGCCCCGGTCGTAGCCGTGGTCCTGACGGCGCGCGTTCTTGTGGGCATTATTCTGGGCGTTGTCAACGAACGCGCCGGTCGCGCCGCCCGCGATCGCGCCGATCGCCGCGCCCGTCCCGGCGTTCCCGCTGAACGAGCCGATCGCGAGCCCCGCCAGGCTGCCGAGGCCCGCCCCGGCCAGCGTGCTCGAGCAGCCCGTCAGCGTGAGCAGCCCGGCCGCGCCCAGCGCGATCCGGGCACGCCGACCGAAGATCCTCCCAAGGGCGGGCCCGCTCGCCCGCGATGCCGTCGTGCCGCTGATGGATGCCATGGACAGCTCCTTCCGATGCCGTGGGCCCCTGCCTGAAGAATCGCGGTGCGCCGCCCGTGATTCCGTCACGCATTCATTTGTGAATGCATGATACAGTTTGCACACGCTAACGCAATGCACCAAGGCGAATCTGCCGGATTCCGAGGAATCTTCGCCCTATCAAAGAGCGATCAAATACTCGATCAATTCCAGCTCAGGCCCTTGGGCCATTCCTCGGGCCGCTGGAGCTGGGCCTTCTGGATCATCCGCCCGAGGCTCGAGAGCTCGTCCCGGACGATCGTCGCCCGCCGGTTCACGTCGCCCTCGGCGAGCAGCCGGTAGCGGACCGACTTCTCGGTCAGCGTCGCGAACGCGACGAGTTCGAGCGCGGCCTCGGTCGGCACCTCATCGTTGCGGACGTACTCGACGACCTGCTCGGCAACAGAAAGCCGCGAGAGCGGATCCTCGGTCAGCGCATCGGCCAGCCACTCACGCACCCGCGCCGGCTCATCGCCAGCGACCACGCCCAGCCCGATCGGCTCGAGAATTGCCTGGCGGTACAGGCGGTCGGCGTCGGGCATGATCTCCTCGACGATCCTCGCCCGGCACACGCCCTGGAGCAGGATGTTGTAGCGGCCGTCGGGGAACTTCTCGTGCTGCACGACCTGGCCGACACAGACCGCCGGCAGGATCTCCGGGTTGCCGTGGTACTCGGTCTGCCACGATCGCCCCTTGAGCGTGGCGATCGCGATCTGCCCCGACCCGTCGAGGACGCGATCGACCATCTGGCGGTACCGCGGCTCGAAGATGTGCAGAGGCAGGACCTGCTGCGGCAGAACGATCGTGCCGTCGAGCGGGAAGATCGGCAGCGGCCTGGAGAAGTTGACGCGGATGGAGACCTCGTCGCCCACGAAAGACACTACGTCCGACCGAGGCCCCGACGACGCGGCGTTCAACCAGAGATTGGGTCCGGTTTGGCTAGTGGATCCGGCCGGTAAATCTTGGCGCCGAGCGCCCAATTGCGTTCTGTGAAGTGCCCGTTCGCATTCGACGGCGGCCCCTTGCCCGTGCGGCCCGACGCGTCGAGCGCGATCACCGTCTTGGCGTCCAGCTGATCGATCAGCGCGACCAGGATCGCCTCGGGGGACATCGGGACCTTCGCGGCGCCGTGCTCGGGCAGCGAGTGGTGGCTCAGGATGATGTGCTCGAGGACGAGCGCCGCGCCCGAGGGGAGGCGAACCCCCCTCTCGCGTCGGAGCAGGTCGATCTTGTCGCGCAGCATGTGCGTGCCCTCGACGATGTGGCCGACGAGCTCGCCGAGATCGGTGTACGCGAAGCCGACGTCGTAGCGCAGCTCGCGGGTCTTGCCGATGTCTTGCAGGAAGCAGCCCATGACCACCAGGTCGCGGTTGATGCCGGGGTAGAGCGGGCACAGGCGGTGCGCGGCTTCCATCAGCGAGACCGTGTGCTCGAGCAGGCCGTGCAGGTGGGCGTGGTGCAGCTGCTTGGCGGCGGGCGCGACGGTGAACTCGCGCATGAAGTGCTCGTCCTCGAGGAACAGCTCGCCGAGCGCGCGCACGCCGTCGTGCTCGAGCGAGGCGATGAGTTCCTCGACGCGCGCGAGCATCTCGTCCGGGTTGCGCGCCGAGACCGGCAGCAGGTCGGCGAGCTGCTCGGGCGATGGATCGATCGGGTCGATCTGGTGGACCACGATCTGCAGCTGCCCCTGGTAGTCCTGCGTCTCGCCCTCGATGTAGACGAAGCCGTCGGTCGGGAGACGCTCGAAGTGCGCCTCGTCCATCGACCACATCCGCGCGGGGACCTGGGCGCTCTTGTCGCTGAGCAGGCAGCGCAGGTACGGCTTGTCGTTCTTGGTCCGCCCGAGCTGGGCGTTGGCGATGGTGAAGGCCCCCTCGATGCGCTGCGAGGGCTTCATCTGATTGATGTACTGGCGCTGGCTCATCGGGAGAGCGTATCGCCCCCGCTCGCACCGGGGCGCATCCGCTGACTAGCCGGCGAGAAGGAAGACCCGGAGCGACGCGCCGGCGTCCGCGGGCCAGGCCGCCCCGCAGGTCTCGCACAGGATCGCGCCGTCGACCGGGCTCGGATCCCGCGCGAGCGCAGCGCCACAACAGGGGCAAACGCCGGCGCCGAGATCGCGCCGCACGAGACGGATCGTCGCGAGCTGCGACGCGATCACCATGCGGACCAGGACGTACACGATCAGGCCGGTGATGGCGAAGCTGGCGTACGCCCGAGCGTCGTCGAACGCCTGCGCCGGCGCCCCATCCGGCAGCGTGAGGATCGACCAGACCGCCCCGACGCCGCCGCCCAGCACGGCCAGATCGATCAGCAGCCGCCACCAGAGGCCGCGCACCAGCAGCTTTGCGCGGATCTTCACGAAAGCCGGCCACGGCTCGCGAGCGCGGAGCGCGACCCAGCGCCGTCGCGCGTCCTTGTGGAGCTTGCGCCGGCTGCCGCGGCTGTGGCCGATCGTCGCCTTCCAGTCGAGCGGCAGGTGATCGGCTTTCCAGAGGTCGACGTCCCACACGGCGCCGCACTCCGGGCAGCGCTTCTTGCCGCCCTCGGCCTCGACCGTCGCGAGCTCATAGGAGCAGCAGGGGCACCGGTCCTCGATGAGGCACGCGCGGATGTATGCGCAGTGGCGAACGTTCCGCCGTTTGCCCCTTCGGTGGTTCCGCGCCGCCGCGATCGACCACGAGATCTGGCTGCTGATCGAGTTGCTGAACCCGAGGAACCAGAGCACGACCGCGCCGATCACCAAGGACAAGTACCACGGGAATCCGACACGCCCGCCGACGGCGAAGCCGACCCAGATGAAGCCGAACATCCCGCCGACGGTGCCGATCGCCATGCGCAGCGGCTTCTCGGTCCAGAGCGAGGTCCCGAGCGCCTGCCGCCGGCGCTCGCCCTTGCCGCTCGTCGGGTAGACGGCCTTGAGGATCCGGTCGGGCGCGAACGGGCTGGCGACGTTGCACAGCTCGCCGGCGTCGTCCTCGACGCGGAGGCCGGTGGTGAGGACGGGGATGGGATCTCGCCGTAGGTTGTTCATTTTCGAAACAGCATCCCAAGATCATCTTGCCATGCCGCGGCACATTTTGTGCAGATCCGTGCGTGATCGATCGGGCTCCGATGGCTCGGAAGCAGATCGTTGCACGACGGACACCGGCCGCTCTTAAATCGATGCGTTGCCACCTGCTGTGCCGCCCCGCTGTTCAGCGAGGGCCGCGCGCCGAGTAGACCGAAGACCCCGAGCCCGCCGACACCGATGCCGAGCAGGATTGCGCCCACTCGTCCGTATTGGTACACAATGCGCTCATCGATCATGAGGAGCGGCGAACTCACAATCGCGGCGATCGCAACGACCTCGACCACATGCACAAACCGCCAGGAGAGCGGCTTGGCCTCGCGGCGCGCCCGCCGCCATTCGGAGCGAGAGAGATCGGCAATGAGCCATCGCCTCTGACCACGCCAGTCTCGGATCCGATAGCCGCTCCCGCATCTGGAAGCGGGCAGATCCGCGGCCTCCGCCGCGGCGTGCTCGGATTCGCGAATAGCTACCAGCCACTTCGCGCTGCATTCCGGGCAGGTGACCGCCCCCTCGATCTCCGGCACGCCTTCGATTCCGAACCCACACGCGGCGCACACGCCGCTGCGGATCGCATGATCGAAGAACACGTGGCTCGAGATCGCGTCGTTTGTACGGGGTGAAGCAACGACCGGGCGTCCTCGTGCAGCATCGAGAGAACTCGAATCAGCGTGGAGCTGTGCAACGCGACGCGATCGGATCAATCGGCGCAGCCAAAGGAGCATCACAACGAGGAGCTGACCTCCCACGATTACGACAAAACCGATGATCCCCAAGAGAAATAGCTTGTTGCCGAGAGCGACGCTAAACACAAGAAATGCGATCGTGACGACGACGAACGTCACGCTGGCCGCCCGCCTGAATCGGCTCCGCCAGAGCCGACGCATCGTGCGCCCCGCCGCTCGATCATCACCATCGCGCTGCTCGAGTTCAGTGACCGCTCGCGTGACACGCGGGAGATCGCACCGCAGCGCGTTGCCCGCGTCGTCGGTCGTGGGCGGGATTAGAAGCACCGAGTCACACTCCGGCCCACTCCGGCGGGATGTCGCCGTGCTCGGCACGGATCGTGCTCCGGATCCCCCCGCGACCCTTCCAGTCCGTGACGATCTGCAGCCACTGCGGCTGCATGACCTCGACCAGGTGATCGCGGATCGTCGTCGTCACGGCCTCGTAGAAGATGCCCTCGTTTCGAAACGACTGGTAGTAGAGCTTGAGCGACTTCAGCTCGACGCAGACGCCGCCGTCGGATGTCGCCCGCGGCACGTAGCGCAGGATCACGTCGCCGAAATCGGGATGACCGGTCTTCGGGCAGACCGAGGTGAACTCCTCGGAGACGTGCTCGATCACGAGCTGGGCCCCGGAGGTCTCGGGCGTCGGGAAGGTCTCGAGCAGGCTGGTGTCGGGCATGGGCGAGGATAGGGACGGGGGCACAAAGGCACGGGGGCGCTCAGGGAGCGCCGGCCAGCTCGATCGCCGGGTCCCAATCGAGCCAATCGCTGTCCGCCTCGGGCTCGAGCTCGAAGACGTGCCCGGGCTCGGCCGGCTCGTCGAACCGGTTGGGCGTGGCGAACGCGATCCCGCCCGAGAGCACCGTCTCCAGCGAGCCGGCCCGCAGCGAGAGGCCTCCGAAGATCCCGAAGTCGGCCGACACGCCGCCGGCGTCCCAGAACCGCGAGTCGGTCCGCACCAGCGGGCGGTACCTCGGCTGAATCACGAGCCCGAGATTGACCGCGGTCGCGTCCGGCGCGAGCTCGATCCGGCGCACGGCCCCGACCGGCACGCCGCGGTAGAGCACCGGCGACCCGACCGTCAGGCTCGCGGTCGAACGCGCGCGGACGACGATCGGCAGCGAGCCGTCGGCCTCGGCGAGCGGCGCATCCGGCTCGTCCTCGAGGCCGTCGAAGACCAGCCGGCGCGGCGCGTTCTGCGGCGCGGGATCCACCGCGATGTACCGCGGCCCGACGAGCGTCTCGAGCCCCTGGACGCGCTCCAGGCTCACCGTCGGGCGAACGATCCAGAACCGCGAGCCTTCCGCCGCGAGACCGATCGCCGACCGGCGCAGCCTGGCGCGAACGATCACGCCCTCGAGGCTCGGCGCCAGCTCGATCGACTCGACCTGCCCGGCGTTGAGGCCGCGGTGCTGGACGGCGTCGCCCGGCTCGAGCCCGTGCGCATTGTCGAAGCGGATCGTGATCAGCGGCCCGCGGTCCCGCTGCGCGGTCGCGTAGACGTACGTCAGCAGCGCGACCGCCAGCAGAGGCAGCACGAAGAGCACGCTCCACGTCCGCGGCGCGCGCCGCGGCGCCGCGATCGCCTCGGGCAGTTGCTCAGGCATCGGGCCGCCGTCCGTCATCGCCCGCCCCCCTCACCCGTCCGCTGCAGCCGCCAGATCGCGTGCGGGTCGAACGCGGCGGACGCCAGAATGCTGAAGACGACCACGCCGGCGAACGCGAACGCCCCCGGACCCGCCGTCACCTCGGCCCACGAGCCCAGCTTGACCGCCGCGACGAGCATCGCGACAAGCAGCACGTCGAGCATGCCCCAGCGACCGATCCACTCGACCACCCGGTACAGCAACGCCCGGTGAGCCGCGCCCGGCACGAGCGAGCCGGCGCTGATCGCCAGCAGCGCCAGCAGCTTGGCGACCGGCGCGACGATCGAGCACACGAGCACGATCAGGCCCACCCCGACCGACCCCTCGGCGATCAGCGCGCTCGCCCCGTCGAGGATCGTGCTCTCGGTCGTGTAGCCGAACCGCTGGATCTGCAGCACCGGCTCGGTCATCGCGGGGTAGTACAGCACCAGCGCCGTCGCGGAGAGCGCCGCGCACCGCGCCGCCGCGTTCGGCCGCGCCCGGCGCCGCAGCGCCTGACGGCAGCGCCGGCATCTGGCCCGCTGGTCCGGGCGAAGCGTCGGCAGCCGCTGGATCAGCCCGCACGCATGGCAGGCGACCAGCGCGGGCCGCACGCGCATGACCGGAGCCGGGCTCCGGCCGTCCGGGCTCTGGGCGTCGATCGCCGCCATCTCAGAATGGTATTGGGATCCGAGTCGAAGCGCTTAGCCGTAGCGCCGGAGCAACTCGACGATCTTCGGCTGGTTCGGCCGGATCTGCAGCGAGCGCCGGAGGGCCTCCAGAGCCCCGCGGAGGGCCGACTCGTCCCGCCGCTCCGACCACAGGTACCGGTTCAGCAGGCAGACCCCGACGCCGTTCCAGGCCGGGTAGTGGCCCGCGTCGAGCTCGGCCGCGTCGCGGAACGCATCGAGCGACGCGTCGTAGTCCTTCAAGCGGAACAGCGCCGAGCCGAGCCGCTCGTACGCGATCGGCGACGGCTCGATGCGGACCGCCTGCTCCAGCGTCGCCGACATCTCGGCGTAGCGCCCGGTCCGCCCCAGGCTCTCCGCCAGGTTCAACAGCAGCTCCGGGCTCAGCTCCATCAACTCGGCCGCCTGGCGGTACTCGACGACCGCCGAACCGTGCTCCTCCAGATCGGCGTAGACCGCGCCGAGATTCACCCGCGCCGGGCCGTCGTCCGGGCGGATGCGGACCGCCCGCTCCGCGTACGGGCGGGCCTGCGCCGGCTCGTCGAGCTGGATGTACGCGGTCGCCAGATTGAGGTTGGCGTCGAAGTCGTCCGGGCGGAGCGCCAGCGCCGTCAGATAGACCCGAACCGCCTCGGCCGCCCGATCGAGCAGCTGCAGGCAGAGGCCGAGGTAGTACTGCGCCTCGAAGTTCCGCGGCTCGAGCTCGGTCGCCTCGCGGTAGCGGCGCTCGGCCGACGTGTAGTCGCCGCGCTCGCGGTAGATGTCGGCGGCGCCCATGTACGCCACGGTCAGGTCCGGGTTCTCCTCGATCGCCCGCTCGAACTCGGCGAGCGCCCGCTCGTCGATGCCTTGGTCCTTCAGGGCGGTCGCCTCGGCCACTCGGACCTCGGCCGCCCGCTCGGAGCTCGTCCCGCGCCCCGAGCGGACAAGCGTCCGCTCGTCCTGGCGTGAATCGGCCCGGGGCGTCGAGTCGCAGGCGGCGAGCAGGAGGACGGCCAGCGCGGCGGCGGCCAGGCTCGGGCGTCGGATGGCTGTGCTTCGCGGCATCTGGGCTCTCTTCTGACTCCGAGGGCGCACCGGCCGCCCCGGAGGGGTCAATCTCGGCCCGCGACGGGCCTGCGATCCACAGATTCGGCCCCCGCGGACGCCCGCGGCGGCACCCCAGCTCCACACGCTCGCCCAGAGGGGGGCGATCCCTACTCCATCATCCCCTTCAAGCGACGAAGGTTACGCAGGTCGAACGCCCTCCCGCGATCATCCTCGCCCTTCGGGGTCTCCAGGATCTTGGGTACGTCGCGCAGCGCCGGATGGTTGACCACCGCGGCGAATCCCGAGGCCTTGAGAGGCTGGCTCTTCCGCCCCGGCGGCTGCGTGATCGTGCCCTCGCCGATATGGGCGTGCCGGTCCTTCCGGCTGCCGAGATCGCCCTTGGAATCGTTCAGGTGCATCACCCGCAGGTGCTTCAGCCCGCAGAGCCGGTCGAACTCCTCGAGGACTCCCTCGGCCGACGCCCGCCCCGACATGTCGTAGCCGCCGGCATGCGCGTGGCAGGTGTCGAAGCAGAACCCGACCCGATCGGGCACCGGCGAGCGATCGAGGATGCGCCCGCGAAGATCGGCCAGCTCGTCGAACGAGCGGCCGAGGTTCGAGCCGCTCCCGACGGTGTCCTCGAGACAGAGCACGGTGCGGTAGCCCTTCGTCTCCTTCAGCAGCCGCTTGTACGCGTCGGCGATGCGGGTGAGGCCGCTGTCCGCGTCGGAGGTCGTGTACGCCCCGGGATGATGGACCAAGAACGGGATCGAGAGCGTCTCGCAGCGCTCGATCTCCTCGCGCATCAGGCCGATCGACTTGGCCCAGAGCTCATCGTCAGGGCTCGCCATGTTGATCAGGTAGCTGGCGTGGCTGACGGTCCGGCCCTGCCAACCGAGACGCTCGAGGCGTGCCGTCCATTCGGCGACGGCGTCGTCCAACAGCGGCTTGACCTTCCACTGCTGCTGGTTCTTGGTGAAGACCTGCACGGTGTCGAGCCCGAGCGACTCGGCCTCGTCGAGGGCGTTGTGCATGCCGCCTGCGATGGAGAGGTGCGATCCGAACATGCCCCCGAAGATAGCGCGTCGTAGCATCGGGCTCGAATGATCACTGGAACGGAGGCCCCCGATGGGAACGCTCGACGGACGGATCGCGGTGGTGACGGGGGCCTCGGCCGGCATCGGCGAGGCCGTGGCACGCGACCTCGTCGCGCAAGGCGCCTCGGTCGTGCTCAACGCACGCCGGAAAGAACGCCTCGAGGCCCTCGCGGCCGAGCTGGGCGATCGGACCGCCGTGGTCGCGGGCGACGCCAGCGAACAGTCGACGATCGACGCGTGCCTGACGGCGTGCGAAGAGGCCTTCGGCGGCCCGGCCGACCTGGTCGTGGTCAACGCCGGGCGCGGGCTCCGCGGCGGCGTGCTCGACAGCGACGAGGGCGACTGGGAGGAGGTCGTCCGGACCAACCTGCTCGGCGCGGCCAGGCTCCTCCGCGCGGCCGCGAACGCCATGGCCGAGCGCCAGAGCAACGGCGACTGGCAGAAGCGCGCCCACGACATCGTCGTGCTCGGCTCGACGGTCGGGCGGCACATCAGCCCGTTCAGCTCGATGTACGGCTCGACGAAGTTCGCCGTGCACTCGATCGCCGAGGCCGTGCGTCGCGAGGTCGGGCCCAAGGGCGTCCGCGTCTCGATCATCGAGCCCGGCGTTGTCGCCAGCGAGTTCCAGCAGGTCGCCGGCTACGACAAGGACGCCTTCGGGCAGTTCATGGAGAAGATCGGGCCCGTGCTCATGCCCGAGGACATCGCGCGGCTGATCACCTTCGTCTGCTCGCAGCCGCCGCACGTCCACCTCTGCGACGGCGTGATCCGCGCCACGCGCCAGGACTACCCCTGAGACGCCGACGCGGAGCTCAGTCGCAGCCCGCGAAGAACCCGGCGACGAACGCCGCGACGTCCGACTGGCTGATCACGCCGAGCGGCTCGGCGTGGTCCGCGAGCGCGAAGCCCTCGTGGAACGCGCCGACGAACGCCTCGATGTCGGCCGAGTTCAGCACGCCGTACGGCTCCGCCGCATCGACCTTCGAGCAGCCCCGGACGCCGTCGAGCACGTAGGCGTTGAACCCGGCGTCGAAGCTCGCGCCCGCCGCGGCCAGCGGCGTCCCGCCGACGATCGCGCCGCGCCCCCGCCCGGTGAGCGAGCCGTCGATGTCGGTGAAGCTGCCGTCGATCGTGTCGGGGCTCGCGTGCTGATAAACCCCGCCGGTGTTGACGAGCGCCACGCCCTCGGTCGTCATGCCGCCGTCGCTCAGGGGGTCCTTCCACTGCGTGACGGCCGCCGGCTCGACGTTGATGAACGTGACACCGTGCAGGTTGGCGTGGTTGCCGTAGCCGGTCGGCTGCAGGTGGATGCCGCCGGCGGGCGCCTTTCGGTTTCCGAGATTCTGGGGCCCGCGCCCGATGTCGTTGTCCGACTTCTGGTTGAACACCACGTCCTCGATGTTCGAGCGGAACGCGATGATCCCGCCCGATGAGTCCGTCAAGATCGCGTCGCGCAGCGTGTGCCGGTCGTCCTCGATCCAGACCCCGAGCACGCTGTTGCGATAGCTCTGGAAACCCTCGAAACCCGCGTCGAACGCGGCGTTGTAGTCGCCGATCATCAGGCCGTGCCCGCGCGTCTTCGGGCCGTAGGTCGGGATGCCGCCGCCGGAGACGCCCTCGCGATAATTCGAGTGCGACAGGTTGTCGCGGAAGATCACCCCGTGCGTCTTGCTCTGCTCGCGCTGGATCAGCCGCTTCATGTCGTGGCCCATCACCTGCGAGTCGATGAAGAAGCCGATCCCCTCGACCGTCCCGGCCGAGTGGTTGCCGATCATCGGGTTGAACGGGTTGCGACCCCAGAACCCCGACGGCCGGTGCTCGGCCTGATTCGACTCGGTGTGGTCGTCCCGGAAGAACGCGAACTCGCCCCCGCTGCGGCTCTTGCGCTTCACCAGCATCGCGAGGTTGCCCGAGAAGACGTTGTCTTTCTCGTGCCCGTCCTCGCTGAAGACGTACGCGTGGTCCCAGACGTCGAAGACGACGTTCGACTCGACGCGCACGGCGTCCACCCCGTGGATCACGACGCCGCGCTGCCCGCTCGAGTGGATCGAGCAGTCCCTGATCCAGTCGCCGGACCGATCGACGGCCTCGATCATCCAGCCGCGGTTGCCGAACCGGGTCTCGAGGCTCGGATCGCGGTGCCAGTGGATCGGGTAGCGGGCGGCCCGGGCGATCTGCCCGCCGCCGACCAGCTCGACGCCGGAGAGATTGACCGGCCCCGCCGTCGGCATGAACATGCCGTGGAACCCGAGCTTCGGGTCGCCGTCGTCGGCGTCGCGGATCACGATGTTCCGGCTTAGCAGGCCCACCTCGGCGCGCATGTCGATGGTCTTGCCGGCGTACTCGAACACCCGCCCGAGGTGCTTGTGCCGTAGCGCCGGCTCGAACGACACCGTCAGCCCGTCCGCCGACACCGCCGTGACCGTCAGACGCTCCGCCTCGCGCGGGTCCTCGCCCGACGGCGCCAGCGCGATCCGATCGCCCGGCCGCCAGCCCGTCGGCGACACGAGCGACATCGACGTATCGCCCGGCCGGGCGTCGGCGGCCAGCTGGGTCCAGCTCCGCTTGGCGGCGCTCGCGCCGTGCAGCTGCAGCGAGCCGCCGTCCGCGACACCGAGCACGCGGTACCCCATGCTCGGCTGGGTCGACGGATCGCCGATCGGCTCGGTCAGCGTGATCGTCAGCGCGTGATCGAACGGGTCGGACTCCGACCCCGCCGCAAGCCGCGACCCCGGCCCGGCCACAAGAATGCGCGTCGCGGTCAACGCCGCGTCCTCCTCGTCCTCGAAGACGAGCTCGCCCCGCACGACCAGCGCCCCCACGTCCGCAGACGCGACATCGAACAGTACCGACTCGCCCACACCGATCGTCACGTCGGCGCCCGGCGCCAGACCCGCGAACCGCTCGCTCCAGAGCGACTGACCGGCCGCCGTCGAGGCCGCCACGGTCAAGACGACGAGTTCATTGAGCATGCGCATGGATGTCTTCCCAGCCGTTGAGCGGGCCGCGACCGCCGCGACGCGATCCCGCCCCCATTCAACACCGCCCGGGGTGGAATCGCTCGCACCGGTGACGAACGCGACATGCAACTGATCAGTGCGCTGAGCGCCGCGCCGATCTGACGCTCTAGCGCTCCGCGATCACGCCGAGACGAACGAGAAATCGCTCGGCGTCGTCCAGTTCAGCGTCGGAGAAGTCGCACGCGCAGGGGGTCGGCCCGGTCCGGCAGAGCAGCTCCGGCAGCAGCCCCGGAACACCCGTTCGCCGCGCATGCGCGCAGACGATCGCGTAGTAGGCCGCAGAAGCGGCCCGACACGCGCGATTGATCCGGTCCTGGTCAAGCCGATCCGACTCTCCGCGCTGTTTGCCGTCGCTCATCGCGCTCTCCGCCCGCGCGGCGCTCAGTCCGCGCTGATCTCTGCCGCCAATGACCCAGCGGCGGAGACTGGCGGTTCGGTCGATCTCGCCAAGGCCAGTTGCTCCGCCGCCGAGCCAGGGGATCCGTCCGACGAGCGTCTCGCGCCCGCCATCTCTCCTCGACGGCAGATTACTGAGATTGAGACTCAGTCGCAACTAGATTGGATTGGATGGCTCTCGCCCCGCGCGTGCCCAGCGGTCCTCAGCCGGCCGTCCGCTCGGCGACGCCGTGCCGCCCGTAGTCGACGGTCAGGCTGAGCCCGTCGCCATCATCGATCTGGAGCGTGAAGCCGCCCCCCCCGTTCTGGTACTGCACCGAACGGGTCGGGCGATACCGCCGCGTCCGCCCGACCGGCTGGGCCTCGACGAGCCCCTGCTTGCGTAGCACGGCGAGCGCATGGCTCACGACCGAGCGGTCGAGCTCGAGCTCTCGGGCGATGTGGGTGACGTCCGCCTCGCCCGCGATCGCGAGCATCAGCAGCACCTCGAGCCTGGTCTTGCTCAGCGCCCCGCTCGCCGCCTCATAGACGCGGTCGGCGCAGGTCGAGATCAGGTCAGGCTGGAAGGATCGGTTTGTTTGTGTTTTGTTCTCTTGCACGGTCGTGGCTCCTAGGAGCACTATCCGTCCGCGCAAGCGGCCCGCCAGCGGCCGCCATCGATTGCCTCGGGCGCGCTCCGGGCGCGCCCGCACAACCGATCCCACTTGCCTTCCTAGGGCCGATACGTCGGCCCAGCCCGCAATGATTCCCCAAATTGGAGCCGAGACAAGCCTTCGACTGCACAATCAAACCACGAACAGACACAAGTATGCGCATCCAGAATCGGGGGGCACACCCCGCAAAATGAAACACGGGGCGCCCGGCGCCCCGCGGTCGATCGATCGAGGATGGAAGATCCGGCTCAGCGGCGGCGGCGCGTCGCGGCCAGCCCGACGAGGCCCAGCGCGGCGGTCGCGCCCGGGGCCGGGGTCACGCCGAACTCGAAGGTGTACGGGCTGAACTGCGGGCCGGTCTGCTGGACCACAAAGGTGTAAGTCCCGGGGCCGAGGTTGCCCGAGAAGCCGATGCCAACGCCGCTGACCGGCGTCCCGAAATCGGGGAGAAGCTCGACGTTCGTGGGGCCGATGAGCACCGAGCCGAGGATCAGATTGAGGTCGCCGACGGTGCCGCTGAGCCCCGAGGGGTTCTGGCCGGTGCCGCCCTCGAAGATCGCCGCGAAGCCGGTGTTGCCCGACGGGTAGTCGGTCAAGACGATCGACTCGAGCTCCTGGCCGGCGCCGATCGTGAAGTTGAAGAAGTCGCGGTCGCCGGTGCCGTCGCCGCCGCTGAAGGACGAGAGATTCGAGCTGACCACGTCGCCGGAGACGCTGTTGGTGCCGGCGTTGAAGCTCAAGAACGTCGGGGCGTCCGGGTTATCGGAGAAATCTCCGAGCCCGGCCTCGCTGAACGTCGTCGTCTGCGCGGCCGCCGAGCCCGCCGCCAGGGCGATGCTGAACGCGATCGTCATGGACTGCATGTGCTTGTTCTCCGTGCTCTCTGGGATTCTCCGGCGGGACCGACCGCGCCGACCAGTCCCGTCAGACAAGGTGCACCAAGACCTGTGGCGCCGCGAGGATTCTGAGAATTCCAGGCGTCTGGCGTGAAGAAAGACTCACGCGCGAGGCCAGAACGCGCAACCGATTGATTGCAATCAGGATGCGCGATCGCGCCGGAGCTCGTTTTCTCGGATCTGGGTTTGGCGCACGCGCGCGGCGAAGCGGCGAACCGGTGGGAAGATGGTGAAGAGCGGCACGGTGACGAAGAACCGGGGCTGCGGGGTCCGCAGGGCCAGCGGGAGCGCGGCGAGGTAGAGCTTCGCGACCCAGAGATGGTCGCCGTTGGCGGCGAGGCGATAGCAGATCGCGCTGACCACGCTCAGGAGGATCTGACCACGATCGCGGGCCCGGGCGTTGCCGCCCGGGTACTCCCCTTGGCGCTCGGCCTCCAGGATCATCAGTCCGCCGTCGTAGGCGAGGCGGAGGTTGGTGGTGGCCTGCGACTCGTGCAGGCGGCGCCAGATCAGCGGCGGCTCGACGATCGTCACGACGGTGCCCGCATCGCCGAGTTTGAGCCACAGGTCGAGCTCCTCGGCGTGGGCACGCGTCTCGCGCCAGCCTCCGACGCTCTCGACCGTCGCGCGCCGAAGGAACGCGGACGAGGGGAAGACCCAGCTCCGCGCCTCGAGGTAGTCGCGGCGCTCGCGGATGATCGGGTCGGTCGGGTTTGAGTCGTCGATCGCCCCTGGGTCGCTGAAGTTCTCGGCCTTGGTCGCGATCATCACGGCGCCCGGATGGCCCTCGGCGACGCTCCGCACGATCTCCAGGCCCCCGCTCCGGACCAGATCGTCCGCATCGAGGAAGAGGATCCACTCGCCGCGGGCCCTCGACATGCCGTGATTCCGGGCGACCGACTGGCCGGCGTTTTCCTGGCGGAGCAGCATGACCCGGTCGCCGAAGGCCTCGACCGCCTCGGCCGACCCGTCGGTCGAGCCATCGTCGACCACGATCACCTCGACCTGATCGGGCCCGGCCTGATCGATCACCGAGCGGATCGTGGCGCCGACCAGATCGGCGCCGTTGTAGCACGGGATGACAACGCTGAGCCAGGGCTTCATGTCGTCCATTGTGTGCTCCATCGTCTCCGGGCGACGTCGCGGATCGGTTCGAAGGGTCCGATCGGTTCGAACGAGCGGCACCGTAGATCCCCCGGGGCGAGGATCTCGCGATCACCACCGGGATCGTGTGGGGTTGCTATAGGCTGCGCGGGCACAGGGAGGGCCCGTTCTTGGCCGAGACTCAGCTGACAGCACTGCTCGGGCAGGCTTCCGCGGGCGACCGCGAGGCCATGAACGCCGCGTACGAGCTGGTCGAGGGGGAGCTGCGTCGGCTGGCCGCCGGGATGCTCGCCCGAGAGCGCGCCGGGCACACGCTCCAGCCGACGGCCCTGGTCAGCGAGGCGGCGATCAAGCTTCTCGACCAGCGGGCGGACTGGTCGAATCGGGACCAGTTCTTCGCGTTCGCGGCGACGGCCATGCGGCGGATCCTGGTCGACCACGCCCGGGCGCGGCGGGCCGCGAAGCGCGGCGGCGGCGAGCCGGCGGGCTCGCTCCCGGACGAGATCGCCGGTCGGGCCGAGATTTCTCCCGAGGATGTCCTGGCGCTGGACGAGCTTCTGACGCGTCTCGAAGCGTTGGACGAGCGCAAGGCCCGCGTCGTCGAGCTGCGGTACTTCGCGGGGCTCGACGAGAACCGTGTCGCCGAGGTCCTCGGCGTCTCCCGGTCGACCGTCTCGGCGGACTGGACGTTCGCGAAGGCTTGGCTGGCCTTGCGCCTGCATGAGAAGGACTCGGGCGATGCCGGGTGACGAGAGCGAGAGCCGGGCGTTCTTCCGGCGTGTCGAGGACGCGTTCGCGGAGGCGAGCCCGCTCTCGGCCGACGCCGCGCGCGCATTCCTCGAGCGCCTGCGGGCGGAGGATCCCGCGATCGCGGACGAGGTCGCGCGGATGCTGGAGACCTCGGCGCCGGGGGACGAATCGGCGCCGTTCTCGGGCCTGCTCGGCTCGGCCCGCGCGATGCACGCCGGGCCCGTGACGATCGGCGCGGGGTCGCGGCTGGGTCCGTACGAGATCGTCCGCCACCTCGGTTCCGGCGGTTTCGGTGACGTCTACCTGGCCGAGCAGCGAGAGCCGATCGAGCGTCGGGTGGCGGTCAAGCTGGCGCGGTCGCTCCAGAACACCGAGGCCGTGCTCGCGCGGTTCGAGCGTGAGCGTCACGCGCTCACACTGATGGACCACCCCGGGATCGCGCGCGTGCTCGACGCGGGGCTGACCGAGGGCGGCCGCCCGTACTTCGTGATGGAGTACGTCGACGGACGGGCGATCGACCGGTACTGCGAGCTGCACGGGCTCGGCGTCGCGGACCGCGTCGAGCTACTGATCTCGACCGCGCGGGCGCTGCACCACGCCCACCAGAAGGGCGTGATCCACCGCGACCTGAAGCCGTCGAACATCCTGGTGACCGAGATCGACGGGCGGCCGACGCCGAAGATCATCGACTTCGGCATCGCGGCGCCCGCGGAGCCCGGCTCGCTGCTGCGCGAGGGCCTGACCGCCGAGGGCCTGATCATCGGCACGCCCGAGTTCATGTCGCCCGAGCAGGCCGGCGGGCGGGCGATCGACACGCGGAGCGACCTGTATTCGCTGGGCGTGCTCGCGTACACGCTGCTCGCGGGTTCGCCGCCGATCCGGGCGAAGACGCTGCGGCACGCGGCGTTGCACGAGGTGCTGCGCGTGATCCAGGAGGTCGAGCCGCCGCGGCCGAGCGCCCGCGCCCGCGAGCTGACCGCCGAGAGCAGCGAAGACAAGACCGCGCCCGCGACCCGCCCCACCGTCGAACGCCGCTCGGCCGAGCTCCGCGGCGATCTGGATTGGATCGTGATGCGGGCGCTCGAGAAGGACCCGGACCGCCGGTACAGCTCGGTCGCCGCGTTCGCCGCCGACCTCGAGCGTCACCGCTCCGGGCTGGCGGTCGAGGCGGGCCCCGCGAGCGCCTCCTACCGGTTCCGGAAGTTCGCGTCTCGGCACCGCGGCGCGCTGGCCGCCGCGGGCGTGGCCGTCCTCGCGCTGCTCGCCGGCAGCGCCGCGGCGACCATCGGCTTCGTGCGCGCGACGCGGGCGCTCGAGCTGGCCGAACGCCGGCAGCGCGTGACCGAGGCGGTGAACGCGTTCTTCAACGACCAGGTGCTCGCCGCCGCGGATCCGTACACGGACCCGGACCCCGACACGACGATCGTCGAGGCCCTCGAGCGGGCGCTCGAGAACATCGAGGGCCGGTTCGGGAGCGAGCCCGCGGTCGAGGGCAACATCCGGCTCAGCGCGGGACGGACGCTGACGAACCTGGGGCGGAACGAGGCCGGCGAAGAGCAGTTGCGTCGCGCACTCGAGCTCCTCGAGTCGTCCGAGGACGCGACCGAGCTCGACCGGACCCGGGCTCGGCTGAGGCTGGGCCGTAACCTCGGCGAGCGCGGCGCGTACGACGAATCGCGAGCGCTGCTCGAGCGCGCGGTCGAGAGCTACGAGCGTCTGCTCGGGCGGGACGCCTTCGAGACGCAGGACGCGCGGGGCACGCTCGTCCTCACGATGCTCGACCAGGCCGACTTCGAGGCGGCCCGCCCGCACTCGGAGCTGCTGGTCAGCGGCGTAGACGACGGGACCATCGCGACCGACCGACTCGCCGTCAGCGCCCTCGGCAACGCCGGTTCGCTGGCGTACAAGTCCGGCGACGTCGAGGGCGCGGTGCCCTACTACGAGCGAATGATCGAGCTCGCCGAAGAGCACCTCGGCCCGGATCACCCGGAGACCTCGTCGGGCATCGCGAGCCTGGCCCTGATCACGCAGCGCCTCGGTGACTTCGACCGGGCGATCCCGCTGCACGAGCGCTCGATCGAGATCAGCAACCGCACGCTCGGCGTCGATCACCCTTACACGCTCACGTCCCGGAACAACTACGCGATGATGCTCTCGTCGATGGGCCGCCACGAGGAGGCCGACGAGCGCATGAAAGAGATCCTGCGGATCCGGGTCGAGACGCTCGGCGAGACGCACCCGGACACGATGGTCTCGCTGGCGATGACCGCGCGCAACCTGGGCCGCATGGGACGCTTCGACGAGGCCGAGCGTCTCGCCCTCCGAGCCCACGAGCTGTTTCTCGAGCATCTCGGGGCGGATCACCCCTATACCGCGATCGCCCGTGGCGTCGTCGCCCGGATCTACGAGGCCGCGGGGCGCGAGGAGGACGCGGCGCTGTGGGACTCGGACGCGCCGATCACGACCGGAGCGGACGCCGGCGGCTGACGAGCGAGTCTCACGGCTTGCGCGAGCGGGGCTGGTCGTCGAACAGCATCCGCAGCGGCGGCGTATCGAGGTCGTCGTACTGCCCGGTCGAGACGCAGCGGATGAAGCCCCAGACGAACAGCCCGGCGAGCGCGAGGGCGATGGGCAGCATGATCAGGATCACCGACATGGCTTGTCCCCTCCGCCGGCGGTCGCCGCGATGGCGACGACCGTGAGCGAGCTGAGCGGCATCAGCACCGCGGCCGCGATCGGGTGGATCGCCCCCGCCATCGCGAGGCCCGCGGCGATCACGTTGTAACCGAGCGAGAACACGATGCACAGGCGGATCCGACGCATCGCGCGACGCGAGGTCTCGAGTAGGTCGGAGACCGCCGCGAGCCCGCCCGACTGGATCGAGACGTCCGCCGCCTCGAGGCAGGCCTCGGCGCCGCCCTCGACGCCGACCCCGACGTCGGCGGCGGCCAGCGCTCCCGCGTCGTTCACGCCGTCGCCGACCATCACCACCCGCTGTCCCCGCTCACGTGCCGCCCGGACCCGATCCATCTTTTGCTCCGGGCCGACGCGCCCGTGCGCCGCGCCGGCCGCGATACCCAGCTCCTCGGCGAGCGCGCGGACCGCGCGCGGGTCGTCACCAGAGAGCAGCTCGATCTGC
The DNA here is from genome assembly GCA_038521625.1 of Planctomycetota bacterium. Lineage (GTDB taxonomy): Bacteria > Planctomycetota > Phycisphaerae > Phycisphaerales > UBA1924 > JBCBKP01. Next base: position 24,265 of record JBCBKP010000020.1, read on the forward strand.
CAGCCGTCGCGGCGCAGCCGGTCGAGAAGCGGCGCGGCGTCGTCGCGGATCTCGGCCCGGAGTGACACGGCGCCGGCGGTCCGGCCGTTCTCGGCGATGAGGACCGGCGTGCGGCCGAGGCGCGCCTGCGCCTCGCCCCATCCCTCGGTGACGTCGTCGACCTCGACGCCGCGGTCGCGGAGATGCTGGGGCGTGCCGACGATCACCTCGTGACCGTCGATGCGTGCCTCGATCCCGGCGCCGTGCGTGGTGCGCATGTCGGCGGCGTCGTGGTCGCCGACCGGGCCGGAGTCCGCGATCGCGCGGGCGATCGGGTGCGTGGAGCCGCGCTCGATCGCGCGGACGCGCCGCCGGGTCGGCTCGGGCACGGTCCACTCGGCGACCTCGAACCGCCCGGTGGTCAGCGTGCCGGTCTTATCGAGGAAGATCGTGCCGGGTCGGGCGAGCCCTTCGATCGGCGAGCCGCCCTTGACGAGCACGCCGCGGTGCGCGAGTCGCCCGACCGCCGCCGACAGCACGAGCGGTGTCGCGAGGCCGAGCGCGCACGGGCACGTCACGATGAGCAGGGCGATGCCGTGCTCGATCGCCGTGCCCGGATCGATCGTCGCCCAGAGCGCCGCGGTGGCGACCGCGAGCGTGGCGACGATGACGACGAACCAGCCGGCGAGCCGGTCGGCGAGGTGCACGACCGGGGCTTTCCGCTCGATCGCATCGGAGACCAGACGCATCAGCCGGGCCGCCCGCGTGTCGTCGGCGGAAGCTGTCGCCTCGATCCGGATCGTCGACGTGAGGTTCACGGCGCCGGCCCAGACGTCATCGCCCCGGGCGACCCGGACCGCGGCGGCCTCGCCCGTGAGGATCGCCTGATCGACCTCGGTCTCGCCCGCGGCGATCCGTCCGTCGATCGGGATGGTCTCGCCGGCGAGGATCTCGAGCGTGTCGCCCGGCGCGACCGAGTCGATCGGCACCATCTCCGCGGCGCCCGAGGCGGGCACGCGTCGCGCCCGCTGGGGCATGATCGTCAGCAGCAAGTCGATCGACTGCGCGGCGCGGCGCTGCTGCTGCGACTGCAGGAACCGCCCGGCGAGCAGCAGGAAGACGAGCGCGGCGAGCGAGTCGAAGTAGATCTCGCCGGTTCCGCGCACGGTGTTCGCGAGGCCCCAGGCGCCGCCGACGGCGAGCGCCAGGGCGATCGGCAGGTCGAGGTGCGCGGTGCGCGTCCGCAGGGCGCCGTGCGCACCGCGGAAGAACGTCCGCCCGGGCCAGGCGAGCGTGAGGATCCCCAGGACCGCCGAGACCCAGCGGAAGAGCGTCCGGAAGACCGGCTCGATGCCCTCGAAGACGCCCGCGTAGAGCGCGACCGAGACGATCATGATGTTGCCGGCGAGCGCCCCCGCGACGCCGATCCGGATGAGCTGCCGGCGGCTGTCCGCGCGCCAGCGGGCCTCCGCGGACTCACCGCGCGGAAGGCTGACGGGGTAGCCGATCGCGTGGAGGCCCCGCGCGACCGGGGCGAGCGAGGTGACGCCCGGAGCCCAGACGACCTCGACGGTCGAGCGGCCGAAGTGGACCGAGGTCGCGAGCACGCCCGGCACGACGTGCGCAAGCCGGTCGATCAGCCAGACGCAGGCGGCGCAGTGCAGGCCCTCGAGCACGAGCGTCGCCTGGCGGCGCCCGTCCGCGTCGAGCGACGTGAAGCGCTCGGTCACCGCGTCGTCGTCGAACGCCTCGTACGCGGCCTCACGCTCCGGGACGCGCGAGCGGCTCGACTCGGCCGCGCGGCGCATCTTGTAGTAGGGGTCGAGGCCGCGGTCGTTGATGATCTCGAAGACCGCGCGGCAGCCGCCGCAACAGAACTGGTGGTCGGCCTCGGCCTCGATCAGCCCGCGCGGCACCGGCAGCCCGCAGTGCGAGCACTCGGCGGCCTCGAGCCCCGCCCCGCCGGCGGCCTGGGATGGCGCCGTGAGCACCGTCATTCGGACTCACCCTCGTCCGAATCGGCCTTCAGGGCGGTCGCACGCATCGTCGTGTAGTCCGGCCCGCAGCAGGGCAGCTCGTCGTGATCCAGCCCGCGGACCGCCTCGAGGCGGGCCTCGGCGGAGCCCTGCGCGAGCCCGGGCGCGACCACGGCGTCGACGCCGACGCGCCCGAAGGCGATGACCAGGCCCATGACGACGACGATGAACGGCGCCACCTGCGGGAGCCGCCGGCGCATCGGGGCGGTCAGCGACTGCAGGCCGACGCCGACGGCGCCGAGCACCGGCACGGTGCCGAGCCAGAACGCGAGCAGCACGAGCACGCCGAGCGCCGGGCTGCCCGTCCCGGCCGCGACGACCGCGAAGGCGTAGAGCCAGCCGCAGGGAAGCAGCGGTGTGAGCACGCCGACCATCAGCGCCCGGTGCGCCGGCGCGAGCCCGAACGCCCAGCGATGCGCGGACTCGCCGAGCCTCTTGAGCAAACGCGGCTGGCCCACCCGGCCCCGCGCCACACCGAGATTCCGGGCGATCGTGACCAGCCCGAGCACGACCATCAGCGCGCCGGCGATCATCGCGGAGGTCCGGATGTTGCTGTTCAGCGCGCCCGCGATGTCGATCGTCGCGCCGAGCGCCCCGGCCGCGCCCCCCAGCGCCGCGTAGCCGATCGCGCGCCCGAGGTGGTACGCGACGTGCAGCGACGAGCGCTTCTCCATCTTGCCGTCGGCGCCGACCGCGAATAGCACCAGCCCGCCGCACATCCCGGCGCAGTGCAGGCTCCCGAGGAGGCTCGCCGTCAGCACGGCGATCAGGATGCCGGGGGAGGCGTCCATCTCAGTCCTCGCGCTCCTCTGCGGGTCGCGCCTCGGAGGAGGCGGCCTCGAGTGCGCGGTCGCGGTCCCAGTTGATCGCGCGCTCGTAGTAGTCCGGCTCGACCTGCGCGGGGTGGCGCAGCGCGGACACCACCGTGATCGCGCACACGCTCACGTTCAGCAGCAGCAGCCCGACGATCATGAAGATCCAGCGCCGGCCGCTCTGCGGCCTCGCGTTCGGCTCGGTCATGGCGATATCTCCTCGGCCTGGTCCTGGCTCTGATCCTCGCTTTGGGCCGGTTCGGCGCGGACGCCCATCGGCCCCAGGAACTTGCTCTCGCGCGTCAGCTCGAACCCGTCGTCGTCGCGGACGGTCAGCGGCACCATCACCACACCGTCCGTGCCGGCGAGCTTCTGTCGATCGGCAACGACCAGCAGTCGGACCGAGCGGGTCTCGCCCGGCTCGAGCCCCGCGAGGTCGCCTTCGGCCTCCAGCCGGTACCCCGCCTCGGCCGGCTCGACCGTGTAGCTGCGCGGCTCCGACGTCCGGTTGGTGATGCGGAGCCGGATCTGGTTGCTGATCTCGCCGGTGGGCAGCTCGTAGTACGGGTTGCCCTGGGCGCGGATGATCCGGATGTCCGCCGCGGCGTGCGAGGCGCTCAGCGTCAGCAGCGCCGTGCAGGCGACGAGCAGCAGGACCGGGTAGATGATCACGCGCGGGCGCAGGAACCGGCTCCGCTCGCCGGCGAGCACCGACTGCGACGAGTAGCGGATCAGGCCGGGGTCACGCCCCACCTTCTCCATTACCTCGTCGCAGGCGTCGATGCAGCGCGTGCAGTGGATGCACTCGAGCTGGAGCCCGTCGCGGATGTCGATGCCGGTCGGGCACACCGCCACGCATCGGTTGCAGTCCACGCAGTCGCCCTGCTTCGGCTCGGTGAACCCCTCCGGCTCGGCGGTCGCGACGCCGCCCTCGCCGACGACCTTCAGCGAGATCGATTCCGGCCTCGGGTCGCTGCGGTTCTTGCGGAACTTGCCCCGCGGCTCGCCGCGGTTGTAGTCGTACCCGACGATGAGCGACTGGCGGTCGAGCAGCACCGACTGGAGCCGCCCGTAGGGGCAGGCGATGAAGCAGACCTGCTCGCGGAAGAACCCGAAGTCGGCCACCATCGCCGCGGTCACGAAGAGCACGAACGCGAAGCCGCCGGGATGCACCCACGGGGGCTGCAGGCTCCACTCGAAAACCGTCCGCGAGCCGACGAAGTAGGCCAGGAACGTGTTCGAGAGGTGGAAGCAGACGAAGACGACCACCGCCCAGCGGAGCGCCTGGCGGAGGCCCTTGGGCAGGACCGAGATCGCCCCGCGGAGGCCCTTCTTGCTCTTGCCGTCGAACAGGCCCGCGATCGGGCGGAACAGGAACTCCAGGTAGACCGTCTGCGGGCACGCCCAACCGCACCAGACGCGTCCGAAGACGGCCGTCGCCAGGAAGATCGACAGCGCGACCGTGATCGCGAAGAGCGCCAGCAGCAGCGTGTCGGTCCGCAGGAACGTCACGCCGAAGAAGGTGAACTCGCCGCCCCCGATGTTCAGGAAGAACAGCTGCCGGCCGTCCAGGTGCAGGTGCGGCAGCACGTTGAAGATCGCGATCAGCACCCACGCCAGGACCATGCGCCGGCTGCGGAAGAACCCTTTGACCGGCTTGGGGTCGAGCCAGCGGCGCGAGCCGTCGGCGTTGAGTGTCGAGAGGACGCGTTCCTCTGGCTGCAGCAGGGTGGTCACGGATGCACCCCTTTCGTCGGGCGGTTAATCGATCGTGCTCACCTGCTGGCCCGTCGTGGCGGGAGCGATCTGCCCGTCCTCGGTGAGCTCGGGCCAGGGCGCGATCGGCTCGCCGATGAGCGCCGGGTCGACGGTGCCGGGCGTCGGCAGCCCCCTGCCGCGGAGGCTGGCGACGTACGCGGCGACCAGCGCGATCTCGTTGTCGTTCAGCTGGTTCCGCTGCGACGGCATCGCGCCGTTCTCGGTGCCGGTGATCACCAGGTTCGGGATGTCCATGAGCCCGGCGATGTTCTTGTACGTCTCGTCGGTGAGGTTCGGGCCGATCAAGCCCTGGCCCTCGGTGCCGTGGCAGATCGCGCAGGCGCCCGAGTAGACCGAGGCCCCCTGCTCGAGCCACGCCGGCTCGTTCATGATCTTGAGGATCTTGAACTCTCCCAGCTCGAACTCGTTCAGTTCGGCGAACCGCTCCTCGAGCGCCCGCGCCTCGGCGTAGGCGTGCCGCTCCGGGAGTGTGGGCACCGCGGTGCTGAGATGGTAGACGAAGACGTACAGCACGCTGAACACGACCGAGCCCCAGAAGATCATGTACCACCATCCCGGGGTCGGGTTGTCGTACTCCTGGATGCCGTCGTAGTTGTGGTCGGTCAGCTCGTCCTCGACGGGCTGCGCCGCGGCCTGGGCCGCGGCCTCGCGTTCCGCCTCGCGCTTCTTCTGGACGTCGTCGTAGTACTCCGGGTCGAAGGCGTGCACCGCGTGCATCTCGCTCGGGTCCTTCGGCGCCGGAGCCTCCTGCGTGATGATCCGAGGCCGGCGGTACTCGTCGAACGGGATCAGGCGGCGATCGGCGTCGGGATCACGCTGGATCATCGGCGGCCTCCTTCGGCGCTGGGGAGCGTGCCGTCCTCGAGCGGCAGCATGCCCCCGGCGGCGATCTCGTCGTCGCTCTTCCGCATGGTGCGGACGAAGACGATCGCGAACGCGGTCACGAACCCCAGGAGCCCCACGACCGGGAAGATCCAGAGCCCCATCTGCGAAACGAGCTCACTCAGACGCATCGGTCGCCTCCTCCTCGGTCTCCGGTTCGGGCGTGGTCGCGTCGGGCTCCGGATCGGGCTCCGTATCGGGCTCCGTATCGGGCGCCCGCGCGCCCGGCATCGCGAGCGACTCGCGCGCCTCCTCCTCGGTCTTGTAGAGATCCGCCCCGAGCCGCTGCATGTACGCGATCAGCGCGATGATCTTCTTGCTCTCGGTGTCGGACGCGGGCGGGCCGCCCTGCGACTCCAGCTCGGCGGCGATCCGGCGGGCCTGATTCTCGGCGTGGATCGCGGCGTTCCCCTCGATCACCAACTCGCCGTACGGCGCCCCGAGCATCGCCATCGAGTCGACGCGCCCCTGGATCTCGTCGAACCGGATCTCCTGCTCGAGCAGCCACGGGTAGCTCGGCATGATCGAGTTCTGGTTGACGTCGCGCGGGTTGCGGAAGTGCGTGTAGTGCCAGGCGTGGCTGCGCAGCCCGCCCTCGCGGGCCAGGTCGGGCCCGATCCGCCGGCTGCCCCACTGGAACGGCCGGTCGTAGACGAACTCGCCCGGCTTGCTGAACTCGCCGTACCGCTCGGTCTCCGCGAGCATCGGGCGGATCATCTGCGAGTGGCAGTTGTAGCAGCCCTCCGCGACGTAGATGTCGCGCCCGGCGAGCTCGAGCGGCGTGTACGGCTGCACGCTCTTGATCGTCGGCACGTTCGACTGGATCAGGAACATCGGGATCGCCTCGGCCAGCGAGCCGATCAAGACGGCGCCGAGCGTCATCACGGTGAAGAAGATCGGCAGACGCTCCCATCGCCGGTGCCAGACCATCTGGCGCGCGCGGTCGATCTTGTGGCCCAGCGCCGGCGCGGTCGGGTCGAGCCGGCTCACGGCCTTCGGGTCGCTCGGGGGCTTGGACCGCAGCGCCGGGGCGCTCGCGGTGCTCGGCTCGTACTTGTTCGGACGACCGCGCCAGGTCATGAAGGCGTTGACCGCCGCCATGACCACGCCGGCGACGTACAGCGTGCCGCCGAGCGTGCGGAGCCAGTACATCGGCAGCAGCTCGACGACGGTCTCGACGAAGTCCGGGTAGAGAAGGCGACCGGAGACGTCGAAGGCTCGCCACATCAGGCCCTGCGTGATGCCCGCGGCGTAGATCGGCAGGATGTACATCAGGATGCCGATCGTGGCGATCCAGAAGTGCATCGACGCGAGCTTCACGCTCCAGAGCTTGTTCTGGAAGAGCTTCGGCATCAGCCAGTAGCACATGCCGAAGGTCATGAAGCCGTTCCAGCCGAGCGCACCGGAGTGGACGTGCGCGATCGTCCAGTCCGTGTAGTGGCTCAGGCTGTTGACCGCCTTCACGCTCAGCATCGGGCCCTCGAAGGTGCTCATGCCGTAGAACGTGACGCCGACGACGAAGAACTTGAGCACCGGGTCGGTCGTGACCTTGTGCCACGCCCCGCGGAGCGTCATCAGCCCGTTGATCATTCCGCCCCAGCTCGGCATCCAGAGCATGACCGAGAAGACCATGCCCAGCGTGCTCGCCCACTCGGGCAGCGCCGTGTAGTGCAGGTGGTGCGGGCCCGCCCAGATGTAGATGAACACCAGGCTCCAGAAGTGGATAATGCTCAGCCGGTAGCTGAACACCGGCCGCTCGGCCGCCTTGGGCAGGAAGTAGTACATCAGCCCCAGGAACGGCGTCGTCAGGAAGAACGCCACCGCGTTGTGCCCGTACCACCACTGCATCAGCGCGTCCTGGGCGCCCGCGTACACCGGGTAGCTCTTCATCACCAGCTCGTAGCTGGGCATCTCGCCGGTGTTGAAGAAGTACACCAGGCCCGCGGGGATCCAGAGGTTGTTGAACACGTGCAGCATCGCGACCGTCACGATCGTCGCGATGTAGAACCACAGCGCCACGTACATGTGCCGCTCGCGACGCTTCACCAGCGTCCCGAAGAAGTTCACCCCGAAGAAGCCGACCCAGACCACCGCGATCGCAAGATCGATCGGCCACTCCAGCTCCGCGTACTCCTTGCCCTGCGTCACGCCGAACGGCAGCGTCAGCGCCGCGGCGACGATGATCGCCTGCCAGCCCCAGAAATGCAGCCGCCCGAGCAGGTCGCTGAACATCCGCGCCTTGCAGAGCCGCTGCGTGCTGTAGTAGATGGCCGCGAAGACCGAGTTGCCCGCGAACGCGAAGATCGCCGCGTTGGTGTGCAGCGGGCGAAGCCGCCCGAAGCTCAGGAACTCGACCTCGTACAGCGCCCGGAGCCAGTGCAGGCCCTCGGGCAGCTTGTCGACGACCGTCGGCAGCACCAGCTGCAGCGCGACGACCAGCCCCGCCAGCGTCGCCACCAGACCCCAGGTCAGGGTGGCCAGCGTGAACATGCGGACGATCTGGTCGTCGTACTCGAAGGTCTCGATCGCGGGGGAGGCCGACGCCGAGGGCTGCCCCTGCGACGTGTCAGAGCCCGACTCCGTCTGGGCCTGGGCGGGTGCGGCGAGAGGATGCATTCGCGGGCTCCATCAACAGACAAGCCGATCCACAAGTCGCATCAATTTATCGACCTTCTGATCCGTGAGTCAATTGATGTGCCGGTTTTTGATCAGAGAATCGTGATTCCCGGGGAATCTGCCGAATCATTAAGATTGCTTTAACGACTAGACGATCTTTGGATCGCTTTGTGCCCTTGCTACACTCACCGAATGCCTTCGCTCGCCCAAGGAACCGGCTACGGCGTGCTCGCCCTCGGCTTCATCGCCGCCGCCGCGGGACGCCCCCTGCTCGTCCGCTCGATCGCCGAGTCGTGCGAGCTCCCCGCGCCGTTCCTCTCCAAGATCGTCAATCGCATGGCGCGAGCGGGGCTCGTCCGCACGCAGCGCGGCATCAACGGCGGCGTCACGCTCGCCCGCGACGCCGTGTCGATCACCCTTTATGACGTCTGCGTTGCGCTCGACGACCCGATCCTGGAGCGCAAGTGTGTCTTCGGCATCGCCGAGTGCTCCGACCAGCGCGCCTGCCCGGCCCACGCGTTCAACATGGCCGAGCGCCAGCGGTTCGCCGATTTCCTGCAGGGCACGACCATCGCAGACGTCGCGGCGTTCGAGTCGAAGCGCCGCTGGCAGCACACGGGGCAGCCGCTGGCCTGAATCCGGCCGTCGTTCCGGCCCTTCGGTGGCGCAGCGCGGGGGTTCCCCCGATCGATCGCATAGCACCGACGCTTCACTCGAACTGCGTCTCGCTCTGATCGGCTCCAGACCTAAAGTGCTTTCTCGAGGTCTCGTGGACTCGCACAGATAAGGTGGAGCTCTATGACATCTGATCGGCCAACCGACGGCGCGTCGGAGGACCGCGTCTGGGTGGACCCTCGCACGTACCACGAGTTCCGAGAGGTCGCGCGATCGCACCTGCGTCGCGAGTCCCGCCGAGACGACCTTCAGACGACCGCGCTGCTGCACGAGGCGCTGATCGCCAGGTCGGGCGAGTCTGTCCCGGCGGACGTCGAAGAGCGTGCTGCGATCTCGGCGACCATGCGGCGGCTGCTCATCCTGCGGGCTCGATCTAGCCGGACGCTCAAGCGTGGCTCGCAATGGCGGCGTTCTGACGCGGATCCGGACACGCTGTCCGCGTCGCCGCGCGCGGCGCTCGGCGAGGAGTTGCTGCTTATCCGAGATGACCTCGAGTCGATGCAGAGCGCGACGCCCCGTGTCGCGCAGGTCGCCCGCCTTCACCTCTTCGGCGAGCTCTCGCTCGCGGAGATCGCGCGCCGTCTCGGTGTCTCCGAGCGGACGGCCCAGCTCGACTGGCGATATGCGCGAGCGGCGCTCGCGAACCGCCTCGGGCCAGACCGATGAGTCTCTCTGACGACAAACTGCGCCGCGCGAGGGAGTTGTTCGAGGAGCTCGTCGACCTGACGCCCCCGGCTCGCGCCGGCCGGCTCCGCGAGCTCCGTCACCTGGATCAGGAGATCCGGAGCTTCACGCTCGCGATGCTCGATTCCGACCGCGCCGCGCTCGACATGGTCGCCGAGCCGGCCGACGGGCCCGAACCGAACGCGGATATCGATCCGCCCCCGTTCGAGTTGCCCGGGTACCGAGTCGGACCACGCGTGGGAGAGGGTGGCTCGTCGGTCGTGTATCGGGCCCGGCAGCTCTCGACGAACCGCGACGTCGCGATCAAACTCCTTCGCAGCGTCAGGCTCGACCCGGCGACGAGGGCAAGGTTCTCCTACGAAGCGAGGACCGCGAGCCGGCTGAATCACTCCGGGATCGCGCGCGTCTTCGATTCCGGCGTCGTCCGCCTCGGGCTCGACCGGGCCCCGTACCTGGTGATGGAGTTCGTGGACGGCGAGCCGATCTCGGAGTTCTGCGATTCGCGTGGTCTCGGACTCCGGGAGCGGCTGTCGCTCTTCGGGGATGTGTGCGATGCCGTCGGGCACGCGCACGACAGAGCCGTCCTGCACCGGGATCTGAAGCCGTCGAACATCTTGGTTGATTCCGCGGGCTCGCCGCGGGTGGTCGACTTCGGGACCGCGATCTCCTTGGTGTCCGACGAGCGCGAGCCGGCGGCGCGCACCGAGAGCGGGCAGGTCTTCGGAACGATCCCGTACGTCGCCCCCGAGCGGCTGCTCGAGAGCGGTTCGCCCGCCGATGTCCGGACCGACGTGTACGCGCTCGGCGTCACGCTCTTCGAACTGCTGGCCGGCCGCCTGCCGTTCGATGTCGATGGCAGGGCGCCCGCGGAGCTCGTGTCGGTCGTATCCGAGGGAAGAACCACGCGTCTCCGCGCCGCGATCCCGGACGCCCCGCGCGACCTCGACGAGGTCGTCGCCAGAGCGATCGCGTTCGATCCCTCGTTCCGCTACCCCTCGGTCCGCGCGCTGTCTGACGATATCGGCCGATACCTCGATGGCCGGGCCGTCGCCGCCCGCTCCGGGAGCTCCGTGTATCGGCTGCGGAAGTCGATTCGGCGATACCGCGGCCCCCTCGCGATCGGGTTCGCCGCGGCCGCCGCGCTGATCTCTGTCGCGCTGCTGTCGATCAGGGCCGCGCAAGCCGAGCGCCTCGCGCGCGTGGCTTCCGAAGATCTCGTCGAGTTCATGGGCGAATCGTTCGTCGCGGCCCTCGAGCCGGAGTACGCGGAGCCGGGGCGGCAACAGGACCGACCGATCCGCGAGGTGCTGGACGCCGCGGCCGCCGAGCTCGACGCCGGAGCGGGGCGGTTCGCCGAGGTCCCGCGTGTTCGAGAGCGGCTCGAGCGGTTCTTCGCCGAGACCTACCTCAGCATCGGCCTGGCGCCCGAGGCGATCGCCCATTCCGAGCGCGTTGCCGCGCTCGCGGATTCGACGGAGGGCCCCGGGAGCGATCGATCGGTCTCCGCTCGCGTCCTCCTCGCGGAGTCGCTTCGGGCGAGCGGCCGCGCACAGGAAGCGATCGCAGTGATCGACATGGCCGAGGCATCGACGGCGTCGGGGCGAGCGTCGGTCGACACATTGCGTCTATCGGTGATGCGCACGCGAGTCGATCTGCTGCGAACGGTCGACGGCGACAGCGAGAGAGTGCGGGCCGCCGCGCGCGAGCTGGACGACGCGATCACCCTGCTCGGCGGCGCCGGCCCGCCCGCTCCCGAGGAGGTCGCCGGCGCGATCGAGACGCTGGCGGGTGTCTACCTGCATCTGGGCGACGCCGAGAACGCGCTGCGGCTCGTGGAGCGCGGGGTAAAGCTCGCGCTCGACTCGCACGGAGCCGCCGCATCTGAGACGATCGCCGCGAGGAAGCGGCGCGCGGACGTGCTGCGTGCGATCGGCCGCCAGCGCGAAGCGAGCGAGGAGTACGAGGACCTGATCGCCATCCGGACCGACCGTCTCGGTGCCGAGCACTGGAGCACGCTGAGCGTCGTCAGCTCTCTGGGTGCCTCGCTGACGCGGATGGGGCAGATCTCACGAGCGATCGAGCTGCTCGCACCGGCCTCGGAGCTCGCCGACCGAGAACTCGGCCCCGCGCACCCGACCTCGGTCTCGCTGCTGAGAAACTACGGGACCGCCGAGCACTTCGCGGGGAACTTCGACCTCGCGGTCGAGCTCACGGAGGATCTGATCGCCCGCGCCGAATCCGTGCACGGCGCGAGCCACGTCGACGTGCTCACGCTGCGAGGGGATCTGGCCGCCACGCTGTACCAATCCGGCCGGCTCGAGGAGGCCGAACGGGCCGCTTCCGACATCCTGGCCACCGCCCGGAGCGATGGACTGTCTGAAACACACCCGAAGATCATCATCGCGCTCGGAATCCGCGCGAGGATCCTCCGCCGACGCGGCGCGCACGAGGAGGCCATCCCGCTCTTCCGACAGATGCTCGCGAGCGCAAACTCGACGTACGGACCGACCACGAACAGCGCGCTGCTGGCCGCGGCCCTGCTGGGCTCGAGCCTCACCCAGACGGGATCGGCCGCGAACGCGGTCGAGGTGATGGAGCCGGCGGTCCGCGCGTATGCGCGCCAGCACGGAGAGTCGCACCCCGAGGTACTCAAATTCAACATGCACCTCGCCCGAGCACTCGCGCAAGCGGGCGACGTGGACCAAGGACTCCGGCTGGTCGAGGATGCGGTCGCCGCGTACGAGTCCGGCGCCGTCGAAGTCACCGAGCCGCTCCCGGCAGCTCTCCGGGCAGGGATCGACATCGCCCGCGCATCCGGCCGCAGGGGAGCGGAGTCACGGTTCCTCGCCGCGCTCCTCGAGCTCGACATCCCGGCGGCCGAGCGAACCTCGTCCCGAGCGAGACTCGACGAATTGGCCGAGTCCGGGCCCGTTCTCGATGAGAGCCGCGCGCCGTTCGAGCGATGAAGAAAATCTGATACTCGCTGCGCAGATCCGCGCCGAGCGCACAGAACGTCGGGACGACCCCCCGACGGTCGGTGAGGCGTCTCGTCCGGCAGTGATCCTGCGCGCCCGTCGCCGAATCGTCGGAGTCGCGCACCAGAGTCAGAGAGGAATCATCGAATGGGTCATTCTCGAGTTCGAATCCCCGCCGCTCTCGCGATCGCCGCGATCGCCGGCGGACTGGCGACCGCCGGCCCGGTGCGTTACGAGAACCCGACCGACGGCACCGGCCACGCGTGGGGCGGCAGCGACGGCCTGCTCGGCGTGGATCAGACGGTCCTGTCGCCGCTCCCGAGCATCGAGCTGCTCGATATCACCAAGGGGTTCGAGGTCCAGCCCGGCCCCGACCTGAGCAACGAGGGCGAGTTCATCGGCCGACCGATCATCCGCAACGACGTGACGCGCCAGCTGTTCCCCGGCTTCAGCTTCCCGACCGAGTACTACCGGAACTGGATCGGGCTCGACGGGCGGATCGCGGCCACATTCTCGCAGCTGCCGGTCAGCTCCCCTGTCGATACCGTCGTCGTGGGACTCTCCGCGGGCACGATGATCGGCCCCACGATCACCGTCGCACCCGGCTCGGCGCTCGACCTGCTCGAACTGCAACCGGTGCTGCTCTCGGCGGCGACCGCCTGCACCGGCCCGACGCGGCCCGACGGCGTCCTATTCCAGAACCCGATCGGGGCCGATTGCTCGCCGACGCTCGCGAGCGCCTTGACGAATATCGCGCCGTTCGGGGCGACTCGACTCGTCCTCAATTTCGAGTCACTCGTCCTCGATGAAGACGCGCAGCAGGCCGCCGGCGTGCCGGTGGTGAATCCCGAGCAGTACCTCGGCATCGAGTTCACGATCGACGGGCAGACGCACTACGGGTGGATCAGCGTGATCCGGAACCCGACCGACGTGCCGGCGCCCGCCGGCAATCTCCTCGATCCCGAGAACGTCGATATCGAGGATGCCTCGGGCGCCACCAACCTCACTCAACAGCCCGAGTTCTTCGACGGGTTCGAGCTTCAGCTCACCGGCTGGGGCTTCGAGACGACGCCGAACACACCCATCGCGGCCGGCGCCGGCGAGCTCCGGCTCAACGCCTCCGACCTCGCCGCGCCGTTCGGGGTGATCGACGGCTTCGATCGTAATCGGTTCGACGACCTGTTCCTCGCGGGCAGCGTGCTCGCCGACTTCGCGCCCTCGCTCGACGAGACTCTGTCGACCCCGGTCCTTGACAGCGCCGACGAGTCCGCCTTCCTCGGCGTCTGGTGCGAGGTCGCGGATCAGAACGAGGACGGCGTCCTCGACGACGCCGACGTGATCGCGTTCGTGAATCAGTTCACGGCCGGCACAAGTTTCGACGTTAACGGCGACGGCTTCCGGAACATCTCCGACCTCTTCGGGTTCATCAACCTAATTCAAACCACCTGCCAGTGATCACGGGCGCCCGGCTGGAGAGGCCGGGCGTTCGATTCTCCTCGCCATAGGTCTGGCATCGCCGGCAGACTCCGCGCACGACGGATCGGAAGGGACGGCCCAGAAGTCGCCCGGAGGGATACCCCCGAAGGACTCGGGCCTTCAACCCGCTGACGAGGAGTCATCCGCTCGAGCGATCGAACCGGGGGCGGGCCCTCAGCCGCCCGGCTGCACGTGCGACTCGACCCGGACGAGGTTCTCGGCCGCGACCCCGGCCTCGCCCGATCGCGCGAACCCGACCGCGTTCTCCACCGTCGTGCGCGCGATCGCCTCGACCGCCTCGTGCGTGAAGAACGCCTGGTGACCCGTCACGAGCACGTTCGGGAAGGTCAGCAGGCGTGCGAGCGTGTCGTCCTGCAGCACACGCTCCGAAAGATCCTGGAAGAACACGTCGCCCTCTTCCTCATACACATCGAGCGCGAGCGATCCGAGCCGTCCCGACTTGAGCGCCGCGATCGCCGCGTCCGCATCGACGAGGGCGCCGCGGCTGGTGTTGATCAGCATCGCGCCGCGCTTCATCATGCCGAACGCACGATCGTCGATCAGGTGGTACGACTCGGGCGTGAGCGGGCAGTGCAGGCTCACGATGTCGCTCGCCGAGAGCAGCCCGTCGAGATCGACGTACTCGACGAACCCCGAGAGCTCCTCGCTCGGGTACGGGTCGAACGCCAGCACCCGCGACCCGAACCCCCGCGCGATCTGGGCGAACCGCGAGCCGATCTTTCCCGTACCGATCACGCCGATCGTGCGCGACGAGACGTCGAAACCCATCAGGCCCTCGATGCCGAAGTTGCCCTCGCGGACCCGCAGGTAGGCCTTGTGCGTCTTGCGGTTGAGCGTGAGCAGCATCGCCACAGCGTGCTCGGCGACCGCGTCCGGCGAGTACGCCGGGACCCGCGCGACGGTCAGCCCGAACTCCTCCGCCGCCTCGAGATCGACGTGGTTGAACCCCGCCGACCGCAGCGCGATCAGCCGCACGCCGGCGTCGGCGAGCGACCGCAGGCTCTCCCGCCCCCCGTCGTCGTAGATGAACAGGCACACCATCGGATCGCCCGCGGCCAGCGCCGCGGTCTCGGGCGTGAGCCGCGCCTCGAGATACCGGATCGACAGCCCGCTGCCCTCCGCGTGCCGGTCGAAGGCGGCGCGGTCGAACTGCCTCGCCGAGAAGAAGGTCAGCGTCGGACGAGACATCCGTCACACTCCGAATGAGGCGGCCGGCGAATCAAGAAAATACCCCCCGAAGGACTCGAACCTTCAACCCGCTGATTAAGAGTCAGCTGCTCTACCGATTGAGCTAGGGAGGCGGGCCCGAATAAACGGGGCGGCCCTGCCGCGGCGAGAGTATACGCTGCCCGGGCCGGGGCCGCCCGGGCCGAGCCCGTCAGGACCTCCGGACTCCCAGCCGCTTCATCTGCGACCGCAGCGTGCTCGGAGGGACCCCGAGCCGCGCCGCCGCGCCGTCCTGCCCCTCGATCACCCACCCGCACCCCGTAAGCACGCGCTCGAGGTGGGCCCGGATCGCGTCGTCGAGCCGCAGACCGCCCGCCGACGAAACCGCGGCCCCGGCGTCGGCCCCCATCGCGATCGGCGCGCCGAGATCCCGCAAACTGGGACGCCCGCCCGGGGACAAGGCGACCGCACGCCGCACCACCGCCAGCAGCTCGCGCACGTTCCCTCGCCACGGCATGGCGCAGAGCGAAGCCATGTCCTCGCCGCTGAACGACCCGATCGGCCGGCCCTCCGACCTCCGGAGCCGCGAGAGCTCGGCCCCGACCAGCGGCGCCACATCCTCCGGGCGGGAACGCAGCGGCGGGATCTCGATCACGACACCGGCGAGCCGGTAGTAGAGATCCTCGCGGAAGGTGCCCGCCTCGACCATCGCCCGCAGGTCGCGGTTCGTCGCCGCGATCACACGCAGATCGACCAGAGTCGGCCTCGTCGAACCCACGGTGTGGATCTCGCCGCCGTCGAGCACGCGCAGCAACCGCACCTGCTGCGACAGCGGGAGATCGGCGATCTCGTCGAAGAACACGGTGCCGCCGCTCGCCTCCTCGAGCCGCCCACGACGCCGCCGTGTCGCGCCCGTGAACGCCCCCGCCTCGACGCCGAACAGCTCGCCGTCGACGATCTCCGGCGGCAGCGCGCCGCAGTTGATCGGCATGAACGCCCGCTCGGCACGCCCGCTCGCGGCGTGGATGTGCGTCGCGATCACCTCCTTGCCGGTGCCCGACTCACCGAGCAACAAGACCGGCAGCGCGGTCGACGCCGCTCGCTCGGCGAGTCGCACGACCCGCCGCATCGGAGCCGAGGCGGCGATTACCCCCGACGCACGCGCCACGGCCGCCGAATCCACGCGCAGCGTCCCGCCACGCCCGCCCCCCGCGCCGAGGTCGTGCCACGCGGTCAGCATCGACGGCCGGCCCAGCCACTCCACCGTCGTCACATCGACCCTCACGTCCCGCGGAGCCCCGCTCCGCGCCCGATGCAACGCCGTGAACGAATCGTGCCCCGCCTCGAGGATCCGATCGACGTGAGCCGCCGTCTCATCGGGCGCGGGCGTCATCTCGAAGTCCGAGATCGTGAGCCCCGAGAACTCGCGCCGCGTGTAGCCCATGTAGGACGCCGCGCCGTCGTTGAACTCGACCGGACGCCACGTCTCCGCGTCGAGCACCAGCATCGGCACCGGCGATCGGTCGAACAGCGATCGGTACTGCAAGGCCACCCACTCCTCGGCTCTGCCCACGACATATCGCGGCGCCGCCACCCACCGCGGCGGCGACGCGAGACAACGGATGCTAACTGCTCCCGGCTCGTACGCAAACCGCACGTCCGCGTTTGGCACCGCGGTTGCAACCCCGGACGGCCGCGGGGCCACGCGGTCCCCACCGATCGCACGCAACGAGGACCAGGAGAACAGCAGATGGCCGATGTTCGACAGCAGGACAGCCGACTGAACGAGATTGTCAAGCAGGGCAAAATGCTCGAAGCGCTCGCCGAGTTCTACGACGCGGACTGCACATTCCAGGAGGGCAACGCCGATCCGCGCCGAGGCCGCCAGACACAGCACGATCACCTGAGCGGGTTCTTCCAGACGCTCAAGGCATTCAACGGCGCGACGCTCCACACGCAGGGCGTGGACGGCGACGTCTCGCTGACAGAGTGGACCTTCGACATGGTCGGCCCAGACGGCCCGATCCTCTGGAACGAGATCCTCCGACGTCAATGGCGGAACGGAAAGGTCGTCTCCGAACGCTACTACACCGCCGGCTGACCCAGCCGAACGAGCCCGATCGACCCAGGCGCCCCGCCAAACCGCGGAGCGCCCGTTTGAATACCCCGATGGACCCATCTCGCCCGACGCTCCGCCGCGTCGGCGACACACGCCGACAGAACGCCCGCGTCACACAGCAGCTCGAGGTTCAGACGCCGCCCGCGCCGTCCCGGTCCGCACCCAGCGCGGAAGAATCTCCGGCCGACGGCTCGACGATGTCCGTGCCGGATTCCCGAGCGACATGCCGGTCCTGCGGCGCGACGCCCTGCGCCGCCGCCCGAGCCCCGCGCACGGCGCCCGCGAGCGCCTCGACACGCTCGCGGCTCGCCCGGTCCTCGATGCGCGGCCGCATCCCCTCGACCAGCGATTCGGCCTGACGCAATAGGTCCAGGAACGAGGTCACGAGCAGATCCGTCACCCGAGCGCAGTCCTGTGCGTCCGCCAACGGCCCTTCGGCGTCGCCGCCCTCCGGCTCGCCCTCACGGACCGTCCGCTCGTAGTCGGCCACCAGATCATCACCGCCCGAGTCCCGATCGCGCCGCCAGTTCACCCGCTCGGAGAAGGTCGTCCCCGCGACAGTCGAGGTATGCACGAACGCCTTGTTCGTTCTTGACTGGATCAGCTCGCGGATCTCGGCCGAAGCAGCGAGCAGCCCGTGATTCGAGTCGCTGAAGACACGCATCGCGAAGTCACTGGGCCCGAAGCACGCGCACCACGACTCGATGATCGCCTCCGACTTGAGCGCGAAGCGACCACTCCGTTGCGCGCGGCGGATCACGTCCTCGACCTCGGACGGCGATGACTCGGACGCGATCAGAATCAGTCCCCTCGGCACCTGTCTACCCCCTCCGGCACACCCGGCTCAAGCTTGGCCCGCGATCGAGACCAAGTCGAACATCTGCATCGGACCGCCGTCCCTCTTGCTTGACCAGAGAACGGCCCGCTCTCGCACCCCCGCACGCGTCAGTGTCGAATCGCTCGACGCCTCCGGGATCCACCCGTCAAGCGCCAGGTACACACTCGCCACGTCCTCGGCCCGACCGTGAAGCTCATCGATCATCTCGCCCATCAGACTCCCGCGGACACGCTCGCGGATCCGCCCATAGAGCGGCGCCCGGTCGATCCAGCCCAGGGCGCGCAGACCGATCTCCATCGCGACGAGGCGGAGAAGCGTCGGCGGATGCTCGGATCGCCCCACGATCTTCTCCATCATCTTGTCACGCTCGCCACCTCGACGCCCGTACGTCGAGACGTTGCCACCATCACCCATGAACTCGATCGAGGCATCGAAGTAGGGACGCCCGATCACGACGATCGCGCCCGCATCGACGAGCATCTCCTCCGCCTGACGACCCATCATCCTCGCGTGCTCATCCATCGTCGCCCGATAGTCATACAAAGCCTCGAGCAACGAACGCATCCGCCGCCTCTGCTTCAGAAGCTCTTCACACCGAGAGATCCCAGGGACCAGCATCGCGTCGAACGACCCAGGCTTCGGCTCGAGCCCCCGCGTGTTCTTCAGCACCGCCCGGCATGCCCGGACGAGCGAGTGGAAGAGCTCATGAGCCATCAGCGGCCACATGTGCGCACGCGCCGTATCCGCGAGCGGGACCAGGATCACGTTCGCCGCCGGCTGGTACTGATACTGCATCCAGACCGACCATCCCACCGCCGGCGTGTGGGGATCGATCCCGACCTGAGACCGGGTCATCCCGAGCTCATACGTGATCAGCCACCACAGCTCCCGCGCAAAGATCCGCAGCGCAGCGCTCGAGTTCGACGAGGGTCGAAGATCCGTCGGCCAGACCGTCGGCCACGCCGACGCGCCGCGAGGCTCGGTCGTCAGACCCATCGCGGTGTGCTGCTCAGCAACACTCATCAACTCCGCGATCACCCGGGAGAAATCCTGAACGTCGCACCGCTGATTCCAGACCGAACGCCCGCCCCCCCGAGCGTCCAGGATCTCGGCCGCGAGCCCCTCCAACTGCTCACCCCACGCCCGCAGCGCCGGACCCAGGTCAGCCGGCAAACCCCGGACCGGCGTCACCCTCGGAGCCGAACTCACAGCTGTCGCCGCGATGCGCGCAAACGACTCAAGCGACTTCGCAGATCGATGCCAATAGTCGATTGAAGAAGGAAATAGAGATCCGTCCATTGAACGTGGCAGACTAGCGAAAGCCAGCGCTCAATGCGACGGCGCACACACCCGGATTATCCCACCGTGAACCTCGAGCACGCGACGCGCCCGAAGCGCCGCCGCCAGCGTTGCCGCGTCCACATCGCTCAACGCCAGTCTGTCCGCAAACTCACCCAGAGTGAGCTCTGGACCGACGTAATCGCACAACTTTGAATGTCCGAATCGTGTGGACAGCATGTAGAAAAGCGAATTCAGCCGCTCCGGCTCGTCGCTGCCGTCGAAGAGGCTCGCCGGCGGCGATTCCAGCTCGAGTTCCAAGTAACGCTCTCGTGTGCTCTCAATGGGCACGTCGCACCACCCAAGCTGAACCGCGAACCGGCGGCCACCACACCGCTCCCCCGTATCGTATCACGGGATCGGGAATCGGCGAGCAAACCCTCCAGAGATCCTCCGATTGACTCAGGATTCCGATCGGCACGATCCCGCACCTGTGATCGCCGACGCTTGACCACGAACGCCTTACGATCCCGCAAGGCCTCACGGCCCAACGCGGCGACTACCGTTGAACAACCGCTCGACCCCGCCGCCCGAAGTCGGGGAACGGATCTCGCACCATGCCCACGCCTATTACCGACACCGCGGCTCAGGAGGAAGCGTCGATACGCGCGCTGCTGCAGATGGCCTCCCCCCTCGCCGGAGCCGGCCTCGTCGCGTTCGCCGCCCAGGTCTCCGTGCCGATCGGCGACTACGGCGTCCCGTTCACCTTCGGCGACCTCGCCGTCATCGTCGTCGCCTACGGCCTCGGACCCAAACGAGGTCTCCTCGGCATCGCGATCTACCTCGTCGCCGGCGCCATCGGCATCCCCGTCTACGCCGGGGGCGGCAACGGGCTCGCCCACCTCTTCGGCGTCACCAGCGGCTACCTGCTCGGCTACCTCGCATGCCAGCCGGTCGTCGGCCGGATCATCCGCCGGCGGGACGGCTCCCTACGCGGCTGGCTGGCCACGATCCTCGCGTTCCTCGCGGCCCAATCGATCATCTACGCGCTCGGCGTGACCCTCATGTGGCTCATCAAGGACGGGGCGACACTCCGCGGGTCCATCTGGAACGGCATGGTCATCTTCCTGCCCTTCGTCCCCGTCAAGGGCGCGATCGCCATACTGATCGCACGCATGGCCGCGCCCTGGGCGATGCGCAACATCTGGTGAGCACGCGCACACCCGCGGGATGAAGCGATCCCGCCGAGGGGAGTCAAAGTCGGACGCCCGGCGTTGACCGCGACGTCCGGGCATGGGGATCAGAGCCGCGCTCTCACCGCCTGCGACGCACGCCGCCAACGAGACCGGCCGCGCCGAGCATGGCCACGGCAGCCCCGGGCGCCGGCACGACCGTGATCCGAGCGATCGGCGTCGCGGCATCGAACGTCGAGGCCAGCTCGAAGCCCGGGGCAGTCGTCCGCCCGACCAGCGTGCTCAGGTAGTCGCTCGCGCCGGGATCGTTGAAGAACAGCTGAATGGTGCCGCCCTCGACCGCGCCCGCGGCCCCGTCGATGCCCTGAAGGAACGCCGCGCCGTTGTCCGCGTTGTTCACCTCGGTGCCGGCGTCCCAGACCTGGGCGCCGAAGATCTCGATCGTGAACGGCCCGCGGAACGTGCCGTCCGCGTTGAAGACCTCGATCGCCTCGGGCGTGCCGATGAACAGATCGTTCGTCGGAACGATCATCGTCGCGAAGTTCAAGAACCTCGTCTGCGTCGAATCGGTGACATCGAAGCTCACCGAAGTTGAGCCGCCGCCGAGCACCGGGCCGCCCGGGCCCGTCGCCGAGAAACCGGTCGAACCGCTCGCGAACTCACTCGCGAGCGTGCCCGTCTGACCGACCTCGGCAACCAGCTCGAGACCGGGGCTCGCGGTGCCGCCCGGATCGAACAGGTTGAAGCTCCCGTCGTCGAGCGAGAAGAAAACCGGCGTGAACGCGGTTCCCGTCGGCGCAAGCAAGTTCTCGAACGTGATCTCGACGTTCTGGCCGCTCGCCGCCGACGCAGCGATGGCGCACACACTGATCGCACGAATCATGTGACATCTCCTACCAAACAAGATGACCCTGGAAGTCTCTGCACTCCACCCGCGCTCGCGGGTGCGCGCCGAACGCGACGCCCAGAATCGCTATTTCGACGGCCGGTAAATTTGTGACGCGGCCGCGCAACGAACACAGCGACACGCACGGTCGCCCGCGCACGCAGCGGCGGCGCAAACCGCGTTCATCTCGTCAGGAGCGGGTGCACACCGGGTCAACCCCCTCGATCCGAGAGCACGACGAGTCAACCTCCAGGCCCGAGCGCGCAAGCCGGACGCGACGAGCGCCCGGGCGCTCGATCCACGACGCGTCCGCGCCGACCAACCGCGAGCTCCGGCGGCCGCCGCGAAGCGCGCCCCCCGCCGCGTCTGAGCGCGTCGCAACGCCCTATAATTCCGAACGCCCTCTCTTACAATGACTTACGTGCATCACCGCCGCCAAGCCGGCGTATCCTCGACACGAGAGACACCGCTTCTGGCGGCCCGATTCCAGGCCCCGACGCGCAGGAGAGAGAGATGCAGACCCGGATCGCGACCCTCGCAGTCGCCGCGCTCGCAGGCGCGACGCTCGCCCAGACCACGACCGTCTTCCCGGGGGGCGATCAGGCCTTCCTCAACCTGACCAACGGCGGCACGCTCGAATCGGCCGTGCTCGAGTCCCGCATCGGCAACGCCAACCCCGAGCCCGGCGTTTGGGAGGTCGGCCTCTGGCGCTTCGGCGCCGTCGGCTCACCGCTCGATCAGGACGGCCGCGGGATCACCAACGGCGAGACCGCGACCTTCGACATCCAGTACGACGGCGCCGGCTCGCTCTCGATGACCATCGACGGCGCCTCGGTGCTCTCGACCAACATCACCGACCCCTTCACCGACATCTTCATCCGCCTCCGCGGCGGCTCCGACAGCACCGTCGCGCTGACCGCGCTCCAGATGAACGGGTCAGACCTCGATGTGACCTCGATCAGCGCGACCAACGGCGTCGAGTACCTGCGCATCAGCAACAACGGCGCCGACTTCGGTGCCTTCCAGCTCACCGGCTCGCAGCAGTTCTCATGGACCGGCAACCGCCCGAACAACTCCGGGCTCGCCGCGCAGTTCAAGTTCACCAATGTCCCGGCGCCGGGTGGGGTAGCCGCGATCGCGCTCGGAGGGCTCGCAGCGACGCGTCGGCGTCGCTGAGCCCTACGGGCAGCCCTATTCCTCGACCGTGACGCCGCGCCAAAACGCGATGCGGCCCTCGAGCTCCTTGGCCTGCTCCTTGGCGGTCGGGTAGTACCACGCCGCGTACTCGGCGGTCTTCCCGTCAACCTCCACGTCGTAGTACGAGGCCTCGCCCTTCCAGGGGCACGAGGTCTTGACGTCGCTGTCCCTGAAGAACTCGCGCTTCAGCGACTCCGGCGGGAAGTACGCGTTGCCCTCGACCGTCACGATGTCGTCCGACTCCGCGACCACCGCCCCATTGAACACCGCCTTGGCCATGTACGATCCCCTTCCGTGAACCAGGTCAACCCCTCGACGAACGCCGACGACCACACGAGTATGCCGCCAGCCGAGATCGCCCGCGCCGCGGCCGCCCTCCGAGCCGCGCCACCCTCATTCCGGCCCCACCGCCACGAGTTCGTCCTCACCGTCTCCCGCCCACGCCCCGCGATCTGGACCTGGATCAACGACCCCACCACGTTCACCCGCCAGCCCTGGCCGTACCGCGTTGAGTTCCTGACCCCCGCCGCGGACGACGGGCGGAGCGGGCGAGGCGGCTTCGAGGTCGGCCATCTGACCACCCACCACGGGCCGCTGTTCAACCTGCCGGGCGTCATCACCCAGATCGACCCCGGCGAGGACGGCCTGGGCCGCCACCGCGAGCTGATCTACACCTACGGCGCCAACGTCCTGGGCATGCGAGCGATCCGCCCGACCGCGCTGCGGTTCTGGCTCGAAGACGCCGCCGACCGTCGCACAACGCTCACCATGCAACTCGACTCGATGGTGCACCCCTCGATGTCCGCAATCTGGGGCCTCGTGCAGCGGGCCTTCTGGCCCACGTTCAAGTGGAGCCTGCTGCTCATGGTGCCCAAGGCGGCCCCGAAACCGAATCCCGAGCCCGATCCCGCCGAATAATGGGGCATGACGACCGCCGCCGCGTCCCCATCCAGCCAAGCCCAGGACGGCCCATTCAAGATCCTCATCGACGGCCTCTGCCCCGTCTGCAAGCTCGAGGGCGACATGCTCCGACGCATGGACAAGGGCCGCGACCGCCTCCAGATCGTCGACATCACCGCCCCCGAGTTCAGCGCCGCCGACTACGGCACCGACTGGGACTCGGTCATGGGCAAGATCCACGGCGTACACGCCGACGGCTCGCTCGTCACCGGCATGGAGGTCTTCCGCATCGCCTACCGCAAGGTCGGCTGGGGCTGGCTCTGGGCCCCGACCGCATGGCCGCTGCTCAGGCCGATCTTCGACGCCTTCTACCGCTGGTTCGCCAAGAACCGACTGCGACTCACCGGCCGCAAGGACGCCGACTGCGCCGAGGGCCGCTGCCGCGTCTAGGGGCAAACTTGATCGCTCCGTAGCGCCATCCGGGCGCACACTCGCTTCTTCACGGCCGCGCCGGAGTGAATCCGGCGGGCCTGAACGAAACCAGTGCGCGCCCGATCCGCTGCCTGTTCCCTAGTCAAGAATCAGCGAGCTCTCGAGCACCGGCCCGCGCTTCAGCAGCCGGTTGACCGGGCACCTGTCCGAGATCTCGAACAGACGCTCCAGCTGCTCCCCGTCGAGATCGCCGACGAACTGCATCTCGGTCACCAGCACGCCGCGCGGCTCGCCCTCGATCTCACGCACCTCGTACCGCACCGTCGCCGCCAGCCGGTCGACCTTCCAGCCCTTGCGGTCGGCGTACATCCGGCACGTGATCGTCTTGCACGCCGAGAGCGAGGCGCAGAGCAGCTCGAACGGCCCCGGGCCGCGGTCGCGACCGCCGAGCTCGACCGGCTCGTCGGCCAGGATCTGATGGCTCCAGCCGGCCCCGCCCCCCGCGCGAATCTCTGTCGTGTAAGGCTCGATCCCGGTGATCGCCGTTGCGGAACTCTGCCCCGTCATCAGACCACCCGGTCTTCCGTCGAGAGATTGTGCGCCGGCGCCGTATTCAACTGAACCAGCTTGCTCTCCTGGATCCGCTTCGCGTCATCAGCATCGACGTAGTCGCTGTGGCACGCGGCCTTCCCTTCGTCCGCCTCCACGCCATTCTTCGTCTTGCTTGCCAGGCGGTGGACCTCCTCGGGGCTCAGGTACCCGCGCTGCTCGACGATCTTCCGCTGCTCCTCGGTCAGCGCGTCGCTCCGAACGACCCGCTCGCGCTCGAACCCGTCCGCCTTGCCCGACGCGAACTCCTGGATCTCCTTGCTGATCCGCACGCTGCACCAGTCGTGCCCGCACATCGCGCAGAAATCCGTATCGACGTCCAGGTCCTCGTCGTGGTACGCCCGCGCCGTGTCGGTGTCGTACGCCAGCTCGAAGTGCTTCTCCCAGTTCAAGGCCGCCCGCGCACGGGTCAGATCGTCGTCCCAATCGCGCGTGCCCGGGATGCCCAGCGCCACGTCGGCCGCGTGCGCCGCGATCTTGTACGCCACGCACCCCTCCTTCACGTCGCCGCGCTTCGGCAGCCCCAGGTGCTCCTTCGGCGTGACGTAGCACAGCATCGAAGCCCCGTGGTACGCCGCCGAGGTCGCCCCGATGCAGCTGGTGATGTGGTCGTAGCCCGGGAACACGTCGGTCACCAGCGGGCCCAGCACGTAGAACGGCGCGCCGTGGCACAGCCGGCGCTGCAGCTTCATGTTGTACTCAATCTGATCGAACGGAACGTGCCCCGGTCCCTCGACCATCACCTGCACACCGCGCCGCCACGCACGCTCGGTCAGCTCGCCGATCGTCGCTAGCTCCGCAAGCTGCGCCGCGTCCGTCGCGTCCGCCAGACCGCCGGGGCGCAGCCCGTCGCCGATCGAGAACGACACGTCGTGCTCGCGCATGATGTCGCAGATGTCCTCCCACAGGTCGTACATCAGGTTCTCGCGGTTGTGGACCAGCATCCACTTCGCGAGCAGCGAGCCGCCGCGGCTGACGATCCCGATCAGCCGCCGCTTCACCAGCGGCAGGTGCGCCCGACGCACGCCCGCGTGGATCGTCATGTAGTCCACGCCCTGCTCGGCCTGGTGCCGCACCGTGTCGAGCACGACCCGCTCGTCGAGCTCCTCCAGCTTGCGACCGATGATCATCGAGTAGATCGGCACCGTCCCGATCGGCACCGTGCTGCTCCCGATGATCGCGGCCCTGGTCCTGTCCAGATCCCCGCCCGTCGACAGGTCCATCACCGTGTCGCCGCCCCAGGTCTCCGCCCAGCGCAGCTTCTCGACCTCCTCGTCGGTCCCGCTGCTCACCGGGCTCGCGCCCATGTTCGCGTTGACCTTGGTCTTGCTCGCGCGCCCGATGCACATCGGGTCGAGGTGCTTGGCGAGGTGGTTCTTGTTCGCCGGGATGATCATCCGGCCCGCCGCGATCTCGTCGCGGACCTGCTCGCCCGTCAGGTGCGGCTCACGCTCGGCCACGCGCTCCATCTCGGACGTCACGATGCCGAGCCGCGCGCTCTCGAGCTGCGTCACCGGCTCGAATCCCTCCGGGAACGTCACGCGACGCACAATCCCACGGGCGTCACTGAATCGCGCGAACCCCGATCCCCGGTCCCTGATCCCCGATCCCTCTTCCTCTTCGACAACCACCTCCCAACCGACAGGAAGGAAATCCCACGCCGTCTTCCCGCTCACGCCCGGCATCCCCGGCGTGTCCGGGCTCGCGAACATCAGCGGGCCACCGATGTCGGCCTTCAGCGAAAAACTCCCCGGCGTCGTGACGTCGTCGCTGCTGCCGGGATCGAACGCCCCGTGCGTCGGCCGACCGAAGCCCGGCTCGCCCGCGTGATCATCGATCGCGCCGGGGTACGCCGGGCCGTTGCGGCTCAGACGCAGCGCCGACGCCGGCACGGTCACCGCCCCGGCGGAACGGCGCAGGTTCTTGGTCGTGTGCAACGCCGCCTTGCCGGCCGGCGAGGCGCTGTCGAGATGCGCCGTCGAGAAACCGTTGTGCGTGGTCATGCCATGCCTTTCGCGCCGCACCCGCGGCGAATCATGATCGTGTTGATCAAGCGCCGGCCGAGCCGGACCCGTCGCCCGGCAGGAGCCCGGGCGACCCGGAGAAGATCCACTCGATGACGGCGCTCTTCGGGATCTCGCCGCGGACGTGCCGCAGCATGTTCACGCACTGCGCCCGGTGATGCACCCCGTGCGTCGTCACATGCGCGATCACCTGCCCGCGCACGAACTCGAAGCTCTGCCCCCGGCGCGACGCCGAGAGCACCTCGTCCATCGGGCCGCTCAGCGCCGCCGCGTCGAAGTCGTCGTTGACCTCCCGGCTCAGCGCCCGCCAGTCCGCCGGAGTCACGGCGCGACGCTGCTCGAGCGGATCGCCGACCTCGCGCTTCGCGAGCACCGCCGCCCAGCCGTCGATCGCGCTCAGGATGTGCGTGACGGTCTTGCGGATCGTGCCCAGGCCCATCTCGAACTCGCGGTCCAGCGCCGCGATCTCGAGGCCCTCGCAGGCGTCGATCAACTGCTCGTTCGCCCAGCGGTTGTGCGCCAACAGCGCCCGCGTGACCGCGTCCGCACCCGGACCAACATCTGGATCGGTGCCGCCCATCGCGTTCCCTCCGCCGGTCCGAACCGGATCAGGTTCCACGGGTCCGTCTCAGCCCCATCCAACACACGGAAAGGGCGCCCCGCGCGATCAGAACACTCTAGCCGACCACCCGCTCGAACCCGAGCGCCCGCCGCAAGTCGATCAACTGGCCCGCGTGCACGCCGCCGTGGAACACCATACGCCCCACCAGATCCCCCACCACCACCGAGGAATCCCCCCAACGGACCGCACGCGACAACCGCTCGTCCAGCGCCCCAGACACCTCGCCCACCAGCCGCGCATTCGCCTCGCGGTAGATCTCCAGACACCGCGGCCAGCGCGGGTACATCCCCGGCTCCGCCTGCGGAGTCGACCCGAAGCACACCGTCTCGGTGTCGTACCGGCTCGGGTCCCCCGCCGTACCGTCGCCGGTCACGAAATCCGTCTGCGGCAGCGGCTCGTCGCGCTCGTACCCCGCCACGCGGTCCGCCGCCCGGTGGACCGTCATCGCCAGATGCCCGAGCGTCCACGCCGCGTGGTTCGGCAGCCCCGGCGCCTGGCGGGTCTTCGTGTGTTCGTCGAAACCGGCCGTGAACCGGATCAGCAACGCCTCGCTCGCGCGGACCGCGCGCGCCAGCGTCGCCTGGTCAAAGTCCACATCCATCGCCTCACCCCGCGCCATGCCGCGACTATAACCGCCGGTGGCGACCCACACCGCACAGCCCCCCACCGCACCCGACCCGAGCTCCCAGCCCGGCCTCTACGACGACCCCGTCGTCTACGACATCCTCCACGCCCCCGGCACCGCCCTCGAGGTCAACGGCCTCGAACGCCTCGCGATAGAACAACTCGACACCGGCCCGCGCACCCAGACCTGGCTCGAGCCCGCCTGCGGCACCGCGCGCCACCTCCGACTCGCCGCCAAGCGCGGCTACCACGCCGCCGGCTTCGACCGCAGCCCCACGATGATCGAGGACGCGACCCGCCGCGCCCGCCGGGCCGGCATCGCGGACCGCTGCCGCTTCTTCGTCGCCGACATGACCGACTTCGAGATCGCGCCACGCTCGGTCGATCTCGCACTCAACCTCATCAACACCATCCGCCACCTCGCGACCGACGACGACCTGCTCGCCCACCTCGACCTCGTCGCGGACGCCCTCCGCCCCGCCGGCGCCTACGCCGTCGGTCTCTCGACCACCGCCTACGGGCTTGAGCCACCCAGCGAGGACGTCTGGACCACCGCCCGCGGGAGCAGGCGCATCACGCAGGTCGTCCAGTACGAGCCGCCCGCCGAGGGTGACCGCAACGAACGCGTCGTCAGCCACGTGACATCGACCACGCCCTCGCACGAAGCGCACGCGACCAGCACCTACTGGCTGCGGACATACTCGCTCGACCAATGGCTCGACGCCCTCGACCGCAGCGCCCTCGCGCCCGCCGGAACCTTCGACGAATCCGGCCGCCCGATCCCGCCCGCCGAGATCGGCTACCGCGTCTGGCTGCTCACGCTCCGGTGAACGTCACCGGTCGGGGTCGAGGACCTCGATCGACCGCGTCAGCCGACCGTCGCCGTCCGCGAGCAACACCGCCACGAAGATCTGCCGCCCGTCGAGCTGCCGGCGCCCATCGCCGAACGGCAACAGGCGGATCGCCGTCTCGCCCGGCGCCAGCGCCGACAGCACGCGGCGCTCGCGCGGGTACCCCGGCGCCCGCGCGATCAGCTCCAGGTCCACAGCCTCGTCCCCCGTGTTCGTGATCCGGATCTCGACCAGCACGTCGTCGCCGCCCGCGTCCGGTCCGAACCGGTACGAGACGTCCAGCCGCAGCCCCGGGAGCCCGAGCTCGACGTACCGGCGCACCCGCACCAGCCCGTACTCCGCGTTGCCCTCGATCGAGAGATCGAACACCATCTCCACCGTCCCGGTCTCGACCGCCGGGCTCACCGTCATCACAAGCGGCAGCCGCGCCTCGCCCCCGCCGATCGTCGTGTAACGGAACGCACGCGGGCTGATCCGCCACGCGCGGTTCGCCGCCCCGCCCGCGTCACGCCCGCCGGGCGCGACCACGTACGCCTGACCGCGCGTCCCCGAGGGCCAAGGGTTGCGCAGCACCAGCTCGTGCTCCAGCTGCGCCGAACGCGCCGCGATCATCGTCGGCTCCAACTCCAAAGAGCTCTGGAACCGCACCAGATTCACGTCCACGCCATCGACGAACACCGGCTCACGCCCGACCGCCACACGGTGCGTCAGCACGCGCGTCCCCTCGATCGGCTCGAGCACCGCCTCGCTCTCGTTCCCGAAGATGTCGAACACGCGCGCCGAATCGAGCGCCAGCCGCATCTCGACCTCGCCCACGTCACCCTCGAAACGCGCCGGCGCCGCGTCACGCCACATCACCAGCAGACCACCGCGCTCCGACTCGCCCTCGATCACCGGACCGAACAGCAGCGCCCGCACCCCCGGCGAGACCCGCACCTCCTCGATGAACCGCCGGTCCGCCAGCCGCTCGATCGCGTGCCGCAGGACCGCCGCCTCCGGCCGGGGCATCATCAGCAGACCGCGACGCCCGCCCGCGCGGAACGGGTCCGCGATCACCACCGACGGGCTCCCGCCCGCCAGCGCACCCGCGCGCGCCGTCGAACCGTGCGGCATGAACGACGCCCAGAACAACGCCAATCGACGCGCCAGCGCCGCCGAGGCCGAGCGGAGCCCCGTCTCACGCGGGCTCTGACGCCCGAAGACCAACTCGAGATGCGCCGGCTCCGCCCCGGGCGCGACACGCCCCAGCCTCGAGGACCAGTCGTCCGCCAGCGCCGCGATCGCACCGTCGTCGAACCCAGGATCGAACAACATCGAGACCGACCGGTCCGTCCCCACCACCCCGCCCGGCAGCAGCGTGTCCGCGCGCCAACCCAGCACCGCGATCGGCCCGGGAACGAGCCGGCTCAACGCCGCGAACGTCTCGTCCATCTCCGGTGCCGGGTCGAACCGCTCGGTCGCCCGCACGGCTTCGAGCCCACCCGTCCGCCAACGACGGACCCGCTGACCGAACCGATCGAGCGCCGGCAGAACCGCGTCGCCCCACACCGCGTCGCCGGCGCGCAGCATGTCGATCAGATCCGGCGTCGCCGAGCTGGTCCGGATCGCCAGCTCCGCCGGAACCTCGCCCGGCTCGATCGTCACGTCGAACAGACTCGGGTCCAGCCGCTCCAGCAGCTCTGCGAGCAGGTCCAGCCGCTCGCCGAGCTCCCCGATCTCGCGACCGTCCCAGAGCGGCACCGACAGCCGGCCGACACCGAGCACCGGGAGCGACGATGTCAGCGCCTCCAACAACCCCGCGTCCAACCCCGAGAGCGCCAGGCCGAACCGCGACCGGTCCGGCGTGCCCACGCCAGCAGGCGCGCCCTCCACGCCGCCGCCCAGCGACGCCGCGTGCAGGCTCGAAGTCAGCGGCGGCAGCCACGCGAAGTCCGTCGTCGTCGCGCCGATCAGCCCGTCGACGCTCCGAACGGTCGCCACCGCGCGATACCAGCCGAGCCCCGGCAGCGCCGGCTCCCAGCCCCGCCCCAGACGACCGCCCTCGATCTCCTGATCCAGCCGATCGACGACCACGCCGTCGATGTCCATCACCTCGACCCGCACCGTCAGCCGCTCGCCCGCCAGATCGTTCACCAGCACGCTCAGCTCGGGCGGCTCCGGCGCCGTCACCAGCTCCCCGGGCTTCGCGGTCGTCAGACGCACACGCGGCAGCTGCACCACCGCGACGTCGTCGAACCACGCGTCGCCCGTGTAGTCCTCATCCCAGACACGCAGCCCCTCCGGCACCCGGGTCACGCGGAAGTCACGGGGCTGGAGCAGCATCAGCTCGATCTGCATGAACGCCGCGCGCTGATCGTCGCCGAAGATCTCGATCGCCACCGGGCGCCACTCGCCGCCGGTCTGCAGCGGCGCGCTCCGCACCTCCGAGCCTTCGATCGGCCGACCCTCCTGATCCAGCAGCCGCGCCGCCAGGAACGCCCGCGCGCCCCCCACCTCGTCGGTGCGCACCAGCGTGCGAACCAGGTAGTCCGCGCCCGGGAACACCCCCACCACACCCGGCGCCAGCAGCAGGCTCGTGCTCCCGCCGCGCGTCGGCAGACGCACCGCACGCCCGCCCTCAGGGGCGCCAGCGAGCACCGCGCGGTTCCACGGCGGGAAGCCCGGCCGCACCCGCGGGATGTCCAGGTCCTCCTGCCCGCGGTACCAGCCCAGCGGAAGGTCCGTCGGGTTCTGCGCCGAGGGCTCGAAGTCGAACAGCCGGACCACCCGCCGCGACACCTCGCGCGAGGGCTGCGCCGCCGCCGATCCCACGAACACCGCGACCAGCACCGCCAGCGACACGCCAATCAGAGATCGCGCAAGTCCAGACACCGGGCAGATATCGGCGCCGGGCTCCGGACCGCTTCGAATCGGGGGCGATACGCTGAACCGTCCGGCCCCGCCCGCTTCCGGGGCCGCCGCGGAGCAAAGCATGTCCGACACCGACGTTGCGCCGTCGTACACCCCGCCCCCGGAAGACGCCCCGCACGTGCCCCTCGAGCGGTTCGACCCCGGCGTCCCGCCCGAGCAGGCCGCCCGCGCGTTCTACGAGCGGGCCAACAAGCGACGCACCGTGCGCATGTTCTCGGACGCCCCCGTCTCCCGCGAGACCATCGAGCACGTCATCCGAGCCGCCGGCACCGCGCCCTCCGGCGCCCACAAGCAGCCCTGGCGCTTCGTCGCCGTCTCCGACCCCGAGACCAAGCACAAGATCCGACTCGCCGCCGAAGAGGAAGAGCGCGAGTTCTACGAACGCCGCGCCTCCGATCGCTGGCTCGAGGACCTGCGCCCCTTCGCCACCAACCCCGACAAACGCTTCCTCGAGATCGCGCCCTGGCTCGTCGTCGTCATGGCGCTCAAGAAGACCGACGACGGCGGGCAGGTCTACTACCTCAACGAGTCCGTCGGCATCGCCACCGGCATGCTGCTCTCCGCCGCGCACGCCGCCGGACTCGCCACGCTCACCCACACGCCCAGCCCCATGCAGTTCCTCGCCAAGGTGCTCGGGCGCCCCGAGCACGAGAAGCCCTATCTGCTCATCCCCATGGGCCTGCCCACGCCCGACGCCGTCGTGCCCAAGCTCGAGCGCAAGCCGCTCGACGAGATCGCCGTCTTCATCGAATAGCCCGCAGCGAGTCCGCCTCGACCACGCGCGCCGAACGACACGCGCCCGAGACCGGGGTCGCGCGCGGGATCACGGAGCGATCGTCCCGGTCCCCGTGCTCTCGGGGATGCTCGCGGACGGCACGCCATTCTCGTTCAGGCTCACAACCACGCGATTCGAGAGCGACACGGACCCGGGGGCCAACGGATTCGCGGGCACGATCAATGTCGTCCTCGGTCCGGCTCCCTGGGGGCCGGCGGATCTGGGGGCGCCGTTCGGAACCGTCAGCCAGTCAGACGTCGCGTCATTCGTGCCGCTCTTCTTCGCAGATGACCCGCGGGTCTCGGTCCTCGCCCCGCCGTTCAACGTCACGTCGCAGGCCGACGTCGATGCGTTCGTCCGCCTCTTCTTCGAGGGCTGCCCGCAGTAGGCCGAGATCGCTCGCCTACATCGAAAGCGTCTGGCGGACGATCCGTTCGGCGGCGCGGTCGAACGTGCCCTCGCTGAACCGCGCGGCGCTCGCGCGGCACTGGTCGCTCACGCCCGTCGGGCAGCGCTTGGCCGCCTGGCGGAGCGTCTCGGCCGTCGGCTCGTTGAAGAAGCAGCCGCTGCGGCCCTCCAGCACCGTGTCGAGCGCGCCGCCGGCGCGTCGGGCGACGACCGGGCAGCCGCAGGCCTGGGCCTCGACGGCGACGATCCCGAAGTCCTCGATCTGCGGGAAGACCAGCAGCCGGGCGCGCCGGTAGAGCTTCCGCAGCGTTTCGTCGTCGACGCGCCCCAGGAAGTTCACGAGCTTGTGGCGGCCCTTGCCGATCCCGGCCTTCTTGAGCCGGCGCCCGGTCTTGATCGCGAACCGACGCAGCGCGGCCTGGCGCGTTCCGGTGCCCGCGATCATCAGCTTCTTGCCCTCGAGCATCGCCGCCTCGATCGCCAGCTCGGTCCGCTTGTACGGCTCCAGCGCCGTGACGACCAGCCAGAATTCCTCGCGCTGCACGTTCGGGTCGGGCGTGAAGTACCGCGTCCGCACCGGCGGGTACAGCACCTCGGAGTCGCGGCTGAAGCAGCGCTCGATCTCGCGGGCGGTGTGGGTCGAGTTGGCGAGGAACCGCGTGACGTTGGTCGCGGTCGTCCGGTCCCAGTTGCGGAGCTTCTCGCCGAAGAGCTTGAAGCCGATCCCGCGCATCGCGCCGCCCGAGCCCCCGCCGGTGTACTCGCCGGTGATCGACCAGAGGTACCGGGCCGGCGCGTGGCAGTAGCACAGATGCGGGACGCCCTCGGGCGCCGCCAGGCCCTTGATCAGGCCCGAGCTGGTCGAGAGCAGCAGGTCGATCTTGTTCTTCTTGTGCGCCTTCTCGAGCTTCTCGCCCAGCGCCTCGACCGCGCCGGGGTAGAGCGGCAGCAGCCAGCGCCGCAGCTTGCCCTTGGCCCCGGGGATCAGGTTCAGGCGCGACGTGATCCGCTCGTGCTCGTTGATGTGCGCGAGGATCGGCTTCTTGTTGGCGAAGAGCGTGTAGATCCCGGCCGAGGCGTAGCGCTCCTTCACGAGCGCCGCGAAGCGGTCCAGCACGAACTCGCCGCCGCGGGCGCTGACCAGCCAGTCGTGGGCCAGGGCGACGCGGGCGCTGCGCATCTTGGGCGGGATCCGCCGCTTCTGGCCGGGCGAGAGCGCGCCCTCGGGGACCCTCGGGTCCGGAACGGGGACGCCGACGGGCTCGGGGGTCTTGGCTGTCTTGACCTGTTCTGATTCGTCTACCATCGGTCCCCCGCCGTGCGGGCGGCTCGTCGCGAGCCCCCGCGGCGCAAGCGTACCGACTCGGTCGCGGAGCATCCCACATGACGCCGACAGCCGCAAACCGCCTGGGCCTCGACTACACCGCCGAAGCCGCGCGGATGGGCCCGCCGGCGGTCCCGATCATCGACAGCCACACGCACATCAACGGCGAGCGGGCGGCCCGGGTCTACCTGCGGGTCTGCGACCTCTACGGCATCGAGAAGACCGTCAGTCAGACCCAGCTCGTCGAGGCGGCCCGGGTCAGGGCGATCATGGGCGACGGGATCGAGTTCATCGCGATCCCCGAGTACATGGCCAAGGACCGGCGGCACGCGTTCACCGACGGGTTCCTCGAGAACCTCGATCGCTGGCACGGCGACTTCGGGGCCCGGTGCGTCAAGCTCTGGAACGCCCCGCGGTTCATCGACTTCGCCCAGGAGGCCGGCCTGGAGGTCTCGTGGAGCCTGCACAGCGAATCGCGGATCCGCGTCGCCGACCGCGCGGCCGAGCTGGGCATGATGTTCATGACGCACATCGCCGACCCCGACACCTGGTTCCAGACCAAGTACAAGGACAGCGACCGGTACGGGCGGAAGGAGCAGCACTACGAGGGCCTCGAGAGGATGCTCGAGCGGTACCCGGTGCCGTGGATCGGGGCGCACATGTGCGGCTCGCCCGAGGACCTTGCGTTTCTCTCCGGCGTGCTCGACCGGCACGACAACCTGATCATCGACACGTCGGCGACGAAGTGGATGATCCGCGAGGTCAGCAAGCACGGGCGTGAGGAGCTGGTTGCGTTCTTGAACAAGTACAAGGGGCGCGTGCTGTTCGGCTCGGACATCGTCACGACCGACGAGCACATGAAGTCGACCGACGGCTCGCAGCGGTTCGCGGCGGACCTCGCGGGTTCGGAGGACCAGGCGTTCGAGCTGTACGCGAGCCGGTACTGGGCGCTGCGGACGATGTGGGAGTCTGCGTACGACGGCGAGAGCAACATCGCCGACCCGGATCTGCATCTGGTCGAGCCGGATCGCTACTCGGAGATGGACGCGCCGCGGCTGGTCGGGCGGTCGCTCGACGCTGAGTACCTCCGGACGTTCTATCGCGGTGCGGCGGAGGCAACGGTGCTGAGGTGGTATTCGGAGCATTGAGGGCGGGGGCGACGGGCGGACGGGGAGAACGCAGAGACGCCGAGGAAGGGCGAGGCGCAGAGGGGAAACTGGATGGCTCGAGATGGATCCCCGTCGTGAGACGGGGGTCGGGCGCCGTCTCGATTGGCCCCTCTCTCACGAGAGGGGCTCGTGATTCGTCTGTGTCACGCCCCCCGGGCGTGAGCAGGCGACCGCTCGCGGACATGAAGATCCGCGTCGCGGCCGATGAGCCGATCCCTTGACGAGTCCCCGTCGTGAGACGGGGGTCGGGCGCCGTCTCGATTGGCCCCTCTCTCACGAGAGGGGCTCGTGATTCGTCTGTGTCGCGCCCTCTGGTCGCGAGGCTGCGACCGCTCGCGGACATGAAGATCCGCGTCGCGGTCGGTGCGTCGTTGCCTTGACGAGCTCCCGTCGTGAGACGGGGGTCGGGCGCCGTCTCGATTGGCCCCTCTCTCACGAGAGGGGCTCGTTCATCGCGACGGACGGTCTTGGAGTGCGCGTTGCGCAGGATGGCGGCGGCGGCCTTGCGCGCGGTCTCGGCGGCGCGGTCGGTGTAGCGGGTGTCGGCGTCGGGCTCGCCGTAGTCGACCGGGAAGCGGGCGAGCTCGGCGAGGCGCTGGGTGGCCGCGAGGCGTGCGTCGGCCTCGGCGAAGTGCTGCTTGAGCGCGGCGATGCGTTCGATCGCGCCGAGTTGGCGTGTGCCCTCGGGCGAATCGAGCTGCTGGACGATCGCGGTCGGCGTCAGGTCGTGGAGGCCCTTGAGCTCGTCGAGGGTGTCGACGAGTGTGCGTGTCGGGTCGGTGATGGTTTCCAGGATGTCAGAGAGAGCGTCGTCGCGTTCCACGGGATGTGCCTCCGTATAGAGGCGCCGCGGGCCGGGTTTGTGCGCACAGAGCGGGTTGTAAGCAGACGCTCATCCGCCGAAGTCGTTGCGGGGCCGGGAGTAGAAAATCCCGGGATTCGGCCGCGAGAACGGGCCGCCGGCGGATGGGCGCGCGCACGGAGGGGGAGTTGTGGGATCTGGGACTTGCCACCGGCCATCTGGGTGAGAGGGCGGATCGGCGGACTAGGGGCGCTTGCGAAAGGCGCTGAAGAGCGAGCCGTAGCCGACGAGCAGCAGGATGAGGGCGCGAGCGAGTTCGCAAGCACGACGCTCGAGCGGTCGCGGCCGTATCGACGTCACCCTTCGAAGGTTGTCAGTGCTTCCAGAATCTCGGTCAGACTAGACGCGACTCGCACTCCTTCAGCGGGCTCGGCTTCCTCTTCGATGGTTTTGCCGAATATGCCGGCCTCCGGAGTGTCTCGATGATAGAAAAGCACACAGTCTCCGTAGTCTGCCAAAGCGATGATGATCGCATCAGCCGGTGCGTTCCAAGCGTCGTCGTTTTGCTCCAACAGTCCGCGATAAGAGAAGCGGTTGATCTTCGATTGTATGTGTTCCGGGGAGAGCCTGCAGAGAAAGCTCAACTCGATCCAATCAAAGTGATCTAGCCCGGCGGGGTCCGTCGGCTTGAAGTAGTTCGGCTGCATGCCCCCGCCGTCTCGGCTCTCGAGCAACTTACGGTGATCATCGGGAAACCGGATCCCGAGAAGACGCTCGGCCTCGTCGATATCGGCCCGAGACAGGGGCGGCCCGTCGTTCTCCCATGCAAGGTGGTCTGCCACAAGAGACTCCTTTCGCGTCCGCATCAGCCAGTCGGCATCATAGCGGGCGCGTCTCTTTCACCCTCACCGGCGAGCGTGGCGGTCGCGGGGCTGGGTGGCGGCGTGATGCTGCGCCGGCGGAGGCGCTGACGGGATTTTCGCGACAGCTTCTCCTCGCTCGAATGCGTCGGCGACGTTCTCACGCCACCGACGTTGGTCTTAGTAGTCGAAGTCTTCGTCGCCGCCGCCGGCGCCGGCCTTGGCCTTCTCCTTGATCTCGACGATCGCGGCCTCGGTCGTGAGCAGCAGGCCGGCGATGCTCGCCGCGTTCTGCAGCGCGATCCGCTCGACCTTGGTCGGCACGATCACGCCCTGCTTGACCAGGTCGCCGTACTCGTGCGTCATCGCGTTGAAGCCGAAGTTGGTCTCGGTGGACTCCTCGACCTTGCTCGCGATGACCGAGCCGTCCAGACCGGCGTTGGCCGCGATCTGCTTGACCGGGGCGGTGACGGCGCGGCTGACGATGTCGATGCCGATGCGCTCGTCGCCCGAGGCCTTCTTGCGGAGGCTGTCGAGTGCGCGGCGGGCGCGGAGGACGGCGACGCCGCCGCCCGGGAGGATGCCCTCCTCGACGGCCGCGCGGGAGGCGTGGAGCGCGTCCTCGACGCGTGCCTTCTTCTCCTTCATCTCGACCTCGGTCGCGGCGCCGACGTTGATCTGTGCGACGCCGCCGGCGAGCTTGGCGAGGCGCTCCTCGAGCTTCTCGCGGTCGTAGTCGGAGCTGGAGGCCTCGATCTGGTGGCGGATCATCTCGATGCGGCCCTGGATCGCGTCGTGCGTGCCGGCGCCCTCGATGACGGTGGTCTCGTCCTTGGTGATGGTGACCTTCTTGGCGCGGCCGAGCTGGCCGAGCTCGAGCTTCTCGAGGTCGAGGCCGAGCTCTTCCATGACGGCGGTGCCGCCGGTGAGGACGGCGATGTCCTCGAGCATGGCCTTGCGGCGGTCGCCGAAGCCGGGTGCCTTGACGGCGGCGACCTTGAGGATGCCGCGGAGCTTGTTGACGACGAGGGTGGCGAGGGCCTCGCCCTCGATGTCCTCGGCGATGATGAGGACCGAGCTGCCGGCTTCGGCGATCTTGCCGAGCAGGGGGAGCAGGTCCTTGGCGCTGCTGAGCTTCTTCTCGTGGATGAGGATGTAGGGCTTGTCGAGCTCGACCTCCATGTTGGCGGGGTCGGTGACGAAGTGGGGCGAGAGGTAGCCCTTGTCGAACTGCATGCCCTCGACAAGCTCGACCTCGGTCTCGAGGCTCTTGCCCTCTTCGACGGTGATGACGCCGTCCTTGCCGACCTTGTCCATGGCGTCGGCGATGATCTGGCCGATGGTCTCGTCCTGGTTGGCCGAGCAGGTGGCGACCTGGGCGATCTCCTTGGAGTCCTTGACGTCGGTGCTCATGCTGTGGAGCTCATCGATGATGGCGGAGATGGCCTGGTCGATGCCGCGCTTGATCTGGTTGGGGTTGGCGCCGGAGGTGATGTTCTTGAGTCCCTCGGCGAAGATGGACTCGGCGTAGATGGTGGCGGTGGTGGTGCCGTCGCCGGCCTCCTTGGAGGCCTTTGAGGCGACCTCCTTGACCATCTGGGCGCCCATGTTCTCGTAGGGGTCGTCGAGGGTGATCTCCTTGGCGACG
>JBCBKP010000021.1:0-61342 GCA_038521625.1 Planctomycetota bacterium
TGTGTCACGCCCGTCCGGGCGGTTCGTCTGTGTCACGCCCGTCCGGGCGGTTCGTCTGTGTCACGCCCGTCCGGGCGGTTCGTCTGTGTCACGCCCGTCCGGGCGGTTCGTCTGTGTCACGCCCGTCCGGGCGTGAGACGACGACCGCTCGCGGGTGGATCCCCCGCTTCGCGGTCGGCGAGTCGCTGCACGAGTTCGGGCGCCCGCGAAGCCGGGCTTCATGCCGGCGAACGGCCCACGCTCTCACGCCCGAAGCAGCGGCGACACGACGAAAGCCACCTGCCGGGATCGAACCGGCGACCTGCGGTTTACAAAACCGCTGCTCTACCAGCTGAGCTAAGGTGGCGTCGGGGCAAGTCTACGCGGGCCGCGGAGCGCCGATAACCCGCCCGGCTGGCGTCGGCGCCGGGCCGCGGTAAGCTCCGTCGGGGGCCGCACGCGGGGCCGCACGCCGCAGAGGGAGATCCGCATCATGCGTCTGTATTCGTTCGTCGCCGTTGTCGCTGCGCTCACGTCGTCGCTGAGCGCCCAGGGTCTTGGGCAGCTCGACCCGCCGGCCGGGCCGGTCTCGGACACGGGCAAGAGCCTGGACAACCTGCCGCCGAGCACGCCGATCTCGGCCGCGACCACGCCGGGCAATCCGGGATTCTCGCTGTTCACGATCACCGGGCCGGGCCGGTACCACCTGACCGGGGACATCGTCACCGGCGGCGACTTTACCGCGATCAGCATCTCGCTCTCGGGCTCCGACGGC
Source organism: Planctomycetota bacterium (assembly GCA_038521625.1). Taxonomy (GTDB): domain Bacteria; phylum Planctomycetota; class Phycisphaerae; order Phycisphaerales; family UBA1924; genus JBCBKP01. The sequence goes on from JBCBKP010000021.1 coordinate 755, forward strand.
ACGGTCGAGATCGACCTCGCCGGCTTCGAGATCGACGCCCGCCTGACGACCACCCGGGATGTGATCGTCGCCCAGGGCGCGAGCGCCTCGCGGCTGACCGTCCACAGCGGCACGATCCGCGGCGGTCGCGACGGGATCCGTCCGGCCCGCGCGCTGCACGCGCGGGATCTGACCTTCATCGGGACCGGGGCCGGTGCGGCCATCCTGCTCGCCGACGGCAGCCTGATCGAGCGGTGCAGCTTCGAGGACCTGGCGGGCTCGGGGGTTCTCGTCAACGTGGTCATCGGCGACGAGGTCACCGTTCGCGACTGCACGTTCGAGAACGTGGCGGGCAACGGGGTCATCGTCGGCAGCAACTCGCGTGTCGAGCGTGTCACCATCAATCGATCCGACTCGACCACGGCGACCGGCGTGCTGGCCGGCAGACTGAGCGTGGTCCGCGACGTGACGGTCAGCAACGTGTTCGGCCGCGCCGTCGTCGTCGGGAGCAACTCGCTCGTCTCGGGTCTTCTGGTCGATGGCGTCGCCGCCGGCATCGCCGAGTACGGCGTGGAGCTCGGCACGAACTCGCGGCTGACCGCTTCGGTGCTCAACAACTACAACGGGACGCTCGGCATGGTCCTCGCCGGCCGCAACGTCGCGATCGACGGCGTCACGATCAACGATTCCGAGGGATTCGGCATCTTCGCGTCCGAGCCCAGCGTCACGCTGATGAACTCGTTCGTCGACGACACGCAGGGCGCCGCCGTCAGCCTCGCGACGTACAACACGGTCCGCAACAACAGCATCGAAGCCCGGAACAGCAACGCCCCGTCGCTCGTCGTGGGCAGCCACAGCGTCATTGACTCCAACCGCTTCTTCGGGAACGTGACGATCACGGGGACCGAGAACCAGGTGACCCGGAACATCCTCGACTTCGGCGACATCATCGAGACGCCGAGCGCGACGCTCAACGACATCGGCCCGATCAACGACCTGAGCAGCCCCTGGACCAACTTCGACCGCTAGGGCTCCCGGCTTTCGTCATCGCCCTTCGGGAGAGAGCCGGGGTAAGGGGCGTGCGCGGACGGCGCGCGAGACTCGGAGGAGAAGAAGGGGGAGGAGCCCTCACCCTTCCCTCTCCCAGGGGGAGCGGGTGCGGAACGGGTCGAGGCCGCGATGCCGACCTTCATGTCGGCGAGCGGGCCGGCCTCACCACCGGAGGTCGTGACGGAGTCGAACCTCACGCGCGGATGGGCTTGACAGGAACGAGGAGAGGACCGAGCCCGGTGTGGGGCTTGGTCCCCTCCTCCCGTGCCTCCGTGCCTCGGTGCCCCCGTCCCTCCCTCTCCCTATGATCGCGCGAGTCGGGCCCGGGAGGCCCTTGGAGTGACGTGGGTTGGCACAGGGCCGCGGCGAGAACCGGGCCCGATCCGTGGAAGGGGCAGAGCATGGCCATCAAGATCGGCATCAACGGCTTCGGACGCATCGGGCGCCTCGTGTACCGGGCCGCGGCGCAGGCCGGCGACATCGAGGTCGTCGCCGTCAACGACCTCGTGCCCGCCGACAACCTCGCGTACCTGCTCAAGTACGACACCATGCACGGCCGCTTCCTGATCGACGGCAAGCAGGCCGACGTCAGGGCCACCGGCGAGGACGGCTTCACCGTCAACGGCAAGGCCACCAAGACCCTGGCCGTCAGGGACCCCGCCCAGCTCGGCTGGGGCGACCTCGGCGTCGACTACGTGCTCGAGTCGACCGGCCTGTTCACCAAGCGTGACGATGCGCTCAAGCACGTCGAGGCCGGCGCCAGACGCGTGGTGATCTCGGCGCCGACCAAGACGCCCGACACCGTCAAGACGCTGGCCTACAAGGTCAACCACGAGAACTACGACCCCGCGACCGACCAGGTCGTCTCCAACGCCAGCTGCACGACCAACTGCCTGGCCCCGGTCGCCAAGGTCATCGTCGACAGCTTCGGCCTCGAGGAGGGCCTGATGACGACGATCCACGCCGCGACGGCCACGCAGCCGACGCAGGACGGCCCGTCGAAGAAGGACCTCCGCGGCGGTCGCAACGCCTACCAGAACATCATCCCGGCGAGCACCGGCGCCGCCAAGGCCGTCGGGCTGTGCATCCCGCAGGTCAAGGGCAAGCTCACCGGCATGGCCTTCCGCGTGCCGACCGCCGACGTCAGCTGCGTCGACCTGACCTTCCGCACCGAGCAGCCGACCAGCCTCGAGGCGATCAACGCGGCGATGAAGGCCGCGGCCGAGGGCCCGATGGCCGGCGCGCTGGCGTACACCGAGGAGCCGGTGGTCTCGAGCGATTTCATCGGCGACCCGGCGAGCTCGATCTACGACGCGACCGCGGGCATCGAGCTGAACGACAGGTTCTTCAAGGTGGTCAGCTGGTACGACAACGAGGCGGGCTACGCGCACCGCTGCATCGACATGCTGCGGCTGATGGCCCAGAAGGACAACTGATCCCTGTCACGCCCCTCCGGGCGTGAGGATGGTCCCTGTCACGCCCCTCCGGGCGTGAGAGGCGACAGCTCGCCATCCAAGCGAACAGCACGAAGGCCGCCCCGTCTCGCGATGGGGCGGCCTTTCTTATGCGCGCTCGTATGCGGACACGGACGGTTCTCCTCCCTCTCCCAGAGGGAGAGGGTTCAGAAACGCACAGCGTCGTACGGCCCGAGCGGCCGGCCGAACTCAGTACACGATGTTCGCCCAGGCGCTCGCCGAACTCAGCCCGCTCGTGGTCGTGACAGAGGGCCCCACGATGTCGGCCCCCGTGGCGACGATCGGGCTGTCCACGGAGTTCTTCACGATCAGGTTGTCCGAGCCCACGCTCTCGATGCGACCGCCGGCGATGTTGTTGCCCTCGATGCGGCTCTCCGAGCCGGTGACGTAGATGCCGTTGGTGCTCGTGTCGCGGCGCAACCCGGTGTCGATGATGTTGCCGCGGACGATCGATCGGCTGCCGACGATGATCGCGCCCGACCCCGCCGGCGGCGCTACGGACTGGAACTCGAGCGTGTTGTTCGAGATCAGTGATTCTGTCTCGGCCTGGATCGCGGGCCCACTCAGGTTGTTGAACCCGCAGTCACGGACGTTCACGTTCTGGAAGCCGCGGATCGCCGGCCCGACGACTCCGTTCCCGCCCTGAAAGCGGCATTCGTACACCTGGACGCAGCAGTTGACCGAGATGGCCGAGGACGAAGCACCGCCCGCGTTCTTGAAGAAGCACCGGCGCACAATGCCGGCGAACGAGGCGGAGACGCCGTGGCCGTCGATTTCGTCGAACCACACGTCCTCGACGACCCACTCGCGGTTGAGATCGACGCCGCTGTCCTCCATATCAACGATATTGCCGTTGGCGACGCGGGTTTCCTCAGAGCTAAACGAATTGATCCCGCCGAGGTTGCCGGCCTGCCCGCGGAGCGTGTACCCGTTCAGATCGACGCTCACCTCGTCGGCCGCGATCTCGATCCCGCGGCGTCCGCTCGGCACGGTCACGTCGCCGGTCAGGTAGTACGAGCCGGGCCGGATGATCCGGAAGACGCTGTCGGCGTCGCCCGGCGTGTTCTCGGCGCTCAGCGGCGTGCGCCCGTCGATCTGACTCAGGTCGGGCCCGGTGTTCGTGATCGGACCTGCCGGGGGATTGACCGGCCCGAGCTGGGCGCTGGCGATCGAGGCGATCGAGAGGGCGAGCGATGCGATGACGGCGTGTCCGGTGCGGGGCATGATCTCTCCTTGGTTCGTGATGGGCTTGATGATGGACCGACGCCCCGATTGTGCAGATCGGCGCGCACCGGTGGGCACGCATCCCGCCGATCGCCAATAAACCAGTGGGAATCCCGAGGGCACGACGCCAAGAGGCTCAGGCCCCGTGGGTTGGTCTGAGCCTCTTGATCGATCCTGTTGGTCGATTCCGGGTCAGAAGATGATGTTCGCGAACCGCGACGCCGTGGTCATCTGGGCCGGGCTGGTGATCGACGGGCCGACAAAGTCGCTCGCGGTCGCCGAGATCGCGGTGTCCATGGTGTTGCCGATGATCACATTGTCCGAGCCGGTGCTCTGGATTCGGCCGCCGGTGATGTGGTTGTCCTCGATCCGGTTCTGCGTGCCCGTCGCGAGGATCCCGTTGACGGACGTGTTCGTGTTCGAGTTCGCCTCGATGCTGTTGCCGCGGACCATCGCGCGGTTGGCGACGATGACGACCGCGGAGCTCGCGGGCAGCGAGAACGACGTGAACTCGACCGAGTTGCCGGCGACGATGCACTCATTGCTCACCTGAATCGCGGGGCCGCGGAGGTTGTTGAACCAGCAGCCCTGCACGTTGACATTCTGGGTCCCCTCGATCATCGCGGCGGTCGTCGTGCTCGAGGCGAAGCGGCAGCCGACGACCTCGGCGCAGCAGTTCACGCTGACGCCGTGCGCATCCGCCCCATCGATGTCATCGAAGCGGCAGCTGCGCACGATGCCGAGGAACGTGCCTCTGACGCCGTCGCCCTGCATGGCCTCGATGATCATGTCCTCGACGACGAAGTCGCTCCTCAGGAACATCCCGCCCGCGGTGCCGCGGACAGTGCCCCCCGAGACCCGGACCCGATCGCCGGACCCGACGACCCCGATCGCTTCCAGGCTCCCGTTCAGGCCGCGGATGGTGTAGCCATTCAGGTCGATGCTGACCTCGCTGATAGCGATCTCGATCCCGCGGTCGCCCGCCGGCACGGTCAGATCGGCAGTGAGGTAGTACGAGCCCGGGCGCGAGATCCGGAAGACGCTGTCGAAGTCGCCCGGCGTGTTCTGCGCGCTCAGGGGGGTCCGGCCGTCGATCTGGCTGAGGTCGGGGCCGGTGTCGCCCACGACGCCGGCGGGCGGGTTGATCGGCCCGAGCTGGGCGCTGGCGGCCGAGGCGATCGAGAGGGCGAGCGATGCGAGGATGGCGTGTCCGGTGCGGGGCATGATCTCTCCTTGATGTGAGATGGACCGACCCCCCGATTGTGCAGATCGGCGAGTACCGGTGGGCACGCATCCCGCCGATCGCCAAGAAACCGGTGTGAATCCCGAGGGCGTGAGAGGAGGGAGGGGACCAAGGCCGGCCTGAGACTTGGCCTCTCCCGTCATTGTCACGACCTCCGGTCGTGAGGACGGGCCGCTCGCCGACATGAAGATCGGCATCGCGGCCTTCCGCGTGCGTGCGACAACCCGACAACCCGACGACCGCGAAGCGGAGCGCCCCGTCCGCGAGCGGGCGCCCCCTCACGCCCGGAGGGCGTGACAGGATCTAGAACGCCAGGTTCGCCCGCGGGTCGCCCCCGCCCTGCGGCGCCCCGCCCGACGTGCCGTTGATCGGGCCGAAGTTGATCCCGCCGAACGAGACCGGCCCGACCACGTTGCTCGCGGCGATGTTGTACGCCGTCAGCGCACCCGAGCTGATGTTTCCGAAGATCGCGCTGCGCGCCACGTCGACCCGCAGCCCCGTCGTGAAGCCGCCGATGTGGTTGTTCTCGATGAAGTTGCCCCCGCCCGTCGCCCGGATCCCGTTCGCGGGGCGTGCGCCGCTGTCGGCCGCCTGGATCGTGTTGCCGCGGATCCTGCACTCGGAGATGCAGCGGATGCCATCGACGACCGGGACCGTGACCAGGTTGTTCTCGACCAGGGCGTCGTTCTCGACATTGATCCCGTGCCGGCGGGCCAGGTCGACGTTGCAGTTCCGGACGACCCCGCCGTCGGCGGTGATGCCGACGCCGTCGTCGAACTTGAGGGCGATGCCGTCGCGGTCGACGTTGCCGACGTCGCAGCTGTCGACGGTCCCGGAGATCACGCGGATGCCGTCCTCGTCGCAGAACGAGACCTTGCAGTCCTTGACGAGCATGCCGTTGGAGCCGCTGATGCCGGTCTCGCACTGTTGGATGACGCACCGCAGGATCGCGCTGCTGTCGTTGCTCGAGATGCCGTCGCCGGCGCAGTTGTTGACCGTGCACGACTCGGCCAGCGAGCGCAGGCCCAGGCCGATGCCGTCTCTGCCGCCGTCCGAGACCGTGAGGTCGCGGACGATGACCCCGGTGCCGTTGAAGGTCGAGACGCTCGTCTGGCCCCAGCCGCGGACGCCGCCGTTGAAGATCCGCACGTTGTCGATGCCGAAGCCGGAGATGACGATGCCGCTGCCCGAGCCGCTGACCCCGCGGACCTCGAAGCCGTTGAGGTCGAGCGAGACCCCGCTGCTCTCGATGAAGATGCCGCTGCGCCCGGAGACCCCGACGAGGTCGCCGGTCAGGTAGTACGAGCCGGGCTGGCTGATGGTGAACTGCGAGAACGAACCCCCGGGCGTGGTGCCCGGCCCGACCGGGATCCGCGGCTCGACCTGGCCGAGGTCGGGCCCGGTGTTCTGGATCGGGCCCGCCGGGGGGTTGAGCCCGCCGAGTTGGGCGGCGGCGTGCGAGGCGGACGCGACGATCGCGCAGGCGATCCCGATCAGGCGTGCGTTCATGGCTCTTCTCCCTCTGGCCCCGTGGTCAGGATCGAGCCTACCGGCGAACCTGCGCCGCTCGAAGCGTGAACCGCGTCCATGGCCGGATGCCCGGGCTTTCCTCGGCGCCGGGCGACGACCGCGACGCGGAGCGCCCCGTCCGCGAGCGGTCGAACCCTCATGCCCGGACGGGCGTGACTCAGCCGAACCGACCGGAAGGCGGCGGCACAGTCACGGGTGCACGATGTTCGCGTACGAACCGCTCACGCCGAACAGCTGGCCCTGCCCGACCGGGGCCCCGCTGATCGCGGGCTGGGACGCCGGCCGGATGAACTCGCCCACCCGGTTGCCCGCGGCGATGTCCACCTCGACCGCGCCCGACCTCGGCCGCAGGACGTTGCGGATGATCGTGTTCTCGCCCAGCGTCACCCAGATCGAGAGCTCGTTGTTGTTCTGCACGATCGAGTTGCCGTCCACGAGCGAGCGGACGCCGGCGACGAAGATGTCGGCGTAGACCGGTTCGGAGGAGTTGACCGAACCGTTGCGTTGTGCCGTGTTGTCACGCACGGTGCTGTAGCTGCCGACGGCGATGCCGTGCCGGCCGTTGACCGACGCCGTCGAGCGTTCGATCGTCGCGAAGTCGCCCAGCAAGAACCCGCCCTCGCCGTTGCCCAGCGTCTGCGAATCGGTGACCACGATCACGCCGAAGCCCTCGGCCCGCACGCCGACACCGGAGTTGTTCCGCGCGACGCTCGTCTCGACGCGTTGGGTCATGAAGAAGAACTGCTCGACGAACTCGTAGCCGTCGCCGAAGTTCTCCGTCGCGAGGCAGCCGACGACCGAGGCCGACCCGTTGATCCGGAAGCCGTCGAGGCTGTTCCAGCGTGCCCGGCTCGACTCGATCGAGGAGCCGTCGCCGACCGAGATGCCGTCGCCCTCGTTGTCGATCGCGTCGCAGTCCCGGATCGACGCCGGGCCGGCGGCGAGGAACCCCTCAAGCGTGTTGTCCTCGGCGACGCAGGACTCGAACGCGGCCTCGCCGTCCTGCACGCGGAATCCGCGCCCGCCGTTGCCGCGCGCTGTGGAGTCCGTGGCGCTCCCGCCCAGGGCGAAGTCGAAGCCCGACCCGGCGTTGTTCGCCGCGTGCGACCCGGCCGCGACGCCGTTGACCGCGAACGAGAAGCCGGCGGCCTTGTTGAGCGACGCGGTCGAATCACGCAGGACGCCGTCCGTGCTCATCTCGACCCCCGCGCCGAGGTTCGACGACGACTCGACGGACTCCACGACCGAACTCGGTCCTGTCACGATGCCCGACCCGCCGTTGCCGATCGACCGGCAGCGTGCGACACGTCCATGATCGACCACGATGCCGCTGCGGTTGTTCGCCTGCGTCATCACGTCCTCGACGACGATGCCCGAGACGTTGAACGAGCCGGGCGAGGCGTTGATGCCGTCCCTGCCGAACCGGAAGATGAACCCGTCGCGGATCCGCACGCGGCTGCCGCGGACCTCGATGCCGTGCACAGAATCGCCCGCGCCGCTGAGGCGGAAACCGTTGAGGTCGAGGGTGACGTCGTTGGTGCTGATGGCGATGGCCGAGCGCTGGTCGCCGCCGGGCATCTGAAGGTCACCGGTCAGGAAGTACGACCCCGGGCGCGTGATCTCGAAGAGGCCGATCGCCCCGCCGGGCGTGGTCTTGTCGGTCACCGGGATGCGCGGCTCGAGCTGGCCGAGATCGGGGCCGGTCTCCGAGATCGGACCCGCGGGCGGCGTGAGCGGCCCGAGCTGGGCCGAGGCGGCGGACGCGATGAGCGCGAGAAGAGCGAGCAAGATGCGCATGCGATTCCTCCGGTGGCGTGCACCAAGAGGCTACCGCGCCGGTCCCGATCCGCAGCGCGTTCCGGTGCATTCACCGGGACCGATGCCGTGATGGACTGATAAACCGGGGAGGGGACCAACGCCCCCTCTGGGCTTGGTCTTCTCCTCATCGTTGCGCACCCCTTCGAGCGAGAACGGACGACGTTCCTCCGTCTCGCAGAGTGGGGCATGTGCGGCCCGCGCCCACGGCACGCTTGACGCCCGCGGTAGACTGACTCCGGAGCTTCAGAAGGAGAGACCGTTATGCCGCACCGGACCATCGCCGCCCTCGCCCTGGCTGTCGCCTCGGCCGCGTTCGCCCAGATCCAGCCGCCCACCGGGCCGGTCGCCGACAGCGGGCCGTCGCTCGCCGAGCTCGCCGACGCCACGACCCCGATCGTCATCAACCAGCAGAACACGCCGGGCGATGGCGCGAACGACTTCATCATCCGCGAGCCCGGGCGGTACGTCGTCGATCGCGAGCTGGTGTTCAGCCGCAGCAACGCGGGCATCCTCGTCCGCCCCGATGACAACATCCTCGACGGCATCGTCGAGATCGACCTCAACGGCCAGCGTGTCGTCGGCGCCGCGGGCGCCCGCAACGTGATCGAGGTCTCGAGCAACTCGTTCCAGCGCCCCAACCAGACGCAGCGGGTCGTGATCCGCGACGGCGAGATCCTCGGCAACAACCTCAGCACGGCCTCGCAGGGCGTCGAGGCCGACCGCGAGACATCGCTCATGCTCCGGAACCTTGTCTTCTCCGGCATGCTCGGCAACGCCGTCAGCGTCGGCGACGGGGCGATCATCGAGCACTGCCAGTTCCGCGATGTCCGCTTGAACGCGATCCGCGCCGACTCCGACGGCGGCAACGGTGTGGCCGTCCGCCACTGCTTCTTCGAGCGGATCGGCAACGCCGCGGTCTTCCTCAACAACAACGCCCGCGTCGAACGCTGCGTGATCCGCAACGCCGACGCCGAGGGTGTGTCCACCGGGATCATCGCCGACAACGGCGCGATCGTGCGCGACTGCATCCTCGAGAACATCGGCCAGAACGCGATCCTCCTCGGCACCGACGGGCTGGTCTCTGGCTGCACGATCCGGGCCATCGGCGGCCGCGACGGCGCCACGATCAACGGCGTGACGATCGGGCGGAGCGGCCGCATCAGCGACACGATCATCTCCGATTATCAGGGCACGCAGGCCGCGCTGTTCATCGATCAGAACGCGACGGCCGAGCGCGTCACGATCGACGGGTCGGAGAACGGCGGCATCCGGACCGGGCTGTTCAGCTCGACGATCCGGGAGTGCCACATCGACGAGACCGCCGGCTTACCAATCTTGGCGACCAGCTACTGCACGATCGTGGACAACGTGATCGAGGTCAGATTCACGTTCTTCACCGCCCTCGAGGCCGAGGGGTTCAACGAGATCGACGGCAACAGGCTGTTCGGGACGATCCAGGTCACCGGCGGCGGCAACCGGATCACACGCAACCAGATCGCCGACGGCGGCATCGTCGAGACCAACCCCGCGCCGAGCCCGGCCAATCTCATCGGGCCGGCGAACGATCTGACATCGCCCTGGGCAAACTTCATCCGCTGACGCCGGACCGACGCGACAGGAGGAGAGGACCAAACCCGCTCGCGGGGCTTGGTCCTCTTCCTGTTTGTGCGCACTTGGTAGGCTGAGACCGCACCACCGGAACACGCAAGGAGAGACCATGCACCGCACCGCACAGGCCGTTGTCGCCCTGATCGCGACCGTCGCCAGCGCCCAGCTCGGCCCGATCAATCCCCCGGCCGGGCCCGTGGGCGATACCGGGCCCGACCTGAGTCAGATCGACGGCCGCACGCCGCTGAGCGCCGAGACCACCCCGGGCGATGGCAACAGTGTCTTCCGGATTGCCGCGTCCGGGTCCTACTACCTGACCCAGGACCTGGTCGTGCCCAGCGGCCGCAGCGGGATCGAGGTGGCAATCCCGAACGTCAACATCGATCTGAACGGCTTCAGCATCCGCGGATCCTCCGGCAGTCTCGACGGCGTGGACGCCGACGGCCGAGAACGGATCCGCGTGGCCAACGGCACGATCTTGGGCATGGGGCGCAACGGCGTGATCGTCGATAACGAGTTCCTGGTCGAGAACCTGATCATCCGAAGCATCATCGGCGGCGACGCGATCTCCGTTAACGCGCTCGGGATCGTCCGCAACTGCATCGTGAACAGCGTCTCCGGGACCGGCAACCACGCCGTGTTCGTGGACAACTGCTGTGTCGATATCGTCGACTGCCGGTTCGGCTCCGTGGGCGACTACGCCGTGTTTACCGATGGCGGCGCCAGCGTGGAGCGATGCCACTTCAACAACTCGGCCCTCGGCGCGTTCCGGTCTGTGACGCAGAGCTCGTTCGTCGGCAACACCGTCGAGTACGTCTTCGGCACCGTGCCGAGCGTTGTCGTCGGCAGCGATAGCATCGTCCGCGACAACTACATCGATTCCGGCGGCGGGTTCGGCGTGGACATCACCTCGACGCGGTGTCGCGTCCAGAACAACCACATCGTGCGCGGCACCATCCGCAGCACGGGCACCGACAACATCATCATCGGCAACACCGTGGATGCGAACATCGTCTCAACCGCCGGCGACTTTGTCGGACCTCAGATCACCTCGCCCGCCTCGATGACCACGGCCTCGCGGTTCGCGAACATCGTGTTCTGATCCGTGTCACGACATGCGGTCGCGGGGTTCGGCCGCTCGTCAAGACGAAGATCGGCATCGCGACCCTCCGCGTGTGCGCGATAACTCGGCGACCGCGACGCGCTTTCGTCCGCAAGCGCGCGCCCCCGCATGCCCGGAGGGCGTGACTCAGACGAACCGTCCGGACGGGCATGACAGGATCGAACAAAGCCGCGGGCCCCGTCTCTCGACGGAGCCCGAGCGGTTCGGAGCATCGTGACGCCGGGCGTCAGAGGGGGGCTGGTTACCGCTCCTCGAAGAAGCGGGCGACGAACTCGTCCACGTCGGCGTAGCTGACGATGCCGTCGCGGTTCAGGTCCGCACGCGGGAACGCGGTCGGGAAGTTTCCGAGCTGGCCGCGGGTCTCGCCGGCCGGGACCGCGTTGGTGTGCACGTTGAAATAGTACTGGTCCGGGTTGGTCGCGATGTCCAGCGCCAGCGGGGCCGGGATCTCGGTCTCGAACGAGAGGTCGAGCTGGCCGCCGACCGGGACCGGGATCGCCGTCGGGTCGAGGCCGGCGATCACGTCGAAGAAGAAGACCACCACGCCGCCGTTCGAGCCGGCCGGCGCGTTGTGGATGTGGATCCGGGTGATCTCGGTGCCCTGGTTGATGAACAGCCGCATGTCGACCTCGATCTCGGCGATGCCCTCCTCGAAGCTGATCTCGGCCTCGGCGTTGCCGCGGCTCTGCGAGCTGTTCGCGGCGGCGCCGACCTCCTGGTCCGAGGTCAGACGCGACGGGATGAGCTCCTCCGACGCGACGTTGCCGAGCTGGCCGCGGGTCTCGCCGGCCGGGACCGCGTCGGTGTGCACGTTGAAGTAGAACTGGTCGGGCGTGTCGATCAGCTGCTGCGCCAGCGACGCGTCGATCGTCGTCGTGAACTCGAGCTCGATCTGGCCGCCCTCGGGCACCGGGATCGCCGCCGGGTCGAGGCCCGCGATGACGTCGAAGAAGAAGACGACCACGCCGGCGTTCTGGCCTGCCGGGGCGTTGTGGATGTGGATGCGGGTGATCTCGGTGCCATCGTTGACCTGCAGGTTGAACTCGGCGGTGATCTCCGCGTCCACGCCGTTGCCGTCGAAGTCGATCTCGACGAATCCGACGCCGTTGCTGCCGGAGCTGTTCGCGGCCGGGCCGACCTCCTGATCCGAGGTCAGGACGCTGAAGACCTCGACCTGGGCCGAGGCGACGGTGGCCGTCGCCGCGATGGCGAGGGCGGTGCGGGCGATGAGACTGCGCATGATTCGTCTTCTCCTTGCGGCGCGCCATCGGCGCGCGGCGACCAATGCTCGACCAGACGCGGGCGCATCGATCCCCACCCCGCCGGTCTTCGGGCGTTGGGAACGGAGAGCCGGGCGCGACCGTCGCGTCCGGGAGCCGTCCCCGATCCAGATGTGCGTTGGAGGCGCGGGGCGCCGCCGGTGCCGGGTGGAGGTCCGCGCGCAGCGCCCGCGTTGCGTGACGGCAGAAGAAAATCGCGCCGCGGCGCACCACGCCGCGCTGCAGTCAACCCCATGGAGATGTCCGCTGGACGATCCGGCGCCGCAGCGGATCGCGAGAAGCCCCGCGCGGCAAAGACGCGACCGCGACGCGGAGCGCCACGTCCGCGAGCGGGCGCCCCCTCACGCCCGGAGGGCGTGACTCAGACCACACGCCGCCGGACGGCGGCGACAGAACCAAGGAGACCAAGGCCGGCCCGGCACTTGGTCCTCTCCCTCACCGGCGACTCAGGCAAGCCCCTCGCCGCTCCAGCGCTCCGTGACCGAGGCGTCGAAGTGCCGCGGGTGACCGCCCACGATCGTCGCCACGGCGCGTCCACGCGCGTGGTGCCCGACGAACGGCGAGTTCCGGCTCCGCCCGCGGAAGACGTCGTCGGTGATCGCCCAGTCCAGGTCGGGATCGATCAGCGTCACGTCCGCCGGCCCGCCGACCGCCAGCGAGCCGAGCCCGCGCGAATCGAGCCCGCAGAGCCGTGCCGGCTCGAGCGTCATCATCGCGATGAGCCTGGGCCACCCGATCGCCCCGCTCCGCACCAGCGCCTCGGCGTAAAGCGGCAGCGCCGTCTCCAGGCCGACGATCCCGAACGGCGCCGCCTCGAATGGCTCGGCCTTCTCGTGCGCCGCGTGCGGCGCGTGGTCCGTCGCCAGCACCGTGATCACGCCGTCCGCGACCGCCTGACGCAGCGCCCGCACGTCCGACGTCTCGCGCAGGGGCGGGTTCATCTTCGCCGCCGGCAGGAGCTTCTCCCCGTCCGGGCTCACGCAGGCCTCGTGCGTCAGCGTCAGGTGGTGGGGGCTCGCCTCGCCGCTCACCGCCGCCCCCGCGTCCCGCCAGCGCTTCAGGATCTCGACCGTCCCGCCGCTCGAGATGTGCTGCACGTGGTACCTCGAGCCCGGGGCCGACGCCGTCAGCCGGCAGTCGCGGTCGACGACGATCTCCTCGGCGATCCGGGGCCAGCCCGCGACCCCGAACCGCGTCGAGACCTCGCCCGCGTGCATCACCGATCCGGGCGTCAGGCTCCGGTCCTGCGCGTGCTGCATGACCGTCAGACCCGACTCGGCCGCCGCCTCCAGCACCCGACGCATCATCGCCGGCGACTCGATCACGTCCCCGTCGTCGGTCACGCCGACCGCCCCGGCCCGCCGGCACCGGTCGATCTCGACGAGCCGCTCGCCCTTGCGCCCGGTGGTCGCGCAGCACGTCGTGAACACCCGGCACTTCGCCTCGCGGGCCGCGATCGCGAGCACCGCCTCGACGATCTCGGGGCCGTCGATCGCCGGGCTCGTGTTCGGCATCATCACCACCGTCGTGAACCCGCCGGCGACCGCCGCATCCGAGCCAGACTCGATCGTCTCCTTGTATTCCTGCCCCGGCTGGCGGAAGTGCACGTGCGGGTCGATCAGACCGGGCGCCACGATCAGGCCCTCGGCCTCGAGCGTCGCCGAGCCGGCCGCGTCGCGGTCCGCCGGGCCCGGCAGCCCGTCGATCCTCGCCTCGATCGCACGGACCGCCCCGTCGACCAGCAGCACGTCCGCGGTCTCGTCCCGCCCGGACGCCGGGTCGATCACCCGCCCGCCCTTGATCAGCAGCGTCTTCGCCGTTTTCGTCATCGGGGCAGTCTACGGAGGACCGCCCCCAGAAGACCGCCCCCCGAGGACCACCACGGCCGGCCGGATGGCCCGCGCCGTCAGTACCCGAAGTTCACGTCGGGATTGTCGCTCGTGAACCCGCCGAGCGGCGTGTGAACCGCCCAACGGAACTGATCTCGAGAAGGACGTCGTTCTCTCGCATGCTCCCGACGTCAAGGTCGCTCGCGATTCTGTAGAAGACGAGCTCGATCGCTCGATGACCATGAGCCGAGCGCACGCCCCGAGCGTGCGCGGCCCAGAAGAACGAGGGGCGAACGAGTGATCAGAGAGCGATGTCCCGAACTCGTCGCCCTGCTGGCGGTGGTTATTGCTCACGCGTGCTGCACGAGTCTCACGGCGGGGCAAGAGCCCAACACGGCGTCGGCGTTCGATCGCCAAGCGCTGCTCGAGATGATGGCGGAGCACGAGATCCCCGGTCTCGCCGTCGCGGTCACGCACAGGGGCAAGGACTATGACTGCAACCTCGGCGTCGCCGATCGCGAGAGCAGCGTTGCCGTGACGCGAGAGACGATCTTCGAGATCGGCTCGGTCTCAAAGGTCTTCACCGCGATCGCGGCGGCCCTCGCCGACCAGAACGGAACGATTTCTTTAGAAGCTCCGATCGGCCGGTACATGGACGAGCTGGCGGGCACACCGCTCGGATCCGTTCCCGTCTATCACCTGGCGACGCATACCGCGGGGGGCTTCCCCCTGCAGGTGCCAGAGCGGGTCGACTCGGAAGCGTCGCTCATCGAGTACTACCGAGAATGGGAACCCCAGCATCCCCCCGGCACGCGGAGGCACTACGCCAACCCGAGCGTCGGCCTGCTCGGACTGCTCGTCGCACGAGCGAGCGGGACGACATACGCCGAGCTGATGGAATCCGGACTCTTCGAAGACCTGGGGCTCGGCAGCACGTACATCCGAGTCCCTAGAAATGCTCTCGACAAGTACGCGTGGGGATACAACCGTGCAGGCGAACGGGTGCGCGTCAATCCCGCACCGCTCGCGGACGAAGCGTACGGAGTGAAGACCACGGCCGCGGACCTGCTGCGGGTCCTCAAGCTGAACCTGAGCTGCCCCGAAGCCTCCGGGCCGCTCGAGCGTGCGATCTGTCGGACCCATGTCGGGCATTTCGACACCGGAGACTTCCAACAGGCGCTGATCTGGGAGCGGTACGAGTATCCGCTCGACCGCGATCGATTGCGCTCGGGGAACTCGTACGAGATGATCCTGAGGCCGTCGGAGGTCGTTGAAGTGGACGCGCGATCGCCGGACGAGCACGCGTTCGCCCTGAGCAAGACCGGTTCGACCGCAGGCTTCGGCGCGTACGTCCTTGTGTTGCCGGATGAAGACCTTGCGATCGTCCTCCTGGCCAACAAGAACTACCCGATCAGAGCACGCCTCGATGCGGCCCTCGGGATCGCGGCGGAGCTTCTCTCGCCCTGAGCCCTCGAGATCGCCGGCGTACCGAGCCGGTGCGCGGGTTCCGGGGCCCGCGCCAGGGGACAATCCACGGCGGGATCGCCCACGAGGATCGAGCGCCGAGGCGGAGACCGCCCGATCGCCACGGAATCGGGCCCCGCGCCGAGCCGCCCCGGGACAAACACGGCCGTCCCCGGCTAGCATCACCGTCCCGGCGGGAGACATCCGCACGGGCACGGGGTGTAGCGCAGCTTGGTTAGCGCGCTTGACTGGGGGTCAAGAGGTCGGGAGTTCGAATCTCCCCACCCCGATTCGACGTGGCAGACTCGATCCAGACGGCGGTCAATGCTGCCAGAGGCCGTGGTCGATGCCGCCGAGCAGGTAGATCGCGAAGGTGCCCTGGCCCGGGATCTCGAGCGGCGGGATCGCCACCGTCGCGCCGGCGTTCTCCGCCGCCCTGACCGCTGCCTCGATGTCATCCACCAGGACATACGGCCGCACGACCGGCTCCTCGGTCTCGCGCAGCGGCGCACGAACGCCGATGCGCCCGCCGTCCTTCAGATCGGCGGTTCGGGCGCCGCCGAGCTCGGGGATCGGGTCGCCGAACGCCACGCCGTGCGCCGCGGCCAGCGCCTCGCACGTCTCGGCGACCGCCGGCGTGACGATCTCGAGGTACTGGACCGTGATCGCACGCCCGTTCGCCTGAGTCTCATGGCCCATAGCCGGGTGCTCCTTCAGCGTGGCGCCCGCCAGGACGATCGATGCGACGCCGAGAACAGCGAGTCCGATTCGTGCCGGGTTCATGATTCGGGTGTCCCTTGCATGATCATGATCAGGTTCCCGCAGGTGTCATCCAGGACGGCCGTCTTCACCGTGCCGAGATCGGTGGGCTGCTGCGTGAACCGCACGCCCAGAGCCTCGAGCCGCTTGTGCTCCGCCTCGATGTCCTCCACGGCGAATGCGGTAAATGGGATGCCGTCCTCGACCATCGCGGCCTTGAACGTTCTCGCCGCCGGGTGCTGATCGGGCTCGAGCGAGACCTCGGGGCCGTCCGGGTCCGCGGGGGACACCACCGTCAGCCAGCGATGCTCGCCGAGGGGGATGTCGTGCCTGACCTGAAAGCCGAGCGTCTCGGTGTAGAACTTGTGAGCCTTTGCCTGGTCGTCCACCATCACGCCGACGCCTTGGATTCTCAGCACGGTGAATCTCCTAATTCTTCGCGGGCCAGCGCTCCGCGATCGCCTTCAGTGGTTCGCCGTTGAACCAGTGAAACTTGTACCGGCCCTCTCGCTTCACGATCACCAGCCCGGCCGCCTCGAGCAGCTCCAGGTGCTGCGAGATCGCTTGGCGCGATGAAGCGATGCCATGCTTCATGATCAATCGGCCGCAGAGCTCGAACAGCGACTGCCCATCACGCTCCACCAACTCATCCAGGATCGCTCGCCTCGTCGGATCGGCGATGGCTCGGTACAGATCGTCCATGAGGCTGCCCAGCAGAGCATATGCAAGCTGTGGCTTGCATGTCAAGCCCGGATCGACCGGCTGCGTCCGCACGCTCTCGGGTAGGCTCGGTCGTGCGGTACCGCGAGATCACACCCGCCCGATCGATCCGCCGATTCGTTCGATGCTTCTGGATCATGGAAGGCGAGCCGGCCGAGCGGCCGCAGCGCGTCGTCCCCGACGGCTGCCCGGAGATCGTGCTCAACCGGGCCGACCCGTTCTGCTGGACCGGCAGCGACGGCATCCAGCACAAACAGGACGAGGAGCTCGCCGTCGGCCAGCTCCGCCGGGCGATCCACATCGAGGCGAGCGGCTCGATCGATCTGATCGGCATCCGCTTCGAGCCCGTCGGGCTGCGCGTGTTCTCGGGCGTGCCGATGCACCGCTTGGTCGATCGCGACGTCGGTCTTGACGAGATCGACGGCCGTCTCGCCGCTCGGCTCCGATCCGCGGCGCGGCTGCCGATTCCGGAAGCGATGAAGACACTGACCCGGATCCTCGCGGCCCGATTCGATTCCGATCGCGGAGCCAGCGAGGACGGGTGGATCGCCGAGTGCGCAGCCGGCGAGCTCGCGAGCACGGATCGCCCAGCAGTGGGGCGTGTCGCCCGATCGCTCCGCGTTCATCGTCGGTCGCTCGAGCGGGCGTTCCGAGAGCACATCGGCATCACGCCGGGGATCTTCCGCCGCGTCGTCCGCCTGCGCGACGCGCTCCGCGAGGCCGAGGCCGCCCCCCGCCCGTGCTGGGCCTCCCTCGCCACGCGGCACGGGTACACCGACCAATCGCACCTGATCCGCGAATCCCGGCTGATCGCGGCAACGACGCCGCAGCGTCACACCTCAGAGGCCGCCGCGTCCTCATTCTGAGGGCCGCCGCATTCTTCCAATCCGGGCGCGGCCGCTCGCGGCATCATCTCTTCAAGCAATCAAACCGCGGCGGGTCGTTGTTTCGCACCGTCTCGCCTTGCCAGGAGAACGAAGATGCGCAGCGCCCTCTCGTCGGCCGCCATCGCGGGCGGATTGGTCATCGTCATCGGGTGCGTCGGCTTCGGAGTCGCGAGCCACAATCAGCCACCGCCGAGCGATGTGCGGAGCGAGACCGACGGTGTCGACTCGATGGGCTGGCTCACCGGGACCTGGAGCGGCCCGATGTGGGGCGGCCAGTTCACGGCCTACTACTCGCCGCCCAGCGAGGGCAAGATCATCGGGTACAGCACGCTCGAACAAGACGGCGAGATCGGGTTCTACGAGTTCGAGGTCTTCGAGACATCCGTCGCCGGCACGCGATTCAGTCCGTTCCCGGGTGGCCGACGCGCCGATGGGTTCATGCTCGCGGGCGGCCGAGCGGTCGGCGACCGCGCCGTGTTCGAGAATCCCGACAAGGACTTCCCGACACGCGTGACCTACGAGCGCGTCGAGCCGGACCGCCTCGTGATCACGCTCGACGACGCGCACGCGGGATCCGACCGGCGCGACGTGTTCGATCTGCGCAGGCGGTGACCGCATGACGGCTCGCAACCCCGACCCGCCGGCAGCCGTGGGCGGTCGGAGTCCGACGGGAGTCTCCCTCGCTCAGCCGACGCGATCGGATGTCTCGTCGCCGTGCGCGGTCGCGGCGAAACGGACACCCAGCAGCCCGGTCACGATCGCTCCGGCACAGATGTAGGTCATCTGCGGGCCCGGCGGCGCCGCGAACCCGCCCAGATCGATGAAGATGAAGAAGGCGAGATCGGCCATCCCGCCGACCAGCACCGCGGTGTAGACCATGGCCCTCCTCCCGATCCACACGAACGGCGCCGCGATCAGCGTGACCAGCCCGAACCACGCCAGGTTCATCGCGTGCTGCGAAAGCACGGCGCTCGCCGCCGGGTGGTAGTCGCCGGCGAGCTCCTCGAGCGGCACCCTCGCCGTGATGCCCTGGATCGCTTCGGCTGTCCGGCCGGCAAGGAGCAGCCTCAGCGTCATCACGCCGGCCAGCACGTGGACGATCCCCCAGATCGCCCAGAGGACGGCGGAGGCCCGGAGCAGCCACCGGGCCGTGGGACGCATCGTGGATCGGGAACCTGTCATGAATCCTCTCCTCCTGATCTGAGCCGCTGGATCGCGACCGAGCCGCCGGGTGTCATCGCGCGGCGGATGCGCGACCGGACCGTGCGGTCCATCCGCTCGACCGTCACGTCTTCCAAGCTCCGGAGCAGCGCGCGCTCGGCCTCCGCGCAGGTGTCGTTGATGAACTGAGACACGACCACCGGAACCACCTCGTTGCACCGCGACGGGTGCCGCGGCAGCACCCGCGGCTCCGGCGAGACCGCCTCGTACGCCTGGCGCAGGTTGATCGCGCCCGGTGACCGCGCCAGCACGCTGCCGCCGCCCGAACCACGCCGCGATTCGACCAGTCCCGCCCGTCGCAGCTTGCCGAGCACGCGTCGCACGATCACCGGGCTCGTGCCGTACGTCCGCGCCATCTCCTCCGAAGTCAGCGGTTCACCGCGGCGCGACGCCAAGAAGCCCAGGATGTGCAGCGCGATCGCAAAGTCGCTCGTCACGACGGTATTGTAACCATTCTGATTACAAATGTCACGCCGCCGGGGCTTCGACCGAGCGACCGAGCGGCCGACGGCCGGCTACGGCAGCGGCACGCTCCAGCTCGCGCCGCTCCGCGTCTCGTTGATGGTCACGCTCCCGAAGAACGTGCTGGTCCGGAAGCAGCGGAGTGTGTCGTCCCAGTCCTGCGACGGCGGCGCCCACACCATGTCGCCGTCGAGCTTAAAGAGCAAATGCTCGCTGAATTCGCTCAGATCACCGACGGACCAGCGCAGCGCGTCGGTCTCGGGATCGATCCGAGCCGCCAGCGCCCGCACGTGCGTGCGCTGCTTGCCGTACCCGTGGCCCCACGCGGTTCCCGGCTTCCTGGTCGAGTAGCTCGCGAGGAACAGCGCGTACTCGTCATCGCCCTTCGCGAGGTTTCCGACCGCGACGAGGCCGGAGTCCGTCCGGGCGCCCGTGCCGGGCTCTTCGAACGAGATCAGCGTCCCGCCGTCGAACCCGCGCCGGTCCCAGTAGACCCTGGATGGCCGCGAGTCGCCCAGGTCGATCTCGCCCGCCGGGGCCTCCAGGCTCGCCCAGCTCCCGATGCGGACACGCCCGGTCTCGTGCAGGTCGCTCAGGACGCGGATCTGATCGATCGGGGCGTGCGTCGCGCAGCCGCCGAGACCGACGGTGACAAGCACGATCAATGACAGCAGATGCGCGGGGCGCATCCAACGGGTTTCACTGGCGCTCATGGCTCCGTCCTTCAGTCTTCCTCTTCCGGTTCCTTCTCGAACTCGGTCGCGCCGGGCGGAGTCCCTCCCGGGCCGGCGGCGACCGCCGTCGTGCCGTCGCCCGGGGCCGGCTCGGGCTCCCGGAACAAGCGAAGCAGCTTCTGGTGCAGGCCCAGCGACTCGTCCCGCAGCGCCCGCATCTCCTTCGCGAGGCTCCCGATCGTCTGGGCGTGCTCGTTGAGGACCGGCGCGGGCTGCAGCGACTCAAGCCCGGCCCGAGTCTGGCGGACTTGGGCCATCAGCTCACGCATCGCATTCAATGAGTCGCCGAGACCGCCGGTCGAGTTCGCGGCCGACCGCTCGATGAGCTCGATCGCGGTGTCACCCATCGCTTCGGCCTCTCTGGCCGCCGTGCTCGCCGCCTCTGCGTCGGCGACGCGTGGCGCGACGTTCTCGCGGGCTCCGGCCGCCGCCGCGAGCGCCGACTCCACGTCAGAGACGAGCGGTTCCAGCTCGACGATCATCGCGGTCGGCTTCGGCTCCGCCCGAGCGGGTTCGTCCGGCGAGCGTACGAGCTCGAGCGGTCGTCGGGGCGTCGCCGCGAGCTCTTCATCCTCCGCGTCCGCCGCTCGCGCCGGTCCGCGCTCCAGCATCGCGCCGGGTCTCGAGAGCACCGTGACCATCGAGCCGCCGATCGCACGGCCGGCCGCGATCGCGGAACTCCCACTCCGAGTGAGCATCGGTGTCAGCACGGCGCCCAGGACCGCGCTGGTCACGAGCGCCCCGCCCAGTCCGAAGACCTTGAGCGTGTTCATCACTCGGCCTCCCGCACACGGAGGTGCTTGACGCGGAGCCGATCGCGCCCGTCGAGCGCCTCGAACCCCGCCTCGACCGCGATCACGTCGCCGGTGCGGACACCCGCCGCGGCGATCGCCCGCTTGGCTTCTCTTTCGAACGAGCGGTCGATGGACGGCGGCACGAGGATCCAGAATCCCGCGATCGAGCCGCCGGACGCGTCCCGCACGCCCGATCCAAAGAAGAGCGGGTCGTCGATGACCCGCGCCCGGTTGCTGAAGACAGGGCCCGCGTCCCCGTCGCGTTCGAGCGGGATCAGGCTCGGCCGGCCGACGGTCGAGACCTGCCCGAGCGTCTCGCCGGCCTCGTTCACGGCGACGATCCGCAGCCCGAGGCGCCGAGCGACGCGCTGCGCCTCGGCGGGCGAGCGCCATGTGATGAGGATCGGGGGCATCGCGTCCGGATCGCCCCGGAGCGGCGGCGCGGTCGAGGCGGCGCTCGCCGCCGGCTCCGAGGCCTCAGGATTCGCGGTCGCCCGCTCGACCGGCTCGCGGACGGTCGAGTCGGTCATGCGCGTCGCGAGATCATCGACCAACGATTGCGCGGTCTCGAGAGCGGTCTGCTGCGCCTCGGACTCGGCCCTCGCCTCCCGCACGAACTCCTCGACCGGGCTCAGCGGCTCTGCCTCGGCGATCTCGTCCGCGGGGAGCGTCTCGGTTTCGTTGTCGACCGCGACGTCGCCGGTCTCGGCCCCGTCGGCTTCGCCGCGGACCTCCGCCCGCTCGGTGAGGAGCTCGTCGGGCTCTGCCTGAGCCACCTCCGGGATCGGCTCGGGCTTCGGCGCCGGTTTCTCGGTCTCGGCCGCCCGAGCATCCTCGGGGAACGCGGCCGCCTCGAGCGGCGGGGGCGCCTCGAACGCGACGCCGATCGCCCGCTCGATCTCGGACGGCGCTCGCTCGCTGCGCGTCACCAGGAACAGCGCGGCGTGCAGCCCCGCCGACAGCAACAGTCCGACCGTCAGACTCGTCTTGGTCATCGCCCGACTCCTTCAGGCGTGAGCGCCTCGAACTGCAGCCGCACCTCACGAGACCCGTCGGCGTGCAACGCCGCGAGCACCGGCGTCAGCCTCTCCACCGTCGCCCTCCGGTCGCAGCGGACCAGGACGACGTCGCGGCGGAGCATGCCGACCAAGCGATCGAGCTCGGACGGCGTTCCGTTCACCGCGATCGCGTCCGCGGTGACCGAGACGACGTCGAGCGTGTTCTCGGCCCGGGCTTCGCTCGCCTCGGCGTCGCCGCCCGAGAGCTCGAGCGGGAGCGACGAGACCTGATCCATCTGGGTGATCAGGGCCAGCAGACCGCCGAGCGAAAGAAACACGAAATCCAGCATCGGGATCATCCAGCGTCCCGACATCACGCGTCCCCCGTCGCGGCCCTCACGGTGGGCGTCTTGTTGATCACGTCGAGCAGGTACGAGCCCAGCGCGGCGATGATCGAGGTGACGAGGCCGAACGCGGTTGTCGAGTACGCGACGCCGAGCTGCGTCGTGATCAGGTCGATGTCGATCGTCCCGCCGAACCCGCGGAACGCCTGCGCGAAGCTGAACACCGACCCGAGAAGGCCGAGCGAGACGGCCAGGCCCGCGAGCGGGTCGAGCGAGCGGCGCCAGGGTGCGTCCGTGCGCCCCCGGCCTTCGCCGCGCGCCAGCGAGATCAGATGTCCGAGCACGAGCCCGGTCACGATCAGAGAGAGCGCAAGCTGCGGATAGAAGAACGCGCCCGTCGCGTTCTGGATGCTCTGCCACACGAGAGATTCCCTTCAGCTCGTATTCCCATGTCATGCGCCCGCGCCGCCCGTCGCCCGCAGGATCGGCGCCCGATCGCCGCCTCAGCGGCGTCCTACGACGGGGGTCAGCGGGAGCGGGATCCGCTCCGCGATCGAGAGAGCCTCCGCCTGGGCACGCGTCGCGATGACGCCCGATGCCGGTGCGAAGATCTGTTCACGCCCGCTGATCTCGATCTCGTTCTCCGTGGACGCCGAGGGATCGTCGAGCGACGGCAGGTCCCATCCGTGCCGGAGCGCCAGCAGCTGGAGCCGCTGGCTGACTCGGTCGCGTTCGTCGCGCAGATTCAGGATCTCGGCGCGGCGCTCCATTGAGGCCTCGCCGGACTCCGAGGACCGGGCCTCGTCGAACGCGTCGTCGAGCAGCGCCTGGTACTCCCGGTCCAGCTTGATCAGCTGGCGCGTCAGCGTCCGGTACTCCTGGCGTTCGCGGGGCGTCCCGCCGTCACCCGGGCCGGGAGGAGCGGCGGAGACCAGGAGCCCGACGCCGGCCGCGATCAGTGTCGTCATCATCATCACTGCGACCCTCCCCGGTTGTTCGCCGGCGCGGCCTCGCCACGGCGGGCGCGCGCCCTCGCGGCGTAGTCCGCGATCTCGCTATCGACGTTGAGTGTTCCGAATCTCTCGACCTGAACGCGGTCGGCGAGCTCGCCGGCCTGGATCTCGATGCTGTCGGCCAGCTCGCCGACGAACGTGTCCATCTCGATCCCCAGCGCGTCCGAACGGAGCGTGAGCTCGTTCATCTGGTTGATGACCGAATCGATCCCGGCGGCACCGCCCTCGCCCGCCGACGAGAGCATCCGCGCGAGCGTCTCGGCCTCGATCAGCCCCTCGAGCAGGTCGACGTATTCGGCGATGAACTCGCCCTCGGCCGCCAGGACGAGGCGGACACGCTCGATCTCGAAGATCGAGTTGGTCAGCTGGGCCTCGAGCGCGGCGAGGGCGCGGATGGTCTTGACATAGAGCGCCTCGCGCGCCGATCCGAGATTGAACCCGCTCGTGGATTCGACCACGTCGCGGAGGCTGCGCGTGTTGGCGAAGATCAGCTTCAGCCGGTCGCGCCGGAGCTCGTCCGTCTCGGACTCGATGGAGAGCGCCAGCTGCTCGAGCCGCTGGTCGTAGCCGTCCAGCATCCGCCGGGTCTTCTCGTCGGGCGCCGAGCCGTCGCCGCGGGCGAGCAGACCGCGGACCCGGGCGACGGTCTGCCCGATCTGGTTCTGCGCCTCCCACATCGGGGCCGCGATCGAGAGGTCCCAGTCGTCGGTGAACGTCTCGATCTCGTCACGCAGCGTCCGCAGCGCGGATGTCAGCTGAGACTTGTCGACGGTGTCGGCGGTCAGCAGCTCGTTCACGCCCGCGAACGCCTCGCGAAGCCGGCTCGCCTCGACGCGCTCCGCGAGCGGCGTCGTCGCGTTGGTCATCGCCTCTTCCAGCGCCGCGACGTCGATCAGCCGCTCGCGGTCCTGCACGGGCTGGGACGCCGCGAACGGGGCGAGCGTCATGCCCGCCGCGATCGCGATCGCGGCAACGGTTCGGTTCGTCTTCATCGCCGAGCTCCTTCCATGGCGTTGCTCGTGTACGAGGCTTGCGAGATCGTGCCGCCGCCGCTCAGCCGGGTGACCGAGTCGCGGAGGCGCTGGCTCTGGATGTCCGCCCAGTAGCGACGTGCGAGCACGAAGTCGCCCCCGGCGTACGCGTCCAGACCGGACGCGAGCAGCCGCAGGTCCGCCGCGCGGGACCGGTCCACGCGCTCGCGGTAGCTCGCCTCGGCCGCCTCGAAGGCGTAGCCGGCCTCGCGGAAATCGCCGAGACGCACGAGGGCCTTGCCGCGGAGCTCGAGCGCCGCCGCGCCGAGCGTCTCGTCCTCGATGACGGGGGCGACCGCGGCGAGCGCGTCCTCGGCCTTGCCGGTGGCGATCGCGAGCTCGGCCCGGAGCAGGGCCGCGCGATCACGCTCCGATTCGCTCAGTTTCGGTTCGCCCTCGACCGCAGAGAGCCGGTACGAGGCCTGCTCGAGGTCGCCGAACTGGATGGCTCGTTCGACCGAGGCGAGCGAGCCGGTCGCCCGCGGCGTCGAGCCGCCGCACCCGACGATGGTGAGCGAGAGTCCGAGTCCGATGGCGGCCATGGCGCTCCGGAGGCTCTTTGTTCGGGTGTTGGCTGCGCCAGACACGATCTGATTGTGGGTGCTCTGTCGACCCAAGTACTGCATCGCCGCCTCCTTGCAGACGCTCTGAATGCGCGCACCGACCGCGCCGGCGCACAGGCCGCGTCCATTTTCTGTTCGGGTGCTCGCGTCACCCGCCTCGCCGTGCTCCACGCCGACCGAACCAACAAGTTGCGGTCCGGAAGAATGTACCAGATCGTGCATTCACTTCTGCACGCATTCTAGAATTTTTCATTGAAAGACGCACGGTTCCCATGGATTGGCCCGATTGACCAATCACCGAACCCCCTTTAGCCTCTCGGTCTCGTGATGAACCTTTGTCAATCCTTGACAGAATGCCTAACTCTCCTCAGCGAACTCCGTGCGAAAGAGCGTCAGCGCGTCCTGGCCGTACGGGGCCTGTACTCGCCGATCTCGGTGGGTGGCGGCGCGGAGGGTCGTTCAACCGATCGTGTGCTGACCGACGTCGAGGTGCGCGTGATCGAGGCGATCGGGCGCGCCTGCGACGACAACGACGGTGGCCTGAGCCTCGGCGAGATCGCGCACGCGGCGGATCTTGAGCGCAACAAGAGCTCGATCTCGCAGGCGCTCGCGCGGATGGACGGCGCGTTCGTCGAGTCGCTCCCGGGTCCGGGACGCGGCGGACGGTACCGGCTGCTGCCGGCCGGGCGGGGCCTCGCGTACCGCCTGCAAGCGGTTGACCGGCATCTGGCGCCGAAGCTGCTCTCGCTGATGGCCCCTTCGGAGCGATCCGAGCCGACGCTGACCAAGCTTCTCGACCGCACGAGCAAGAGCCTGCGCACCGTCACCCGCCGCCAGGGCGAGCTGAACGCGTTCGACAAGGCCAACGTTGCTCGTTTCTACGACTATCTGATCGACGGGATGTTCTACTTCCCGATCGAGGTCGAGGCGGCCGAGAGTCTCATGAGCGTCGCGCCGTTCGTGCGCGATGCGTCGCGGGCGAACCGGTTCTTCCTCCGCAGGGCCACGGCGCACTGCGCCCGGCATGGCATCCGGCAGTTCATCGATATCGGCGCCGGCCTGCCCTCGATGGGCAGCATGCACGAGGTCATCGAGTCGGTCGTCGGGCACGACGAGCCGTACCGGATTCTCTACGTCGACTGGGACGAGTCGGTCGTGCAGACAACCCGGTACATGGTCGAAGATCGGGCCGACTTCGTTCGCGCGGCGGTGGGTGATCTGCAGGAGCCCGAGGAGATCCTCGAGCAGGCGATCGAGTTCGGGATCGACCTCTCCGAGCCGGTTGCGCTGGTCGCGGTGGCCGTGCTGCCGTTCGTGCTCGATGACGATCGGGCGGACAGCGCGCTGACCAGGTTCAAGGCGGCGTTGGCCCCGGGCAGTCGGCTGGTGCTCAGCCACGGCACCCGGCCCCCCGGCATGGAGCAGGAGGCCCGCGAGGTCATGGCGCGCTACGGCTCGCTCGTCGGCGATGCGATCCTCCGTGAGCCGGGACAGATCGAGGCGTACTTCGCGGGCCTGGACCTCGAGCCCGCGGTCGAGGGCGCCGAGCCGGGCTTGGTGTTCACTCCGCACTGGCGGCCGGACATCGCCGACCGCTACGCGTTCGGCGAGCCGATCCCGCTGGTCGACAGCCCGGAGCTCTCGATGACGCTCTGCGGCGTCGGCGTGAAGGCCTAGTTCGGTTTCGGGGCGGCGTGCGGGCCGAGTAGGCTGCTGCGGTGCGGCGGCTCGGTGTTCTGGTTGCGCTTTGTTCGTTCGCAGGGCTGGCCACCTCGGTCGCGCTCGCGTGGTTGAGCGCGGTGCTCATGCGACCGAGCAAGTGGTCTCCCGGCGTCGAGCCGCCGTGGCGCGATGCGGTTGTTGGAACGATCGAAGTCGAGCAGTTTGTCTCGAGGGGCGCGACCTTCCGCCGGCTCATGGTGCTGCCGGAGGACCAAATCGAGCCCGACGAGCAATCTCTACCGGGTTCATTGCCGGTCTGGAGCCTCGCGTTCGGCGAGCGGCCGGCCGCGCATCGGGCAGATCGGTTGATCGGATACGAGAAGTCGTTCGGCTGGCCGATGCGCTGTCTTCGGACCTCCTGGTTGATCCAGGAGCAGTCGTTCGCGCTGCCTGGCGATGGCCTGCGCTGGGGAATCCGGCTCAAGCCGGTTCGCTGGGGTCTGCCGGACTACAGCGGCATGAGCATTCAGCCGTACATGCCGTATGTTGAGACCGAAGAACAACGCGCGTTCCCGCTGCGTCCGATGCTTGTCGGGATGGCGCTGAACACCCTGATCTTCGGGTCGGGGTGGTTTGGGGTTGCCTGGCTCGTCTGCTTGCCGGGTCTGCTTCGAATACGGTGGCGCCGTCGGCAGTCGCGCTGCGTGCGCTGCGGTTACGAGCTCGACGCGGCCGTCACTCGGTGCTCGGAATGCGGGCACGCCCTCTCGGCCCGACTCCCGGTGATGGCACGCGGCGCGTTCGTCGCGGTCGGGCTCGCCGGCGTGCTGCTCCTCGGGGGTCTGGCGGGGCTGGCGCTGTGGCGGACGAGTGGGATCCGGGACGTGCCCCCGATCCATCGAGCAGCCCGCGACGGCGATCTGGCGACGCTCGAGGCGCTGGCCGATTCGGGGGTCGACATCGATCTGGTGATGCCCGACGGGATAGAGCCGCTGGACTTCAGCCTTCACCGTTCGACGCCGCTGTTGCTCGCGTCCGCTGCCGGCCAGAACGATGCTGTGTCATGGTTGCTCGGTCGCGGCGCGTCGCCGGACGGCGTGTCGGAGTGGGTCGCGGGACCGATCGGGCGTGCGAGCTTCCGAGGCCATGCGGAGATCTGCCGGGCGCTGCTCGGAGCCGGTGCGTCGTATGGCGTGGACGATGCCTACGGCTTCGCGATCGCCGGGCGGGATCTTGAGACCATCGGTGTTTTTCGAGATCATTATGGCGAAACTGCGCCGAGCGTCGCCCTGACCTCGGCTGTGTGGCACCACCCCGAGGTCGCGTCCGAGCTGCTCGGGTGGCACACTTGGGGCGATGCGGCGATGGCGTCGGCGCTCGACGCCTCGATCAAGACCGAGAACGTGGAATTCGTACGGTTGCTCCTGACCGCCGGCGTCGGGGTGGTCGGGAATGATCGTCCTTGGGTTTGGCTCGCGGCCGAAGAGGGGAACGCCGAGTTGGTGCGACTCATGCTTGAGTCCGGGGCATCGGCGAACGTGCGTCAGAGCGGTTTTGGGGGGACCCCGCTCCGGCGTTCGGTCATCTCGTCGTGTGCGCCCTGCTTCGAGTTGATCCTGGAGGCCGGGGGCGACCCGTTCATCACGACAATCGATGGCCGTGGGCTGCTTCACCTCGCGTCGGGACTTGAGAGAGCTCTGCCTCTCGTGGAGAGGCTGGTCGGGCTGGGCCTCGATCCGGACCTGGCGGATCGCGACGGCCGTACACCGCTGATCGCGGCGGTCGCGGCCTCGCGTCATGAGGCTGAGCTCGTGACGGCGTTGCTCGAGGCGGGCGCCGCTGCGAACCTCGCCGATCCCGAGGGGCGGACGCCGCTGGATTACGCGCTCGGGGGATTTGTGGACCCGGGATCGCTGTCGCGTTCGCCGTTGGAGCGGGCTCCCGAGGCGGTGATCGACGCGATCACGCGTGCTGGTGGGACACGCGGAGCCCGACGACAGTAGATGTGGCGGCGCGGGGTTGGACCTGGATCGGTGCGCGGTCATGATTCGTTGTGAGCGGGCTCGCCTCGACAGATGACATGTCGCCCGCAGAGTTCCTCATGGAGCTCGGGCGGGACCTGCACGAGGCGGGGGCGCCGGCCCACCGTCTCGAGGAGGCGATGGCCTCGATCGCCGCGCGGCTCGGCCTCGAGGCGCAGGTGTTCTCGACGCCGACGTCGCTGTTCGCGGCCGTCGGCTCGGTCGGGCGGCAGCGGACCTACATGCTCCGCATCGATCCGGGCGAGGTCGATCTGGAACGCCTTGCGCGGGTCGACCGGGTGGTCGACCGTGTCGCGGCCGGCGAGCTCTCGCCGACGGCAGGGGTGGAGGCGCTCGGCCGGATCCCGACGCCGAGCGAGCGGTGGGGGATGGGTTCGACGCTTCTGGCCTTCGCTGTCGCCTCGGGCGGCGCGGCGACGTTCTTCGGGGGCTCGGCCGGCGATCTCCTGGCGGCCCTCGTGGTCGGGCTCCTGGTCGGCTTGCTCTCGATCCTCGGCTCGCGTCTGCGGCGTGCGAAGCGGGCGATCGAGGCGATCGCTGGGGCGTTCGCGGCGGCGGTCGCGCTGGTCGTCGAGCGGCTCGCCTCGCCGGCGCTGGTCTCGGCGGGCCACGGATGGGCCGCGGTCGACGCGTTCCTGGTCACGCTGAGCGGTCTGATCGTGCTCCTTCCCGGGCTGACCCTCACGCTCGCGATGAGTGAGCTCGCGAACCGTCAGCTGGTGAGCGGCACCGGTCGCGTGACGCACGCCGCGACCATTCTCCTGAGCGTTGGCTTCGGGATCGCGGTCGGTCGCACGATCGGCGGCTTCCTGCCCGACGCGGTCGAGGCCTCGGAGGCGCTCCCGTCCTGGGCGGTCGCGGCGGCGCTGGTGGTTAGTCCTTCGGCCTTCTCGGTGCTCTTCCGGGCTCGGCCGAAGGACATGGCCGTCATCACGCTGGCGGCGGTGCTGGGGTTCCTCGGTGCCCGGGCGGGTTCGGACTGGTTTGGGCCCGCGGTGGGCGCGAGCGTCGGGGCGCTGGTGATCGGGGTGATCGCAAACGCCGACTCGCGGCTTTTCGATCGCCCCGCCGCGGTCGCGAGCATCCCGGGGCTGATCCTGCTCGTGCCCGGCTCGCTGGGTCTGCGGTCGTTCGAGTCGCTGCTGGGCGACGATTCGGTCGCCGGCGTGCGGGGCGTGTTCACGACGGTCATGGTGGCCTCGAGTCTGGCGGTCGGTCTGCTGCTCGCGAATGTCGTGCTGCCGGCACGGCGGGAGCTCTAGCGGTGGACGCCAAGCGTCGGATCAAGCTCGCGATCAAGACCGTCGGGATCCCGCTGCGGCTCCGTCTCGGGACGTTCCGGCACTACGCGCCGCGGTCGCCGCGTCTGCCCGAGGACCTCGGGCCGCGCGGGGGCGAACGCCCTCTGGTCTCGGTGGTGACGCCGTCGTTCAACCAGGGGTCATTCCTCGACGCGACGATGCGGTCGGTGCTCGAGCAGTCGTACCCGCGTGTGGAGTACGTCGTGCAGGACGGCGGTTCGTCGGACCGGAGCGCGGAGGTGATCCGCTCGCACGAAACCCGGCTTGCATCCTGGCGGAGCGAGCCGGACCGCGGGCACGGCGACGCGCTCAACCGCGGCTTTGCGCGCACATCCGGGGAGCTCATGGCCTGGCTGAACAGCGACGACCTGCTGCTGCCCGGCGCGATCGAGGCGGCGGTGCGCGTGTTCGAGGACGACCCGGGCGTGGACGTGGTCTACGGGCACCGGGTGTGCGTCGACGAGGACGGGATGGAGGTCGGGCGCTGGGTGCTGCCGCCGCACCGGGATGGGGCGTTCGTCTGGCGCGACTACATCCCGCAGGAGACGATGTTCTGGCGTCGGTCGATCTGGGAGCGGGCGGGGGCGCGGATCGACGATTCGCTCGGCTTCGCGGTGGACTGGGATCTCGTGCTGCGGTTCCGGCGGTCCGGGGCGCGATTCCATCGGATCGACCGGCTCATGGGCGGCTTCCGGACGCACGCGGCGCAGAAGAGCCTGGCGCAGGTGGAGGCGGTCGGGCTGCCGGAATTCGAGGCCCTCCGGCGGCGCTACGTCGAGGGGTCACGGGCTCGGGCCTCGGCCCGGCTGGAGAGCGCCGCGTACCTGCTCGCGAGTGTCGGATCGGCCTGGCGTGGCGTCGGGCGTGCGGGCTAGCGCGGGCGATCGACCTCACCTATCGTTGCGATTCGGGCCGCGGCAGGGGGCGGCCGTGCTTCGGTGAGGGCTATGTCCGGGACGGGATCCGCAGCCAACCGGGTGATCGTGTACGACGCGTCGGCCCGGCGTGTGACCCCGTTCGGCGCCGTCGCGCGGGCGTGCGACGAGCTGTCGCGCTCGTGGTACGTGATGTGGCGGCTGTTCCTGCGCGGGTTCCTCTCGCAGTTCCGCCAGCGGGTGCTCGGGTACGCCTGGGCCGTGATCATGCCCGTTCTGGCGGTCATCAGCTTCGTGTTCCTGTATTACGCGGGGCTCCTGCAGCCCGGCGAGACCGGGGTCCCGTATCCGGTCTATGTGCTGGTCGGGACAACGATCTGGGGTGTGCTGGCGAACGCGGTGACGGCGGTCGGCGGCTCTCTGCAGGCGCACTCGGATCTGGTGGTGCGGACGAACATCCCGCGGCTGTCGCTCGCGCTGAGTGCCCTCGGCACCGTGCTGTACGGGACGCTGGCGAGCATGATCGCGATGGGCGTGGTGTTCCTGGTCTTCCGGACGATGCCGACGCCGATGTTCGCTCTGTATCCGCTGCTCGTGCTGCCGTTCGTTCTGATCGGTGCCGCCATCGGGCTTGTGCTCTCGGTGGTTTCGGTGATCGCCAAGGACGCGACGGCCATCGCAACGCAGGCGTTGACGCTGCTCATGTACGCGACGCCGGTCGTGTTCGTCTCGGCGACCGTCGAGCAGGAGCTCGTTCGGGCCGTCATCGAATGGAACCCGCTGAGCGCGGTGATCGAGTTGCCGCGGTCGTTGATCTTGGGTGAGGGGCCGCGGCCGGTCGGGATGTACCTGGCCTGCACGGGCGGGGCGGTGGTGCTTCTCGGGGTGTGCCTCTGGTTCTTCTACGTCCTCGACGACCTCGTGGCGGAGCGCCTGTAGATGGCCGGGCCGGTGATCGAGGTACGCGGGCTGTACAAGAAGTTCGGGCAGAGCCTCCGGAGCGCGCTGAAGTACGGCCTGATCGACGCGGCCCGGCGCGGCGTCGGCCTCGACAGCGATTCGGCCCGGCTCCGCCCGGGTGAGTTCTGGGCGCTCCGCGACGTCGGATTCGAGGTGCGTCCCGGCGAGGCGCTCGGGATCATGGGCGTGAACGGCTCCGGGAAGACGACTCTGCTGCGCGTGCTGAACGGGACATACGGGCCCGACGCCGGGCGTGTCACGATGCGCGGGCGCGTGGGGGCGCTCATCGCCGCGGGCGCGGGATTCGACCCGATGCTGACCGGGCGTGAGAACATCCTGATCAACGGCGCGCTCGTGGGCATGTCGCCGCGGGAGATCCGCCGGCGTTTCGACGAGATCGTGGACTTCGCCGAGCTGCGAGAGTTCATCGACATGCCGGTGCGCAACTACTCGAGCGGCATGGCGGTTCGGCTCGGGTTCTCGGTCGCGGTCGCGGGCCGGCCGGAGATCCTGCTCGTCGACGAGGTGCTGGCGGTCGGCGACATGAACTTCCAGCGCAAGTGCTTCGAGCGGATCCTCGAGCTGCGCCGCGGCGGCACGGCAATCCTGCTGGTCAGTCATTCCATCGGAAGCATCTGGACGATCTGCACGGGCGGGCTGTTCATCGAGCGCGGCGTGAGCAGCGGCGTGATCGACGTGGCCGAGGCGGCGCGGCGCTACGGGGACGCGAACGCGCGCCGGGCGGCGGTGTCGCTCGTCGAGGAGTCCCGAGAGCTCGGCGATGATGATCCTCTGCCGTCGGACTACGGCGGCCCGATCGGCGGGACCGGCGAGGCCCGGATCCGGTCGGTCGAGGTGCGGGCGCTCGACGGTGCCGGTCGGGCGACGGGCGTTGCTGCGGACGAGATCGAGTTCGGTGCCGGGTTGGCGCTGAAGATGCGACTCCGAGTCGATCAGACGATCGACGACGTGATGGTTAAGTTCACGTTCGACTCGGTCCACTACAAGTTCGTGTCCGACCTCGACAGCAGCTACTGCGATGGTCCGGGGCTCATCGAGCTCGCGCCCGGCGAGTACGAGATCGAGGCCGTTGTTCCATCGCAGAACTTCCGCCCGGGCGCCTACGCGGTGAGCGCCGGCGTGACGAGGCGCGGGCAGGGCGTGCATGTCTCGTACATGATGTCGGCGGCGTCGTTCTCCGTGCGGCACCCGCGGGACCGATTCCTGGTCGACGCAGACTCGCCCGCGGTCATGGCGCTCGAAGCGACGTACGCCATCGAGCGGGCCGCGGCTCCGGTGGCGCAGGAGAGCGGAGCGTGACCACGGCGACGTTCAGCGTGACGCCGAACGGCGGGGCGGTAACTCCGGCGAGGCTCGGAGCCGGGTTCCTGTGGGAGTTGCTGCGCGACGGACGCACGCCCATCCGGGCACTCTCCGATGTCGCGATCGCCCGCCAGCTCCCTTGTCTGCTGGGCGACGGCGCGATCTACGAGCTCGGCTCGCCCTCGGACTACTACAAGAAGTTCGTGCCCGAGTCGCAGGAGTACGTCCTGACCGACATGGCCGGCGGCGAGGGCGTCGTCGAGGTCGACATGACGGCGATGCCCTTCAAGGACGAATCGGTCGATGCATTCTTCTCGGCGTTCGCGCTCGAGCATGTGGAGAACTACCTGGGTGCGATCTCGGAGATGAAGCGCACGCTGAAGCCCGGCGGCCGCGTGCTGCTGGTCGTGCCGTTTCTCTACTATTTCCACGCCGCGCCGAGCGATTACGTCCGCTTCACGACGGAGTATGTCCGCAAGCTGATGGGAGGGCTGGAGGTTCTGCGGCTCGAATCGATCGGCACGCGGTGGACGTTCGTTGCCGAGTGGCTGCACGAAAAGCCGTTCAGCCGGCCGTACTCGTCGCCGCCGGTGCGGCTCCTGAAGCGGCTCGCGGCCTGCGCGCTGATGACTCCGTACGTGCTGCGGCCGAAACTGGATGACGCGTACTGCTCGGGCGTGCTGGTGCTCGCGCAGAAGCCGGGGGGTGACTCGTGAGCGCCGGCGAGCGGATCGGGCGGGCGATGTCCGCACTCCGCGGGCGTGACGCCCGGCCGGCGCCGGACGAGGCCGGCGAGCTTCTCGCGCTGAATGCAAAGATCCTCGGCGAGCGACAGGGCTTCGAGCGGACGGTCCGCGAGGGCGCGCCGGTCGATGCCGAGGGGCGGCCGATCCCGTGGTTCACGTACCCGGCGATCGAGTACCTTTCGAGGTTCGATCTGCGCGGGGTCTCGGTCTTCGAGTTCGGATGCGGCCATTCGACGCTGTGGTGGCGTCGCTTGGGCGCCGATGTCTGGAGCGTCGAGCACGACGCCGGCTGGTGCGAGCGCGTGAGGGCACGGAGCGAGCATCCCGATCGCCTGATGTTTCGCGACGAAGAGGCGGCCTACGCCGGCGCGATCGATGAGGCTTCGGAAGCGCAGGGCGGGCCGTTCGATATCGTGCTCGTTGACGGCGTGTGGCGGAATGCGTGCGTCGGGCGTGGGCTCGCGCGGCTGGCGGACGACGGCATGGTGATCCTGGACAACAGCGACTGGTACGCGGACGCCGCGGCGACGCTCCGCGGCGCGGGGTTCGTGCCGATCGACTTCTCGGGATTCGGCCCGATCAATCCCTACTGCTGGACGACCTCGGTCTTCTGGCGCGTCCGGACGCGGCTCGCGGGCCGTATTGATCCGCCCGATCCGGTCGGCGGCCAGAGGGTCGAGCCGGGGCCGATGTGGTAGCTTTGGGGATGGCCGAGGACAGCGACCAGTTCAGCCGTGTCGTGACGGGCTTGGTGCGTCGGATGGCGCCGACCCGCCCGGCCCTGCGCGAGCGGCTCGCGGTGATCTCCGGAGAGGACGAGCTGTTGCTCGGCGCGATCGCGGGTCGCAACGCGGAGGCCGTGGCGGGCTGGGTGGCGACGCACGACCCGGCGCGTCTGGGCGCGATGGCGGGGGCCGCGGGGCTGAGCGCCTGCTTCGGCCAGGAGGGCGAGGACCTGATCATCGCCCGGCTGCTGGGCGACCGTGAGCCCGGTGCGTTCGCTGACATCGGGGCGCATCACCCGATCCGATACTCGAACACGTTCGCGTTGTACTGCCGCGGCTGGCGTGGGGTGAACGCCGACGCGACGCCGGGCTCCGCCGAGGCCTTCCGGCGGCTCCGGCCTCGAGACGTCACGGTCGAGGCGGCAGTCTCCGACCGCGGCGGCTTTCTCAAGATCCATCTCTTCGAAACGCCAGCGCTCAATACGGCCGATCCCGACCTCGCGTCGCGGTACGTCGCCGAAGGGTGGAAGAAGATCGGCGAGGCGGAGGTGCCCGCGGTCGGTCTGGCGGAGTTGCTCGATCGGCACCTGCCGAGCGGAAGGAGCTTCGACCTGCTCAGCGTCGATGTCGAGGGCGGCGAGATGGGCGTGCTGCGGTCGAACGACTGGGATCGGTTCCGGCCCGAGCTTCTGGCGATCGAGGTGCTCGACGTGCCGCTTTCAGAGGTCGGGTCGGCCGAGCCGATCGCGTTCCTCGGCGAGCGCGGGTACGAGCCTGTCTCGAAGCTCGTCCAGAGCGTGATCCTGCGACGCGAGGATCTCGGCTGATGTGCGGGATCGTTGGCGTGATCACGCGGGAGCCCGTCGCGGCGTCGTCGCTCGACGCGGCGGCGATCGCTTGTCTCGGACACAGGGGCCCCGATGGCTCCGGACGCTGGTCGGACGACCACGCCGGGCTTGGTCACGCGCGGCTGGCGATCATCGATCTCAGCGAGGGCGGGTCGCAGCCGATGGTCTCGGCGGGCGGGCGGTACGTGATCACGTTCAACGGCGAGATCTACAACTACGTCGAACTCGCCGAAGAACTCCGCGGTCTCGGTCATCGGTTCGAGAGCCGGTGCGACACGGAGGTGGCGCTCGCGGCATTCGAGCGGTGGGGGCCGGCGTGCGTCGAGCGGTTCCGCGGCATGTTCGCGCTGGCGATCTGGGACACCCGCGAGCGTGAGCTCTTCATGGCGAGGGACCGCGTCGGTGAGAAGCCGCTCGCGGTGTATCGGGATGGCGATCGGCTCGTCTTCGCGTCGGAGCTCAAGGCGCTGATCCCGCTGCTTCCCCGCTCGCCCGAGCTCGATCCGGCCGCGGTGGATCTGTACCTGCACTATCAATATTGGCCCGAGCCGTGGACGCCTCTCGAGGGTGTGCGTCGCGTCCCGCCGGCGCACACCGCGACGCTCCGTGTCGACGACTGGCGATACGAGGAGCGGCGGTACTGGGACCTCGAGTCGTGCTCGCCGATCGGGGGCGATCCCGCGGAGGCCATCCGAGGGGCGCTCGAGGAATCGGTCCGCCTGACGCTGCGATCGGACGTGCCGGTCGGGGTGGCGTTGTCCGGCGGGATCGATTCTGCCTGCGTCGCGGCGCTGGCGTCGGCGCAGTACGGGGGACGGCTCCGGGCGTTCAGCGTGGGGTATCCGGGGCGACCGCCGTACGACGAACGTGCCCAGGCGCGGGCTCTCGCGGAGAAGCTCGGGATCGAGTTCGAGGAGGTCGAACTCGATGTCGATGGTTTCGTCGATTTCTTCCCGGAACTGGTCCGTATCCTCGACGAGCCGATCGCCGACCCGGCGGCGTTCGGGCACTACGCCGTGCCGCGCGCCGCCTCGGAGGCGGGCATCAAGGTGCTGCTCACCGGGATCGGCGGCGATGAGCTGTTCTGGGGCTATGACTGGGTGCGTCGAGCGGTCGCGCTTAATCGCGGCGAGGTGCGCGAGCAGATCGTGCCGGCGGTGCTGTGCGGTCCGGGCGTGCAGCGTTGGGTGCACAGGTTCGCGCACTCGCCGCGCGTGCCGGCCGCCGTGCGTCGTCGCGCGGCACGGTGGATCGACAGCGAGTCGGGCGACCGGACTCCCGAGGGCGCACTGCGGATGATCACGCTCTCCGACGACTTCAATCGGGCATTCGGCTACGGCGGCAGGTTCTACGGGGATGGGATGGCGTCGGTCGGCGAGGAGAACGCGTTCAGACCGATGGGACGTTGTCCCGAAGATCTCGGCGCGGTGCCGGGGCGGGTTCTGGCCTCGCTGTTCTCGACCTGGCTGTCGGGGAACTGCCTGGCGCTGGGAGATCGGGTGAGCATGGCCGTCGGTGTGGAGTCACGGCTGCCGCTGCTCGAGACGGGCGTGATCGAGGCCGCGATGGGGCTTCGCGCGGAGCGCCCTGACCACCTGCAGGGGCACAAAGGGCGGCTGAAGGCGGCGCTGCGCGGGGTCCTCGACGACGAGATCCTCGACCGTCCGAAGCGCGGCTTCCAGCCGCCGGTCTCCGACTGGCTCGGTGGCGTCCTAGAGAAGTACGGAGGGCGGTTGGCGGGTGGGCATCTCGAGTCGGCCGGCGTGCTCCGGCCCGGAGTGGGGCCAGAGGTGCTTCGGGCCGCGAGCGATGAGGGTTGGCCGGGTCTCGGGATGGCGTACAAGCTGGTGCTGCTCGAGACGTGGTGCGGGGAGTTCTTGGATTGACCGGGGTCTCGCGCCGTACGGCGTCCGGTCCGGGCGTCCTGCTCTACAACCCGATCAGCGGGCACGGGCACCTCGACTCCTGGCTCGTCATGTTCTGCGAGGCCGTGCGCGCGCTGGGTCTGAATACCGCGGTGCTGACGCCGGACCCGAGGCCGCTCGAGCGACGGGGCCTGCTCGACGATGCCGGTCTCTGGGTGGCGGATTGGAAGGCGAGCGGCGGAAACCGACTCTCGCGCGCAAGGGCCTGGTTCTCCGAGCGGGAAGCGGCTTGGGTCGGTGGGGTGCCGGCCGTTGGGCCGAAGCAGGCGGTCGCGCGGGCGGTGTTTCGGGCCCAGCACACGGCGCGGCGTGGGGTCGGGCTCGCGCGCAAGATCGAGGCGGGGGAATCCGAGGCCGGGCTGCTCTCCCCCGTGGAGATGGCGGGGCGGGCCGCGGCTGCTGTGGGACGGTCGCCGTTTCCGATCGGGATGATGCTCCACATGTATCTCGACATGTTCCGACGCGGTCCGGAGACCTGGAACGGCGTTGACGGGCTCCTCGGGCTTCCCTGGTGCGGCATCCGGTTCGCGCCCGCGGGTCCGGGCGGGCGGGAGACCGCCTGGATGGACGTCGTGCGTTCGATGCGCGGGCTCTGCGTGCTCGACGAGGGGGCCGCGGCGCGGTACCGCGCGACGGGGGGTGATCGCTTCGTCGAGGTCCTGCCGGACATCACCGACACGCGGCTGCCGGAGCGGCCCAGCCCGCTCGCGGCGGCGATCCGGGCGCGTGCGTGCGGGCGGCGGGTCGTGCTGCTCGCGGGCAGCCTGGATTCACGCAAGAACATCGGGGGCTTCCTGCGGCTTGCGGCGGGGGCGGACCCCGACCGATGGTGCTTCGCGATGGTCGGGAGGGTCTATATTGAGACCTTGGACCCACGGACACGGGAAGCCCTCGAGATGGTGCGACGGGACACGCCGAGCAACCTGTTTCTGCACGGCGAATTCGTCGAGGACGAGGCGGACCTGAACGCCGCTGTGGCCGGGGCGGACGTCGTCTTCGCTGTGTACACGAGCTTCGAGCACACGAGCAATCTGATGACCAAGGCGGCGTCGTTCGGGACGCCGCTGCTCGTGAGCGACGCCGCGCTGATGGGGCGGCTCGTGCGCGAGTACGAGATCGGCGCTGCCATCGGCGAGGACGATGTCGCCGCCTGGCGGGACGCGCTCGACCGGCTCGTCGCGTCGCCGCCGGCGCCCGCCTCCTTCCGCCGGTACCTGGATCGCGTCGATCGTGGCCGTCTCGCGGAGTCGCTCGGAGCCGTGATCGGGGCCTGCATGGGAGGAGCGGCGTGAGCGGCGGCGGGCGTGAGAGCGCGCCGGTTGCGGTGTTCGCCTACGCGCGACCGGAGCATCTGCGCGCGACGCTTGCGGCGCTTGCGTCGAACGAACTCGCGGCCCGCTTGCGCGTGGTGATCTTCTCGGATGGGGCTCGGTCGGAGGCGGACCGGGCGGCGGTGGCGTCGGTCCGCGACGTCGCGCGTGAGTTCGCGGCGTCGGGCGCATTCGGCCGTGCGGAGATCC
This sequence comes from Planctomycetota bacterium, assembly GCA_038521625.1. GTDB lineage: Bacteria > Planctomycetota > Phycisphaerae > Phycisphaerales > UBA1924 > JBCBKP01. The sequence goes on from JBCBKP010000021.1 coordinate 39,831, forward strand.
GTGAGCGAGAGCAGAACGCGGGTCTCGCGGACTCGATCGTCGGCGGGGTGACCGAGCTGGTTCGGGATGAGGGGCGTGCGATCGTGGTCGAGGACGACCTCGTGACGAGCCCGCACTTCCTCGAGTTCATGAACGATGCCCTCGATCGGTATGAGGGTGAAGACCGGGTGATGCACATCGCCGGGCATATGTTCGACATCGAGCCCGAAGGTCTGCCGGGTGCGTTCTTTCTCCGGCATTCCTCGTGCTGGGGGTGGGCCACCTGGGCGAGGGCGTGGCGTCATCTCGATCGAGACGCCGCGGGCCACCTGGGGCGCATGTCGTCCGCGGATGCGCACCGCTTCGACGTGGACGGGCACCTGGACTACGCGCGGCAACTCCGGGCGAATGCCGAGGGGAGCCTCCGGACGTGGGCGGTGCTGTGGTACGCGAGCGTCTTCCGGTGCGGCGGCCTCTGTCTGCACCCGCGCGAGTCGCTGGTGCGGAACATCGGGTTCGATGGGAGCGGCGAGCATTGCGGCGAGATCGAGTCCGTCGGCGATCGGCTGGGCCGTGCGGCGATCGATCCCGCTGAGTTTCCGGGCGAGTTCGAGGAGCACGGGCTCGCGATGCTTCGCTACAAGGAGGCGGTCGCGGCCGCGACGGGCGCCGGAGGCACTCGCGTCCGGCTCGGGCGGATCCCCGGTCTCGTCCGGTCGGCGGTCGCGTCGGTCATGCGCGGGGTGGGACGATGAGAGGCGTGATCGGTCGAGCGTTCCGCTGGGCGAGCGAGAGGAAGGACGCTGCGAAGGCGGTCGCGGTCCGGCGGGCGTTCGAGCGCGGTGGATTCAAGCCCTGGACGCCCGGGTACGAGGGGTACAAATGGGACACGATCGCACGCCATATCAACGAGGGCGACTTTGAACGTGTCGTTGGGACCGAACGCTATGGGTACCGGATCGACGAGCGTGTGGTGGAATACCCGTGGCTTCTGTCGCGTCTGCCGGTCGGTTCCGGCGTGCTCCTGGATGCCGGCTCGTCTCTGAATCACCTCCCGGTGCTCGAGCATCCGAAAGTCGCCGAGAAGAAGGTGTTCATCTCGACGCTCGCGCCGGAGGCGTTCGCCCACTGGCAGCGCGGGGTCTCATATGTTTACGAAGATCTGCGGTCGACGCATCTCGCGGAGGCCACGTTCGACTTCGTGGCGTGCGTCTCGACGATCGAGCATGTCGGTCTCGACAACCAGAAGCTATACACCGCGGACGAGGCGATGAGGGAGAACGCGCCGGACGACTACCTGGTCGTCGTCGATCGCCTCAGGCGGCTTCTTCGGCCCGGGGGCGTCCTCTACCTGACGATGCCGTTCGGGGCGTACCGCAACCACGGCTGGTTCCAGGTTTTCGACGCCGTGATGCTCGATCGGATCGTCGAGCGGTTCGCGCCGAGCTCTCATAGCGAGGAGATCTTCGGATACGCGGACGATCGATGGTCGAGGAGCGACCGGGAGCGATCGAGCGACGCGACCTGCTTCGACATCAACGAGCGCGGCGGGTACGACGATGACTTCGCGGCTTTCTCGCGAGCGGTCGCCTGTCTGGAGCTGCGTCGGTGATCGGGCTGCTGGCTCCACTGCGCCGTCGCGCCGCGAGCTGGCTGTGGCCCGGAGTCTCGGACGGGGCACCCCGGCCGCTTGGCTCGGTTGGCGGCTGCATCGCGGGGCCGGGGTCTGTGCTCTACTCGAGCGGCCGTGTGCTGAACAACCTCGGCGACGACGGGGCGATCCGTGTCGGTGAGATGACCCACGTCCGCGGCGAGTTGTTGACGTTCGGGCACGGGGGGGCGATCCGGATCGGCGACTACTGCTACGTTGGCGAGGGGACGCGTGTCTGGTCCGCCCTGAGCATCGAGATCGGCGACCGTGTGTTGGTCTCGCACAACGTCAACATCTTCGACAACGACACGCACCCGATCGACGACGCGGGGGAGCGACACAGGCAGTTCGCAAGTATCATCTCCGAGGGGCACCCGGCCGACATCGATCTGCGCGAGCGGCCGGTCACGATTGGAGACGACGTGCTCATCGGGTGCCAGAGCGTCGTGCTTTCGGGCGTGCGCATCGGCGCCGGCGCGGTGATCGCGGCGGGATCGGTTGTGACGGGCGACGTCGCAGCCTGGACGGTCGTCGCGGGCAACCCCGCGCGGGCCATCCGAGAGCTGCGTCCCACGGGGGTGCCCGTTGACTGAGGACGCGGACGTGGTGACGGCTGTCGGGACGGACGGGGCGATGAGCTGGGAGGATGCGGTGCGATCGCTCGCGTCCGATCCGACGCGCGCCGAGCTCGCGCGGGCGTGCTTCTTCGATGATCCGCTGCTCGAAGCGGCGAGGCGGTATCACGCCTGCGCCGAGTGGCGGTCGGTCCGCGAGATCATCGGGGCGGCGGGACGGGGGCGCCCGGTGCTCGACGTCGGCGCCGGACGGGGGATCTCTAGCTTCGCGCTCGCGAGCGACGGTTGGGCGGTCTCGGCGCTCGAGCCCGATCCGAGCTCGTACGTCGGCGCCGGCGCGATCCGGTCGCTGGCGGAGCAGTCGGGACTCGAGATCGAGGTCGTCGAGGAGTGGGGCGAATCGCTGCCGTTCCCGGACGGCGGCTTTGACCTGGTGCATGCGCGCCAGGTCCTGCATCACGCCCGCGATCTCGACGACCTCTGCGCGGAGATCGCACGGGTTCTCCGCCCGGGCGGGCGCCTCATCGCGACACGCGAGCACGTGCTGTCGCGAGAGTCGGACCTGGGAGCCTTCCTGGAATCGCACCCGCTGCACAGCCTCTACGGCGGCGAGCACGCGTACACGCTCGATCGCTACCTCGGCGCCATCCGAGCGGCCGGCCTCGAGGTCTCCCTTGTGCTCGCGCCCTGGGATTCGGACATCAATATGTACCCGCAGACCATCCGCGACATCCGTGCCCTCGTCGCGTCTCGGTACCGCGTCCCGGCGGGGATCCTGCCGCTCGGGCTCGTGCGCACGATCGGGCGCCGCATCGGGACGCCGGGGCGCCTGTACAGCTTCGTCGGGGTGAAGCCGTGAACCGCGCGATCGTGACCGGATCGAGCGGGTTCATCGGGCGTCACGTCGCGCGTCGTCTCGCCGACTCCGGATGGGTCGTCGCTGGCGTCGGGCACAACCAGTGGGCTTCGCGGGAGTGGGGCGATTGGGGTCTCTCGCATTGGCTGACGGCGACGGTGACCGAAGAGTCGCTCGAGGCGCTGGCGGGGGCGTCCGGCGAGCCCGATCTGATCGTGCACTGCGCTGGGTCGGGCTCGGTCCCGTTCTCGATCGAGCACCCCCGCCAGGACTTCGAGCGGACCGTGGTGTCCACCTCGGACGTGCTCGAGTTCGCAAGGGGGCGCGAGGGAAGGGCGCGCGTGGTCTACCCGTCGAGCCAGGCCGTCTACGGCACGGCCGAGTCGCTCCCGATCCGCGAGGATGCGCCGCTGAGACCGGAGAGCCCGTACGGCGAGCACAAGCTGATGGCCGAGCGGCTGTGCCGGCTCTACGCCCGCACCTGGGGCGTCCCGTCCGTGATCGTGCGTTTCTTCTCGGTCTACGGGGCCGGCCTGCGAAAGCAGCTCCTCTGGGACGCGTGTCGAAAGGCCGAAGACGGCCGGTTCGAATTCTTCGGCACGGGCGAAGAGCTGAGGGACTGGCTGCACGTTGAGGACGCCTCGGCGCTGCTCGAGCTCGCGGCTGAGCGGGCGGGCATCTCTTGTCCGGTGGTCAACGGCGGGGCGGGCGAGGGCCGGACGACGGCGCAGATTCTCTCGTCGCTCGGAGCGAAGCTGCCGGACCGGCCCACGCCGCGCTTCAGCGGTTCGGGTCGCGCGGGTGACCCGTCACGATTCACGGCGTGCACCGAGCGGCTCCGCTCGTGGGGATTCGAGCCGTCGATCGCGCTGGACGAGGGGCTCGGGGCGTACGCGCGCTGGTTCACCGCCGAACGCGGTGCCGGCCGGGCGGTCCCTTCGGTCACGGGGCGGACGCCGTGATCCGTGCGGCCTGGCAGGTCCCGACGGACACCTCTTGGATCGCCGGCCTGAACTACTTCAGGAACCTGGCGCACGCGCTCCGGCTCGTCGAGAACCGGACCGTGGAGCCGGTGGTGATCGGTGATCGGTCGCGGATGCCCTGGCCGCTCGATGAATGCGCGGGCATCCCGCCGCCTGGCCCGCGGCGCCTCCGGCCGGGGTGGTGGCTCTACGGCGCGGAGCGTGTCGTCCTGCAGAACGGCGGCGTTGTCGCTCGTCATCTGGAACGGCACGGCGTCGATCTGCTCACGCACTCGGCGTGGCTCGGCCGGCGGTCGCGTGTTCCGGCGGTCTGCTGGATCCCCGACTTCCAGCATCACCACCTGCCGCACTTCTTCAACGCGGGCGAGATCCGCCACCGCGAGCGTCAGCATCGGGCCGTCGCGGAGAGCGCGCAGGGCCTGATCGTCAGCAGCGAGATGGCGCGGGATGACTTCGCCCGACGCTATCCGGAGTCGAACGTCCCCGTGTTCGTCCTCCACTTCGTCGCGCCCGCACGTGAGGACGACGATCTGCCGGAGATCGACGAGGTCCTCGAGGCGCACGGGATCTCCGAGCCGTTCCTGCACGTGCCGAATCAGCTCTGGGCGCACAAAAACCACCGGGTCGTGCTCGAGGCGCTCCGCGTCCTCCGGGACCGGGGGACGTGCCCGCTCGTGATCTCGACCGGCCAGACGGAGGATTACCGGGACGCGTCGTTTGCGCCGGGTTTCTTCGGCCGGCTGCGCGATGCGGGCCTCGAGGAACGGTTCCGGTTTCTCGGTCTCATCGCGTACAAAGACATGGCGACCCTGATGCGACACTCGATCGCGATGGTGAACCCCTCGCTGTTCGAGGGATGGAGCACGACCGTCGAGGAGGCCAAGAGTCTGGGCAAGCGTCTCCTGCTCTCGGATATTCCCGTGCACCGTGAACAGGACCCGGAGCGGGGCGAGTTCTTCGACCCGAGCGACGCCGAGGGCCTTGCGGAGAAGATCACCGCCGCGGTTGCGGCGCACGATGCAGAGGAGGAGCGTCGGGAGCGAGAGAAGGCCGAGTCGGCGCTGCCGGGCCGGATGCGTGCGTTCGGCGAGGACTACCAGCGGATCGTGCACGCGGTTGTCGGGGGGCGTCGATGAGGGTTGCCGGACCGGACACCCTGCGTGGAACGCGCTGCGTGCGCTGCGGCGCCGGCGAGTTGGAATGGTTCGGCGAGCCCGAGGCGATCCGCTGCCGGGCGTGCGGCGCGCGCTACGGAACGGTCGGCGGCGCGCCTTTTCTCGGTGACTACGTGGTCGAGGATCTCGGCGGTCTTCTCGAGATCGCCGCGGTCGCCGACGCCCTCCGTGAACCGCCAGAGATGGACTTCGCGCTCTGGGAGAGGGTCTGCGAGAGGTATCACTTCGACCGGGACGAGTCGGCTGCACGGGAGGCGCTCGGCGCCTCGGCGGTCTATCTGCCGAACCGCTACAACGAGTGGGCTCTGCTCAGAACGCTGCTCCATGGGCTGGATCTCAGCGCCAAGAACGTTCTCGACGTCGGGGCCGGCTTCGGCTCGGACGCGTGGCGTCTGTCATCGCTCGGCGCCCTCGTGACGGCACTCGAGTACAACCCGTTCCTCGTCGCCGCGGGCCAGCGTTGCCTCCCGGAGGCTCGTTGGTTCGGAGGCTTCTCGCACGTTCTCCCGTTCCAAGACGGCTCGTTCGACTTCGTGTTCGCGAACGCGGCGCTACACCACATGCGCGACATCCCGGCGTCGATCTCGGAGTTTCTCCGGGTGCTCAGGCCGGGCGGCTGGCTCCTCACCTCGTGCGACTCATTCCGCGCGAACGAGACGCCGGAGTCTCTCGAGCTGGAGCAGTTCGACGCGATGCCCGAAGTGCTGCTCGGGGTGAACGAGCGCACGCCCAGGCTCGACGAGTTCTTCGCGTCGCTCCGCGAGCATGCCGGGTCTCTCTCGGTCGAGGTGATCTCCGCCGATGCCACCGGCGCGGCGGACGGGCTCGGCATCCCGCTCCGTCATCCGACTGCTTTCGGTTTGGAGGACGCTGGGCGCGCGCTCGACCAGGCCTCGGGATCGATCGCGCTGCGCGTGCGCTGCGATCGATCGATCGGCGCCGAGGCCCCGACGCAGGCCGAAGCGATGATTGGCGCGGAGGAGTTCGTGCGCCTCTGCGCCGACCGTCACGCGGCGGTCGGGCGCCTCGCGGTCCATATCTCCGAAGAGTACGTGAACCCCGAGATCCCGATGCGGGCCCACGACAAGTTCATGCTCCAGAGCGGCTGGAGGCGGCCGCGCGGGGCGGAATGGCAGGAGGCGTTCGGTCGGGCGAATCTGTTCTTGCGGTGCTCCGGGCCGCGGCAGAGTCTTCTGCTCGACGTCGAGGCGATCGGGGGACCTCACGCGCCCGATCAATCGCTCGTCGTCTCGATCAACGGGGTCGAGGCCGGGAGATTTCAGCTCGTGCGTGGCCTTCGGTACGAACTGCCGCAGAGCCTGGCCGATGCGCCGGTCGATCAGGCGTTCCTGGTGACGCTTACGGTCGATGAGTCACCATCGTTCGAAGATCGTGTCCTGCGTGTGCGATCGGCCGTGCTCTCCGAGGCGCCCGGGGGCTCGGCGCGCGTGACCGGGCTGGGATCGCGGCCGGGGCTGCGAGCGATCTGCGAACACGAGCTCGGTGGGCGGCGGCCCCGCGCGGTGCTGTTCTTGCCCGGCGATCGCGACATCATCCGCGTGCTATCAACCCTTCGTGAGCGATTCGACGGGCGCGCCGCCGATCTCGTTCTCGTGCCAGAACCGCAGCGGTTTCTGTATGAGCCCGAGCTCGAGGGCGAGGAGGCGCTGGCGACGTACCGGGTCGACCCGGGTTCGCTGCGCGAGGCGCTCGCCTCGGCCACGCCCGAGATCGTCATCTGGCCCAGCGAGACCGCGCTGCCTCAGTCCGTACGCGCGATTCTGGAGGAACACCAGCGCCGGGTGCTGCAGGCGCCCGCGGACCGGCTGCTCCCTTCTGGCGTGCGGTCGCTTCTGGAGGGGCCGGCGCCGCGTGGGTGGCGGAGCCGCGTGCCGCCATCGGTGAAGCGGGCCGCCCGAACGGTCCTCCGTCGGGTGCGCGAGCGCTAATCGCCTTGGGCGCCGCGGCTCCTGGCGAGTCGGCGTGCGAGGGACTGCATGTCGGTGTGGCTGTCGGTCTCGTCGACGATCTCGACGCCGAGCAACGTCTCGATGGCGTCCTCGAGTGTCAGAATCCCGAGACTGCCCCCATACTCGTCGACCACGAGCAGCATGTGTTCGTTCGATTCGATCAGCGTCCGCAGGGCGCTGTGGAGGCTGGCGCGGCCCGGCACGATCCCCAGCGGCCGGGCGAGGTTCGCCATCGTCGCGTCGGCCCGATCCTCGGCGATGGCGTTGAGGATGTCGTGCCGGTGGACGAACCCGTGCGTCTCGTCGAGCGACGCCCCGACGACGGGCAGGCGCGAGAAGACGACCTCGCCGCGTGCGACCGCCTCGCCGGCGGTGGTGGACGCGGGGATCGTCGAAACGACCGGCCGCGGCGTCATCACGCTGTCGACCGGCGTGTCGCGGAGGCCCAGCAGGTTCTTGATGAGGCGGGCCTCGTCCTCGGCGAGGGCCCCGCCGTCGCCCGCCATCCTGGCGATGAACGAGATCTCGTCCCGGCTCGGCCCTGCGCCCGCCGACTCGGATCGAGCGATGAATCTGGACAGGCGGTCGCAGACCGTCACGACGGGGCCGAGCCCGATCATGAGCACCCAGGTGATCTGGGCGCTCGTGAGCGCGAGGGGCTTCGCGTAGACCGCGCCGATCGTCTTCGGCACGATCTCGGAGAAGACGAGGACCAGGATCGTGACGGCGGCGCTGACGAGCAAGACCCATTCCTCGCCCCAGACCGCCGCCGCTTGGGCGCCAACGCCGGCGGCGCCGATCGTATGGGCGACCGTGTTCAGTGTGAGAATCGCGGCGAGCGGCCGGTCGATGCTCGACTTCATGCGCGCCAGCCGGAGGGCGGCCTTGGACTTGGTCTCCGCGAGCATCTCGACATGAACACGCGGGACGCTCAGCAAGACGGCTTCGAGGATCGAGCAGAGGAACGACAGGCCGATCGCGAGCGCGAGATAGACGAACAGCAGGATCACCCGGAGGCTCCGTTCCCCGGGATCCAACGGTGCGTGTCCGGGGTGCACGCGGTGCGGTGCCCGCGTCGCGAGCGCCTCGCGACTCAAGAAAGGACCGCGCAATGAGGCTATCGCCCCCGTTCGGCCGCGGCGCGACTGTCGTCATGTAGATGAACCCCGCTCGCGGCCCGCGCGAGGACGTGCAATCGGCCTGGGGGCGTTAGAACCCGAGCGTCTGCAGGAAGGCGGTGATATCGCCCGTCGTCAGCCCGGCGGCGCCGTCGGCTTCGGCCGAGAGATCGTCGGCGTCGAACGCGGCCATGTAATCGATGAAGTCGAAGATATCGATCATGCCGTCGTTGTTGAAGTCCGGGTTCGCGCTCGCCAGAGCCCGGATGTTGGTGATCGTGATCTGGGTCGATCCCGGGCCGCCGTAGAACAGCGTGAACGTGGCGGTGGGGGTCGTGACGTTCGCGATCCCGGCGCCGTCGGACGGCGCGTTCGAGAACCGACCGACGTGGGGGACCGCGGACTGCACGAGGTTGAAGTTGTCGTTGGGGTTCGGACGGAAGCTGTCGGTGAACCCGACGTCGATCGTGCCCGCGGCGACGAACGCCCGGGTCGTCTCGATCCGTCCCTGCTCGCTCTGGCTGAACCGGAACTGATATCGCCCGGCGGCCCCGGTCACGACCGCGACCTCGTCGAAGCGCATGGTCCCGAGCGGGGCGATCGTTCCGTTGTTGCTCAGCGTGAGCCCGTCGATCGTTCCGTCGCCGGAGATCGTGTGGCCCGAGAGGTTCGCGATACGCGAGCTGGTCTCGCCGGCGCCCTGCAGACCGGTCGCCCGGCCGTTCGTCACCAACTCGCCGGTCCCTGAGAAGGTCGTGATCGTGCTCGCGGGGATGACGATCCGGCGGTCGAGCAGCGAGCCGTTCCCGCCGTTGGATGCGTCCGGCGAGATGGTCAGCGTCGAGGTGTTGTTGAGTTCGCCCGATACGGTGATCGCGTTGTCGATGACGGTCGGGGCGCGGTTCATCCAGATGCCCTGCACCAGGGACTCGTCTCTCTCGCTGGCGCCGTCGATCATCCCGCCGTTCGTGATGAGCTGGATGCTCGTGAGCGAGCTCGGCGACGCGAATTCCAGCGTTCCCGCGCTGCGGACCTCGGCCCCATCGATCGTGCTGTTGCGCAGCTCGATCTCGTTGCCCTGCGGGATCTCGACGAGGCCGTCCGTAATCATCGTGTTCGTGACCTGCGTGCGCCCGCTCGTCGTGATGATGCCCTGGTCGTTGTCGATGCTGAGATCGGTGATCGTTCCCTGGCCGCCGATCGTGTGGCCGCCGGTGTTGACGAGCAGGGAGGCGGGCCCCTCGCCCTGGACGCCGGTTGCCGCGCCGCTGAGCACAAGCGAACCCTGCCCGGTGAGTGTCGCCTGGGTGCCCGAGGCGATCGCGAGCCGCTGATCGAGGAACGAGCCGTTGCCGCCGTTCGTTGAATCTGTCCGGAAGGTGATGACGCCCGTGTTCTGGAGCGTCCCCTGGAAGAGGACCCCGCTCCGCCACTCGATCGGGCCGGTGTTGGTCCAGTTCCCGCTGAACGAGGATCCGGTCTCGGACGAGCCGTCGATCGTGCCGCTGCTCGTCGAGAGGTTCGTCGAGAGGCCGCTCTGGCTCAGCGTGAGCGTCGCGTCCGCCAGCAGCTCGACCGTGCTCAGCGTCGCCTGCGACCCGCTGAAGGACACGCCGGCCATCGGTTGCACATCGATGTCGCCGCCGTTCAGGGACGAGTTCACGAACGAGAGCGTGCCGTCGCTCTGGTCGAAATCACCGAGCGTGCTGTCGACGGCGCTGTTCGAGATCGTCATCGTCCCCGTCGGCGCGATCAGGGCTTCGTTGGTCACCGACAGACTGTCGATCACGCCGGCGCCGGCGATCGTGTGCCCGCCGGTGTTGGTCAGGAACGAGTTCCCGATCCCGTTGCCCTCGATGCCCGTGGCGGACCCGCCCATGGTGAAGACGCCCGCGCCGGTCATCGCGGCGCTGGTCCCGGTCGGGATCGCGATCCGCTGGTCCAGAATCGAGCCGGTCGCGCCGTTCGAGTTGTCGAGCCGCAGCGAGATGTTCCCCGTGTTGGTCAGCGTGCCCGAGAAGGCGATCGCGCCGCGGATCTCGAGCGGGCCGGTGTTCATCCACGCTCCCGAGATTCGGGATGACTCGGTCTCGTCGACGCCCTCGAGGAGCCCGCCGGTCGTCGTGAGCGCGACGTTGCTCAGGGTGCTGGCGCTCGCAAAATCGATCGTGCCGGCGGAGGCGATCGACGTCCCGTCGAAGTCGACGTCGTTGAGGAACACCGACTCTCCCGCGGCGAAGTCCGCGTTGCCGCCGCTGATGTCGACACGGATCAGGTCGAGCCGGCCCGTGTTGGCGATCGTGCCGCCGGCGTTGTTGATCGTGAGATCTTGGAACTGTCCGAGACCGGTGATCGTGTGCCCGCCGGTGTTGTTCAGGACCGAGGTCGCGTCGACGCCCTCGATGCCCGTGGCCGCGCCGGCGAGGACGATCGAGCCGGCGCCCGTGAAGGTCGCGCTCGTTCCCGCGGCGACCTCGAGGCGCTGGTCGAGGATCGTGCCGGTCGCGCCGTTCGAGCCGTCAGCGAGGAAGGTCATCGTCCCGGTGTTGGTGAGCGTGCCCTGGTATGTCAGGCCGCCCCGGAGCTGCACGGCGCCCGAGTTCATCCAGTCACCCGTCAGCGACTGACCAGACTCATCCACGCCGCTCACCACGCCGCCGCTCGTGTTCACCGCGGCGGTCAGGGTCCCGCTCGTCACCTCGAGCGTGCCGGCCGAGGTGACGCTGTCATAGACCGCGTTCGAGCCCGAATACCGCACCGTCGCCGATGCCCCGATGTCGCTCGAGCCGCCGTTGATCGTCGAGTTCGAGACGGTCATGGTGCCCGAGCTCTGGTTGATCTGGCCCCCCACGTTGTTGACGTCGAGGTTGGTCAGGCTGAACGTGCCGGTGCCATCGATCGTCGCGCTGTTCCGGAGCGTCAGGTCGACGATGACCCCGCTCCCCGTGATCGTGTGCGACCCACCGTGCGTCAGCATCGAGCCGGCCGTCGATTGCCCCTGGAGGCCGGTCGCGGTACCGCCGAGCACGAAGCTCCCGGTGCCCTGCAGCGTCATCGGCGCGCCGTCCTCGATCGAGAACCGCTGGTCGAGGAACTGATTGCTCCCACCGTTCGAGCCATCGAGCTGGAAGGTGAACGTCCCGTCGTTCGTCATCGTTCCCGTGTACGCGAGTGAATCCGAGAAGGCCTGGGCGCCGCTGTTGTTCCAGTTTCCGGTGACGCGACCCGGAAGGGTCTCTGGGCCGCCCGAGACGCTGCCGCTCTCGGAGGTCAGAACCGTCCCGCCGACCTGCGCCAGGCTCGCGTTGCTGATCTCGATGTCGATGCTCGTGCCGGTCGTGAAGACGCTCGACGTCAGGTTGCTGCCGTTCGTGATGCTCAGGTTGCCGTCGTTGATGACGTTCGCGATCAGGAAGTTCGCCGTCGAGTTGTTGAACGAGAGCGTGTTCGTATCCTGTGTGAACTGGCCGCCGACGTTCAGGAAGTCGCTATTGATAATCAAGAAGTCGCCGGTCGTGCTGATCGTCCCCGAGTTGTTGAACCGGAGGTCCCGAATCGAGCCGCCGCCGGTGATCGTGTGCGACGCGGTGTTGGTCACCTCGGAGGTCGCCCGGTCGGCGCCCTGGAACCCGGTCGCCGAGCCGTTCAGCGTCGCGCTCCCGGTGCCCTGCAGCAGCACCAGCCCGCTCGCCGGCACGAGCAGCCGCCGGTCGAGCTGGCCGGGCGCGCCCCCGTCCGAGTTGTCGGCGGTGAACGTCAGCGTGCCGTCATTGACGAGCTCGCCGTCGAGCGTCGTCGAGCCTACGAGTCGCAGCGCCGCGCCAACGGGGACCTCGATCCTTGCGGCCGAACCGCCCGCAACGTTGCCGCCCATCGAGAAGATGGCCGTGTCGTTGATCCCGGGAAACCCGGTGAGCGCGGGCAGCCAGTTCGCTGCCGACTCCCAGGTCGTCGAGGTCGTCCCGCCCGATCCGGAGCCGTTCCAGGTGAACGTGCTTTGGCCGCTCGCGACGCTGGTCGAAAGGCCGGCCGCCGCGGATAGAGCGAGGGCGCGGATCGGGAGATTGATCTTTGGGGTCGGCGTTCGCATGATGTTCGATCTCCGCTCAGGTCCGGTGGGCGCGCGAGCCCCCATGAGAACCGCGCGGCTCGCGGAGCCGATCGTAAAGGATCCTGGCCACGGAGGGGCACCCGGATTCGGCGGTGTCTATGAACCGACGCCGCGCTCGCGGGTATCGGGATCGATCTCACGACCCTCGATTACGACGCGCGGGCGGCAATGCCCCGTGGTCGAAACACCCGAGCAAGCTCCCGCGCGGCGAGGAGCAGGCACCCGGCGGCGAGCGCGGCCAGCGCCACGGCTGGGAGGCTCAGCGAGGCTCCCGCGACGGCCGCGGTCCGGCACTCGGTGCAGACGGAGGCGACCTCGTTACCAATCGCGGAGGCGGAGCAGTTCGGGCAGATGGTCATTTTGAATCGCTCCTGTTCCGGCAGATTGAGACTGCGTTTGCATGATCAATCTGACGGGATGGCGTGTCAATCGAGCGGCTCGGCAGCGCTCGTTCCGTCGGAATCCGAGTGACGCTGGGGTGAAGCGGCTTGTCCGAGAACAGTCTCGGTTGTAGAATTCATCAGTTGATGAAATGTTGAGGCTGTGAGCGTCCGACCTCGGCCGCAGGTGCCAGATGTCCGACCATGATGCCTTGCCCGAACCAGAAGCCGTATGTGAGCCCGACGAGCACGAGGGCGATCTTCGGCTGGATCTGCGATCGCCCGCGGTCGCGGACGCGGCGGAGATCTTTCGGACCCTGGCCGATCCGGCTCGATTGCGGACGCTGGTCCTGCTCGCCGAGGGCGAGTGCTGCGTCGGTGATCTCGCCTCAAAGCTTGGTGAGCGGATGACGACGGTCTCGCAGCGTCTGCGCCTCCTGCGGTCGGCCCGGCTCGTCTCGGGGCGCAGGGCGGGCAAGCACGTCTTCTACCGCCTGCAGGACGAACATGTGATGCAGCTGATCCGGAACGCGATCGAGCACGCCAGCGAGCACTGATCCGGGACAGAGTCGCGATAAGAGACCGCCGACCCGAAGGAGTGACACGATGACGACACAAGGACACATCCACGCCGACCACCCGCACAAGCACGGCCCGAACTGCGGTCACACCGCGGTCAAGCACGAAGGGCATGTCGACTATCTGCACGAGGGCCACCTGCATCACCAGGACGCCGACGGAACTGTCGTCGAGCACGTGATCCCGGTCAGCGACACGAACCCCGCGACCTGCAACAGGACCGAAGACGGTGTCGAGCCGGGCCACGTGCATGGGCCGGGGTGCGGGCACGAGCCGGTCCCGCACGGCGACCACGTCGACTACCTGGTCGACGGCCGGCTGCAGCACCAGCACGGCGACCACATCGACGATCACGGGCCGATCGAGCTCGTCTGAGATCCCGGATCGATTCTGGGAGCCTCGCCGGGCCCTGGGTCAGACGACGCGGTCGAGCTGTTCGCAGATCTGCTCGACGACGCTGACGCGAGCGTAGCGCTTGTTGTTCGCGGCGATGAGATGCCAGCGAGAGACCTCGGTGCTGGTACGGGCGATCATCTCATTCGCTGCGGCCTCGTAGTCGTCCCAGCGGAGACGGTTGCGGCGGTCCTCGTCGGTGAGCTTGTACTTCTTGAACCCGGTCTTGGTCCTGGCCTCGAACCGCTCGGCCTGCGTCTCGGGGTCGATGTGCATCCAGAACTTGAGGACGATGAGCCCGCGCTCGACGAGCTGGTCTTCGAAGTCGTTGATCTCCTCGTAGGCCCGGCGCCATTCGGTTGTCGTGGCGAAGCCCTCGACGCGCTCGACCAGGACCCGGCCGTACCAGCTTCGATCGAAGATCGCCAGGCGGCCGCTGCGCGGGATATCGCGCCAGAACCGCCAGAGGTAGTGGCGTGCTTTCTCTTCTGCGGTCGGGGCGGCGGTGGAGATGACGCGGTAGTCACGTGCCGGCAGCGGCCGTATCACCCGACGGATCGTGCCGCCCTTGCCCGCGGCGTCCCAGCCCTCGAAGACGAGCACCGGCGAGCGGCCGCCGCGGAGCTTCCGCACGAGGCGGGCGAGCCGGGCCTGGGCGTCGGCGAGCCGGGACCTGTACTCGTCGCGCTCGAGCGACTTGGTGAGGTCGACGGCGTCGAGCGGGTTGCGCTTGATCGCGGCGATCGCCGCGGGTTCCGCCGGAGGTGAGGCCGGGGGTTCGGTCTGTTTCCTGGGTCCGTCCAGGCGGGCGCGAAGCTCGGCGACGATCGTCTCGCCGATGGTCAGATCGCGGTAATCCTCGTCCACGCCCTCGATCAAGCGCCAGGGGGCGGTGCTTCGGTCGGTCAGCCGGACGTAGCGCTCCATGACCGGCATCACCTCGTCGAACTTCTTGAGCAGGGCGCGATCGATGTCGTCGATCTGCCAGGAGAGCGCCGGGTCGGCGTCGGCCCGCTTGATGCGCTTGCGGAGGTCTTTCCGCGGGAGGTGCAGCCAGAACTTCAGGACGAGCGAGCCGTCGTCGGTGAGCGCTCGCTCGAATCGCTCGGCGTGGGTCGCCCGGCGTTCGAACTCGAGATCGTCGATCTCGTCCGAGATCCGGGCGCCGACGATGTGGCGGGCCCAGCCGCCCAGGTAGAGCCCGATCCGGCCGTGACGCGGGAGAACGCGCCAGTACCTCCAGAACCGGGGCCTCGCGGCCTCCTCTTCGGAGGGCTCGACGAAGACCTCGGTGTCGATGCGCCGCGCGTCCATCCAGTTGTTGAGCAGATCGACCGCGCTGTTGCACCCGAGCCGGTCGTCGCCCGCGATGAGGATCAGGACCGAGAAGTCGGCGCTGAGCAGATCGAACTGCGCGTTCAGCAGATCGAAGCGGAGGGACGGCACGCGCTCCTTGAAGGCGGCCTTATCGACGCGGCTCCCGGTCTCTGCGTCTTCGAACACGGTCGGATCTCCCGGAGCGCAAGTTGCGCGAATACTCGGCACCGCAGGCAGCCGGGCCGCGGTCATCCGCGCGATGTCTCCCGTGCCGAGTCCCAGTGGGCACCCAGCAGCACCCGCTTAAGGTCACCGGAAGCGGCATAGGTTGCATAGAGAAGATACGGGAAACTGAACATTCCACCCATGACCACGCTGAGAAACCCGAAGGCGTGACCCTTGGGCGTGAACCCTTCTCGCCAGGAGATCCAGGAAGCGACGAGGATCAGATAGATCAAAAAATCGGTGTTGAACTGTGATCGCCAGTTCAGGGCCAGGATGTCCCGTACCGCGACTGCCGGCCAATTGACCCCGTCCGATGTGATCGCGAGGGCAGTCATGACATAGATCACAACTGTGGAGACACCAAGGAAGCCTCGGATTGCCTTCATCTGGACTCCAAAGAAGCGGCGGACTGAACGACCGTACCGATTCGTGAACCACCCGGGGCCGACGCGGAGTTCATCGGCGCGGCGGTAGACCACGTACCTGTCCAGAGCTTGCGCGAGTGGCTTGCCGACCTGCCCTGATCACGAACTCTAGAAACTGGGCCCCGAGAGCACCCCTTCCTCGACCTCCCTTTAGCCGAGAGTCAGAGAGCGCGAGAGTCTCGCCCCCGCCGTCCCGCCAAGCCGGTGGTTCCGATCGCCACCCACTCGCCAATCCCAAACCCGAGAGCGCCGCAACCCGCCCCGGACGCCCCCAAGGGCCCCGATCCGGCCCATCCCAGTAAACAAACAGGCCCGCGTCCTTTGGACACGGGCGTGGAACAAGGCTGCAAAATGTACTATCTGGCAGAATCCTATAAACGCCTATTCTCGGCTACTCCGCCGCATCGATCACCTGGAGGTGCAAGAGCAAATCGAACACGTTGAGCTCTCCATCTGCGTTGGCGTCCGATGTGGGATTCATGGCTTCGAGGTCGTCGATGAAGATAGCTATATCAGCAACGTCGAGGTCGCCATCGCAGTTGCGATCGGGGTGAGGGAGGTCATATCGAAGAAGGGCGGTTGCACCTTGGCGGGATCCCGCGGGGAAGCCTCCGCCAACCATGACGAGAATGCTCCCGCAGCGGTTGCTCCCGCCGCCATCATTAATGCGCGGTATCTCGATGCCGCCCACGGACTGAGTGAACTCGGAATAGAAGTTTGGGAGGGCAGGACGGTCGCCCGACGCGACAACACGCCGAAGCGTGCCGTAGCCATCCTCACACAGCACCGTGTTCAGGATGCCGCCCTCCGGGTCAAGCTCGTTGAAGAAGATGAACGCTCGACCGTCATCGGTCATGCCGCCCGTAAAGGCGTTCGGCTCAAGCTTGACGAAATCATCGCGTGTGAGAGCCTCGAATGTAGGGTACTCTGCGCCGTCAAGATCGGCGTAGAGCAGCACAAGATCCCCGAGATCTTGGGAGAAGTACTGGATGTGCAAGCGATCACCATCCTCGCTGAGGACAACGTCATTGACGACATCGAGCTTTCGGATTGTCCCGGGGATGTTGGTGTCCGTCGCGGCGATGACACGGGGCCCAAACTGCGGATCAAGCAGGATGATGAGGGTTCGGCTTTGCTGATCGGGATCGCCGATAAGACGGCCTTGGGCGCTCACGACGGCGTTACGCGGGCTGATCCAGAAAGCCGTCGAGCCCGAGCTAAGACCGGCGAAGTTGATGAAGTCTGGTAGGAAACTTTGGCCGCCAGGCCCTGGAAGGATGTCGCCGACATCGAAGTTCGGCGAGTCCTCGAGCGGGACGTTGTCAAAGATGGCGCCGAAACCCTGCGTGTTGGGATCGCCCGGATCGCCCGGCGTGTCAAATCCTCGCGAGATGATGCCGAAGGCGGTGCCATCGAGCGACGTCGCGACGGCTTCTGGGTTGAGCGCGAAGACTCCGGACCCCGGCACGACCTCATCACCGCTCTGGCGCACATCCGTCGGTCCATCGGGAGTGGCAAGCCAAGCGGCGTTGAGGCTGAACGGCGGCTCATTAAGGAACGCCTGGCCGCTGATGCTGTATCGGCCGAGCGCGTCGGGGCGGAACGGATAGCGGTAGTTCTGATCGACGAGGCCTGTGCCTGGAATTGGGTCTGTGGTGCGGAAGACCGGCGTGGCGTTGCCCGCGCCGTCCGGTCCAGTGGCGAAAAAGATATCCTCGAACATCGGATTGAATACTGTCACATAAACGTGAGCCCTGCCCTTGTCGTCAATACGCGGGGTGAGGATGTTTGAGCTTGCGAAGTCGATGGCTTCGCTGAGCGTGATCGGAGTGATCGGGCCACCGGCTGGCTTATAGAACGGGCGCACCTGCCGGTTGCTGAAGTCGAGGGCAGAGATCGTCGATGCGAACGCAACGGCGCGGTCCGGGCCGACGGTCGCCTCGGTGAAGCCGAACGACTCTAAGAACAAGCCCGGCGAACCGGGCGCCGGGCCGTCGCTCCGGGCGATGATCTCGAAGGGGATACCAGACGTCTGACCCGCTGCCGAAAGAGCAGCCGACGCGACAACGAAAGCCGATACACAGTTCCTGTTCATCGATAATCTCCTCCTGCTCTCACGTGCGCGAAGAGCCTCCTGATCAATGTTTCCCCCGCAGAGCGTACGAGGCTTGTCAAGGGTTCGCGACCGCTCAGCAGCGGACCGCTCTCGAAACTGAAACTCAACAGCACCCCTTCCTCGCACCGCTGCTAACCGAGAGTCAGAGAGCGCGAGAGTCTCGGCCCCGCCGGCCCGCTCACCCGGGGGTTCCGATCGCCACCCACTCGCTTATCCCAAAGACGAGAGCGTGCCACCCCGCCCCAGACGCCCCCAAGCGGCCCAATCCGACCCCGCCCCAGTAAACAAACAGACCCGCATCCTTTGGACACGGGCCTGTCAAACTCCCCGATCGAAACCGTTTCAAACAGGTAGATCCGATGTGGCGGGCCGGTTGTGCCCGCGGGGATGTTTAACGCTGTTCCCGAGCATACTAGCACATGCTCCTTCGCCCGTGGGGGGTGAACGTCAAGGCGTTCTCTACCGCGCATTTGCGGCCTGCAGCGTCACCTGCAACTCTACTCGGGCACCGTTTCGGAGGACCGCCACGATCACCGTTTCGCCCGGCGAGTTCTCGGCCATGAGTTCCATCCAGTTGGAGATGCTGCCGATTTCCTGTCCATTCCACGCGACGAGCCGATCCCCGGCAAGCACGCCACCGGTATCTGCCGATCCACCCGGGCTGACACGCTGCACCACGACGCCTGGTTCTGTGTCGTTGTAGTTGCCCGGCATGATGCCGAAGCGGACCCGTACCGATCCCATCGATATGGACGGGCCGCGGTCATATCCCTCGATCTCTTGGAACGTGAAATCGTCGTACCGCTGGGCGGCAGTGAACGCGACATCGCTTGCAAGCTCGGCAATCAACGATCCCCCGCGCACATTCAGCTTCCACGACTCGTCTTCGGGCGTGTGGTACTCGCTGTGGAACGGCGTGATGGTGAAGAACAACACCGAAACGCGCTCGTCGTAGAACGCCGCGTGATCGGACCGCGCGGTCAGCCCGTTTCCCCTGACGACTTCAAGGGGGGTAGGGCCGCCCGCCTTCTTCGACTGCTGTCGACTGCTGTCGTAGAGTCGATGTCAACTTGCGTCATACTAGTGTTCTCCGATCAGTCCAAGCCGGAGCAGGAACCGCTCGGCCTCGTCAAGAGTCTCGTCATCAAAGTGGTGTGCACATGGCACCGGGCCAACTGGGCATAGCAGGTCCGGCAACATGGCGGGCTCGCCGGTCCTGGCGACGTGGGCTCGCACGATGGCGTAGTAGGCCGCGGAAGCTGCGCGGCAGAACTCGTTGATCTCCTGCTGCGACATATCTGTGGCAGGCTTCATCCTCAAGGCTCCCAGTTCGCATCGCCCTCCAAGCGGGCGGTGTTGGACCAGTTTCGTCGGTCCATGATGTCTGAGGTATCAACGGTTCCCGCGTGACCATCGAACCATCCTGCAACGGCCTTACCCTGGTAGCGCGGGTGGACGTAGCCGAACCGTGTTGCGGGTGCCGTCGTCTGCTGATTCTCGTTGAATGTCGCGCCGACCGGAGGCGGCTCCACATCGATGTAGCCATCGATCTGGGAAGACCCGACGTAGAACCGTGATGATACAAAGACAAATAGCCCGGACGGCTGGAGCGGTTCGGAGATCTTCTTCACGTGATTGTTCTGGCCGATCCAGTCGGTCCTGCGGGAGTCGCCGCCGACATACCGCCGGTTGATACCGAACGACGGGAAGACGCTGACCTCGTACGACCACGACGAGACCCCGCCAGGTTGCGAAGTGATGTCACCAAAGTCATCGAGTAGCCGCGCACGTTCACCGACATGCGTTGTTCCTGCCCAGCCATGGTCAAAGTACGGCCCGAGCCGATACACCCATCGCTGGCTGACAGGCGGGTAAAGTCGATTTCCGAACTCATCGATGACACCTTCCGCGGCTTGAACCGGGGTGAGATGAGCCGGAAGCACATATCCGCGATTGTCATCGGCATACATGACATATGCCTGCATCAGTGAGCGTGCTGCAACACTTGCTTTGAGCGTGCGAGCTGAATCCCGCGCTGCGCCGAGGGTTGGAAGGAGAATGCCAATCAGCAACGCGATGATCGCGATCACGACGAGGAGCTCAATGAGCGTAAAGGCTCGGGCTTTCCGAGTCATGGTTCGCATCCAGCCTCTGCTTCAGTGATGAACTCGACGATGTCCTCTGCATTGGTCTCGCCATCGGTATTCCAATCGCCATCGTCTGCATCAACGTCTTTGAGAAACTCGATCACATCAAAGAAGTCCGCAGCGTCGTTCAGATCGAGATCCGCCGGGCAGTCCATCGGCTCTACAAAGGTGTCGATGGCTACCTTATCGAAGCTCAGCGATGTGGATTCAGCTTCGAACAACACCTCGTGAGCGAGGTCGTTCCGGGCAAATTCGAATCGGACGAGCGTATCAAGCTGAGTCCCGCCGAAGCCACCGCCCACGTCTGTTCGGTCGAGCTCGATGATCTCGATCGGACGACGCCGGCTATTGAGAACGAAGGTTTCCTGGTCGGGTTCAACGCCGAGTGTCCGTACCTGATAAATGACGGTGGTTTTGAAGCCATAACCCAGCCCAAAGCCAGGTGAGATGGCCACCGGTGTGTTGATGCCGGAGAAGGTATAGATGTTGCCGCCACCCGTGATGAATGAGCCACTGGTCGGAGCGTTCGCATCAAACGCGTCGAACTCGGGAGCGTCTTCGGGTAGGCTTCCAACGACTGATTGAACGCCGGGGGCGTTGGGACCTATAGGCGAGTCGAAGAAGTCCCACTCGGCGTAAGTCGATAGCGGCGTGACGCCGCGGTCCCAGCCGTCATCCGTGAGGTTGGGCACGAGGAACTGTGCCATCGCGGCCGGTGAAGCGAGCGCGATGCTCATGGTGAGCAAGACTGTGCGTAGGCGGGTCATCGTGCGGTCCTCCGAGGTGTAACGGGTGTGGCCAGGAAGTTGAAACACGGAAAGCCTCGATGGCGGGGGACGGAACGGATATCAACAAGACAGCGCCGCCCGACGCGATCCCCGCCACCGAGACGGATCTCAATCAGCGCCGGCGTCTGCCAGCAACCAGCCCTGTCAGGCCGAGGAGCGCGATCGTTCCCGGCGCAGGGACGATCGCGATGCGGGCAGTGATCTCCTCACCGGTCAGCCCGCCAAAAGACGAGTTCACAAACGCGACGGCAGCTCCGCCATCTGGATCAAGCAGGGCACTTGTCCCGAGCGTGTACGCGAAGTTCGTGTCTCCGTTGGCAATCCACTCGTTGACTAGATCAGTGATGTCCCACTCGAAGACGCCGAAGCCGTCAACGGTCGTTGTCGACAGGATGCTTGCAGTCGTGATCTGGGTGTCCCGGAAGTCGAGCCAAGAACCAGCCCCGGCGGCCAAGTCCTGATCGACCGCGGTCAGCGGGTCCGCAGTGAGACTGTGGAGCGAAATCTCAGCGGGGTTGGTCGGGTCAACATCGGGGAAGAAACCTGTGCTGACGTTCTCGACTCGGAAGACAGCCTGCTCGACCGGACCACTGAACGCGAGTGGATCGAACCCAAAGCCGAAGTAGGCTGTCTCGCCGGTGACGCCGAAGACCTCTGTTGATGTCGCGCGATTCGTTGCGCGGCTACTGCCCGACTCTTCGCCGCGGAGGTAGTCGCTTTGGAA
>JBCBKP010000022.1:0-56184 GCA_038521625.1 Planctomycetota bacterium
CGGGCGGCCGTGGACGGCTTCTCGGGGGCGGGCAACCTCTGGCGCAGCGACGCCGCCGGCCCGCACTGGTTCGACATGTCCATGGAGGACCCGCCCGAGACCAGCCCGGTCTCGGTCCGAGTCACCAACACGCCGGTGCACGTCCGTTCCGTGCACGTGCACGCCGGGGATTCCGGCGGGCAGGGCATCCCCGCCCGCGGGCGCGTGCAGCGCTTCGACGACCAGTCGGGGCTCTGGATCACGATCCCGGGCGCTACGTTCAGCGGCAATTCACAGGCCGACTTCGCGATCCTGTTCGACAGCGAGGTCGTCGCCTCGCGCTTCCGTCTGCGGATCGACGACGCGACGCCGGTGGCCCTGCGCGAGGTCGTCCTGCTGCCGCCCGGCCCGGACGCCGGGGGCTGGCCGCTCGGCACGAGCGCCGTCGCGGGCGATGCGCCCGTGTGGTCCGAGCGGGCCGACGGCTTCTTCGGCCTGATCGACTCGTCCGGCGGCGTGATCTCGGTCGAGGGCGGCGCACCGTTCGTCCAGTCGCCGACCGGCCGTCACGACCAGCAGTTCCAGCTGATCGCGAGCCTGGATCTCGGCGTGCACCGCATCCGCAACCGGTCCACCGGGCTCACGCTCGCGGAGGATCCGGGCACCGGCGGTCTGGCCCAGGCGGGCTACCTCGGTCAGCCGCACCAGCTCTGGGAGCTGGTCGATGCGCCGGGCGGTTTCCGCATCGTGAACGCGATGACCGGCAAGGCCGTCTCCTCCGACGGTTCGTCGCTATCGCTTGCGCCGTTCGACGCCGGCGATCCGGCTCAGGTCTTCGGCCAGAGCTTCGCCGCGCATTTCCCGAAGAAGGGCAACGGCGAGAAGTCGCCCCAGAACAACACGACGCCGGCCCGGTTCACGCCGCTGCTCGATTCCGAGTGGGCGTACAACTGGGGAAAGAACGACATCTTCCCCGACGCGATCGAGTACTGGCCCATGCAGTGGGGCAGCTTCAGCTGGGACGTCTGGCCCATGCGGACGCCGCTCTGGCACCGCCAGGCGGAACCGCTGCTGCTGATGGGCTACAACGAGCCCGACAGCGACAGCCAGTCTGATGTCCCGGTCTCGACGGGCATCGAGCTGTGGCCGCGCAACGAGGCGACGGGCTTCCCCCTTGTCGCCCCGGCTCCGACCAACAACCAGGAGGGCGACGACTGGCTCGCCGCCTTCGATCTCGAGGCGGACGCCCGCGAGTACCGCAGGGATTACGCCTCGGTGCACTGGTACGGCACGGCGCTGAACACCAACGCCATCATGAACACCGTGAACAGCGCGGCGAACGCCTGCGATTGCCCGGTGGTCCTCAGCGAGTTCTCCCCGGTCGACTGGAGCGACACCAACAGCTGGGACAAGGACGACGCGTACGACTGGTACGCCGAGGTGCTCTACCGGCTCGAGCGCAGCCAGAACGTCGCCCGGTACGCGGTCTTCGCGTTCGGCGGCGATCCTTCCAACCCGATCTCGGACAACCGCGGCGAGCTGATCGTCGAGCTCTCCCCGACCGTCGACCCGGTCCTGACGCCCGCGGGCAGGCTCTACGCCGCCTGGGACGGCGACGTCCAGCTCCGGACCGACACCGAGTACCACGTCCACAACCGCGGGCGTCACGCCCGGATCGGCGTGAACCAGGGTCAGCCCGCCGGGACGGCGGTGCGGCTCGGCGACCGGTCCGATCTCGGCGCCGACTTCTCGTTCGTGCTCGAGCCCACCCCGGCGAGCAGCTTCTACCGGGTCCGGTCCGTCTCCGACGGCCGGCTGCTGATGGTCGTCGGCGACGCGCTGCATTTCGTCGTCGACGCCGAGGCGTCGGCCGACGCCGAGTTCCGGATCGCCGAGGTCGAGCACGGCCGGTTCTTCTTCGAGGACCAGTCCGGGCGCCACGTCGGCATCAACGGCGCCGGGCAGCTCGAGCTCTTCGCGCCGGGCACGACCGGCGCCAACGTCCACTGGCGGTTCATCCGCGTTCACGAGGCGCCCCCGGCCGCGCCCCGCGGCGTGAACGCGTCGCTCGCCGATTTCGGCAAGGTCCGGATCTCCTGGGACGCGCACGGCTTCCGCGATCTGGACGGCATGGAGATCAGGCGGACGGATTCGTCGATGGTCTGGGAGA
Source organism: Planctomycetota bacterium (assembly GCA_038521625.1). Classification (GTDB taxonomy): domain Bacteria; phylum Planctomycetota; class Phycisphaerae; order Phycisphaerales; family UBA1924; genus JBCBKP01. The sequence goes on from JBCBKP010000022.1 coordinate 2,150, forward strand.
CCGTCGCGACGAGCGTCTACCAGGGCTCGTTCGTCGACGCGGTCCCCGCGCCGGGCAATTACGTCTACGAGGTCCGGGCGGTGGGCGACACCGGCTCGTCGGGCTTCGTCTCGACCGGCGCGATCGCGGTCGAGGTCTGCGAGGCCGACTTCAACGCCGACTTCGCGCTCAACTCGAACGACCTGATGTCGGTGATCACGGCCGTCGACGCCGGCGCCGATCTCGACGGCAGCGGCGGCGCGGACATCTTCGACATCATCTGGTACACCGAGCGGTACGACGAGGGCTGCGCCCTCCCGTAGCCGCCGCCCCGCCCGACCGCGTCTCCGGCCGTACGCCGATAGCACCCGACAGAGAGGACCGCTCGTGCGCACCCGCCCGAAGATCCGTCGACGCCTCGCCGCCGCGCTGGGTCTTGGCCTCGTCTCATTGGCGGGCGCCCAGCCGGTCCGGCCGGGTGCCGAGTGGACCGACACGAGCGTCCCGACCGACGAGGCGATCGCCTTCGCGCTCTACACGGCCCACGAGGGCGTTCTCAAGCTCACCGCGCAGCTCTACCCGCTCGCGGACGAGGTGAGCCGCGACGTGGTGCTCGAGGTCAGGCCCGACGGGCGCGGGCGATGGCGCGAGGTCGGGCGCGTCGAGGTCGATGAGACCGGCTACGGCTGGCCGGCCGAGGGCCGCAAGCGTTGGCTCGCGCACTTCCGGGTCGAGGCCTGGGACCAGTCCCGCGACTGGCAGTACCGCGTCCTCGCGGCCGGCGGCGAGGCGACGTACGAGGGACGCATCCGAAAGGACCCCGCCGACAAGCGAGAGATCGTCGTCGCCTCGCTGAGTTGCAACTCCAACGCCGAGCGCGGGCCGCGCCGCGACATCGTGGAGAACCTTCTCGCGCAGGACCCCGACCTGCTCTTCTTCGCCGGCGATCAGTCGTACGACCACAAGCAGCACCTCGAGGCCTGGCTGCTCTTCGGGCGTCAGTTCGGCGAGCTGATGCGCGACCGGCCGACCGTCACCATCCCGGACGACCACGACATCGGGCAGGGCAACCTGTGGGGCGAGGGCGGCGTCAAGGCCGACTCGGCCGACGGCGACAGCGGCGGGTACTTCTACTCGCCCGAGTACGTGCGGGCGGTCGAGGCCGCGCAGACCTGGCACCTGCCCGACCCGCACGATCCGACGCCGATCGCACAGGGGATCGGCGTCTACTACACGTCGCTCAATGTCGGCGGCGTCGACTTCGCGATCATCGAGGACCGCAAGTTCAAGACGGGTCCCAAGGGTCTCGTCCGCGGCAACGGCCCGCGCCCCGATCACATCAACGACCTCGAGTTCGACGTCTCGACGCTCGACGTGCCGGAGGCCCAGCTGCTCGGCGAGCGGCAGCTCGAGTTCCTCGAGAGCTGGACCCGCGACTGGCGCGGGGCCGAGTTCAAGGCCGTGCTGAGCCAGACGGTCTTCGGCAACGCCTCGCACCGCTCGGGGCCCGGGCTGTGGGGCGGGGCTCTGGCGCGCGTCGACCTCGACAAGCAGCGCGGCAGCCGGCTCCGCAGCGACCTCGATTCGAACGGCTGGCCGCAGTCCGGGCGCGACCGCGCCGTGGAGCTCATCCGGCGCGGCTTCGCGACACACCTATGCGGCGATCAGCACCTGGCGACGCTGGTGCACCACGGCGTCACCGATTGGCGCGACTCGATGGTCTCGTTCGCGTCGCCGGCCATCGTGAACTACTACGTCCGCTGGTGGGACCCTCTCGAGGTCGCGGTCGATCCGATCGACGGTGCGCTCCCGAATCTCGGCTCCTACCGCGACGGCCTCGGCAACCGTCTCACGATGCTGGCCTACGTCAACCCGGACACGAGGCGCGTCTTCCACACCGACGAGAACGGGCTCGAGTGGGGCCCGCGCGCGGAGGGCTACGGCATCGTCCGCTTCGACAAGGACACCCGCGAGATCACCTACGAGGTCTGGCCGCGCTACGTCGACGTGACCGACCGCGACGCCGAGCCCTACGCCGGCTGGCCGGTCACGATCGACCAGGCGGATAACTACGGGCGGCGGCCCGCCGGGTACCTCCCGATGATCGAGGTCGACGGGATCGACGAGCCCGTGTTCGAGGTCGTGGACCAGCAGACCGGCGAGGTCGTCTACACGATCCGCGCGAACGAGCCGAGGATGCAGCCCCATGTCTTCGACCGCTCGTCGGTCTACACGGTGCACGTGAGCGGACAGCCCGGCCCGCGACGAACCCTGACCGATCTCAGGCCGACCGCGCAGCGGCGCGGCGACACGATCCGCGTCTCGTTCTGAAGGACCGCAAGTTGAAGAAGCTCCTCGCCTGCGCCGCGCTGCTCGTCGCGTCCCCCGCTCTCGCCGCGCCCCCGCCGATCGAGTCGGACGGCTACCGGCTCGTCTGGTCGCGCGAGTTCGACACCGACGGGCGACCGGATCCCGACACCTGGACGTACGAACGCGGTTTCAGCCGCAACAACGAGCTCCAGTGGTACCAGGAGGACAACGCCTTTATAGAGGGCGGCAGCCTGGTGATCGAGGCGCGACGCGAGCGCGTGCGCAACCCGGGGTACAGGCCGGGCGCCGACGGCTGGCGACAGAAGCGGCGGTACGCCGAGTACACGTCGAGCTCGCTCACGACGCGCGAGAGCCGGGAGTGGCTCTACGGGCGGTTCGAGCTGCGCGCGAAGATCGACATCCGCCCGGGCATGTGGCCGGCCTGGTGGACCGTCGGCCGGGCGAGGGCGTGGCCCGGAAGCGGCGAGATCGACATGATGGAGTACTACCGCGGCATGATCCTCGCCAACGCGGCGTGGAAGAGCCGGGGCGGCGACCGGTGGTCGGCCGAGTGGGACAGCGTCCGCGTCCCCGTCGAAGATCTCGCCGAGGGCTCGCCCGAGTCCTGGGCCGACGAGTTCCACGTCTGGCGGATGGACTGGACCGAGGACGCGATCAGGCTGTACCTCGACGGCGAGCTGCTCAACGAGATCGACCTGAGCGAGACCATCAACCCCGACGGCTCCAACCCGTTCCGCGAGCCGCACTTCATGCTGATCAACCTCGCGATCGGCGGCAACAACGGCGGCGACCCGTCCGAGACCGAGTTCCCCGCCCGGTACGAGATCGACTACGTGCGGGTCTACCAGCGCGACGCCGACGCGTCGGAAGGAGCCGGCGGATGAGAGCGCTCCTGATGCTGGCGTCGAGCCTCCTGCTCGCGGGATGCGCGGCCGGCGGCGAGTCCGCCGAGAACGCGATCTCGTCCAAGCCGAATCTCGTGCTGATCGTCGCCGACGATCTCGGCTACGCCGACGTCGGGTTCAACGGGCTCGAGCAGTTCCCGACACCGCACATCGACCGGATCGCGAACGAGGGTGTCCGGTTCACGCAGGGCTACGTCACCCACGCCGTCTGCGGCCCGAGCCGCGCGGGGATGATCACGGGTCGCTACCAGGACCGCTTCGGCTCGTCGATCAACCCGACGGTGAACCCCGCGGTCCCGAACGGCGTGCCGCGGACCGAACGCACGCTCGCCGAGCTGCTCCGGGCTGCCGGCTACGAGTCGATGGCCGTCGGCAAGTGGCACCTCGGCACGTACCCCGGGCTTCGCCCGCGCGAGCGGGGCTTCGACGAGTTCTACGGCTTCCTCTCCGGAGGTCACGATTACTTCCCGGAGAACCTCACGCTCGAGGACCTGAGCGAGGTCCGGCAGAAGTGGGGCTGGTACCGCACGAAGGTGCTGCATAACGGCGTGCGTGTCTCGACCGACGAGTACCTCACCGACGAGCTGAGCAGCGCGGCCGTCGAGTTCATCGATCGCGACCGCGATCGCCCGTTCTTTCTGTACCTCGCGTACAACGCGCCGCACACGCCGATGCAGGCGACGGGCGAGAAGCTGCGCGAGTTTTCGTACATCGAGAACGAGCGCCGGCGCACCTACGCCGGGATGGTGAGTTCGATGGACGACGGCATCGGCCGCGTGCTCGACGCCCTCGATCGCCGCCGGCTGGCCGAGAACACCGTCGTCGTGTTCCTCTCCGACAACGGCGGGGCGCGGAACAACGCCTCGCGCAACACGCCCCTCCGCGGCTTCAAGTCCGACCCGTACGAGGGCGGCGTCCGCGTCCCGTTCGCGATCCGATGGCCCGCGGGCTTCCCGGCCGCGGCCGACTACGACCGGCCGGTCAGCTCGCTCGACATCGCCGCGACGATCGTCGCCGCCGCCGGCCCCGAGGCTTCAGGCGCGCTGCTGCCGGGCAAGCCGCTCGACGGCGTGGACCTCCGGCCGTTCGTCCGCGGACTCAGCGACGGACGCCCGCACGAGACGCTCTTCTGGAACTGGCCGAACCGGGGCGAGATCGCAGGGCGCTCGACGGACCTCAAGCTCGTGCTTCGCGAGAGGGGAGAGGATCGACGCGAACTGTTCGATCTGGCCGGCGATCCCGGTGAGTCCGGCAATCTCGCCACGCTCCGGGCGTTCGAGGATCGTCTGGCTGAGTTGATGGAGCAAATCCGGGCGTGGGAGTCCGATATGGTGCCGCCCGCGTATCCTGGCTTGGGGAGTTGGAATCCCGGCGACCGGGACGGCTGAGAATATTTGGGGATTGATAGGATTAATTCCGGAATCTCTGTAAACAGTTGTGACGCACTCCGGAATTGTGTAGACTGATTAAGCGGTTGATGGGCGGGCCATCCGTTATGCTTCCGCTACACGAGAAGACAGATCTGTCCGCAGCTGAGGAGAAACGATCATGCTCGCACGCACGCTCGCCGTTGTCGCCGGGATGGCCGGCATGGCCTCGGCCCAATCGGCCACCGTCTCGCTGACCCCGGCCTCGAGCTCGATCGCTCCGGGCGAGAGCACCGTCGTGCAGGTGGATGTCAGCTATGACCTGGCCGGCGCCTCGGGCGGCCTGTTCGGTGCGGGCCTCTTCGGCTACGGCTTCGACGCCTCGGACGACAACATCGAGTCGCAGCTGGCCTCTCCGTCGGTCTCGCCGAGCCTGCCGAGCGGCTCGGTGGCGTCGGTCAACGGCTCGATGCTTCGGTTCGGCGGCGGCGTCGGGCTGATGCCCCCGATCCTGGGCAACCCGTTCAACCTCGGCAGCTTCACGGTCTCGGCCGACGCGGGCGCGTCGGACGGATCGGTGACGGTGACGCTCGACGGCACCGTGCTGCTGTCGCGCGGTGACGAGATCAACTCGGTCTCGTCTTCGCCCGGCGCGAACCAGTTCCAGCTGCCGCCGGCCAGCGTGACGATCAGCATCATGGCGTCGGCGGGCTGCAACCAGTTCGACCTCGTCGAGCCGTTCGGCGTTCTGAGTCAGGCCGACGTGGCCGAGTTCGTGAACCTGTTCTTCGCGAATTCCCCGATCGTCGCGGTCTACGCCGCGCCGACCGATGTCGTCTCGCAGGCCGACGTGTCCGCGTTCGTCGACGGCTTCTTCGCCGGCTGCCCGACGAACTAACGGACGGGCAAGTACGATCCGGGCATCGCCCGTCGCGACCGAACAAACCCGCTCGTCGGCTCGAGCACGCAGCGATCATCGGACCGGCTCACGGAGCGCGTCATGACGACGTCGATCAACCCGTCCGATGTTCGCGCACGCGTCGGGATCGATGCGCTTAACCAGCCGGGAACGGTCGCGAGGCGCTCGATCGGTGGGTGCGAGGCGTTCGAGATCGCCTCTTTGGACCTCTCGTGCATGGTCGTCCCCGAGCGCGGGGGACGGATCGTCTCGCTCCGAGATCGGACCCGCGATCATGAGTGGATGTGGGCGCCCGGGCCGCGTGATCGCCTGCCCGCGCGTCCGGTCGGATCGGACTTCGCCTCAGGTCCGCTCGTTGGGGCCGATGAGTGCCTCCCGTCGGTCGGCGCGTGCGCCGTGGGCGGGCTCTCCATCCCCGACCACGGCGAGATCTGGGCGAGGCCCTGGACGGTGGACCCGGGCGATCTCGAGCATGGCGTTCTGACGACCCGGGTCGCGCTCGATTGCATGCCGTTCGAACTCGAGCGGAGCATCCTGCTCGACGGCCCGAGCTGCCATCTGAGCTATCGACTGCGCAATCTGTCGGGCGACGCGCTCCCGTGGCTCTGGAGCTGGCACCCCCTCATGGTGCTGCCCGAGAACGCCCGGCTCGAACTCTCGCCGCGGCCGCGCGAGATTCGCGTGGAGTCGGGCGAGGGCGTCCCTCAAGGGGCGGTTGGTCCGTGGCCGAGCCCGTTCGAGGGCGCGTGTCTCGATCGGCTCGAGCTCGGTGCCGAGACGGCGTCCGGCAAGCTGTTCTGCGGCGGGATCGAGCGGGCGGTGCTGACCGATCTCGCGGTCGGTTCCGCGCTCGAGATCACGGCGGACCCGGCGGTCTTGTCCGGCATGGGGCTCTGGATCAACCGCGGCGGCTGGAACGGCTACCGACACGTGGCGATCGAGCCGACCAACGTGCCCGTCGAGACCCTCGGCGAGGCGGCGCAGCTCAACGGCCACGCGTCGATCCCGGGCGGCGGCGAGCGGCGTTGGTCGCTGCGGCTTCGCGCGGTGGCGGCGGCGCTCGACTGAGGCCGAGTTCACTCCGCACGCATCCCCGCTCGTCGGTCACGAGCCGCCCGCGGTGGTCCGCGGCTGTCGTCAGGCGAAGATTACGTAGAGGATGATCGTGGCGATGATCACGGCGATGCCGGCGCCCTTGGCGAATGGCGAGCTCTTCAGCTCCATCTTGTCGTTGGTCGGCAGCTCGACCGGCTTGGGCAGCGGCTTGATCGCCGTCAGGATGCCGAGCGCGACCGTGATCGTGATCACGACGAGGGCGGCACGGTTCAGGAAGTTGTTGAAGACGAGGCCGAGCGCCGAATCGTCCTCGAAGTTCCCGAAGACGTAGATCAACCGATAGGCCTCCGCGAGCACCGGGCTCAGCACCAGGCCGATGACGCCCGCGATCCGCGGCGCCCGCGGCACGAACAGCCCGAAGATGAAGATCGTCAGAATGCCAGGGCTGAGATAGGTCTGGAGCGACTGAATCGCGTTGAATGCACCGCCGAAGTCTGGGTCGGCGAAGATCGGCGCGATCAAGCAGCCGCCGACGACGGCGATGCCGACGCAGATCCGCCCGACGAGCACCTGCTGGTGCTCGGTCGCTTCCTTGAAGAGGAACCGCTTGTAGATGTCCATCGTGATGATCGTCGAGGCGGCGTTGAGCATCGAGGCCAGCGAGCTGACCACCGCGCCCATCACCGCCGCGATCACGAAGCCCTTGAATCCCGGGCCGGCGAGCAGCGAGACCAGGATCGGGAACGCGTCGTCGTAGTCGTAGCCGGCGAGGCGACCCGCGGATTCCTTATCGCTCTGCTCGACGAGCGCGTCGTTGGCGTTCGCGAGCGTCTCGCCGGCGGTCCACGGGTCGTTGTCCTCTGGGTCGATGCCGTCATTCTGGCCGGCGGCCTCGGCGAGGAACGTCTCAAGGTCGCCGCCGGAGAGCCCGGCGTTGAAGGCCGCGATGGTGCGAGCGAACTCGGGCTGGCGGTCGGCGAAGTCGCCATCGAACTCGAAGATCATGTCAGGGCGTGCTTCGGCGGCGGCGAGCAGCTCCGTGTAGATGTTGATCTTGGCGGTCTCGTCGGCGCCGTTGTCGAGCTGGCCGCTGCCCTCGGCGATCGCGAGCTGGATCTCGAGCGGCGGGTTGACGCCGCTGGTCTTCGCGAACTCCAGGAGGATCGGGCGGTTCGTCGTCGCGCTGCCGTCGATGCGGTTGGCCATCTCGCCCGAGAACAGCGTGAAAGCGATGATGCCCGGCACGCACACGACGAACGGGATCACCAGCTTGAGGCTCGCGGCGAAGACGATGCCCTTCTGGCCCTCGGCCAGGCTCTTGGCGCCGAGCGAGCGCTGCATGATGTACTGGTTGAGGCCCCAGTAGTAGAAGTTCGGGATCCACAGCCCGATCATCAGCGCGGTCCAGGGGATGACCGAGCTGGTCCAGGGCAGGAACATGTGCATCTTCTCTTCGCGCAGCACGCCGAGGCGTTCGCCGACGCCCGCGTCCTCCGGCACGTTCAGAGACGCCGCCACCTCCGCCGGGCTGTTCATCCCGGCGGCAACGTTCGGCTCGCCCAGAGCGCCCAGCGCCAGCACGGTGATCACCGCGCCGCCGAGGATCAGGGCGGCGCCCTGGATGATGTCGGCCCAGGCGCACGCCTTGAGGCCGCCGGCCGCGACGTAGACAGCGGCCACGATGCCGATGATCCAGCAGAGCAGGACGATGTTGTCGAGCGGGTAGATAAACCCGATGTCCACGCTCGGGATCGTGACGTACGGCGCCAGGAACTTCGCGCCCAGATAGGTCACCAGCGAGATGTTCACGCTGATGAGCATGATCACCATCAACACCGACATCACGGTCCGGGCGAAGCTGTTGTAGCGATACTCGAGGTACTGCGGCACCGTATAGATGCCCGACTTGAGGAACTTGGGCAGGAAGAAGAATCCGACGCCCACCAGCGTGATCGCCGCCATCCACTCGTAGCTCGCGATTGCCAGACCGATCTCGCCGTTCGCCGCGGCGCCCGACATGCCGACCATCTGCTCGGCCGAGATGTTCGCCGCGATCAGGCTGAACCCGATCAGCGGCCACGTGAGGCCGCGCCCGGCCAGGAAGTAGTCCTCGCTCGTGTCCTTCTCGTCGCGGCTCTTGATGAGCCCAATCGTCACCACGCTGACGGCGAAGATCACGAAGACGACGATATCGATCGGTTCCATCACCACATCCGTTCAGAGTGCCGTTCGCGGGGCGGAGAGCAGCCCGGCCTCGCGGGCCGGGCCGGAGAGATTAGCAGCAAACGTAAGCGCTTGTGCGAAACCCGCCGGCGAGCCGCCGCCCGCGCAGGCCCCGAACACTCGACCCGGCCCGCGTCGAGCACATAATCGCATGTGAACGGGCTCGACCTCCTCTACCTCGCCCTCGCCGGCGCGACGGCGCCGATCTGGGCCCGGCGCGCCCGCGGTGGCTGGGACGAGCGCTTCGGGCGCGTCGATCCCGCACGTCTCGAGCGCTCGGACGGCTCGCGACCCAGGGTTCTCCTGCACGCGGTCTCGGTCGGCGAGGCGGCCAGCCTCCGAACGCTCGTGCCTCTGCTCGCGGATGATCTCGACGTCGTCGTCTCGGCCACGACAGACACCGGACTCGCGCGGGCCGAGGCGATGTACGTCGCCGGTTCGGAGCCGCCGGCCTCGGTCGTCCGCTACCCGCTCGACTTCTCGCGATCGGTGCGCCGATTCTTCGACGTGGTCCGGCCCGACCTCGTCGCCCTGGTCGAGCTGGAGCTCTGGCCGAACTTCATCGCCGAATGCCGGCGCCGGCGGGTTCCCGTCGGAGTGATCGGGGGGCGGCTGAGCGCCTCGAGCTTCAAGGGGTACCGCAAGGCACGCCCGCTGCTAAGAAGAATGTTTGCGTCGCTCGAGTTCGTCGGGGCCCAGGACGACGACTACGCGGGGCGTTTCGTGAAGATGGGCACGCCCGCCGATCGTGTCGCGGTCACCGGCTCGATGAAGTGGGACAACGCCAAGACGACGCCGGACGCCGGCGCCGCGGACCGCCTCGCGGCGGAGCTCGGTCTGGACCGCGGGCGGCCGCTCGTCGTCGCGGGAAGCACCGGCCCGGGGGAGGAAGCTCTGCTCCACCGGGCCTGCGAGGGTCTCGACTGCCAGCTGCTCTGTGCGCCGCGCCGCCCGGACCGCTTCGAGGACGCGGCTCGCGACCTGCCAGGCGCCGTCCGACGAAGCGCGGGGATCGCGAGAGCGGGCGACCGCTATCTGCTCGACACCCTGGGCGAGCTCGCGGCGGCCTACGCCCTCGCGGACGTCGTGGTCGTGGGGCGGACCTTCAACGACATGGGCGGTTCGGATCCGACCGAGCCCGCGGGGCTCGGCAGGCCCGTGATCATGGGGCCGGACGTCCGCAACTTCGGCTCGATGACCGAGACGCTCGAGTCCGCCGGGGGCGTGCTCCGCTGCGGGCGCGAGGATCTGCGGGAGCGTCTCGGCTCGCTGCTCGCGGACCACGCCGAGCGAGCCCGTGTGGGCGCCGCGGCGCGCGAGTCCGTCGAGGCCCAGCGCGGCGCGAGCCGTCGGAACGCCGAGCTGCTCCGAGCGCACGTCCGCGGGCATCCGCGCGAGCAAACACTTCGATAACAACGGGGCGAGAGGGCCGCGACCGGTTTGTGTCCTACCCTTGCGCTTCGGCCCGTCGAATCGCCATCAGGCGCGTGTTCGGGGCCGTGGGAGGCCGGGGACCTAGCTCAATCGGTAGAGCAGCGGACTTTTAATCCGTTGGTTCGGGGTTCGAGTCCCCGGGTCCCTATTCATGGATGACGCACAGCAGAACGCCCCAGCGATCGCGTGGCACGCCGCCTTCACCGGCGGGGCCGTCCGATTCTGGGGCGAGACGATCACGCCGCCCGCCGACCCGCACGACGCCGATGCGGACAACCCGCGTCACCCGTTCGCGGCGAGCGGGCCGGAGCTGCTCGCCGGCATGGCGGCGCTCGCGATCGAGGAGACCGTCGAGCAGGGCGCCGACCACATCTCGCTGAGGCTCCCGGCCGCCGGCGCGGTCCCGATCCCGAGCGAGGCGCTCTGCCGGATGACCGGCCGCGACCCGGACACGCCCTCGGGCGCCCGCGCGTTCGCGGTCGAGTCGCTCGCGCTCCGCGGGGCGGTGGCACACCGGGCGCTGGAGACGATGCTCGCGCGGGCCGACCACGAGTCGGGGAGCGACGTCCGCTTCTTCGCCATGGTCGCGCGCCTCGCCGAGCACCTGCTGTGCCAGCAGCGGTTCGTGCCGATGATGCTGCAGGACGGCGGCGGGAAGCTCAGCGGGCGCTGGTTGCCCTGGCTCTCGGACGAGCGAACCGCGCTCGTCGCCTCGGGCCTGCTGGCCTCGATGCCCGCTTCGGCCCGCGCCGCGATCGACGCGTTCGAGCACGACCCGGCGGCGGTGCTCACCGGCGCCTGCGGCTGGATGGTCGACGCGCGCTGCCGCGAGGTGCTCAAGTCCGAGGACATGATCGAGACGGTCGAGGACCGCGACGGCACCGCCGACGCGCAGATCGCCTGGATGCAGGGCCTGCTCGGCGACGGGCGCGAGGTCGGGACGCCCGGCCCGCAGCGGACCGAGGCGACCCGCCGTGTCCGCCGGTGGATCGGGTCGCTCGAGGACCGCGGCAAGTCGGCCGACTGGAGGCTTCTGCTCCGGCTCAACGAGCCGCTCGGCGACGAGCTGCCCGAGAACATCGACAACCCGAGCGCCGACCTGTTCTGGTCGGTCAGCTTCCATCTGCAGTCGCAGGACGACCCATCGATCGTTGTCGACGCCTCGGACGTCTGGCTGCTCTCACGCGACCGGGTGACGATCGAGGGCCTGACGCTCGAGGAGCCGCAGGAGCTGCTGCTGGCCGAGCTTGGTCGGGCGGCGCGGATCTTCAAGGCGCTCGAGTCCGCGCTGGAGGACACCGAGCCGATCGAGGTGCTGCTCGCGACCAAGAAGGCGTACGAGTTCCTCCGCGAGCTGCGCCCGCTGCTCGCCGAGCAGGGCTTCGGCGTCGAGTTTCCGGGCTGGTGGGACTCGCCGGCGGGCCGTCTCGGGGCCCGGCTCCGCATCGAGTCCGACCCGCTCGACTCGCTGCTCGACCCCGGCGCCGGTGCCCGTGGCGGGACCGCGCCCCAACTCGGGCTCTCGGCGCTCGTCGGCTACCACTGGGAGATCGCGCTCGGCGACACGACGCTGACCCTGAAGGAATTCGAGGACCTGGCCTCGAAGGGCTCGCCGCTCGTCCGGATCGGTGGGCGCTGGATCGAGGTCCGTCCGGAGGACGTCAAGTCCGCCATCGAGTTCATCCGCGAGAACCCCGGCGGCGAGATGGCGCTCGCCGAGGCGATGAGGCTGGCGTACTCCACCGACCCGAAGCAGATCGGCCTGCCGATCCTCGGCCTGCAGGCGTCGGGGTGGGTGGCCTCGATCCTCGGCGGCTCTGCCGACCAGGAGAACCGCAGCGAGGAGGCCGAATCGAGGGGACCGATCACCGTACCGCTGATCGAGACGCCCGACGACTTCCAGGGCACGCTGCGCCCGTACCAGCAGCGCGGCCTGTCGTGGATGGCGTTCCTCGAGCGGTTCGGGTTCGGCGGCTGCCTCGCCGACGACATGGGCCTCGGCAAGACCGTGCAGCTCCTCGCGCTGCTCGTCGCGGAGCGCAGCCAGGGCGAGGACGCCCCGCACCCGAAGCCGACGCTGCTGATCGTCCCGATGTCGGTCGTCGGTAACTGGGTCCGAGAGGCGCGGCGCTTCGCGCCGCAGCTCAGGTTCCTCGTCCACCACGGGATCGAGCGCCTGATGGGCGACGATCTCCTCCGCGCGGTCGCCGAGCACGACGTCATCGTGACGACCTATGCGCTCGCGAACCGCGACAAGGACATCCTGCACAGCGTCCACTGGGGGCGCGTCGTGGTCGACGAGGCGCAGTTCATCAAGAACCCGCAGGCCAAGCAGTCGCTCGCGGTGCGGGGCCTGAATTCCGAGCGCCGGATGGCCCTTACAGGCACGCCGGTCGAGAACCGGCTCAGCGAGCTCTGGTCGATAATGGACTTCCTGAACCCGGGCTACCTCGGCCCCTCGGGCACGTTCCGCAAGCGGTTCAGCGTCCCGATCGAGCGGTACCGCGACGCGCAGAAGGCCGAGCAGCTCCGCGGCCTCGTCCGACCCTTCATCCTGCGCCGGGTCAAGACCGATCCCGCCGTCGCCGCCGATCTGCCTGAGAAGCTCGAGACGCGCGAGTACACGCACCTCTCCAGCGAGCAGGCGGCCCTCTACGAGAGCTGCGTCAACCGTATGCTGAGCCAGGTCGAGGAGAGCGAGGGCATCCAACGCCGCGGCCTCGTCCTCGCCGCGTTGATCCGGCTCAAACAGATCTGCAACCACCCGGCGCAGATGCTCAAGGACCACGACTTCTCGTCCGGCAAGGCGCCCGACCCGGTCCGTTCCGGCAAGTGCGTTCGGCTGCTTGAGATGCTCGATGAGGTGCTCGCCGAGGGCGACCGCGCGCTGCTCTTCACCCAGTTCCGCCAGATGGGGCACCTGCTCAGCGCGATGCTCAAGCACGAGCTCGGGCGCGACGTGCTCTTCCTCCACGGCGGCACGCCGCAGAAGCGCCGCGAAGAGCTCATCGACAAGTTCCAGGACGAGAAGGGCACGGCGCCAATCCTGATCCTCAGCCTCAAGGCGGGCGGCGTCGGCCTGAACCTCACCGCCGCGACGCACGTCTTCCACTTCGACCGGTGGTGGAACCCGGCCGTCGAGAACCAGGCGACCGACCGCGCCTATCGCATCGGTCAGACCCGCACCGTGCACGTCCACAAGTTCATCGTCCGGGGGACGCTCGAGGAGCGGATCGACGAGATGATCGAGGCGAAGACCGAGCTGGCCGAGCAGATCGTCGGCGCCGGCGAGCGCTGGCTCACCGAGCTCGGGGCCGAGCAGCTCCGCGACCTGCTCACGCTCAGGGCCGACGCGCTCGGCGACGAGCTCGCCGAGGAGGCCAGCTCGTGAACGAACGCGCCGCGGACGATCAGCCGAAGCAGACGGCGCCGGAATCGCCGCCGCCGGCCGAGAGCGGCTCGCCGCCCCCCGACGCTCCCGGTCCAGCCGCTCCCGGTCCAGCCGCTCCCGGTCCAGCCGCTCCCGGTCCAGCCGCTCCCGGTCCAGCCGCGCCTGATCCAGACGCGCCGAAACCCGACGCGCCGAACCCGCGGGGCCACCCCCCGGGCTTCAAGGGCCCGTACCGGCGCGAGGTGAAGCTCCCCGAGAACCCGCGCCGCGTGCGGGGGGGCGTCAAGCTGCAGCTCAAGGAGGACGAGACCGCCGGCTGGATCACGCAGCGATTCATGCGCATCGTCGAGAGCGCGGCGAGCGGCGAATCGCTGCGCGAAGGGCTCGAGTACGCGCGCGGCGGCCAGACCCGGAAGCTCGAGTTCGTGGACGGACAGGCCGAGGCCTCGGTGCAGGGCAGGCGCCCCCGCGCGTACGTCACCAGGCTCGCGCTCAAGCCCTTCACGCCCGAGGAGCGTGAGAAGGTCGTCGAGGCCATGGGCCGTCAGGCCAAGTACGCGGCCAAGCTCCTCGCCCGCGAGCTGCCGCAGAACATCGAGGACGCGTTCGGGCCCCTGGGCCTGCGACTGTTCCCCGCCGAGCCCAGCGACTTCATCCTGACCTGCTCCTGCAAGGAGGAGAACAAGCCCTGGTGCAAGCACGTGGTCTGCGTCGCGGCGCTGGTCGCCGAGAAGCTGCAGTCCGACCCGCTGATGCTCTTCGACCTCCGCGGCCTCGCGGGCGCCGAGCTCATCGAGCGGCTCCGCGAGCAGCGCGCGCTCGCGGGCCAGGGCCCCGGGGAAAGCCCCGTGCATCAGGCGCTGGTCCCGGGCGTGACCGACGCGCAGCCGGCGCCGATCGATGCCGATCTCGAGTCGTTCTGGTCGGCCGGCCCGGAGCTCGAGGACATGGTGCTCCCGCTCGAGCGCCCCGAGGTCGCCAGCCCGCTCCTGCGCCGGCTCGGCCCCAGCCCGTTCACCGAGGGGCGCTTCCCGCTGGTCGGCCTGCTCGCGACCTGCTACGAGCTGATCGGCGACGACGCGATCGGGCGCGCCGAATCCGCCGGCCCGAACGGGGAGGGCGGCGAGATCGATCCGGAGGACGCGTGATCTGATCCGCACGCTTCGGATCGACTCGCCGTATCGAATCGCCGCCCAGTGTGAACATCTGGTTGCGTTGCGGTTCGCGATCCAAAAAGAACGCGCATGAAACCGATTCCGCGCCGGTGCGCTGGTTGTAGTGGGGGGTCGCCCCCGCTACATTCCCGCCGACGAGAGAGTGGGGGCCGGGGTGGAATCCGGTTTCCTGGGTGCGTGAGAACACCCCTTCGATAGATGCAGGGCAGGCGCCCGGCGGGCGGACTTCGTCACCCACCCGCCGGGCTCAGAGAGAGTGGGATCCGATGTCACCCTCCGCGCGGGCGATGCTCGTGGCGCTGTGCGCTTGTGGATTCGCTCGGGCCGATCAGGTCGCGGGCGACGCGCCCCGACCGACGATCGACCGGTCCGAGCTCTCCGAGATCTTGCCCAGCTTCACGCCAGGTGAGGCCGTGAGCATCACCATCGAGCGTCAGAGCTTCGTGCTTCCTCGGTCGGGCGGGGTCGAGATCCAGACGCCCACGCCGGGCAGCGGGGCACTCCTGCTGATGGGCCTCGGTCTGATCGCCCGCCGGCGGCGCCGTCCGAAGACCCCTCCGGTCGCCGCCCCGATCTCGCCGGCGATCGCCTGAAGACCCGCCTGAGACCCTTCGGCCCCGTTGGCCTATCGTTGAGCGAGCCGTCCGTGACGAGCCGCCTGGATCCCGGGTGGCGAGGCGCGGCATGAGCAGCCCGTGGCGGATTCCGGCCAGTCCAGGATCCAGCGGCGGCGGGCTGCCGAGCTCGGGTCTGGCCGGAGGGTCGGATCGCGCCGCGGCCGAAGAGTCCGTCCGGCGTCCATCGTGGGCGTCGGGGCCTCGGAGACCGCGAGTCTTCGGGGCAGCGCCCGCGAGTTGCGGGCGGAACGGGCGTCGTGCTTGTAATCCGCTTCAAAGCCGAGACGCTGCCATCGTCGGTCGTAGCAGGCCGTCGGGGCGCGTGTCTGATACCCGATGGTGTAATTGGCAGCACAGGTGGTTTTGGTCCATCTAGTCTAGGTTCGAGTCCTAGTCGGGTAGTTTGTCTGATCGCCGAAGGGATCGTCGATGGTTGACCGCGGCCTCTCGGCCATCGTGCTCGCCGCCGGCAAGGGCACGCGCATGCGCAGCGAACTGCCCAAGGTCTGCCACCCGGTGGGCGGTCGCCCGATGGTCTGCGCGGTCGTCGATGCCTGCCTCGAGGCGGGGTGCGATCGGGTTGTCGCGGTCGTCGGCTATCGCCAGGAGCTCGTGCGTGAGGCGCTCGCGCCGTTCGGCGACGCGGTGAGCTTCGCAGTCCAGGAAGAGCAGCTCGGGACGGGGCACGCGGTGCGCTGCGCAGCCGAGCATTACGCGGGCGCCGAGGACGAAGACGTCTTCGTGCTCTGTGGAGACGGGCCGCTGATCCGCCCGGAGACGCTCGCGGGGCTGCTGGAGCGCCACAGGTCGACGGGCGCGGTCGCGACGCTCGCGACGGCGACGCTGGACGACCCCGCGGGCTACGGGCGCGTGGTGCGGGGGCCTTCTGGCGGCTTCGGTCGGATCGTGGAGCAGAAGAACGCGTCGGCCGAGGAGCTCGAGATCCGCGAGGTGAACCCGAGCTACTACTGCTTCGACGCGCGGTCGCTGTTCGGCGCGTTGGAGCGGGTCGATCGCGACGAAAAGTCCGGCGAGTACTACGTGACCGAGGCGCCCGCGTTGCTGCTGGCCGCCGGCGGGCGTGTCGAGGTGATCGACGCGGTCCCGCCCGAGGACGTGCTCTCGATCAACACGCCGGAGCAGCTGGCGGAGGTCGACCGGGTGTTCCGGTCGCGGGCGATCGCAGGGAGGGACGCGCGATGAACTCGATGTTCGGTGAACTCAAGATCTTCGCGGGCCGCAACAGCATCGAGCTGGCGGGGCGGGTCTGCGCGCACCTGGAGATGCCGCTCGGTCAGGCCAAGACGCACGTCTTCCCGGACGGCGAGCTGATGGTGCGTATCGAGGAGGACGTCCGCGGTCGCGATTGCTTCGTCATCCTCTCGACGAGCCAGCCGGTCAACGACAACCTGATGGAGCTGCTGATCTTCGTCGACTGCCTGCGCCGCGCGTCGGCCCGGCGGGTCACGCTGGTCGTCCCGTACTACGGCTACGCGAGGCAGGACCGCAAGAGCGAGGGGCGCACGCCGATCACGGCGAAGCTGGTGGCGAACCTGATGACCGCGGCGCGGGCCGACCGCGTGCTGACGATCGACCTGCACGCCGCGCAGATCCAGGGATTCTTCGACCTGCCCGTGGACCACCTCTCGGCGACGCCGGTCTTCCTCGAGTACTTCGAGTCGATCCGCGAAGAGCTCGGCGAGTTCGTGTTCGTCAGCCCGGACGTCGGCAACCTGAAGGTCGCCGAGGGCATGGCGAACCTCCTCGGGGTCGAGACGGCGGTGATCACCAAGCGGCGCCTGTCGGGCGAGCGGGTCGAGGTCGGGCACCTCATGGGCTCGGTCGAGGACAAGACCGTGCTGATGTTCGACGACATGATCTCGACCGGCGGGACGGTGATCGAGGCCGCCGACTTCGTGATGGAGCGCGGCGCTCGCGAGGTGATCGTCGCGGCGACGCACGGCGTGCTCGCGGCGAAGGCGTCGGAGCGGCTCGCGACGGGCCCGGTCTCGCGCGTGGTCGTCACCGACACCATCCCGGTGCCGGAGGAGCGCCGGACACGGCTTGCAGACAAGCTCGTCGAGGTCAGCGTGGCCTCGCTGCTCGGCGAGACGATCCGCAGCATCCACGAGGACCGCTCGGTGAGCGCGCTGTTCCGGCACGCGGAGCTCAAGCGGTAAGGGCGGGCAGACGAATCGCCTCGGCCCGGCAGGGCCGGGCAGACAGGGCACATCCGGCCCGGTTGGGGCCGACGGAAAGGGATACGTGATGCACGAAGACGCACCGACGATCGCGGCGAAGAAGCGTGAGAAGCTCGGCTCCCGCTACAGCAAGCGGATCCGTGAGGCGGGCGGGCTCCCGGCCGTGGTTTACGGGCACAAGGAGGACCCGGAGGCGGTCGAGCTCGACGCCCACTCCACGCTCAAGCTCATCCACAAGGGCGAGAAGGTCTTCCAGCTGGCGATCGAGGGCGGGAAGACCGAGACGGTGCTGCTGAAGGACCTGCAGTTCGACCACCTCGGCACCAACATCGTCCACGCGGACTTCGCCCGCGTCGATCTCGACGAGCGCGTCAACGTGCACGTGCCGATCCGGCTCGTGGGCGAGGCGGTCGGCCTGAAGAAGTCGGGCGCGACGCTGATGCACGCGATCACGAGCCTTGACCTCGAGTGCGCGGTGACGAACCTCCCGGAGTTCATCGAGGTCGACATCTCGGCGTTGGACGTCGGCGGGACGATCCACGCGAAGGACGTCAAGCTGCCGAAGCCGACGATGAAGCTCCTCTCCGAGCCGAACGCGGAGGTCGCCCACATCCTCGAGCACGGCGGCGGCGGGCACGGCGACGAGGAGGCCACCATCGAGGGTGGTGCCAGTCCCGAGGTGATCGGCGAGAAGAAGGAAGGCTGAGCCCCACGCCCCCCATGAAGCTCGTCGTCGGACTCGGCAACCCCGGTGCGCAGTACGAACGGACCCGGCACAACGCCGGGTTCATGGTCGTGGACGAGCTCGTGCGGCGGCACGCGGCCGGGGGCGTGGTCCGGGGGCGGTTCCACGCCCAGACGCTCGACGCGATCATCCCGTCCGGCGGCGGGGACAAGGTCATCCTGATGAAGCCCACGACCTACATGAACCGCAGCGGGCTGTCGGTCGGTGAGGCGGTGCACTTCTTCAAGCTCGACCCCACCGAGGACCTGCTGGTCATCACCGACGACGTGGCGATCCCGGTCGGCTCGATCCGGGTCCGGGCCTCCGGCGGCAGCGGGGGGCAGAACGGGCTCAAGGACATCGACCGGGCGCTGGGCTTCAGCGGCCGGGAGAGCAACTACCCCAGGGTCCGCGTTGGTATCGGAGCCAACCCGCGGGTGATGCGGCTCGACGACTGGGTCCTGAGCAAGTTCGGCGAGCAGGAGATGGGCGACGTGAACGCGTCGATCACCGAGGCCGCCGACGCGATCGAGATGATTCTGGGCCGCGGCATTGACGCGGCCATGAATCGGTTCAATAAGAAGGTGCGGGCGGAGGCCCCGCCGACTCACCCGTCCCAGGAGCGGCCGGCCGACGATGACGAAACTGACCCGGGGTGGGCGTCCGGCTGACGCGCCGCCCTACGCCGAGCGGGCCCCCGTCGGGCCCGGGAAGCGTCCCGAGGAGACCAGCCGATGACGAAGATGAAAGCCGAGGTCGCCGAGCTCCTCAACGAGCCGGACCGCGTCCGCCTGTACGAGTCGATGTTCCTGCTGAGCCAGGCGGTCGCGGCCGACCTGAACGGCGCGATCGAGCACATCGAAGCCATCCTGCAGAAGGGCGGCGCCGAGCTGGTCGCCATCCGCAAGTGGGACGAGCGGCGCCTGGCCTACGAGATCGACAAGCAGAAGCGAGGCGTCTTCATCCTGACCTACTTCAAGGGCGGCCCCGAGACCGTCACGCTGATCGAGCGCGATTGCAATCTCTCGGAGCAGATCATGCGGGTCATGGTCATCCGCGCCGATCACCTGACCGAGGACGAGGCCCTCGGCCAGAACGACCGCGAGGGGCTGGCGGCCGAGGCCCGTATGCGTGCCGACAAGGCCGCCAGGACCGAGGAGAAGAGCCAGACCGGTGCCCGCCTGGGAGCGCCCGAGCCCGCCCCGGCGCCGGCGCAGCCCGAGCCCACCGGCGAAGCCGAGGTTGCCCCGGGCGCCGATTCCGAGGCCGAGCCCAAGCCGGAGGCGGGCGACGCCGCGCCCACCCCGGAAGCCTGATCGACCCCGGCTCTTCGACGATTTGCTTGGATTCTGGTAGTCTGCTGGGCCCGCACCGGGCTTGATACCCCGTGCGCACGACCAGTGCGTAAGAGAGGAGCGACGCGATGGCCGGAAGCTTCAACAAGGTCTTCCTGATGGGGAACCTCACCCGAGACGTCGAGATCCGCCACACCGGCGGCAACCAGCCGGTCGCGAATCTCGGCATCGCGGTCAACCGACGCTTCCGCACGCAGGCGGGCGAGAATCGCGAGGAGGTCACCTTCGTCGACTGCGAGGCCTGGGGACGCACCGCCGAGGTGATGGGCCAGTACCTCTCGAAGGGTCGCCCGGTCTTCATCGAGGGCCGGCTGAAGCTCGACCAGTGGGAGGGCCGCGACGGCTCGAAGCAGTCGAAGCTGCGGGTCGTGGTCGAGAACTTCCAGTTCGTCGATAGCCGCGGCGAGGGCGGCGGCGGTGGTGGCGGCAACCGCGGCGGTGGTGGGTCCTCCTACGGGGGCGGCGGCGGGAGCGCCGGTGGCGGCGGCGGGGGCGGCGGCTACCAGTCGGACCCGATCCCCGACGACGACATCCCGTTCTGATCGGGCGGCGGCGTGCGGCTCCTCGCCTTCAGCGACATCCACCGCGATCTGAACGCGGTCGGTGCGCTGGCGGACCTCGCGAGGGACGCGGACCTGCTCGTCGGCGCGGGCGACTTCGCGACCAAGCGCAACGGCCTGCAGCCGGTCATCGACGCCATCGCGGCGATCGGTCGGCCGGCGGTGCTGGTCCACGGCAACGGCGAGTCGGAGGATGAGCTCCGGCAAGCTTGCCGGGGCTACGACAACCTCTGCGTGCGGCACGGCGGTTCGGTCGAGCTCGACGGTGTGACGTTCTTCGGCCTGGGCGCGGCGGTCCCGCAGACGCCGTTCGGCTCCTGGAGTGTGGATCTGAGCGAGCGTGAGGCCGCCCGCCTGCTCGCGGCTTGCCCGCCGGACGCGGTGCTGGTGACGCACTCGCCGCCGCTGGGCCACTGCGATCGGGCGTCCTCGGGCTCGCCGCACGGCAGCTCGGCGATCCTGGCGTGCGTCGAGCGGACGCGGCCCCGGCTGGTGCTCTGCGGGCACATCCACGACAGCTGGGGTGAGACGAGCCGGCTCGGGCCGACCGAGATCTGCAACCTCGGCCCCGCGGGCCGGCTGATCGAGCTGCCGTCCGGGCCCGACGCCTAACATCCCGGCCCCGCTCGGCCCGGCGGCCGCTGCGGTGACAAGTCGAATGCTGGGGCTCCCGCCTGTCAGACCCTCGACGGGTTGGGTGGGGGTTCCTGAACTCCCCCGTGGTCCGGCTCGCAGCCGGCCCCGTCCGCCTCGGGGGCAGGACAGCGAAAGGACCGGTCCCATGGCCAAGAACGTCAAGCTGCTGCTCAAGGCGAACGTCGACAACCTCGGCATCGTCGGAGATGTCGTGAACGTCAAGGTGGGCTACGCCCGCAACTACCTGCTGCCGCGCGATCTCGCGACGGTTCCGAGCGAGGACCTGATCGAGTCGCTCGCGGCCAAGCGCGCCGAGGCCGAGAAGGAGCTCGCGGCCCGGCGCACCGAGCGCGAGGGCGTGATCGGCAAGCTCGAGGGCGTCGCCATGACGCTGACCCGCGCCTGCAACGATCAGGGCCACCTCTACGGATCGGTGACGCAGCAGGACATCTCCGGTGCGCTGACCGAACTCGGCTTCCCCGTTGCGCCGCGCGAGGTCCGCATCGCGCAGACGATCAAGCGTGTCGGCCAGCACGAGGTGCTGATCAAGTTCGACGCCGACCTGGAGGCGACGATCGCGCTGCACGTCGAGGCCGACCGCGAGCTCGAGGACGAGCGCGAGGAGATGGAGTTCGACAACGAGGGCAACCTGATCGAGAAGCGCGCCGCGAAGCCCCGGGTCGAGGAGAAGGCCGAGGAGAAGGCCGCGGTCGCCGAAGGCTGAGCAAGCCCGACGAGAGTCTCAGGTCGCCGAAGACAGAAGGCCCGGGTGAGGTTTGACCGCCCGGGCCTTGATTGTTCTTGGGGATCGCGGACGCTTGAGCGGCCGGCTTTCGGCTCGCGGGCCCTGCTACTGAATCGCCAGCGGCGGGTTGAAGTCGAGGACGACGGTCTCACCGATCACCATGCCCTCGATCCGCTTGCCGTCGGTCACGGTGAACAGCAGCCTGAGCTGCTGGTCGCGGCGGGTGGCGCTGATCGTGTACTCGTCCGGGATCTGGTTCAGTCCGCGGAGCGGCGAGTCCAGGATGTAGCGGATGTCCGCGACCTCGCGGTCGGTATAGATCCAGCCGATCGCCGCGTAGACGTTCCCGTCGCTGTCGATCAGCCGCGGCGGCTCGTCGCTCGGCGAGTTCAGGATCGCCGGATGACGGGTGCTCCCCGGGGCGCTGCTCCCGTCGCTGAGCCGGCCCGAGACGTCGAGCTGGACCATCCGGGTACCGTCGGGGGTCTTGTATCGCGAGGTGAACAGCGAGGCTTCCTGGCCGCGTGTGCTCTGGTTGTTGAACTCGCTGAACGCGAGCGTGATCCGTCCGCGGACGGTGAGGTTCTGTTCGTCGATCGTGAACCCGCTGGCGAGCCGCTTCGGCACACGGCTGCCGATCTGGTCGTTCACGACCGCGAGGATCGAGTTCCGCACGGCGCCGGTGCCGGTGAGCTGCAGCGTCGGGGCCGCGGTCGCGACGTTCTCGGCGCGGGCGAGCGAGGCGAAGTTCAGCTTGCTGCCGGAGAGCAGCGAGCCGTCGGCGATCCGCTGGTCGCGGAGATCGGCGCCGCCGAACTGGGCCGCCGAAGTCAACGCGTCGGCCGGCAGCAGCTGGCGCGCGCCGCGGACGTAGAGGGCCTCGGGCTGGTAGCCCTGCGGCACGACGAACTCGAACGCCATCGGGGCCTCGGCCGCGCCTCCGACCGAGGCGACGAAGGCCTCGCCGTCGAATCGGAAGCGACCGAACACCTCGTCGTCTCCGCCGCCGTCCGGCTCGCCCTGGCTGACCATCGCGACCGGATGGATCGTGATCGTCTCGCCGGCGGTGTTCCGCGCCAGGAGGCGGATCTGCCCGTGGCCCATGATGACCTGCCCGCCCTCCTCCTTGGCGGTGGCGCCGAAGACGACGGTCTGGCCGAAGAGGAAGCCATTCGGCACCGGGTCGCCGTCGAGATCGACGTACCTCTGCGAGAGCGTGTTGTCGCCATCGCGGTAGCGGAGCAGATCGCTGATCGAACTCCCGGTTGTCGGGTTGCCCACGACGTACGCGCTGCCGAGGCGGAAATCGTCGTTGCTGAGCGCGGCCCGGGCGTTGCCGTCGCTGAAGCTCAGCGTGGCGGCATAACCAGAGGTGGTCAGGTCGGGGTACCACTCGGCGAGCGGGGTGCCGGTGCTGAGGCTGGTCTTCGAGAGCTGGCCGTAGAGCCCGGCGGTGATCGTGTCGGCGGGGAGCCACAGGCCGCCGCCGCGGACGATCGAGCCGCCCTCGCTGCTCTCGGCGAAGTCCACGGGCTTGTACATCAGCGCGCCGGTCGGCAGCCGGAAGTAGCCGAAGGCGATCACGATGATGCCGACGGTGATCGTGGCCGACGCGAGCCCGCAGACGCCGCCGCCGGCGAGGTTGACGGCGTCGTTGACCTTGATGTTGCCCCGGAGGAGCGAATCGGAGACGCCGCGGAGGACCGCGAGCGTGATCGCGAACGTGAGCATCAGCGAGCCGCCCCAGGCCGAGCCCTCGAGCACCGAGAGGAAGCCGGTCTCGGGCGCCAAGCCCAGGATCGCCGCGGCGACGACCTCCCAGAGACCGAACGCCACCGCCCCGGCGATGAGCACGCAGACGAGGTGGATCGCGGCGCTGAAGAAACCGCGGGTCGCCCAGACCCAGCCGAGCCCGAGCACGAGTCCGATCGCGATGAGGTTGAGGATCATGCGTGGTTCTCCGTTGCGGATCGGGGGCTCAGGCGGCGCTGGCGCCGCCGCTCTTGGGCTTGGCGGGCTTCTTCTTCGGCGGCGCGGTGATGCGGGTCACTTCCTCGACGCTGGTGACGCCCTCGATGGCCTTGCGCAGGGCGGCCTGCTGGATCGACGGGTGGCCGCGTTTGCGCATCTCCGCCCGGAGGGACGCGAGGTCGCCCGACTTGACCATGGCCCGGGTCGCGTCGTCGAGCATGTAGATCTCGTACACGCCGGTCTGACCGACGTAGCCGACGCCCTGGCAGACCGGGCAGACCTCGGGCTTGTTCCGCTGGAGCACCTGGCCGCCCTTTTTGTAGAGCTTCTTGACCTTGCCCTCCGGGAGCTGGAGCTTGCGGAGCATCTCAGGCGGCGGCTGGTACTCGATCTTGCAGTTGTCGCAGAGGCGGCGGACCAGCCGCTGCGCGACGATCCCGGTCAGCCCCTTCGACGCGAGATCCGCGTCTCCGACGGCCTTGGTCCAGACCTGGACGGCGCCGAGCGCGTTCTCGGCCTTGAGCGACAGGTAGACGCGCGTCCGCAAGTGGTCGGCGCCGGCGATCTCTCGCGCGGTGTCCTGGTCGGGAAGCTCCGCGACGCCGATCACGTCGGGGTCGCGCCTGAGCATCGACCGGATCGTGGTGGAGAACTCGGCCTCGGCGTCCGCCGCGTCGTACTTGGTCTGACGGATCCCCTCGAGCATGGTCTGCGGGTCGGTCTCGAGCGACTGCACGTTCTGCGTGTACGCGTCGTGCATCCGGAGCATCCCGTAGAGCGACGTGGTGCGCCCCTGGCCCGACGGGGCGCCGAGGAGCACCAGGCCCCGCCCCGTC
This sequence comes from Planctomycetota bacterium, assembly GCA_038521625.1. GTDB lineage: Bacteria > Planctomycetota > Phycisphaerae > Phycisphaerales > UBA1924 > JBCBKP01. The sequence continues at coordinate 26,575 of JBCBKP010000022.1, forward strand.
GCGAGCGAGCGGAGGGTCTCGAGCTGCTGGTCCAGCAGGCCGAGGTCCTCGGGGGCGATCGAGACCTGCGCCGCTGGGTCGATCGTGAGCGACATCTGCACGCCGCCGGATGTGCCGCTCGAGACGACGCGCACGGTCTTGGGCACCTCGGCCCGAGTCACCTTGACCTCGCCGCTCAGCTTGCGCCGCCGATCCTGCGGGTCGAGGCCCGCCGCGGACTTCCAGAAGTCGATGATCGCGATCGCCTCCGAGGCCGCCATCTGTTGGCCGGGCTGGCGGACACCGTCGACGACGAAGCTGGCGCCGCTCGGGCCGTCCTTCGCCGAGGCGATCACGTCGATCCGCGCCGCGCGTGCGTCCATGCCGCCGATGTAGAGGGCCTCGGCCTTGACGCGGATGTCGTACTCGGGCGTGTCCATGTTCGGGGGCGTGACGGCGCCAGAGCCACCGACGATCCGAAGCGAGACCGTCGCCTGGGTCTTGGCCTCCTCCTTGGCCCGGCGTGACTCGGCGAGCTTGGAGAAATCGAGCTTGAGCCGGTGCTCCTCCGGCACGTTCTCGTTGCCGTTCGTGATCGCGACGAACGCGCCGATCTCGCCGCCGAGGATCGCGAGCATGATCGCGTACCCGACGAAGAAGCCCCACGCCGACGGGATCGGGAACGCGATCGCGACGAGCACCGCGAGGAGCCCGGTGACGACGTGCACGACGCCCCAGCTCTCGCGCCCCAGATAGAAGCGTTCGGCGTGCTTGTCGAAGACGGAGGAGACGATCCAGGCCCAGCCGATGAACGGGGGCAGGATCAGGATCGCCTTCCACCATGAGACGAGCGTGAAGCCGGTCTCCGCCAGGGCATGACCGGGCGAAACGAGCATCAGGCTTTCGGAGAGATTGGTCACGTTGCCGCGCCTCCGCTGCTGGTCCGCTGCTGTTCGGGGCCCCGCCGCCCGCACGCCGGCCCGGTCTTCGGGCCCGCGACGCACCCCGCGGGACGCACAGCGTACCGGCCCCAAACCCCGCCGGCGAGGGGGGCTGGGAGGATTCTCCGCCCCCGGTCCCGCCCGCCGCGCTCACGCGCCCGCGAGCGATCAGCCGAGCTTCTTGAGCCGCATCTGCAACTCGTCGGCGTTCGGGGTCGAGTCCATGGCCGTCCGCATGTGGATCATCTCCCTCTCCACGAGCTGCACGAGGGCCTCGTTGAAGTCGATCATGCCCGACTGGCGGGCCTCGATCGACTTAAGGTACTCGCGCAGCTCGCCCTCCCGGCCCTCGAGCACGTGCTTGCGGACGACCGAGTTGTTGATCAGGATCTCGACCGCGGGGATGCGGTGGATGTCCTCGTGCAGCGTCGGCAGCAGCTTCTGGTAGACGAACGCCCGCATCTGGTAGCCCAGGATGCGCCGGACCTGCTCGATCTCCTCCTGGGGGAACAGGCCGTAGATGCGGCTGAAGGTCTGTGTCGTGCTCGAGGCGTGGATCGTCCCGAAGACCAGGTGGCCGGTCTCGGCCGCGTGCAGCGCCGCCTCGAAGGTCTCCTGGTCGCGCATCTCGCCGACGAGGACGATGTCGGGGTTCTCACGAACCAGCGCCCGAAGCGCGACCTTGAAGTCGAGGCAGTCGATGCCGATCTCGCGCTGATTGATCGTGGCTTTCTTGTCCTCGAAGATGTACTCGATCGGGTCTTCGATCGTCAGGATGTGCACGTTCTTGCGCTCATTGACGTAGTCGAGCATCGACGCGATCGTCGTCGACTTGCCCGACCCGGTCACGCCGCAGAGCAGAACGATGCCCTGGGGTTGCATCGCGATGTCGCCCATGATCGGCGGGAGGTACAGGCCCTCGAACGGCAGAATCTTGCTCGTGATGCGCCGTGCCGCGACCGAGATCTTGCCGCGCGCCTGGAAGAGGTTGACGCGGAAGCGGGTCTTCTCGTCGTAGTCGTACGCGAAGTCGACCGAGCCGAACTTGTGCAGATCCGCCTTCTGCTCCTCGGTGAGGATGTGGTTGATGATCTGCCTCCACTCGTCGAGCGTGATCGGGGCGGTGTCGAGCCTCTTCAGCGAGCCCTTGAGCCGCAGCGCCGGCGGCTGATCCGTCTTGCAGATCAGGTCCGAGGCCTCGAACCGGATCGTCGCCTTCAGGAAGTCTCCCCAGCGTGTCTCGTGGGGGTCGTGCTTGGACATATCCATCCCAAGCGTGACGTGACCGGTCTCGTTGATGGTCGCGCTTGCGTCCGTATCCACAGCACCCATTCGGTTGACCTCGAGATTCCATCGACCCACGGCCCGGGCAGGCAGGCTGGCCGACGCGACCACCATCGCGCCCGACGCCGCGATCGACTTCTGTTGTGTACCCCCGCCCGGGCATCCCTGTTCCGGCCAATCTGTTCCGGCCAATCTGTTCCGAGAGGTCCGCTCCAACCAAACCGCTCGGTCGTCGCGGATCGACCCGCCCTGGGCGTCACCCGGCCGGTTCGCCCGCTCGGGGCGTCGCCGGGGCCCTCATGATAGACGAACGCCCCGGGCCCTCCAACGCCCGCGGCGGGGCCTGGGAGGACTCGGGGCGTCCGGGTCGAGTCGGGGAATCGGCCTCAGGCGGTGGTCTGGACCTCGGCCGGGCCGTTCTCGGGCGTCTTGGGCTCGCCCAGGAACTTGGCCTCGAGCTCGACCTTGATCTTCTCCATCGCCTTGTTCTGGATCTGGCGGACACGCTCCTTGGTGACGCCGATGATCTGGCCGACCTGCTCGAGCGTCATCGGCTTCTCGCCGCCGCCCGACTCGAGGCCGAAGCGGTGCTCGATGACGGTCCGCTCGACATCGGAGAGATCGGCACGGTTGTCCATGACGATCTGGCGGACCTCCTCCGCCGCGTCGCGCTCGAAGCTCGCCCGCTTGGTCTCGAGGTAGTTGGACTTCTCGAGCTTGGGGTCGAAGTCGGTCGGGAACCGCTGGCGGTACTTGCTGAGCTTCATGCCCTGGCGGCTGAAGGCCTTGAGGATCGCCCGGCAGGCGTAGGTCGAGAACTTGTAGCCACGCCCCGCGTCGAACTTGTCGACGGCTCGGAGCAGCGCCATGTTGCCCTCGCTGACCAGGTCCGCGAAGTCGACCTCGCTCATGCGGGTCCGCTTGGCCATCGCGAGCACCAGCGCGAGGTTGGTCTCGGCGATCTGCTCGCGGATCCGCTCGGACAGGCGGAACCAGCTCAGGATCTCCTCGGCCTGCGCGGGAGTCGGGGCCTTGCTCGGCGTCGACCAGACGTCCTCCTGCAGCCGGCGCACGCGGTAGCGGGCGTAGTTGAACTGGTGGAAGAGCACCTTCTCCTCGGCGCCCGTCAGGATCACCTGCTGGCTGCTCTTGACCGTCCGGGTGCGGGTCGAGGAGATGTCGTCCATGACCGGGTGGTACCAGGTCGTGTCCGGCTTCTGGATGTCCGGGGCTTCCTCGTAAATCTTCAGCTCGGCGCCGTCCTCGTAGAACGCCTCGCTGTCGATGAAGTCCTGCGCCTTCGACAGGATGCGGTTGAGGAGCTTCTCGTCCTCGATCGAGAGGCGGCGCCGGGCGGCCTCGCCGCTGGCGGCACGCCCGGCCACACCGACGCGGTGGCGTCGACGGGCCTGGTCGAGGGGGCTGGGTTTGTTGCTTCCAAGCTGAGTCATCGCGGTCTCGAGTTCATCGTTCGCCGGTCGCGTCTCCCCGCTTCCGGGCGATCGAGTCGTGTCCTTCTCGTGCCTTCGGCGTTCCGTCGCCGACGAGCTTCCTTTCTCATGCGACCCGCCCGGCTCGTGGCCAGACGCTCGCGTTCGGGCCCAGCATCCTCCTCGGGAGAGAATCCCCCGCGGCGGGCCGTTCTTTACGTCTACGAATTCGCAGGCCTGCGGTTTGTCAGTTCGTTGCCGCACAAGCCCAAGTTTTTCGGCACGCCGCCGTTACGGATTCGCCCGAATGGGGCTTCCGGCACGCGAACAAAGCCCTATCTGGACGCGCCCCGCTCGGGGTGCTAACGTCCCATACGCCGATGCCTGCTTTTTCGGCAGGATCGAGATTGTAGCACCACCTCGCACGCTCAACAAGCGTGTGTTTCTGTATCAGCCCAGTGAAAGCAGTTTCATGCTCCTTGGTTCCGCCTCGGACGGCATGAACCGCGCGAACACCCGGAAGCTTCCCCCGAGATCGCTCCCGGACCGTAATTGAGGACCACCCGATGCCCTTCGAGCTCCCCAGCCTGCCGTACGACATCGCCGCCCTCGAGCCGCACATCGACGCCCGCACGATGGAGATCCACCACGGCAAGCACCACGCCGCTTACGTCGCGAAGGCGAACGACGCGCTCGCCGGCACCGGCCACGAGAAAACGCCCGTCGAGCAGGTGATCGCCAAGCTCGCCGAGCTCCCGGCCGACAAGCAGACCGCGGTCCGCAACAACGCGGGCGGGCACGCCAACCACTCGCTCTTCTGGTCGATCCTCGGCCCCTCCGGCTCGGCCGGCGGCAGCCCGAGCGGCGATCTCGCGGCGGCGATCGACGGGGCGTTCGGCTCGTTCGACTCGTTCAAGGAGCGATTCGGCACCGCCGCGGCGACGCGGTTCGGCTCCGGGTGGGCGTGGCTCTGCGTCGTCCCCGGCGGCGGCCTGCAGGTCAGCAGCACCGCGAACCAGGACAGCCCGCTGATGCCCGAGGCGTTCGGCGGCCACGCCGACGGGCACACGCCGATCCTGGGCCTCGATGTCTGGGAGCACGCCTACTACCTCAACTATCAGAACCGTCGCCCAGACTACATCGGCGCGTTCTGGAACGTCGTGAACTGGAACGCCGTCGCGGAGCGGTTCGCCGCGGCCAAGGGCTGATGGCGGACGCGCCGGGCGAGTCTCGTGCAGCGCCACCGGCGCGGCATGCCGTGCGAGGCACGCGGAAGTTCGTGCTGCTGAGCGCGGTCCTCGCGTCGCCGTTCGTCGTGCTGGCGGTCATATTCGTCTGGATCTTCACGACGCTCGGCGGCGACGGACCGATCATGCGCGCGGCGCCGAAGGGCGCGGGCGCCGGCGACACCGGCGGTGCCAACGCGCTCGGCGAGATCCTCGCCGGTCGCGACGCGGACCGCGTCCAGGCCGAGAACCGGGCGGTCCGCGAGGGCACGCTCGCCCGCGTCTGGGAGCTGCGTTCGGGGTTCGTGATCGAGTTCCGCGCCGTGGGCGGGTCAGACGGCGCCCCCTGGCGCCGCGAGCCGTTGCGATTGACGCTCGACCGGGACGCGGGCGGCCAGCCGCTCGAATCGACGACGCCGGTCGAACGCATCGCCGATGGTCTCTGGAGGACCGAGTTCGGGCCGGGGGGCTTCCCCCCGTCCGCTCGGATCCGCATCGAGAGCGCCACGGGCGAGCCTCTCGCGTGGGGCCTCGAGTCCGACGACGGGCGGTTCCGGCCCGTGCCCGCGGTCGAGCCGCCGGCATCGCCCCAAGAGCGCTCGGTCGTTCGTCTTTCCGAGATCCGGCCGGCCGGCGGGCCCCCGCCGCAGCCTCGGCCCTGACCGGCGGTACCGTCGGCGTGGTTCGACTCTCAGGCACGAAGCTCTACCGCGCGTTCCCCGAGCTGGACGGGTACCCCGACGACGACTGTCGGGCCTACGTCCGCGGCGCGATCCGCCGCGACCGCTGGCAGTTGCTCGGCCTGATGGCCGGCGGATTCGTCGGCGGGTACGTGATCGCCGTGCCGCTGATCTTCTTCGTGCTCATCCAGCTCGGGAACCGGGCGTTCTTCGAGCGCCATCAGTGGGAGAACGGTTCGATCATCGGGCTGGTCGTGGTGCTGGGCGCTTCGGTGTCGATGCTCGGCTCGGGCCCGCTGCTCGCGCTGGCGCTGCGAGATACGTGGCTGCGCAGAGCGATGCGAAGGAGACTCCGGGGCGCGTCGTGCCCCGCGTGCGGTCACTCGCTGCTCGGCATGGTGCCGCGCATGGAGCCGTCGATCGGTCGGCGTGCGGTGCGGTGCCCGGAGTGCGGGGCGCTCGCGCCGGTCGGGGAGCGCGGCATCGACGAGGACGCGCTCGTCGTCGGTTCCCGGACCCGCGCGGCCGACGCGGACGGCGCGGACATCGTGGAGATTCACCCGCTGGTGCGACAGTACCCGGATCTCGCCGGCCTCGACGAGGCCCAGCGGTCATCGGTGATCTCGCGCGTCGAGGGGCGTGCTCGCTCGAGGCAGCGGATCGCCCTCCTGCTCGCGGCGCTCGTGGGGGCGATCCCGGCGGGGCTCATCTATCTGTTTCTCGCGACCGATGTGCTCGAGGGGACGCGGGGCGCGCAGAGCGCGACCCAAATCCCGGGCTGGATCCGCGCGCTGCGTGAGTTCGTCGCGGGCCTCCGGGGGGTCGCCTCAGAGTCGTTCGTCCGAGGTTTAGCGCTCGTGTTCGGGCTGCTTGCCCTCTGGGTGACGGGCGCGTGGACCAAGCGTCTGGTGCGCGGTGCGCTGCAGGCGAGGGACGTCGCGCGGGCGCTGCGCGAGCTCGAGCCCTGACTCTCGGGGTCGCCGCTCAGGCGGTGACGACGCGGGCCTTGCGGAACTTACCGCCGAGCACGCTGGCGGGCTCGACGCCCATCCAGTCGCCGAGAACGCCCGCGTAGATCGAGCGGAAGTCGGTCGTGTACTTGAGGTCGCCGTCGTCGAGGTCGCGCATCGAGGGGTGGCGGTTGATCGCGCCGGCGTTGACCATGGGGCCGAAGAGCATCATCGGGGCGGCCGTCCCGTGGTCGGTCCCGCCCGAGTCGTTCTGGCCGACGCGGCGGCCGAACTCGCTGAAGCTCATCGTCAGCACGCGGCCCTCGTTGCCCTGGGCCTTCAGGTCGTCGTAGAACGCGCGGACCGCGGAGGCGAACTGACGGAGCAGGTTCGCGTGCCGCCCGTTGGCGCCGCCCTGCCCGGCGTGCGTGTCGAACCCGCCGTGGGTGACGTAGTAGACGCGGGTCTTCATGCCCGCCCGCACCATGCCGGCGACCATCTGGAGCTGACGCGAGAGCTGGCTCTGCGGGTAGCGGACGAGCGGCTGCAGCGAGACCGCGCGGCGGATCTGCTCGCTCGAGACGCGCGCGTCGAGCGCGGTTCGGGTCAGGAAGGCCGCGACCGGGTTGTCCTGATCGGGCTTGCCGTTGTCGGTGATCTGCTGGTAGGGGCGTTCGAGGCTGGGGTGGATGTCGCCGCCGGTCCAGCGGAACAGGTCGGGCGTCTCGAACGAGACCGGCTTGACGCGCCGCCCCTGCAGCGCGACCGGTGCCTCGCGTCCGAGCGAGATCGGCGGGTGGTTGGTCGTCTGCGTGTCGGCGGGGGCCTGGCCGTTCGCGCCGTTGCCGAACCCGCAGCACTCGCTGTCCATGAAACGCCCGAGCCAGCCGTCGCCGGTGCCCGAGAGGTCGGCGGTCTGCCAGATGTCCATCGAGGTGAAGTGGCTGCGGTTGGGGTTGGGGTAGCCGACGCCCTGGACGATCGAGCAGTAGCCCTCGTCGAACAGGCTCTTCACGCCCTCGAGCGCCGGGTGCAGGCCGATCGGGTCGCTGGCGCCTCGTCCGAGCTTGAGCGCCTGCTCCTCGGAGACGCCGATGCCGGGGCGGGCCCGGTAGTACTCGTCGAAGCCGTAGGGCACCACGGTGTTGAGGCCGTCGTTGCCTCCGCCGAGCTGGATGACCACCAGCACCCGGTCCTCCGGGGCGCCGGGGATCGAACTCAGGCCGCCCGCCGCGGTCGGCAGGGCCAGGGCGGAGCGCTGCATGAATGCCGGGACGCTGATCGCCGCCGAGGCGAAGAGCAGCGAGCCACCGAGGAACTCGCGGCGCGTGTACGCGCCGGCCTCGGACGGATTGAGGTGCAGCGCGGATCTGGGCGCGGGCGTGCTCGGCGTGTCGTGGTGCTTGCCGCACATGGGCGTGTGCTCCTTCCGGGCGACTCTCGTCTCGCCCAGCCTAACCGGCGGTCATCGTCTCACGTGAGCTGATACTCGGGCATCGCGCTGATCAGGACCAGCATCCCCGTCACGAGGTCCGGCGTGACCGCGTTGTCGTGCTCTCCCGCGAACGCGAGCAGCGCGTCGCGGGCGGGCTGGGGGGACTGGCCCAGCGTGAACCTCAGCAGGAAGTCGGAGACCTTCTCGGGATCCCGGACCGAGGCGGGGTCGAGCTCCGACAGCGGCTCGATCAGCGGCCAGGGGTCGAACGTCGCGACCTCGGCGAGCGCGTCGTAGCCGGCGGGCAGCTTGCCGGTCAGCAGGAAGTTCATCGTGTTCTGGCGCACGAAGAGTGTCGAGGTGTTGATCCAGCTCCGCCCGCCGTCCCACCCCGCGACGCTCGGGGGCAGCATCACCTGCTGGCCCATGAGCGCCGTCGCCTCGATCAGCACGCCGAGGTCCCTCGCGGGTGCGTTCAGCGTGCGGATCGCGCCGACGACGAGCTCGATCGGGCTCTTGATCCGCCTCCCGACGACGTCGGGGTGATAGAAATGGCCGCTCGTGAAGAGCGTGCGCAGCACCGGGCGCAGGTCGTAGCGGGCCCGGAGCAACTCGGCCGCGAGCTGGCGCCTGGCTCGGGCCGCTGCCTCGCCGATCTCGTCCGTCGCGGTCTGGTCCTCGGGGTGCAGGGCGAAGAAGCCGTACAGTTTGCCCGCGATGAAGTCGGCGCAGTTGCGCTCGCCCAGGATCGCGCTGACGAAGCCGTCGCCGTCGAGGTTGCCGCGGGCGCCGAGGATGCGCTTGCCGCCGCGGTCGTGGTTCTCGGCGTTGAAGTAGAACTGGTCGTCCGCGTACGTGTAGCCGGTGAGCGCCCGGGCGCCTTCCTTGATGTCGCGCTCGGAGTAGTTGCCCTCGCCGAGGCTGAACAACTCCATGAGCTCGCGGGCGAGGTTCTCGTTCGGTGACTGGGCGCTGCTCGCCTGGTTGTCCAGATACCGGATCATCGCCGGGTCTCGGATGATCCGGAACAGCAGGTCGCCGAAGTTGCCCAGCGCGTGCGCGCGGAACAGCTCGTTCTGCTGGAACATGTGGAAGCTGTCCTCGACCTTGCGGTAGCTGGTCGCGAAGTGGCCGTGCCAGAACAGCGTCATCTTCTCTTCGAGCGGGCGCGGCGTCTCGATCATCCGCTCGAGCCACCATCGCTGCACCGCCCCGATCTGCCGGCGGTCCTGACGCTGCATCTGCTGGCGGGTCAGGCGCAGGCGGGCGAGCGTGTCCTCGTCGCCGCGGCGCTGCGCCTGGCGGTACGCGCGGCGCTCGGCGTCGCTGAACGGACGCACGATGTCGCGATCGAAGGACTGATCGGGCGTCGCCTCGTAGGGGATCCGCTCGACCTCGAGCAGGTGGTCGACCGCCCGCTCGACGCCCCAGCCCGCGAGCGTCCGGATCTGCTGCGGGGTGCCGCCGAAGCCGGCCCGCAGGAGCAGATGCCGCGCCTGGTCGTAGCCGAAGTCCTCGTCGCGGATCTTCTCGAGCCGTCCCGGAAGCGTGTCGCTCGGAATGCCAGCCATTGGTGCCCCCCGGATCCCTGCCGCGGCCCGTCTCGGCGCTCGCCCCGGGTCCGCCGCGGCCCGTCCCTCGGGGAACGGGCATTCTCAGAAGGTATTGCGAGACGGCCGAGCCGCGGTTGCGGACCCGGCACGCGATTCGGGACCGATATCGGCTCGCGCGGCCGCGGGCCGCCCCGATTCAGTCGCGTGCGGCGTGCCTGGTCCACGCCACCGAGAGCGTCGCGAGGGCCAGGAGCAGCGCCCCGTTGCTCTGGTGGGCGGTCGTCACCAGGGCCTCGCCGACCTCGATCGCGTGGGCCTGGCCCAGCTCCGATTCCAGCGGGATCGGGCGGACGGCGTCGCCCCCGCCGACCGCGACCAGCGCGAACAGGCCCAGAGCGACCTGGATCACGACGACCGCGATCATCCCGCGGCCGAGCTGCCTCAGCACTGTTCCGATCCGGCTGAACCGCTCCGCCGAGAGCATCGTCGCGCCCGCCAGGGTCACGAGCATCGCGGCGCCGAAGGCGAACACGACGTGGGTGATCGCGGCGTGGCCGCTGGCGAGGTGACGCGACATCGAGCCGGTGAGCAGCTGGAACGCGAGGGCGCCGAGCGCCAGGGCGGCGAGGAATGCCGCTCTCCCGCCCGCGCGGCGCGTCGCCTCGGGCCAGCTTGTCTCGCCGTGGTCGTCGTCACTCCAGAGGGGGCTGAACCTGGCCGCCCCGAAGACCGCGGTCGCGAAGACCAGCTGGCCGAAGACGCCGTGTAAGGCAGCGATCCAGGGGGAGTTCTCGGCGACCCGGAAGGCCCCGAGCAGGCCCTGGACGCAGACGAGGCCGAATACGACGGCCGCGATCGTGATGGGGGCGCGACCGGCGCGTCTCCAGATCGCGAGTCCGAGCCAGGTGAGGGTCGTCAGGCCGACCAGCGAGCCGAAGAGGCGGTGGGTGTGCTCGAGGTAGACGCGCGGCTCTTCCATTGTGGAGAGCGGCATGATCAGCGAGACGGCGGGCTCGTCCACGGCCATGCCGCTCTCGGTGCTCGTCACGGCGCCGCCGACCACGATGAGCGGCAGGAAAGAGAGGCACGCCACGACCGCGAAGCGTCCGAGCCAGCGGGTCCCGTCGAGGGGCATCCGGCGCGGTCCGGCGAGCTTGGCGGCCAGACCGCCCCCCGCGCCGAGGACCGCCGAGAGCAGCAGAAAGCCGCCGAGCAATTGCGCGACCGAGGCGGCGCCGGCGTCAGACGATCGATCCACCGCCGCGGCTCCGAGAACGACCAGGTCGAGGACGGTCGAGACCGCCGCGGTGAGCAGGCCGGCGAGGATGTGCCGCCCGCCCGGGGCATCCCGGGCTGCCAGGAGGGCGGCCACGGGGAGGGCCATCACGAGTACGAACTCGGCCAGCCAGTCCGGGGTGCTCATCGCGGGCAGGTGGACGAACCACCATGCCACCCAGACCAGGACGGTCGTTGCGAAGCCCGCGGTCACCGCCGGCAGCGTGATCGCGGGCAGCGCGATCGAGCGATCGGCCGTCTCCTGCGGGGTCCTGATCGAGGTCGGTGTGGCCGGCGTGGTCGTCATCGCGTGGGCCTTCGTCTTGAGACTCGTTCTCGATTACGGTCTGGCGGGCACGCGATCGTCTTTTTGGCCCACCAAGGCCGGTGTTTCTTGCCTCGCAAGAACACACAACCAACGGACCGATGCTAGTCTGCGTCGACGATCCGGCCCCGGATCGATTATGCACGGGCGTGGGCCCGAGAACACGATGAGATGCTCGCGGTTCGGACCTCGACCGGGCCGGCGGGCAGCGGAGGCCTCTGAGTATGGCCGGACTCTTTCCTCGTTGGATGAACGCCTTGCCGACGCTCGGCGCGATCGCCGGGCTGGGCGGCGCGGTCCTGGTGGTGACCGGGACCTGGTACTACGCGACGCCAGATTTTTTCGAGGTCGGGTACATGCCCGCCCAGCCGGACGAGGGGTTCAACCACCAGCTCCACGCGGGCCAGCTCGGCATCGACTGCCGGTACTGTCACACGCACGTCGAGGAGAGCTACCACTCGAATGTCCCGAGTGTGGCGACCTGCATCGGCTGCCACGGCGAGAACAAGCTCGACGGCTGGGACACGCACAAGGTCGGCTGGATCCGCGAGGCGTACGCCGAGGACGCCTCGATCGAGTGGCGGCGGATCCATGTGGTCCCCGACTACGCCCACTTCCCGCACCACGTGCACGTCGCGGCCGGCGTGAGCTGCTACTCGTGCCACGGTCAGATCGCGGGCATGCCGGAAGTCTACCAGGCCGAGAGCCTGGGCATGGGCTGGTGCCTCGACTGCCACCGGAACCCCGAGGCGAACCTGGTGCCGCCGACCGAGGTCACGAACCTCGTGTGGGTCGAGGACGAGTGGTTCTCGAAGCCGGTCTCCGAGCGTGAGCACGAGGGGCTCACGCCCGCGGAGCTCGTCGAGAGCCTGAAGCGGAACCCGCCCCAGCACTGCGCCGCGTGCCACTACTGATCCCAGTCCAGCGTCGGAGCAAGAGACCACGATGAGCACGATCGATCAATGCCCATCCACGCGGGATTCTGTCGAGATCCCCGAGGCCGCGTCGCCGCTTCCCGCCGAGTCGGGACGCAAGCACTGGCGGAGCGTCGAGGAGTTCGCGGGCTCGCCGGGCTTCAAGGATTGGGTCGAGCGGGAGTTCCCCGCCGGCGCGAGCGAGCTGACGAGCAACACCGACGCCGGGCGGCGCGATGCGCTGAAGCTGATGGCGGCGAGCTTCGCGCTCGCCGGCGCGGCCCTGGTGCCGGGCTGCCGGCGCCCGGATCACAAGATCTTCTCGTACTCGGCGAGCGAGCCCGAGCACTCGATCCCGGGCAAGCCGCTGTACTTCGCGACGAGCCTCCCGACGACCGACGGCGTCGAGGGCCTCCTGGTCGAGACGCACCAGCAGCGCCCGACCAAGATCGAGGGCAACCCGCTCCACCCGACGAACCGCGGGCGTTCGAGCGCCCGCGCGCAGGGCGAGATCCTTCGGCTGTACGACCCCGACCGGCTGAAGGAGGTCCGGGTCCGAGTCGCGGACGGCGAGAAGCGCGACGCGACGTGGGACGACTTCACCGAGACCGAGGGCCAGGGTCTTCGCCGGCTCCGCGAGGTCCACGGATCGACCGGAGATCGCGGGCGCGGGCTCGCGGTGATCGCGGCGAGCCGCCCGTCCCCGACGCTCCGCGCGATGCGCGACCGGCTCTACACCGCCTACCCGCAGAGCGCGTTCGCCTGGTGGGAGCCGCTCGACACGGCCCGCAACCAGCGGCTCGGCACCGAGCTTGCGATCGGCCGCCCGCGTCACGTGCGTTTGAATCTCGAGCGGGCCGCGTGCGTGCTCTCGCTCGCGAGCGACTTCACTGACCGCGGCGAGGACCACATCCGACACGCCCGCGAGTTCGCCAAGACGCGCCGTGTGGAGAACGCCGGCGACGAGATGAGCCGTCTGTACGTCGCCGAGCCGATGCCGACCCCGACCGGCTCGCTGGCCGACCACCGCTACGCGATGCCCCCGCAGGCGGTCTCGGCGCTCGCGGTCGAGGTCGCGCGGCGCGTGCTCGACGCCGGCCCGCTCCGTCGGATGGTCAGCAGCCTGCCCGAGCTCGATGTGGCCCTGCTCGAGGACGCCGGCGTCACCGGCGAGATGGTCGACATGATCGCCCAGGACCTGCTCGAGCACGCGGCGCAGCGCCCGGGCTCGTCGCTTGTCGTCTGCGGCGACGACCAGCCCGCCGAGATCCACGCGCTGACCGCCGCGATCAACGAGTCGCTCGGGGCGCTCGGGACCACCGTCGAGTACGCGCCGCTGCCCTCCGAGATCGAGGCCGATCCGTTCGCGGGGCTGGCCGAGGTCGCCGCCCGCATCCGCCGCGGGGAGATCACGACGCTGGTCGTGGTCGGCGCGAACCCGGTCTACGACGCCCCGGCGGAGCTGGGCTTCGCCGAGCTGTTCGAGTCGGTCGAGGAGACGATCGTCCTCGACTCGAATATGAGCGAGACGGTCGCCGCGGCCAGGTGGGAGCTGAAGGGCGCCGGCCCGCTCGAGTCGTGGGGCGACAGCCGCGCCCTCGACGGCACCATCGCGCCGGTCCAGCCGATGATCGCGCCGCTGTTCGCCCCGGCGCTCAGCGAGATCGAGTTCCTGGCGATGCTGGCGGGCCAGCGCGAGCCGAACGGCTACGAGCTGGTCCGCGAGACCTGGGGCGGGATCGCGGGCGCCGCGCCGGGCACCGACCGGTTCGATCGGATCTGGCGGCGGGCGCTGCACGACGGCGTGCTGAGCCCGAGCACGTTCCCGTCGGCGACTTCGCGCGTGAACCCGCTGCGGATCGAGGACGCGATGAGCGCGTTCTCGATCGAGTCGCCCGCCGAGGGCGAGCTCACCGCCGTGTTCACCACGAGCCACGTCGGCGACGGGGCCTACGCCAACTGCGGCTGGCTCCAGGAGCTTCCGCACTTCGGCACCCAGGTCTGCTGGGACAACCCGGCGGTGGTCAGCCCCGCGACGGCGGAGCGGCTCGGGCTGCTGCCGGTCGGGCTCTCCAGCGACGAGGGCGACCTCGACGCGGCGTACACCCGCGGCCAGATCCCGCGTGCCCGGGTCGCGACCGTCCGGATCCCCGACGGCGCCGGCGGCACGCTCGAGACCGAGATGCCGGTCTGGATCATGCCGGGCGCCGCCGACGGCGTCGTGCAGCTGACCCACGGCTACGGGCGGACCGAGGTCGGCCTCGTCGGGCGTGAGGTCGGCGTCAGCACCTACCCGCTCCGCACCGCGGCGAACCGTTCGGGCGTGGCCGGGGCGACGCTGGAGCGCGTCGCCGGCGAGACGTTCGAGATCGTGAGCACGCAGAACCACTGGTCGCTGGAGAGCCGCACGAGCATCGCCCGGGCGCTCGACAAGCGCTGGTTCGACGGCCACGCGTCGGGCGGGCGGATCGAGGACAAGGACAAGATCTACGGCACCAAGCGGAAGGACGGCGGGCTGAATCTCGCCGAGCAGCTCGGCGAGTTGACCCACACGCCCGACAACGTCTCGATCTATACCAACCCGCAGAACCGCTCGAAGGCGAACTACCCGCCGCCCGCCGAGGGCCAGCCGTTCCTGTCGCAGCCCGATTTCGCCAAGCCGCCGCAGTGGGGCATGACGATCGACCTCTCGACCTGCAACGGCTGCTCGCTCTGCACCGTGGCCTGCCAGGCGGAGAACAACATCGCCATCGTCGGCAAGACCGAGGTCGCGAAGGGCCGCGAGATGACGTGGATCCGCGTCGATCGCTACTTCGTCGGCGACGACCTGAACCATCCGGACGAGATGCTGAATCAGCCGGTCGCGTGCGTCCACTGCGAGAACGCGCCCTGCGAGGTCGTGTGCCCCGTGAACGCGACGGTCCACGGGCCCGAGGGCACGAACAACATGGCGTACAACCGCTGCATCGGCACGCGGTACTGCGCCAACAACTGCCCCTACAAGGCCCGCCGGTTCAACTTCTTCGATTACTCGCAGGCCCGCTACAACGGCTCGTTCGTCGGCGAAGAGACCGTCTTCGGCGAGGACGGCGTCGACCAGCGCGGGTTCAACAAGAACTTCATCCCGCCGCGGCTGCGTGAGCAGATCAGCGAGATCGAGCACATGAAGATGAACCCGGACGTCACTGTCCGCGGTCGCGGCGTGATGGAGAAGTGCACGTACTGCATCCAGCGCATCAACGCCGCGCGGCAGGAGTCGAAGGTGCGGGGCATCTGGGACGACCCGGCGCAGACCGCGCCGATCCCCGACGGGATGTTCCAGGTCGCCTGCCAGCAGGCCTGCCCGAGCGAGTCGATCGTCTTCGGCGACATCCTCGATCCGGACAGCGCCGTCGCCGCGACGCGCGACAGCCAGCGCAGCTACCTCCTGCTCGGCTACCTGAACACGCGCCCGCGCACGAGCCACATGCTGAGGGTCCGCAACCCGAACCGGCCGCTGCTCGAGGCCGAGTGGGGCCGGCGGCGTGAGCTCGGGATCGTCAGCGAGGCCGCGTACGAGGACCGGATGTCCGACCCGCTCGCCGGCCACGGGGGCGGCTACGGCGGCGATGACCACGGCGGCGAGGACGGCGGCGACGCCCACTCGTACTTCAGCGATCCGAGCAAGCGCAACGAGGACAGGGGGTACGCCATGAGCCTGCGGGTGCTGGGCGGCTCGTCGATGGGGGTGCTCTCATGAGTTCGTTGCATCCGGACCAGGCCACGGCCGAGCGTCTGGCCGGTCTGCGTGACGGCGCGGCGGTCCCGGGCAGGGACGTCGACGCCGGTCTCGGCGACGGCACGCTCGTCGAGGACCCGGCGGTCGAGAGCCCGCTGGTTCTCGGGAAGCGGTCGTTCGGGCAGGTGACCGACATCGTGTGCGGCTACGCCGAGAACCCGGCCCCGCTCTGGTGGTGGCTGCTGTTCATCCCGGCGGCGAGCCTGGCGGGTGTCGGCACGCTGATGATCCTCTACCTGATCATCACGGGCGTCGGTGTGTGGGGTCTGAACAACCAGGTCGACTGGGCCTGGGACATCACCAACTTCGTCTTCTGGATCGGCATCGGCCACGCCGGCACGCTGATCTCCGCGATCCTCTGTCTGCTGAAGCAGAAGTGGCGCACCGCGGTGAACCGGTCGGCCGAGGCGATGACGATCTTCGCCGTGATCTGCGCGGGCATCTTCCCGGGCATCCACGTGGGTCGCGTCTGGTTCGCCTGGTTCCTGTTCCCGATCCCGAACTACAACTACATCTGGCCGAACTTCCGCAGCCCGCTGCTCTGGGACGTCTTCGCGGTCAGCACCTATGCGACGGTCTCGCTTCTCTTCTGGTACATGGGCATGATCCCGGACCTCGCGACGCTCCGCGACCGGGCCGACCTGCGTCTGCGCGAGGGCACGAGCAAGCCCTTCTCGATCCCGCTGACGCCCGGCAAGAGCCTGGTGATCCCCTGGGTCAAGCCCGACCTGATCCGCGCGTACGTCTACGGCCTGCTGAGCCTCGGCTGGCGGTTCTCCAGCCGGCACTGGCACCGGTACGAGTCGGCCTACCTCATGCTCGCGGGCGTCTCGACCCCGCTCGTGCTCTCGGTCCACTCGATCGTGTCGTTCGACTTCGCGACATCGGTGCTGCCGGGCTGGCACACGACGATCTTCCCGCCCTACTTCGTCGCGGGCGCTGTCTTCGGCGGCTTTGCGATGGTGCTCCTGCTGCTCGTGCCGCTCCGCGAGCTGCTGCCGAACTTCAAGGACCTGCTGACGCTCCGCCACCTGGAGAACATGGCCAAGATCCTGCTGCTCACCGGCTCGATGGTGGGATTCGCCTACGCGATGGAGTTCTTCATCGCCTGGTACGGCGCCAACGAGTTCGAGGCCGCCGCGTTCGTGAACAACCGCGCCACGCCGACGTTCCTCTCGGACGACGGGGCCCCGTACTGGTGGGCCTACTACACGATGATCTTCTGCAACGTCGTCAGCCCGCAGATCTTCTGGTTCCGCGCCATGCGGCAGAGCCGGATCGCGATCTGGATCGTGGCGTTGCTCGTCACGATCGGCATGTGGTTCGAGCGGTTCGTGATCATCGTCACGAGCCTGCACCGCGCCTGGCTGCCGGGCGAGTGGCACATGTTCTTCCCGACCTGGGTCGACATCCTGCTCTTCGCCGGCTCGTGCGGCATCTTCCTGACGCTGTTCATGCTGTTCATCAAGTTCCTGCCGGTCTTCGCGATGGCCGAGCTCAAGGCCGTCATGCCCCAGGCCGACCCGCACGGGCACGAGGGCGACGACGACGACAAGGCGCCGGCCGGCGGGGCCGCCCCGGCGCTCGCCCACCCGGCCCCGGAGGGAGACCGCTGATGGGCCTCCAGGAAACCCTCGCCGCGATCCCCGAGTACGTCCCGGGCATGACGAGGCCGGCCCCCCGGTTCGTCACCGAGGAGGGGCGCCGCGTCCACGGCATGATCGCCGTCTTCGACGACCCCCCGACCGTCTACCACGCCGCGGAGAGAGTCCGCGACGCCGGCTACCGGCGATGGGACCTGAACAGCCCGTTCCCGATCCACGGGATCGAGGAGGCGATGGGCGTGAAGACGACGCGCCTGCCGTACCTCGTGTTCGGCGCCGCACTGACCGGCGTCGCGGGCGCGTGGCTGATGCAGCAGTTCATGAACAACTGGGACTACAGCTTCGTTGTCCAGGGCAAGCCCGAGGGCGCCTGGGAGCCGTTCCTGCCGATCATGTTCGAGCTCGGCGTCCTGCTCTCGGCGTTCACCGCCCTGTTCGGCATGCTCGCCTTCAACGGGCTGCCGCGGTTCAACCACCCGCTCTTCAACAGCGACGCGTTCCTGAAGTCCAGCGACAACCGCTTCGTGATCGCCGTCGAGGCCGACGACAAGGCCTTCGACCCCGAGCAGACCCGAGAGCTGCTCGAGTCGGTCGGCGCTTCCGAGATCGAAATCATCGAGGACGAGGCCTGAGCATGCAGAACCGCCTCCGCATCACGACCGCCGCCCTCGCGCTCGCAGCCGTGCTGCTGACCGGGTGCCGCGGCGACCGGACCGACGCCCCGCCGCGCCGGTTCTTCCCGGGCATGGACGACCAGCAGAAGTGGGACCCCCAGGAGGAGACGGCCTTCTTCGAGGACGGGCGCACCGCCCGCCCGTGGGTCGACGGCGCCGTGGCGTTCGGCGTCGCGACGTTCGATCCCGAGGCGATGGCGGGCGAGCCGTGGGCCCGCGAGATGCTCCGCGACCGGGCGGACCTGCTGGCCGAGGACGACCGTGTCTACCTCGGGACGACCGCGGGCGCCGGACCCGACGCGACGTTCGTCGACCGGATCCCCGTCGGGGTCACGATGGAGATGATCGAGCGGGGCGAGGAGCGGTTCAACATCTACTGCTCGGCCTGCCACGGCTACACCGGCGTCGGAGACGGCATGGTCGGCCAGAAGTGGTCGTACACGCCCGCGAACCTCATGATCGATCTCTACCAGGACCGCTCGCAGAGGCAGGGCAAGGACGGATATCTCTTCCACGTCGTCCGAGAGGGCGTCTGGGATCCCGCCACCGGCGCCAACAGGATGCCGGGCTACAAGCACGCGGTCGACGTCCACGACGCGTGGGCGATCGTGGCGTACCTCCGCGTCCTGCAGACCCGGGGCGGCGTGCCGCTCGACGACCTCGATCCGACCGACCGCGAGCGGCTGCTCCGCAGCGCGCCGACGACCGCGGCCGGCCCCGCCGAACCCGAGCCGATCGCATCGGCGGGAGGTGAGCAGTGAGCCAGATCGACGCAGGCCGCCTCGACGGCAACGGCTACCGCGACGACGCCCCGCGCGTCGAGGAGGGCTTCGATAGCCGCGTCACCGAGCAGCCGGCGCCCGCCGACCACGGCGAGGGCCCGGTGATGACCGACGAGGAGTACCAGGCGTACCTCGACGGGCTCGCGCGTCACCCGCTGCTGACCGACGAGAACATCCGGCTCCGGGCCGAGAGCGTCCGCGGGCTCAGGAGCGCTTGCTTCGCGGTCGGCCTGCTCGGTCTCGCCGCGACGCTGCTCGGCGCGTTCGCGGTCAACCCGGCGCACGCGCTCGCGTCGTTCGAGGTCGGCGTGTTCACGGTGCTGGCGATGTGCCTCGGCTCGCTCTTCTTCGTGATGACGCTCGCCATCACCAACTCGTACTGGGCGACGACGCTGCGGCGTCAGTTCGAGAACGTCGCGAGCCTTGTCTGGCTGCCCGTGCTCGGCATGATCATCGTCGCGATCGTCGAGATCGTCAGCGGCGGCGTCCTTCTGACCTGGATGAAGGGGTACTACGAGGGCAACTACATCCTCGAGAAGAAGCGCGCGTTCCTGAACATCGGCTTCTTCGGGCTCTCCACGATCGTCTACGCCGGTGTCTGGATTTTCCTCGCCCAGTCGATCGCGAAGCTCAGCCGCGACCAGGACACCTCGGGCGATCGCTGGCTGACCCGCCTCGTCCGGGCCCGCTCCGGCTGGGGGCTGCCGCTGTTCGCGTTGACGACAGCGTTCGCCGCGTTCCACTACCTGATGTCGCTGGATTTCCGGTTCTTCAGCACGATGTGGGGCGTGTATTTCTTCGCCGGCGCCGCGATGTCGTCGATGGCCGTGGTGGCGGTCATCGCGGGCTCGCTCCGCCTTGTGGGCAAGCTCAACGGCGTTGTGACCAAGGAGCACTCGCACGATCTCGGCAAGCTGCTCTTCGCCTTCACGGTGTTCTGGGCGTACATCGGCTTCAGCCAGTACTTCCTGATCTGGTACTCGAACATCCCCGAGGAGACGGCCTACTTCCTGTACCGCAAGGAGGGCGGTTGGGAGGTGCTCAGCTTCATCCTCGCGGCCGGCCACTTCGTCGTGCCGTTCTTCATCCTCATCAGCCGCAAGACCAAGCGGAACTTCCTGGGCATCCTGGGCGCGTACATGCTGCTCATGCAGGTGCTCGACATGGTGTACGTGATCCGGCCGATGGTGTACGTCGGCAAGGACTGGGCGCCGACCGGCGCCAGCCCGATCAACTGGTGGCTCGACGTCGCCGCCGTCGTCGGTGTCCTCGGCCTGTTCGCCGCGCTGCTGCTCGGCAAGATGACCGACGGGCCGCTGATCCCCATCAAGGACCCACGCCTCGGCAAGGCACTGAAGCACAAGAACTACGTGTAGGAACGACCGAACGGAGGCCGATCGGGACCGCCCAGCCGGCTCCCGTGAGCCAAGAAGAATTCGTGCAGGGCCGCAATTCTGGATCGGCCGGCCTTGCATGGGCGAAAGTTTTCAGGAATGATTGAAAGCCCGTCGCGGCCCGCCCGACCTGCCCGATGACCGCGACACCCGGCCCGAGGACGCCAGCATGAGCCACGACGACAACTGGTTCCGACACAGAGAAGAAGAGGGCTTCCCGCAGGCCGAGCACGGATCGCACGTCAGCGCGACCGGGCTCGGCCTCACGCTGCTCGGCACCGTCTTCGGCGTCCTCTTCGTGATTCTCGTGCTCGTCGCGTACTTCAACAGCTACACGCTCGACAAGAAGACCCGCCTGGTCGAGGGCACGACGCTCGCCGAGCCCTACCAGCAGTACCGCGCCCAGATGGAGGCCGACCTCGCGCTGGTCAACGGCCCCCAGCTCGTCAACCGCGACGAGGGCATCGCGAAGGTCTCGAAGGACACCGCCGCGGCGATGGTCGTCCGCCAGTACGCGGAGGAATCCCCCGACCGATGATCGGGTTGCGTTCCATCGCGACCGCCTGCGCCGCGCTGCTGTCGCTCGCCGCGGCCGCCGCGCACGCGCAGCCGCCTCCGAAGGAGCCGCTCCCGCCCGCCCAGGGCATCGGCGTCGATGAGATGCTCGGCGGGTACATCCCGCTCGACGCCAGGTTCACGCGGGCGGACGGCACCCAGGTCGAGATCGGCCGCTTCTTCAACGGCGAGGACAAGCCGGTCGTCCTCGTCCCGGTCTACTTCGACTGCCCGATCATCTGCCCGACGACGCTCGGCAAGCTCGGCCAGATGCTCGACGAACTCGACTACACGATCGGCGAGGACTTCAACGTCATCGTCCTGTCGTTCGACCACACCGAGGGGCAGACCGAGGCCTACGAGGCGAAGATCCTCCACAGCTCGGGCTACCGGGAAGGCGGTCGGATCGAGGTCCTCAACGGCTGGGGTTTCCTGACCGGCAGCGTGACGCAGATCCGGCGTGTCACCGACGCGATCGGATTCCGCTTCAAGCCGATCGCCGGCGGCGAGTACAGCCATCCCTCGCTCGGGGCCGTGATCCTCTCGCCCGACGGCAAGATCACGCGGTACATCTACGGGCTCGATTTCCCGGCGGATCAGATCCGCTTCAGCCTGCTCGAGGCGAGCGAGGGCCGCATCGCCGAATCGCTCGGCGATGTCTTCGCGTTCGCCTGCTTCCGCTGGGACCCGCAGGCCGGCAAGTACACCGCCAGCGCGATGGCCATCATGCGGATCGCGGGCGGCCTGACCGTTCTCGTCCTGATCGTTCTCATCACGACCCTCTTCCTGGGCGAGCGCGTCCGGCGCAGGCTGCGCAGCGCGTCGACCGACACCGTCAAGCCCACGTCGCCGGCACCACCCCGGATCATCCGCGGGGCCGGGGCAGCGCGGAGCGCACCATGAGTTTCGTCACGCCCATCACGCTCGCGCAGGAGGGGCCCGCCCCGATCGATCTCGGACGCGACCAGATCTCCGAGTCTTCGGGCATCTGGGAGCGGGCGTTCTTCGGCTCGCAGGGCTTCGATTCGGCGGCGCAGGCGTCCGACGGCCTCTACATGCTGATCTTCTGGTTCAGCACGTTCTTCTTCGTGCTGCTGATGGTGCTGATGGTCTACTGGGTCATCAAGTACCGCCGCCGCCCGGGCGTGCCCGCCCCGGTGAGCCCGAGCCACAACACGCTGCTCGAGGTCTTCTGGACGATTGTCCCGAGTTCGTCTCTGCTCGTGATGTTCTTCCTCGGGTTCTGGACCTACATGGAGCGCCAGGTCGCCAGCAGCGATGCGCTGCAGCTCGAAGTCCAGGGCTACACCTGGGGCTGGACCATCACCTACCCCGACGGCACGCAGCCGACCTGGTCGACCAAGTACGCCAGCCGCCAGAACCCCGACGGGTCGGTCACCGAGTCCACGCAGCCAACGCCCATCTTCGTGGTCCCCGAGAACACCAACATCCGACTGAGGATGATCAGCAGCGACGTGATCCACTCGTTCTGGATCCCCGATCTTCGGATGAAGATGGATCTGATGCCCAACCGCTACACGGGCTACACGTTCCGGTCGCCCGACCTGCCGTCGGGCGAGGACTTCAGCGATCACTGGGTCTTCTGCGCCGAGTACTGCGGCAACTATCACTCGGAGATGGCCGCGATCATGCGTGTGGTTTCCGCGGCCGAGTACCGCCGGATCCTGACCGAGGAGTTCGGCGAGAAGCCGTACGTCGAGACGGGCGAGATCGTGTGGAGGAACCAGTGCGCGATCTGCCACTCGGTCGACGGCAAGAACGGCACCGGCCCGACCTGGGCGGGCGGCGTCTTCCCCGAGGGCGAGCGAGGCCTGGGTTACACCGTCCGCTTCAACGACGGCAGCGAGCTCGTCCGCGACGAGGAGTACATCATCGAGTCGATCCAGTACCCGCAGCGGAGGATCGTCGAGGGCAACTACGGCGCGATGCCCGCCTTCCAGCTGAGCGAGCGCCAGCTCATCGGCGTCGTCGAGTACATGAAGACGATCTCCGATCGCGGCGGCGAGCTCAGGGTCGAGGAGGCCGAGGCGGCGATCGAGGAGGGGGCCGAGGCGTCCGAAGAGGACGGATCGGACGGCTGACGGGAAGCGAACAGAAGCCAACGAGCCGAGCACGAGTCACCCGAGCGTTCCACCGGGATACCAAGCCATGACGACCATCGACAGCCAGCACGACCTCGCCCACGGCGGCCACGACCACCACGAGGGGTCCTACCTGACCTCGCGCGGCTCGATCATCGCCGATATCGTCAACTGGGCGACCACCGTCGATCACAAGAAGATCGGCGTGATGTACCTGTTCGCCGTCCTGTTCATGTTCTTCCTCGGGGGCGTCGCGGCGCTCGCGCTGCGGATCGAGCTCCTCGACCCGCCGCGTCTGCAGGTGCTCGCGGACGGCACGCAGGCGATCACCGGTCTCAACATCACCCCGGCGCTCGGCGCAGACCCCGAGGACCTCGCGCAGAACAACCTCTATTACAACCGGCTCTTCTCCGCCCACGGCGTGATCATGACGTTCATGTTCCTCGTCCCGTCGATCCCGGCGAGCCTGGGCAACTTCTTCCTGCCGCTGCTGCTCGGCGCCAAGGACGTCGCGTTCCCGCGCCTGAACCTGCTGAGCTGGTACATCTACATCGCCGGCTCGATCTTCGGCCTCGCCTCGCTCCTGTTCGGCGGCGTCGACACCGGCTGGACGTTCTACACGCCTTACTCGACGACGACCGACGCCGAGCACTGGCGGACGCTCTCCATGATCATGGCGGCGTTCGTGCTCGGGTTCAGCTCGATCCTGACCGGGCTCAATTTCATCGTCACGGTGCACAAGCTCCGGGCGCCGGGCATGGGCTGGTTCGACATGCCGCTCTTCGTCTGGGCTGTCTACGCCACCAGCATCATCCAGGTGCTCGCGACGCCGGTCATCGGCGTCACGCTGCTGCTGCTCCTGATCGAGCGTGTCCTCAAGGTCGGGATCTTCGACCCCGGCATGGGCGGCGACCCCGTGCTCTACCAGCACTTCTTTCGGTTCTACTCGCACCCCGTGGTGTACGTGATGATCCTGCCGGCCATGGGCGTGATCTCCGAGATGCTCTCGGTCCACGCCCGCAAGCCGATCTTCGGCTACCGCGCCATCGCCTTCAGCTCGATCGGCATCGCCGCGGTGAGCTTCATGGTGTGGGGCCACCACATGTTCACCTCGATGGGCGAGCTGGCGGCCACGCTCTTCAGCGCCCTGACCTTCCTCGTCGCGATCCCGACCGCCATCAAGGTCTTCAACTGGATCGCCACGCTCTACAAGGGCTCGATCGCGATCAACACGCCGATGCTCTACACGCTCGGATTCCTCTTCCTCTTCTCGATCGGCGGCCTGACCGGACTGCCGCTCGGCGCGCTCGCGACCGACCTGCACCTGCACGACAGCTACTTCGTCGTCGCCCACTTTCACTACGTCATGATGGGCGGCACCGTGATCGCCTTCGTCGGCGCGATCCACCACTACTGGCCCAAGATGTTCGGGCGCATGTACGACGAGCGCTGGGCCCAGGCGTCTTTCTGGCTCGTCTTCATCGGCTTCAACGTCACGTTCTTCACGCAGTTCTTCCTGGGCACCCAGGGCATGCCGCGTCGGTACGCCGGCTACGCCGACGAATTCCAGCTGCTGCACCAGATCTCGACCTACGGCTCCTGGCTCATCGGGCTCGGCTTCCTGGGCCACCTGCTGACCTTCGTCACCAGCCTCGTCGTCGGCCCCAAGGCGCCGCCGAACCCCTGGGGCGGGCTGACGCTCGAGTGGGAGGCCGAGTCGCCGCCCGTCGAGCACAACTTCCACCAGGAGCCCGTCGTCCGCCACGGCCCGTACGACTTCGACCGCGTCGTGCCGCCGCACTGCGACGAGAAGGACTTCCCGCTGCCGGACCAGGACGAGGTCGCCCGCGTCCACTGACCGAACCGCCACCACGGGGATGAAGACGTGACCACGATCGACCCGCAAGCCGAGCCGGCCCTCGCCAAGCCAAAGGGCATGCGCTGGGAGAGCTACGTCCACGGCCACCACTGGCGCAACGCCGACGACGAGTTCGATGCCGCCAAGCTCGGCATGTGGCTCTTCCTCTCGACCGAGGTCCTGCTGTTCGCCGGCGTGTTCGTCAGCTACGCGATCATGCGGATGAAGTACCCCGAGGCGTTCATCAACGGCTCGGGCTACCTCGACGTGAAGTGGGGCCTGACCAATACGTTCGTGCTGCTCGCCTCCTCGTTCACCGTCGCGTGGGCCGTCCGCGCGGCGCAGCTCAACCAGCGCAAGGTCCTGATCGCCAACCTGATTTTCACGCTGCTCTGCGCGGTGGCGTTCTTCGGCATCAAGCTGATCTTCGAGTACATCCCCAAGTGGTCCGAGGGCAAGCGCCCCGGCGAGTGGTTCAGCTACCCCTACGCCCACGACCCGCACGAGCACATCTGGTGGGGCATCTACTACATCGCGACCGGAATCCACGCGCTGCACGTGCTGATCGGCGCCGGCCTGCTCACCTGGGTCCTCGTCCGATCGGGGATGGGCAAGTACGGGCCCAAGAACTACGCCATGGTCGAGACCTCGGGCCTCTACTGGCACCTGGTCGACCTCGTCTGGATCTTCCTCTTCCCCCTGCTCTACCTGATCCACTGAGGAGACGCCCGTGACGCACCAAGCCCCGAACCCCGGCGACCCCAACTACGACTGGTCCGACCCTCACGGGTTCCACCACGATACCGAGGGTCACGAGACCCACGGCCACCACGTCTCCAGCCTCCGGCTGCTCGTCCTCGTGCTCGCCGCGCTCTGCTTCTTCACGCTGCTCACGGTCTGGGTCGCCGCGGGCGAGTCGCTGGTCATCCACCAGCTCGGCATCCCGATCACGCAGCTCACCAACGTGCTGATCGCCATGGGCATCGCCTCGGTCAAGGCCTATCTGGTCATGGCCTACTTCATGCACCTCAAGCACGACACGCCGCTGAACACCTACATCATGCTCTTCACCTTCGCGGTCCTCGCGCTGTTCCTGACGTTCCCGGCGCTCGACCTCGGCAACCGTGGCCTGATCACGCCTTACAAGGACGAGGTCCCCTCGCCGGGCGGCTCCGGCGTCGGCGTGAACATCGCCGCGGCCAACGGCGACGGCGAGTCCGCCCTGTCGGGCAACATCGTCGACGAGGCCCGCAACCGCGCGATCGCCGAGATGGGGCCCAAGGACTTCTGGTTCACCTTCTACAAGAAGGACCTCGAGCACGCCGCCAAATACGGCCACGGCCTCGACCACGTGCACCGCTTCCACGCCGACGAGTCGGACTACTTCTCGAAGTGGCTCGAGGACGGCACCGAGAAGGGCGCCGCCTATCTCGCCGGCAAGATGGGCCTCGAGGACCACGCCGGCCACGGGTCCGGTGGGGTCTCCAGCCCCGACGAACGTGTCGTCCGCACGGGCATCACCGAGGGCCTGTTCGACGAACACACGGACCACAGCGACGACAGCCACGCGGGCGACGACCACTGACGAGACAGGTCGTCCGCCCCGCCGAAGGACGCGATGACCGACACCCCCGCAACCGGCAGACAACCCCGCACCCAGCGCATGGTCGGCCTCACGCTCGCCGTGGCGTTCCTCGCGCTCCTGGGGGCCTCGGGGATCGAACTCGGCCGGCGCATCGCCCGGTACAACGACGAGCACGCCAAGACGATCTGGTACTTCATCCAGGTCGGCGAGACCGAGTTCGGCTTCCTGAACCGCCAGGTCCGCATCGAGGCCACGCTCGATGAGTCGACCGAGCGCACCGGCGACGGCACGGTCACGCTCAGCTACGGCGACGACGCCGAGACCTTCGGCATCGCCGTCCCCCGCGAGCTCGCGCTGCCCGGTCTGGACCGGTTCACCGACTGGATGGGCGTCTACTTCTTCGCCGACTCGCAGGACCGGCCGCTGCGCGAGTTCCGCGAACTCGTCCGCACCGGCGACATCCCGCTCCGCTGCGTCGTGGTGACGCGCGTCCCCCAGCCCGGCACGGCCGAGGACGGGCGGTTCAACCTCGAGATCGACCCCGAGGACTGGGGCTGGGGCGAGACCATGCGCGACCGCTGGCGGTTCGTGTTCTACGAGCTGCTGCCAGCGGGCGGGATCGAGACGACCGAGCTGAAGTTCCCCGAGAGCGGCAAGTCGTTCTACCGGCGCCGCGTCGAGGCCTACCGCAAGGGCCTGCCCGAGCCCGAGCGTGACCCGACCGAGCTCGACGAGGGCACCTGGCAGTGGGACGCCGCGCTCCGCGTCATGCCCCGCCCGCCGGCGATCACGCACGAGGAGCAGGCGCTGCTGAGCGCCGGATGGACGCTGCCCGCCGCGTCGCTGGGCGCTCTGGGCTTCGTCGTCTCGCTCGCGTTCGCGTTCGCGCCGCAGCGGCGCAGGGGCGAGATCGATCACGCGGATCACGCCGACTCAGCGACCGCGTAGCGGGCCCGTCGCGACCCGGGGTCGTGACTCAGACAAGCCGCACGCGAGCGGTCGAACCCTCACGACCGGATCTCGCAACACAAAGAAGGGCCGGCCGGCACCGCCGACCGACCCCCGTGATTCACGCACTCGTTTGGCCGACCGCGACGCGGAGCTTCAGATCCGCGACCGGGGTCGCGACCGGATCGTTCTCGTCGCCGGAGGGCGGCGACTCAGTCGTTTCTCGCCGCCGGACGGCGGCGACTCGGTCACTTGATCGGATCGAGCGGCGTCGTCCGCACCGGCTCCTGCACCTGACGCTGCCCGGTCGGCGTCGCGTCGCTCGCCGGCACCAGGAAGATCTCCACGCGACGGTTGCCCGCCGTGCCGCCGGTCGGGTTGTTGGGAACCAGCGGGCGGTGCTCGCCCCAGCCCGAGGCCATGATCCGCTCCGCCGGCACGCCGAGATCACGCAGCTCGCCGCGGACCGAGATCGCGCGGTGCACCGAGAGGTGCATGTTCGTCGGGTGGCGACGCTGGGTGTTCGCGCTGGGGTTCTGGCTGTCGGTGTGGCCGACGATCATCACGTCGTAGCCCGAGGCCTGGCGCGAGTTCAGCACGTCGGCCAGCGCCGAGAGGCTGTCGCGCGCCTCGCTCCGCAGCTCGGCCGAGCCCGAGGCGAACGTCAGGTCGCTCGAGAACCGCAGCATGCCGCGCTGCGAGTCGTACGTGATCCGGTCCGGGTACGCGCTCGCGAGACGCTCGAGCGCCGAGCTGGTGATCGGATCGACCGAGCCGAAGTCCAGGTTCAGCAGCCGATTCTCGATGTTCTCGAGCTCGTCCACCGCCTCGGTGAGCTCGCCGCGGAGACGCTCGTTCTCGCCGCGGAGCTCGCGGACGCTCGTGCTCGCCGTGCCGCCGCTCGTGCGGAGCGAATCGACCAGCGACGAGAGCTCGCGGACCTCGGCCTCGAGCTCGGCGTTCTGGCTCGTCAGCGCGCGGTTCGCGTCGAGGCTCTCTTGGTAGGCCTGCTGGCTCGCGCAGCCGCCAAGCGTCCCGGCTCCGAGAGCGAGGGCGAGGACCTGCGGGCGAGCGAGACGGGCGAGGAAAGTGCGACGGGCCATGCGATACCTCCTGGAGTTGCCCCCCGCGCTCCGTCGCGGGGAAGGTGCCGGTCATTTGCCCACGGCGCACGCCACCACCGCGCGTCGCCGCGAACAATCACCAGTATCGGAACCCCCGAAACAGACGCATGAATCACCAACGGCCAGTCCACAGGCGACTCAGAATCGATGCACAGGCGACCGCCGACGCATCCGGCACCCGTGAGGGGCCCGTCAGCCTCCTGATCGAGATCGAGGAGCCCGAGCCGCAGAATCGGCCCCACGACGGCACCCAGACGCGCGTCGTCCGCAGCGCGCGACTCCTCGCTGTCGGCGACCAGAGCCTGGAGGCCGACGAGGTCATCGACCGCCCGGGCGCCGTCCTGATCCCGGGGCTGGTCAACGCACACAGCCACCTCGATCTGACCGCGATCGGGCCGATCCCGCACGAACCCGCCGACGGCTTTGTCTCCTGGATTCAGCGGGTCCGAGACCTCCGGCCGTCAAACGAGACCGAGATCCGGAGTTCCGTCGCCGAGGGCGTCCGCCTCTCGCTCGCTGGGGGCGTCGTGGCCGTCGGAGACATCGCGGGGGCCGTCCAGGGCCGCCCGTCGCTGTTCGCTGCGGAGGCCCTCTCAGAATCCCCCCTCTGGGGCACCAGCTACGTCGAGCTCTTCGGCATCGGCGTGGCCTCGGAGACGACGCTGGCTGCGCTCCCCGACCTCGCCGGCCGCGTACGAGCCTGGCGCCGCCCGAGGCTCCGCCTCGGCCTCGAGCCGCATGCGCCGTACTCGGTCGCGCCGGACGTGTTCGAGGCCGTCGCCGCGCTCGGCCTGCCGCTCGCCACCCACCTCGCGGAGAGCCCGGAGGAATCACGATTCGTGGCCGAGGGGGTCGGCCCGATGCGTAAGTTTCTAGAAATGCTTGATCTATGGGATGAAGGCGTCGCGGTCGGCGCGGGACGCACGCCGGTCGGGCACCTCGACTCGTTCTTGCGGAGCGCTGGCTCTCGATCGCTCGTCGTGCACTGCAACAATCTGTCAAAGAAAGACATACAGATTCTGGTCAATGCCCGGGCCATGGTCGCCTACTGCCCGCGTGCCTCGGCCTACTTCGACGCGCCCGGGGCGTTCGGGCCGCATCGATATCAGGAGCTCTTCGAGGCCGGCGTCGAGGTCTGTCTCGGGACGGACTCGATCCTGAATCTCGACACCCCGGACCGGATCAGCCCACTCGACGATGCCCGCCTGATCTAC
>JBCBKP010000023.1:0-54728 GCA_038521625.1 Planctomycetota bacterium
ACCGATGCTGTCACGACGGCAATCGGCCCCACGACACTGCCACGCCGACAGCCGAGACGAACGCCCTATCTAAATACGAACAATCGCCCTCTCTCGCTCACCGCCCGCCGCCTTCCATGTCCCGGATCCAAGCCCGCAGCAACGGCCGGAGCACACGCTGACCGTTCGAGCTGTTCGTCATCATCACCAGGCCATCACCCGTCTTCGGGCGGAAGAACACGCCCGCCTCCCAGCCGGTGTTGCTCCCCGCGTGACCGACCAGCGTCGTCGCGCCGAACGTCATCACCTGGTACCCGAGCGCCCCGGTCACGGACGGCCCGCGTCCCCCGCCCTGCCCCGGACCGACCGCCCGATGCATCTCACGGATGGTCGCGGCCCGCAGAACGCCACCCGCCCGCGTCGACGCGTCAGGCATCGACGCCGCCGCGAACCGGCTCAGATCCCGCAGCGTGGTGTTCAGCCCCGCCGCGGCCAGCGCCGTGAAGTGCTCCTCGCGGATCGGCCCGCCCGACTCGTCGTGCGGCGTCGCCGCCGAAGCGAGCGTCGCGGGCGTCCAGCCGAAGGCGCTCGAGCTCATCCCGAGCGGCGCGAGCACCTCATCACGCATGTACCGGGCGAAGTCGCGCCCGGTCACCTCCTCGATCGCGAGCTGCATGACCGTGAACCCGCCGCCCGAGTACCGGAACCGCGTGCCCGGCTCGTGCTCGATGAACACCCCACCTCGCCCGCCGGTCGCGCCGTCGAGAGACTCCTCGAGCGTCGGCAGGTCCGAGCCCGGCTGGAACCCCGGGTAGCCATGCAGCGACAACCCCGCCGTGTGGCTGAGAATCCGCCGGAGCGTCACGCGATCCGAGAACTCCGACTCCGGCAGCGACCAACGCGTCAGCACGTCCTCGATCGGAAGATCCAGCCGAAGCTCGCCCCGCTCGACAAGCCGCATCGCCCCCCACGCCGCGACGGCCTTCGAGACCGATCCCACATTGAACACGGTGTCCTCCGTGATCGGCTCACCGGTCCGCGTGTCCGCGACGCCGATCGTCTCCATCCACGAGACACGACCGTCGCGCAAGCACGCCACGGCCACGCCCGGCACACCATGCTCAGCAGCGCCCTCCTCGACCAGAGCACGCGCTCGCGCTCGGAACCCATCCTGCGCCCTGACCGCGCCAGAACTCGACACGACAACGATCCCAGACAGCAACACCGAACAGACATGCCTCCAGCGCATGCGACACCTCCCGGGTCCATGACCCGCGCGGCTCCGGCAGAACCGAGCCAGACTCAGAGCGCGGCGTGCGGCCGGATCGGCCGCCGAACACGCCACCAGAACACGCCGGCGATCGACGCGATCACCAGCCAGGACAACGCGCCCACAACGGCGCCGATCGGATCCAACCGCCCCGCCAGCGCGAGCATCGCGGTCCCCGCGAGCAGCGCGGCCGCGGCCGGCACGAAGAGCTCGAGCAACCCCCGCCCGAACGCCCGATGCATGCCGCGCGACCGGGCCGACCGCCACAACCACGAGCCCGCGTGCGCGAGCACCAGAGCCTGCGCCACCACACACGCCCATCGCAGCAAGGCCAGGAACTCGAGCTTCATGGCATCGCCGGCCGCGCTCTCTTGCCCGGCTGCGAGAACGTTCCAAACCACCAGCCCGAGCAGAATCGCGAGCGCCGCGCCGTCCGCCGCCAAGCGCCGGACCGCGCGTCGCGGCTCGAACGCCGGCGTCCGCGTATCGATGCTGTGGCGGCACGCGTCCAGATCGGCCGCGAAGGCCGCCATCGACGGGTACCGGCGCTCCGGATCGTGCGCGAGCGCGCGGAGCACAACGCCGTCGAGCTGACGATCGGCACCGGCGACCTCCGACGGGACGCCGAAGTGCCCAACCGGCAGGCGCCCCGTCAGCAGCTCGTACAGCACCACCCCGACCGCGTAGACATCCGCACCCGCCCCGACACGATCGCCGGCGAGCTGCTCGGGCGAGATGTAGTGCGGCGTGCCGACCGCCTGCCCGATCGCCGTCAGCGTCGGCCGCTGCGGGGAGAGCTCGAGCGAGCGAGCGAGACCGAAGTCCGCGATCTTTACCGACCCGTCCTGATCGATCAGGATGTTCTCGGGCTTGATGTCGCGGTGCAGCAGCCCGCGCCCGTGGGCAGCGGAGACCGCCTCGGCGACGCCGATCACCAGCCGCAGCGCCTCGCCGACCCCCAGCGAACGCTCAGCCATCAGCGTTCGCAGGTCGGTCCCCTCGACCAGCTCGGTGATGAGGTACGGGCGACCCGAAGACACCCCCGATCCGAAGACCGCCACGATACCGGGGTGATCGATCTCACCCTGCAGCGCCGCCTCGCGCTCGAACCGCTCGCCGAACACGGGATCGGCGCCGAGCTCGGCGTGCATGACCTTGATCGCGACCCGCCGTCCGGACGCCCGCTCGACAGCCCGGAAAACGGCCCCCATGCCGCCCGAGCCGAGCCGCCCGCCGATCTCGAAATCGGGCAGCAGCGCCTGCACCGAATCGGTCCGCGCCGACTCGTCGAGGTCGCCCGCGCTCTCGAGCTGCGCGAGCGCGCCGTCGAGCATCATCGCTGGATCGAGGGACGCGTCGCCCTCCTGGGTCCATCGCATACTCAGATCTTCGCCGCCGACCGGACGCCGTTACACCCGATCGACGCGATCAGGCCGAGAACGCCGCCCGCAGCGCTCTGATCTCGTCCGCGACGTCGGCGTCATCCCCCACCGTCTGCCCCACCTCCTCGATCAGGATCTGGGCAAACCTCTTACGCATCCGATGCACCGCGACCCGAGCGGCGCCCTCGGACAGCCCGAGCCGCGACGCGGCCCCCGGATCCAAGCCCGGCGCACGCCCCTGCAGGGCCCCGCGCAGCGAGTCGAGCAGCTCGCCCCGCCCCCGCTGCTCGTACTCCTCCCGCAGCCGCTCCATCGCGCGATCCAGCACCGCGATGGCCCACCGACGGTCGAACTCGTCCGACGGCTCCGATCGATCCTCGAGCTCCGGGCCGTGCCGAGCCTCGGCGTCTCGGGCGTCGATCGACATGATCCGTTCACCGCCGCCCCGCTTCTGGCGCTTCGCGGCGCGATGCTCGCTGGCAAGGAAGTTCGAGAAGCAGCCGAGAAGATACGTCCGGAATCGCCCGCGCGTCGCGTCCGCGCGACCGAGCGTCGGGCCGTCAAGCAGCCCCGCGAAGAACCCCTGGGTCGCGTCGAGCGCCGATTCGGGGTCGAGGCCGCGGCGCCGCGCAAACGCGTATAGCGGCGGCCAGTACTGCTGACACAGCGACTCCAACGCGCGCCGCCCAGGCGCGTCCGTGCGGGCGGAAGCCGCGACCATGCTCCAACGTGTGGTCCGAAAGCGGTGGCTCCCGCCCCGCATGGGCACTTCCGACCATGACATGAACGATCCTACAGCGACCGGCCAAAGGTCCGATGCCACGCCACCAAGCCAACCGTGAGCCGAACTACGCGGAGACGTCGATCGTCCCGCCGGTCTCGCCCGCACCCGGCGCCGCGGCGACCGCACCCCGCACCGAGCCCACGGACCGGATCATCGCGACGAGCGCCTCGCCCTCTGACTTGGCCTGATCCAGAGCCTTCACCGCGACCGCGGTGCTCACCTGGCTGGCCAGATCCGCGTTCGCAACGCTCGAGAGGGCAGCACCGCTCATGGTCGATGGATCGGCCGGCGATCGGCCCGGCTCCACGCCGCCCGGGAACGAGCGCGAAACGCCGCGGCCCACGATCCGTCCAAACCCCGATTTTAGGTGGGCGCCTTCCCCGCGTCCCCGGCCTTCCACTCGAAGGAGGCCTGGCCATCGCCGCAGAACTCCGGCTCCCTCGGGATCCTCAAAGGTTCAGACTTTTGACCGCAGAGCCGCGACGTGTCGCGCTCGTTCCCAGGGTAACGATCGAGGCCCTCGAGCCGACGCAAAGATCAGCCCTAAACCCAGGATCTCACAGAGGCTTCACGCGAATCGGAAACGGACGCTATCGTGTCTGCCCGGAGACGCCCAAGATCGGGCGGCCCCGGACGGTCGCACCACGGCCCCCAAGGGGCAGCCGACGGCCGGAGCAGCAGACCGAGCCGTCCACCGACCGACGGACCGACAGTTCAGGGCTCGCACGAGGCCCAGACCCCGGAGACAGCCATGACCCGCCGTTCCGCTCGCACGATTCTCGCCGCCGTCGCGCTCACGACCGTCCTGGTCGGCTGCTCCTCCAAGAACAGCATCAGCTCGCTCCGCTCGAACCCGAGCCCGGAGCTTCGGGGCCTGGCGCGCACGCACGACGAGGCCAAGAACCAGGACGCCCTGACAATCACCGACAATTGGCGTATGGTCAGCGACGACGCGTCGCGGTTCTTCCTTCTCGACCGCCCGTCGCGTCTGCACCCGCTCGTCGCGCCGAAGTAATCGACAACGCCGGCCGCCCGGCGGTCGTCGTCCGGCACGAGAATCCGATCCGTGAAACGCACGGCCGCGCAAGCGGCCGTTGGCGTTTCATCGATGATCGTGAGAAACCCGACTCAGCCCTTCTTGGACGTGTACTGCCCCCGCGCGACCTTCTTGAATCGGGAGTCCTTGATCAGCGTCTGATTCACGATCGTGCGGAACGTCGACGACGATGTGCGGTAGCCCGCCTCCTGCACCGCCTCGGTCGCCTCGGTCACCGACATCGTCCGGCCCGTCAGCAGCTTGACGAGCGCGTCCGCGAGCTTCATCTCGTTCTTCGGGCGCTTCCGACCCACCCCCGCGACGTGCGACGCGCCCAGCGTCCCGAGCTCGCGATCGATCTCCTCGATCTGCTCCTGCAGACGCTCCCGGCGCCGCTGCAGACGCCCGATGCTGGCCTCACGCCGCTGCATCTCGCGCGCAAGATCCGCCGTCGTGACCGCCGAGAGCGTCGACCCCTTGGGCGCTCGCCGTCGCACCTTCTTCTTCGCCATCCGGTTGCTCCAATCCCCTGGGAACGCCGGCGCGAACTGTCGCAAGCCGCCCGCCTCGAACCCGAAGAGGCTAAGAGCTTAGTTACATTTAGCTAATGAGACCAGCACGCGGGTGGAACTTCTCTCGAATCTGCAGAGATGCCCGCACAAGCCCCTCCATATATTCTACGAACATCAATCGTCATCATGCGCAAACCCAGGGAATTCATAGCGATGCGTCGTCGGATCGGAAGCCGAGCTGCTCGAGCAGACGATCGAACCCTTCCAGACCATCGAAGCTGATCCGCAGCTCTCCACGGTTCTTAGCTCGCAACTTGACATCGACTCGCGCGCCCAGGTGCTTGCTCAGCCTGTCTTCAAGGTCGAGAACGTCCGCCGACTTCGAGCCGCCCTTGTCCGAAACCCTCGATGCCACCGGTTCCGCCGCGGCATCGCCCGCGGCCGCACGCGACGCGGCGAGCCGCTCCACCTCGCGCACGCTGAGCGACTCACGAACCGCCCGGGTCGCCAGCCCGATCCGAAGCTCGGACTGCGTCAACGCGAGCAGCGCCCGAGCGTGACCGCCGGTCAGCGCGCCGCTGCTCACCATGACCTTGATGTCGGGCTCGAGCTCTGTCAGGCGGATCAGGTTGGCCACGGACGAACGCTCAAGCCCGACCGCTTCCGCGGCCTCCTTCTGCGTCAGATCGAATCGCTCGATCAGACGACGCAACGCTTCGCCACGCTCGATCGGGTTCAGATTCGTGCGTTGCACGTTCTCAACGAGCGCCACCACCGCGGCCTCGTCGTCGCTCAGCTCGCGCACGATCGCCGGCAGTCGCTCGAGACCAGCGAGCTGGGACGCACGCCAGCGTCGCTCCCCGGCCACCAGTTCGTACGTGCCCGGCTTCAGCTCACGAACCACGACAGGCTGCAGCACGCCCTTGGAACGGATCGAGCCGGCCAGGGCCTCGAGTTCGCCGTCGTCGATCGACTGGCGTGGCTGATATGGGCTCGGCACGATCGCCGACACCGCAAGTTCTTGATATCCGGACGTTTGAGCCACTTCGACTGACTCAGATTTGTGTTCTTCGTAGATACGCGGTTCATCCGACGGCGCCCGTGCATCCGCCGCTGCCTCTGCCTCCTGCGTCGTCCGGATGACGATGGGCGCGGCGGGCTTGGTCTCGAGAAGAGCGCCGAGACCACGACCAAGCCGCCGACCACCAGCTCGTTGCGATTTGGAGTCCGCCATCCTGATTCTCCCTCTGCTGGCGTCAGCGCCGAAGCTGCTACCAGTGTACATTCCGACTATGAAGCATGCCGTCAGGGACGAGGCGCGATCCATTGAAGTCATCGCACGGGCCGTCATCGAAGACCAGGGCCGGCTCCTCCTCTGCCAGAACAAGAAGCAAGGCTACCTGTATCTTCCGGGCGGGCACGTCGAGGCAGGCGAATCGGCCGCCGAAGCGGCCGTCCGAGAGCTCGCGGAGGAGTGCGGTGTCGAGATCTCGGGGCTTGAGCCGGTCGCGATCAGCGAAGAGCGATTCGAGCAGCGGGGGATCCCACGGCACGAGCTGAACCTGGTGTTCCACGTGAAACACGCGCGAGATGGTGCTGGACCGCTGAAACACACCAGGCCCGTTCAGAGCCTCGAGCACGACATCTCGTTCCGCTGGATCGCCCGGCAGCACCTGAGCCAGGAGGACATCCGGCCGAGCTCTCTCGCACGATGGCTCCTCGACGACCCGAGCCCCACCGTCTCGTGGGTGTCGTCCGAGCAATCGGT
Organism: Planctomycetota bacterium; assembly: GCA_038521625.1. Lineage (GTDB taxonomy): Bacteria > Planctomycetota > Phycisphaerae > Phycisphaerales > UBA1924 > JBCBKP01. The sequence continues at coordinate 6,732 of JBCBKP010000023.1, forward strand.
TTAGATTCACGGCTCCGCTTCCAGGGCCGCGCCAGGCGGGTCGATCAGCGAAGCGTATGTCTGTGCGCGAGCCATCGGACCGATCGAGCGAAGCAGAGCTCCGCACGCTCGGACGTCTGACGGCCCTGCTAGCGCACGAGGTCAACAACCTGATGACGCCGCTCGCCGCTTACTCGAAGGCGGCGATGCAGCACCCGGCAGATCTCATCCTGACCAGACGGGCTCTTGAGCAGGCGCACTCGACGAGCCATCGAGCAGGGGAGATCGCAAGAACCATTCTCAGCCTGGCGAGCACCGGCGAACAGACCGAGGTGGAGTCCGCAGCAGATCTGCGGTCGTGCATCGATGCCGTCCTGCGCTGTCTCGGACGCGGTCTGAGCGCCGGCGGCGTCGTCATTGGGATCGATGTCGAAGCGGGGGGCCAGCTCGCCATCAACCAGGTTGCCCTCGAGCACGTCCTCATCAATCTCCTCTTGAATGCCCGGCGTGCAATCGATGATCGAGGCGGACGGATCGAGATCCGGAGCGCCCCTGCCGAAGCGTGTTCCACGTGGAACAGAGCGCCGATGATCCTCGTCGAAGTTCACGACAACGGACACGGGTTCCACCACCCGCAGCTCATCGAGTCGCGCAGCTCGCGCAACCGAACGACCGAGGCAGCCGGACATGGCTTCGGGCTCGAACTCTGCGAACGCCTTGTTCACCAGGCCCACGGGGTGTTTGAAATCGACAACCATCCCGAGGGTGGCGCGATCGCACGGCTCTATCTCCCAAGGCCCTCGTCGGAGAGCCAGATCCGCCCTGCCACCGCGAATGCTGCGGCCTGATGAGGATCATCGCATGCCGACGGCGCCGGCGGTCGTCCGTAGCTCAAGCCGATCGATCGATCGGTCAGCGAATGCGGCGAGATCGTGAGACGTGATCACAACGATGCGGCCCAGGCGTTGCTGCATACTCATGATCACGTCGACAAGATCCGCCCGGCGAGCTTCATCGAGATGCGCGAGCGGCTCATCAAGCAGAAGCACCGTGCGCTCTGAGAGCAGCGCTCGTGCGACCGCGACGCGGAGCTGCTGCCCACCCGAGAGTTCCTGAGGTCGACGATCGAGCAGATCTCGGAGATCGAGCGCATCGATCACTGCATCCGAGTTTGATTCATTCATTTTGGTGTTTACACGGGTCTGCTGCCTCACCCTGCGGTGCGGCCAGAGCGCTGCCGAGTGATGGGCGAAAGCCGCGAGGTCGAGACGTTCACGCATCGCGATCGGCTCGCCGTCCAGCAGCACGGAGCCAAAATCCTCACGTTCCAGACCGGCGAGGATGCGGAGGAGCGTCGTCTTGCCGGCGCCCGAGGCGCCGGTCACGACGAGCGGGCGGTCGGGCGTCGCGATGAGGTCGACCCCTTCGAACGCCGTGACGTCGCCTGTTCGAGCTCGGAATCGCTTGGTCAGTCCTTCGGCGCGGAGCATGCCTCAGGACAGTACCGTGGGCGGATGGGACGGTCGCGAGGGTCGAACCCGATGGGCTCCCGGAGCGGTGACCAGCTCGACTGGCTGCGGAGGATCCGTCCGGGCGGCGCCGAGTGCGGCGAGGCCGTGGGGGGGATGATCCGGTCGATCGAGTCGCGACTCGGTCGTGCCACAACCCGTGCCGGGCGCGCCGAGTCGGCGTGGGCCGAGGTGGGTGCGCCTCGCTTCCCTGGCTGCCGGGCTCAGCTCGCGGGTGGTGGGGTGCTGGTGCTGGGCGTGCCGAATGCCTCGGTCCGATTCCGACTCGACGGTTGGCTGCGGGCGGGCGGGCTCGTCGCGCTGCGAGAGGCCAGCGGGGGCGTGATCGGCCGGGCCCGCGTGCGGTAGGCACGCCGAGAGCTCTCATACGAACAAAAACAAAGCGGGCCGCCCGAGGGCGGCCCGCCGTGTGGTTCGAGATTGGGCTGGGCCTTACGGGCAGCCCTCGAAGAATGCGTCCACGAAGCCCTGGACGTCGGTCTGCGAGATGACGCCGAACGGCGCGGCGTAGTCGATGTTGTCCAGGTCGTTGTTGAAGAAGGCCGTGACGAAGGCGCTGGTGTCGGTCTGGCTGTTGATGCCGAGCGGGGCGGCGAGGTCGGCCAGGCACGGCGAGCGGTCGAGCGAGACGAACTTGCCGGCCTCGTTGGAGTCGAGGTTGATCCAGCCGATGTTCTCGCCCCAGGCGTAGCCGCGGAAGCGGCCGGCGCCGAAGTCGTATCGGGCGTTCTGGCCCATGTTGACGCGCTGGGCGTCCTGGCTGGTGTCGAAGTTGATCCAGCCGACGTTCTCGCCCCAGGCGAAGCCGCTGAGGACGCCGCCGGCGCCGATGTTGACGCCGAAGTCGGTGTTGTCGTTGTTGGCGTAGGGGCCGTTGCCGTTGCCGAGGTTGATCCAGCCGATGTTTTCGCCCCAGGCGAAGCCCTGGAGGAACGTCGACGGGCTCGCGCCATCGATGATCTGTCGCCCGAGGAAGTTATCCGGGCTGGGGGAGTCCCCGAAGTTGATCCAACCGACGTTCTCGCCCCAGGCGAACTTGTTCACCGGGTCGGGATCGGCGGTGGGCTGGGCGGCGGCGGCGCCGGCGGCCAGGGCTGCGATGAATGCGGTCGTGCGGTGCATCAGATTCTCTCCCTGCGGGTCTGCCCGCGGTGAGTGTATCGGTTTTTGGTTCCGTGTCGGTATCCGAATCTTGTACTGCGGAGATTGCGGGCGGGTTTCCACCTGTGAATCGTGGATCCGGCCGCTCGCTCACGCCCCTACTGGCGTGAACGAGCACCACCGCGGGACACCACTCGGATCAAATCCGACGATTATTGGCTGATGTTCGCATAGTTGTTCGTCGTCGCGCCTGAGACCTGTACGAAGAAGTTGCCCGCGACGATCGAGTAGTTCGCCGGGATGTTCGCGCGAGCCGAGTTCCGAATGATGGTGTTGTCGATCGCGGTCGCCGAGAACGTGCGGATGCCGTTGACTTGATTCGCAGAGAGATTGTTCGAATCCACGCGGTTGGCCTGATCCAGCAGGAGGATTCCGGACCCGGTGTTGTTGTCCACCGTGTTGTTCACGATGGTGTTCGATGCGCGAGCGCAGATGCCGTCATTGCCGTTGCCCCGAACGACATTCCCCTCTACATGGCAGCCGGCATCGACGTCGATACCGTCGACATCGTTCAGCGAGAACACGCCGTTGCGGATCACGCACCCCGCGCCGGCGAGGACGCCCTCGTTGCAGTTCCGGGCGATGCAGGCTTCGATGATATTGTCGCCCGCGCCGTTGAAGCCGTTGCCGGAGTTGTTGAAGGCGGTGCAGTGCACGGCCTGGGCGCCGACGGATAGATCGAATCCGATGGCGCTCGAGCTGGCGGTGCACCGTTCGACGACCGAGCTGGCGCCGATGTTGAATCCGTCGCCGGTGATCGAACTGACGCGCGTGTCGCGGACAGAGCTCGACTGACCGACGGTGATGCCGGAGAGGTCGCTCTGGCCGACGTTGACGTTCTCGACGGTGGCGCTCGGGCCGAGGATGATGCCGTCGGCGAAGAGCACGCGAACATCCTGGACGGTGTTGGAGAAATCATTCAGGCTGATAGCGGGGCCGCCGATGCTGCGAATGCGGCCGTTCTTGACCGTGACGCCCTCCGTGTTCGAACCGAAGATCCCGAAGGCGCTCGACGACCCGGAGATCCGGTATCCGTTGAGGTCGATGACGACGTCGCTGACCGCCACCTCGATCACGCTGAACCCCGCGGCGGAGCCGAAGAGATCGCCGGTCAGGTAGTACGAGCCTGATGAGGTGATCCGGAAGAACGAGTTGGCGTCGCCCGGCGTGTTCTGGGCGTTGATGGCGATCCGCGGCTCGATCTCGCCGAGGTGCGGGCCGGTGTCCGAGACCGGGCCGCCGGGCGGGTTGATCGGCCCGAGCTGCGCCGCGGCGGCGGTGGCGGTGAGTGAGAGCGCGGCGATCGCGCGAATGAACGTTCTCTTCATCTGGAAATCCCCCTGCAATGGCTTTCGATGCGTACCCCGACGGACCCTTAGGACACTACAGCGACGGCGCAGGAGATCGGTCACGGATCCGGATATTGCGCCGGATTGCGGCCCGTTCCTTACGGCAAGATTCTGACGGGTGAAACACCTATGTTGACCAAGGGACCGGAACGTGGGGCTGGGGACTGTCCCGGTCGCTCTCGCCGTGACTACTGATCGATGTTGGCGTCGGCGAACTGCGTCGGGCCGACGACGACCAGGGCGAAGTTGTTGCCGATGACCGAGTAGTTCGTGCCGTTGGCGCGGGCGCTATTTCGGACGATCGCGTTGTCGGTGGCGGCCGCGGCGGTCGCGCGCAGGCCGGTTCCCTGGTTCGCGGTCAGGTTGTTGCGCTCGACCCGGTTGGCCTGGCCGAGCAGGACGATGCCGTGCTGGCCGTTGGCGTCGCAGGTGTTGTCGGCGACAAGATTCGACGCACGGGCGATGATGCCGTCGCTGCCGTTGGACCGGACGACGTTCGAGTGGACCTGGCCGCCGGCGTCGATGTTGATGCCGTGGCTGTTGTTGGCGACAAACAGGCTGCGCCGGATGGTCACGCCGGAGCCGGCGAGGGCGCCGCTGCCGTTGTCGCGTGACGTGCAGCCGTCGATGAGGTTGTCGGTGAACGCCTGGAACCCGGGGCCCGAGTTGTTTGCGGCGATGCAGCCGACGGCCTGGGCCCCGAGGCCCAGCAGGAACCCCGAGCCGGTGGCGCCTCTGACCGTGCAGTCGCGCGCGATGGCGGTCTCGCCGAGCACGACCCCGGCTCCGACCGTGGATCGGATCGAGCAGTCGCGGAGCATCACGTCGCGGCCCGCGACGATGACGGTGGAGCTGCTGACGTTCACGGCGGTGCGGCGTACGACGCCGTTGTCGCCGACGGTGATCCCGCCGGTGGTGTACGCTCGGACATCGCTGACCACGCAGTTCTCGCCTCCGAGCGAGATCGCCCGGCCCTGGATGAGACGGATCGTGCCGTTCTTGACGACGACGCTGTCCGCGGCGGCCGCGAAGACCGCAGTTTCTGACTGGAAGCCAAGGATCTGATTCCCGTTCAGATCGATCGTGACGTCGCCCGCGGCGACCTCGATGATGTTGAATCCCGCGGCGGAGGCACTGATCTTGCCCGTGAGGTAGTAGGAGCCGGGGCGGGAGATCCGGAAGAACGAGTCGGCGTCGCCGGGCGTGTTGGTCGCGTTGATCGCGACGCGGGGCTCAACGGCCTCGATCTCCTGCTGCAGCTGGCCGAGGTCCGGGCCGGTGTCGGCGACCGGGCCGGCGGGCGGAGTGATCGGCCCCAGCTGGGCGGCGGCGGAGGCCGCGGCGATGGCGATCGCGCTCGTGGCGCGGGCCGCGTGCGTCGTGTTCAAATCTGAATCCCCTTTCCCGGCCCTGACGGTTTCGGTGCGGGCCGAAACAGAAGCGGGCGCGGGGCCATGGTCTCACGGGGATTCTCGCGGTGCGAACAAAAAGAAGCACGCCCCGCGCGGGGCGGGGCGTGGGGAGGAGAGGGGGTTGGTGCGTGCGGCGGTGCTACGGCCGGTCGATGTTGGCGAAGGTCGCCGTGGTGTTGGGGGTGTTGGTTGACGGGGCGAAGTTGCCGGCGACATCGACGCTCATGTTGCCGGGGGTGTTCTGATGCAGCATGTTGCGGACGATGAAGTTGTCGATGGAACCGAACTGCGTGCGGATGCCGTGGAAGTCGTTGGAGGTGACGAGGTTGCTATCGACGCGGTTGGCCTCGTCGAGGATGCGGATGCCGGTGGCGTCGTTGGCGTCGACGGTGTTGTTGAGGACTGTGTTGGAACTGCGAACGAGAATGCCGTTGGAGTCGTTGAGGCGGCAGGTGTTCCCCTCGATGTGGTTGCCGGCGTCGGCGTCGATGCCGTTCAGCAGGTTGTTGATGAGCGCGTTGTTGGTGATGACGACCCCCTGACCCGCGTTGATTCCGTTGGCGTTGCCCTGGGCGGTGCACTGATCGATCACGCCGCCAGACCCGGCAACGAAGCCGTCGCCGCCGTTGGCGAGCGCGTAGGCGTTGCGGACGCTGGCGCGGTCGCCGAGCTCGAAGCCGGCGCCGGTGTTCAGCGACGCGCTGCACGCCTCGGCTGTCGCGCCGGACAACAGATCGAAGCCGTTGGCCCCGCAGCGGAACGCCGCGGAGTGGCGGACGGAGCTGCCGCTGCCGATGAGGAAGCCGCGGCCGCCGGAGTCGGTGACGCGGCAACGCTCGACGATCGAGCGGCGGGCGACGAGGATGCCGTCGCCGGCGACATCCATGACCTCGAGATCTTGGAGGGTCATCTGGTTGCCTCGGGCGTCGATCGCGTCGCCGGTGGTCTCGCGGACGCGGCCGTTGAAGATGCGGACGTGGTCGGGGTAGGCCTCGATGCCGCGTGTGACGAGGTTGTTGCCGTCGATTGTGAAACCGTTCAGGTCGAGGGTGACGTTCTCGGCGTCGATCTCGACGAAGACGACGACCTCACGCCCCGGCTGCGCGCTCAGATTGCTCGTGAGGTAGTACGAGCCGGGCTTGTTGATGCGAAAGATCGAGTCGGCGTCGCCCGGGGTGGTCTCCGGGCCGACGGGGATGCGCGGCTCGATCTGGCCCAGGTGCGGGCCGGTGTTCGAGACGGCCCCGCCTGGGGGGGTGAGCGGCCCGAGCTGGGCGGTGGCGGCGGCGGTGATCGCGAGCGCGGCGACCGCGCCCGCGCGACGAGCGGTCGTGCGAATCATGGTGAGTCTCCTGGGTTCCGTTGCGACCGGCGAGCGCCGGATCGGATGGCTGTGTCAGGAGATCAAGCGGAGCCGGTGCGTGGCGGGTGACAGCGTGTCGCCGGATTTCTCGCCCCGTCTTCCTGCATTCACGCCTCGACTCAGGGGAGGCTCACGTTGGCGTCGGCGGGGCCTGAGGTGGCGCTCGACGTGGTGGTGAAGTAGTTGTTCGCGCCGGCGTTGTCGTAGTTGGTGACGGAATTGACGACCGCCGCGTTCCGGACGATCACGTTGAAGCTGCCAACGATCCGGTCGCCACCGCCGTCGTTTCGCGCGGCGTGGTTGCCCTCGATCCTGTTGTCGCTGCCGATGCTGTAGCCGAATCCGGTGTTCTCTCCCGAGCTGCACCCGATGACGACGCAGGCGTTCGTCAGGGAGATCCCGATGCCGGCGTTGCTCCGAGCGATGCATCGCTCGACGTGCGATCCGGCGCCGACGCTGATGCCTCCGAAACCGTCGTTCGATGACGCGACACACTCGATCACCTGCGACGGCCCGGTAGCGACGATGCCGAGGTCGGTGTTGTCGAAGGCCTGGCAGCGGATGATCAGGGAGCTCCCGCCCGCTCTCAAGCCGTCGTCTTCGCAGAACGCCGCGACGGAGTCGGAGATCCGGCTGGCGGTTCCGGCGGAGATGCCGTCGTCGGCGCGCCGGACATCGCAGTGGCTGATGTCGGCGCGCTCGCCGGCGCGGATCCCGGTCCCGACCGCCTGGGCGACCGTGCATCGCGCCACGCGGGCGTCGCTCCCGAGTTCGAGGGCCTCATCGCCGGCCATCGTGATCCGCAGATCCTGGGCAACGGACGCCGCGCCGGAGATATTGACGGCGTCGCCCGCCGTGTCCTTGATGATGCCGTTGCGGAGGGCCACGTTGTCGCCTGCGGCCACGACAGCGCTCGCGAAGACGCCGCGGCCGTTGATGGTGAAGCCGCTGAGATCGATCGTGACGTCGGGCGCGTCCACCCGGATCCCGACGTCACCGATCTGGCTCGAGAGGGCGACCAGGTTGCCGGTGAGGTAGTAGGAGCCCGACCGGGTGATCAGGAAGGCCGCGGTGGCGTCGCCCGGGGTGTGCCGCGCGTTGATCGGCGTGCGGGGCTCGGCCTCGTCGATCGACTTGCCGGAATCGGCGACGGGGCCCGGCGGCGGGCCGACCTGCGCGGTGGCGACGGACGCGAAGATCGCGAGCGCGGCGGCGGCGGTGCGTTGCATGATTCTCTCCCTTCCCTGTTCTTGAACGAGGTACCGCGGGACGGCGTGGCGGGAGAGCACGCGGCCGATAAGGGCCCGCGTGAATCGCCGCGGCGCGCGGTGGCGCTCCGCGGCGGTGGGGGATCACTGGCTGATGTTGTCCATCGGGCCCGCGGTGGCGGGATCCGTGCTGATGCGGTGGTAGTTGTCGTTGCTGATGATGAAGTAGTTGCCGAGGCTGTTGCTGTCGGCGACGTTGCGTGTGAAGGCGTTGTCCGCGTTGCCCTGGCCGAAGCAGTAGAAGCCATACTGGCTGCCCGAGGCGGTGTTGCGGTCGATGTTGCCGCCCGAGCCCTGTATCAATAAGCCGATGGATGCGTTGTCGCGTGCGGCGTTGCCGACGAGGATGGAGCCATCGCCGACGACGAATCCGTCCGTGTTCCCGCGGGCAACGGAATCGCGGACGGTGCCGTTGTTGAGCATTTCGTACCCGGCGAGGTCGTTGTTGATGCTCACGCCGCGTGTGACCATCGCGGAGTTGAGGCCGTAGAACCCGCTGCGGTCGCTGCTCCGAGCGAGGCAGTCGACGGCCTGGGCGCCTTCCTCGAGCCTGAATCCCGCGAGGCCAGCACCGGCCGAGACCGAGTTCTCGACGCGGCTGAAGCCGCCCAAGTAATAGCCGTTTTGGGAGACGGAGAAGACGCGGCAGTTCCTGACAAGGCCATCGAAGCTGGTCCGGATTCCAGAGTTTTGTACGTTCTCGACGGTGCAGTTCTCGACAAGACCGCCCCGGCCGACCCTGATACCGGCCGACTGGTTGTCAACGATGTTGTTGACGTTGACGTCGCGGACAACCGACATGCGCCCGGTCGCGTACACGCCCCCGAAGCGGAAGCTTGTGATGTTCCCGTTCTTGACCGTGACGCGGGCTCCCTGGGCGATGACACGGACGCCATAGCCGCCCGCTTCGATGCCGTCGATCGTGAAGCCGTTGAGATCGATGATCACGTCGGTCGCGACGATCTCGATGGCGTTGAAGTCTACGGCGGCGCCGCCGAACCGGATGTTTCCGGTGAGGTAGTAGCTGCCGGGGCTGGTGATCTTGAAGATCGAGTCCGAGTCGCCGGGCGTCGTCTCGAGACTCAGCGGCGTCCGAGGCTCGATCTGGAAGAGGTCCGGACCGGTGTCGGCCACCGGGCCGAGCGGGGGGTTGATCTGGCCCAGTTGGGCACGGGCCGTGCCGGCGGCGAGCGCGAGCGCGGCGATAGCGATCCTGTGCATGTCGTTCTCCTTGCGTGTGTTTCGGTGTGACTTCGCGCGGCGAGTTCAGTGCTCGATGTTGTCGCCGGGCTTGGCGGTCGCGGGGTCGGCGGCGATCTGGAAGTAGTTGGGGTTCGATTCGACGTAATAGGCGTAGTTTGAGTTGCCCGACGCGATATTGTTGACGAGCGTGTTGTTGTAGACATTGTTGCCGTAGCTCACGAAGCCGGTGCCGGAGTTTGAGGCGGTGTTACCGTCGACGACGATACCGGATCCGTTGGCATGGACGCCGTATACGGTGTTCCCGTCGCAGACGTTGCCGCGGACAACCGAATCCCGTCTGACCTCAATGCCGGCGCTGCCGTTGTCGTCGCAGACGTTGTTCAGGATGCGCGAGGCGAAGCTCCCGCGGATGCCGTCGTCGGCGTTGTCGAGCGCGGCCGAGTTCTTGACTGTGCCGCCCTCGCCGTTGAAGTATCCGAATCGGTTGTTCCCCGTTGAGCGACAGCCGTCGATCGTGGTCCGCTCCACGCCGCTGAAGCCGTCCTGCTGGTTGTTCCGGGCGGTGCAGCGCGTCGCGGCCGCGCCCTCGATGAGGTAGAAGCCGTCGAGGACGCTGTTCGATGCGCTCGAATCGATGGCGGAGGCGTACGAGCCCAGATAGATCCCGTTCGCGCCCGAGCCCGCGACGGCCGAGTCGATGACGCGCCCGCTCGAGCCGACCTGGATGCCGTTGTCGCCGCTGCTCGTCACCGTGACGCGCTCGACACGCGAGCGGGCGCCGACGGAGACGCCCTTGGCGCCGATCTCGAAGACGCTGACGTCCTCGACAACGTGATCGGTGCCGAGGAAGGCGATCCCCGAGCCGGCGAAGCCGGTGATGCCGCCGTTCTTCACGCTGACGCGACTGCCCAGCCCCGCGACGCCGGAGTTGCCGAATCCGCCCCCGACGATGCGGAAGCCGTTCAGGTCGATCACGACGTCGTCCGCGCCGATCTCGATGCCGGCGTAGCCGACGGCGGCCTCGCCGAGCACCAGGTCGCCGGTCAGGTAGTAGTGGCCGGGCTGCTCGATCCGGAAGATCGAGTTGTCGTCGCCGGGCGTGTTCTCGAGGCTCAGCGGGGTGCGCGGCTCGATCTGGAAGAGGTCCGGACCGGTGTCCGAGACCGCCCCCATCGGCGGCTGGAGCGTCCCCAGCGTGCTCTGGGCGAGTCCGGCGGTGGCTGTGAGCGCGAGCGCGGCGACCGCGCCCGCCCGACGTGCGGTCGTGCAATGCATGGCTGTTTCTCCGTATCAGGCCGGCCCCGGGAAGAACCCCCGAGGCTCGGTTCGTGCCCCTGTCGTCAGGTCAAGCGGACCGGCCGCGAGCAACGGGACACGGATGCGAGGTTTTTCTTGACACGGGCGGCAGGAGGCGCCCGTCCGCCCGAATCGCCCCGACCCGCGGTGGCGGGCCGGGACGGGCGTTCACGGCAGCACGAGGTTGCGGTCCGGGTTGCCGTTGCCCGGGAGCGCGCTCGCGTCGACGATCGGGGCCAGCACGTTGTTGTTCCCTGTGCCGTTGCTCACGGCCGAGCCCACGAAGAAGCCCTTGAACGTGTTCCCGACGATCGCGATGCGATTCGCGCCCGGCCGGAGATGGACGCCGATCGGGGCCCCAGAGAAGACCGGCGCCGCGACGAACGTGTTCCCGTGCACGATGTGACCCGAGCCCGCGAGCGCCAGGCCGACCTGGTTCGCCATCAGGCCCTGGAACGTGTTGCCCTCGACGTTCGAGTTGTCCCCGCCGACCTCCGCGAAGACCTGTGCCCCCGGGCTCTGAGCGGAAGCCATCGCGCTGTTCATGTGATTGGACGAGAACTCCAGGTTCTCGCCGCTCAGGCGGATGACCGGAGCCGTCGGCGGCGTGTCGCCCTTCAGCGTGAAGCGGTTGTGCGTCAGGTTGGTCATCATCCCGTTGGTGAGGAACCAATCGCCATCGTCCGTGTTCAGCACGAACGTGTTGCGGGCCCCGACCATGTAGACGCCGCCGTCCACACGACCCTTGACGAAGTTGTCGAAGAGCTGCGCGTCGCTGCCCAGCAAGAGCGCCGCCGTCAGGTTCTCCTTGATCTTGGATCCCTTGATCACCACGTCGTTCCCGCCCCGGACGCCCGCGCCGGCGTTGCCGACGGCCGCGATGTAGAGCCCGAACACGTCTTCGCCGACGCGGAATCCGTCGCCGGCGTTTTCGTAGCTGTTCAGATCACCCAGGATCAGGAGCTCGGGGTCGCTCTCGGCGTGGACGCCGTGCCCGCCGAAGCCCTCGATGTGGCCGGTCCCCGCCTGTGAGATTGTGTGGCCGCCCAGATCGATGAAGACGTTCCCGGGCGCCGCGATCCAGATGCCGCTCTCGCCGTCGATCGCGATCAGATCGGTGTCGAGCACGTACGCGCCTGGCTCGGTGATGACGTGCTTGGCGGTCGCGGCTCCGGGCAGCCCGCTGATCGGCGTCTTCACCGCCCGGGCGAGCGCCGCGAGATCGGGGCCGGTGTCCAGAACGGGACCCGCGGGCGGGTCGAGCGGCCCCAGCCCGCCCTGCGCAAGAACACAACCCGTGACAGCGGCGCACGCGGCGATCGCGATGATCTTCATGGTCTCAGCTCCTGATCACATTCTCGGATCACGCTCCGGGTCCACGGGCGAACGGCCCCGACACAGCGCGGGCGCACGCCCGCCACCTCCGAGTCAAGCGGAGGACGCCGGGAACTCAGACACGCGATCGTGAGATCGCCGGCGATTCGGGCGGGTTCCCTACGCCCGTGGGCCGAACGCCCTACTGCTCGATGTTGTCGAACGGTCCCGCGGTGGTCGGGTCGCTGCTGACCGCGAAGTAGTTGCCGGAGGCGGGAACGTCGTAGTCGGTCGTGAGGCTGCCAACAGCGAGTTCCGCGTGATGCGGTTGGCCATCGAGCCCGGGACGACGACACGGATCCCGATGTTGTTGTTGAACAGGTTGTTGGAATCGATGCTGTTGCCGGCCCCGGCGACGCGGACGCCGTCCCCGCACTGAGAGATGTTGTTGCCGCGGACGAGGCAGCCGCCGGCGGCGCTGATCCCGCTGAAGTCGGCGTCGCGGATCGTGTTGTTCTCGATCACCGACTGCGGGAGGCCCTCGATCCCGAGCACGCTCATCTTCTCGATCGTGCAGCCGCGGACCGTCGTGTTGATCGACGCGACGAACGCGCTGGTGCAGTTCTCGGCGATCGAGTTCTGGATGATCGAGGACACGCCCGGGACCACCGCGAGCTGCGAGCAGAGCTGGAACGTGCAGCGGTCGACGACCGAGTACGCGCCCAGGTTCACCCCGTTGCCCGTCAGGTTGATGAACGAGCAGTCGATCAGCTTGTTGTATCCGGTCGTCGTCGCGCCGTGCTGACCGGCGAAGCGGACCCGCACCGACCTGGCGACCGAGCCCTGCAGCATGGAAAGGCCGGTCGAGCCGGTCTGGCGGATCGTGCAGCGTTCGACCAACGCATCGTTGCTGACGGTGATGCCGACACCGTCCACCTGGGCGACGTTCGAATCGATGACGAGCGCGTTCGCGCTGGTCGTGATGCCGTCGGAGGTCGCGCCGGTGATCGTCGAGGCGCGGACCGTCCCGTGGATGCCGACCGCGATGCCGTCCCCGGCCGCGTCGCGCACGATGCAGCGATCGACCTGGCCCTGCGTGCCGACCTGGATCGCGGCGAACCCGCCGCCGGTGTTCACCACGGTCAGCCGCTCGGCGCGGCAATCATCGCCGAAGAGCAGCACGGCCCATTCGCCGGTGTCGGTGATGTTGCCGTTGCGCACGACACTGCGGACGGGCGCGGCGTTGTCACCGATGACGCCGGCGAGCGCGAAGCCGTTGCCGCGGATGGTGTAGCCGTTGAGGTCGAGCGTGACGTCGTCGGCCTGGATCAGCACGCCGTTCTTGCCGGCGTCGGCGCCGCCGAAGACGATGTCGTCGGCCAGCACGTACGAGCCGGGCTGACTGATGATGAATTTGTTGGACGCGTCGCCCGGCGTGCTGACGTTGTTCACAATCGTCCGCGTCTGCGCCGCGCCCGAGACCTGCTGCGCGATCTGGCTCAGGTCCGGGACGGTGTCGCTGATCGGACCGGCGGGCGGCGTCAGCGGGCCGAGCTGGGCGAGGACCGGACCTGCCGCCAGAGCGGCCACGACGAGGGCGAGTAGGCGCATCTGCATCCCCTGCAAGGGCTTCCGAACCGGGTTGAAAGCCGCGAGCCGGCCTCCTCCGACCGGCCGCGGCGAGGATCTTCGCGCGCTACTGCGCCACGTTGTCCATCGGACCCGCCGTACCCGGATCGGTCGTCACCGCGAAGAAGTTGCTCGCCGAGGTCACCATGTAGTTCGTCGTGTTGTTCGCCGCCACGTTCCGTGTCACCACGTTGCCCATCGAGCCGGGCACGGCCTGCTCGATGCCGACGGGATTCGAGAACACCATGTTTGAATCGACGCGATTCGCGACGCCGTTCATGTAGATCCCGGCGCCGCCGCTGTTGCTCACACTGTTGCCGGTCGCGACGCACAGGCCCGCCAGACGTATGCCGTCGCCATCGTTGTTGCTGACCCGGTTGTTCTCAATCATCGCGCCGGCCGTGCTGCATTCGATCCCGTGGGCGTCGTTGTCGCGCGAGCTGCAACCGCGGACGATCCCATCCCCGCTGATCACGAAGCCGCTGTTCGCATTCAGAAACGAGGTGCAGCTGTCGGCGATCGAGCCCGTCACGACGGTGATCCCGGTGAAGCCGCTCTGGCGGACCGCGCACCGCACCGCGATGCAATCCGTGTTCAGCTGGATACCGTTCGAGCCCGCGTTGAACACCACGCTATCGACGACCCGGCACGAGTTCGACAACGCGATCCCGCTGAACACCGTGGTATCGACATTGCTCCGGCTCACCGCCGACCGGAAACCCACCGAGATCCCGCTCGCGCCGCTGTTCCGCACCGTGCAGCGGTCCACGATGCTCTCCTCGCCCACCGCGATCCCTGCGAATCCAGAGCCTGTCTGCTCAACGTGCAGGTCGACGATCCGGTTGCTCTCCCCGAACAGGCCGACCGCCCACTTGCCCGTCTCGATGATGTTCCCATTGAACACCGCGAGCCGATCCGGGCCGTTGCCGTTTGTCCAGACCCCCGACTGCGAGATCCCGTTGCCGTCGATCGTGAACCCGTTCAGATCCAGCGTCACATCGTCCGACATGATCTCGATGGCGTTCTTGCCCGCGTCGCCCGGCTGGAACTCGATGTTCCCGGTCAGGTAGTACGAGCCGGGCTGCGTGATCCGAAACAGGTTGGTCGCGTTGCCGGGCGTGTTGACGCCGTCCACGACGATCCGGGCGTCGGCCGCGGTCTGCACCTGCGTCACCAGCTGCGACAGGTCGGGCCCGGTGTCGCTGATCGGGCCGGCGGGCGGCACCAACGGACCCAGCTGACCGAACGCAGGACCGGTCGCGACCGCGACCACGATCGAGGCAAACGCGCGCATGATGTCCCCCTGCAAGCACTTAAGAAGACAGCAGAATACCACGAGCCGGCCTCCTCCGACCGGCCGTGGCGAGAAAATCGCCGCGCTACTGCGCGATGTTGATCCAGGGATTCGTTGAGCTCGAGGCGCTCGGGCCCGTGAACGAGAAGAAGTTGCCGCCGAGGACCGAGTAGGTGATGGCGCAGTCGGACGCGAAGTTCCGGACGATCATATTGTCGAGGACACCGATCCCTTGGGTTCGGAATCCGATGGTGCAACCGACGGCGGTGTTTGAATCGACGCGGTTGTCCGGGCCGGTGATCTGGAACCCATCATCGCCGATGTCCTCGACCGTGTTGTTGACTATCGAGTTCCGACTCGAGCCCCGGATCCCGTCGGTCGTGCTCCCGATGACCAGATTGCCCTCAACCCGGCAGGCGCTGGTGAACACGATGCCGTCGTCCCCGCTGGCGCGGACCTGGTTGTTCACGATCACGCAATCGCCCGTTGCCTGGATCCCGTCGAAAGTTGCGTTGTCGATGGTGCACCCCTCGATGAACGCAAGGTCGAAGGCCCTGATCCCATTGGTGCGCGAGCCCGTGATGCGGCAGTGCAGCGCCTTGGCCCGCCCGCCCATCAGGATGCCGTCCGCGGCGCCGGTGACGCTGCATCGCTCGGCGATCGCCTCGATCTGGAGCGTGATGCCGCTGGACCCGCAGTTGATCACGGCGGAGTCGCGCACCACCCCGCCCTCGCCCACGTCGATGCCGTCGGCCCCGGCGTCCTCCACCACGCAGCGCTCGACGATCGCGCCGGCCCCGCCGACGAAGATGCCGTCGGCCCCCATGCCCGCGGCCACGCCGACCGCCCGGATGTCGCGGACCGAGGTCGACGGGCTGCCGGCGCTGATCATGTTGCCGTTGATGCCCTTGATCACGCCGTTTCGGATCGCGAGCCGGTCGGTCGGCCCGAAGGCGCGGATCCCGCCCGTCGCCAGCCCGGCCCCGTCGATGGCGAACCCGTTGAGATCGATCGTGACGTCCGTCGCCGCGACCTCGATCGCCGAGAAATTCGCCTTGTCCGCCAGCACGTTGCCCGCGAGGTAGTACGAGCCCGGTTGGCTGATCCGGAACACCGAGCTCGCGTCCCCAGGCGTGTTCTCGGCGTTGATCTCGGTGCGCGCTTCTTCGAGCGCATCGATCACCTGGCTCAGGTTCGGGCCGCTGTCCGTGACCGGTCCCGCCGGCGGGTTGATCTGCGCCGACGCCGCGGCGGTGGTGGCCGCGAACGCGGCGACGATCGTTCTGATCTGCATCTGAGTTGCTCCCCTGGTCCTTCTGCTCCGCTACTGCTCGATGTTCGCGTAGTTCGCCGAGGTCACCGAGTTGGCCGTGACCGAAAAGAAGTTGCCGGCCCCGACGTTGTACGCCGTCCCGTTGCCCTGCGCGAAGTTGCGGATGATCGCGTTGTCGATCGCGTCGGCGAGCGCCGAAACGAGGCCGGTGGTGCAGCCGATGATGTCGTTCGAATCGACGCGGTTGCCCGACCTGAACACCGCGATCCCGGTCGTGCACCGGATGATCCGGTTCCCCCGGACGGTGCCACCGATGATCGTCTGGAGCCCGACGCCAGCGCAGTCGCGGACGATGTTGTCGGTGATCAGGCACTCGTCCTGAGCGAGGATCCCCGAGGCGGCCCCCTCGATGACGCACCCGTCGACGATCGAGCCGTCGAGCGCCGTGATGCCCGCGCCGCTCGGCCCGGTCGCCCGGATCGTGCAGCCGATGACCCGCCCGCCCTGGTTCAGCCAGATCCCGTTGGACGCCGCGTTCTCGATCACGCAGTCCCGCACTGTGCCGCCATCGCCGACGCGCACGCCCTCGACGTCGGCATCGACCACGCGGCAGCCCTCGACGAGCCCGCCGACGTTCGTCAGATAGATGCCCCGCGCCGCGCCGATGCCGCCGCCGACCGCCGAGATGTTCCGCGCGACCGAATGGGCCCCGCGGAGAATGACCGGATTGCCCCGGCAGCCGATGATCGAGCCGTTCTGGACCGTGACACGAGCCGAGGCCGAAGAGAGCACGTCGATCCCCTCGTTCGCCAGCCCGCGGCCATCGATGGTGAACCCATTGAGATCGATCGTGACGTCCGGGGCGCCGACACGGATGATGTCCCGGTTCGGCGTCGCGGTCGTCTCGTTCCGCGTGAGGTAGTACGAGCCCGACCGGGCGATGAAGAACTCGGTCGACGCGTTGCCCGGCGCGGTCTCCTGCGTGAGCGGGATCCGCGGCTCGGCCTCGTCGATCGACTTGCCGGAGTCCGCGACCGGACCCGCCGGCGGCTGGACCTGAGCTGACGCACCCACGGCCAACGCCGCGAGCGCGGCAACGACGGGAATCCCTCGATCCATCCGCATATCCCCTGCGAGCGGGCCCCGGCCCAATCGCCGAGTTCCTGCCACATGAGAATACAGAGCGACAAGCGCATCCCCAGATCACGGCTGGATTTCGAGCGTCAGGCGAATCGATCTCGGGAAATCAACGAGCGAGACACCGGGGTTAACACTGGATTCTGGTCCACACGCCGACGGTGCTTGAACTCAGTACAACTCCGATCGTACAATGCTTACATGAGCAATGATTACAGCCGCAAGCTTCGGCCTCCGAGCAAGCCGCCCAGCGATCGCGAGGCGGTGATCCTGCAGATCCTCTCCACGGGCGGCTTGCGGGGCCGCTACGGGCTGGAGATCCGCGAGCTCTACGAGCTGCAATCGAATCGCGGAATGCCGCTTGGTTCGCTCTACACCACGCTCAAGCGAATGGAGGCCAAGGGCTATCTCGCCAGTGAGATGGGAGAGAGCACGCACGAACGCGGCGGAAACCGGCGCAAGTACTTCAGGATCGAGGCGCCGGGTATCAAGGCGCTCCGCGCGTTCGAAGATCTGATCCGCGAGCGAGCGTCGATGACCGGCCTCGTGGTTGGATAGCAAAGCGATCCCTCGGCGTAACTCGAAGACTCAATCGGCACCCAACCAGGATCGGTAACTGCTGATGCTACTCTCGTTTGAAATCCTCGAACTGACCGGTGCGCACGCCGAATACGAGCGCGACCTGCGGCACGCGGTTCAATGCGTGGCCGACACGCCGCTCCACCAGTCGCACGACTGCGCGCCGGCAACGCTCGGAGACATCGGACAGTTCAAGCTGTTCCCAACGGCCTCTGGCTACAGCGTGCGGCCTGGCTTCGACGTCATCGCGAACGGCTCGGTTGTCGGACGGATCTACTTCACCTTCGATCATGGTGTCTTCTGCTTCGACGGCGGCACGATGAGCGCCCCGCGTGTCGACACCGTGGAGCGAGCTCCTGCCAGGGCTCAGGTCAGCATGGCCGGGTCGATCGCGCGGATCCCGTCTGCCGATCGCTGGGTCTGCAAGCTCGCATTCCTGATCGATCCGAATCAGCGCGAAGAGATCCTGGGCGACATGCTTCAGAAGCGTGCGGACGACCGTCAACTCGGGCATGCCGAGCCCGCGATTAATCTCGCAACGATCGAGGAGTTTGTATACCTGATCCCCAGCCGAATCAGCGCGTTCCGCTTTGTGCGCCTCCTTGCGGCGTACGCGAAGATCGCGGTGCCCCCGGCGGCGATCGCCGCGATCGTGAAACTCGGTCAGATGATCGGGATCGGCGACTGAATACGCCCCAAATTCTCCCGAACCGGGGAGCCGATCCGCCGATACAGGTTGTCATGGCCGCCCGAACCAACAGCTCCGACCTCGGCCCAGAGCTCCTCGCCCACATGAAGGCCATCAAGGCCAAGGCGATCGAGTACGGCCTCGACTTCTTCGAGGTCATCTACGAGAAGCTCGACTTCGAGACCATGAACCAGATCGCCGCGTACGGCGGCTTCCCGGTCCGCTACCCGCACTGGCGGTGGGGGATGGAGTACGAGAAGCTCCGCAAGCGCGACGCCTACGGCCTCGGGCGCATCTACGAGATGGTCATCAACAATGACCCCTGCTACGCCTATCTGCAGGAGTCGAACGCGGTCACCGACCAGAAGCTCGTCATGGCCCATGTCTACGGGCACGCCGACTTCTTCAAGAACAACCTCTGGTTCAGCAAGACCGACCGCAAGATGATGGACCAGACGGCGAACCACGCCACGCGCGTGCGGCGCCATATCGAGAGGCACGGGCAGGAGACCGTCGAACGCTTCATCGATGCCTGCGTTTCTGTCGAGCACCTGATCGACCCGCACTCGGTCTTCGTCAACCGCGGCGAGGACGACGAGCCCGAGGCCGAGCCGTTCGAGGCGCACAAGCTGCCCGCGAAGTCCTACATGGACCCGTTCATCAACCCGGCCGAGGAGCTCGAGCGTCAGAAGGTCGAGCACGCGCGCAAGGCCAAGGAGGCCCACCGGCGGATCCCGATCCGCCCGACCCGCGACGTGCTGCTCTTCTTGCTGCGCCATGCGCCGCTCGAGAACTGGCAGGCCGACATCCTCGGGATCATCCGCGACGAGAGCTACTACTTCGCGCCGCAGGCGATGACCAAGGTCATGAACGAGGGCTGGGCGACCTATTGGCACTCCAAGCTCATGACCGAGCACTTCCTCGAGGACAAGGAGATCGTCCACTACGCCGACCAGCATTCCGGCGTCGTCCACATGCCGCCCGGCGGCTTCAACCCGTACAAGATCGGCCTCGAGCTGCTCAAGGACATCGAGCGCCGCTGGGACACCGGCCAGCACGGGCCCGAGTGGGAGCGGCTCGAGGGCATCGGCGAGAAGCAGCGGTACGACGACGGGTCGAAGCGGGGCCGCGAGAAGATCTTCCAGGTCCGCCGCGTCTACAACGACGTGAACTTCATCGACGAGTTCCTCACGCCCGAGTTCGTCGAGAAGTACCAGATGTACCAGTTCCGGCGCGACCCGCACACCGGCGAGGTCCGCGTTGTCACGCGCGACTTCGGCCGCGTCAAGCAGACGCTGCTCTACCAGATCACCAACATGGGCCAGCCGTTCGTCTACGTCGCCGACGGCAACTACCTGAACCGGGGCGAGCTCTACCTCGCGCACGACTTCAGCGGGCTCGAGATCGAGGCCGCCAAGGCGGTGGAGGTCCTGCGCGGCCTGCGCCGGATCTGGGGCCGGCCCGTCCACCTGCAGTGCGTCGTCAACGAACAGATGAGCCTGATCTCGCTCGAGGACCCCGAGGGCGAGCCCAAGCGCGAGTCGATCGGGGACGAGACACCCCCGCCGGCGCATCAGGTCGCGTAAACCGGGGCGCCCGTGGCCCGAACTGACTCCAAAGGGCCCGGATGAACGAAATTCAGTCCGCCGGATCGCAAGGGATCGGCGAAGCCGGCGTTCTTGACCGGGCGGCCCGAGGGATGGGGCCGTTGTTAGGACTTTAGAAGGGATCGTCATGTCCAGAGCGAGCACGGGGCCCGTCCGTCGCGCCGATCGCGGCTTCTCGCTGATCGAGCTCCTGGTCGTGATCGCGGTGATCTCGATCCTGATCGGGATCCTGCTCCCGGCGCTGCCCGCGGTGATCGCCAACGCCCGCCGGACCGCCTGCGCGGCCAACCTCCGCGGTCTCGGCCAGGGGCTCGAGCTCTACAAGGGCGACTCCAACGAGGTCTACCCCGACGCCCGGTACATGCCCGAGCCCTGGCTGACCAACTTCGACGGCGAATCGCAGCTGGGCCTGCCCGAGTTGCCGACCTTCCCCGAGGCCCTTGCGGACCAGATCGATCGGTACAGCGAGGCCTACCGCTGCCCGGGCGACAAGACGATCGCGACCACGACGTACGTCGACGACGATGGCGTGGAGCGCGAATCTGCGGTGAGTTATACCTACATTGTGTCCCTCGGCGGCGGCACGTTCGAGGACTCATTCTTCGCGACCCGCCTGGGTCGAAGCCCAACCGAGACGCCGGTCCTGCACGACTTCGACGGCGGGACCTACGAGACCGAGGACGGCCGCCAGGTGGTGGCCGACTTCTTCCATCAGAAGCGGAATCTGCTTTTCGTCGACGGCCACGTCGGCGAGTATCAGGCCAGGGCGGTGCCGCTGGGCAGCCGCCAGCGTCGCGAGAGCTCGGGATCATGAGGGGGACCGGATGACCAATGACAAGTCCAGTCTGACTGAGGGTTTGGGCGATCTCTCGAACGTCGGCGGCAAGGAGGTCGCGAGCAACCGCATCGACCTCGGCGGCCCGTCGACGCCGCGACAGGCGATCGATGCCAACTGGTCGAAGGGCAAGAAGATCGGAGTCGGCGTCACCGTCGGCGTGCTTGCGCTGGCGGGCCTCGGCTTCGGCGGGTTCATGGCGTGGGAGAACCGCCCGGTCTCACTGCCGAACTCGGTCGACGAGGCGGTGACCGTCATGGCGTCGTCGCGCTACGACAACCTCGACGAAGAGCGGCAGCGTCAGTACGCCCTGCACGCGGCCTCGCTGCTCGAGGCGATGTCGGAGGAGGAGCGCCGGGCCGTGTTCGAGGGCTGGCGCGAGAGCGAGGAGATCCGCGAGGCGATGGGAGAGGTCTGGCGCCAGCGCTCGAACGAGTTCATGCGCCAGCTCGCTCGCAACGAAGCGAACATCGAACAGTTCATGCAGGGATTCCGCCAGGGCGGGCGGGGGTTCCGTGGCGGTGGAGACGGGAATCGACCCGAGCCGACCGACGAGCAGCGCCAGCAGCGGGCCGAGGAGATCGGTCAGCGGATGGCCGACGCGTTCAACAGCGGCAACGGGCAGGAGAACGCCCTGCGTCAGGAGATGGGCAAGGCCATGCGCTCGCTCGGCATGGGACGCGGCGGCTTCCGCGGCGGCGGCGGACGCGGGCCCGGCGGCGGTGGGGGTGGCTGACCGCCGCTAGGCCTCGACGGGCCGCTCGTTCCGCCCGGCCAGATACCGCGGTCCGGTCGATCGCGCCGGCGATCCGACGTTCACCGTCCACGGCTCGAGATCGCCGAAGACGCTCGATCGGGCCCCGACGACGCAGCCCTCGCCGATCGTGACGCCCGGCGCGACGAAGACATCGGCGGCGATCCAGCAGTCGGCGCCGAGCGTGATCGGCATGGGGATCAGCGTGAACGCTGGGTCCTCGTGATCGTGGGTCGCGCCGCAGAGATGGCTGTACTGGCTGACCGTCGTGCGGGCGCCGATCGTGATCGGGCGGACGCAGTAGCAGTCGACATCGTCGGCGAGCGTCGCGAGGTCGTCCATCACCAGATTCCACGGGGCCCAGATCCTGCAGCGGGGGTAGACGCGGCTCTTCCAGGTGAGCTTCGCTCCGAAGAGTTTCAGCAGCGCCGTGCGCCAGACGAACAGCGGGCGCGGCGAGAGCCGGAAGAGCGTTGCCTGCACCAGACCCCAGAGCCCGCGCGCGAGCTTGTTCGCGGACGAGTGCGAGCTCGGCGGGGCCCGCTCGGGCAGATCAGGCTCGCGATGGTGGGGGGGTGACGGCACGGGTTGGTCTACGGATCGGTCTCGGGCGTGTTCGCGCTCGCCAATTCCCGCGCCTTGATCCGGCGGGCCGGCTCGCCGACCGCGACGGACCACGGCTGGATATCGGTCTCGACCGTCGCCCGGGAGCCGACCACGCTGCCCGCCCCGATCGTCACGCCCGGGAGCACGAGCGTGTCGGCCGCGACCCAGCTGTCGCTGCCGATCGTGATCGGCGCGGCCGTGACCTCGCCCCGGCGCCGGGCGGTCTCCGCGCAGAGCGTCGCGAGCTGGCTGATCGTGCAGCGGTCGCCGATCGAGACCGGCGCGCCGCAGAAGAACCGGGCGTCGTCGCCGATCAGCACGGCCTCGCCGGCGGAGAAATTCCAGGGCTTGTCGACACGTGCCCGGGCCCGGATCTTGGCGGTCGGATGGAGTCGGGCCCCGGCGAGGTTGAGCAGAAGGCGTCGGAAGCGGTACGCGTTGTGGAAGCTCCAGCGATATAGCACCCGGCCCAGCAGCGACCAGTAGAGCTCGCGCGGGCTCACGCGGGTACCCCGTCGACGGCCCCGGCCCCCTCGACGACGCGCGCCGGGTTGCCGCGGACGGTTGCCCCGGGCGGGACGTCGCGGTGCGCGCTGGCGCGGGGGAGGAGTGTGGCGCCATCGCCGACGGTGACGCCCGGGGCGACGAAGCTGTCCACGCCGAGCAGGCAGTCGGAGCCGACGGTGATCGGGCTCCGGACGAGCGGGAACCCCGGGTCCGACGCGTCGTGCGTGCCCGCGCACAGATGGGCCTTGTGGTCGAGGGTGGAGCGGGATCCGATCTTGACCGGCCCGAGGGCGTAGAGGATCGCGTGGCTGCGGACCGAGACCCGGTCGCCGATGTCGAGGTTCCACGGGATCGCGACCTGCACCGCGGGCCCGAAGCGGCATCCCTTCCCGACCGTGGCGCCGAAAGCCCGGAGCAGCGTCGGTCGAGCGAACGGCAGCAGGCTCCACAGCAGCGGCCCGAAGAACATCCAGAGGATGCGTGCGAGGTTCTGGGTCGGCGTCCAGGTGGACTTGCGGACCGGCGCGCCGCCCGCGGTCGTGCCGTCGGTCTGCGCGTCGCTCGCCGCTTCTCTCGGGTCGGTTTGCTCGGTTGCCGCGGTCTCGGTCACGTCCGCGCCTCTGTATCGCTTCGGGGCTGTGGCCTCTGGGGGCGGCTGGGCGCTCCTTCGGGGGCGGGTCCGGTGGCCGCGGTCTATCGTAGACGCCGCCGCGGTCGGGCTTTGTTGATGGCCCCGACCGGGCGCCATGGCCTTGATGGGTGTGTCCGGGCGCGACGGGGGAGGGCGAGCGGCGTGAGCGGCGGCGGGACGGCAACTGGGGCGGCGGCGGAGGTCGCCGCGCGGGCCGCGGAGGCCGCCGGCGTGAGCCCGTCGACGGGATCGCGCGTCGGCATCCATCCCGAGACGGGCGAGCCGCTCGAGGTGATCATCCTCAACCAGTACTACGAGCCGGACGTGGCAAGCACGGGGCACCTGCTGCACGAGCTCGCGTGCGAGCTGGTGAAACTCGGCTTCCGCGTGCAGGTGCTGACGAGCCGCCCGAGCTACGGCCCGCCCGAGACCTGGGTCGATTGCCCGATGCGCGAGAACCTGGACGGGGTCGACGTGCGTCGTCTCTGGACGACGCGGTTCAGCAAGGACGTGCTGATCGGCCGCGCGGTGAACTATCTCACGTTCATGGGGCAGCTGTTCCTCCGGGTTCTTCTGACAAGCCGGCGGCACTCGGTTTATCTCTACACGACCAACCCGCCGTTCCTGAGCGCGATCGGGGCGCTCGTGAGTCTGGTCAGGCGTCATCGCTACGTCATCCTGCTGCACGACGCCTACCCGCAGATGGCGGTCTGGGTCGGGACGATCCGCGAGGGCGGGCTGCTGAGCAAGCTGTGGCACTGGACGAACCGGCTGTGCTACCGGCGATCGCGCCAGGCCATCGTGCTCTGCCAGAAGGCCAAGCAGCTCGTCTGCCGCACGTACCTGATCGAACGCGACGACGTGCACGTGATCCCGAACTGGGCGGACGGCGAGATGCTCCGGAAGCTGCGCAAGCAGGACAGCGAGTTCGCGCGGACGCACGGCCTGCTCGACCACTTCGTCGTCATGTACTCGGGCAATATCGGGCTGTACTACGAGTTCGAGACGGTGCTCGGCGCGGCCGAGCGGCTGCGGGATGAGCCGTTCCGGCTCGTGCTGATCGGCTCGGGCGGGAAGCGCGGCTGGATCGAGAAGGAGATCGAGCGACGCGGGCTGATGAACACGCTGCTGCTCCCGTACCAGCCCTTCGAGAAGCTGAACGACTCGCTGAGCTCGGCCGACGCGAGCCTGGTCTCGATCGACCGCGGGATCGAGGGGATCAGCTTCCCCAGCAAGCTTTACACGTCGCTCGCCGTCGGGCGGCCGATCCTGGCGCTCAGCGAGCCGGGAAGCGAGCTGCGCGATCTCGTGGACGGGCACGGCGTGGGCCGGTTCTGCGAGCTCGGCGACATCGACACGATGGAGCGGATCATCCGCGAGATGATCGCCGACTCCGAGGGCTGCGACGCGATGGGCGAGCGGGCGCGGGCGCTGTTCGAGAAGGGCTACACCAAGGAGCGCAGCGCCGCGGCGTACGCCCAGGTGCTCCGACACAGCCACCCGCTCGTGCGCGAGGGACGTGTGGCGCCGCACGAGACGATCGGCGTCGAGAGGTAGGCCCTCTCGAGATCGGGCCTCAGGCCGAATCTCAGAGCAAATCTCAGGCCGGGGTTCAGGCCGGGGCGGGGGCCCGGAACTCGAGCGGCTCGGCCGGCGGCAGGCGCCACTCGGCCGTCTCGCTCTTGCCCTGGGCCTGGTACCACTTCACCATCCGGTCGATGCCCTCGTCCAGCGAGATCTCGGCCTCGAATCCCGCGGCGGCGATCTTGTCGGCCTCGTACTTGGTCTGGGCCGCGAATAGCTTCTTGATGCGGGCGGTCGAGACCGGCAGGTTCTTGCCGGTGAGCTTAATCACGATGTCGAACGGCAGGCCGAGCATCAGGCCCACCCACATCGGCAGCGCCGGCGGCGGCTTGCCCTTGCCGAGGCTGCGGAAGACCGCCTCGCCGATCTCGCGGCTGGTCTTGTCGGGCTTGTCGATCCAGTTGTAGGGGTCGTAGTCGGCGCCGCCCGGCTTCTCCCACAGGTAGAGCGTCGCCGCGACGATGTTCTCGACGTAGCTCAGGCTCTTGATGTTCTTGCCCGGCCCGATCTGCAGGTACTTGCCGCCGGCGACCTGGCGGATCAGCGAGTACATGTTGGCGAAGTTCCGCGGGCCGAAGGTCACCGTGGGGCGGATCGTCAGGCAGCGGCGCCCCGCGTTGTCGGCGGCGTTGCGCTGCGTCCACTCCATGAACGCCTGCTCGGCGGTCCACTTGCTCTCGCCGTACGGCGTGAAGGCCTGCTTTGGGCTGTCCTCGGTGACCGGCTCGGGCGCATCGCCATAGATCGCGACGGTCGAGTAGAAGGTCAGGTCGCGGACGCCGAGCTCGTCCATCGCGTCGCCGAGGACTCGGGCGGAGCCCTCATTGACGTCGAAATAGGTTTTGCGTTCAATGCCGAAGTCGTGGTGGGCGGCGGCGAGGTGGACGACGTGGTCGACGGGCTCGCCGAGGTGCGTCAGGGCGGCACGGACGGCCTCGGGGTCGCGGACGTCGCCGATAAGGTGCGGGATCCCGGCCGCGGGGCCGGTCGGCTCGGCGAGGTCGAGGATGACCATCTCGTCGCCCCGCGCGCGGAGCGATTCGGCGAAATACCCGCCGATGAACCCGCTGCCCCCCGTGATCAGAACGCGCACGACAATCGCCCCCTCTCGCGACTTCGAACCCGCGGGCAGTGTAGGGACTACCCGTAGAACAGGGGCGCCAATCCGACGCAGATCGCCCCGCAAAGAACGGTCAGCGGCCCCCCGAATTTCGCGTAATCCAGCCACCGGTAGCCGCCCGGTCCCATCACCATCAGGTTGGTCTGATAGCCGATCGGTGTCGTGAACTCGCAGCTCGCCGCGACCGCGATCGCGACGGCGAACGGAAGCACCGGCAGGCCGGCCTGCCCCGCGACAACCAGCGCGATCGGGAACATCAGCACCGCCGCCGCGTTGTTGGTCATCGTCATGCTGCAGAGCACGGTGAGCACGTAGACCGCCCCGAGCAGGCCGTAGATCCCGAGGCTCTCGGCCAGGCCGGTCACCACGCCGGCGGCCTGGGCGGCGAGCTGGGTGGTCTCGACCGCGTGGCCGATCCCGAAGGCGGCCGCGATCGTCACGAGCACCTGCAGATCCAGGGCGGTCCGGGCCTGCGGGCCCGTGCAGCAGCGCGTGAGGATCATCCCGCCGGCGGCGACCATCGCGGCGGCGAGCGGCGAGAGCAGCCCGGCGGTGATGGTCGCGACGAGCAGCACCAGGATCGCCGAGGCGACCCAGGCCCGCTCGTGGCGCGGGGCCGGGCCCCCGCGCTCGGTCACGAGCAGGAAGTCGCGGCTGTCCAGGTGCCGCCCGTTGAACTCGTCGCCGGCCTCGAGCAGCAGCGTGTCACCCGGGCGGAGAACGATGTCGCCGATCTTGCCCTCGAGCCGGTGGCCGAGACGGTGCACGCCGAGGACGACGGCGCCGTAGCGGGTCCGGAGCTGTGAGTCCCGGATGGTCTGCCCGACGAAGCGTGACGAATTGGACACGACCGCCTCGATCAGCCGCCGGTCGGCCCGGTACGACGACCGCTCCTCGCGGAGGGGCTCGAGCCCGCGGACCTGCTGGAGGTCGACGACCGACTCCAGGTCGCCGACGAACGTCAGCACGTCGCCGGACCGCAGGACGAGGTCGGGCTCGGCGACGAGCGACTTCTCGCCCCGGTCAATCGTCGAGAGGAACAGCCCGGGCAGGTTCCGGAGCCCGGCCTGCTGGACGGTCTGGCCCGCGGCCGCCGCGCTATCGCCCACCCGGAGCGAGACGGTGTACTCGCGCGGGTCCTTGGACCGTGCCCCGCCGCCGCGGTCGCCCGGGAGCAAAGCCCGGCCCGCGAGCAGCATGTAGCCGATGCCGACCAGCGCGATGGGCAGGCCGACCCAGGCGAGGGTGAACATGCCGAACCGGACGGCCTCGCCGGCTTCGTCGAGCACGTCGTAGTCGATCAGCAGGCCCGCGACGACGACGTTCGTGCTCGTGCCGATCAGCGTGCAGGTGCCGCCGAGGATCGAGGCGAAGCTCAGCGGCATGAAGAGCTTGCCGACCGGCAGCCCGGAGCGGCGGGCGACGCCCGAAAGGACCGGGACGAACATCGCCACGATCGGGGTGTTGTTGACGAACGCGCTGACCGCCGCGACCGGCAGTGCGATGCGGGCCTGCGCGCCCGCGACCGACCTCGCCCCGCTGAGCAGGCGCGTGGACAGCAGATTGGTCGCGCCGGTGTGCCGCATGCCGGCCGACACGACGTAGAGCAGGCCCACGGTCAGCACAGCGGGGTTACCGAACCCGGCCACCGCATCGGCGGGAGCGATGACGCCGAGCAGAACCAGCGCCGCGAGCACACCCATCAGCACGAGGTCGGCGCCGAACCGCCCCGCCGCCAGCGCGCCGATCATCAGGACGATCAGCCCGGCGGTGATCCCTGGGTGCCAGCTCTCGGGCAGCATGGGCTCATTGAAGGCCCGCCGGCGGTCGGAATCGCCGCGCCGGCCGCCCTCGGGGCGTCATTCGCGCCGCAGGCGACCGATCGCGTCGAGCACGCGGTCGAACCAGGGCTCCCGGACCGCCACGATGCCCCGGTTGGACTCGAGCCCGCGCCCCAGAGAGAAATCGAGCGGCTCCCCCGCCAGATCGACCGCCCTCGCGCCCGATTCGGTGGCGATCAGCGAGCCCGCGGCGTGGTCCCAGATGCGCTCGACGTATCCGCCCTTGCGGGGAAGACGCAGATAGGCGTCGGCCTGGCCCCGCGCGACCACCGCGTACTTGCACTGGCTGTCGAGCCGGGCCGGCGGGGCGATCTCAGCGCCGCCCTCGGTCAGCAGCTCGAGCACCCGGTCGGTGTCGCCGCGGCTGGTGTGCTTCTTCTCGACCGACGCGGTCACGACGAAACCGACGTCCGAGCGAGAGGCCCCGGGGTCGAGACGCGTCGGCGGCTCGGCGCCCTCGAGGGCGTCGTGCTCGGTCGCGCCGGAGCCGCGTTCTGCCAGATAGACCGAGCCCACCGGGTCCGGGGTCTCGAGCGACGCCGCGTGGTTGCGCGAGAGATTCGGGCAGGCCATCGCGGCGAGCACGGGCTCGCGGCCCCGGACGAAGCCGAGCGCGACGGCGTACTGCTGGCCCCGCAGGAAGCCCTTGGTGCCGTCGATCGGGTCGAGGGTCCAGAAGCCGCCCTCGGGGTCCGGCTCGGCGTCGCCCAGGTCGATCGCGTCGAGCAGGCTCTGCTCGGTCGCTTCGGGCCAGGAGATCCGCGCCGCCTCGAGCGCCGCGCCGAGCTGCGTCCGGTGATCGGGGTCGCGCAGGAACGCGCTGGTCTCCTCGGCGACGAGCGGGATCTCGCCGAGGCGCTCGCGCAGGACGTGCGCGACGACGGCCTGGCTGGCGAAGTCGGCGACCGTGACGGGGCTGTCATCGTCCTTGGTGATCGCGCGGACGTCATCGAGGCGGCGCTGGACGTCTCGGCAGACGTGGGCGGCGAGGCGGACCGCCTCGTGCGCGGCCTCGAGCATGCGTGCGGGATCGGTCATGGTGCGCTGCCCCGGTCTCGGTCCGATTCGGTGGCCCGATCTGTGCCAAAGTTCGACGGACCGATCCAGGCGGCGCGTCTCTGGATTGGACCATACGGGGCCGACGGCCCCGAAGGGGGTGCCATGGACGCGAAGATCGCGAGTGTTGTCATTGCCGGAGGCATCGCGGCCGCCGGCCTGAGCGTGCTCGCCTGGTCTGTCGCGGGCCAGTTCGGGCCTCGGGCGCCGGTCCGCAGCGCCGAGAGCCAACGCTCGACGCCCGCGCCCGTGGCGGCCGAGGGCGGGGCGCGCGAGGTCACCGTCGATCAGCTCGCCGGCGGCGACGGCGACGCGATCCCGGGCTCGATCGATCTCGACAACCCGCCCCCGGGCGCGATCCGGCTGGAGGGACCCGAGGCGCAGCAGCGCCTGGCCGAGCTCGGATTCGCCGGCGCGGAACAGGCCGAGGCCGACCTCGCCGGACCGTTCGACTTCGAGCGTGTCTCGGACGCGGCGGAAGCCGCGTCGCTGTTCGACCAGACGCCGGTCGAGCTCGAGAACGCCGCGGCCGTGGCGCTGGCCGATCAGTCGCGCGAGCGCCGGCGCAGCCTGATCCAGAGCTGGCGCGACCTGATGCGTCCGCTCGTCGCCGAGGACATCGACGCGTTCAGCGCCGCGTTCCTTTCCGTCGGTGGTCTGCGCGGAGACGAAGAGCCGCCCGGCGCGGCGCTCTACAACCGGCTGCACGCGCTGATGGGCGGCGGCACGGTCGATCTGACCTCGGCGCGCATCGAGCGGATCGGCGAGGACGCGGGCGGCCGCGTGCCGAAGCTGCCCAACATCCCGGGGATGCCGGAGATGTCGCCCGACGCGGTGCCGATCATGATGATGCAGTTCGCGGCCGAGGACGAGGGCGGCGAGACCCGGCGGGCCGACAGCGGCGTCCGCATGCCGCTGGGGCACATGTTCGGCTCCGACCCCGCGGCCGGCCCGGTCGTCGAGGTCTGGGCGCCCGTGCGGATCGAAGGCCGTCGCGGCGACGCCGCCGATTTCTCGCTCTCGCTGTTCATGACCTTCGACGAGTCGGTCCGGTCCTGGCGGCCGGTCGCGGCCGCGGCGCGGCTCGGCTCGGACGCGGCGCGTTCGCGCTGGGAGAACTTTCGATGAGCACGAAGACGCGTCGCGGATTCTCGCTGATCGAGCTGCTCGTGACGATCGGCCTGATCGCGCTGCTGATCGGGATCCTGCTGCCCGCGCTGGCCGGCTCGCGCCAGAGCGCCCAGCGCCTGGTCGCGCTCAGCAACGCGCGGAGCACATCGCAGGCTTTCGAGCTGTACCTCGGCCAGAACAACGGCAGCTACCCGTACGCCACGCCTGTGGAGAGCGAGTCGCCGCTCGGCGGGCTGTCGAACTTCGTTGTCTTCCGCTGGTACCCCGAGGGCACGATCATCGCCAACAGCGACCTGTTCTCGGTCGAGTGGGGCTGGCCCTCGCTGCTCGCGAGCGTGACGCCCTGGAACGAGGCGTACCAGACCTGGACCTCGCCCGGCCTCGGCCTCGAGCTGCCCAGCGAGGGGCGCGACTGGCAGGACCAGCTGCAGTCGCTCGGGCTCAACGAGGGCCAACCGTTCAGCCAGTTCAGCGAGACGATCTCGTGGCGGCTGTCCAACAACTTCACCGCCGACCCGGCGGTCTGGAACCCGTCCGCGAACACGCCGGCCGACGAGTCGCTCGTCCGGGGCGTGACGCGGTCGGAGGTCGCCTACCCGGCGAGCAAGGTCCTGTTCTGGGACACGCACCTGGCGTGGATGCGCAACCGGCCCGAGCTGGTGGACGGCCACTGGGCGGCGCCGACGCCGATGGCGTTCGCCGACGGGCACGCCGAGGCGCTGCTGCCGCAGGACGCCCGGATGCCGGTGACAAACCGTCTGCGCACGCAGCGGGCGCCCAAGGCCTTCCGCGACACCGAGAGCGGCGTGCGGGGCGTAGACTACTGAGCCACCTCCGCCCGAAACCCGGGCGCCCC
Source organism: Planctomycetota bacterium (assembly GCA_038521625.1). GTDB lineage: Bacteria > Planctomycetota > Phycisphaerae > Phycisphaerales > UBA1924 > JBCBKP01. The sequence continues at coordinate 37,734 of JBCBKP010000023.1, forward strand.
GGGTCGCGTATACCAGCACGCGACGGGAGGCGGTCCGGGTCATGAAACGCACCAGGCACGCGCGGGGCTTCTCGAGGGTCGAACTGATCACCGCGGTCGCGGCGGTGCTCGTGCTTGTCCTCGTCGTTTCGGCGACATTCGTCACGCCGCAGCGCATGACGCCCGAGCGCCGGGCATTCGACAATGCCCGCGAGATCGGCATCTCGTTCTTCAAATACGCGGCGGACCACGCGGACGCGTTCCCGCATTACCAGCCCGACTCGCTGGGCTCACGCGCAGCAACGATCGCCTGGTACCCGAACGGCACGACGATCGCGACGGAGAACCCGCTCGATATCGAATGGGCCTGGCCGTCGCAGATCACAAGCTATTCGCCGTGGGCAAGTTCCTATGAATCCTGGATCTCGCCGGGCCACGGGCTGACGCTCCCGGCCCCAGGCAACGACTGGACGCGGCAGATGGCTGCGCTCGGGATCGAGGGCGACGACGGCGCGCACCCGATGAGCGGCACGATCTCGTGGCGCTACCCGGCCCACTTCGGCGCGGGCGTCGTGGGCCCCAACGGCGCGTTCGTTCCCGCTGTGCGCCGGTTCTCCGAGGTCGCATTCCCGAGCAGGAAGGTCCTGCTCTGGGACACGCATCTGGCGTGGCTGCGAGAGCGGCCCGAGCGCATCGATGGCCATTGGAACGCGCCGACACCGATGCTCTTTGTGGACGGCTCGGCCAGCATGCGGAACCCGCTCGACGCGAATCCCCCCGGCGAGCCGCACCCGCTCAGGCCCGACGGCACAGTGATCCCTATCCGCGACACACGGCTCGGCGCCCGCGGGATCGACTACTGATCTGATCGGAGCGGACGGCCTCAGCCGATCTCGATGCCCTGGCCGCGGACGTACTCCAGGCACGCCGCGACCGAGTCCTCGATCGACATGTGGGCCGGCTTGAGCACCAGCTCGGGCTTCTCCGGCGCCTCGTACGGGTCGTCGATGCCCGTGAACCCCTTGATCTCGCCGGCGCGGGCCTTCTTGTACAGGCCCTTGGGGTCGCGCTCCTCGCAGACATCGATCGGCGTGTCGACGAAGACCTCGCAGAAGTGCATGCCGGTCTCGGCGTGCAGATCGCGGCAGGCGTCGCGGTCCTTGCGGTAGGGGCTGATGAACGAGGTCAGCGTCACGTGCCCGGCGTCGCTGAACAGCTTGGCGACCTCGCCGATCCGGCGGATGTTCTCCTCGCGGTCCTCGGCGCTGAATCCCAGGTTCTTGTTGAGCCCGTGGCGGATGTTGTCGCCGTCGAGGCGGTAGCAGGGCACGCCGGCCTGGACGAGGACCTGCTCGAGGGCGCTGGCGATCGTGCTCTTGCCCGAGGCGCTCAGGCCGGTGAACCACATGGTCAGGCCCGTGCAGTTCAGGGCCTTCCAGCGCTCGTCGCGCGTCAGGTTGCCCTCGTGCCAGTGGATGTTGGTCGCCTTGATCTCGGCCATCGCGTCGTCGCTCCAATCGCAAGCGTGTTCGGGGATCCCCCGGCGGGGCCGCAACTCTAGACCGCGCCCCCGCCCCCCCGAGATCGGGCGCCCGCGGGGCTTATGCTCGGGCCATGAAGACCCTCTGCACGCTCGTTTCCGCCGTCCTGACCCCGGTCGCGGTCGCCCAGCCGGATTTCTCGGCCGTCGACCGGGCGGTCGAGGCGCTGCTCGAGCGCGAGGAGCGGCTGCCGGGCGCCGCCGTGCTCGTCGCCGACCGCGAGGGCGTGCTCCACGAGGCCTACTTCGGCGGCTACGACCGGGAGACGGTCGTGCCGATCGCCTCGGCGAGCAAGATCGTCGCGGCGACGGCGGTCATGACGCTCGTCGACGACGGCCGGATGGCCCTCGACGCCCCGGTCTCGACCTACCTGCCCGGCGTCTTCGACGAAGAGACGGCCGGCCCGGAGAAGGCCGCGCTGACCATCGATGAGCTCTTCTCGATGACCAGCGGGCTGCCCGCCGACGGTCGCCCGGCGCGGTTCGTCAACGACCGCGGGGCCTCGATGCGCGACGCGGTGCTCGGGATCGCCCGCGAGATCGAGCTCGAGGGCGAGCCGGGCGGCGGCTTCCGGTACGGCAGCTACGGCATGCACGTCGCCGGGCACGCGGCCGAGACGGTGAGCGGCAAGGACTTCGAGTCGCTCGTGACCGAGTCGGTCTGCACGCCGCTGGGGATCACGACGATCGAGTGGGACGCGTTCGGCGAGACCGAGAACTACTGGCCGGCCGCCAACGCCGAGGCCAGCCTGCCGGACTACGCCCGCTTCATGCGGATGCTGCTGAGGCGGGGCGAGCTCGACGGGACGCGCGTCCTATCCGAGGCCGCCGTGGAGTCGATGTTCGAAGACCGCACGGCCGACCAGCGCCGCGCCCGCGCCGAGGCGGGCGAGAGCGCCGGGGGCTGGGGCTACGCGTTCGGCATGTGGGTCGAGCAGCGCGACGACGACGGCAACAGCACGCGCGTCAGCAGCCCGGGGCTCTTCGGCTTCACGCCGGTGCTCGACCTCGAGGACGACTACGTGGCGGTCTTCATGGTGACCGGGCTCCGCAATCGGATCGCCGGCGATATCCGCGAGATCCTCGGAGCGATCGACGACGCGATGGCCGAAGCCCGTGACTGATCCCGGGCCGGCCCGCGACGACCCGCACGAGATCGCGATCGGGTGGCGCTACGGCGTCATGGCGTATGCCTGGTGGGGCCTGGTCTTCCCGTTCCACCTGAAGTGGCTCACCGAGGCGGCGCCGGATGGCGTCACCGAGGGCGGGGCCTGGTGGCCGTCGGAGATCCTGGCCCACCGGGTGCTCTGGGCGCTGATCTTCTGCTTCGGGCTGCTGACCTGGCTGAAGCGGTGGGGGCAGCTGGGCACCGCGCTGCGGAGCCGGAAGACCCTCTCGATCCTGCTGCTGACCGCCTCGCTGGTCTCGGTGAACTGGCTGGTCTTCATCTACGCGGTCGCCGAGGGCCAGCTCTACCGGGCGAGCCTGGGCTACTTCGTGACGCCGCTGGTGAACGTGATCTTGGGCATGCTGTTCCTGGGCGAGCGGCTGCGGGGCGCGCAGTGGCCCGCGATCGCGCTGGCCGCGGCGGGCATGGCCTGGCTGGTGCTCGGCGCCGGCGGGTTCCCGTGGATCGAGCTCTCGCTCGCCGTCTCGTTCGGCTTCTACGGGCTGGTGCGCAAGAAGGCCTCCGTCGGCCCGATCGTCGGGCTGACCGTCGAGACCGCGGTGCTGGCCCCGGTCGGGGTCGCGTTCCTGGTCTTCCTGGGCCTGGGCGTCGGGCCGGCGGCGGGGCGGGAGACCGGTTTCGAGACCGGCGGCCCGCTGACCGTCACCTTGCTGGTCTTGAGCGGCCTGAGCACGGCGCTCCCGCTGCTCTGGTTCGCCGCGGCCGCGAAGCGGCTGCCGCTGGTCTCGATCGGCTTCCTGCAGTTCTCGGCGCCGACCGGCCAGTTCCTGCTGGGCGTGCTGCTCTTCGACGAGGTCGTGCCGGATCGGAACTGGCTCGGGTACGCGTTGATCTGGGCGGGCGTGAGCTGGTTCGCGGGCGAGAGCTACCTCGCGGCGCGTCGGAGACGGATCGCGATCGCGCCCGGGCCCGCGCCAGAGTGAGGGCCCGCCCCTACCCTCCGGCTCGCGGACGGCCGGCGGTGGGAGTGGGATCCTGACGGCCTCCGAACTTGGCGCCCTCCGGGGCACCCGCCAGAATCACACGGGAGGCAGATATGTCGCATGGTCTGATCGCGCCGCACGGCGGAACGCTCGTCAACCGTCTCGCCGACGACGCCCGGGCCTCGGCCCTGCGCGACGAGGCCGCGGGCCTCCCGAAGGTCGTGCTCTCGGCCAAGCAGTCGTGCGACGTCGAGATGATCGCGACCGGCGCCTTCAGCCCGCTGACCGGGTTCATGGGCAAGGCCGACTTCGACTCGGTCATCGACTCGATGAAGCTCGCCTCGGGCCAGACCTGGCCGATCCCGATCCTGCTCGCGGTGCCCGAGGGCACGGCCGACGCCGGCCAGCGGGTGGCGCTGTTCGCCAAGAACAGCAGGGGCGAAGAGGTCCTCCAGGCCGTCATGGACGTCGAGGAGACGTTCACCAAGGACGCCGCGAAGGAGTCGACGATCTTCTTCAACGCCGCCGGCGACGACGACGGCCAGCACCCGGGCGCTGAGGCGGTCAAGGGCGAGCCGACGCTGTGTCTGGCCGGGCCGATCACCGCGGTCACGACCTGCGTCGATCCCGAGGGCCCCGAGGCGTTCCTCGACCACCGCCTGACGCCGGCGCAGACCCGCGCCGCGTTCGAGGCCAAGGGCTGGCGGACGGTCGCGGCGTTCCAGACGCGCAACCCGATCCACCGGGCCCACGAGTACCTGTGCAAGTGCGCCCAAGAGATCACCGACGGCATCCTCATCCACCCGCTGGTGGGCGAGACCAAGCCGGGCGACATCCCCGCCGACGTGCGCATGGACTGCTACCAGACCTTGATCAAGGACTACTTCAACCCGGCGACCACGATGCTGAGCGTGATGCCCGCGGCGATGCGCTACGCCGGCCCGCGCGAGGCGATCCTGCACGCCCTTGTCCGAAAGAACTACGGCGTGACGCACTTCATCGTCGGCCGCGACCACGCGGGCGTAGGCAGCTACTACGGGACCTACGACGCCCAGAACATCTTCGACGAGCTGGACGACACCGACGTCGCGATCGAGCCCCTGAAGTTCGAGCACGCCGCGTGGAGCAAGAAGTACGGCGGCATGGTCAGCGGCAAGAGCTTCCCGAAGCTCGAGGGCGACCAGATCTTCCTGAGCGGCACGAAGGTGCGCGAGATGCTCAAGCAGGGCGAGCGCCCGCCGGCGGAGTTCACGCGTCCGGAGGTCGCCGACGTGCTGATGAAGTGGGTGCAGTCGCAGGGCTGAGCGGCGGGTAGGCTCCGGCCATGCCCGCCACCAAGGTCGAATTCTCCGGTTCGCTCGGCGCGTCCCTCGCCGCCCGTCTCGACACGCCCGACCCCTCCGAGTTCCCAGAGCCCACCGCCTTCGCCCTCTTCGCCCACTGCTTCACCTGCGGCAAGGACATCGCCGCCGCGGCACGCATCGCCCGGGGCCTGACCGCCCGCGGCTACGGCGTCCTGCGCTTCGACTTCACCGGGCTGGGCCACTCCGAGGGCGAGTTCGCCTGCACCAACTTCAGCTCCAACGTCGAGGACCTCATCCTCGCGGCGGAATGGCTCGCCGAGCACCACCGGGCGCCGTCGATCCTCATCGGGCACAGCCTGGGCGGGGCCGCCGTGCTGGCGGCGGCGGGGGAGCTCGACTCGGTCCGGGCCGTCGTCACGATCGGCGCCCCGGCCGAGCCGGCCCACGTCGAGCACCTGTTCGGCGGGCAGACCGCCGAGATCGAGGCCAGGGGCGAGGTCGCCCTGACGCTCGCCGGGCGCCCGTTCACGATCCGCAGGCAGTTCCTGGAGGACATCCGCGAGTCTGTCATCCGGGACAGGATCGCCGGGCTCAGGCGCGCCCTGCTCGTGATGCACTCGCCGATCGACAACACGGTCGGCATCGAGAACGCCGAGCACATCTTCGTCGCCGCCAAGCACCCCAAGAGCTTCGTCTCGCTCGACGACGCGGACCACCTGCTGACGCGGGCCGAGGACGCGGAGTTCGCGGCCGAGGTGATCGCGGCGTGGGCCAGGCGGTATTCGGAGTAGCCGTCGTTGACGTTCGACTTCCGACACAGGCAAGACGCCTGTGCCACGGTCAGAGCCGCGAAGCGATGTGGTCACGCAGGACCATCGCGTGGTTCTGGTCCTGGTTCTTCGCGGCGTAGAGCAGCGTGACGGTCTCGCCGTTGTTCAGCCGTTCCACCAGCGGGCCGGCCTTGGCGGGTTCGGCCTCGAGCTCGGCGAGATAGGCCTCGCGGAACGCCGCGAAGTCGAGCTCGGCGCCGTGGTACGCCTTGCGGAGCTCGTTCGAGGGGGCGGCGTCCTTGGCCCAGTCGCCCAGTTCGGCGTTCTCCTTGGAGATCCCGCGGGGCCAGAGGCGATCGACGAGGGCCCGGAAGCCATCGGTCGGTTCCGGGTCGTCGTAGACGCGTTTGAGCTGGAGCGTGCCGGACTTGGCCATGCGAGAAGTATGGGCTTAGGGTCCCGACGATGTCGAGCGACTGGGAGTACGAGGACCACGAGGGGCCGTCGGAGGCCGACCTCGAGCGCTTCGGCGGCGAGACCAAGCGATGCCCCGAGTGCGGCGCGGAGGTCTATGACCAGGCCGCCGCCTGTCATCGCTGCGGATACGCGTTCGAGGGCGAGACGGCGACCGGGAACGCGTGCGACCCCCGCCGGCCGAAGATCGCGACGGCGGCGATCGTCGTCCTGCTGATCTTGGGCCTGTTCAGCCTGTTCGTGCTGCGGATCTTCTGACCGAACAGGAGAGACGGCTGTGCCGCCTCTAGTCGTCGGTGACGCCGAGATCGGACTTGGTGAAGATCGCCTCGAACCGCAGCCCGGCCTTCTCGACGTTCTCGCGCGCGCCCTCCTCACGATCGATCACGCAGACGACACCGGGAACCTCGAGACCCTCGGCTTTGAGCAGCCAGACGGCCTCGAGGGCCTGGCCCGCGGTGGTCGCGACGTCCTCGATGAACACGCAGACCTCGCCCGGCTCGAGGGCGCCCTCGATCTGCTGGGCCGTGCCGTACTCCTTCTTGCTGTTGCGCACGAAGATGGTCGGCGTGCCGGTCTTCAGGCTGGTGGCGGCGACGAGGGGGATGCCGCCGAGCTCGGCGCCGGCGAGGCGCGAGACCGGCTTGCCGATGTCGCGGGCGATCTGTCGGACGCGGACGGCGAGCTGCTCGGCCACGGGCTCGAGGAGCTCGGGCCTGGTCGAGAAGCGGTACTTGTCGAGGTAATAGGAGCTGGTGCGGCCCGAACGGAGTGTGAACGAACCACGCTTCAGCGAGACCTCGGCGATCTTGGCGGCCAGGTCGGCGCGGGCGCTGGGCTGGGTCATACCAGAGATTAGCCGCGCGCATCCGGGCGTGACTGGCCGTCTCGCGCGGCAACAATGCAGCCGGAGAGAGGGGGCCCGGTACCGAACGGGGCTCTCGCTGGAGAAGCCGGGCGTTTCGTCCTGGCGGTGGGTCCGAATTCGCAGCTTCGCAGAACAGGCTCGCTTACGAGTCCGCTCAAGAAAGGTGTCCGCCGATGCGTCCGACGTCCGCGCTGTGCCCGCTCATGATCGCCGTGGTTGCCGGGAGCTCGGTCGCGCAGGTGCTGGTGCCGCCGACCAAGCCCGCCCCGAAGGAGGAGTACGTTGCGCCGCCGCTGCCGGAGCGTCCGCAGCCGACGCAGGCGCAGCGTCGCCCGGCCCGCCCGCAGCAGGTCGACCCGAAGTCGCTGCCCGACCTGCCGACCGCCTCGCTGACGCGTCCGCTGGGCGCCCCCGAGGACTACGAGGGCCCGCTGCCGCGGTACACGGTCAACACGCACTACCTGGCGCTCGAGCGCAACCCGACGATCAGCGATGAGGACCGGACGAAGATCGCCGAGGTCCTCGCGCAGCGCACGCGGCGGTTCGAGACGACGATCATCGAGAATCTCGAGGTCGTGCTCGACGTCGACGCCGGCCTGATCGGCGAGATGACGGTCGCCGACATGGAGGCGATGAAGGGCATCGTCGAGCGGATCCAGCCGATCCAGCTGACGCCCGACCTGTCGCAGCAGCTCCGCGAGGGCGGCGCCCTGACGCCGACGCAGGAGGGCTACAACCGCAAGATCATCGGCGAATACAACGAGGCCTACAACGAAGAGGTCAAGGCCTCCGACCAGTCGAACGCCCTCGACGAGCTCTTCCGCTATGTCATGCAAGACTCGGCACGCGAGGCCCTGATGGTCCTCGACATGATGCTCTACGAGGCGACCACGCGGATGGACGCGGTGCTCGCGTCGGCGGGCATCGAGGGCGAGGGCGCGCTGGCCCGAGCGACCGGCGAGCCGACGGACGATCTCGATGAGCGCGTCCGGCGCGTCACACGCGTGAAGCTCTCCTGGCGCGGGCTCGAGCTCGAGGAGAAGCGCCGCCTGCTGCAGGCGGTCGTCGACACGCGGCCCGACGGCGAGAGCCCGACGGTGCCGTTCGACGTGACCCACGAGGGCAAGATCGTCTCGTCGCCCGACGCCGACCCCGAAGGCGAGTGAGACCGGGACTGCCCGGCGAGAGCGTGAACGAGGCCGTGACCGGTCAGGCCCCCGGCCTGAAACCGGTCCTCGTCAGGCCCTGGGCCTGAGCAGGGGGAACAGGATCACATCGCGGATGCTGGTCTGCCCCGTCAGCAGCATGCAGACGCGGTCGATGCCCACGCCCAGCCCGCCCGCCGGCGGCATACCGACCTTGAGCGCGCGGATGAAGTCCTCGTCGAACGTGCGGAACGTCGATTCCTCGTCGTCGATGCCCGCCAGCTGGGCCCGGAACCGCTCGGCCTGGACGTCGGGGTCGTTCAGCTCGGTGTAGGCGTTGGCGATCTCCATGCCCGCGATGTAGAGCTCGAACCGCTCGGCGATCTCCGGACGGCCGGCCTCGGCCTTGGTCAGCGGGCAGAGCGCCGCGGGGTAGTCGATGACGAACGTCGGGCGGCTCGGATCGATCTGATCCTCGCAGACCGCCTCGAACAGCTCGCCCACGAGCAGCCAGTGGTCGAGCGGCACGCCGCCCTTGCCGACGGTCTTGAGCTTGCGGGCCTCCGCGGCGGCGCGGACCGCGTCCTCGTCGAGCATCGAGCAGCCGACGTGGGTCTCGAACAGGTCGCCGTACGCGGCCTTCTGGAACGGGCTCGCGTAGTCGATCTCGATCTCGCCGAAGCCGATCCTCGGCTCGTCGTCCCCGGTGACCATCCGGGCGCCGTCGCGGATCATCGACTCGGTCAGCTCGGCCATCGTCATGTAGTCGCCGAAGGCCTCGTAGAGCTCGAGCATCGTGAACTCGGGGTTGTGCCTCGGCGAGACGCCCTCGTTGCGGAAGTTGCGGTTTATCTCGAAGACTCGGTTCATCCCGCCGACCAGGAGCCTCTTGAGGTACAGCTCGGGCGCGATGCGCAGGAATAGATCCAGCTCCAGCGCGTTCATGTGCGTCGTGAACGGGCGGGCCGCGGCGCCGCCGGCCTGGGCCTGCAGCATCGGCGTCTCGACCTCGACGAAGCGCCGGCCCTGCAGGAAGCTCCGGAACCGCGCCACGAGGTTCGAGCGGGCCAGGAACACGCCCATCGTCTCGGGGCTCGACCACAGGTCGACGTACCGCTGGCGGTACCGCTCCTCGATGTCGGTCAGGCCCGCGTGCTTCTCCGGCGGCGGCACCAGGCACTTGCTCGCCGGCGCGACGTCCGACGCCCAGCAGGTGATCTCGCCCGCCTTGGTCCGCATCAGCGGCCCCTCGGCGACGATCACGTCGCCCAGGTCGGTCGTCTTGGCGACCCTGAAGCCGTTCTCGGCGCAGTCGCGCTTCGAGACCGCGATCTGAAAGTCGTGCTTTCCGCCCGGGCCGCTGCCGTCGCGGAGGTTCATCCACACCAGCTTGCCGTTGTCGCGGTGCAGCACGACCCGCCCGGCGATCTTGACCCGCGGGCGGTCGTCGACGCCGGGGGGGTATTCCGATTCGGGGGCGTCGGGGTTGGCCTTCTTGAAGGCCTTGCGGGCGGACTCGGCCTCCTGGTTGGCCAGGTCGGCCGCCTCGTCGTACCGCGAAGCGGCCTCGGCGGTGTCCAGCAGGCCGTCGGTCCGCCGGCCGTACGGGTCGAAGCCGAGCGCGGCGACCTCGTCGCGGTTGTCGCGGCGCTGCTGCTCGAGCCTGTGGAGTTCGTCCGAGCCGGTCGGTGTCTGGGGCGTGTCGCTCACGCGGCGATCGTACGGCGAGCGCGGATCCGGGTCCGATCGGGCCTCAGCGCCGCCGACGCGCGGCGAGAAGCCCGCCGAGGCCGAGCGCCGCCGCCGCGCCCGGCGCCGGGACGAATCCCGACGGGACGAAAGCCAGGCCGGTGATGCCGTTGCGCGTCGTCTCGCCGATGACCCCGGTCGCGCCGCTCAGCGGATCGATCGTGAGCAGCGAGCCGGTCACCGCGTCGAAGCCGATCAGGCCGCCCGAGAACGGGTTGACCGCGATCGCGTCGAACAGCGAAGCGCCCTGCAGGCCGGCGATCACGGTCGCCGCCCCGGTCGCCCGGTCGATCTCCACCAGCTGCGACACCAGGTCCGGCGCGAGCGGCGCGAAGTTGCTGGTGACGCCGTAGAGCGTGTCGGTCACCGGGTCGTACGTGATCGCGGTCAGCTCGTCGGGCAGCCCGGCCGAGCCGACGACCGACGCCGCGCCGGTCCCCGCGTCGATCGAGAGCAGACGCGAGTCGCCGCCCGAGCTGCTGCTGCCGAGCGCGAAGAGCGTGTCGGAGGACGAATCGAACGCGAGCGAGCGGGCCCGGTCGGCGGTGAAGATCCCGCCGAATCCGATGCCACCGATCTCGGTCGCCTGTGACGTGTTCAGGTCGATCGAGACCAGCGCGGGGTCGCCGAAAACATCGAGCGAGTAGAGCGTGCCGGACTGCTGATCGAACGCGAGCCCGCTCAGGAAAACGGCGCCCGACGCCGTCGGCCCGCCGGTGAAGATGCCGCTGGCGACATCGATGATCACGACGTCGCCGTTGGCGGCACCGGTCACGCCGTAGAGCGTCGAGGTCTGCGAGATCGCGGGCGTCGTCGCGAAGAAGACGGCCGCGCCGGCCACGCTGAGCATGAGATTCTTCATACGTGTCTCCCCGTGAACGCGCAGCCCACAGCCCGCGCGAGACATACCGCACCCGGCTCTACACGCGTCCGCGGCCTTGAGTTGCGAGACTCGCGTCAGTTCGGCGAAACGAGTCTCGGCCCCGAGGGGAACCCCTCAATGACCGGCCTTGCCCTCGTCGATGTCGCGGCTGACCCGGTCCAGAATCTCGGACATCTGCTCGATCGTCACGTTCTCGTGCAGCGTCTCGTTCACCAGCGCCGCGGGCGCGGTCCCGCACGAGCCCAGGCACTCCAGCTCGATCAGCGTGAACTTGCCGTCCTCGGTCGTCTCGCCGACCTCGATGTCGAGCTTGTCCTTGATCGACTGCGTCAGCTCGGGCTGGCCGCAGAACTCGCACGCGATCGAGCGGCAGACCTGCACCAGCGTCTTGCCCTTGGGCTTCAGCCAGTACTCCTCGTAGAACGTCGCCGTGTCGAACACGTCGCTCGGCTTGACCTCGAGGTGCGCCGCGATCTCGTCCATCGCCTGCTTGGGCACCCAGCCGTACTCGTGCTGGATCAGGTGCAGCGCCGGCAGGATGCACGCCATCGTGGTCTCGTACCGCGGCTTGTAGGTCTCGTCGAGCGTGCGGCGCATGCCCTCGGTCAGGTAGGGCTCCGCCCGACGCTCGACCCTCGTGCCCGCCGAGTCCTTGGTGATCCACGCCATGGCGCTGCCGTCCTCCCGCGTCGTCCCGGCGGCGAACATCGCCCGTCCAGAAGGGTGCCGAGTCGAGCCGATGCTAGCCCGATTGGCCACGGGCCGGGCGCGAGCCGATAGTGGTGGCGATGACAGGCGAGCCCCACCCGACCAGCCCGATGCCCGACGCGCCCCAGGACCGGCCCGCGGGCGGCCTCTCCGAGACCTGGACACACGGGCCCGGGCGCGACCGCCAGCCCGCCGACCCGGGCTCGCCGATGTCGCGCCGCGTCGCGGTGCTGCTCGCCGTCGCCTCATTCCTGGTCGTCGCGGCGATCCAGAACGTCCCGCCGGTCTTCGAGATGTTCGGCATCGAGCCCTTCTGGCCGACCTCCCGGGCCGCCGAGACGCCCGAGGACGAGACCCCGACCATCGATCCGCCGGCCGGCGTCGCGAACCCGATCGACCTCGTCTCCCAGCTCGGCGTGGGGATCCACGCGCTCGACAGCTCGCAGCCCGACGCCTTCGCGCCCCTGCTCCAGCAGCTCGACTCGACGGCGACCAGCGACGTCGAGCGCCTCCGGGTCGCGATCGTCGCCGGCGAGGTCGTCGGGCCGCAAGAAGCGATCGACCGCCTGACGCGGATCCTCGAGGCGACCCCAGACGAGGAAGACGACGTCGCGGCCCTCGTCCGCGAGGACGCCCGCACGCTGATCGAGCTCTTCGAATGGCCCGCCGACGGCATCTCCGCCGAGCCCGACGATCCGCTGGGCGCCCAGCTGCCGATCGACGAGACCACGCGCCAGCGGCTGCTCGATCACCACGGCTTCTACGCCGAGATCGTGCTCTCGCGCGGCCTGCCCGAGTCCGACCCGCGCCTCCAGGAACGCCGAGCCAAGGCCATCGGGCTCACGGTCGTGATGGTCGCGTTCGGCGGGCTCGTGGCGCTGGTCGCGCTCGGGGCGCTGGTCTGCTTCATCGCCGCGATCGTGATGGCCGCGACAGGCCAGTTCAAGCCGCGGATGCCGCTGCCCGAGGCCGGCGGCAGCGTCTACATGGAGACCTTCGGGCTCTTCGTGCTCGGATTCCTGCTGCTGCAGCTCGTCGGGAACCTCCTGCCGAACACGATGCCCTGGCCCTACATCAAGCTCGGCTCTCAGTGGCTGCTCGCGCTCGTCCCGCTGTGGCCGCTGGCCCGAGGCATGGGCTGGCAGCGGCTGACCGGCACGGTCGGCCTGCACCGCGGGCGCGGGCTGCTCGCCGAGGTCGGCGCCGGGATCTTCGGCTACCTGGCCGGCTTCCCCGTCTTCCTCTTCGGCGTCGCGATCACCTTCGTCCTGCTCGGCATCGCCAGCGCCTTCATGCCGCCCGACAGCCCGCCGCCGACTAACCCGGTCATCGAGCTGGTCGAGTCCGGCGACGCCATCGCGCTCGCCCTCGTGTTCTCGCTGGCGGTCTTCTGGGCGCCGCTCACCGAGGAGCTGGTCTTCCGCGGCGCGCTCTTCCGCCACTTCACCGGGACGCAGCCCGTCGTCCTCGCCGCGCTCGCCAGCGCCACGCTCTTCGGCTTCATGCACGGCTACGGGCCGCTGTTCGTCTTCCCGCTGATCGCGCTGGGCTTCAACTTCGCCCTGATGCGGCGCTGGCGCGGCAGCATCATCGCGCCGATCACCGCGCACTTCCTGCACAACGGCACGATCCTGACGATCGTCATCCTGCTCGTCAGCTTCGCGGCCTGATCAGCCCGAGCGCAACCGCCGGCCACCCCGACGGATCGGTCGCCCCGCAGTCGATCCAGACCGACTCCAGCCCCGGTGTCGCGCGCAGCCGGCGCAGCCACGTCCGCTGGTTCTTGGCGAACCGTCGCGTCTCGATCTTGATCCGCTCGACCGCCGCCTCGAGATCGCAGCGTCCCTCGAGATGCTCCAGCAGCTGCTTGTAGCCAAGCCCCTCACGAGACTGCTCGCCGAAGGCGCCCGCGTCGCGCAGCCGGCGCGTCTCCCCGAGCAGCCCGCCCGCCATCATGTGTTTCACGCGCGCGTTGATCCGCTGGTTGATCAGCCCGCTCGGCCAATCCAGCCCGACCATCCGCACGCCCGGACGCAACGACGCCGCCGCATCCCACTGCTTCTGGTGCCCGCTGATCGGCGCGCCGGTCTGGCGGAAGACCTCCAGCGCGCGCACGGTCCGGCGCTCGTCGTTCGTATGAATCCGCGCGGCCGCCTCGGGATCGACCCGCTCGAGCTCGACCCGACGCTCGGCCTGCGGCATGGCCTCGACCGCGGCCCGCACCGTCGCGTCCGGCTCGGGCCCCTCGAACAGCCCCTCGAGCAGCGCCTTGATGTAGAGGTTCGTCCCACCGACGACGACCGGCGTCCGCCCGCGCCCCCGGATCTCCAAGATCGCACGCTCCGCCGCGACGAGCCAGTCCTTCACCGTGAATCGCTGGTCGGGATCGACGATGTCGATCAGGTGGTGGGGCACGCCCCGCCGCTCGGCCTCGGTCGCCTTGCCGCTGCCGATGTCGAGCCCGCGATAGATCTGCATCGAGTCGGCCGAGACGACCTCGCCACCGATCTCGATGGCCAGCTCGACCGCAAGCTCCGTCTTTCCGCCGGCCGTCGGGCCGACGATCACCGGCAGGATCTCAGTCATCGCGCAGCTTCAGATCGCCACGCCGCCCGAAGCGCCCATCACGGAGCTCGCCGTTGACCGGGATGCTCCCGTCGACGCGGCTGGGGAACATCCGCCGGATCAGCACGACGCCGTCGACCTGCTCGCGCCAGTCGGCGGAGAGCACCAGCTCGTCCGCGCCCGAGTGCCCGTAGCCGCGCATCTTCAGCGCCACGCCCGCCATCTTCGAGGGCCTGACACCGGCGAGCGGCTCGCCGTCGGCGAGCGCTCGCAGATCGGCGAAGACGAACGGCGCCCCGGCCCGGCTCAGGACGTCCTCGAGGCTCCCGTCGCGCGTCGCCGGCACCGCCTCGGTGTCCTGCGCCGCCTCGCCGGTCCGCCCGCGGTCCGAGGTGATCGCGATCACGTACAGATCGTCACCGAGCGCCCCGCGCCAGGTCTGTCCCGCGGTCTCGGCGCCCTGGATCGGGTCGCGGCTGGGAGTCGCCCCGATCGAGCCCGGGTCGGCCAGCGCGCTCCAGGTCTCGCACCACACGATCAGCTTCTCGCCCGCGTACAGCTCGTCCGCGAACCACGCCAGCCGCTCGCCCGCGCGGCGCTGCCGCTCGTTCTGCCAGGTCATGCTCGACCGATCGATCGAGAACCCGCCCATGCGCTCCTCGAAGGTCACGAGCCGGTCCTCGATCGAGCGCGACCAGAACTCCGCCAGTGTCTCCCCGGCCGACGCCGCGACCGCCTCGCCGACGCCGCCCTCCTCCCAACGCTCGAGCATCAGCGTCAGGCGCTCCCAGACGTCCACGATCCGCTCGTCGTCCTCGGTCTCGAGCGCCAGCTCCGCCTGGCTCGCGGCGGAGACGAACCCCGCGAGCTCGTCCTCGTCGATCTCGCTCGGCGCGTGCTCGCTGATGACCGCGCCGAGCGTCGGCGCCCAGCGCTCGGCCTGGCCGAAGTCGGGCGCGCTGAACTCGGGCGTCACGCCCGCCATCCGCAGCGGCGAATCGCCGAAGTAGCTCATCCACGCGAACTCGTACACCGGCAACGCGTGCCCGCTGAGCCCCCACCTCGGATCGGCCGATTCGTTCATCGCCCGCCGGATGTCCGCGCCCTCGGCGAGCGACTGGTCGAGCATCGCGGCGTCGAACATGCCGCTCTCCCAGACCAGGACGTTGAATCCCAGCTCGTCGTGCAGGTACTTGACCAAGCGGGCCTTCAACAGCAGCGACGCCCCGTCGCCCGGATCCGACTCCCCAAGAACCACGACCCGGGCGTCCCCGATCGCTTCGCCGATGGTCCCCAGATCCTCGAACCGCGTGTCCTCGGGCTCGATCGACCGCAGCGCGTGCACCGTCTGCCCGCCCGCCGGCCCGCAGACCGCCCCCAAAACCACCGCCAATCCAGCCGCCAGCACCGTTCGCATGCCCCGAATCTACCGCCGAAACCCCCGCCGGCCGCGGGCTTGGATTCACTTCCGGGCCGGCGAACAATCAAGACCGGTGCCGCCGAGCGTTCTCCACGGCCCGGGCCAGCCAGAAAGATCCCCGTGCCCATCCCCCGAATCGCCATCGTGGGCCGACCCAACGTCGGCAAGAGCTCCCTGCTCAACATGATCGCCGCCGACCGCGTCGCGATCGTCGACCCCACCCCGGGCGTCACCCGCGACCGCCTCAGCGTGACCGTCGACCTGCCCGCCCCCGACCAGATCGGGCCGTCCAAGCCGATCGAGCTGACCGACACCGGCGGCTTCGGCGTCTACGTCGCCGAGGGCAAGCGATTCGACGAGGTCGGCGCCGACCTGACCAGCCTCACCAAGGACATCGAGTTCCAGATCGCCGAGGCCGTCTCCAACGCCGACCTGATCCTCTTCGCGATCGACGTCCAAGCCGGCATCACGCCCCAGGACCTCGAGATCGCCAAGATGCTCCGCGAGCAGAAGCTCGGCTCCCGCGAGCGAGACCCGGGCGCCCCGCTCGTCCCGGTCCGCGTCGTCGCGACCAAGTGCGACTCCAGCCACTGGGAGCCGCACGCCTACGAACTCGCCGCTCTCGGCTTCGACGAGCCGCTGATGTGCTCGGCCCAGACCAACTACATGCGCCGCACGCTGATCGAGAATCTCTACGACCTGGTCCCGCAGTGGAAGCCCACCGAGGCCGACCCCGACGAGACCCGCTCAGACCTCAGGCTCGCCATCGTCGGCAAGCGCAACTCGGGCAAATCGACGCTCGTCAACGCGCTGGCCGGGCAGCCCCGCGTCATCGTCTCCGAGATCGCCGGCACGACACGCGACGCCATCGACGTCCGCTTCGAGTTCGACGGCCGCTCGATCACCGCGATCGACACCGCCGGCCTGCGCCGCAAGAAGAGCTTCCAGGACCAGATCGAGTGGTACGCGCTCGACCGCGCCCAGCGGGCGATCGAGCGCTGCGACGTCGTGCTCCTCCTGATCGACGCCGAGAAGGACGTCAGCCAGGTCGACGAGCACCTCGCCCAGATGGCCGCGGAGAGCGAGAAGCCCGTCGTGCTGGTTGTGAACAAGTGGGACCTCGCCGAGGGACGCAAAAACGCCAAGGGCCGCGTCATCACACCCGCCGACTACGAGGAATACCTAAGAAAAGAACTCAAGGGCCTGGCCTTCGCGCCGATCGCGCTCATGTCCGCCAAGGACGGCACCAACCTCCACGGCGTGATCGACCTCGCCTTCGAGCTGCACGAGCAGGCCTCGACCCGCGTCCCGACCGGCGAGCTCAACCGGACGATGCACGCCATTCTCGATAAGCACCACCCCGCCTCGACCGGCGGCGCCTTCGCCCGCCTCTACTTCGCCAGCCAGGTCCGCACCAACCCGCCGACGATCGTCATGATCGTGAACAAGCCGGCCCTCTTCGGCGGCGCCTACGAGCG
>JBCBKP010000024.1:0-49136 GCA_038521625.1 Planctomycetota bacterium
GGGCCCGTGTCCGGCGTGCTCGGCCGGAGCACGGCTGCGGGCTGCGGGTCGGGCCGCGGGGTCGGGGCATGTCGGGTCGCGTATACTTACCGTCATGCCGCGGGTGTAGTTCAGCGGTAGAACGCCAGCTTCCCAAGCTGGCCGATACAGCCGTAACCCCCGTATCAATAACAACTTCAGGCTCACGCACCGCGGCCACCAGCAAGAACGCCAGCAGCTGCGACGCGAGATCATGCAGTTCCGTGCGGCTTGACGCGTGGATGGCCAGATGTCCGGAGCGTCTTGCACCTGCTGATCGCCTGGCGATTCTCCAGCTGATTTTGTCTCTGACTCGGAGATCCACGATCGGCAATCCCGCAAGCTCCCATCTGTATTGGTCGGAACCGCTTGACCGAGAGCGCTCCCTCACCTCCCCGGATCTTCATCCGGGCAGTTGAGGGAATCGGGCTTGAAGGCACTGTCGACATGCGGACCGTGTAAACGCCGCCCACTTCTGACCCGGTCACAAGGGGTTCGAATCCCCGGCTCTCCGCTCGCGCACAGAAGAACGGCGCAGGACAATCGCGAACGCTGGCATGCACTGCATCGAGCCCGAGCAGATTTCATCGGCGGTGGTCCATGCAGAGCGGAGTGGCAGCGGTGCGTCGTTCCCAGGTCACTCTTTGCTGGTGGGTGACGCTGACACTCGAGCGCACTAAACGAGCTTGCTGAAGGGGTTGTTCCATGCGGTCAGTTCCCGATCGATTCGAGTTCCCACCCGCCGCCGAGTGCGACATAGAGGTCGACGAGTCGTAGCAGAGTCTCGCGCTCGGCCACGGCACGGTCGCGGCGAATGTCGAGTAACTGTGTGCGTGCTTCGGTGACGTCGAGGAAGTCGACGATACCGGCCTCGAACCGGGCAGTCGCGAAGGACTCGGTATCCGTTGCAGATGCCTCGGCCGCCCCGAGTCGCGTCGCCCGTTCTTCCGCCCGGCTCCTGAGAGCGGCCGCGGATTCGACCTCCGCGATGGCGTCGATCATGGCGAGTTGCAGCGCGAGAACCGCCTGCCGCTGCTGACTCTCGGCGACATCGACCTGAGACCGGATTCGACCACCGTTGAAGATTGGGATCAGGATCGATGGTCCGAGACTGAACCCGAACGAGTCGGGGTCGACGAGGCTCCCGACATCTGTGCCCTCGAACGCGAACGTGCCCGAGATCGAGACGCGGGGGTAGTACTCGGCCTGATTGGCACCAACCCTGGCCGTCGCGGCGATCAGGGCCTGTTCGGCCCGGCGGATATCCGGGCGGCGGATCAGCAAGTCGGCCGGAACGCCCGCACTTGGAAGAACATCGCGACGTGGCAGCCCGCTCGGGCTGACCGCTATCTCGCCCGGCGTGGAGCCCAGCAGCACCGCGAGGCGGATCTCGGCGTCACGTCGCTGTCCGCGGAGATCGGGCAGCGTCGCCAGATTGCGATCGAGAACGCGCTGCGAACGTGAGACGTCGAGTTCGTCCGCGAACCCTGCTCGGGCGCGTGCCGAGGCGATCTCCACGTTGTCGCGGTCCGTTTCGAGTGCGGTCTCAACAGCCTCGATTTCGAGGTCGAGGCCGCGGATCAGGATGAACTCACGAGCGACATCACCCGCGAGCGCCACACGGACCGCGCGGTAGTCCTCAACGGCGAACTCGATGTCGGCATCCGCCGCCTCGACGAGTCGCTCGACCCGGCCCCAGAGATCGAGCTCCCATCCCGCGACCACGCCGGCCGTGTACA
The DNA here is from genome assembly GCA_038521625.1 of Planctomycetota bacterium. Lineage (GTDB taxonomy): Bacteria > Planctomycetota > Phycisphaerae > Phycisphaerales > UBA1924 > JBCBKP01. The sequence goes on from JBCBKP010000024.1 coordinate 1,758, forward strand.
GATCGAGTTCTTCGCCCGGGGGGGCGCCCTGGAGCCCGACGCCTTCCTCACCCGTGCTGAGTCGTGTGTAGCCGCCCGACCCATCGAGCGTGGGCAATCGGCGTGCGTCCTCGATGCCGCGGCGGCTGCGCGCTTCGACGATCCGTTCGAGCGCCTGTTCGAGGCGGATCGACTCAGACAACGATCGCCGGATGAGCGAGGTGAGTTCTTCATCGCCGAATGACTCCCACCATCGCGCGATGTCGGCCTGGCTCGGCACGTCCGTCGCGAGCGGAGCTGCATCCGCGTAGGTTTCGGGCAGCACGCGACCGAGATCAGGGCGTTCATAGTCGGGCCCGACGGTGCAGCCGCCGATCACCACAAGCCCCAAAGCGCTGATCCCGAACTTGGTGAGGTTCATGGGCCGTCATCTCCGGGAGCCGCGATGAAGACATCGAATTGCTGCCCGATGCCCGCGGGGTCGAATGAGGTCGGCAGGGCGTAGATCACCTGCAGCACGCGGGTATCGATCAGCTCGCTCGTGCGTCCGGCGAGGTTGGTCTTGGCGACGATGAGCGGCTCGACAAAGGCGAGTTCGAGGTCGAACCGTGTGTCCGAGGCCCCTCGCGGTGAGGCCCAGGCCCTGGCGCCAGAGCTAAAGCGGGCGGCATCGACCTCGTCGATCTCGACACGCATGTGGACCAGTCCGTCTCGGCCGAGCACGATGAGGCCCTCCGAAGCCGTCGCTGCCGTGGCGAACTCGCCCGCGCGGACGTTGACCTGCAAGACCCGACCTTCAACCGGGCTCGTGACGGTCAACAGGTCCAGCTCGGTTTCGGCGACCTCGAGTTCCTGCTGTGCTTCACGCACGCGCTCAGTAGCGGCGACCAGATCGGGCCCGTCAAATGCTGTGTCCGGCTCAACCAACCGGGCGAGCCGGGCTTCCGCGCGAGAAACCGCCGCCTCGGCTTCCGCGACGGCCGCCTGTGCAACCGCGAGACCTGCTTCGGCTCGCTGCTGCGCGAACCTCCGCCGATCGATCTCTTCGGACGCGATGGCCCTCGGGTCTTCGACGGACTCCGCCACACGAAGCAGGTTCGCTCTGTCCGCGAGTTCCGCCTCCGCGGCTGCGACGTTCGCACGCGCTGACATCAGCGCCGCCTCGGCCGCTCGGACATCAGCCCGTGCCGGCGGGATGTCAGCCCGCAAGGACTCCGCGTCAGCGCTCGCCACACCGAGCGTGGCCCTACGGAGCTCTAAGGTTTGCAGAGCGCGACGCTGGTCGACGACGAACAGCGGATCACCGGGCGTAACGCGGTCGCCGACGCTGACAGAAACCTCAGCGACGATGCCCGAGGTGTGTGACGCGATCAGCACCGCTTCGCCGGGCGGTTCGGTCACACCGACCGCCCCGATGAACGACGAGCCGACGCTCTCATCGCCAGGTTGCGTGGCCGGTGACCGGATCGGGTCTTCGGGCTCGATGGGCTGGGCGTTCCCGGCCACCATTGCCGCACCCATACTGAGCGCTCCGATGCCCACCAGCGGGAGCCCGTAGGTCAATAGTCTCGATCGTCGTCCCATCACAGCACTCCTGACTCGGCGGCCTCACGGCCGGACTCTGTCTTGAAAATCATGCCGTCGGCCATGTGATGCACGCGATCGGCGAACTTGAAGATTCGATTGTCATGGGTCACGACGATCACGGACCGCTCCTCGGAGACCGCGGCTTCGCCGAGCAGTTCCATGACCGCGGTGCCGGCACTCGCGTCGAGAGAAGCCGTCGGCTCATCGCAGATCACGACCTTGGGTTCGTGCACGAGCGCCCGCGCGATCGCGACACGCTGCTGTTGACCGCCGGACAACTGGTTCGGCATCTTGCGGATCTGATCACCCATCCCGAGCCTGTCGAGGAACTCGGCGGCACGTCGTTCTGCCTTGCCTGTGGATATCCCTTGTGCGACGAGCGGGATCGCGGCGTTCTCGGCGGCACTCAGCGATGGGAGCAGGTTGAACTGCTGGAAGATGAATCCGAGGTTTGCGAGTCGGAATCGAGGCAGCCGTCCTCGTCGCATCGCGGCGAGCTCTTCGCCAAGGACGGACACCGCACCGCCCTCGGCAGCGAGGATGCCGCCGAGGACCGAGATGAGCGTCGTCTTGCCGCAACCGGAGGGACCGACGAGGAAGGTCATCTCGCCGATCCGCGCATCGAAGTCCGTACCGCGAAGCACGGTGATCTTCGTCTCGCCCGACCGGAAGGACTTGAGCACGCCGCGTCCTTGGACGGCGATCTGGTTGGCCTCATCGGGCATGCTCATCCCCTGAACACCGTGGCGGGGTCGACGACAAGCACGCGTCGCATGCTGACGATCGTTGACGCGAGCACCATGAGCACCGCGAGGATCGCGACGCCGATCGCGATCTCCGGACGCAGCACGAACCCCGCCAGCCCGTCGGCGGCATTCGAGGCGCCCGCAAGGAATGCGGCGGCCGCGAGCAAGCCGAGCCCGTAGCCGACGACCGTCACGAACATCGCCTGGAGAAGCGTCATTCGGAGGAGTGTCCCGTCGCCGACACCGACGGCCTTCAGAGCGGCGTACTGCCTCAGGTTCTCGCTGATGAACTGGTTGAACGTCAGCCCGACGATCGCCACACCGACGAGGATGCCGAGCACCACCACGGTGCCAAAGCTCGCCGGGATGCCGGTGTTGCTCAGGATGTAACCGATGCTCTCGTTTCGAAAGGTACTCGAGGGCACCGCCTTGAGCTCGGTTTGCGTCGAGATCCGATCCGAAACCTCGGCGACGCGTGCTGGATCGCTCGCTCGCGCCAGGATGAAGCTCATCTCGTTTCGCCCGTTGTTGGTGAATTCGAGCGCACGGCTGTACCGCGTGTAGATCAACAAGTTGGAGTTAAACGTCGGCAGCACGTCGACGATGCCGGTCACCACGGCCCTTCGATCGTTGATCTCGATCTCCTTGCCGAGTTGCAATTCCTCGCCCGGAAATAGGAGCGCGTAGCCGGCGGGGTTCAGCGCGATCGCGTCGGGCAGCGCGAGGTCCTGCGCACTCCCGAGCACGAACTCGTCGGGCATGCCGATCAGGGTGTCGTCGTCGAGACCAATGATGAACCCGCCGTCAAGCCGCCCATCGCGCGTCCGGATCTGCGTGCCCGCCTTGAAGAACGGGACCGCCCACTCCACGCCTTCGACTCCGCGGACGCGGGGCAGCGCAGTGTCACGCAGCGGGAACGGCACGTCGATCGTGGTCACACTGGGATCCATCACCCAGATCTCGACCTCGCGGGCGTCGTCGATCACACTCGCGGCCCGGTTTAGCAGCCCGATCAGGATCGATATCTGCTGGCACATCAGCAGGGTGGTCAGCATGACGCCGAAGACCAGGCCGAGGCACTTGGTCTTGTCGCCGAGCAGCATACGGAGAGCCGTACGGGACATCAGGAAGATCCCACCGGGGCTGCATATAGGGAACGCGAGGGTGACACGGCTCGGTCCGAGTACGCTCCCCGGAGGTGGTTGCCCGTTGTGCGATGGAGCGATTTCGGAACTAGGCGCACGGCAGGATCCCTCGGGTCGCGTGTTCTAGGTGGGCTTCGAGCAGATATCTGGTCGGGATTCACGTCAGCACCGATGACTGTCAGATATACTGACTATATGCAGCCAGATACGCGAGACGATCACCACACGTCCAGGATCAGCGGCTCACGGGCGCCGAAGGGAGACCAGGCCGATAAGCAGCCGCACATCGGCTACCTGCTCATGACGCTGGCGAGGACGCTTCATGGGATGACGCGTGCTGCAATGGAGCCGTCGGGGCTCGTGCCGAGGCAGTTCGGGCTGCTCCGAACGGTGTGCCAAATGGGCCCATCAACGCAGCGCGAGCTCGGCAGGCGCATGAGCATCGATCGGACGACGATGGTCCAGTTTACTGACCATCTGGAAAGCCTCGGCCTCGTCGAGCGACGCCACGATCCTGAAGACCGACGGGCCTATGCGGTCACGCCGACCCGAAAGGGAACTCGTCTGGCACGCAAGCTAGCAAGCACGGCAGACGCCGTGCAGCAGCAGTTCCTCGAACCTCTCTCGCCCAACGAACAGAAGCAACTCGTGCGCGTACTCCAGAAGCTCATGGTTCACAATGCTCATCACATCGAAGAGCACCTCGCCGGTGATCGCCCGCTCCCCAAAGACTGAGCCATAGCCTCGATCTCTGTCCAGCAAGCACGCGCATAGCTGCCTTCGGCTAACCGCCATTTGCTCGTGACCTGCCCCGCGCGTCACCGCTTGAGCCGAGCGAGCGTTCTCGCTAAGCACCGACATGAGCAGCGATGTTCTTGGCCTGGATGTCCCAGCCTTCTGCGCAGGAGCGCAGCGCTTCCAGACGGTGCGATTCTGGGAACTGCAGAAAGCCTGTTTCTGTGATCGAGTGGCGGGCGAGCCATCCTCTAGCATGCAGCACCCGCGAGCCCCACCGATCAGATGAAGCTCACGGCTCGGAACCGCCTGTTGGCGTGCCCCCCTTGCGGTGATCCAAATCTGGACTGGTAGTCTGGTGTTCGGATCACGGAGGATCTGGCATGGCACGACGGAAGTATTCGGCTGAGGAGATCGTCAACAAGCTCCGCGAGGGCGAGGTGCTGATCGCGGGCGGCGCGACTGTCGCGGAGGCGTCGCGGCAGCTGGGGATCAGCGACCAGACGTACTTCAAGTGGCGCCGCGAGTACGGCGGGTTGAAGACTGATCAGGCGAAGCGGTTCAAGGAGCTCGAGCGTGAGAACGCGCAGCTCAAGAAGCTGGTCGCCGAGCTCTCGCTCGACAAGCGGATGCTTCAGGATGTTGCCTCGGGAAACTTCTGAGCCCGCGGAAGACGCGCGACGCGGTGCACGCGCTGCGTGCCAGGTATCGCGTGTCCGAGAGGCGGGCGTGCAGAGTGCTGAGGCAACCGAGATCGACGCAGCGGTACGCGCCGATCGAGCGTGACGACGAGCTGCCGCTGACGCGTCGGATCATCGAGCTGGCATCGGCGTTCGGGCGATACGGGTACCGGCGGATCACGGCGTTGCTTCGGTGGGATGGCTGGCGTGTGAACCACAAACGCGTGGAACGCATCTGGCGTCAGGAAGGTCTCCGCGTGCCGAAGAAGCAGCGTAAACGTGGGCGTCTGTGGCTCAACGGCGGGTCGTGCGTTCGGCTCCGTCCGGAGCGGCGTGATCACGTCTGGGCGTACGACTTCGTGCACGACCGGACGAAGGACGGTCGACCAATCCGGCTGCTGGTCGTTGTGGATGAGTTCACGCGTGAGTGCTTGAGCATCGACGTGGATCGGAAGCTCAAGAGCGACGACGTGCTCGAGCGTCTGGCGTGGCTGATGGCGACGCGGGGCGTGCCCGAGCACATCCGCTCGGACAACGGCCCGGAGATGACCGCGAAGGTCGTGCGGACCTGGATGAAGCGTGTCGGCGTGAAGACGCTGTTCATCGAGCCGGGCTCACCGTGGGAGAACGGGTACGTCGAGAGCCTCAACGGCAAGCTCCGCGACGAGTTGCTGGCAGGAGAACGCTTCGACACGCTGAAGGAGGCAAAGGTGCTCATCGAGCGGTGGCGGCATCACTACAACACCGAACGGCCGCACTCGGCCCTCGGCTTCCGCCCACCGGCCCCCGAGGCGGTGTTGATGGGGTCATCGAGCAAGGCTGCTGAGCCGTGCTCCGCTGCGCTCCGTACGCCTCAGCAGCGGCCAGGGATCAAGCAATTACACTGTTGAAGAATGGAACAAGGACCGGGGGCACGCCAGGCTGCGGAGCGTGGCGGAGCAGGCCTCTGGTGAGACCGCTGCGGGTGTCGGGGCTTCCAGGACGACCAGGGCAATTTGAAGGACACCGACGGCTTCAGCGCAACCGACCTTCTGATCATCGGACGCTTGGCAGTCAAAGCCTACGACGCCATCGCAGAACTGCGAGTAGCGGACCTGGCCAAACTGGCTGACACAGCCGAATCCGCCCGGGTGGTCTCGCCGTTAGATGGGGCCACTTCTTCGCTTTTTTTCAATGCGGAGTAACGGGGCGGCTGCGCTCACGCATCTGTCCTGGGCATGTGTCCGAAGCCATCCCACGTCCGAAACCATCCCACGTCCGAAACCATCCCACGAAGGAGAAGTCATGTCCATCGCCGCATTGCTTGCCGTAGCGTTCAGCACACAGATCACGCAGCCGAGTGACAGCGCCAAGGCGAACGTCCCGGCTCAAGGTGTCAACGAGGTCATACTCACCGATTTCAACGGCGAGAAGGTTTCCGCAGAGTGGATCGTGGTGAACGACAATGTCATGGGTGGTAGGTCGTCCGGTGGCCCGGAGTTCGATAGCGGCGTGCTCACGTTCACCGGTTCGACGAACACAAACGGCGGCGGCTTTTCTTCGACCCGAACCGTGCCAAGCCAGTGGAACCTCTCCGACTACGACGGTCTCCGGATGCGCGTCCGCGGAGGCGGCCGCACGTACCTGGTCGAGATCAGAACGGATGTCACGTTCCGGGGCCGGGCGGTTGCGTACCGAGCAGAGTTCAGGACCGAAGAAGGCGACGAATGGCAGGAGATCATCGTCCCGTTCGCGAAGTTCAAGCCATCGAGCTGGGGCCGCGACATCAGCGAGCAGGTCGAAGTTCTGGATACTTCGGATATCAAGACCCTCGGGTTCATGATCTACGATGGTCTGGATGGTACGTTCAAGCTTGAAGCGGATTGGATCAAAGCTGTTGAGATCCCGTCCGTCGAATGCTGGTTCGACTTTGCCGACCCCGCCGAAGAATCGCAATGGCGAGCGACGACCGATGGCGTCATGCAAGACCGCCCGACTGCAACCATCTCGATTGAGAATGACGCCTTGATCTTCAGCGGACAAACCGCATCGGACGAACCCCTGACACCCTCGGCCCGGATCGACTTCCCCTCGCGCCAGCTCGCACCGGGCGGTGCACTCGAACTCCGCGTGAAGGGCGACGGCCGCGCGTATGCGCTGGAGATCGTCACCACGGAGACCATCCGAGACCGGCCGGTTCGATTTCGCGGGCTTTTCGAGACCACCGGTGACTGGGAGGTGGTGCGTGTTGCAGTCGACGACATGAGCCCCCTCGTCTATGGACGACAGTTGGGGGTGGTGGATCCAAGGCGTGAGCCGGTCGAGCCGCACCTGGACGCCATCACCGGGCTCGCGCTCGTCGCCGTTGACCGAAACCCAGGCCAGTTTCGAATCGAGTGCGACGACATCGTCGCGGTGAGCGAGACCGACGACGAATCGGAGTAACGACAACGCAAGGCCGTTGAACTCAAACGACTGTTTGCGCGAGAACGTGTTCCGTGAGGCTCGCGTGGTCGTGCCGGCGGCGTATCTCGGTCGGGCTCAAGGCGCCGTGTGGACGATCGGCGAGGGCTCGGCGTTCCAGATGTCGCGGGCGTACTCGCGGATGGTGCGATCGCTGGAGAACCGGCCGGCGGCACCGACGTTCAGGATCGCACGCCGGGTCCATTCGTCGGCGTCGTTGTAGACCTCGGCGAGGTCGCGGTGGCGCTCCGTATAAGCCCGCAGGTCGGCGAGGACCATGAACCGGTCCCGCCGGTCGAAGAGCATCTCCCGGATCGGCTCGAAGATGCCGGGCTCGTGCCCGTTGAAGTGGTCGGAGAGGACGAGCTCGACGGCCTGGCGGGTCTCCTCCTCGTTGGCCATGTGCCAGGTCGGGTCGTACCAGTCCCTGCTCTGCTCGACCTGCTCGTCGGAGAGCCCGAAGAGGAAGAGGTTCTCCTCGCCGGCCTGTTCGGCCATCTCGATCGTTGCGCCGTCGCGTGTGCCGATCGTGAGCGCGCCGTTCATCATGAACTTCATGTTGCCGGTCCCGCTGGCCTCGTAGCCGGCGGTGGAGATCTGCTCGGAGACGTCGCTCGCGGGGATCAGCCGCTCGGCGAGCGTGACGCTGTAGTCGGGCAGGAAGACAACGCGGAGCCTGCCCCGGACGAGCGGGTCGGCGTCGAGCGTCTCGCCGATGCAGTTGATGAGCTTGACGATGAGCTTGGCGGTGTTGTAGGCGGGGGCGGCCTTGCCGGCGAAGAAGAAGGTGCGTGGGGTGACGTCCGCGGCGGGGTACTCGCGGATGCGGTTGTAGAGGATGACGATGTGCAGCGCGTTCATGAGCTGGCGCTTGTACTCGTGGATGCGTTTGATCTGGCTGTCGAAGATGCTGCCGGGATCGACGGTGCGCCCGTGCGCGGCGCGTAGCCAATCGGTGAAGTCGCGCTTGGCCTGCCGCTTGGCGCGGCGGAAGCTCTCGCGGAATCCGGCGTCGGTCGCGAGCGTGCGGAGCTCGCTCAGGCGGTCGAGATCCGAGATCCACCCGTCGCCGATGGCCTCAGTGATGAGCCCGGCGAGCGCCGGGTTGGCCTGCGCGAGCCAGCGCCGCGGGGTGACGCCGTTGGTCTTGTTCCCGAATCGCTGCGGGTAGATCTCGGCGAACTCGCGCATCACGCGGGTGCGGAGCAGATCGGAGTGAATACGGGCGACACCATTGGTGCTGTGGGTGCCGACGGTGGCGAGGTGCGCCATGCGGACCTTGCGCTCCGGCGACTCTTCGATGAGGCTCATCCGGCGGACGCGATCGTCGTCGGCGCCGAACCGGGAACGCAGGTCGTCGATGAAGCGGCGGTTGACCTCGTAGATGATCTCGAGGTGACGCGGTATGAACGCCTCGAAGAAGCGGACCGGCCACTTCTCGAGCGCCTCGGGCAGCAGCGTGTGGTTGGTGTAGGCGAGCGTGGCGCGCGTGATCTCCCAGGCGTCGTCCCAGTCGAGCCCGGCGTCGTCGAGCAGGATCCGCATGAGCTCGGCGACGGCCAGGGCCGGGTGGGTGTCGTTGAGCTGGACGGCCGCCATGCGTGGCAGGTGGTCCCAGCCGAAGTCGGGCACGCGCCGGGCTCGGGCGACGATGTCCTGCAGCGAGCAGGAGACGAGGAAGTACTGCTGTAGGAATCGGAGCGCCCGCCCGCGCTCGGTGGAGTCATCGGGGTACAGGACCCGTGTGAGCGACTCGGCGGCGACGTTCTCGATCACGGCGCCGACGAACTCGCCGTGCGAGAAATCGGCAAAGTCGAAGCGCTCGGGCGCGACCGCGGACCAGAGCCTGAGGGTGTTGACGCAGCACCCCTCGTAGCCGACGACGGGGCGGTCGTGGGCGATGCCGATCAGGCGCGACGGGCGGTTCGGGATCAGCATGATGTGCGAGCCGCGCAGCTCGAACGTGGCGTTCAGCGGGACGGCGTAGGCCTTGTCCGGGCGGGTGACCTCCCACGGGTCGATCCGGCGGAGCCATCGGTCGGGCGCCTCGGTCTGCCAACCGCCGCGGATCTCCTGTCGGAAGATCCCGTACTCGTAGCGGAGCCCGTAGCCGATGGCGGCGTACTCCATCGTGGCGAGCGACTCCATGAAGCAGGCGGCGAGACGCCCGAGCCCGCCGTTGCCGAGCCCGGCGTCGGGCTCCTCCTCGAGGAGCTCGTCGAGGTCCCACCCGAGGCGATCGAGCGAGGTCCGGAAGAACCGCTCGGCCCGCATGTTCATCAGGTTGTTGCGGAGCGAACGCCCGAGCAGGAACTCCATCGAGAGGTAGTAGACCCACTTGGGCTGGTGGGTCGCCTGGATCCGGCGCGAGCGCAGCCATCGCTCGGCGACCAGATCACGGACGCAGGTGGCGACGGCCTCGAATCGTTGGCGGATCTTGGCCTTCTCGGGGTCGACGAGCTGGTTGCAGAGCAGGTATCGGTCGAGCCAGGGCGCGTCGGTCTCGTTGAGCCCGAGCGCGTGCAGTCGGTCCTCGATCGAGCACCGGGCGGCGGCTTCGGTGGTGGTCGCCATTCTGATCCCTCCGGCGGTCGTGCGGCTCCCTCCTGGAGTCTACCGGCGGGGCTCGGCCGGATGGTGCTCAACCGGAAGGGGTTCGGGCCGCCCGGATGCAGTCGGAGAAGTCCGGGCTGTCGAGGCAATCGAGCACGCGGTCGTCGATCCGGAACAGGCGCTTCGCCTCTTCATAGGAAAGGTCGGTCTCGACCTCGCCCGCGGCGTGCAGGCGTCGGGCGATCCTGCCGTTGAAGACGGTGTCGAGCTGGAGGCCGAGCGGCTGCTCGGCCAGCGCGTCGGAGTGCTCGATCCAGGCGGTCGTGCAGTTGTCGCGGACGATCTGGTAGAAGCGGGGCTGCGTCTGGAGGATGTTGGCGGTGGCGCAGAGGCTGAGGAGGAACGCCCGAAGACGCAGCGCGTCGGCGCGGATTGGGAAGGCGTACAGCTGCTTATCCTCGTGGGCGCGGATGCCGTACGCATCGCGCTCGTCGAGGAATATGTACATCAGCTCGAACCGATTGAGGCCGCCCTTGATCGCGCCGTAGTCTTCGCCGATCTCCTTGCGGGCCTCGATCGAGAGCAGGAGCCGTCCGTCCTCGCCGAAATCGAAGCTGAGCATGGTGTGGGCCATCAGCGGGTTGGCGGGGAAAGGCTCGAGGATCATCTCGATGCCGCGGAGCGACGCGAGCGAGTACTCGCGGGTTGTCCAGCTCGGCTCGAAGCTCCCGTCGGGGTTCCAGCGGAAATCGCGGACATCCCGGATCGTCAGCCGGTCGCCCTCGACGATCGCGCTCGCCTGCCGTTCGAGTTGGGGCTGCCATGGGCGGTCGAGACGCGGTGTCGCGGTCCACCGGGCGACGACCAGCGCCATGCAGGCCGCGAGCACTCCGGCCATCGACAGCCGTGACAACCCACGGGACGTGAACACGAGCACGACCGTGACGATGATCGCGAAGAGCGGCAGGTCGGTCCCGGCGCCGGCGATCGTGAGCACGACCGCGGCGACGGCCCAGAGCGCGGCCAGGATGATCCGCCAGAGCCACCACCCCCGGCGGTGTCGCGTCGGGGCTTCCGGGTCGTTCGATTCGGCGCGTTGCTCATCCATGGCGTGCGGGGCGGGCCGAGCCGCCTCGCTGAGAGCTTAACGGCTGCTCGAGCGATTGTGTCACGCTCTGCTAGCACGGCTGACGTCGAGGTCATCGCGGCGGTGCCGGCGACTTCCGCTCGTCACGCGGGTTGGGGTCACGCCGCGGCGATCGAGCCGGCGGGGGCCGCGTGCGGTCGGGCGTCCGAGTCGCGTCGCCCGCGACCGATGACCAGCCTGAATGCCGCGGGGACGAAGAGCACGGCCAGGAGCGTGGCTCCCGAGATACCGCCGGCCATCACGATGGCCAGCGAGGGCCAGAAGTCGCCGCCGACGAAGACGAGAAGCGGAAGGAAACCACCGATCGTCGTGAGCGTTGTCGAGACCACATGACGCAGGCAACCCATCGTCGCCTCCGCGATGCCTCGCGGATCACCGAGGCGCGCGGTCGGGTGCTCTCGCAGCGACGCGATGACGACGATGCTGTCGTTGAGCGCCACGCCGATGAGGCCGAGCGTTCCCAGGATCGTGTTGAAGCTCACGGGGAAGGAGATCGTCCAGGTCGAGAGCAGCGCGAGCCCGACCGCGAGAATCGCGACCGCGCCGAGGATCGCGGCGAGGAGCACGCTTCGGAAGGTCAAGATCAGAGTCGCGATCATGAGCACGATCAGCGTCGGCGCGTACTTGGCGAGATTGCCGGTCGCGTCGGAGTTCTGCTCGGCGGCCCCGCCGACGGCGATCGAGTACCCGGGCGGGAGCGCTGGCCCGTCCGCGCCGAGGTCGGCAAGGACCTCGCGCCCGATCTCGATCGGGAGCGAGCCGGCGCGCGTGTACGCCTTGACCGTGTTCGAGCGCTCGCCGTTGTGGCGCGTGATCGCGCCGAGGTCTGCACGCAGGGCGGCGTCGGCGATCGCCGGAAGCGGCACCGGGGTGCCGCCCGGCGCGATGATGTTCGTCGATGCGATCTCGGATAGGTCGGCGCGCGCGGCCTCGTCGAACGAGACGCGGACGGGCATCTCCTCGAGGCCTTCGAGCACCTCGCCGCCGGTCGCGCCCTCGTAGGCCGCGCTCAGCTGGCCGGCGATGTCCTCAAGGGTGAGCCCCGCGAGGCGTGCCTGCTGTTCATCGACGTCGAACCAGAGCTTCGGTTCGGCACGCTCGATCGTCATCTGGGTATGAAGCACGTCCGGGTGGGCCTGCAGCCGGTCGCGGAACGCCTCGCCGATCTCCTGGAGCACGAGCGGGTCGGGCCCGCTGACTCGGTACTCGATGTCGGCCACGACCGGCGGGCCCTGGCCGAAGGACCTGACCACGGCCTGCGCGCCCGGCAGCCGGTCGTCGAGCCGGGCCTGGAGAGCCGGGACGAGGCGCTTGGTCGCGTCTGGGGACTCCGTGTCGACGACGGCGTGCGCGTAGGACGGCATCGCGTCCTTGTCCATGATCAGGTTGTACCAGACGCTCGGGTAGCTGCCCCCGACGAGCCAGTGGACGCGCTCGACGCCCTCCAGGTCCCGGATGATCGCCTCGGCTTGCTCCGACGCGGCTCGTGTGCGCGCGATCGAAGCATCGCTGGGGAGCCAGATCTGGACGTGGAACATGTCCCTGTCCACCGGCGGGAAAAACTGGTTACCAAGCCCGCGTGCGAGCACGAAGCCCGACAGCGGCAGCAGCATCGCGATCGAGAGCGCGGCGATGGGCCGGGCGAACAGGCTGGCGAACGCGGACTCGATCACCCGCGCGATCTGCGGGCTCGAGACACCGTCCTTCCACCATCGGTGCCGCCCCGGCTCCGCGGGCGTGATGAACAGGCCGGCGAGCGCCGCGATGATCGTGAGTGATACGGCGTACGAGATCACGACCGCATAGATCACGCTCTGCCCGATCGAGCCGACAAAGTCGCCGGCCCCGCCGGGCAGGAGCAGTATCGGAGCGAAGGCGAGCACGGTTGTCAGCGTCGATGCGCCTAGAGGCCCGGCGAGATGCCCGACCGACCCGCGGACGGACTCGATCGCGGAACGTCCGAGGCGACGCCGCGCGGTGACCTCGTCGGTGATGACGATCGCGTTGTCGATGAGCAGCCCGAGCGCGATGATCATCCCGAAGATCGACATCTGGTGCAGGCTGTTCCCGCTCGCCTGGATCGCCGCGAGCGTGAGCGAGACGACGAGCGGCAGCGCCGAGCCGATGATGATCGCCTGGCGGATACCCATCGTCATCCATACGACGACGAGGATGACGCCCGCGCCCGCGAGAAGGTTCGCGCCCAGCTCGCCGAGCCGGGCCTCGGTGTAGCGCGTCTGCTCAAACACCGGTCGCACCTCGACGCCGGACCTCTCCGATGCGAACCCAGCGATCACCCGATCTGCACCATCTGCCCAAGCGTCGGCCTGCGCCGAGGCGGACATCCGGGCGGCAACGAGCACCCCGCGTTCGCCGTCGGTCAGCGCGAACGTCTCGACCGGCGTGCGGACGCCGCGCCGGATCGAGGCGACATCGCCGAGCCGCAGCACGCGCCCACCGTCGCCCTCTCGGAGTGGGATCGCGGCGATGCGTCCGACCGTATCGAGCTCACCGGTCACCTCGATCAGCACGTCGCTCGAGGCGCCCCTGACGACTCCGGCGGAGGACTTCGAGTCCGCCCGGCGGATCAGCGCGGCGATCGCCTCCGCATCGAGCCCGAGCAAGGCCGTCTCGTTGGCGTTCGGCGTGACCCTTATCTCCTCGTCGGCGTCGCCGTAGACGCGCACGAGCTCAGTGTCGGGGATGTTCCGAAGGCGGTCGGCCAACTCCTTCGCCTGCCGCGAGAGCATCCCGATGGTGTGTCCGGGCGAATCCGAGGACTCGACGGAGACCACGAGCGTGAACGCCACCGGGTCGCGCTTCTCATCCAGATCGGGCGGCCCCGCGCCGGGCGGCAGCGCGGGCTCGACGTCGCGGAGCTTGTCGCGGATCTCGCTGAAGATCTCCAGGTTGTCCGACGCGCCGACGCTGTCGAGGAGCTCGATCGAGACGACCGAGATGCCGGCGCGCGAGGTCGACTCGAGCGTCTTGATCTCGTCGATCTCGTCGAGCGCCGTCTCGAGCGGGTCAGTGACGAGGCTCTCGACGCGCTCTGCCGAAGCGCCGGGGAACGGGGTGAGCACGATCGGCCCACGGTTGACGATCCGGGGATCCTCGAGGCGTGGGATGGTCCGGAGCGCCGAGGCGCCGGCGACGATCGCGATCGCGACGAGAAGCCAGAGCAGGTGCCTGTTGCGGAATGTCAGGGTCGACCAGTCAGCCACCACGGCCGCCCTCCGGCTCGCCGCTCGATGCCGGGCGTACCCGCATGCCGGGGACGAGGCGCTGCTTGCCGTCCACGACGATCGCTTCGCCCTCTCGGATCGAGCCACGCACGTAAGCGCGTTCGCTCCCTGGGCGCATGATCTCGACCTCGCGTCGTTCCAGGATCCAGCCGCGTTCCTCGGGCGTTGCGATATACAACGCCCACAGCCCCCGGACGCTCTGCGTGAGCGCCGAGAGCGGCACCCAGAACCCCGACTCGGCGATGCTCGAGGAGAGCTCGATCGTTGCCGCGTCGCCGTCCCGCAGCCGCGACCCCAAGCGCTCGCCGAGCCTCAGCCGTACCTCGGTCGTGCGGGTCAGCCGGTCGACCGAGGGGAGCACCGCGAGGACCGTCGCCGGGACGGAACGCCCTCGGACGGTGACGGTCTTCTGGGCGCCGAGCGAGGAGGCCGCGTCGGCCGACACGCCGATCCGGACCTCCGGGCCTTCTGTCTCGAGCAGTGTGAGCACGATCGCGCCAGGGCTCGCGAGCGATCCGACGTCGGCCGCGCGACGCGAGACGATCGCGTCGAAGGGGGCCTCGAGACTGCTTTTCTCAAGGTCCACCTTGACGAGGCGGATGGTGGCTTCGGCTTCGGCGAGCCTTGCTTCGAGGCGACGGACCGCGTTGGAGGCCTCATCCAACTCTTGCTGGGTCGAAGCGCTGCCGGAGAAGATCCGCTCCACACGCTCGAAGGTCCGTCGCGCAAGGTTGAGGTCCGTGCGTACACCCGCGGCGGCGGCGCGAGCGCGGTCGAGATCGGCTTCGAGACGCGACGTGTCGAGCTCGGCGACGACCAGCCCACCCTCGACGACGTCTCCCTCGTCGGCCAGGACGGACTCGATCGTGCCTGTGATCTCGAATGAGAGCTCGACCCTCTGTCGCGCGCGGACCTCACCCAGATACCGCGTTCTGACCTCGATCGAGTCGGTCCAGCGCACGGGCTCTGTGAGAACAGCCACCGGCCGAGCGGCGTGTGGTGGCTCGGCCGCCGGCTGCGAGAGGGCCGCGACGGCGCCGAGCGCTCCGGCGACGCAAGCGACCACCGCCAGGGTCGGGAGCAGCGTTCGGAATCGCGTGGGTGTGGCGGTCATCTGGTGCTCCAGTCGTGGGGGAACGTCGAATATTGACGGATCGTCATATTCTGAAGAAATAGGAAACTGGATTCAGCGTGCGATGCCCTCCGGGGCGGGTTCGCCGAACACCGATTCACTGATTTGATTCGCTGACGCCCCGTAGTCCCAGTCCCCTGAGAGGGGCCGCCAGCCGTAGCCGTCGAGGATGCGGCCGTAGTTTTGCCAGAGCACGCGCCGGAGATCTACGTTCTCGAATGGGGGGAGAGGCTCGCTGCTTGTGATCCGGTAGTGCCCGACCGACTGCGTCCATAGGCCGTAGAGAGGGGCGCAGAGCGGAGTCCCCTCGGGCAATCGGAGATCGCCCGCGTCGATCGCGTCTCGCACGATCTGCGTGAGCACGTCCATCATCGCGGATTTGGTGCGGATCCACTGCTCCCGGCGTTCGTCGGTGATTTTGCTCGCGATGGACTCGAGGTCGAGAATGGACTCCACCGCGAAGTGATCGGGGTGGCGCCGGATGAAGATCGCGTCTGCAACGCCGATGGCCAGCACGCGTTCCCGAGTGCGGCCGTCGAATGAGGCCGCCTTCCGGAACATCTCCGCCCGCGCCGCCGCGGTGTCGTTGCAGAGCGCGGCGATGAGATCCTCCTTCGAGGCGAAGTGCTGGTAGACGGTGCCCTTCGAGTACTCGATCGCCTCGGCGATCCGCTCCATATTAAGTCCGAGATAGCCGCGCTCGGCGAGCATCCGCCGGGCGGTGTCGATGATCAGCCGCTCGCGAGCGAGCCGTTCACGTTGGCGTCGGGCCGATGCGACCATTGCTGAAGTATCGTCAAAATTTGACGGAACGTCAAGTGAGTCAGTGCGGATTCTCTGTTGTCAAATACACTTGACATTTTGGAAAGTATGGATTACCTTGGGCGGGATGCTTCTGATGCTCAATCCGAGATGGCGGGGGATCGGCCTGGCGGCGGTGCTGCTCGCGGCGATCGCGTTCGCGGCGGGTGTCGCGCTGGAGATCGCGGGCGTGCGGGCCGTGCCTGACGTGCCGATCCGCGAGACCGTCTGGACCGCGGCGCGGTTCGTGGCGATCGCGGGTCTGCTGGCGATCGTGTTCGCTCGCGAGCGGACCGAGGACGAGTTCATCGACAGGCTGCGGCTGGAGTCGTTCCGCGCGACGCTGCTGGTCGTCGCTCTCGCGATCGCCGCGAACGAGGTCGTCTACTTCTTCGCGGACCGACGCACGCTCGATGGAGCCGGCGTGGTCCTTCTCCAGCTGTCCCTCTATGCCGTGGTGTTCCACGCGCAACGCGTGCGAGCCGGGCTGCAGGCATGAAGAACTCTCTGAAGGTCGAGCGCGCAAGGCTCGGGCTGACCCAGGCCGGGCTGGCCGAGGCCGTGGGCGTGTCGCGCCAGTCGATCAACGCCATCGAGAAGGGGCGGTACGTGCCGTCAACCGTTCTGGCATTGAAGCTCGCGCGGGTGCTCCGTGTCCGTGTTGAGGATCTCTTCGCGCTCGAGCCCGGGGACGGCACGGTGGATGTCGCGCAGGTCGACGCTGCGGAGGAGTCATCCCGATGAGCAACGGAGTCAGCGTGTTGATCGTGGCGTTTCTAATGCTCTCGACGTTCGAGATCGGGCTCGAACGGGCCTGCGCTGCGGCCGCCGGTGACGATCGTGCCTCCGTGATTGTGCTCCGCGGGGCGCGCGTGGTCGATGTCCGGCGCGGTGAGGCGAGCGAGCCGTCGGACGTCCTGATCCGTGGGGGTCGCATCGCTTCAATCGGCGACATCGCCGATCCCGCCGGTGCAACCGTGATCGATGCGAGGGAAGGTACATCATCCCCGGCCTGATCGACGCGCATGTCCACGTGACGTCGCTGCCCGAGCACGCGCGCGTCGAGGCACTCCGCTCGACGCTGCGGGGGGGGCGTGACGCGCGTGCGCGATATGGGCGGGCACGGCCCCACGCTCCGCGGGCTCAGGGATCGCGCGTCCGAACTCGGGCTGCCGTCGATCCACCTCTCGGCCGTCATCGCCAGGCCGGGGTGGATGGCGCGCGACCCGCGTGCCGCCGCTTCGGCACCGGGAGATCGCCCCGGCGAACAGCCCTGGATGGCGGGCATCTCGACTGCGGATGAGGCCGAACGGGCCGCGGCCGACGCTGTGGCGTTCGGAGCCGATGGGCTCAAGCTGTACGCGGACCTGCCGGTCGACGTGGTGGAGGCGCTCGTGCGTGCCGGTGCACGCCACGGGCTCGGGGTGTGGAGCCAGGCCACGATCTTCCCGGCACGGCCGAGCGAGGTCGTCCGGGCGGGCGTGCGTTCGTTGTCGCACGCGGAGATGATCTTCCTTGAGACCGACGAGGACCTGCCGGCGACCTATCACGCGGCGTCGTTCGGGGGGCGGACGCCGGCGGAGGCCGGATCGCCGGGGCTCGGGCCGCTGTTCCAGCTGATGCACGAGCGTGGCGTGTTCTTGGAGCCGACGCTGACGGTGACACGTATCAGAGCCGCGCGCAAGATCATCGGCGAGGAGCACGCGAGGGCGACGTACGAACTCGTAGGCCGGGCATGGCGATCGGGGGTGCGGATCGTCGCGGGCACGGACCTGATGTCGACGCCCGGCATGCCGGTGCCGAATCTGCATATGGAGCTCGAGCTGCTCGTCGATGAGGCCGGGCTGACCGCCGAGGCGGCATTGCGCGGTGCGACGCTCCACACGGCCGAGATGCTCGGGCTTGGGGAGGACCTCGGGACTGTCGAGCCGGGCATGATCGCCGATCTGCTCGTGCTCGAGCGCAACCCGCTCGAGGACATCCGGGCGACGAGCGAGATCGCGATCGTCATGCGCGCGGGCGAGGTGGTCTCGCCCTGACGGATCGGATCGGGCCGCCGAGACCCGCTATCGCGTGCGCTCGATCTCGCCCGGGCGCCACGACCTCTCGAACCAGGGCTCGAGCGGGCCGTAGAGGCGCAGGATCGCGAACCAGCCCTTGCGGGGGACCGTCTCGATCCAGTTCACCTCCTTGCCCGCGGGCGGCTCGGGCCCGAAGAAGAGGTCGACCGAGCCGTCGGGGTTGACATCCAGCTCGTCGCGCTCGTTGTTCTTGCTCGGGAACGGCTGGCCGGTCTGGAGCTCGGACCGCGACTGCGGGTCGTACACCACGACCGACCAGAAGTCCTTGGCGGGGACGCCCGCCGGGATGTTCAGCGTGTACGTCCGCGACCCGTCGAGGAACTCGCCGTCGGAGTCGGTGACGTTGAGCGCGTACTGCGAGCCCGCGCCGACGAGCTTGAGCACCATCGCCGGCGTGTTCACCGTCGCCATGTAGAAGAACATCGTCCGGGCGTCCTTGTACCGGCCGCCGGCCCCGTCGTCCTTCAGCCACTCGTAGCTGCCGCCGATGAACGCCGTGAACCAGCCCGAGCCCTCATAGAGGTACGCGCTCGGATCGCGCGGCTTTAGCCAGATCGAGCGGGCCGTGGCGTTGCCCACCGCGACCGCGTCGATGAGGATCTCCATCATCCGATCGTCGGGCTCGAACGGCTCGCCCTTCTGGATCCCGATCGAGGCCGCGAGGCCACGCAGCTCGGGATCGAAGGCCGAGATCGGCTCGCGATCGATCACCGCGTGCAGCTCCTCGTAGAACTCGAAGTCGTTCGCGTGGATCGTGTTGAACACACGCTCCGAGGCGCTGATGAACTCCATACGCGGCGGGGCCGATCGGCGTGCCAGCGGGTAGATCCGCAGCCCGTCCTCGTACGCCGCGACCGCCGCGTCGGTCCTGCCGTCGACGAGGAAGCCCCGGGCGATGAACCAGTTGATGTAGCTCCTGGATCTCGAGACAAAGTACGTCTCGCCGTCGACATCCGCCTCGTAGCCGCCCTCGGGCGGATCGAGGTCGCCCTCGTAGTCCGGCGGCAGGATCAGGTACTTGCCGCCCTCACCCCGGTCCGGCCCGGGCACGCCCATGTCCGTCACGAAACGGAAGAACGCGTCGTTGACCGTCGTCGGCCCCTGGCCCCTCGGGATCTCGATGACGGTCGGCCCGTCGCGGCCGAGATCGAGGATTGCCATGCCGTAGATGGTGTCCGTGTTGCCCGTCAGGAACAGCGGGTTGGAGTCCATGAGCCGGTCGAAGTACGCGACCTTGTGGGCCGCGTCGAGGCCGATCTCGGTGAGGCCCCGCCGGATCCCCTCGATCGACGTCGCCGGGATGAAGTTCAGGAAGACCTCGACGCCCCGCATGAAGTCCAGGTTGTCGAAGACGAGTTGGGACGTCCGGGGCGTCGGACGGCCGTCGTCGAACCGAAGCGTGCCGAGGCGGGTCCGCATGCGATCGGGCGTCATGATCTTCTCGGGGATCTGCGTGTTGTAGCCGGGCGTCGCGCCTTCGAAGGGCGTTCCCTGCGCGCTGGCGTCGCGGGCGATCAGCGAGGCGAGCAGTGTGCTCGCGACGACGGCGGTCTGACGCGTGGTCATGCGTTGCTCCCGATGGGCTCGTTGTTCGAGCGCCGGAGCATACCGGCCGCGGCGGGCGGTCGCGCGAGGGTCTAGCGCACGACGTGCAGCTCGGTCTGACGGCCGTCGATGTAGGTCACACGCCCGTCCTCGAAGATCGCGTCTTCCTCGAGCATGATGCGGACCTCCTGGCCGTCCCACTCCGGGAGCGGCTCGATGATGCTCAGCTCGATCGCGTACGCGGTGCGGTCGTGGATGAGATAGTCGCCCTTGCCGGGGACGCCGCCCTGCTTGTCCCACATCCCGATCGCCGGCCCGGCGCCGTGCCCGTGGAATCCGATCGGGTGCGTGTAGACCATCGCGTCGATGCCGCGGGCCTCGGCCTCGGCGAGGGCGTCGAGCAGCACGTCGTTGCCGGTGCGCACCGCCGCGAAGGCCTCGGTGAGGATGTCCTGCATCTCGTTGCCGCGCTGAAACGCGCGTCGGAGCCCGGCCGGCGGCTCGTACTCACCGCGCCGGAGCACGTAGGCCATCTGCTGGGTATCGGTGTTGAGCCTGAGGTAGGTGATCCCGAGGTCGAGATGGATGAGGTCGCCGCGTCGGATCACCTGCTCCCCGCCGGAGATCATCTCGAGGAAGCCGGCGCTGGCCTCGTGGCGTTGCACGGAGACGAGCGGGTGGAACCACGTGACGAGGCCGAGCTCGCGGATGCGCTCGCGGCACCACCACTTGAGATCGTCGGTCGTCGTCACGCCCGGCTGGATGACGCGCTCGGAGAGCGCCTCCGCCATGATCTCGTGGGCGATGCGGCAGACGGAGGCGTAGACCTCCATCTCCTCCGGGAGGCGGCGCTCGAGCCAGCCGATCGCGAGCGGCTCCGCCGGCACGATCCGCTCGTGAAGCCGGGTCGGCAACGCCGCGAGCAGTTCCTCGTGCTGCGAGTGGGCGAGGCCGTCGGCGAGCGCGAACGTCGGCGAGATGTTGAGGCCGATCCGCTCGGGGTCGCGTTGTTCGATGATCTCGGCGAGCCGGGCCCACTGGTCGGGCTGCTCGTCGGGATCCCAGGCGGACTCGAACAACTCGCCGACGTCGTACCGCGAGACCGCGAGCCGCTCGACGATGGTGCCGGGGCCGGCGTCGTGGAAGACCAGGACCGTGCGGCGTCTGGCGTTGAGCCACGTCGCCGGGAGCATGGTCTTCAGGACCGGGTCCTCGTTGTACTCGCGCCCCAGCACGATCCACATGTCCACACCGTTCTCTCGCATGAGCTCGGGGACGATGCGGTCGAGCCGCTGGAGCAGCCAGGCATCGACGACCTCGGCGCGTTCGCGCATCGGCAGGACGACCCCCGGCTGCCGGGCCCCGGCGAGCGGTGCGACGAGCGCGGTGATGACGGCGATGAGGGGCGAGAGCGGGATCGTTCGCGGCATGGTGGGGACCCGTTGTTGCGCGTGGATCGGAGGCCGGATGCCCTCTCAGACTACCGCGCGGCGATCTCGGGGCGGCGGCGGGGGCCCGGAGTCACGCCGCGTCGGGAGTGCTCGCGGCCGAACCGGCCAGAACGCTGCAGGTCGCGATGAGCTTCGTTCGGTCGATCGGCTTGCTGAGGTACTCATCGCAGCCGGCCTCGAGGCATCGCTGGCGATCGTCCTCCATCGCGTGCGCCGTGAGCGCAACGATCGGCAGCCGGCATCCGCCGGCCCGCAGCCGACGCGTGGCGCCGTAGCCGTCGAGCTCGGGCATCTGCATGTCCATCAGGATCAGGTCGGGGCGCTCGGCCTCGCTCGCGGTCTCGATCGTTTCCGCGGCGATCCGCCCGTTCTCGCAGACCGTCACGCGGGCGCCGGACCGCTCGAGCAGGAACGAGATCAGACGCTGGTTGTCCGGGCCGTCCTCGGCGAGCAGCACGTGGACGCCCCGGAGCGGCATCTCGTTCTGCGGGACGGGCTCGGCGGTCGGGTCGGCCGAGATCGATCGCTTCTTGGAGGCCTCGATCTCGCTCGGGTCGACCAGTTCCACGCCGTCGATGTCGCCGGTCGCGATCGTCGCGGTGAACCTGCTGCCCTCGCCCTCGGTGGACTCGACCTCGATCCCACCGCCCAGCATCGCCGCGAGCGCGTTGGAGATCCGCAGCCCCAAACCACTGCCCCCGAACTGGCGCGTCGTGCTGGCGTCGGCCTGGGTGAATGCCTCGAAGCGCGCGATCGCGTCACGTTGCTCGGGCGACATCCCGATGCCCGTGTCCACGACACCGAATCGCATCGCCGAGGAGTCCGGGTCGTGCTCGACGTGGATCGTCACGCTCCCGGACTCGGTGAACTTGATCGCGTTGCCGACGAGATTCAGCAGGATCTGCCTCATGCGCGTCGGGTCCGACACGATCCGGCCCGGCACCGGCGTGTCGAAGCTCACGGACAGCTGGACGTCCTTGCTTCTCGCTCTGGGCTCGACGAGGGAGGCGACCTCCTCGACGATGCGGGCGGGGTCGGTGTCGATCAGCTCGACCGACATCTGGCCCGCCTCGATCTTCGAGACATCCAGGATGTCGTTGATGATTGTCAGGAGATGGCTGGCGTTGGAACGGACGGTCTCCACGTAGCTCTCGAAGTCGGTCGCGCACGACGCCGGGTCGGAGAGCAGGTCCGCGTATCCGAGGATCGCGGTCATCGGCGTCCGGATCTCGTGGCTCATGTTGGCGAGGAAGTCGCTCTTGGCCTGGCTTGCCCGCGTGGCATGCTCGACCGCGTCCCGCATCGCCTGGATGTCGATGTGGACGCCGATCATCCGCTTCGGGGCCCCGTCGGCGCCGCGCTCGACCACGTTCCCGGCGTCGCGGATCCAGAGCCACCGCCCGTCCTTGGTGCGCAGCCGGTGCTCGTTGACGTAGATGTCGGTCTCCCCCCTCGCGTGGCGTTCGACATCGGCGAGAGCGCTCTCGAGGTCCTCGGGATGCACCAGGCCCTTCCAGGTATCGAGGCACATCGGGAGTTCGCCGGGGTCGTACCCGAGCATCGTGTAGAACGTGTCGCTGAAGAAGGTCTCGTTGGAGACCATGTCCCAGTCCCAAAGGCCGATCCGGGCGGCGCGGGTCGCGAGGTCGAGCCGGCTCTGCATCGTGTGCCGATCGTGGACGTCGCTGATCGAGCCCGACATCCGCAGGACCCGGCCCGCGCCGTCGCGCGTCGACGTGGCCCGTGTGCGGAACCACCTGTAGTCCCCGTGACGCATCCGCAGCCGGTACTCGACGTCGTACGGGGCGTGATTCTCGAGGTGATCGCGGACGGCTTCGAGCGTCGGGTCTTTGTCGTCGGGGTGGAGCAGATCGACGAAGGACTCGAGCGTCGGTTCGAATGAGTCGAACTCGTGCGGCTCGAGGCCGATGAGTCGCTTGAACTGATCGGCGTACCAGACCTCGCCGCTGAACGGGACGTAGTCCCACAGACCGTCCGATGTGCCGCCGACCGCACGCTCGAATCGGCCCTGGAGCTCGCGCAGCTCCCGCGCGGCCGTCTCGACCTGGGCGCGGTCGCGTTCTCGCACGACCGCCGCCGCGAAGAGCTCCCCGATCTGCAGCATCGCCTCGCTTCTAGCCGGCTCTCGGCTCGGGTTCACGGACGTGTACAGGAGCAGCACGCCCACGCAGGACGCCTCTTCCATAAGCGGGATGATGTAGTGTCCGTGCTCGTCCACTACCGCCCGGGCGTGGTCCGGCCCTTCGGTCCCGGAACAGCGATCGCTGATCAGCAGTTCGCCGGACCGCGCCGCACGTCCGCTCAGGCTCGAGCTCAGCGGGAGCTCCGTGTTTCCGCTGGAGGACCGCCCCGAGAGCTCGCCGACAGACGCGAACATCCGCAGCCGGTCGTCGCCGGGCTCCAGCGTGTACAGCCCTCCGCTCTGCATGATGTCGAGGTCATCCATCTCGACAACCACGCCGAGCGCCTCCTCGACACGCTCCGTGAGCGGGGCCTCCTGGGAGAGGATGGCGCCGATCCGGGCCTGAGTCTCGGCGCCCTCGGTGCGCAGCCGCGCATCCCGCTCGGCACGCACGAGCTCGGTGATGTCTCGTTTGATCAGCAGCACGCTCTCCACGTCGCCGTCGTCGCTGAGCAGCGGCGACGCGGCGACATGGAGCCAGGCCGCGCGTTCATCGGCCGGATTGGCCGTCTCCAGAGCCGGGAGCGGGATGTCGCGATCGATGCTCACGCGGACGCGCTCCTCGAACGGCTCGCCGCGTGTCACGGCCTCGAGAATCCTCTGCTGGACATCTGCTTCGGCACGCCCGGGCGTGAAGAGGATCGTTGACGTTCCGCCGTCGAGCTCGTGGCCGAGACGCGCATCGAACTCGCGTGCGGCGGGGTTGGCGTATCGCACGAGTCCGTCGAGGTCGGCGACCACCATCGGGTCCGGGCACCGCTCGAAGGCCGCCATCAGCACGCGGTTGAGCCGCTCGGCCGCCTTGCGCTCGGTGATGTCGAAGCGGAGCGAGACGTACCGGTCGATCTCTCCGTCCTCGTCGAAGTGCGGGACGTTCGTCGAGTCAACCCAGTAGATCGATCCGTCCTTCGCTCTGTTGCACACCTCGTCGCGCCAGGGCCGACCGGAAGCGATCGTGCGCCACATGTCGACCCAGAACGACCGCGGGTGGTGGCCCGAGTTGAGAATCCGGTGGTCCTGCCCGATCAGCTCGTGGCGCGTGTAGCCGCTGATCCGGCAGAACCCCTCGTTCACGTCGACGATCCGGCCCGACCGGTCCGCGATCGAGAACAGAGTGTGCTCGTTCAGGGCCTGGCGCAGCGACTGGTTCTCGCGGGCGAGCCGCTCGCGATCCGAGGCGAGCCGCCGCCGCGCCCGCACGATCGACCAGACCAGGCCGGCCGCGCAGGCTGTCGCCAGGACGCCGCTGAGCAGCGTCAGGCCGACCACCGACGCGTCAGCGCGGAAGCTCGCGCCCGACGCGGGCCGCATCGCGATGGCGAAGACACGCCCGCCGGACACGATCGTGCGCGTCAGCGGGCCGGGGCCGGGCGCGGTCTCGCCGGCATCCGCCGCGGACTCGAAGATCACGCGATCCCCCGTCGCGGTGCGCTCCGAGATCCTGAGGCCGAGCAGGGCCGGGTCGTAGACGACGCCCGGCTCCACCAGCGATGCGAGGCTGATCGGCGCCGCGACCCAGCCCTCGAGCGCGGCCTCGCGGTCCTCGGGCGAGGCGACCGGAGCGCTATTCCTATACACCGGGTGGGCGACGACGAGCCCGAGGCGGCCCGCGGGCTCCTGCGCCAGCTGGAGACCCTCGGACACGCGGCTCTCACCGCTGATCATTGCGTCGTCGTAGACCCGCTTGTTGACCGATCGGCTCGCCAGATCGAGTCCGAGCGCGACATGGTTCACGCCGTCGGGCTCGTGGTACTTGATGACGTAATGCGGGCCATCGGAGTTGTCCAGGTCCGCGTCGGTCGGGCGGTGCACGTGGAAGTCCGGCACGCCGTTCTCGCGGACCTCGGCCTCGAACGAGGCGAGGACCGGGGCCGCGACACGCTCGACGTACGCGAGCCCGTACAGGCCCGGGAACCGCTCCGTCGGCCGCACCGCGCCGACATATGCGCGCCACTCCGATCGCTCCACGTGGGACGACGCCGCGAACAGCGCGGCGGCGTCCTCAAGCACCGCCGCGTAACTCCCGATCCGCTGCTCGAGCGCCGACGCCGTCGCCTCGCACTTGGCGACGAAGGCCGCATCCGCCTCGCGCCGAGCGGCGTTCGACGAACCGATGACCGCGGCCGCGGTCCCGAGCGCGCCGAGTGCGATCACCCCAACGACGGGCCAGTACGACCAGAGCGATCGCGCCACGCCACCGGACGCGTGGCGCCCGCGATGCCTCCCGATGTCTGTCGATTCGTAAGAGACCCGCATGGTCGGAATCCGCCCGGCCTGACCGTTCCAATGGCTCGGTTCGCGCCCACGGATATCGGCGAGCGCTCCCGCCGGTCGAAGCCATTGATGCCGAACGATCGGTCCGAAGCCGATAAGGCGTCCCACGGACCGGCGGCTCCCCGCTCCGTGGGGCACGCGTCGGGCTCACTCGCGCCCGGCTCCGACGCGCTCGAGACGCCGATTCCGGGCCGGCCCGAGTGGGGGGCAGGCCGACGCCCCAGTCCCGATACCATCGGCCATGCCCAACGAAGCACCTCAAGGCGTCGGCTCGAGCGGGGACGGTGCCAAGCCGTCGGGGCTGTTCGCCAGGTTCCTGATCGCGGTCGAGTGGCTCGGGAATCTCCTGCCTCACCCAGTCACGCTCTTTGCGCTGTTCGCCTTGGGGGTGATCATCGCGTCGTGGATCGCGTCCGCGGCCGGCCTCGAGGTCGAGGACCCACGCCCGGATGCCGAGGGCGCGATGCTCACCGTCCGCAGCCTCGTCAGCGGCGAGGGTCTGCGGTGGATGAGTCAGAACATGGTCACGAACTTCACCGGCTTCGTCCCGCTCGGCACGGTCTTGGTGTCGCTGCTCGGCGTCGGTGTGGCCGAGAAGTCGGGGCTCCTGACGACCGCCGTGCGCGCGCTCGTCCTCCGAGCGCCGAAGAACCTGGTCACCGCGGTCATCGTCTTCGCCGGGATCATCAGCAACACCGCCAGCGAGATGGGCTACGTCGTCCTGATCCCGCTCGCGATGGCCATCTATCACTCGCTCGGAAGGCACCCGCTCGCCGGCATGGCCGCGGCGTTCGCCGGCGTCTCGGGCGGCTACTCGGCGAACCTGCTCATCGGGACCGTCGACCCGCTGCTCGCCGGCATCACAGAGGAGGCCGCGCGGCTCGTCGATCCCGAGTACGAGGTGCACGCCGCCGTCAACTGGTACTTCATGATCGCCAGCACGTTCCTGATCACCGGGGCGGGCTGGTTCGTCTCGGCGAAGATCGTCGAGCCTCGTCTGGGGGCGTACGACGAGCGCGAGGCTTCGGAGGACCTCGGCGAGCAGCAGACCATGGAGCCCGTAAGCCGGCTCGAGCTCAAGGGGCTCTTCTACGCGGCGCTCAGCTCGCTCGTGGTCCTCGCGGGCATCGTCGTCGTCGCCGGCCCGCCGCTCCCGCTCGACTGGATCCCCGGGTGGGGCGTGCTCCGCAACCCCGACCCGGCCGCGGTCGGCCCCGACGCCTTCCGCCCGCTATTGCGCAGCGTCGTGACGATGATCCTGGTCTTCTTCATCGTTCCGGGGTTCGTCTACGGGCGCGTCGTCGGCACGATGCGGGGCGACCGCGACGTCATCGACGCGATGGCCGATGCGATGCGGAGCATGGGCCTGTACATCGTCCTTGTGTTCTTCGCCGCCCAGTTCGTCGCGTACTTCGGCTACTCGGGCCTCGGGCAGATCCTGGCCGTCCTCGGCGCGGACGCGCTGGTCGCGATGCAGCTCGACAACCCGATCGTCTTCATCCCGTTCATCCTGATGTGCTGCTTCGTGAACCTGATGCTCGGCTCCGCGAGCGCGCAGTGGGCGGTCACCGCGCCGATCTTCGTGCCGATGCTCATGACGATCGGATACAGCCCGGAGGTCATCCAGGCGGCGTACCGCATCGGCGACTCGACGACGAACGTCATCACGCCGATGATGAGCTACTTCGGGCTCATCCTCGCCGTCGCGACGAGGTACAAGAAGGACCTCGGCATCGGCACGATGGTCGCGACGATGCTGCCGTACTCGATCGTCTTCATCATCGGCTGGATGATTCTGTTCTATGTATGGGTGTTCCTGCTCGGGCTGCCGGTCGGACCGGGAGCCCCGACGCTCTACCCGGGCCCGGAGGGCTGACCGTCAATCGCGAACCCGGACGCCGAGCGGCAGCGTGCTTGCCGAGCCGCCGCCGTTCCCGTCGAGCGCGTAGGCCATGATCAGGTAGTCGCCCGCGCGCCGCGGCGCATCGAACCGGATCGTCCCGCGGTCGGTCTCGAACGGGCCCGCGACCGTCTTGGCTCGCCTCGGCTTGGAGTCGAGGACCCAGCACCGGTACGTCACCCGGTCGCCGTCCGGATCCGTGCCGGCGAGGCGGAGCGTCACCCGCTCGCCGGGCGCCGCCTCGATGTATCGCTCGCCGTCGCCGCTCTCGATCGTGCTCAGGACCGGCGCGCGGTTCCCGGCCGGCGGCGAGCCCGCGAACCGCTCGACCATCAGCTCCGCCTGCGGAGTCATGAGCAGCCCGGTGTCGGGCGTCCCGTCCGGTGCTCCGTCCGGGTGCTCGGCGAGCAGCAGGCTGAAGTACGTCGGGCGCCCCACGCGGAAGTAGCCCCACACGAAGATCGTCGAGCCCATGCACAAGGGCGAAGAGTCGATCGCGTCGTAGCAGGCCCCCAGGTCGGCCAGCTTCCGCGTGACCGGCTCGTCGAACGCCTCGCCCCAGCTCGTCTTGCCGAAGTTCCACGGCCCCTTCCCGTTGAACTCCGACAGATAGAACGGCCGGCCCCAGTGCTCTTCCATCTTCCGGATCGAACCACGCACCGCGCCCGGGCTGTAGCTCTGCACGCCGATCGTGTCGAGATCCGGCGCGAACCGCTTGATCTTCTCGATCGCCTCGGGCTTGGCGTTGATCATCGTCAGGCTGGTGACGTGGTGGGGGAAGCGCTCGTGGATCGCCTCGGACATGCGGTTCACGGTCCGCAGGTACGGCTCGTCGAGGTGCACCTCGTTGCCGAGGCCCCACATCAGGATGGCCGGGTGGTCGCCGATCGCCTCGATCTTGCGGACGAAGTTCTCCAGCAGCCGGTCGCCGCGGGCGTCGTAGTCGAAGCTCCACGTCCCGCCGTTGTTCGCGGTGTTCTCGCCCTGGTTCGGCATCCACTCGCTGACGACCATCTTCATGCCGAGCCCGTGCACTTCGTCGAGCGTCGCGCGCATCTCGTCCCCGCTCGGGATCGTGTAGCCCCGGACGGTGTTGACGCCGAACCGGCTCAGCCGCTCCAGATCACGGACCCCGCAGACCCCGCGGATCCGGAAGCTCTCGAACCGTTCGAACCGCGCCGCCCGCTCGGGCGAGAGCGTGGCCGGCACCCGAAACTGCGCGTGCGCGTCCGTCGCGATCCACGAGAGCGCCATCAGGGCCACAAGCCGCGCGATCAGCATCTTCGTGTCTCCGTTGCGGCTCTAGCCGCCGCAGGCCTCGAGGTTCAACAGATGGATAAGCACGTCCTCGCCAGTCAGGACACCGTCGCTGTTGAGATCGAGCGCGCCGTCGCAGGGATCGCTCGCCGTGAACACGGCGTTGAACGAGTCCAGCACCTCCGCGTCGGAAAGCACCCGGTTGGCGTTGTACGCGCGGTAGATCGCGATCCGTCCGCGAAAGTCCGGAGGCGTGATGCTCCCGACCGCCGTGCTCGCCACCGTCCCCAGGCCCGAGGGGTTGCCGCCCGCCCAGCGGTCCATCGAGCCGAGGTTCGCGGCGTCGCGGGGCATGCCGTCGACGTACAGCCGCGAGGTCGAGTTCGTGATGTCGATCACTACGACGATCTGATGCCAGCCGGGCGACAGCGTCGTCGTCGCACGAACCGGCGCCGGCGACCCGTTCTGCACGTCCAGACGGAGCTCGTCGCCGGCGAGCCAGAGCGCCGCGCCGCGGGAGCCGCCGCCGGCCTCCCAGATGATCTGCTCGCCGCTGAGGTCGTCGGGTCTCACCCAGATCTCGATCGTCGACGACGTCCGCGACGGATCTTCGTAGTCCGGCCCCGTCGCCGCCGCACCCGGGAACGCGTAAGCGAGCGAGATTCCCCCGGGCGCCCCGGCGCCGGCCGCGACGGGCGTCTGCGAAGACCCGAAGGTCCACCCCCGGCCCAGATCGGTCCCGGGCGCCGTGACCTCCCAGGACGCGTTGCCCGGCGTGTCCGCCGAGGCGACCGTGTTGACCGTGATGCCCGCGACGAGCGGCACGGAGCCCTGCCCGCAGCCGACGTCGGCGTCGAACGTGTCGAGGTAACGGATCGTGTCGTCGATGTCCGCGAAGCCGTCCTCGTTGACGTCGCCGGCGCACTCGAGCGGGCCCCGGATTCTGAGCAGGCCGGGCCCCTGCAGCAGCGCGGGGTGGGTCTCGGCCGAGTACGTCCCCTGCGGGAGCGGCTGCCCGTCGACTAGCAGCGCGCCGATGATTTCTGTGCCCTCGAACGCGAGCGTGACCGGGGCGCTCCGCGCGTTCGGCGTCTCGATCGAGAGCGGCCGGCGGTTGTCGATGTGGTCCGGCTCGCCCCGGCCCGCGCCGTCACCGAGCGCCAGCGTCGCGCCGTCCGCCACGAGCAGCGGGCCGGCCGCGACATTCCCGTCCCCGCGGATCGCCGTCGAACCGGCCATGAGCGTGAACGGCCCCGAGAGCCGAACAGCGGAGACAATCTCGAGCGGTCCCGCCGAGATCTTCGCGACCGAACGCCCGGCCCTCTCCTCGACGACGCCGCCCGCGAGCTCGAGCGGCTGTGTCCCGGCGCCATCGACGATCAGATCGTCCCACAGCCGCAGCTCGATGGCGACCGTCGCGGGGTGGGCGCCGCCAGTCGAGGTCGTGTCCTGGGTTAGCCGCGGCGCGACGCCTTCGAGCGTGTCGGCCAGCATCAGGGCGCTGCCGGCGATCGTGGCCCGCGAGGTGTTCATCGCCGAGTGCACGCCATCGAACGCCAGCCGGTTGCCGATCAGCGGCAGCCCGTCCGGGCGTCCGAGGTCGTTTGTCGCGGTGTACGCCGTGTCGCGGCTGGGGAACCGCGCCGTCATGTTCGCGTAGCCGTCGCGGGGGTACATCCTGGCCGACGCGGGGCTCCCGCCCTCGGCCGACCAGGCGCCGGGCGCGCTCCAGAGCCCCGAGCTGACGGCCGCCGCGTTCCAGACAAACCCGTCGAACGGGTTGGCGTCGGTCACGCCCCAGCGCGGCTTCATGTACTCGGCCTCGAAGCCGTTCATGATGTCGGTCATCCGCTCGACGACCGCGGGGAAGTCGGCGTTGCGGACGTTGTTCTCGGCGGGGTTCGCGACGATGTCGTACAGGAACGGCCCGCCGATATTCTCGATCGTCAGCTTGAAGTCGCCCTCGCGGGCGCCCGCGGTGATGGGGTTGTTGCCGCGGATGAACAGGTCCGCCCGCGGCGCCCCGCCCAGCGTCCCGTCGAGGTAGGGCAGAAGGTTCACGCCGTCGGTGAAGTCGTCAGGAGCGATCGGGGTGCCCGTCGCGGCGAGGAAGGTCGGCGTGAGATCGACCGAATCGACCGGGTGATCGAAGGAGGCGCCAGTCGCCGGGATCCCCGGGCCCGCCATCGCGAGCATCACGCGGATGCCGCCGTCGAAGGTGTCGGACTTCTTGCCACGCAGAGGGAAGTTCCGTGCGCTGTTCGCGGTCTCGCCGCCGTTGTCGTTGATGAAGCAGACGAGCGTGCTATCCAGGATGCTGTCGCCGGTCATCCCGTCGTTGTTCGGGTCTTCCAGCCGGTCCAGGATCGTCCGGACGCCGTCGTCGAACGCGATCATCATCGCGGCGTACGTGCGACGGTTGCCGGTGAGGCCGAGGCCGAGCGCGTCGGCACGATCGAAGTACTCCTGCGTCGCCTGCAGCGGGCCGTGCGGGGCCGTGAACGACGCGACCGCGAAGAACGGCCCGGGCTGCGCCGCGCGATCCGTGATGTAGTCGGCGACCTCCTCCGCCAGGATGTCGGTGAGGTAGCCGCCGGACGGGTAGTCGCTCTCGACGACCGTATCGACAACGAGGTTCGTGCCGGCATCGAGCGTCTGCTCGCGCAGCAGCCTGCTGTAGCCGCTGGTGTCGTTGATGAAGTAAGACCGTGAGCCGCTGGTGAGGCCCCAGAAGTAGTCGATCCCGTGCCGCGGCGGCAGGTTGCCCGGTGTCACGAGCTGGCCGTTCGAGACCACGTCCAGCTCCGTGCCCAGATGCCACTTCCCGAAGAACCCGACGTGGTAGCCGCGGTCCCGCATCCGCTCGAACATCGTCGTGTCGCCGAGCGTCAGGCCCTCGACGACCGGATCGGCGGCCGAGAGCGAGTCCGGGTTGTTGTTGTCGTAGCCGGTCCGCTGGTTGTGCTGACCGAGGAAGATCCGCGCCCGGCTCGGGCTGCAGACCGGCGCGGTGTACGCCGCCCGGAACCATCGACCCCGGTTCGCGATCGAGTCCAGCGCCGGCGTCGGGATCTGCCCGTTGCCCTGGTCGTTGAACCCGAAATCCGCCCATCCGGCGTCGTCTGAAATGATGAACACGACGTTCGGCTGCGCCATCGCCGGAGAGAGGGAAGCGATCGAGAGCGACATCCAGGCCACCACCGCGCGGCCGACAGAGCATCGGTTGCTCATCGAGAGTCCTTCGGGCGAGACGCCCTCAGCGGCGACGGCGGAACGACAGGCCCGCCAGGCCGCCCGCGATCATGCCAGCGACCGACGGGGCCGGGACGACCGTGCCCGCGAAACTGAGGTTGCCGTACTGGTTGCCGTCGACGCCGACGCGCCGGCCGTCGTCGATGCGGATCCGGCGACCCGAGGACGGCTGCGGTCCGAGCTTCATCCGGAACGCGCCGGTGCTCTGCACGCGGACCGCGAAGCCGCTCGAGTCCGCCAAGAAGTCGATCGAGCTGTTGAAGAGGGCGCCGAAGACGGCGACGCCGGAGTTCTGGCCGGTGAAGTCGAGCGACACCTCGCCGAGCAGCGTCTCGCTCGCCGAGCCGTCGAACTGGTCGGCGTTGGGACCGCCGCCAAGCCCGTAGAAGCTGAACGTGAACGTGCCGTTCAGCGTGTTGTTGGTCGCGTTGTTGTTGTTGGCCCACAGCGGCAGCGCGATGCCGGTGATCGACACCTCGTCGCCCGCGTTGAACAGCCCCGAGTACTCGAACGCGGCGAACGGCGCGATCCCGTTGTTGATCTGCAGGTCGGCGCCGCCGGTCTGCGCCTCGTCGACGATGAAATCCGACCCGAGGTCGCCGGGACCGACGACACTCATGGTCTGCGATGTTGCCGCGCCCGCGATCAGGGCGAATCCGGCGGCGAAGGCGGTGCGGTGCATGGCCGATCTCCCATCTCTCTGCGATTGAACAAGTTGGGCGCTTCCGCCCGAGAAGAGTCAAGAGCTTAACTTGCCCGCCCGCGCGATGCAACGGCTTTCCGGCCCGCTCGGATGTGATCGTGGATTCTCGGACCTTGCGGATCTCCGGCCGGAGGCGCCCAAGGACGAATAGACGACCGGTCGATGGAGTACCGTAGAGCATGGGCATCGACACCCGCGAACGCATCCTCCAGGCCGGCTCGAAGGCGATGATCGCCAAGAGCTACAACGGCTGCGGCCTGAAGGAGATCCTCGAGGCCGCCGAGGTGCCCAAGGGGTCGTTCTACCACTACTTCAAGAGCAAGGAAGACTTCGGCGTCGCGGTCCTCGAGCAGATGGCCGAGGTGCACGCCGAGCGCATGCGCGAGTTGCTCGGCGACCGCTCGAAGCCGGCGCTCGAACGCATCCGCACGCTCTTCGAGTGGCTGGCGGACTGGTACCACGAGCACGGCGCCACGCGTGCCGAGTGCCTGGTATCCAAGATGGCCCTCGAGGTCGGCCAGCTCAGCGAGCCGATGCGCAACGCGATCAAGTACGCCTACGACCGCTGGACCGCGCTGCTCGCCCGGGCGATCCGGGACGCCCAGACCGAGGGCTCCGTCAGCCCGTCGCTCGACGCCGAGGCGACCGCCAAGTTCGTCCTGAACGCGTGGGAGGGCGCCACCATCCGGATGCAGATGGAGGGCGGCTTCGAGTCGCTCGATGTCTTCCTCGAGTTCGTGTTCAGCCAGATCCTGACACCCCGCGACGGATGACAGCGGCTCCCGCGACCGGGCTGAGATTTTCTCCGAATCTCGGGACTAGACGACCGGTCTAGTATGTTCTCGAATCAGGCCGCTGGAACTCGCCGGAGAGCGCCAGCGAAATCCGATCGAATTCCTAGGAGACACCGAACCATGTCGCAGGACACCCAGACCGAAGCGTCGACCAGAGATCTCGATGGCCTCGTCGCGTTCGTCACCGGCGGCACGAGCGGCATCGGACGCGAGACGGCGATCGAGTTCGCCCGCCGCGGCGCCAAGGCCGTCGTGATCACCGGCCGGCGCGAGGCCGAGGGCCGGGAGACCGTCGGCCTGATCAACGAGGCCGGCGGCGAGGGCCTGTTCATCCGCTCCGATGTCTCGGTGGAGGCCGAGATCAAGGGCGCGATCGATCAGGTCATCGAGAAGTACGGGCGACTGGACGTCGCCTTCAACAACGCGGGCATCGAGGGCGCCGTCGGCACGCCGGTCGTCGAGGCCTCGTTCGAGGACTACCGCAAGGTCTTCGACATCAACGTCGCCGGCGTGCTGCTCAGCATGAAGCACGAGATCCCGGCGCTGGCGAAGAGCGGGGGCGGCAAGACCGAGCCGGGCGGCTCGATCATCAACAACGCCTCGATCGCCGGCTCGATCGGCCTGCCGGGTATGGGCGTCTACATCGGCAGCAAGCACGCCGTGATCGGCATCACCAAGACCGCGGCGCTCGAGGTCGCGCGTCAGAACGTCCGCGTCAACTCGGTGTCGCCCGCCGGAATCCAGACGGAGATGTTCGACCGATTCACAGGCGGAGATGAGTCGGACGCGGCGCAGCAGTTCGCCGAGCAGCACCCTGTCGGGCGCGTCGGCGAAGTCCGCGAGATTGCAAACGCCGTGGCGTTCCTTGCCTCGCCGAGGACGACGTTCCTGACCGGCCACGACCTGAAGGTCGACGGCGGCTGGACGGCGAGGTAGGTCCCGCGGGGGCGCTGAAGCGCGTCCGTCGCGCAGATCCGGGCACGCCAGGCCGGCGGGCCTCCGCCCGAGCATCTCCGCGTGCTTCGCGCGGAGATCGGGAGCCGGCGTCGCGGATACGGGCATCGCGCCCACAGAGGAGCGGCCGAGTGGGTCGACACTGAGGCGGCCGGCCCATCGATGGGGCCGGCCGCCGCGTTCAGTATGGGCCCGCCGGGCAACTTCGAGCGTCTCCGGCGGCTACCGGCGCCGCCTCGAGCACACCACGGCACCGATCCCGATGACGCTCAGTGCGCCGGGCGCCGGGATGTACGCGAGGCTCCGCACCTCAGCGAGCCCGGTGCTCCCAACAACACTCGCGAGGCCCGTCGACGTATCGATCGTGACCAGCACGTCCGGGCGGGGTCCCATGAAGAAGTCCGTCGTGGTGGCACCGTACAGCGTCCCGGAAGGGCTGAACGCCAGTCCGTTGATCGCGTCGACGCCGGTGAGTCCGATCGGCGTCGCCGATGCGGTGAGAGGGTCGATCGAGAAGAGGCGGCCGATCGACGCGTCGAGCGCGAACAGGTCGCCGCTGAAGGGGTCGAAGGCGAGCCCGGCGGTTGTGGCGATGCCCGTGAATCCGACGAGCGTTCCTTGTCCCGTTGTGCGGTCGATCCGAACGAGGGGGTCGCCGCCGCTGATGTCCACCGCGAACAGATCACCCGAGAACGGATCGACGGCGAGACTCCGGAGGTTGTCGAATCCGGTCGGGCCGATCGTCGTGACGGCACCCGTGATCGCGTCGATCGTGATCAGGTTGTCCGTGATCGTGTCGACGCCGAAGAGTGTGTTCGTCGCCGAGTCGAACGTCAGCCCGGAGACGTGCGGCGAAGCGACGGTCACGCTGCTCGTGACCGCGCCGGTCGCCGGATCGATCGAAACGAGCGCCCCGGTGCCCTGGTCGAACGCAACGAGCGGTCCAAGCTGGCCGCTCGCGACGCCCGGCGCCCCCGCGATCGCGACGGCGCTCGCTGTGCCCATCTCTCCGCTTCTCAACAAGCGCAGCATGTCCTGCCTCCCGCCCGGTCAGCCGGGCATGGCGGCCGTTCGGTGGCCACGGTCGGCCGCCGCTGTCTCTCAGGTCTCCTGACTCGGGCCACGAAACCCGTTTATGAGAAAAGAGGCCGGCTCCGAGTCCGGAGAGTGCCGTGTCTGTAAGTAGTGATATGACAACAGTCGATGTAACATAAGAGTTTATACGAATATACGCGCGGAT
The DNA here is from genome assembly GCA_038521625.1 of Planctomycetota bacterium. Lineage (GTDB taxonomy): Bacteria > Planctomycetota > Phycisphaerae > Phycisphaerales > UBA1924 > JBCBKP01. The sequence goes on from JBCBKP010000024.1 coordinate 37,604, forward strand.
CGGTCGGTAAGAATCACTCGGGAATCGGCGCCAATCCCAGCGGCCCGGAGCGTTCAAGCGCAATGATCGCGTCCGTACGCGGCCGGCGAGCGGAGTCGGTTGTGATTCCGATCGACGGCGCGGGAGCGCCGGCGACCGGCGGTCTGTTTCATGCGTCCTACTGGGCAGCGAAGAACTCGGCCACGAACGCGTCCACGTCCGCGTTCGAGATCACCCCGAACGGCGCGGCGAGGTCGATCAGCGGCCGGTCCGGATCGGCCGGGTTGAAGAAGATCTGGATGAATCGGTTGACGTCCGCCTGACTGACCGCGGCGAGGTTGCCGTCCAGCTCGGCGAGGCTGAGGCCGGGGTTGGCCAGCCGCGCGTCGTCGAGGTCGATATCGCCGTCGAGGTCGGCGTCGCCGGACTCGTAGCCTGTGCCGTCCCCGGTGAAGATCGTGAAGTGGACGATGCGCCGGTCGTCGAGGTCGATATCCATATCGAGGTCGATGTCGCCGCGCCGGGTCTCGAGTGCGGTGAAGAGGTCGTCCACGTCCCGCATGTCGACGGTCAGGTCGCCGTTCATGTCGCAAGAGAGATCGATGACGCGCGGCGTGACCGTCCGGAGCGCACCGCTGGCGTCGAGGCCGACGGCCTGGGTGATGTCGAAGAAATCGCCGGTGTTCGCGGCGATGTAGTTGATGTCGGTGGCGTCGATGATCCCGTCGTGCCCGACCGGGTTGTGGCCCGGCGTCACGCCGACGTTGCCGGCGATGTCGAAGCGGGAATCCCCGAAGTTGTACAGCCCCAGCGTTGCCTTGATCGTGCCGAAGAAGTTGCCGTCGCCGGTGAGCAGGAACGACGCGGCGTCCACCGCGGTGAATCCTGCCTCGCGGTCGAGCGTCGGCTCGGGGATGGTGTCGCCCTGGATGAACCCGCCGGCGACCTGCTCCACGGGCAGCACGTCGAGCCCGTTGTTGACCAGGACGAGGCCATCGGCCCAGTAGCGGATGTCGTCCTCGTTGAAGTTCCCGTCGCCGGTGCCGTCACCGATGATCTCGATGACGACCGCAGGGCCCGCCGGCGGGGCCCATGGAATGTTGGGCGGGAATCGGTCGAAGTACGCCCGCATCATCTCGGTGGCGTCGCCGATGTCGCGCGCGCCGTCGGCGTTGAAGTCGTAGGCGATCTCGTTGCCCGGCGAGAGGTTCAACGCATCGCCGTAGCTGACGATGAAGCCGCCCTCCGAGAGATAGTGGGTGCCGCCCGGGACGCCGTCGGTGTAGACCGCACCGATCGTGCGCGTCGGCACCGGGCCGGACTCTCCGAAGGCGAAGGCGGCGTAGGGCGCGGCATTGAAGACGTTCGCCGGCGTATCGACGAAGACCCGGCCGAGCGCGTTCAGGCTCGGGTTGGCGACGAGCGGCATCGGCAGGCCCGCGCCGGCCGCCGCGGCGAGAAGCGCGGGGTCGGACTCTGTGACGAGGTCGGTCGTCGCCGACGGGACCGGCGCGAGCTGCATGATGAGATCGCCGGGCCAGGGGCCAATGAAGCCGCCGAAGAGTTCGAGATCGCGGGTGATGTTGTTGATGAACCCGGCCGCGGCCTCGTTGGGCATCGGGACGTTCACTCCGCCCGGCGGGTCGGACGGGAGATACCCGAGGCCACCGACGCCCACCGTGTTCTCGCGCGGGTCGCCGAGACTCGCGAGACCGGCGAAGCTGGCGATGTTGTACCCGTTCTCACTGGCGTCCTGGATCGCGGGGAGCGTCGGTCGGACGAAGAGGTTTCCGCCCCGCAGGTCCGAGCGGACGGCGAGGAGGTCGGAGTCCTGCGGGTTGGTGGGCGACGAGGCGAGCCATCGCGTGATGCCGCGCTCCGCGCCGGTGTATCCGACGGCGAGTCGGTGGTTGCGGACCGTGGCCTCGGACCGCGCCGAACCGCCCTTGTTGCTCGGCTGCCAGTCGGGCCCGAGCAGGTCGGCGGCCGAGGTCGTGACGCGCGGGCCGATATTCTCGCCGACACCCCACGAGGGGTCGAGCAGGAGGCCGTTGCTCAGCGCGACACGCGTGCCGGAGATCTGGTCGCGCGTCACGGCCTGCAGGTTCTCCCCGGTGATTCGTCGGCCCGTGGCGAAGAGGTGGCGCGCGTCGGACTGGTGGATCTGGTCGAGCCCGGTGCCGAAGTTTGTGATGATCCCGATCGGGACCGTGATCAGCGGCGTGTCATGGATCCGGCGCATCGGGTTCGAGTTGTCGGTGTTGAGCTGCGCGAGCATCGTCAGGTCGTTGCCCTGCGCGACCGGGAGTCCGGCGGCGTCCGTCGCCGTGCGCGGATTGCCGCCGTACCCGGGCGTCGTTGGCAGCGCGAGCGGCGATGGCACGCCCGGGAGCTGCGCCATCCATGCCGCGGGGGCGTCGGTCCCCGCGTAGTCGACCCGGAATCCCTGCGAGAAGTCGAACGGGTCGAATACCCCGCCCCGGAAGTCCGGGGCTGCTGGGACGAGAGGGAGGCCGCCCGGCGTGCCGCCGCCGCCGCCCGGGAGCAGCGCGCGATTCCATAGCGTGTCGATCGCGGGGACCGCGGCCGGATCCTGCTCGAAGCCGATGCCGAAGCGGTCGAGCTCCCGCAGCCCGTTGACCGACCCGCCGATCCGGTACGCGATGTTGAACAGCCCCGGCGCGAGCTGCTGCGCCGGAAGACCCGGGGTCGTGAGCCTGGAGACGCCGTCGGCGTCGAGGTCGATCACGTCCGTTGTCCAGCCGGGCGACCGGTAGTACACCTCGAACAGTGTGCCGCCGGATCCGATCGTGACGTAGTCTCGGCCGGGGACGAGCTGGGCTTGGGCGGCGCCGGCGGCGAGGCCGCAGACGGCGAGCGTCATTCGGACGGTGCGGTTCATGGTTCAGACTCCGATGCGGTGCGCCCCGAGTGGGAACGGGTGGCCCCAGAACGGGCCGGATCGAGCACGAGTGGAGGAGCGATCGGAGCGCTTCGACGTCACGCAGCCGTCCTGTCCGCGCGACGGCGCTGCCACGCAAGACGAACCGGGCGAGCGGTTTGCCGCAAGCAATAACCTTGCGCAAAGCCTTCCGTGCCGTGTCCGCCCGCTTCCCGCGGACCGGCTATTCCCCCGATGCGGGTAAGGCGGTAGAGTGCGGCGTGACAGGGAATCGGACGGGGCGCGTCTTGTGTCCGATAGCCCGCCAGACCGAGATCCGGAGACCGGCCGGGGCGGCCGGTGAAGAGGGAGGTCCGATGGTTCGTTCGAGTCTTGCCGCGGCGATCGCCGTGTCCGTGTCCCTGACGTCGGCGCTCGCCGCCGAGTCCGAGCCGCCGCTGACCCACGAGGTCTACGACTCGTGGAACTTCCTCCGCGGCAGCGACATCTCGTCCGACGGCGAGTGGGCGCTCTTCACCGTCGCGCCCGGCGACGGCGACGCGACCGTCGTGGTCCGCTCGACCGGCGGCCCGACCGAGCACGAGTTCCTCCGGGGCACCCGCGCGGCGTTCACGCGAGACGCGATGCACGCGGTCATGCTGGTCGAGCCCGACGAAGAAGTCCTCGAGCAGCAGAAGAAGGACAAGGTCAAGCTCAACGAGCGCGACAAGAACGCGCTCCATGTGCTCGAGCTCGCGTCGGGAGACATCATCCGGGTCGAGCGCGTCAGGTCCTTCGAGCTCCCGAGTGAGGCGGGCGGCGTGATCGCGTTCCTGCACGAGAAGCCCTTGCCAGAGAAGAAAGAAGAGAAGAAAGAGGGCGAGGAAGAGAAAGAGGAGCAAGCCGAGACCAAGCCGGAGGCTCAGCCAGAGCCCGCCGAGAAGAAGCCCAAGGAGCCGGCCGAGCAGAAGCCAGAGCAGTCTGAGGAATCCGAAGAGAAGGACGACGAGAAGAAGAAGCCGAAGAAGAAGAAGCCTGGCACCGAGCTCGTCCTGCACCGTCTGGGCGATGGCTCGCAGTCGAAGTTCCCCAACGCCGTCGAGTACGAGTTCAGCGAGAACGGCCAGCGCCTCGCCTTCGCCACCAGCGCCGAGGCCGAGGAGGACGACGGCGTCTTCGTCGTCGACGTTGTCAGCGGTGAGGTGACGCAGGTCGTCTCCGGACGTGGCCATTACAAGAGCCTGGCCTGGACCGAGGACGGCGCCCAGCTCGCCTTCCTGAGCGACCGCGACGACTACGAGGCCGAGGACCCGGCATGGAACCTCTGGCACTGGGCCGCGGGCAACGACGAGGCCGCGGTCGTCGCGGCCGAGGGCTCCGCCGGCGTGCCCAAGGGCTGGTGGATCGCGGACAACCGGGCGCCCTCGTTCAGCGACTCCGGCGCCCGCCTCTTCTTCGGCACCCAGCCCCGGCCCGAGCCCGAGCCGGAGAAGGACGAGGAGGCCGAGGACGACGACGAGCCCGAGGTCAGGGTCGACGTCTGGCACTGGCAGGACGCCCGCATGATGCCGCAGCAGCTGCTGAGGGCCAACGACGAACGCAACCGCGCCTACGACGCGATGCTCTCGACCGCCGACCTCTCGATCATGCAGCTCGAGAACGAGGCGATGCCGAGCGTGAACGTCGGCTCGGACGGCGACGCCCACGTCGCGGTCGCCAACACCGACGTGCCGTACTCGATCATCGATTCCTGGGAATCGCCCGGCTACGTCGACGTCATCCTGATCGACCTCGAAACGGGCGAGCGTCACACCGTCGCCGAGAAGTTCCTCGGTTTCGGCGCCCAGCTCTCGCCCGAGAGCAAGTACCTGACCTGGTGGGACGGCACCGCGAAGCACTACTTCGGCCTCGCGGTCGAGGACGTCCTCACCGGATCAGAGCTCGAGCCTGTCAACCTGACCAGCCACCTGCCGCACGCGGTCCACAACGAGCTGCACGACAGCCCGCGGATCCCGAACCCCTACGGCGCCGCCGGCTGGACGAAGGACGACGCGGCCGTGCTGGTGTACGACCGCTACGACGTCTGGGCGATCGATCCCTCGGGATTCTGGTCCGGCGCGGCGGTCACCGACGGCTACGGGCGCGAGAGCGGCATCCGATTCCGGTACCTCGACGTCGACCCCGACGAGGACGCGATCGACGCCAACGGCCCGCTGTTCCTGACCGCGTTCCACCTGAAGGAGAAGTCCGAGGGCGTATTCCGCGACTCGGTCCGCGGGACGCGCAAGCCCCGGGAGCTGCTGATGCTCGACGAGAACATCGGCGCGATCGAGGTCGCCAAGGACGACGACCGCGTGATCATGACGCGGGAGCGGTTCGACGTGCCGACGGATCTGTGGGCCAGCGACCTCGGCTTCGAGCGCTTCCGACGTCTCAGCAACGTGAACCCGCAGACCGAAGAGTACAACTGGGGCACCTCCGAGATCCACGAGTGGATCAGCGCCGACGGCGTCCCGCTCCAGGGCATCCTCAACAAGCCCGAGGACTTCGACCCAGACAAGAAGTACCCGATGATCGTGTACTTCTACGAGCGTCTGTCGGACCGGCTCCATAACTACGTCGAGCCGGCCCCCGCCCGCGCCTCGATCAACGTCAGCTACTACGTCTCCAACGGCTACGTCGTCTTCCAGCCCGACATCCCGTACCGCGAGGGCTTCCCCGGACGCTCGGCCGAGAGCGCGATCATGCCCGGCGTGACCTCTGTCCTGGCCCTCGGCTTCGTCGATCCCGACCGCGTCGGCGTCCAGGGTCACAGCTGGGGCGGCTACCAGGCCCTGCACCTGATCACCGTCACGGACATGTTCGCCGCCGCCGAGGCCGGAGCGCCCGTCAGCAACATGACCAGCGCCTACGGCGGCATCCGCTGGGCCTCGGGCCTGGTCCGCCAGTTCCAGTACGAGCGCACCCAGAGCCGCATCGGCGGCAGCCTCTGGGAGAAGCCGTCGCACTACATCGAGAACTCGCCGCTCTTCCGCGCCGACGAGATCGACACGCCGCTTCTCATGATGCACAACGACAAGGACGGCGCGGTCCCGTGGTACCAGGGCATCGAGATCTTCGCCGCCATGCGACGCCTCGGGAAGCCCGCCTGGATGCTCAACTACAACGGCGAGGCCCACGGTCTCCGCCGGCGCCACAACCAGAAGGACTGGTCGGTGCGGATGCAGCAGTTCTTTGACCACTACCTCAAGGACGCCCCGCCGCCGGAGTGGCTCGTGAATGGCGTCCCGGCCGTCAAGAAGGGCAAGACCCTCGGGCTCGAGCTGATCCGGGAGTGAGCCCGGGAACCGGATTCGGGAGCCGGATCCGGGGTCCGAATCTGGGAACCGAATCCGGGAATAGGCGGGCGTGCGAATCGATTTGCCCCGAACGCTTGACCCGGCCCGGGATGGGGAATTCAGTTGACGGGTCCGGTTCAAGGGATGAGCCCGCCCGGACCGAAACAGGATTTGAAGTGATCGACGCCTCGACCAAAGCCTGCGGCAAAGCCAAAGCGACCCCGACCCGGGACGCCATGGTTGCGCTGCACGCTTCGGACGGCTGATCGACCCCAGCCAAGCCCGTCGCAGACCGCGATTTCCAAGGCCCCCGGGAATGACACCCGGGGGCCTTGTTCGTTTTCGACCTTGCCACTCCCCGCCCAGTGCCACCGCTCGCACAGACCAGAACCAGGAGATTTGCCATGACCGTTGCCACCGCCGAATGCCCCGAATGCACCGCCGAGGTCGGCTTCGAAAGAGCCCCGCTGAACGCCGAGGTCGTGACCTGCCGCGGCTGCCAGGCCGAGCTCGAGGTGACATCGATCGAGCCGCTGCGCGTCGAGCTCGCCCCCGAGGTCGAAGAAGACTGGGGCGAGTGATGCGGATCGCCCTGCTGCACACGCGCATCCGCGCCGAGGAACGCCTGCTGATCGAGGCGCTCGACGCCCGCGGGATCGAGACGGATGTGATCGACGTTCGATCGTTCGTGCTCGATCCGGCGGGCCCCGGGATCGAGGCCGACGCGGTCCTCGATCGTTCCATGTCGGTCGCCGCGAGCCGCGCCGCACTCTCGGTGCTCGAACGCTCGGGCGTCCCGTGCTTCAACGGCACTCGGACGCTGGACGTTTGCTCTGACAAGCTCGCGACCGCCGCGGCGCTGGCGGGCGCCGGCGTGCCGGCGCCGCGCACGCTCGCGGCCGTGGGGGAGCAGGCGGCGATCGAGGCCGTCGAACGCATCGGCTACCCCGCTGTCATCAAGCCCGCGACCGGCTCATGGGGCCGGCTGATCGCCAGGGTCTCCGACCGCGAGTCGGCCGAGGCGATCCTCGAGCACAAGTTTACGCTCGGCTCGACCCTGCAGAAGACCGTCGTCGTGCAGGAGTACGTCGACAAGCCCGGGCGTGACCTGCGGATCTTCGTCGTCGGCGGGCGCGCGATCGCCGGGATCGCCCGCTCTAGCGAGCACTGGATCACCAACACCGCGCGCGGCGGCTCCGCGACCGGCATCAACGTCTCGGGCGAGATCGGGGCGATCAGCGAGGCCGCGGCCCGCGCCGTCGGCGGCGGGATCCTCGCGATCGATCTGCTCGAGTGCCCACGGCGCGGCCTGCTCGTCAACGAGATCAACCACTCGATGGAGTTCCGGAACAGCATCGACACCACCGGCGTCGACATCCCGGGCGTCGTGGTCGAGCACGTCCTGGAGCGGGCCGGAGCGCCCACCATCGAGATGGCGGCGATGCGCGCCCGCTCGGCGGCCATGGAGGCTTCCGCGTGACCATCACCGCGAACGTCATCGGTGCATCGGGCTATACGGGCGGTGAACTGCTCCGTCTCCTGGTCGGGCACCCCGACGTCGAGATCGCCGCCGCGACCTCTCGCCAGTTTGCCGGGAAGCCTCTGCACCGCAACCACCCGCACCTGCGGGGCGTGACGGACCTGAGCTACTCCCACCACGACGAGACCGAGCCGGCCGACGTGGCGTTCCTCTGCCTCCCGCACGGTCGGGCGCAGCAGGAGGCCGACCGATGGCTCGCGCTCGGACGGACCGTCGTCGACCTGTCTGCCGATTTTCGCCTGCCGGTCGCCGAGTACCAGGAGTGGTACGGCGAGGAGCACGCGGCGCCGGAGCGTGTCGCATCTGCGGTCTACGGCCTTCCCGAGCTGACGCGTGATCGGCTCCCGGGCGCCGGGCTGATCTCGGGCGTCGGCTGCAACGCGACGGCGATAAACCTCGCGCTGCTGCCGTTGGCGCGACACGAGTTGATCGAGCGCGTGATCTGCGACATCAAGGTCGGCTCGAGCGAGGCGGGCGCGACGGCCACCGACGCCTCGCACCATCCGGAGCGTTCCGGCGCGACACGGACGTACGCGCCCGCGGGTCATCGGCACGCCGGCGAAGTTTCCGCACACCTGTGCAAGAACTGTGGAAGAATCCCGCTCGACGTCACCGTGACGGCGATCGAGATGGTCCGCGGCGTGCTATGCACCGCCCATGTGTTGCCACGCAGGGAGTTGACGCCGCCGGAACTGTTCCGTTTGTTCCGCGAGGCGTACGACGACGAGCCGTTCGTGCGGATCGTCCGTGATCGCGTGGGCATGCATCGGCGCCCCGACCCTCGACCGCTCGCGGGAACGAACTACTGTGATGTCTCCTTCGATGTCGATGAGAGAACCGGGCGCGTGGTCGTGCTGAGCGCGCTGGACAATCTGGTGAAGGGCGCCGCCGGTTCGGCCGTGCAGTCGATGAACGTGGCGCTCGGCCTGCCCGAGACCGCCGGCCTCGGATTCGCCGGCCTGCATCCGAGCTGAAGCGATCCTGAATGTGCAGTCCTGGAGTGTGCAGTGGTTCTGGAGAATCGATGAGTGAGATCATGGTCGTCAAGGTGGGCGGCGGGGCCGGGATCGATCTCGGCCCGCTGCTCGACGAGATCACCGAACGCGTGAACACCGGCGAGCGCGTTGTGCTCGTGCACGGCGGGTCCGACGAGACCAACCGGCTCGCCGAGCGTCTGGGCGTGCCGCCGCGTTTCATCGAGAGTCCGTCGGGGCACACGAGCCGCCGGACCGACCGCGAGACGCTCGAGATCTTCGAGATGGCCTACTGCGGCAAGGTCAACAAGCAGATCGTCGAGCGGCTGCAGGCGTCGGGCGTGGACGCGATCGGTCTGAGCGGGATCGACGCGGCGATCTGGCGGGGCTCGCGCAAGACCGCGATCAGATCGGTCGAGAACGGGAGGACCGTGATCATCCGCGACGACCTCTCGGGTCGGGTCGAGTCGGTGAACGACGTGTTCCTACGCACGTTGCTCGACTCGGGGATGACGCCGGTCCTCACGCCGCCCGCGCTGGCCGAGACCGGCGAGGCCATCAACGTCGACGCCGATCGTGCCGCCGCGGCGACCGCCGGGGCGCTCGGGGCGTCGTCGCTGCTGCTGCTGAGCAACGTCCCGGGTGTCCTGCGAGACCCGGACGACGCGGGCTCGCTGATCGGGGCGGCCGAGCCCGGCTCGGAGCTTCTGCGGAGCGCGGCGCGCGGTCGCATGAAGAACAAGGTCCTCGCCGCCGAGGAGGCGATCGACGCCGGCGCGACGCGGGTGGTGATCGGCCCCGCGAACATCGACGCTCCGATCCGGTCGGCGCTGCTCGGCGGCGGGACGGTCGTCGAGCGGCAGGGGGCCGCGGTATGACGCTTGCAAGCGAGCACCCGCACGATCGTCTGCTCTTCGACCTTGTCTCCACGCCGAGCGTCAGCGGGGACGAGGCCGACGCGGCGGGCGTGTTCGTGTTCCACGGGGAACAACTCGGGCTCTGTGCGCACATCGACGTCGTTGGCAACGCGATCGCCGAGGCCGGCGATCCTGAGGCCTCGCGGACGATCGTGCTGCTCGGGCACATCGACACCGTGCCGGGCGAGATCCCGGTGCGGGCGGAGGACGGCGTGCTGCACGGGCGCGGCGCGGTCGATGCGAAGGGGCCTCTGGCCGCGATGCTCGCGGCTGCGGCTGGGGCGGCGGAGCACAGAGAGATCGCGCCGGGCGTGCGCGTCCTCGTGGTCGGTGCGGTGGGGGAGGAGACCACCGAGTCGCCCGGGGCGCGCGCGCTCGCGCGGTCGATCCGGCCCGACGCCTGCATCATCGGAGAGCCCTCGGGCTGGGACGGCGTGACGCTCGGCTACAAGGGCCGGCTGGTCGCCCGCGCCGAGGTCTCACGGTCGAGCGCCCACACCGCCGGCCCCGAAGAGAGCGCCGGCGATCGCCTGCTGCGCTGGTGGGCCTCGGTCCGGGCGGTGGTCGACGGGATGAACCAGGACCGCGGTGGCGAGGCCATGTTCGATCAGATCCAGGCGAGCGTGCGCGCGATGGCGGGCGAGGACGACGGGCTCCGGGAGTCGGCGTCGCTTCTGGTCGGTTTCCGGCTGCCCGAGTGGACGTCGCCGGCCGAGCTCGAGGTGCTGCTCCGCGAGTTCGGCGACGGGATCGATCTCGAGGCCAGGGGCCACGAGCGGGCGCACGTCACGGATCGGAACGACGCGGTCGTGCGCGCGTTGACCTCGGCGATCCGAGCCGAGGGCGGTCGGGCGAGGCCGAAGCGGAAGACCGGGACGAGCGATCTGAACGTCGTGGCGCCGGTCTGGAACTGCCCGATCGCCGCGTACGGGTCCGGGGACTCGTCGCTGGACCACACGCCCGACGAGCGGCTCGACCTCGCGGAGTATCACCGGTCCGTCCGGGTGCTGCGACGGGCGATCGCGACGCTGTCGGACGAGATCAGTCGGAGCCGGGACGCCTCGGCGGCTGGGGTATGCTCGTGACCGATGGGGCGAGAGCTGCCAACGGTGTCGCACGAGGGGCCGGACGGTCGCGGCGGGGACGGACCGCCGACGCGAGACGCGTCGCGCACGCTAGAGACCGGCGCCGAGTCTCCGCGCGTCACCGCGGCCACGGGCGACGGCAACGCCGGTGGGCCGGCGGCTGACGGGCTCGGGGATCCGGAGGCGATCGGGCGGTACCGCGTCGTCCGTCAGCTCGGGGCCGGTGGGTTCGGCGTCGTCTACGAGGCGGAGCAGACCGAGCCGGTGCGGCGCGGCGTCGCTCTGAAGATCATCAAGCCGGGCATGGACTCGGAGTCGGTGCTGCGCCGGTTCGAGGCCGAGCGACAGGCGCTGGCGGTGATGGATCACCCGGGCGTCGCGAAGGTGCTCGACGGCGGCGTGACGCCGCCGGAGCAGGGGTCACGCCCGTACTTCGTGATGGAGCTGGTGCGCGGTGAGCCGATCGGCGCGTACTGCGATCGCAGGCGTCTCGGCGTCCGCGATCGCGTCGCGATGATGATCGATGTGTGCGAGGCGGTGCAGCACGCGCACAACAAGGGCGTGCTCCATCGCGATCTCAAGCCGGCGAACATCCTGGCGTTCGATCTCGAGGGCAAGCCGGCGGCGCGCGTGATCGACTTCGGCATCGCGAAGGCACTCTCGGACGAGCCGGACCTGCGCGGCGAGGTGACGGTCGAGGGGATGGTGATCGGGACGCCGGCGTACATGTCGCCGGAGCAGGCCTCGGGGAGCGGGCTCGACATCGACACGCGGGCGGACGTCTACAGCCTCGGCGTCGTGCTGTACGAGCTTCTGACC
>JBCBKP010000025.1:0-47652 GCA_038521625.1 Planctomycetota bacterium
CCTTGAGCATGCCCTCGAGCGCCTCGCGGTTGGGGGCGTGCTCAAGGGCGTCGAGGTCAAGGCCGCGACGCTGGTCGGCAAGATCAAGAACCGCGGCTAGGCGTCGGATCGAAGCCTCTCAGAGCTTCTCGCCGCAGAACTTGCAGAACGCCGCGTCGGGGTCGTGGTCCGCGTGCATGCACGCGCGGCATGACTGCGTCGAGACGCCCTTGCCCCGGTGCGCCGTGATCTCCGCGGACAGGATCCCCGTCGGCACGATGATCATCGCGTAGCCCATCAGAACCAGCGCGGCCGTGATGAACTTCCCGGTGATCGTGCCCGGCGTGACATCGCCGTAGCCCACCGTCGTCATCGTGATCACCGCCCAGTACATCGCCTCGGGCATCGAGTCCAGGCTCTCGTTGGTCTGGCCCTCGGCCAGGTACATCGTTGCGCTCGCGATCACGACGATGATCAGCACCGCGGTCAAGAAAACGAAGATCTTGTGCCGGCTCACGATGACCGCTCGCTTCAGCGCCGTCGCCTCGCTCAGGTAGCGGGCGAGCTTCAGGACCCTGAAGACACGCAGCAGGCGGAGCGCTCGAACCACCAGCAGGGCCTCCGGGTGCGACTCGTCGGCCAGGAACAGCGTCAGGTAGACCGGCAGGATCGAGAGCAGGTCGACGATACCGAAGAAGCTCCTCGCGTAGCGGATCGGGCGTTTGACGACCCCGAGCCGGAGCAGGTATTCGGCCGTAAAGAGCCCCGTGAACACCCACTCGACCGCGTAGAGCCGGCCCTGCCACGGCTCGACACGCAGCTCCGGCATCGTGCTCAGAATCACGACGAGCACCGAGGCCAGGATCGCGACGATCAGCGCGACATCGAACGCCTTGCCAGTCGGCGTGTCCGCCTCGAAGATGATCTCGTGCAGCCGCTCGCGCCGGCCCAGCGGGGCCCGTTCGCCGCCGGCTCCACCCCCGGTTTTCATGCCGTCCGAACCCACGAGCCGAGTCTACGAGACCGCGGATTCCGGCGGGCGACAGCCGTAGACTCCAGCCCGCGAGGGGACTTTGCAGAGGGGAGCCCAGCGATGACGAGCAACGGGACCGCGACCGCCGCCGAGACCACCGTCGGCGACCAGATCCGCGGGGATGCGGAGATCACCGCGGCGATCGACACGATCGTCGACCGGGTGACCCAGCTCAACCGGACCATCACCGACGTGCGGCCGCCCGCCCCGGGCCTGAAGCAGAGCTACGAAGAGCTGCTGACCCGGTCCGCCGACGTCAAGGGCCGCCCGCTGCTCTACCCCTACCTCGGCTCGGGCGGCGGGAACGGCGCCCTGGTCGAACTCGCCGACGGCTCGGTCAAGTGGGACATGATCGGCGGCATCGGCGTCCACTTCTTCGGACACGGGCACCCCGAGGTCGTCCGCGCCTCGGTGACGGCGGGCGCCGAGAGCACCGCCAAGCACGGCAACCTGATGTCGAGCTTCGAGCCCTACCGGTTCCTCGAGGTCATCCTCGAGCAGGCGAAGAAGCACTCGAACCTGGCCGAGGGCTTCGCGACGACCTCCGGCGCCGTCGCGAACGAGTCGGCGGTCAAGATCGCCTACCAGAAGCACGCGCCGGCCTCGCGCGTCTTCGCCTTCAAGCACTGCTTCATGGGCCGGACCGTGACCATGGCCCAGATCGGCGACTCGGCCGCGGGCCGCGAGGGCATCCCGCTGACCACCCAGGTCGACTACATGCCCTTCTGGAACGACGACGCCGTCGAGGCGGTCGGAGGCGCGACCAAGTTCATCGACCACACGGTCTGGAAGCTCCAGCAGGTCATCGACCGCTACCCCAAGATGCACGCCTGCGCGATCTTCGAGCTGATCCAGGGCGAGGGCGGCTTCAACACCGCGCCGCGTGAGTTCTTCGTCGCGCTGATGGAGCTGATGAAGGCCAACAACATCGCCGTCTGGGACGACGAGGTGCAGACGTTCGGCCGGACGCCCCGGATGTTCGCCTACGAACAGCTCGAGCTCGGCGAGTACGTCGACATTTTCTGCGTCGGCAAGATGACCCAGGCCTGCGCGACCCTGTGGACAGAGCAGTACGCACCCAAGCCGGGCTTGCTCAGCGGCACCTTCACCGGCTCGAGCCAGGACTTCGCCGTCGGCACCCGCATCCTCGAGATGCTCCGCGACGGCGACTACTACGACTCGACGCCGGGCGCGGGCGACGGCCTCATCAGCAAGCACCACGCCGCGTTCCGCGAGCAGGTCGAGGCCATGAAGGCGCGCCATCCCGAGTGGTTCCCGGACGCACCGTTCGGCGGCCCGAACCCCGCCGGCCTCGGCGGCATGATGCGCTTCACGCCGTTCGCCGGCGAGAAGGCCAAGGTCGCCGCCGCGGCCAAGGCGATCTACGAGGAGGGCTGCGTCCTCTTCTGGTGCGGCCACGGCCCGTTCCACCTCCGCATGCTGCCCCCGCTCGGCGTCATGGACCTGAACGACTGGCCGCGCGTCTTCGAAGTCGTCGAGCGCGGACTGGCCAAGGTTGCCGGCTAGGCCCGAGGGCAAGGAAGCCGCATGTTCCGCATCCGAAGAGCCAAGGTGGAAGATGTCGCGACGCTCCTGAAGCTCGCACGCATGGTCCACTTCATCAACCTTCCGCCCGACCGCGAGATCATCACCCACAAGGTCGTGCACTCTCGCAACGGCTTCCTCAGGGTCGCCGACCGGCGCGCCCGCCCCGAGCCCGAGCCGATCCCGGCGGCGGTCGCCGAGATCGGCAGACGGCTCGACGAGAACAGCGACGGCAAGGTCCTCGCCGGCTACGGCACCAGCACGATCGAGAGCGACCTCTTCATGTTCGTGCTCGAGGACCTCGAGTCCGGCGGCGTGCTCGGCACCAGCCAGACCGTGACCCGCATGGGCGGCCCCGGCAACCCCAACGTCTCTCTCAAGCTCGAGGAGCGCAGCTTCTTCAGCAAGAGCCTGCAGACCGGCACGAGCCACACCGTCGCGACGATGCACCTCGACGAATCCGGACCGACCGAGATCGGCGGTCTGATCCTGCAGCCGAGCTACCGCGGCCACAAGCTCAAGCTCGGCCGCTTCCTCAGCCTCGTCCGCTTTCACTTCATGGGCCTGCACCGCCGCCGCTTCGCCGACCGCGTGCTCGCCGAGATGATGGCGGCCATCACGCCCGAGGGCGAGAGCGTCCTCTGGGACTACCTGGGCCGCCGCTTTGTGCCCCTGAGCTACGAGGAAGCCGACCGGTTCTGCCAGTACAGCCGCGAGTTCATCACCAGCCTGCTCCCGAGGGAGGGCATCTATCTCTCGCTGCTGCCGCCCGTGGCCCGGGCGTCGATCGCCGAGGTCGGCAAGGAGACGATCCCGGCCCGCAAGATGCTCGAGAAGCTCGGCTTCACGTACAGCGGGCAGATCGACCCCTTCGACGGCGGGCCGTACCTCGACTGCGAGACCGACGAGATCGCGCCCGTGAAGTCGACCTGCCGCGTCGAGCTGGCCAAAGCAGCCGCGGCGTCGCGGCTCAAGGGCCGCGCGATCGTGAGCCTGCTTCACGACGACGGCGAGTTCTACGCGATCGACGAGGCCTGCGCCTTCGACAACCAGGGGCGGCTCCTGATCTCCGAGCAGTCGGCCGAGCTCCTGAAGGCCGACGCCGGCGCGACCGTCGGCTACACGCCATACCGGCCCGATTCGCCCGAGCCGCCCGCCTCGGCGCGCCGCAAGCCCGCGGCGAAACGCGAGCGGAAGAAGACGACCAAGAAAGCAGCAAAAAAGGCCGCGAAGAGGAGCGCCTGACATGTCCGGATCGCCGCTGAAGCACGCGCCGAGCGACCTCATCGGCGGAGAGTGGATCGCGCTGGCCGCGCCGGGCGGAGCGGGCACGATCACCTCGGTCAATCCGGCGCACCCGGACCGCGTCGTCTGGCAGGGCACACCGGTCCGCGCGCACGTCGACCAAGCCGTCGCGGCGGCTCGACGTGCGCTCCCGGAGTGGGCCCGCACGCCGATCGAGCGGCGTATCGCCGTGCTCGATCGATTCGCGAAGCTCGCCACCGAACACGCCGATGCGCTCGGCGGCCTGATCTGCGACGAGGCTGGCAAGGCGCTGTGGGAATCCGTCGGGGAGGCCAAGGCGGTCGCGGCGAAGGTCGGCATCACGCTCGACCCGCAGACCGCGCAGAACTGGGGCCGGGCGCGGGTCACGCCCTTCGATCTCGATCTCGGTGGCACAAAGCGGGCCCGCGGGCACTTCAGGCCGCACGGCGTGATGGCCGTCGTCGGCCCGTTCAACTTCCCGGCCCATCTCCCGAACGGACACATCGTCCCCGCGCTGCTGATGGGCAACACGGTCGTCTTCAAGCCCTCGGACAAGACGCCGGCGGTGGGGCAGATGCTCACCGAGCTCTTCGATGAGGCTCTGAGGGCCGAGGGCGCGCCCGCGGGCGTGATCAACCAGGTCCAGGGCGCCGCCGAAAACGCGGCGGCGCTGACGAGCCACCCCGACATCAATGGGATCCTGTTCACTGGCTCGTGGAACGTCGGCAGGCGGATCCTCGAAGCGAACCTCGATCGGCCGGGCCGGGTCGTGGCGCTCGAGCTCGGCGGGAACAACCCGGCGATCGTGATGCCCGACGCCGACCTCCGCCAGGCCGCGATCGAGGTCGCCCGCTGTGCCTTCAACACGACCGGCCAGCGGTGCACGAGCACGCGCCGCCTGATTGTGCACGATGAGATCGCCGACAAGCTCGTCGCGGCCATCTGCAAGGCGGCGTCGTCGCTCTCGGTCGGTGATCCGCGGAGCGAGACCCCGGTCTTCATGGGACCCCTGGTGACGAGAGAGGCCCGCGAGTCGGCGTTGACCGCCCAGAAGGTGATGACCGAGACCGGCGCCGAGGCGCTCGTCGAGATGGCGACTCCGCCCGAGCTGGGCGAGGGGCCGTACATCACGCCGGGCGTGCTGCGGGTTGCCGAGTTCCGAGCCGACCCCGGGCGCGGCGAGGCCGGGTTCGACTGCGGCTGCGATGAGGAGGTCTTCGGGCCGCTGCTGCAGTACACGACTGTCAACAGCTTCGACGAAGCGCTCGCGCAGGCGAACGCGACCCGCTACGGCCTCGCGGCCTCGGTCTTCACCCAGGATCAGGCAAGCATCGATCGATTCCTGGCCGAATGCCGGGCCGGATGCGTCAACGTCAACTGCGGCACCGCCGGCGCCTCATCGAAGCTGGCCTTCGGCGGGCTCGGCATCAGCGGCAACCACCGTCCCGCCGGCAGCTACGCCCTTGATTACTGTGCGTATCCGGTCGCGAGCATGATCGAACAGGGCGAGGCGGCGACGATCGCTCCGGGCATGGCGTTCGAGGACGGGTGGATCTGATGCCGACCGAGCTGCCAGATTCACGCGTCTCGCCCCGCTTCGCCGGCCTCGTCACCTTCGGCCGCTACCCGCGACTCGAGGACACGAATGGCCCCGTCGACTGGGCCGTTCTCGGTGTCCCCTACGACACCGGCGTCAGCTACCGCCCGGGCACGCGCTTCGGGCCCCGCGCCATCCGCGACGCCTCGCAGTACCTCAAGCGATACCACCTCGAGCACCGCATCGATGTCCTCGAGCGGCTGAGCCTGGCAGACGCCGGTGATGCGCCCGTCAAGCCGTACCACCCCAAGGTATGCCTCGATCTGGTCTGCGATTGGATCTCAAGGCTCCCCGAGGGAGCCAAGCCGATGACGCTCGGCGGTGACCACAGCGTTTCCTACGCCGCCGTCAAGGCAGCGTGGATCCGCGCCGCTTCGCCAGAGGGAGGCATCGCGACGCTGCACTTCGACAGCCACCTCGACACCGTCGACTCGGTCTGGGATGAGAAGTACGGCCACGCCAGCCCGTTCATCCGGCTGATCGAGGAGGGCGTGATCGACCCGAGTCGCATGCTCACCGTCGGCATCAAGGGCCCGATGACCAACGGCGCCGATCTCGACTACGCGGAACAGCACGGCGTCACGATTCTCACACACGACGAATGGACGCGCGTCGGCAACACACCGGTCCGCGATTTTGTCAAGCGTCTCGACGGCGCACCGTGCTACATCACGTTCGACATCGATTGCATCGACCCGGTGTACGCGCCAGGGACCGGCACGCCGGCGGTCGGCGGGTTCACGAGCTACGAGGCGCTCTCGCTCCTCCGCGCAGCGCAGGGGCTCAACCTGGTCGGCGCGGACGTGGTTGAGGTCCTGCCGGATCGCGATTTGAACCAGAACACGGCGCTGCTCGCCGCGCACGTCGCGTTCGAAATCTTCGCGCTCGACGCGCTGCGAACGGACTAGTTCGTCCGCGACGGCGGCCGGATCATCAGCGCCAGCCGGACCTCGTCCGCCGCTCTCCCGAGCCGGTCGGCGATCTCCACGGCGTCGAGGCCGCGGTCGGCCAGGTGGTAGATCTCCTCGCGCTCGCGGACCCGCTGGCTGAGCTCGGCCGTGTTGATACGGCGAGGCTCACCGAGACCCTCGCGCTTGCCGGCTCGCGGCTTGGGCAGACGCGCACCGTTGCCGTTGCTCTGGCCGTTCGCCACGCGGGCGGCGACGTCCTCGGCCTCGCTCACGGTCACGATCGGCTTCGGGTTCTCGCCGCTCTGCGAGCCGTTGAAGATCGTGATGACCTTCACATCCGTCCGGTGGTCGTTCGTCTCGGTCCGCGTCTGCTGCGACGGGCCGGTGGTCCTGACCTCGGCCGGCGCGACGCTCGACGGACCGCTGGCCGCGTGAGTGACCGGCCGGCGAGCAGCCGCGGGCTTCGGGGCCGTGGGCTGCGAAGGCCTCTGCTCCGAGGCGTCGGTGCCTGGCTTGACCGGGACGCTAGGACGCCGCCGGTTCGAGTTGGGATCACCCGCGCGGCTCTCCATGGCCCAGCGATCGCCCGGCGCGGTCTCTGGGCGCTGCCGGCTCGCGCGGGCCCGTCCGGGATGCCCGTCGCCTGTGCGCTCGACGCCACCATCGGTTCTCGGCGGCGCCAGAGGGATCGGGTCGTCGGTGATCGCTTCCCACTCGCCGGTCGAGATGGCGAGATCGCCGTCGACCGAGTGCAGCAGATCGGTCGCGTTGAGGTCCGTGGTCCCGGCGACCGAGGTAACGACGTCGCCCGTCGATGAGCTGTTCTGGATGACGGTCGCGCTCGAGCCGTTCAGGCCGGCGGCCTCTTCGGGATCCAGCGGCGAGGACCTCTCATCCGGCGTCTCGCCCCGGGCGATCGCTTCGAGGGCGGCGATGCGGCGATCGGCGTCGCGGAGCACCTTCTCGAGGCGCTCCGCCTTCTGATCGAGTGTTGCGGCCATCCGTCGGGTGGTCTCGAACGCGGTCGCCATCGCGTCATGAACGCGGTCGGCGCTCGCCGCCGTCTCGCCCGCGACAGCTCGGCCCTTGATCCCGATCTTCGGTCGGTCGATCGGTGCCCGGCCGCGGCTCTTCCAGGCCATCCGCATGAGCAGGAAGGCCATGACAGCGATCCCGACGGCGAACATGGCCCCGGCCAGGCCGCTGCTCGTCGCCTCGGTCGAAGCTGCGGGGGAGGTCGTGGCCTCCACGGGCTCGACTTGGGACGGCCGGTCGCCCTCAGGCACGCTCGAAAGAGGTGGGGCTTGGGGTGAGGTAGTTCGCTCCGCGTTGCCGAGCAATGAAGCTCTTGGCTCGGGCTGCCAACTGGCCTGCTGGACCGCAGCGCCGCGGTCGGATTCGGACCACGCGCGGAGCCGCATCGGGCGCTCCGGGAGCTCCACGGCCGCATCGGCCGCCCACGGTTCTAGGGGGTTTGACGGCAGCCTGGACACGCCGACCCTCGCGTGATGCCGCGCGGCGGCATCCATGGACCAAAGAACAACGCTTAGCATCGGCTGATGGCACCCTCGGCTTCGGTCCGTTCCCCCAGCGGCGGCGATGAGACCGCGAGAACGATCGTGGCGGAGTGGCGTCGACTGACCGGCGGGTCGGCTGTGCGAGATCCCGAACGTCGGACCATCGTGGCCTGTTCGGGTGGTGCCGATTCGTCAGCGCTCGTCCTGGCGCTCTCGGGCATGCGTCCGTCTCCCGTCGTGGCTCACGTGATCCACGACCTACGGGTAGGGGGGGACTCTATCCCGGATCGCGACGCCGCGCAAGATCTGGCAGATGCACTCGGGCTTGAATTCCACTCGGTCTCGGTCTCGATCGCGGGAACCCCCGGGAATCGGGAGGATGCGGCGCGCCGTGCGCGTGAGGATGTCCTGCGAAGCTTGTCCCATGAATTGGGTATTTCTTACGTCGCCACGGGGCATCACGCGGACGATCAACTCGAGACGCTCTTGCTCCGCTTGGTCCGCGGGTCCGCCCCCAGCGGGCTCGCTGGGATCCGCCAGATCCGGTGGATCGACGAGGGCAACGCGTTCGTGCGGCCGATGCTCGCGGTCACGCATCAGGACGCGATCGATCTGTGTCGAAGATGCGGTTGGCGATGGCGTGAGGATCGGACGAATCTCGATAGCTCGAACGCGCGCGCGAGGTTGAGACGCGACGTGATGCCGGCATTGACGCGTCAGTTTCCGCGCGCAGCGCACAGCGCTGTGCGGACGGCAGCGGCGTGCGCAGAGTTCGCGAAGCTTGCCGAAGCGCGTTCGGACCTTGTTTTTAAGGGTGCGACGCCGACTGAGCGTGGGGTCCGGTTCGATCGCCGCGTGCTCGGGCTCGAGTCGGCGGTTGTGATCGGAGAAATCCTTCGACGAGCGATCCGGCGGATGGCGGATGGAGAGGGTCTCGATCGTGTCACGTTCGGCGACGTCAAGCGTGTGAGCGCGCTCATCCGGAGCGAATTTGGAGAATCTCGAGAGACGCGATGCGGACCGCTGGAGATTCGGATCTCGCGCGATCACGTCTCGATCGCGATGCCCTAGATCTGGTGGTGCTTGTTGTCTCGCTAGTGCTCGGTTCGACCGGCGATAAATCCTTCGATTGAAGGAAGTAAGGCCTGGATCGAATCAAACCTGCGACACCGGTTGCCGCACTATGGAGAATTCAGAGACAAAGTTGTTCACGGCCTGTGGGAAAGTTGGTACAAACGGGGAGAGGCTGTGGGGAAATCGTTTGTAGGGCCCTTTTCTGGGGTCGACGCCTCTGCCGTGCTGGATCGGTCGCTCGAAGTAGGATCGGAGGCGTCGATGTCGCTCGAGCAACGCGGAAGAATCGTCCTCGATCTCTTCGAGAAGTACTACGACCGTGTCTTCTGTTTCGCGAGGAGGACGGTCGACTCCTCCGCGGCTGAGGATATCGCCCAAGAAGTGTTCACCCGGCTTCTGGATCACCAAGGTCTCGAAACGAAGACCATCTCGGTGAGTTATCTGATCAAGGTTGCAGACAACCTGATCAAGCGGAGGTACCGGCAGGCTCGCCGCGCGGAGAGGTTCGCGTCGGAGCGGGCGAAGGTGGCCGGACGAGAGGAGACGGGGCAGCCGAGTTCTCGGGAGAGCGCGGGCGGCGAGAGAGGCCGCCGATACCTCGAGTCTCTGAGCAGGCACGAGGAGGACGCTGTCCGGTTGATCGTCTGCCGGGGGCTGAGCTACGAACAGGCCGCGCGTGCGCTGGGCGTGCGTGTCACGGCCGTAAACAACTGGAAGTTCCGTGGAATCCAGAGATTGCGACACCACACCGGCGCCGATGGACGGCGTCACGAGGACGACCGAGCCCCCGGACGGCACGGACGAGGTGGGCTCGGCCAAAGAGCGGGCTAGGGCCCGGCTCAATCGCTACATCGCCGCGCGAGCTGCGACGGATCGTGGCGATGATCTGCTGAACAGCATCTGCTGCGACCTCGACGCGATCTCAGCCGAGATCGGAGCGTGCCTGGGCGATGAGCGACTGGATCGCGGCCTCGTCGTCGAATGACGGCATCCGGCGAGGCCGGCGGTCGGCTCCGATCCAGATCAGCCTGCCCGGGTGGGCGATGTTCTGCATCGTGGACCCGTCGGGCAGCGTGATCTGAACGCTGTCATCCACTTGAATCGCGAGCCCGACACCGGCCAGGATGCGATTGACCTCGGCCACGGGGCCGGTGGCGAGCGTGAACCGCTGGGTATCGAGGCCACGGAGTTCGGCGTACTCCCGCAGCCGCTCTGGGGTGTCGTGGGTCGGGTCGACGCTGATCGCGAGGAAGCGGAGCGAGGTGTCTGCCGTCGCCTCCTGGATGTTCTTCATCTGCGTGAACATCCCCGGGCAGATGAAGGGGCAGTGCGTGAAGACGAAGGCGACGATCGTGTCCTCGCCGTCGAGGATGGTCTGGTCGATCGTCTCGCCGCGCTGCGAGGTGAGCTGGAACTCGGGGATGAGGAAGTCCGCGAAGCGACTCTCGTCTTTATCGGTGGCCCGCGATGACGAGGGTTGTCCCCGCATGAGGAATGAGGCGACGGCGAGCACCGCTGCGATCATCGCGAAGACGGCGACCGTGCGTATCGGGAGTGCGGGCTGCGGTGGGTGCTCGTCGGTCACGATCGGTTCCTCGCGGGCGATGGCCAGGTCCGCCCGGACGGCGGCACCAGGATTCGTGAAGATGGCGGGAGGGCCGGGGTCGCCGGGGCTCTGCCCCGGAGATCGTGGTCGTCGATTCGCTGGGTCGGGGCGGTCACGGCGCCAGGGCGAAACGGATCGCCGACTCGATCACGGCCGCGCCGATCAGCAGCGGGAGATGGATGATCGAGCCGAAGAAGACGGTCCGCCATGCCTTCCGGGCGTCCCGCTTGGGGTTCGCTCGGGAGCAGGCGAAGACGAACGCGATTGTCGTCAGGGCGGCGAAGACGGCGTAGGGCCAACCCAGAAGGTCCGTGCTGAACGCCGGGGCAACCGCGGCGGGGACGAGAAGCGCCGCGGTCGCGACCATCGCGGTGTGGTTGATCCGGAGTCCTGCGACGGTCGGCAGGACCTTGATGCCGCCGGCGGCGTAGTCGTCCTTGTACATGGCGGCGATCGCGAGGAAGTGCGGCAACTGCCAGACGAAGAGGAGGCCGAAGAGCGTGAGCCCGAGCGGGTCGAGCAGCGGCTCGAAGCCGGAGCTCCGCGATGCCGCAACGACGCCGATCATCGGGGGCAACGCGCCCGGGATCGCACCCACGAGCGTGCAGGTCCAGCTCCAGCGCTTCCAGGGTGTGTAGATCAGCACGTACAGAGCGACGCTGGCGAGCGTCAGCGCGGCGGCAACGGGCCCGGCGGCCGCGAGCATGGCGAGCACGCCGGCGATCGAGGTCGCGACGCCGAACTTGAACGCCCCGGCCGGCGAGACGCGCCCGGAGGGGATGGGGCGTCGGCGCGTCCGCGGCATGGCTCGATCGATGTCCGCCTCGTACCACTGGTTGAGGGCGTTGCCGCCGGCGGAGGCGAGCGCGACGCCCGCGACGCAGCCGATGAAGGGGAGCAGCTGGGCGAGCAGGCCCTCGCCCGGCGTTGAGGCGGCGCGGAGTGCGAATCCGCCGGCGGCGGTCAGGGCGACGAGGCGCGTGATGCCGGGCTTGGCGAGCTCTATCCATGCGTTCGAAGCGGCCGCGTCGCGTTCCGCTTCGGTGACGGCTCGGATCGTGATGGGGCTGGTGCGTGTCACGTCGATCTGTATTCGCGGGTCGTGCTGGCTTCGTTTCGACTGGAGCGGATCCGTTCCGGTCAGGCAGGACGGAGTATACGTGCGCTGGCAACCCGCGGAGCCGCGCGTTCGGTGCTCGTTGCGGCCCCGTAGACTTCGTCGGCAGCCCCGATAGCTCAGCTGGATAGAGCAGCCGACTTCTAATCGGCAGGTCGCAGGTTCGAATCCTGCTCGGGGTGTTCTGGATCGGACCTCGTGGCGTGGTGGGCCGCGCTCGTGTTGGCCCTGCGGCCGGAACCGGGCCGACAATGCTCCGGACAATACCGCAGAGACCCGCGGCCTCGATTGGGGTGATGCGGGCCGCATCGGGGTCGCATGGAAGCCGCAAAGACTGGCCAGAATGACTCGATCGGCGTGAACGGCTCGCCGACCCGGGACGCCCTCGATGCGGTCGTGGCGGAGGTCTATCAGGAGCTCCGCGAGCTCGCGGCGAAGACGATGGCGGGCTCGCCCGTCGGGCTGACATTGCAGCCGACGGCGCTGGTCGGTGAGGCTTACCTGCGGCTGCGCAACGAGAGGAACGGGTGGCCCGACCGGGAGAACTTCATGGTGGCCGCGTCGGTCGCGATGCGTCGGGCGCTGGTCGATCACATCCGCCGGCGGAACGCGGCGAAGCGCGGGCGGAGTCTCCGGGTCGACACGCCGGTCGAGACGATCGCGGTGGCGGGGCGCGAGGTCGACGTGATGGAGATCGATGAGCTCCTGCGTCGGCTGGAGACCGAGGACGCCGAGTCGGCGCGCGTGGTCGAGTTGATGATTTTCGGTGGCGCGACCTCGAAGGTGACGGCGGCGGCGCTGGGGGTGAGCACGCGGACGGTGGAGCGGCGATGGCGGTTTGCGCGGGCCTGGCTGTTCGACGCGATGTCGGAGGGGGCCTCGGCGTGACGACGGTGACGCGTCTGCGCGAGCTGTTCGAGCGGCTCGTCGAGTTGGGTCCCGATGAGCGCGACGCTCTGCTGTCGTCGGGCGAGATCGCGCCCGTTGACGCGGAGCGGCTGCGGACGCTGCTCGAGCTCGATGAGCGATTCGATGATCGCGAGGATGGCACCTCGGTGCGACGCTACCCGTGGCCGGGCGATCGGGTCGGCGCGTACCGGCTGGTCGCGCCGATCGGGCTCGGCGGGATGGGGACGATCTGGCGCGCGGAGTCGGTCGCCGCGCCCGAGGTCCGGGTCGCGGTCAAGTTCCCCAATCTGTTGGCGATCGATCGTGACGAGGCCGTCGCCCGCCTGCTGCAGGAGCGTGCGATCCTCGCGGTCGTCAAGCACCCGGGCATCGTGGCGCTGATCGACGCGGGCGAGACCGAGGGGGGGACGCCTTATCTCATCCTCGAAGAGCTGCAGGGCGAGGCGCTCGATCGGCACGCGGCTCGGGTGCGGCCGAGTGCGGCGGAGATCGCGCGGCTCGGTGCGTTGACGGCGCGGGCGCTCGGCGCGTGCCATGAGCTCGGCGTGATCCATCGTGACGTGAAGCCCTCGAATGTTCTCGTGAGCCCCGGCGGCTGGCCGACGCTGATCGACTTCGGGATCGCGACACTCGCGGAGGGTGCTGCGATCGAGCGACTCGTTCGGACGCGTGGGCAAACACCGATGACTCCGGAGTTCGCCAGCCCGGAGCAGGCCGCGGGGCGGAGGCTCGACGCGTCGACCGACGTGTATTCGCTGGGCAAGACGCTCGGCGTGGTCGCCGAGTCGGCGTCGGATGCCGGTTCGAGGGAGGCGGCGGTCCTCGGGCGGGTGGCTCGGGCGGCCACCGCCGAATCGGAGCGGGATCGCCCCGGCGACATGGCGGACCTGGCCGGGCGGCTTGAGTCGGTCGGCGTGGGACCAGCCGGTCGGGGGCGAAAGGGCCGCCCGATCGGTCTATTCGCGCTCGGGGCCGTTTGCGGCGGCGCGGCGCTCATCACACTGGCCACGGCGTTCCCTCCGGATCCGGCCGAGTCGCCGATCGGCAGGCTCGCCCTGGAGATGGCGGAGATGCCGATCGAGATGATGCCGGGCACGGCCGAGGACCTGCTCGACGCGGCCGACCGGGTCGACGTGATGGATCTTCGCGCCGCGGCGGTGATCGGCCATGTCAGGGCGGGGCGCGGTGAGGAGGCAATGGGGCTGCTCGGCGCGTACGGCGATCGCTGGGACGAACTGGGGGTGACCAACAAGATCGCGTTCGCGGAGGTGCTCTCGCGGCTCGGGCTCCCGGGGCCTGCGTTCATGATGATGTCTGCGGTGAATCCCGAGCTGCTCGAGGCCGGGGATCGGGCGATCCTCGAACTGAGGATGGCGCTCGAGGCGCCCAGGCTTGGTGCGAGGCTGGATACGCGTCGGATCGAGGCGCTCGTCGATCGCGGCGAGGTCTTCGGGTACGAGCCGGAGGACGAGGGGCTGGAGCTCGCGCTGCTCGCGGCCGGCGACCCCGAGGAGGTCGCCGCCTGGGTCGAGCAGGACGACGAGACGGAGCCGTACGACGTTGGGCCTTCGGAGCTCGCGGCGCTGATGTCGTTGTACGCGCAGCTCGCGGCCTCCGGTCTCGCCGGCCCGCTCGACGCTGAGGAACCGCGCGAGATCGATCGGGTCTTGCGTGAGGCGATGCGGGAGGACGCGTCCATCGAGTTCGCGCGTCCGCTCTACGCGCTCCGCTGGGCTCGCGTGGTCTCGTTGCTCGTCGATGACGACATCGACGGGGCGCGGGATGTCGCTGCGGCGGCGATCGCGGATGAGGAGCTCCCGGTCGGTGCGCTCGATCTCGCGGTCCGATTGCGCGTGGGGCACGCGCTGCTCGGCAGGGAAGCGCTCGGTCCGGACGAGCGCGCGGAGCTGGAGGAATCGATCTCGGCCGTGTTCGGCGAGGAGGCACCGATGTCGGAGGTGCTCATCGAGGCGACGAGCTCGAGCGGTTCCGCGGCGGCCGCGGAACTCGTGCTTGACATCGCCCGCACTCCGAGCATCCCCGCGTCGATGAGGCGCAGCCTGGTTCGTCTGGGCGAGGATGCCGCGGAGCGGGAGCTGTGGTGGTGGCCCAAGCCGTAGCGCCCCCGCGTGCGCGGGCGAGCGGGGGCGCCGACACGGTGACTCGGGCCGGGGATCTCACGCGAGCATCCCGAGGTGCGTTGCGGGGTCGCGGACGTCGAGGAAGCGGCCGATGTTCGGGAACACGGTCGACATCTCTGAGGGCGGCACACCCATCCATCTCGCGAGCTCGAAGCCGTAGGCGTCGACGGAGGTCGTCGGGATGTAGCGGCCGAGGCCCGTGTCTTGCGGGCCGTCGACACGGAGGATCGGGAATTCCCCGTAGACGCGGTTGCCGCGAAGCTGCGACCCGCCCATGACGACGTGGTGACCGCCCCAGCCGTGATCGGAACCGTTGCCGTTCGATGTGAACGTGCGGCCGAAGTCGGAGGCGGTGAACGTCGTCACGTCGTTGCGTCTATTGAGCTGCCCGAGCGCGTTCCAGAAGTACACGAGCGCGTCGTCGACCTGACGGAGTAGTTGGCCGTGCGGGCCCCCGACGCCGTTCGGGCCGACGAGGCCGTCGTGGTTGTCGAACCCGCCGATGGCGACGAAGAAGACCTGGCGCTTGTGCCCGAGGCCCTGCTCGGCGTTCTCGATCATCCGCGCGACGGTCGCGAGCTGGGCGGCGAGCGGGTTCGCCGCCGGCAGCGGGGTGGTGATCGCGCTCGGGGTCTGGAGCAACGCATCCACGATCTCTCCGTTCACGATGCCGCGGCGCGTGATGTCTCGGACCGCCTTGACCATCGCGTGCCGGTTGGGCTGCATCGGGTCGTCCGCGGCCGAGAGCATGTCGAGATAGGCGCGACGGATCTGGTCGGCCTGATCGGACGATGTGTCGAAGGTCTCGATCTTGGCGGCGCCGCCGGCGCTGAGCGTGTAGGGCGTGACCTCGCGGCCGGCGAGGAACGCGTTCACGCCGGCGAGCGAGATGTTCATCGAGACGCTGGTGGTGCCGGTCGTCGCGGCGGACTGCAGCACGTCCGCGATCCGCCCGCCCCAGCCGAGGCCGTCGAAGGCGTCGGGGCGGGAGAGCTGCCATTGTTCTTGCTGGCGCTCGTGGGCGAAGAGCTGGGATGGCAGCGGGGCGGTTCCGGTGAGGAACTGTTCGCGGCTCACCGGCTGCAGCAGCGTGCCGACGTTGGCCAGCATGGCGGCGTTTCCCTGATCGAAGAGGGACTTGACGCCCGTCAGCGAGGGGTGCAGGGTGAAGCGTCTGCCCGGGGTGTTCTGCGGGCTGATCGTGGTGCCCGCGAGCTGGGCGACCGGGATCGCGAGGTTGCCGCGGCCCGCGGCGTAGTCCGCGTGGTTCTGGTTGCCGCCGTCGAGCGGGATGAGGGTGTTCCCGTTGTCGTTGCCGCCGAAGAGGAAGACGCAGACGAGTGCCTTGTAGTCGGTGAAGCTGCTTTGGGCAAGTGCCGCGGCGATGGTCCGCGAGGTGAGGAGCTGCGAGCCGAGGCCCGCGAGGCCGAGCGCGGCGCAGGAACCGCGGCGGAGGAACGAGCGGCGGTTGATGATCTGGTCGAGGTTGTCGTTCATGTGTGTCTGCTCCGTGTTGGCGGTCGTTCAGCGGAGGACGCGGAACTCGGGGTTGCCGACGATGAAGTTTGGAGCCGCCTGCAGGCGGGCGCCCTCGTCGGTGATGGCCCCGAGGGCGCTGTTGATGCGTGCGCGGGTTGCGGGTGTCAGCCAGCCGTGGTCGAGCGGGTCGGCGAGCGTCTCTGTGATGACCGAGGGCTGGTAGCCGCCGGCGACGATCGGCTGCAGAGCGCCGGGCCGATAGGTCTGGAGCCCGTAGAGCAGGCCGGTCGTGAAGTCGTTGGTCGACGCGACCGCCTTGAAGTCGTCGAAGATCTGCAGCTCCGGCGCCGCGAATCCGGCCGCCGAGAGCTGGGTGTTGAGCGGCGCGAAGGTCGGGAGGTAGAAGTTGAACACGGAGGGCGGCAGCATGAAGCCCTGGCCCGTGCGGCCGCGGTAGTCGATGTCAAAGTTCAGGTCGGGCTCGGGGTAGAACGGGAGGCTCGGATCGGCCAGTCCGAACGTGCGGGCGACGCCCATCTGGACGAGCATCGGCTCGAGCACCTTGCCGTAGAGCGGGTTCGAGCGGTACGCCGGGTTGCGGGCCTCGTCGTCGAGGAGGATCGCTTTCATCATCGAGGCGAGGCTGCCCCGGACTGTGCCGTAGGGACCCGAGCCGGCGTAGGCGTCGGCGACACGCCGGACGTATGCCGGCGTCGGGTTGCTCGTCGTGAACCTCTTGATCATCAGCGTCGCGAGGAACGGCGGATGGCTCGGATGCTGGAACAGGTTCTCGATCGCGATCGCGATGTCACGGCGGACCTCGACCTCGGTGCCCGTTCCGTCCGGCAGCGCGGGGATCAGTCCGCCCGCCGGGACGGCACCGGGGTAGGTCAGCAATTGCTTCGCACCGAACTCGTGCCGGGACGGCACGACGATCATCGGATAAGGGCTCGGGAAGGTCGGGTCGTCGGGCCCGCCGTCCGCGTCCACCAGCCCCGTGAACACGCGTGCGAACTGGCGGATGTCCGCGTTGTCGTACGAATCGATCGTCTCGCCGAAGACGTTGAGCTGCGGCGTCCCGTCCGGGTCCAGCAGCAGGAGGCCGACCGAGAAGAGCTGGATGATCTCTCGGGCGTAGTTCTCGTCCGGGTTCAGATTCAGGGCCGGGTTGGCCTTCTGGTTGCCCTTGAACGTCAGCCAGTTGCCCATCACGCCGTTGTACGACATCGCGCTGAGCAGCGAGCGGTAGTTCCCGTCGGTCCCCGCGCTCGGGTCGGCGAACGCGTGGCGCAGGTACTCGTGGAAGAGCGTGCGCTCGAGGACGGGTGCGTCATCCACAGAGAACGCGTTGACCGGGATCACCTGTGCGAGCGCCCACGCGGTGCGCTGACGCAGCTGGTCTGGTGCGCCGTAGTAGATGTCGTCGATCAGGTACCAGTTCGAGGTGACCGAGGCGAGCTCCTCGACCGTGGGATTGCGGCCTTCGAACTCCTCGGCGAAGAGCCGGCGGCCGCGATCCGCGGCGAACGCTTCGGTGATGTAGCTCGGGGGTGTCGAGATCTGCTGGTCGATCCAGCCCTCGAATCCCAGAGACATCACCTGCGCTATGTCCGCCTCCGTTGGTCCCCATGCGGCCTGCCAGAGGAATCGGATCGCCTCGGCGCGCGTGACCTGTCCGGGAGGAGTCCAGGCGGCGGGCGCGACGGAGATGATCCGGGTCTCGGTGTCGGAGTTGCCCGCGTTGTCTCGGACCGTGAGCCTGACGGTGTGCTCGCCCGGGGTCGAGAACGTGTGTGTCGCGCGGTCGCCGGTGGCTGTGGCACCGTCGCCAAGCTGCCAGTCATACGACGCGATCGGGCCCTCGGCGTCGTTGCTCGGTCGGGCGTCCAGCGTCACCGTGAGCGGCGCGACGCCCACGTGCTGGCGGGCGTCGATCAGCGCGGTCGGTGGCTGGTCGACGCCGACTCGGACCGCGATGTCTCGTCTGGTCTCGGCGCGGCCGTCGCTGGCGATGACGGTGACCGTCGCTGTTCCGGTGATGCCGTCGGCGCCCCGGACAGTGAGAGATCTCTCGCCGGCGTCGCCCGAGATGTCCGCGGCCGCAGGGTCGACCACGGTCGCGTCGCTCGATTCGATCCGTAGGGCGATCGCGTTCTCCGGCCGTCTGTCGTCGCGGACTCGGAGGGCGATCGGTGCCGATGAGCCACCCGACGGTGCGAAGGCGGACGGCGGCACGCTCAGGTCGGGCGGGAGATCGGTGAGCCTCGAGGCGTTGAAGTACGTCGAGACGAACGCCGAAACGTCCAGCTGCGAGACGATCCCGTTGCCGTCGAGATCGGCCAGCCGGCTGCCCGTGAAGTACGCGCTGACGAACCCGGCGATATCGAGCTGACTCAGCAGGCCGTCGCCGGTGTAGTCGCCCGCCAGGGCGCCGAATCGGATCTGGGTCGAGGGCTGAATCTCGCCGTTCGCATCGACGACGTCGATGAGCCGGATTCTGATCTCGGATCCGTCGCCGTGCGGCGGGAGCGCGATGTTGACCTGTCGGGCGTTCCCGGCGTCGAGCTGTGCGGTGGTCATTGTCGAGCCGATCTCGACGCGGCGGACCGCGGCGATCGGTCGGTCGAAGAGAACTGCGACGGCGAGTGGTCCCTGGGCGGGGGCGAACGGGAGGACCGAGACCGGCCCGGTGGTCGCAACGGTCGCCGCGGCATTCGAGGCGGGCGCGACGACGACGACGCTCGCGAGTCGCGGCGGTGCGGCTGCGGCTGCGGCGGACGCGGCGCTCGGGAGCGTTGCGATCAGCGCGAGGAGGGATGGCGTCCGGGATGCCTTGCTCAAGATCATCGGGATCTCCGCGGAGGGCTTCGCGGTCCCGTTCTTCGGGTCCGCACGGGTGAGTCGCGGCGGGCGTCTGGCGGAACCGACAGCGGGCCCGATCGTTAAGCGGTTGTCCCTGTTGTTCCCGGCGATAACACCGGTCTGCGCAAAGATTTGCGCATGGGCGTCCGTCGCGCTCGGAGGGCGTGTTGTAACCGGTTACGCTCGGCCCGGGCCTCGCATGTGGCCGAATGCACATCCCCTTTCTTGCGATACGGAGTCGCCGATGTCTCGCTCGCTCTGGCTCGTCGCTCTCGCCGGTTCGCTGACTTCCGCCGCCGACGCCCAGGCGATCTGGACTCGGGGGGGCAACACCGATTTCTGGGAGACGGCCGCGAACTGGAGCACCGGTGCCGTGCCGGACGGCACCGGGGTGAACGTGCTGATCGACCAGGATCTTGTCAATCAGACGCTCGCGGTGCTGCAGAGCGCACGGGCCGTCGGGGGGCTGTCGATCTCGCCGGGCGACGCGCTGACTCTCAGCCAGGGCAGTTCGCTCAGCGTGAACGGCGGCATGGACAACCGCGGCACGACGAACATCGTGTCGATCGCGTCGACTTCGGCGACGACCGATCTGATCTTCGTGGGCTCGCAGGCGATCGTCGGCGATGGCGACCTGATCTTGAGCGACGATCCGCACAACCGGATCGTCGCGAACGGTGCCGTGCTGACGAACGGCGCGCTTCACACGATCCGCGGGGCCGGGCAGTTGCTCGTGAACTCGGGCTCGATGACGAACGACGGTCAGATCCGCGCCGCGGGCGCGAACGCTCTCGTGCTGAATCCGGGGGCGCCCGGCACGGGCGGCGCGTTCGTGTTCCGGAACAACGGCGTGCTGCAGGCCGATTTCGGCGGCGCGCTGACTTTGCTCGACGGCACGTACGAGAACAACTCGGCGATCACCGCGCAGAACGGCGGTGTCGTCAACATCAACTCGAACGCGGTCATCGATGGTGGTCAGATCGTGAGCAATGGATCGGGGGTCGTCAACGCGAACGCCGGCGCCGACTTCACGGGTGTGGAGACGGTCAACGGGACCGACGTCACTCAGGGCCAGGGTCAGAGCGTCGAGATCAGGAGTGGTCTGCAGAACAACGGGGTCTGGACGATCGCGAGCGTCGATTCGACCTTCGCCACGACGGATATCTCGTTCGTGGGCGATCAGGACCTCGCGGGGACGGGTCGGCTCGTTTTCAGCGACGATCCGCACAACCGTCTGGTCGCGAGCAGCTCGACGCTGACGAACCTCCCGATGCACACGATCGAGGGCGCCGGGCAGGTGCTCGTGAACTCGGGCGGGCTCGTCAACCGGGGCACGGTCCGGGCGACCGGCACGAACGCGCTGGTCGTGGATCCGGGCGGCACGGTCGGCGATGTGTTCGTCAATGACGGCGTCTTGGAGGCGGTCGGTGCCGGGGGGCTCTCGCTCCAAGCGGGGCGATACCAGAACAACACGGCGATCCGGGTGGGCGATGGTTCGGTCTTGAACGTGAACTCGACCGCCGTCGTCGAGGGCGGCGAGCTGCGGACGGACGGTTCCGGCGTGATCCTGGCGAACGCCGGCGCGGACTTCACCGGCGTCCGCCTCGTCGGTGGGAGTCGTGCTCGGCAGCGCCAGTCGCAGAACGTCGAGATCCGGTCCGGTCTCACGAACGACGGCGTCTGGGAGGTCCTGTCCGAGGACAGCTCGGCCGCGACGACCGATCTCAGCTTCGTGGGTGACCAGAGCCTGGTCGGCGGCGGGGAAGTGTTTCTCTCGGACGATCCCCAGAACCGACTTCTCGCGAACGGCAGCTTCTTGGCCCACGGCGCATCGCACACGATCCGCGGCTCTGGGCAGATCCTGGCGAACAGCGGCGGGCTCGAGAACCAGGGGACGATGAGGGCGACCGGCGACAACGCGCTGGTGCTCGACCCGGGCGTCGAGGGATTCATCAACAACGGGATCATCCGCGCAGAGGGACTCGGCGGGCTGTCGCTGAACGGCGGTGTCTACACGAACAACACCTCAATCGAGGTGCTCGCGGATTCGCGGCTCGACATCAACTCGTCGGCGGTCGTCGCGGGAGGGGCTCTGCAGAGCGCGGGAACCGGCGTGATCTTCCCCAACAGCGGGTCGGATCTCACGGGGGTGTCGGTCTCGTCCGGATCGACCGTCGTGCAGAACCAGAGCCAGGCTGTCGAGATCCGCAGCGGGCTCGTGAACGACGCGGTGTGGCGCATGGACAGTTCCGACTCATCGGCGGCGACGACCGACCTGAGCTTCGTTGGTTCGCAGATGTTGTCGGGTTCTGGGGAGTTCCTGATGAACGATGACGCGGGCAACCGCGTCCTCGCGAACGGCTCCGTGCTCACGCAGGCCGCCGGCCACACCATCCGCGGGGCCGGTTCGATTCTGCTCAACAACGGTGGCATCATCAATGAGGGGTCGATCCTTGCGCAGGGCGGGACCGCGCTGGTGATCGATCCCGGTGTTCAGGGCTTCGTCAACGACGGCGTCGTGCGTGCCGAGGGCGGGGGCGGCCTGCTCCTGCAGGGCGGCGTGTACGACAACAACACGGCGATCGAGGTTGCGAACGGATCGCAGCTCCGGATCGGCAGCTCCGCGGTGATCGAGGGCGGTCGGCTGACCAGCACGGGCTCGGGCGTGATCCTGCCGCTCAGCGGGGCCGATCTGACCGGGGTGAATGTGACGTCCGGATCGCGGGTGGTTCAGTCTCAGAGCCAGCCCGTGGAGATCCGGCAGGGGCTCGTCAATGACGCGGTCTGGGAGGTGAACAGTGTGGACACTTCGTCCGGGATCACCGACCTGAGCTTCGTCGGTTCGCAGGCGCTCTCGGGGGGCGGTGAGATCGTCTTCAGCGATGACCCGCAGAACCGTATCCTCGCGCAGGGCGTCGTCTTGACTCAAGCGACTGATCACACGATCCGCGGCGCGGGATCTCTGCTGGCGAACAACGGCGGGATCATCAACAACGGCTCGATCCTGGCCCAGGGCGCCAACGCGCTCGGCATCGATCCCGGTGTGCAGGGATTCGTCAATAACGGCACGCTCCGCGCCGAGGGTCCCGGCGGCCTGAACCTGTTCGGCGGCGTCTACGAGAACCTTGGCGACACGATCGAGGTCGCGAGCGGGTCCGTGGTTCGGGTCTTCGCGTCGGCCGAGATCCGAGACGGCACGCTCTCGGGGTCTGGGTCGGGTGTGTTCGAGGCGCTGAACGGGGCCGACTTCACGCGCGTCACGGTCGCCGCGGGCACGCTCGTGCGTCAGGGACAGTCGCAGCCGGCCGAGATCCGTGGCGGGCTCGTGAACAACGGGCGGTGGGAGATCAACTCGGTTGACACGTCGTCCGGGTTCACCGATCTGAGCTTCGTGGGCGAGCAGGCGATCTCGGGCTCGGGGCAGCTCGTGCTCGCGGACGATCCGCAGAGCCGGATCCTGTCGGCGGGTGCGGTGCTCACCAACGCCGCGGGTCACACGATCCGCGGCGCCGGTCGCGTGCTGGCGAACTCCGGCGGGCTCGCGAACCGCGGGGCGATCCTTGCGACCGGCGCGAACTCGCTCTTCATTGATGCCGGTGTTGAGGGGTTCAACAACCTCCCGGGCGGGATTCTGGGTGGTGACTCCACGGTCGTGCTGCTCGATCCCAGCGTCGTCAACGACGGCCGGATCGCCCCTGGGCTGACGCCCGGTGCGCCGGCGACGTTCGGCATCTCCGGGAACCTGAGCAACAACGTCAACGCCATCACCGAGTTCGAGCTCGGCAACGTGTCGTCCGACGCGATAGCGGTGACGGGCAGCTACCAGGCCGGCGGCGTGATCGACCTGAGGCAGATCGCGGGGTTCAGCCCGTTGCCGTCGGATGTCTTCACGCTCGTGACCGCGACGAGCGGCATCAACGGCGTCTACTTCAACGCGGTGCCGGCGATGAACCAGAACTCGGTCGTCGTGTCGGGACAGGGTCTGACCGGGACGCTGGTCTACAACCCCGGCTCGATCCAGCTCACGAACGTGATCGTGACCGACCCGAACCAGGCGTGCAGCCGGGCGGATTTCACGACGCCGTTCGGGACGCTGAACGGCTCGGACGTGCAGGCGTTCATCACGCTCTTGAACATGGGCGACCCGCGGACCGACTTCACGACGGACGGCTCGGAGGACATCTTTGACACGATCGAGTTCCTGCGCGTGTTCGATCTCGGCTGCCCCTGAGCGAGCGGGCCTCGGCGCGGATCACGGATCATCGGACCACCCGAGGTCTAGGGCGGCGAACGCCGCCGCGGAGACCGCCGGGCCCGGGAGCGGGTAAGGGGTCGGGTCGATTCCTAAGTGTTTCTCCTGGCGTCTGTTCTGAGCTGCGGCTCTTCGTGTGGGCGTGATGTCCGATTAGACTCCGACTGTCTGGGGCGACCGTCCGGGAGCATCGGAGAGGAGAATGGCCATGCGTCGATCGACCGCACAAGGCGTGGCAGTGGCGGTGTGTGCGCTCGCGAGTGTGAGCGCCGGTGCTGCGGCTGGTTCGATGCCGCAGGTGTTCTATGTTGACTTCGACACGATCATCGACGCGGAGCCGGGCACGCCGGGCCTGCCGGATCCGGCGTTCATCTACGACTACAGCCCCGATCAGAGGGCGTTCATCCTCGGGTATCTGAACGAACGCTATGAGTCGTACGGGATGATGTTCGTCGAGGGGACGAAGCCGGCGCCGGGCGCTGGCTCGAATGTCACGCTCAACTCTGGCTCCGGCGCCGGTGCGGAGCAGATCGACTTCCGCAATCTCGATGGTGGCGATGACGCGGACGTGAACATCCTCAGCATCTTCGAGGAGTTCCTCGGGGTGACGACCTACACCGACGCGGACGTCGTGATCGGCACGGCCAACGTCGTCGGCCACGAGGCCGAGCACCTGATGGGGATGCGTCACCACGACAAGGCCGGGCCTGTCGGCCTCGGCATCGGTGGCGGGTTGTTCCCGGGTGACTTCACGCCGACGTATCCCGGGCCCGTCGGTGGTTTCGACTCGGGCAAGACGACGACATCGTTGCACGCGGGCGGCGTGCTAACTTTCTCGAATCTCACCAAGCCGAAGGTCATCCCCGAGCGGCTGATTCCGCGTCTGATCGTCGCCGGCGATCCCGGGTTCACGATCACCGAGGCCGGCGGGAACAACATGTTCCCGACGGCGCAGGCGATCGATCCGGCGCCGTTCGGGGCGCCGTACCCGCTGCGACCGAGCCTGGGGCCCGATGTGATCGACGGCCGAGCCCTCGTCGTGGCCGGAGCTCTCGATATCCCCGGCATCGGCGGCGGCTTCGTGAGCGATTACTACGAGTTCACCGGGACGGCGGGCGAGCCATGGACGATCGAGGCGATGAGCTACATTCTCCCCGATCCGGACAGCGACGGAGAGAGATACTTCGACAACGCGGACGTCGCCATCATCTTGCTCGCGGGCTCGGACGCGCCGATGGGTGTGGCGCCGGGCTCGGTCATCCCGTACTACTCGGATCCGTTCGGTGCCGTGAACGATGACGATGACGACGCCGATCAGGTCCCGTCGAGCAAGCCGTTCGACAGCTACGCCGGCGCGACGCTTCTCGACGTGGTGCTCCCCTACACCGGCTCTTACGTCATCGAGGTCATCGCCGCCGCGCCGTTCATCGGCACGGGCAAGGACGGCTCCGATGGCGGCAGCTACGAGCTGTTCATGTACACCGTCAAGCCGACGACGCTTCCCCGGTGCTCGGGTGCCGACATCATCCCCGACTTTGCCCACACCTCGGACGATGTCGTCGCGTTCCTGGAGCTGACCGAGATCGGGGAGCAGTTCATCGGTGACCCGGCGTTCCCCGACATCGCGGCGGACGTCAACATCGACGGGCTGCTCAACATCTTCGATATGATCGACTTCTTACGCGAGTTCGATCTCGGTTGCCCCTGATCGGGCCGTGGGGCTCGCGGGCGGCGGGTATCTTGTTAAGTGATCGCCCCGGCGACGGCGAGGGGACGCAGCGTCGCCATCTTCTTGCGCTGGTGACCCTCCATGCGCCCAAGGATGTCGGTGAGCGATGACACGGCCTCGAGGATCGCCGGGCCCTTGTTGAGCATCACGCATTCGGCGCGCTGGGCCATGGCGGCGTCGGTCACCTCGCCCCGCGTGGTCTGGCCGGTCTTGGCGAGCGACGACAACACCTCGGTCGCCCAGATGACGGGCGTGTGGGCGGCCTCGCAGAGCCAGAGGATCTCCTCCTGGACCTCTGCGAGCCGCGCGAATCCGATCTCCACCGCGAGGTCGCCGCGCGCGATCATCACCCCGCCCGCCGGCGCCTGCATGAGCGCGAGCAGCAGCTCCGGCAGGCGTTCGAATCCCGCCCGGGTCTCGATCTTCAGGACAACCGCTGTGGGGTCGGCGTCCGTCTCGCGGAGCAGCGTGAGGAGCTCGGTCACGTCCTCCGGCCGGTTGATGAACGAGAGGCAGAACGCGTCGACACCACCCGCGAGTATTGCGATGGCTTCTCGATCTGCCTCGGTGATCGCGGGCAACGGGTTGGGCGTGTCGGGGAGATTGACGCCCCGCCCGGTCCGCAGCTTCTGTCCCCCGGGTTTCGCGTTCGTGATGCGGAGGACCGCGCACTCGTCGCTCGCTGACTCAACGGTCGCAACGAGTTTCCCGTCGTCGAATCCGACGCGATGGCCGGGGCGGATCCCACCCAGGGCGTCCGGCTGCGTGATCCAGACCTCGGCCGGCGCGCCGGTCGGCAGGCCGTCGGCGGCGCGGTGGAGCAAGAGCCTGTCGTCGATCCTGAGACGCACCGCGCCCTTGGAACGCGCGCGCCTGGCGACGTGCGTGGTGCGCAGCTTGGGGCCGGCAAGATCCGCGAACACGCGGCAGTGCACATCGGCCCGCTCGGACGCGTCGCGGACTTGATCGATCATCCGACCCCATGCGGCGGCGTCGTCGTGCGCGGTGTTGATGCGGAACGCGTTCGTGCCGCGCGCGATGCAGTCCTCGACGAATGTGCTGGCCGGATCGGCCGCCTCCGATGGCATCGTGACCATGACCCTGACGGTTCGCCCCTCGGGTCGCGGCCCGAGCAGCGCATCCGTTCGGCGGTCCAGCATGGATCGTCCGTCGGTGATGGACAGGTTCACAGGCTCCGGCTCACATCCCGAGAGCGGGGGCTCGACGAGACGGCCGGCGGCGTGGCGTACGGCTGTCAGGGCGGCGAGGACCGCCGGCTCGCACCGCCCGAGCGAGGAGAGCCCGAGGGAGACGAGTTCCTTCTGGAGGTCGCGGTGGTCCTGTGCGCGGAGCGCGAGATAGCAGATCAGGTTCGATCCGCTCGGCCGGAGCTCGCTGGGCAGGCTCGCGATGAACTGTAGATCGCGTTGCTCGCGATCTAGACCCGACTCGATCAACTGGGTCAGGCGGCTATGCACCGACAAAGCCCGCTCCTGGACGGGACTCGTTGTCGTGTGTGGCATTTCCGATGATATGGAGCCCGTCGGGTCGCGTCCGCGCTCTGCGCTCGAATCACGCGGCGATCGTGTTCTGCGCCGCCGGTCGCCCCGGCGAGGTGCGTGACCGATGGTCGTGATCTCCGCGGCGCTGTCCGGCCGGGCGCGGAAGCCGAATCCATGGCGCGGCAGAGCGCCCGGTTGGTCATCGCGCGAGTAGGTCAGCGGGGTCGCAGCTCGGCGACAGGCGGGCGGATCTTGGCGGGTCGCGCGGGGCCGGAAATCCGGACGAACAGCTCCATTTCTTGCGTCATGGAGCCTATTCTTCGGTGGTTTTGAAGGAAAATCCCCGAGTTGCAATGGAGGGCGCTGTGAGCACGATGACCCCCGAGAATCCGACCGTCCCCGCGGCC
Organism: Planctomycetota bacterium; assembly: GCA_038521625.1. Taxonomy (GTDB): domain Bacteria; phylum Planctomycetota; class Phycisphaerae; order Phycisphaerales; family UBA1924; genus JBCBKP01. The sequence continues at coordinate 26,927 of JBCBKP010000025.1, forward strand.
GTGAACAACTCCGAGCTGGTGGCCTGGGTGGAGCAACTCGTTGCGCTGCTCAAGCCGGATTCGGTGCACTGGTGTGACGGTTCGCAGGCCGAGTACGACGGGCTCTGCGATGAGATGGTGCGGGGCGGCACGTTCGTCAAGCTCAACGAGCAGAAGCGTCCGGGGTGCTTCCTTGCGCGGAGCCACGCTTCCGACGTGGCGCGGGTCGAGGATCGGACGTACATCTGCTCGATCTCGAAGAATGACGCCGGGCCGACGAACAACTGGATGGCGCCGCGGGAGATGAAGTCGATTCTCTCCGCGAAGTTCGACGGGGCGATGCGGGGGCGGACCTGCTACGTCATCCCGTTCTCGATGGGCCCCATCGGCTCGCCGATCAGCCAGGTCGGGATCCAGCTGACCGACTCGCCGTACGTGGTCGTCAATATGCGGATCATGACCCGCATGGGCACGCCGGTGCTCGAGGCCCTCGGCGATGGTGAGTTCATCCGGTGTCTGCACTCGGTCGGCATGCCTCTCGAGCCGGGTCAGGCGGACGTCGCGTGGCCCTGCAGCCCGGACCCGAAGGACAAGTACATCGTGCATTTCCCCGAGGAGCGCACGATCTGGAGCTACGGCTCCGGGTACGGCGGCAACGCGCTGCTCGGCAAGAAATGCCTGGCCCTGCGCATCGCCTCGGTGATGGCGCGCGACGAGGGCTGGCTCGCGGAGCACATGCTGATCACGGGCGTGAAGAGCCCGAAGGGTGAGAAGACCTATGTTGCGGCCGCCTTCCCGAGCGCTTGCGGGAAGACGAACTTCGCGATGCTCGTCCCGCCCAAGGAGTTCCAGGACGAGGGATGGGAGGTCACGTGCGTCGGCGATGACATCGCCTGGATCAAGCCCAACGAGGACGGTCAGATCTACGCCATCAACCCGGAGGCCGGGTTCTTCGGTGTCGCTCCCGGGACGAACTACAAGACCAACCCGAACGCGATGCGGTCGATCGAGACGAACACGATCTTCACCAACGTCGCGCTCACCGACGACGGTGATGTCTGGTGGGAGGGGATGGACGGCGATCCGCCGGCGCACGCGATCGACTGGCAGGGCAACGACTGGACCCCGGCGAGCGACGTGAAGGCCGCGCACCCCAACTCACGTTTCACGGCGCCGCTCTCGCAGTGCCCGTGCGCCGATCCCGCGTACGACGATCCGAAGGGCGTACCGATCTCCGCCTTCATCTTCGGCGGGCGTCGGAGCACGACCGTCCCGCTGGTCTTCCAGGCGTTCAACTGGTCGTTCGGCGTTTACACCGCGGCCACGATGGGGTCGGAGATGACCGCCGCCGCGTTCGGGAACATCGGCAAGGTCCGGCGCGACCCGCTCGCGATGCTCCCGTTCATCGGGTACCACATGGGCGAGTACCTGGGCCACTGGCTGGACTTCGGCCGCCACATCCCGAACCCGCCCCGCATCTTCAACGTCAACTGGTTCCGCAAGAACGAGCAGGGGGAGTTCATCTGGCCCGGGTTCGGCGAGAACATGCGGATCCTGACGTGGATCGTCGACCGTGTCCACGGGCGTGCGGCGAGCACGGAGAGCCCGCTCGGATGGATGCCGCAGTACGGGGACATCGACTGGCGTGGCCTCGACTTCCCGCGCGAGAAGTTTGACGAGTTGATGAGCGTCGATCGCCACGACTGGCTCGCCGAGATGGCGAGTCACGACGAGCTGTTCTTCACGCTCTACGACCGCCTCCCAAAGGAACTGACCTTTATCCGTGAGTTGCTCGTCAGCGGCCTCTGGCGTTCGCCGGAGCACTGGGTGATGAAGGCGAAGCTGGTTCAGTGATCCGGGCCAACCGGTTCCGAGCCGTTGCGTTCGGAGTCGTTGCGGAACGATCGAGGGCGGAGGGCGGCGCGAGGAAGTGTCGAGCCGATCAGCCCCCCAGCGGAGTCAACTCTCGCAGTGCGCTTTCAGATCGGTGAGATCTTGCTGGAGCGCGGTGCGCACGTGCTGGGTCATCCCGCTGAAAACCTTCATCATGATCTTCGCCATGAAGGACTCGGGAGTGGCTTCGAAGCTCATCGTGATCGTCGTCCGACCGTCGGTCAGCGATTCGAGCGTGATCGGCGTTGAGTAACGCATGCCGCGGCTCCTGGCCTCCACGACGTATCGCTCCGGTGGGTTCCATTCGGCGATCCACATGGTCTCGCTGGCCTCGCGTCCGAACATGGTCCGGGTCTCTCGCCACTTCGTGCCTTGGCCGACGGGACCGTCGCTGAGCATCTCGATCCCGCTGATCCCGCTGATGAACTCCGCCGCCGAGGGGATGTCCGTGCTCACGGCGAAGACCTGATCGATCGGAGCGTCGATTGTCTCTGAAACGATGACGGCCATGATTGGGATGCTACACGGAAGCCGGCGTCTCACTCGAGTACGCTCATGCAACAGCTCTGCTCGTTGTTCGCGGAGGTCCGCTTCGCCCGGGCGATCGTGCTCGCGGAACGGTCACGCCCGGGCGCGCTGGTTCGGGCACACTCGGCGTCGGACTCCAGCCGTGACCCCGATTCGGGACATGGTCTTCGGACCGTTGCGGACGATGGCCAGGCCGGGTTCTATCTCGCGTCAATGACCCGGACCGCACCCGGCCACTCCGCAGCATCCGCCGCCGGTGGAATGGCCGGGTCTCGCGAACACGGCGGGAATGGTGACGAGTTGCTCGACACCGCGGACTTTGAGATCGAAATCACCGGCTTCGAGTTCGACGAGGCCGCTAACCCGCGGGCCGCGGAGCCACACTGAGCGGTGAGTTCGCGCCGAGTTCAAGTCGACTGTCGCGAGAATCTGGCAGGTCGTCGGAGCCTTGGCCGCCTCGGCGCCTGGACTGCCGAATAGCGCGCAGCACACCCGCCGCGAGGATGCCGGCGACCTCGCGGCGTCGCTCTTCAGTGGTCATGTGGTCGGGGTTGCGGCCGGTGGGCATGGAAGACTCCGAAGCAGTGGTCGTGTCTCGGGTTATCTATGCTGTCCAAGCGTGCTTTGCGCGGTGTTCTGACTTTCGATCAAAGCTACCTTTGGAGAGGTGGCCGCGTGCGACGGCGGGGCTCACTCCCAGATCACTTCGGCAGCTAGATACTCACGGACCACGATCTGGACGCTGAGTCCGCCGTTCCAGTTCACGCGATAGCGGTACATCTCAGGCTGAACGGTTATCCAACCGCCCGGGCCCACATCATCACCACGGACCTCGCGGATCATCGCTCGGCTGCCTACTTCCGGCCATCCAACCAAGCCGCCGTGATTCGCGCCGTTTTCAAAGTTCTCGCGATCGTGTTCGCTCATCGCCGTGAATGGAACGAAGTGAACGGACTCCGGCTCATCCGTGCGAGGCTCGTTGTATTCGAAGGCGACATGACCTCGTGCAAGCTTCAAGATGATTGCACGGACCCTGTCAAACTCTGGATTGAAGCCGGATTCGTCATCGCGCTCGTAGTATGCAGCATCAAGACGGGCCGCAAGGGCAGGCGATCGGTCCAGCAGTTTACGGACCTTGGCTCGTCCTTTGGCAGCGTCCACTGAACCGCTTAAGGCACATTCGATCAGGCATGCAAGGTATGCCTCATCAGGCGAGAACTTGCCATTGCACTCAGCACAAGCAGGCACTACCGGAAGCTCTTGCGGCAGCGGATCGTCGAGCAGGACCTTCGAGGGGACATGATCGCGCGTCTCTTCAGGCCCACCACAAAATACGCACCAGCATTTGTTCCGCTGGTCTCCAAAGTCCCGAATCTGTTTCACGACATTCAGTCTATCTGGTTACAACGAGACGACTGTCTGATGCGGATGATCGAGCCGAACAGCCATGCATGCCCCCGCCCCTCCAGAGACAACTACCCCATCACCCCGGCCCAAAGTTCGGCCAGAGACTCAGAGACTCCGGCCCCAAATTGCCGTTCAGGACGCCGTTCCGGCCCGAGCGGTTTATCAACGGGTTCCGGCCCGAGAGACCAGCCTCAACCCCGCTCGCCCGCAAACCCCGCCGCCGGCTCGGCTTTGGGGCCCAAAAAGACAAACGCCGCCGAGGTCTCTCGGCGGCGTCGTGCGTGAACCGGTGAGCCAGTCGCGTTTGCAACCGGCTCGGTAATAGCGGGGGCAGGATTTGAACCTGCGACCTTCGGGTTATGAGCCCGACGAGCTACCAGGCTGCTCCACCCCGCAGTCAGGTCGGGACTTTAGGCGGCACGCTCTTCGTGGTCAATCCGCTGGCGGTCTGACGCCGCGCGATCGGGCCTAGGACGGCGCGGCCCGACGACGCTCGATCGGATCGATCGACCGCACGTCGCGGTCGGCGGCGGACTGATCGCGACGTAGCGGGTGCGGCGCGGGGCGGATCCTGGCAGACTGCGTGGCGTGGTCGTGCACGTTGATATCGCGGTCCGCTGTTCTTGCGAGCTCGGCGAGGGGCCCGTCTGGCACGACGGCGTGCTCCGCTGGGTCGACATCAACCGCGGTGACGTCTATTGCTGGCGGTCGGGCGATGCGGCCGCGCAGTCGACGACGGTCGGCGGGTTCGTGAGCGCGATCATCCCGCGGCGTCGCGGCGGGTGCCTGCTCGCGCGTCAGCACGAGATCCAGGAATTTGACGAGTCGACCGGGCCCGGGCGGGTCGTCGCGCGCGTCCCGCGGGCGGATCCCCGCGTGCGTCTGAATGACGCGAAGTGCGACCCGGGCGGTCGGTTGTGGTTCGGCGAGCTCCACCTCGACGGGTCTTCGGACGCGTGCCGGCTGTTCAGCCTCGATCGGTCTGGCTCACCGCGGATGATGCTCGAGGGTGTGTCGCTCTCGAATGGGCTCGGCTGGGCCGCCGACGGGGCGTCGATGTTCTTCGTCGATTCGGCGCGGGGGACGCTGGACCGGTTCCGCTTCGACGATGGCGAGATCAGCGAGCGGTGCCTGGTTCGAGCCTTCGACGACGCGACGCCGGACGGGCTCGCCGTCGATCTCGAAGGGGGCGTGTGGGTCGCGCTCTGGGACGGGGGGCGTGTCGTCCGTGTCGACGGGATCTCGGGGGAACTCCTCGGTGAGGTCAGGGTCCCGGTCTCGCGGCCGACCTCATGCTGCTTTGGTGGCGATGACCTGCGGACGCTCTACATCACGAGCGCGCTGCCTGAGGAGGCTCGTCGAACGAGCGAGCCGGAGGCGGGCTGCGTGTTCGCGGCGCGCGCGGGCGTCGCCGGTGTGCCGGTCGAGCATTGCGCCATCTGACCGAAGCGACGCAGCCGGCGCGGAGTCGTCACCGGACGGCGGGTCGAGCGGCGGCGCCGCGCGTCATCACCACGGCTTCGTTCGAGCGCTCGAGCAGATCACGCATGTTCGCGAGCACGGCCCGGTGCGTGGCCATCGCGGCACGTGGGCTGGAGTTCGCCTGGTGCGGCGTGAAGATCGCGTTGGCGCACTCGAGGATGCCGGTCTCCGCCCGGGGCGGCTCGTTCTCGAAGACGTCCAGGCCGGCGCCGCCCAGCTTGCCGGACCGCAGCGCTTCGGCGAGCGCCGCCTCATCGACGACCGGTCCGCGGGAGGTGTTGATCAGAAGCGCTCCGTCGCCCATCCGTCCGATGCTCTCGCGGTTGATCAGGTGCCGCGATGTCTTGTTGAGATCGCAGTGGAGCGTGACGATGTCCGAATCCCGCAGAAGCTCCGCGAACGCAACGCGGCGGGCGCCGGTCGAGTCGAGAAGCTGCTGAGGTGGAGCGACGGGATCCGTGCAGAGGATGTCTGAGCCGAACGCCCGGAGCCGCCTGATGACCTCGGAGCCGATGTTCCCGACACCGACGACGCCGACGGTGAGCTCGGCGAGCGACGGGCCGTCGATCCTCGTCCAGCCGCCGCGGCGGATCGATTCGTGCTGGGGCAGGAGGCCGCGGGTCAGCGCGAGCATCATGGCGAACGTGTGGTCGGCGACCGGCACGGTGAACGCGTCGGGGACATTCCGCACGAGGAGCCCGCGTTCGCGGGCGGCGTCGAGGTCGATCGCGTCGACCCCGGTGCCCCATTTGCAGATGACGCGCAGGTCGGGGCACGCGTCCATCACACGTGCCGTGAATCGATCCCCGCCGCAGATCACGCCCCGGCACCCGTCGAGCCACCCGATGAGCTCATCCTCTCCGAGGCATTGGCGGACGTCGGCGCGCACGATCTCCCAACACTCGGCATCGAATAGGTGTGAGACGGAGTCCCAGTCTCGCAGGAGACGTGGTCCGCTGATGAGAACACGAGTCATGTCGCAGCCTCCTGTGGTCGCAGCGCGGCGAACGCCGCCTCGGCCATCGCCCACGTCGCCTCATCGTCGATGTCGATCGCCTCGAGCCGGTCGATCTCGATCATGATCGGGCGGCGGCCGATCCGGCCCCCCGCCGACTCGAACGACGAACGGCTGAAGAGATACAGATTCGAGTTCTCTTCGAAGACGGGTCGGAGGTCCTGCGTACGGACGAGATCGTCGGGGTCGTGGTTCAGCGGGGCGCCGGAGCCGTCGTACAGACGCGTTTGCAGGCGGGTCACGCCGAACGCCGAGTCGTGGCCCGGCGAAGCGGCGAGGCGGCGCGCGGCAGAATCGATCGTCTCCGGGCGGAGGAGAGGGTTCGTGCAGTGTGTTTGGAGAAACGACTCGCCGGGCAACTCGCTCAGGTCGTGCTCGAGAATCCTGTTCATGTCGACCGACCCGCCGAGGAGCTTGCGCGGACGGCGGACGATCCGCACCGACGGGAAGCGGGCGCGGACACCCTCGGCGATCTCGTCGCTGTCCGTGTCGACGGCGATCGCCTCGACGCATTCGCATCGTGCGAGCACCTCGATGATGCGGCAGTACAGCGGATCCCCGTGAAAGAGACGGCGGTTCTTGGCCGGCACGCGCTCGCTGTCGTGGCGCATCGGGACGATGGCGGTCAGCCGGCGCACGCCATGCCCCTCTCGGCGAGCGCGGGGATGAAGGACGGCGTGAGACTCTCGACGCGGATCCCGCGTCGCGCGGCCTCGTCGAGCCATCGTTCGACGGTCGCGCAATGCTCGGCGTAGTAGTCGCGGTAGTCGATCTCGAAGAAGCCCGGGTGGGCACGCCGGGCGTCGTTCATCCGATCGGGGAGCTGGGCCGTGCGGTCGTGCGACCAGAAGTATTCGTTCTGATCGATCGGTCGCCCGTCGCAGCCGACCACGCCGATCCATCGCGAGATCGTTGCCGCGATCGGCAGCAGCAGCATGGTCAGGATGTTCGTTGTCTCGGAGGTTGCGAAGCGCTCAGTCAGATCGAGACGCGGCACGGCGCCGCTCATGGTCGGGACGCCGATCAGGCGCCCGGCCACATCGTCCGGCAGATGGTGCGAGAGAACACGGAAGTCTCTCATGGGGATCGCGATCCAGCAGCCGTGCGCCCGAACGCTGCGGACGAGATGATCCCGAAACTCGGCCGCGTAGCTCGATGGCCCCATGTGGAAGACAGGATCGGCGAACGCCACGAGCGCGGGGCGCAGGCGCGCCATGAGTTCGTCGTCGGCCACGATCGAGTTGCAGACGAGGCACACGCCGTCGTCGAAGTGCATCTCGCGGGCGCGAGCCAGGCTCGGGCCCGTCCCGAACACGTACGTGCGGTCGGCTCGTGACTCGGAGACGAACCGAGCGAACCGCTTCTTGCTCAGCTCGTACGCGGCAGGGTCGCCGCCCATGACCCGATTGGCGAGCGAGCCGAACGCCATCGAGGAGTACCGCCGCGAGATCGGATCGACGCTCACGACCGCGCGCCCAGGCCGTGCCAGTCCACGCGCGTCGTCGCGGTCATTCCAGATGAGGACGAGATCGGGATCGAGGTCATCGAGTGACTCGGGGTCGACGAAGCGGATCCGATCGTCGAGCGGCGACCCGCTCGGGCGAATCAGGTACGAGGGGACGGAATCGGCTTTGATCGGCGATGCATCGCTCGGGGCGGTCAGGCCAACTTGAGGGACGAAGACGCTCTCGATGCCTCTCGCCGCGGGGGCGAGGTACCAGGCGAGCCGTGCGGCCAGGTCTCCCCACTCCGTCGGCGTCGTGACCGGGGGCCAAACCGCGATTTGTTGTGGCACGTCGCCGGCGTCGTTCGGGCCATAGAGGCGGATGACCTCGACGCCCGCCCCGCGGAGCCCCGCGCAGCGCTCCCAAATCGCGGTCTCCGCCGAGTCCGAAGAGATGATCACCGCGTCCACATCTCGGGCCTCTTCCGGGCTGATCACCGGGAAGTTCCACATCCGCGAGCCGATGCGCATGGGGTCGTCGTCGACGATGCCGACGATCTCGAGCGGTGGCTCGCATAGGGCCGGGCCCATGCGCCTCGTGTGCGCCCCGGCGCCGTAGATCGCGACCCGCCGCTCGCCACGCCGGGCGCAACCTCTGAGCGCCCGCTCCATCAAGAAGTGCTCTGCGTCCATGTCGGTTGGTGCTCGTGATCGGCCTCTCTGTCGCCGGGGCGTCACATCGGCCCTTAGGAGAATCACCCATCACTAAACGAGGGAGGGCACCATGAGCCCGGAACTCGCGACTCGAATTCGAGCGAGTGCGGCCCGGGCGGCCGATCGCGCCGCTATGAAGCTGTTGGTTGTGTCGCACTACTCCGAGCCGCTCAAGGCGGTGCTCCCCGTGATCGAGGGGGCGATCTCCCGCGGGCATCACGTCGATGTCGCGCACCTCGAGCGCGTCGCCGACGATCGCGCTCGGAGCGCCGCCGTGATCGAGGGGGTCCCGGTCCGAAGCGAGTTCGTGCCGCTGGAGCCTCTCATCGAGGAATCGATGGGGCGGGTCGCCGGACCGGCTCGCGCCGTCGCGGTCAACCAGGCCGAGAGCGCCCGCGTTCGCGATCTCCTGGACCGATCGCGGCCGGACGCGGTCGTGCTGCTCAACGAGCACATGGGCCACTGCCGCTGGCTGATCCACGAGGCGAATCGGCGCGGCGTGCTCACCTGCTTCTTCCAATGGGGCATCGGGAACGCCAGCACCCGCCACACGCTCGAGATGGCGGCCAGAAAGAAGCTCGGACCCGACTTCGCGCAGGCTGCGGAGTCGTCGCCGGCCCAGCTTGCCGCTTGGCTCAGCGCGCGATCCCGCGCGAAGGGGCCGTCGCTCATCGGTGTCCTTGATGAGCATGCCGCCCCGCCCCCGGTCCCGGCGCCGTACTGGGGGTGCGGGAATGCCCGAATCGCGGCCGTGATGGGGCGCGGTTCTGAAGATACGTTCACGGCGCTCGGAGGCGCTCCCGGTCGCTGCCGCGTGGTCGGGAGCACGGTCTACGAACCGCTCGTGCGAAGGCGAGACGAGATCGATCGATCTCCGGAGGCACTCCGGCATGCTCGAGTCGGCCTCGGACTGCCCGAGGGCGGTCCGCTCGTTCTCTGGGCGACGAACGACCAGCAGACGTATTGGGATCGAGCGCACGCTCGCGGCGCGATGTGCGAAGCATGGCTGGCCGCTCGGGATGCGGTGCTATCCGCGGATCCGCGGGCGAACATCCTGCTGAAGATCCACCCGAAGGAGTCGCCCGAACAGTACCGCTCGGTCTGGGAGGGCCAGCCCCGCGTGCGTGTCATGCACGACGCGGACGTCTGGCGGCTACTCGAGAGCGTCGATGTATGCCTCACACGCTTCAGCTCGGTCGCGTTCTCCGCCGTTTGCCTCGGAGTCCCCGCGGTCACCATGAACTTCCCGCCGGTGCCGGGAGGGACGCTATTCGAAGACATCGGCGGCACGTTGCACGCCAACGCGCCGGCGGAGCTGCGTGAGAACATCCGGATGGCGCTCTCGGCCGGACACGCGCACGACCTGCGTCGGAGAGCCGACAGGCTGATCGAGCGATTCCTCGACATCGCCGAACAGAGCCCGGCGGATCGGACGCTGAGAATGCTCGAAGTCGAGTTTGCGACGATGTCACCACCGCCGATCGTGCAGCGAACCTGACGTCTACGAGGCCGGACTTCGTCGCGAATGCCTTCGGTTCCTCCGGCCTGAGTCGAGCTACGAACCGGCGATCGTGCACACGAAACTCGGTTGCCCCAGCTCGCACCGCTTCGGCGCGATGCCGAATGCGTTCGGTGTGAACGCGCTCACGCATAGGGTTCCGCACCCGCGCGGCGGTTAACATCACCGAGAGTCCGGCGGCGTGCTGTGAAGGAGTTGATGCCGGGCTCGCGGGTGAGGAATCCGAAGGTTGCGCAATCGGCATCGAGCCGGCGTCAGAACATCTCTGTCTAGAAGAGTAAGGGACATCGAAATGGTGAAGCAGGCAATTGCGACGATCGGAATGGTTTCGGGCGTTGCGGCGGCACAGCTCCCATCAGGGGCGCCACAGCTCGCCGGTGAGGTGGTCAGTCAGTCGTTCGCGGTGGCCGGGCCTGACCACATTCTCGCCGTCAGCGCGACAAGCCTGGCCGGCCAGACGGCAAAGTATGACAGTAACGGTGATGGCATCTTCGAGATCCAGCGGACGATCGGTACGGCGACCGCGTTGGGGAACTCCAACATGTCGTTGTATGAGCTGGGGGCAGGCACCGCGCTGCCGCCGAACGTATTCTTCTACTCAAAGGAGGATGCGGTCGGGGAGCCGATCTACTCCGCGTCCTACAACGGCAGCGGTGTCTTCTCGACCGGATCTGGAACCGTGTCGATCTACGACGACAACGATCCGTACAACCTCACAGTTGTCTCCACGAGCGTCGGCGGAGTCGGTGCACCGTGGTTGATCTTCGATCCATTCCGTCCAGTCGGAGAGCAGTGGCGACTTGTCGGAGTTGTCGAGCAGATCTCAACGGACACGCGAGCGGTTGCGCTCAGCCGATACCGCACGGCGATCAGATCGGCGATCGATCCCTGTGGCTACATCGGCACGCTGGCCGCACCGACCAATGTCGTGAGTCAGGCCGACGTGCAGGAGTTTGTTCATCTCTATATGGCGCCCAACCTCTCGGAGGCCGATGCGGTCGACTTCGCGCAGCCGTTCTCGATTCTGAGTCAGTCCGACGCGAATGCATTTGCCGCGATCTACCTTGATTGCACGGGCGGCGCTCCCTGACCCGAGCGGGCGACTCCCGGACGCGCAAGATCCGCGCCCGCGGTGATCGGCGCGAGCCCGAGCCCGGGCCAAGATCCTCAGAACGCACACCCGCTCCGCGGCCTCGTGAGATTGCGCAACGGGCGGCGGGGCGGGTGTCGTGGACCGAGCGGCGTGCCTCGACACAGCGATGCTCGACCGGATCCGGAATCCCGGTCTCCATGCCGGCCGGCGGGCCAGCTTCCGGCGTGAAGTGCTGGGTTGTGCGGACGGGCAGGCCTCGCGCCGCGTCGCCGAACTGATCGAGGCTTTCGCCCGCGGAGAGCTCCCGGCGGCATGCCGAACCCCCGATCTTGATCGGAGCGGGCTACCGGCTCGTACTGTGTCGACCGCCGCTCGCTCAGGAGCGCCTGAGATGAACGAGCCCGACCCTCCGGTGATCGTAATCCCGCAGTCTTTGCGCACCAGATCCGCGCCGGAGAACCGAACGTCGTCGGGCGCCCCCTGATCGGGGCGAGGCTGCGCCGCGAACTCGAATCTCGACGGCGTGTCACGGCCGCGCCGATACGCGGATCGATGGACGAGTCGCACGCCAGCTCGCGGTCGGGCCCGAGGATCGTGGCGGTCATCCCCGCCCGCATGGGGTCGAGCCGATTCCCCGGCAAGCCGCTCGCGCCGCTCCTCGGTCGGCCGATGATCCAGCACGTATACGAGCGGGCGGCATCATGCGGCGTCCTCGATGAGGTCGTGCTCGCGACCTGCGATGACGAGATCGCGCGGGCTGCGGCGAGCTTCGGTGCGCCCGTCGTCATGACGTCGTCATCCCACGAGCGTGCGTCGGATCGAACGGCCGAGGCGGCCGAATCGCTGACGGCCGAGATCGTCGTCATGATCCAGGGTGATGAGCCGATGATCCGGCCGGACCTGATCGAGGCGGCGGTCCGACCGATGCTCGACAGCGCGGAGATCGGATGCGTGAATCTGCTCGCGGAGATCTCGGACGAGGCCGAGTTTTGCGACCCGAACACGATCAAGGTCGTCTGCGATGCCCGAGGCGACGCGATGATGATGTCCCGCGAGCCGATCCCGACCGCACGCGGCCTCGGGTTCGGTTCGATCCCGGCGTTCAAGCAGGTGTGCGTGATCCCGTTCCGCGATGATGCTCTCCGGCTGTTCGCCTCTCTCGGTCCGACCCCTCTCGAGCGCGCAGAGTCGATCGACATGCTCCGCTTCATCGAACACGGGCACCGCGTCCGGATGGTCCCCGTCGAGTCCGGCATGCACGCGGTCGACACTCCCGAGGATCTGCGCCTTGTCGAGCGACTGCTCGCCGCTCAAGCCGCTGCCTGAGCCGTTGATATGAAAGAACAGGACATCCGGCCGCGGGCTCTGTTCGACCGCTATCTCGCGCTCGCCGAGGAGGATATCGAGCGGTTCTTCCGCGACATGTCGGAGTTCGTGACAACCGCATGCCCGGCCTGCGGTGAGTCGCTGTATCGGCACGAGTTCGAGAAGAGGGGTTTCCAGTACACGTCGTGCAAGGGATGCGGGTCGCTCTACCTTAATCCGCGTCCGCGCCCGGTTCTGATCGATCGGTACTATCGCGAATCCGAGGCCGCCCGCTTCTGGTCGACAGAGTTCTATCCGGCCACCGCGGAGAGCCGCAGGGAGCGCATCTTCAGACCGCGCGCCGAGCTCGCACGGGAATGGGGCGGCCGCCTCGGTCTGGGCGGGACGGTGCTCGATGTCGGGCCCGGGTACGGACTGTTCCTGGATGAGATCTCCGGCGGCGGGCCGTTCGAACGCGCGATCGGTGTGGAACCGGGCGGACCGCTCGCGACCGAGTGCCGTGCGCGCGGCCACGAGGTGATCGAGGCCACGATCGAGGGGCTGAACGGCACACGCCTCGACGCGGACCTCGCGGTGAACTTCGAGGTGCTCGAGCACGTCGCGGAGCCGAAGCTCTTTCTCGAAGCAATCCGGCGGCAGCTGCGGCCCGGCGGAGTCCTGATCCTGACGACGCTGACGTGCTCGGGGTTCGATATCCAAGTGCTCTGGCAAGACTCGAAGTCGGTGCATCCGCCGCACCACATCAACCTGATCTCGATCGAAGGCATGCGGGCCCTCTTCGACCGATCTGGCTTCGAGATCCTTGAGCTCTCCACGCCCGGCCGGCTCGATGTCTCGATCGTCGAGAACGCGATCGCGGAGGACCAGGGCCTGTCCGTATCGCGCTTCGCCCGCAGGCTGCTCAGGTCTTGCGATGAGACGAAGGCGGCGTTCCAGAGCTTCCTGGCCGAGAACGAGCTGAGCAGTCACATCCGAGTCGTCGCCCGCCGGCGGGAGGACGTGTGACACACTTCGACGCGCACACCGCGGTCATCGTCGGGCTCGGCTCTGCCGGGCGTCGGCACCTCCGGAACCTCCGGACGCTTGGCGTCGAGCGGTTCATTCTCGTCCGGACGGGACGATCGACGCTCGGGGAGGTCGAAGAGGCGCCGCCCGGGACCGTGGCGGTTCGGTCGGTCGAAGCCGCGATCGAGCGGGGTCCGACGATCGCCGTGATCAGCAACCCGACCTCGATGCACGTCGAGCCGGCGATCGCGGTGGCGGAGGCCGGCTGCCATCTCCTGATCGAAAAACCGGTCGTGCACAGGCTCGAGGACCTCTCACGTTTGACCGAGGCCGTCGGCCGAGCCGGGGTGACCGCGGCGGTGGGATGCCAGTTTCGATTCCACCCACTGATCGAACGGCTGCGTTCGCTGATCGGCGGGGAGCGGCTCGGCAGGGTGTACGCCGCGCGAGCCGTCTACCGCGAGCACCTCCCCGCGTGGCACCCCTGGGAAGACCACCGTCACGGCTACGCCGCGCGCGAGGACCTCGGGGGCGGCTGCATCAGAACGCTCATCCATGCCCCGGACATCCTCCGCTACCTCTTCGGGCCGATTGAGAGCGCATCCGCGGCCATCGCGCGTTGCCCGTCGCTCGAGACGAGCGTGCCGGACGACGCGGCGTCGCTCACGCTCGGGTTCGAGGCGGGCGTCACCGCGACCGTTGAGCTCGATCTCGTGACCGCGCCGCCGGAGAACGGCGTGCAGGTGTTCGGTGACCACGGGCGGGCGTCCATCGATCTCCTGTCCGGACGGCTGGAGTTCATCGACAGGACCGGAGAATCGACGATCGAGTCCGTACCTTCTGGCTTCGAACGCAACGACCTGTTCGTGGCGCTCGCTCGGAATTTTCTCGAAGCGATCGCCGAGGGTCGAGATCCGAGGACACCGCTCGCGCAGGGCGTCGACGTGCTACGGCCCCTGCTTCACGCTCGGGATCGCGCCCTCGACCGACTCGTGGCCGCCGCATGACAACAGAACTGCGCGAGCAATCCAGCACCGAAGCCGCCTCGGTCTTCGGTCTCGAGGGTCGGACTGTCGTCGTGACAGGCGCCGGCGGCCTGCTGGGCTCGGAGTTCTGCCGCCTGCTCGCGACATTGGGGGCCGAGGTCTGGGCGATCGATCTGACCGAGCCCGAGGAGCGTGACCGTGTCACACCGCTCGCCCTCGACGTGACGCGCGAGGACGAGCTCCGAGATGCCAGATCGCGGATCGGGGGCGTCGACGGGCTCGTCAACAGCGCCGCGATCGACGCCAAGTTCGACGCCGGCGCCGCCGGGCGGCACACGGTCCGACCGGAGGACTTCCCGGTTGATCTCTGGGAGCGATCGCTCTCGGTGAATGTCACGGGCACATTCCTCGCCTGCCGCGTGTTCGGCGAGCACATGGCCGAGCGCGGGCGCGGCTCGATCGTCAACATCGGCTCGACCTACGGTCTCGTCGCTCCCGACCAGAGGCTCTATGACGCCGGCGACGGCTCCCCGCCGGGTCTCAAGCCGCCGGACTATGCGGTGACCAAGGCCGCCGTTATCCATCTGACGCGGTACCTGGCTGTCTACTGGGGCGGCCGCGGCGTTCGCGTCAACACGCTGACGCCGGGCGGTGTCCGCAACACGCAGGACCCGGGGTTCGTCTCTCGATACGCGACCCGGACGCCACTGGGAAGGATGGCCGAACGCCACGAGATCGCGGCACCGCTCGCGTTCCTGCTGAGCGATGCGTCCTCCTACATGACGGGCTCCAACCTGGTCGTCGATGGGGGATGGACGGCATGGTGATCGACCCGCAGGACGTCGTCGCGATCATCCCCGCGCGGGGCGGATCGAAGGGCGTGCCCCGGAAGAACCTGCGCCGGATCGGCGGCGTCCCGCTGATCTCCTACGCGATCGAGAACGGCCTCCGCGCCGAGACGGTGGGGCGCGTCATCGTGTCGAGCGATGACGACGAGATCCGTGAGGCAGCGATCGATGCGGGGGCCGAGGCCCCCTTCGTTCGCCCGGCCAGTCTGGCGACGGACAACGCCGTCGATCTCCCGGTCATCTTGCACGCCGTCGATTGGCTCGAGCACGATTCCGGCCGCCGTCCGAAGGTCGTCGTTCAGCTCCGGCCGACGACGCCGCTCAGGCCCGAAGGTCTGGTGGACGAAGCCGTCCGCCGGCTCATCGCGGACCCCGAGGCCGATTGCGTGCGCGGCGTCTCGGCGCCGGAGACCACGCCGTACAAGATGTGGCGGCGGTCTGCCGATGGCTCGCTCTCGCCGCTGCTGGCGGGCGAGTTCGTCGAGCCATACAACATGCCGCGCCAGGAACTCCCCGAGGTCTGGCGGCAGACGGGGCACGTCGACGCGATCCGTGTCCGCACAATCGACGAGCAGCGCTCGTTGACGGGCCGGCGTGTGCTGCCGATCGAGATCCCGGAGCGATTCGGCATCGACATCGACAGCGAATCCGACCTCGAGCACGCCGCCTTCGCGATCACTCGACTAGGGGATGAGGTCGTGCGCCCCGGCGTTCGCCCGCCGTCGTCTCCAGATCTCGTCGTGCTCGATTTCGATGGCGTGCTCACCGACAACCGTGTCTTTGTCGACCGCGACGGGCTGGAGACGGTCGCATGCTCGCGCGCCGATGGGCTCGGCGTCGCGATGATCCGAAAGGCCGGGATCACGATCGCGGTTCTGAGCAGCGAGCGAGATCCGGTCGTCGCCGCTCGATGCGAGAAGCTCGCGATCCCGTGCTTCCAGGGCGTTGCCGACAAGGGTGACGCGCTCCGTCAGATCTGCAGGTCGCACGGGGCGAAGCCCGATCGAGTGGTGTACATCGGGAACGATCTCAACGATCTTCCCGCGTTCGAGGTGGTCGGGTGGCCGGTCGCTGTGGCCGACGCAGCCGAAGAGGTCCGGCGCCGCGCGCGATGGGTTCTTGCGTCGGCGGGGGGGCACGGCGCCGTCCGCGAGCTCGCAGGACAGATGCTCGGGAGCGCGGCGGAGGCACTCGGGCGCGAGACGGAAGCTCGCGCCGCATCGGACGACGGTCAGAGCGGGTGCCTCGTGCACCTTCCGGCGCGAAGGGCGACGGGGAAAGGGGCCGCCGCGTGAGCACGAAGAAGGTCACGGACGTCGTTCTCGGAGACCGAGCCGTTGGGCACGTGCGCCCGACCTACGTGATCGCCGAGATCGGCATCAATCACAATGGATCGGTCGAGACGGCGAAGCAACTGATCGACGTCGCGCAGGCCGCCGGCTGCGACTGCGTGAAGTTCCAGAAGCGCACGCCCGAGATCTGCACGCCCCGACACATGTGGGAACGCATGCGTGAGACGCCCTGGGGCTACATCAGCTACATCGAGTACCGCCGGCGCATCGAGTTCGGTGAGTCTCAGTTCAGTCAGATCGACGAGCACTGCCGGCAGTCGGGCATCCACTGGACGGCATCGGTATGGGACGAGCAGTCCGCCGAGTTCATGAAACGCTACAAGCCGCCGTTCGTGAAGATCCCGTCGGCGATGCTCACGAATTCCGGCCTGCTCATGGCGGCGCGGGACGTGGGCGCCCCGATCATGATCTCGACCGGCATGTCCACCATGGACGAGATCACTCGGGCCGTCGGGATCGCCGGCGCGGCGGACCTCCTCGTCGCCCATGCGACTTCGACGTATCCTTGCCCCCGCGAAGAGCTGAATCTCCGCGTGATCAATGACTTGAGACGTCGCTTCGACTGCCCGATCGGCTACTCCGGGCACGAGACAGGGCTCGCGACCACGGTCGCCGCGGTGGCACTGGGCGCATGCTTCGTCGAACGCCACGTCACCCTCGATCGTTCCATGTGGGGCTCGGATCAGGCGGCCTCGATTGAGCCAAGCGGGCTCGCGCGCCTCGTGAAGGACATCCGAAACGTCGAGGGGGCCCTCGGGGACGGCGTCAAGCGGGTGTACGAGTCGGAGCGGACCGCGCGCGAGAGACTCCGTCCGACACCCACCATCGAGGTTCGTCCGACGACAATCACCGGCACCCACGCCGCGGCATGATCACCGGCATCGACCCATTCAGCCCCGCCGAGGCCTGGCACTTCGGTGTCCTCGGCATTGTCGATCCGAGAGAGCCGGGCAAGCTGCGCGGATACTTCGACTTCATCCGTGAGCATCACGACTCGATAGAGGGCGACATTCTTGAGGCCGGCGTCTTCCGCGGCGCATCCCTGCTCGCGACCGCACTGCTGCTCCGTGAGCTAGGTTCGCCGAAGAAGGTCGTGGGCTTCGACTCATTCTGCGGGTTCCCGCGCTATCACGCGAACGACGATCTCGATCGATTCGATGAGCTCGCAGCCGCGGGGCAGATCACCCCCGAACATCTCGAGGCCGTCCGATTGAACCGGCGCCTGCGGTCCGCCCTCGAGGGGGCCGAGGTTCAGCCCGCGACCATCTCGAGCAGCGGCAGCTTCGACCAGGCGCCGCGCCGGCTTCTCGAGACCAAGATCGAGATCCTCGGCCTCGACAACATCGAGCTCGTTGAGGGCGACTTCGCTGAGACGATGGCGGGAGACCGCCGGCGATTCGCCGCGGCGTTGATCGACTGCGACCTCTATGAATCGCATCGTGTCGTGCTCGAATACCTCTGGCCGAGGCTCTCGGCGGGTGGGTATGTCTTCCTCGACGAGTACTACTCGCTCAAATTTCCGGGTGCACGCATCGCGATCGATGAGTTCTGCGGTCTGGCCGATGTCCGGCCGAGCATGCACGAGAATCGGCCGCGCCAGTTCGAACGGTGGCACATCAGCAAGCCTGCGCATCAGTCAAGAGGAGAGTCCTGAGCATGTCGTGGCGAAGTTCGAAGGTCCTCGTGACCGGTGGGAGCGGATTCGTCGGCCGCTGGCTCATGCGAAGGCTTGCCGCCGAGGGGGCGGATCTCGTGAACGTCGATCGGCTCGAGCCGGACGGGGCGCCATCGGGTGGGTTCATCGCGAGCCAGCTGGACGAGCCCGCCGCGTTCGCGTCGATCATCGACGAGGTCCGGCCGCAGATCGTCATCCATCTCGCCGGTCAGGCGGGGGTCGCGACATGCCACAAGAACCCCGTCGAGGCTTACTCGGCAAACGTGACCGCGACGATGGTCCTCCTGGAGGGGATTAGGACAGCACGGTTCGGGGGTGTCGAGGCGATCACGGCGACGTCGTCGAATCACGTCTACGGCGATCAAGACGGCGTCAGCATCGAAGCGAGCCCGCTTAACGGCCTGGGCACGTACGCCGCCACCAAGGCCTGCAGTGACGTCCTGTGCCGCTGCTACGCGCACGAGTACGGGATCCCCGTGACCGTCGCCCGGATCACCAATTCCTTCGGCGGCGACGACCCGCACGCAACGCACATCGTGACAGCCACGGTGCTCAGCTGCCTGCGAGGCGAGACCCCGATCATCAAGGGGTCCGGGCGCGACACGAAGTCGTTCATGCACATCGAGGACACCGTCGACGGGATCCTCGCGCTCGCGGAGAGATCGCGGACCGATCGGGGTCTCGACGGCGCCGCGTTCAACATCGTTCCCGAGGTCCCGACGACGGTGTACGAGCTGGTCGGCAGGATCATGAGGATCGTCGGTCTCGAAGGAGAACCGGTCGTCGAGCGTCCCGATGCGCACGCCGAGATCGAGCATCTGTCGGCCGCGGCCGCTCGCGATCGTCTCGGCTGGACCTCTTCGCGAACCCTGGACCAGGCGATCGAAGAGACGGTCGCCTGGTACCGACAGCACGAAACAGTCGCGGCCTGACCCTGTTCCAGTGCCTCCGCCGCCGACCATCCTGGTCACGATGCCGCACCATTTCTGCGTGCGGAACATCCTCTACACCAAGGTTGTCGAGGCCATGGCGGCGCGTGAGGGCGTCGAATGGGTGCTTCTCGGCTTCAACGCATCCGATGAGGAGCGGGTCCGATCACTCGGGTTCCCGAACGTCATCTTCGAGCGTATCCGGTGTCGCGTCTCTGAGCGCCGTTTCACCCAAGCGATCCAGCGGTGGTTCCGGCGCGTCGACGAGACGTACCTCTACAACGCCCTTGTCTATCGCTTCCTCGCGAAGGAGCGTCTCTTCGCGCTCACTAGCCGCCGGGCGATGAGCCGGGCTCAGCAGTCCCTCGAGCGCCAGTACAGCAACTTCGCGCGATCCTGGATCGGTTCGCCCGCCCCAGAATCCGACACGCTCTACCGGGCACTCTCCGCGATCCGTCATGCATCGACGCGGCTGCAGCGCAGCGTGTGGGTCGATTCGCTCTTCGAGCGGTACCGGCCGAGCCTCGTCGTGCACGCGCGCACGCACTCGCCGCACAACCTCGCCTTCAGCACGGAAGCTCGCCGTCGCGGGATCCGAGTCGCGGGGATCGTCTCCTCATGGGATCATCCAACCACGAAGGGATTCGTCCCGCCCGGCCACGACGCGCTGCTGGTGGGATCGAAGGCGATGTCCGATCAGCTGTGCGGGCTCCACGGGGTCCCGCGTGACGAGGTCATCAACACCGGGCACGCCTTCTTCGACACGCTTCATGACGCCGGAGAGGCAGAGTCGTTCGAGATCCGAGATCAACTCGGAGTCAGCAAGGACGACCCGCTCCTCCTGCTCTGCACCAACGCCGTCACGCTCAAGGCCCACGAACCGGCCGCGGCACGCGCGCTCGCCCGCGAGGTCGCCTCCAACCGATTCGGGCCGAGCGCCAAGCTCATCGTCCGGACGCATCCGCAGGACCCGGATGCGGAGAGGGAGTTCGGCGGGCTGCGGGGCGACCGCGTACGCGTTCTGCACGCCTCGGCGTTCGGGTACCGAGACAACGCGGGCGCGCCGGGTGCGACCGACGATGGCCGGACGATCGCCGGGCTGCTTCGGGCCGCCTCCGTCGTGATCAACAGCCGGAGCAGCATCACGCTCGATGCGATCGCCTGCGACACGCCCGTCATCAACCTTGGCTACGACGCGGCGCAGCCCGAACGCGTGGCCGACTCGGTCAGGCAACGGTATCGCATCGAGTTCTTTGAGCCTCTGGTCCGTACCGGCGCCACGCCGCTCGCTCGGTCTGAGGCCGAACTCCTCCGCCAGATCGATCGATACCTCGAGGATCCGACTCTCGACCGGCTCGAGCGCGCGGCGGCCCGTCGCGATCATGTGGAGCCGTTCGACGGGAGAGCCGGCGAACGGATCGTAGATACGGCCATCCGGTTGGCCGGGGCTCAGGCGGAGAGCCTTCTGCCTTTCGTCGCCGAGAGGTGACGGATGGGTTCACGGCTCGCTCCTCGTGTCTGCTACGCCGCG
>JBCBKP010000026.1:0-46676 GCA_038521625.1 Planctomycetota bacterium
CGATCGCTTGCGGGTGGGGCCCCCGCGGCGCGATCGGTGCCATGAACGCGACCTGCCTTCCGATACGAATCGAGTCGAGTCGCGGCCATCCGGCCGCGAGGTGGCGATCGCTCGCGGGTGGGGCCCCCGCGGCGCGATCGGTGCCATGAACGCGACCTGCCTTCCGATACGAATCGAGTCGAGTCACGGCCATCCGGCCGCGAGATCGCGATCGCTCGCGGGTGGATGGCCTGTTGGAGTCGCGCTCTCCGAACGCGAGACCGCGACCGCTTGTGGGTGGGAGTCCGGTTTGCGTCGCGCTCTCCGAGCGCGAGACCGCGACCGCTTGCGGGTGGGAGTCCGGTTTGCGTCGCGCTCTCCGAGCGCGAGACCGCGACCGCTTGCGGGCGGACCCCCACTGCGCGGTCGGCGCTCGTGGCCGCACCCGAGAACGAAAAGAGCCCGCCGCGGTGTGCGACGGGCTCTCGGCGGATGGCTTGGTTGGACTGGCCTCAGGCCGACTCGGCCTGCTGCTTGCCGCGCAGTTCCGAGAGCGGGCGGGGGTTGGCGACCGCGTCGGCGTCGATGACGTAGCGGGCGCCCTCGTTCTCGTGGTCGGGCAGCTCGAAGAGCAGGTCGAGCATGACCTCCTCCATCACGGCCCGCAGCGCGCGGGCGCCGGTCTGCCGCTCGGAGGCCCGCTTGGCGAGCGCGATGAGCGCGTCGGGCGTGTACTCGAGCGTCGCGCCCTCGAACCGGAACATCTGCTGGTACTGACGCACCAGGGCGTTCTTGGGCTCGGTCAGGATCTGGACCAGCGCCTCTTCCGGCAGCGGGCGGAGCGGCGTGATGACCGGCAGACGGCCGACGAGTTCGGGGATCATGCCGAACTCGACGATGTCCTCGTTGTTCACCCGCATGAGCAGGTCCGACCGCTCGGCGTCGGCGGCGATTCGCTCGTCGTCACGCATGCCGGCCGGGCCGACGAAGCCGATCCGGGTCTGGCCCAGGCGCTTGCGGATGATGTCCTCGATGCCGACGAAGGTGCCGCCGCAGATGAATAGGACGTGCTTGGTGTCGAACTGGATGTACTGCTGCTCGGGGTGCTTGCGCCCGCCCTGGGGCGGCACGTTGGCGGTCGTGCCCTCGAGCATCTTCAGCAGCGAACGCTGGACGCCCTCGCCCGAGACGTCGCGCGTGATCGAGACGTTGTTGCTGGTCTTGCCGACCTTGTCGACCTCGTCGATGTAGATGATGCCGCGCTGCGCCGCCTCGACGTCGAAGTCGGCGGCCTGCAGGAGCTTGAGCAGCAGGTTCTCGACGTCCTCGCCGACGTAGCCCGCCTCGGTGAGCGTCGTCGCGTCGCCGATGGCGAACGGGACCTTGAGCATGCGGGCGAGCGTGCGGGCGAGCAGGGTCTTGCCCGAGCCGGTCGGCCCGATGAGCATGATGTTCGACTTCTCGAGCTCGACGCCGCCGGTGTCCTCGGCCTCGGCGTGCATCAGGCGCTTGTAGTGGCTGTGGACCGCCACCGCGAGCGTCCGCTTCGCCGCCTCCTGCCCCACGACGTACTGGTCGAGGAAGCCCGTGATCGAGCGCGGCGAGGGGATGTCATCCAGCGACGCGGTGAAGCTGCTGACGCGGCGCCGCTCCTGGCGGAAGATGTTCTGGCATAGGTCGGTGCACTTGGTGCAGATGTAGACCTCGTTCGGGCCTTCGACCATCGGGCCGACCTCGCGGCTCGACTTGCCGCAGAACGAGCAGGTCGTCACGCGTCGGCCCTTGAAGCCGCCGCCGTCGCCCCCACCGCTGCCGCCGCCCCCGGTCGGCCCGTCGCCGCCCCCGGAGCCGTCGCCGTCGCCGTCGCCCGAGCCCGAATCGGAATCACCGGGCCCGGATCCGCCGGTCGAAGCGAGGATCTCGCGGGCCGCTTCGAGCTTCTCGCTGCTCCACCCCTCGGGCAGGTGCGAGACGCCGGCAAGCTGATCGAGTGGGTCGTTGGTCGTCATCCGTCGCACCGCTCCGTGTCTTCAAACTGGTTTGATCCACGGGCGATGCCCGCGATCGGGGAACTGTCTATCGGTCGCCGGGCCTCTCGGCTCGAATGGCGGGTGCCCGGCGCCGCGGGGCGTGCCATGGCCCGCCGGCGACAGCCTAGCCCAGGGCGGCCCGAACCACCACGAATCTGCGCGACCCGCCGCCCGCCTGTGCCGGTCGTTCACGATATTTGGTGGGATCACACACGAGGACGTCAAGCTGGGTCGCTGCTGACGGCGGATCAGGCGGAGCGCTCTTCGTCGCCCGCCCCCTCCTGTTCGGGCGGGGTGGTCCGATCATGCCCGTCTCCGGGGCCGCCGCTCGACGATCCGGATCCGCCAGGGAGCGGGCGTCCGGCGAGATCGAAGCCCGGCTCGGCGACCAATCCGCCGGCCTTCTCGATCGCGCGCCGGCGGAGCTCCTCGACCGGGATGCCCGACGACTTGGAGAGCACGCGCAGGCGGGTCTGCTCGTACTCATCCTCGGTGATCTTGCCGGCGTCGCGCAGGGCGCGAAGCTCATCCAGGAAACCCCCGGAATCGCCGGCGGTCTTGCCGCCAAAGTCGAGCCACCGCTTGAGCAGGAGCAGGGCGACGAACCCCGCGAGCACGATCACGATCAGCACGCCCGACCAGAGCAGCGTCTGCTGCGTCGCCTGGGCGTTGGCGGACTGGGCGAGGACCGTCTGCATGGCGAACGGCGTCAGAGATCGCCGGCAGCGAGCGTTTCGCGGAGGGGGGCCAGGAGGTTCGGCACCACCCGCTCATCGATCACGGCGTGGGCCCGCTCGATCATGGTGTCAAGAACGCCCGGGAGCGCCTTGACGTCGGCGACGGGCTCGTACTTGCGCAGCGTGACGTAGACGCTGATTGGATCTCCCCGGTTTTCGGGTGATTTGCCCGGGCCGGATCGGGTCTTGAGTTCGAGGTGCAGCTCCATCCCGGAAGCGGCGATCTCCTCGGCGTCGGCCTCCGGGTTGAACGGGAGCCCGACCTCGTCGTCGACGCCGTCGAGAAGGAAGAAGCCCATGACGGGCTGGAAGTCGATCGCCTCGGCGTCGTGGGTCGCGAAGAGCCTCTCGAGGGGCGAGCCGCGGAGCAGCGCGGACGCGACGAGCTCGTCCTGGTTGCCGCCCGCCGCGAAGTCGAACCCGAAGAGCAGCTCGAGGTACTCGATGTCGAGCGGGCTGATGCTCAGGAAGAACGGCGCGAGCTCGAGCACGCTGCGGTGCAGGCCGTAGGCCTCCTGGGCGTCGGTCGGGTTCACGACGCCGGAGCGGAGGTTGGCGGGCCGGATGGCGAGCCATCGGTGCGGGGCTTCGGACTGGGAGCTCTCCAGCGCGAGCTCGTCCTTGTACCGGCGGAGCGAGCTCATCCCGGGGAAGGCGCGCTTCATGCGCTCGAAGAGGTCGAGCATCGCCTCGCGTCCGCGCGGCAAGTCGAGCTTCACACCGAGTTTCTGGTTGACGTAGAAGTCGGAACAGAGGGCGCGGTAGCTGGCGGGCATAGCGGCAGGGTAGAGCCTCAGGCCGACCGGGGCGCCCGCTGCAGCGGCTGGATCCGGAGCCTCGAGGCGGTCCGCCAGAGCCACTCGAGCGGGCCCATCCGGAACGCCGAGAGCCATGCCAGGCTGAAGAGGACGCACGTGCCCCAGACGCCGATGACGACGAGCCAGAGCTCCGGGAACTCGTAGCGACCGAAGTTGCCCAATCCCCAGCCGTAGAAGAAGACCGCGGCGAGCACCGAGCAGAGGATGTAGTTGCTGAACGCCATGCGCCCGACGACGGCGAGCGCCCCGGTGAGCCATCCCGCGACGTTGGCCCTGCACAGCAGGTTGAACGCCGAGATGTAGGCGAGAGAGAGCAGGATCCCGAAGAACTGGAGCAGCGAGTTGTGCAGCGCGAGTTCCGGTGCGCCGAGCGTCCGCATCGCGTTGCCGTCGCCGGGGACGCCGCGAGTCCAGACAACCGCGACGACCGACATGGGCAGCCCGACGAGCAGCCCGAGGATCAGCACGTTTCGGTAGGTCGAGGTCTTCGATCGCCCGGTGATGAACCCGAGCTTGGCCAGGCCGGCGCCGATCAGCATCAGGCCGCCGGACCAGAAGAGCCCGAGGGGCTGGAAGAAGATCCAGAAGATCAGGACCATCAGCGTCCGCGACATGAACTGGACGCCGTACGGGGCCGTGTTGTACGCCTCCGCGAGCGCCGGGTTGGGCTGCATCAGCAGGCCCATGAAGACGCCCGGGCCCTGCGCCATCGCCTCGAAGAAGTCGGGTGTCTGCTGGAAGCTCCCGAGCGCCATCACGCCGGCCATGAGCGCGAGGCCGACGAGCCACACGGGGACGCCGATGGCGAGCAGCGTCCGAGCGCTCAGCTTCCGGGCCCAGGACATGATCGCGAGTCCGGAGACGCCGTACATGAAGAGGATGTCGCCGAACCAGATGAACAGCGCGTGGGCCATGCCGAAGGCGATGAGCCATACGCAGCGCATGCACCAGACGCTCGTCCGCATGCCGCGTTCGAGCGTGAGCACCGCGCCCGCGCCGAAGAGCATGGCGAACATGGCCATGAACTTGGTCTCGACGAAGGTCGCGATGAAGAGCTGGCCCACGTCGTTCCACATCGTCGGCGTGAAGATCGCGTGGATGCCGGACTGGTCGGTCGGGCCCTGGAACGTGTAGAGGTTGGGCAGGAAGATGCCCAGCAGCGCGAAGCCGCGCACGGTGTCGATCGAGGCGATGCGACCGCGGTCGCTGGCGGTGATGCCGCCGGTCTTGACCAGATCGGGCGTGGCGGGCGCCTCGGGCGCCGCCTCTAGCGTTGCTGCAGCCATTCGATAATCCCCCGCGTGTCTGTCAGGTCGTCGATCACCCGGTCCGCGCCGGCCTCGGCGAGCCCCCGGGCCGGCGTGCGCCCCGTCGCCACGCCGAGGCTCCGGCACCGGTTGACGCGCGCGCAGCGCACGTCGTGAGGCGTGTCGCCGATCACCACGACGTCGCCCGGATCGAGCCTCCGGCCCGCGATCGATTCGTGCAGATCCATCGCGATCGGCGGCAGGTGATCCCGGTGCGGCGGGTCGTGCGGCGACGCGTCGCCCCAGACCCGCACCCGGAAGTGTTGGAGTTCGAAGCCCGCGGCTTTCAGCTTGGCCGAGCCGGACTCCTCGAAGTTGCCGGTCAGCACGCCCCGGGTCGAGCCCGCCAGCGCCCCCACCGCCGCGACCAGCTCGCGGGCGCCGGGCAGCGGGCGAGAGCGGCCGGCGGCGACCCGAGAGATGTGACCGCTGTACGACTCCCGGAGCGCCCTGGCGTTCGCGTCGGACGGCTCGACGCCCCCCGCCGCGAGCACGTCGCGGACGATCAGCGGGTCGAGGCGTCCGGCGTAGTCGACCCCGTCCGGGCTGAACTGCTCGCCGAAGAGCTCGCGCCCGGCGATGCGCAGGGCCTCCGCCCCGGCGGCGCGGGCGTCGAGCAGCGTCAGGTCGATGTCGAAGAGGACGAGCACCTCCCCGAGCCTACCGGCGAGCTAGCGCTCGATCCGGAAGGCGTCCTCGTGGTCCAGAGGCTCGATCTCGCGGCGCTCGACCCGCTCGAGGTTTCCGGCCATGCGGTCCCGCAGGTCGGCGAGCACGCGATCGACCTCGGCCGGGGCGCCCTGGATCTCCATCGCGACCGAGCCGTTCGGCTCGTTGCGGACCCAGCCGGTGACCGGGGCGGCGCGGGCGCAGTCGCGTGCGGTCATGCGGAAGCCCACGCCCTGCACGTGACCGTGGAATAGAAGAGAAATGCGGATATCGCCCGACACCCGGGCAGCGTACCCCGGGCGGCTACGCTGCTGATGTGGCGGACGAGCAAGTCAGGCGTGTTCTGGACGCGACCGATCTGGCCGGCGTCATCGGCGAGCATGTGACCCTGAAGCCGAAGGGTCGCGAGTTCGTCGGTCTCTGCCCGTTCCACGACGACCGCAACCCGTCGATGTACGTCGTGCCGCACAAGCAGCTTTTCCACTGCTTCGTCTGCGGCGCCGGCGGCGACGCGCTGACGTTCGTCCGCAAGCTGCTTGGGCTGAGCTTCCCCGAAGCCCTCGAGCACCTGGCCGAGCGGGCCGGGATCGAGCTGGACCGCCGGCCCCGGCCCGCGGGGGCGGCGCGTAACGGGGGGACCGACCGAGCACCCGACCACGGGGCGAGCCGCGAGGAGATCCTCGCGGCGAACGAGCTCGCGCTGCGGTTCTTCCGGGCGATCCTCGCGCATCCCGAGCACGGCGCGGCGGCGCGGGCGTTGATCGAACGCCGCGGCATGGGCGAGGCGATGGTCGAGCGGTTCCGGATCGGGGCGGCGCCCGACCGCTGGGACGGGCTGATCACCTACGCGAGCGACCGCGGCCTTTCGGAGGCGGCGCTGCTCGGCGCCGGGCTGGTCAAGCGGCGCGAATCCGGGGGTGTCTACGACGCGCTGCGCAACCGGCTGATCTTCCCGATCGCCGACGCGACGGGCCGCCCGATCGCCTTCGGCGGGCGCAAGATCCTGGATGAGGACGAGCCGAAGTACCTGAACAGCCCCGAGACGGCACTGTTCCACAAGTCACGGACGCTGTACGGGCTCGACCTGGCCGGCAAGGCGATCCGGGCCGAGAAGCGGGCGGTCGTCGTCGAGGGCTACACCGACGTGATCGCGTGCCACGCCGCGGGCATCGAGCACGTCGTGGGGACGCTCGGCACGGCGCTGACGGCCGAGCACGCGAGGTTCCTCCGGGGCCGGGCCGAGGAGATCGTGCTGCTGTTCGACGGCGACGAGGCGGGGCAGCGCGCGGCCGATCGGGCGTTCGAGGTGCTCTTCCGTGCGATGGTCGACGTCCGCGTCGCGACGCTCGCCGGGAACGAGCTGGCGGCGAAGGACCCGGACGAGCTGCTCGCGAGCGCGGGCGGGCGCGAGCTCTTCGAGCGGGCGCTGGACGGCGCCGAGCACATCACCGACTTCTGGGCACGGCGCCTGCGGGAGCGGCTTGCGGGGGCCGGGCCGGCGGCCGTGGCCGCGGCGGTGAAGGACGAGCTCGCCCGGCTGCACGACCTGGGGCTGGGCACGGTGAGCCCGGTCGAGCGGCGGCTGCTCCTGGAGCGTCTGGCGAACTCGGCGGGCGTCCCGATCGAGGCGCTGCTCGGGCAAGCCCCGGCGGGGCGGCGGCGCGGGCCCGAGGTCCGAGAGCCCGAGTCGGTCCGGATCCGGCCGAAAGATGCGCCCGATCTGTGGCGTTTGGTGCTCGCGGGCGTGATGGCGCGCCCCGCGCGCTCGCTGGAGCGGGGTGAGCTCGTGCTCGAGCTGATCGCGCGGATGCCCGAGGGACCTCTCTGGATGACCCGAGTCAGGGACAGCATCGCGGCCCTCCTTGCGGGCGGGAGCCCGCCCGGCTTCGCGGCGGTGATGCGCGAGGACGGATCGGAGCTGACCGAGGCCGCGGTCTCGGCCCTCGGGCGGGAGCACGAGCACGAATTCGGGGATGACATCACCACCGCGGAGCGGATGTGGGAGGACGCCGTCGAGCGGCTGCGCCTGACCGCGCCGCCCCGGACCGGCACCGCCGAAGGCGATGGGTCTAGCATCGAACAAGAGCCGGGCGCGGGCGGTCTGCCGGCGTCGGAGCTCGAAGCACGGATGAGCCGGGCCCGAGAGATCGGGCGTCGGCTGGGCACGAACCCGACGGCCCACCCGGCCCTATCGCGGCGTCGCCCGCGGCAGTAGCTCCCGGGTGTGAGTCGTCGGGGTCCCGTCGGGGCCGGACACGGAGATCGCATGCGAGACGTGAAGCAGGCTGAGTTGCACCCGGCGCTGATCGATCTGCTCGAGATGGCCCAGAAGCGCGGCTGGCTGAGCTACGAGGAGCTCAACAACCTCCTGCCCGACGAGCTCGTCGATTCGCTGCGCCTGCACGAGCTGCTGTCGGTGATCGACGGCCTCGGGCTCGAGCTGATCGACGAGCTCGAGTTCCGGGCGAGGCTGTACCGCGCTCGGAAGGACGGCGACGACGGCGCCGCGGCCGAGGGCGTGGCGAGGCTCCGAAAGAAGTTCCGCGCGATGAGCGTCACCGGCGGCGCGGCGCGGACCGATTCTGAGTCCATCCGATTCCGGATGAACGCCGCCCACCACGGGACGGTCCCGCCGCCGCCGCCGATCGACGAGACGATCGACCAGGCCGAGCGCGACGTCGCCGACGCCGAGGCGCTCGACGACGAGGCCGTGCAGCAGGAGCTGGAGTCGGCGGTCAACGAGGACCAGGCGGCCAAGCGGATCGACGACCCGGTCCGGATGTACCTCAGCCAGATGGGCACGATCCCGCTGCTGACGCGCGAGGAGGAGATCCGGCTCGCGAAGAAGATCGAGACGACGCGCTGGATCTACCGGCGTCGCTGCCTGCAGTCGGACTACATCGTCGCCGAGGCGGTGAAGATCCTGCGCTCGGTCGATACCGGCGACCTGCCGTTCGACCGGACGATGCGCGTCTCGACCGCGGTGCCGAACCACAAGGAGCAACTCACGCGGCGCATCCCCGCGAACCTGCCGACGATCGACCGCCTCCTGGAGCTGAACGCGGCCGACTGGGCCCGACTGCGCGACATCGAGCAATCGGGCGGGCGCAAGGGCATCGCCGAGGCGGAGAAGCTCACCGAGCGGATGAACGCCCGCCGGCTCCGCATGGCCGCGCTGACCGAAGAGCTCTGCCTTCGGACCGGCAAGCTCGTGCCGCTGATGAAGAAGCTCGGCGCGATCAGCCAGAAGATGACCGACCTGGACCGCGGCGTGCAGGAGGCCGGGCGGCCGAACTCGCGGACCGACCCCGAGGACGCGGCGGTCATGGCCGAGGAGCTCGACGGCCTGCGCGACCTCGTGAAGGAACACCCGGGCGCGCTGGCGCACCGAATGAAGGACCTCGAGACGGTCTTCTGGGAGTACGAGCAGGCCAAGCGCGACCTCTCGGGCGGAAACCTCCGCCTGGTCGTCTCGATCGCCAAGAAGTACCGCAACCGCGGGCTCTCGTTCCTGGACGTGATCCAGGAGGGCAACACCGGCCTGATGCGGGCGGTCGACAAGTACGAGTACAAGCGCGGCTACAAGTTCAGCACCTACGCGACCTGGTGGATCCGCCAGGCGATCACCCGCGCGATCGCCGACCACGCGCGCACGATCCGCGTCCCGGTCCACATGATCGAGACGATGACCAAGCTGCGCAACATCCAGAAGGACATCCAGCAGGCGACCGGCGTCGAGCCGACGATCGACGAGCTGGCCGAGCGCGCCGGGCTCAGCGTCGAGGAGACGCGCCGGGTCCTCAAGGTCGGCCGCCAGCCCGTCAGCCTGGACCGGCCCGTCGGCGAGGGCGAGGACAGCTACTTCGGCGATTTCATCGAGGACGAGGCGCAGAGCTCGCCGGCCGAGGCCGCCGCGAGCGAGATGCTGAGCCAGCGGATCGAGCAGGTGCTCAAGACGCTGAGCTACCGGGAGCGCGAGATCATCAAGCTCCGCTACGGCATCGGCGACGGCTACACCTACACCCTCGAGGAGGTCGGGCGGATCTTCAAGGTCACGCGCGAGCGCGTCCGCCAGGTGGAGGCCAAGGCGATCCGCAAGCTGCAGCACCCCGTCCGCGCGCGCAAGCTGCAGGGCTTCGTCGACGGCAGCGTCTACAAAGAGGTCAAGCCCGACCCGAGCCCCGACATCAAGGGCTGAGAGCTCGCCGCCGGCCCCCGGCCTGGTGCCGCCGGTCTCGGGAGTCAGCGCGACCGCTCGATGATCCTCAGCAGCGCCTCGTCGTCCGGCGCGATCTTCACGCGCACCGCGTTGGGCGTCTGCCCGCCGACGTGCGGCGCCGACGCGGCGGCCAGGTAGGGCACGATCGTCCGCAGGTCGTCCGAGGCCGTCTCGGCCCAGGCGAAGAGCTGCCACGCCGGGCGGACGTCGCTCTCGCCGCGGACCGAGTCCGCGTCGAGCGCGTCGAGGCGCAGCTCGATCCGGTAGAGCGTCCGCGTGAAGTAGTCGGTGTTGTAGACGACCACGGCGCCGTGGAAGCCGCCGTCGGAGTGGTAGCCGTAGCGCCCGCCGCTCCCGACGGTGTGGGCCGTGGTGTAGCTCTCGATCTCGTCCCGCTCGCCCGTGACGCCGTAGGCGAGCAGGACGATCAGATCCGCGTCGTCGTCGGACTCGACACGCTCGAGACCGGCGTCGTCGAGCACGACCTGCACGACCCGGGCGAACTCCTGATATCGCAGATCGGTCTCGCCGACATCCTCGGAGAACGGGCGGATCGTGTAGGTCCGCTCGTCGCGGGGCCGGCCGTCGTTGAGCGCGCTGACGCGGACGCTGACGACGTTGCAGGCGGACAGGAGTGCGCACAGCAGTACAGGAATTGCAACCCTCATAGGAGTCAGCATACTTGTGGTCTGAAACCGAGGGCACACGCTTTCGGAACACCGTCGGTGCCGCCGCGATCGCCGGCGGAAGGAGTTCGAACCCCGGCATGAGCGGCGAGCAAGACCAGAGGTCATTCCCCTGCCCGCACTGCGGCTACGACCTATCGGAGCACCCGAGGGCGGGGCGCTGCCCCGAGTGCGGCGAGACGTACCGGTGGGTCGCCAAGGATGACGAGCGCGAGCCGTGGCCGGCGACGACTCGGATCGTGGTCGGCTGCCTTGCCGCGGTGGGCGTCCTGGCGATCCTCGTGTTCGGCGCATGCGTCCTGATGCTGTCCGGAGGACCGTGAGAGAGCTCAAGACCACAACCAGCCGCTGCCCTGAGTGTCTCACGCCCGTGCCCGCGGTCGTCTACGAAGACGATCGCGGCCGGGTCCTGATGCGCAAGAGCTGCGACATTCACGGCGAGTCGACCGCGGTGATCGCCCCGGACGGTCGCTGGTACCACCACGCAGTCGGACGACGCGAGACCGGCTGCGGCTCGGGCTGCGGCTGCGGGGGTGAACCCGCGACCGGCGATCCCTTCGAGAAGCTCTCGACCTGCGTCGCGCTGATCGAGATCGTCGATTCCTGCAACCTCGAGTGCCCGACATGCTTCGCGTCGTCGCCGCGATCGGACGAGGTCGACTGCCGGCCCTTCGAAGAGATCGTCGCTCGGATCGGTGGCGTCGTCGCGCGGAAGGGATTCATCGACATCCTGCAGCTCTCCGGCGGCGAGCCCACGCTGCACCCCCGCTTCTTCGACATCCTCTCTTGGTGTCTGGCGAACGATCGGATCGGCTACGTGCTGATCAACACCAACGCGGTTCGGATCGCGACCGACGAGCCGTTCCGCCGCCGTCTCGCCTCGTTGAGGACCGCCAACAGCTTCGAGCTCTACGTACAGTTCGACGGCGTGCAAGAGGCCGGGCAGCGTGCGCTCCGCGCCGCCGATCTCCGCGAGATCCGGCGACGGGCGATCGACGAAGTCGGTGCGCTCGGCGTGCCCTCCACGCTAGCAATGGTCGTCACCGCCGAGACCATCGATCACCTGGGCGATGCGCTCCGGTTCGGGCTCGGGCGCCGGCACTGCCGGGGCATCACGTTCCAGCCGATGTTCGCGAGCGGGCGCACGAGCGGGACGCTTGCGGCCGGAACGCTGCACACGGCCGACATGATCGACGCGGTGACCAGCCAGTCCGAGGGTCTGATCACCGAGGACGACTTCACGCCGCTGCCATGCGGCGATCCGAACTGCCACACGATCGGGTACGTCGTCCGGGGCCCGGACGGCCCGGCCGGCCTGGGCTCACTGATCGACCTGGGCTCGCTGCAGTCGTTCCTGAGCGACCGGGTGAACTACTCGCTCGAGGACCTGGTCAGGTGCGGGTGCGAGACCGAGCCGCTCGGGGAGATCCTGAAGTCGTTCGAGCTGTCGCCGGACGCGCCCTTCAGGATCTTCGTCAAGCCGTTCATGGACCGGTTCAACTTCGACCAGGACCGGATCGATCGCTGCTGCACGCACGTCGTCCGTCGTGATGGCTCGCTCGACTCGTTCTGCCGCTATTACCTGCACGGCGGCGCGTTGTCGGAGGTCGACGTCGTGCCGCGCGGCTCGGTCACGATCGAGGGACGAGCGAGGTGAGCGAGGCCGCGCTGTACCGCCTGGCGATGGTCGGGGGCGTGCTGTGCGGCGCGGCGGTCTGGGCGTGGCTGAGGTCCCGGCGCGACCCCGCGATGCCCGCGATCGGCGGGCGGCGGATGGCCTGGCTCGGGCTCTGCGCCGTCGGTGGCGCCGCGCTGGGCGCGAAGCTCGCGTTCCTCGTCGCCGAGGGCTGGCGATACTCGGACGACACGCTCGCGCTGCTGAGCGGGCAGAGCATCACCGGCGCGCTGCTGGGCGGCTACGCCGGCGTCGAGATCGGCAAGCGAGCGATCGGCCACCGCGGCCCGACCGGCGACTGGTTCGCCATCGGCGTGCCCCTGGGGATCGCGCTCGGTCGGCTCGGGTGCCACGCCCGCGGCTGCTGCGCCGGCGTCGCGCTCGACCGGCAACACGCGCTCGCGTGCGTTGACGCGGGAGGCGTGCACCGCTGGCCGGCGCAGACCGTCGAGCTGGTCTTCAATCTCGGCTGCGCGCTGCTCGCCGCCGTCGCGACGCAACGCGGCTGGTTCCCCGGGAACCGGCTGCACCTCTACTTCATCGCCTACGGCCTGTTCCGCGCAACCCACGAACTCGCGCGGACGACCGCGCCGCTGCTCGAGACGCCGCTCGGCCCCGTAACCGGCTACACATTCATCGCGCTCGGGCTGGCCCTCTTCGGCGCTGTCCGTTTCGCGCAGCGCCGGCGCGAGCTCGCGACGCCCTAGAGCTCCGGCGCGAAGCCCCGGCGCATGGTGTTCTCGCACGACGCGCGCGGCTCGACGAACTGGAGCAGGTAGTCCGGCCCGCCGGCCTTGCTGCCCACGCCGGACATCCCGAAGCCGCCGAAGGGCATCCGCCCGACCAGGGCCCCGGTGCTCCCGCGGTTGACGTAGAGATTGCCGACCCGGAACCGCCTCTTCGCCTCCTCGATGTGCGTCGGCGTTCGCGTGAAAACCGCGCCGGTCAGCTTGTAGCGGTGGTCGTTGGCGATCTCGAGCGCCTCGTCGAAGGTCTTCGCGTGCATCACGGCGAGCACGGGGCCGAAGATCTCGTCCCGCGCGATCGCGTGGCGCGGCTCGACGCCCCGGAAGATGTGCGGCCCGACCGCCCGGGGCGGTATCTGGCCGGTCGAGCCGTCGAAATCCCTGTGCTCCAGACCGAGCGCGAGCGTGGCCTCGGCCCTGCCCTTCTCGATCATCGATTCAATGTGGCCGGCGGCGGCCCGGTCGATCACCGCGGGCACGTCGGTGCCCGGGTCGGTCGCGTCGCCGACGACGAGCGACTTGGTCGCCTCGACCAGGCGCTCCATGAACAGCTCGGTGTGCCGCCCCTCGGGCCCCTCCGGGTCGACGACGATGCAGCGGCTGCACGCCGAGCACTTCTGGCCGGCGAAGCCGAACGCGGAGTAGCGGACGCCGAGGACGGCCTCGTCGAGATCGGCGGTCGCGTCGACGATGATGGCGTTCTTGCCGCCCATCTCGCAGACGACGCGCTTGACGTGCGATTGCTCCTCGGGCGTCACGCCGGCGGCCTTTATGATGTCCAGGCCGACGGCCTTGGAGCCCGTAAAGGCGATAACGGCGATCCGTGGGTCGCGCACGATCGCGGCGCCCGTGGTCTCGCCGGGGGCCGGGCAGAACCGCAGCACGCGGTGGTCGAGGTCGGCCTCGTCGAGGGCCTGCCAGATCATGTCGCACATGATCTTCGCGATCGCCGGCGACTGCTCGGCGGGCTTGACGATCACCGTGTTGCCGGTCACCAGCGCCGCCGCGGTCATCCCGCAGCAGATCGCCAGCGGGAAGTTCCAGGGGCTGATCACCGCCGCGACGCCGCGCGGCTGGTACCACAACTCGTCGAGCTCGCCGATGAAGCGGCCGAGCCGGCCGCGCTGGAACAGCGGCGCCGCGAGGCGGGCGTAGTACTCGCAGAAGTCGATCGCCTCGCAGACATCGGCGTCGGCCTCGCGCCATGGCTTGGCGCACTCCTTGGCCATGACGCCCGCGAGCTCGTCGCGGCGCTCGCGCATCAGCTCGGCCGTCCGCGTCAGCACGTCGCAGCGCACGAGCGGGTCGGCGTCGCGCCAGGCCTCGAACGCGTCCGCGGCCTCGGCGATCATCCCGGCGGCCTGCTCCGGCGTCCGATCGTTCTCGACCCTCGGGACCTCGGCCGCGTCGACGGCACGCCGGAAGGCGTCGCGCTGCGCCGCGATCGAGAAGTCCCGGAGCGGCTCGTTGAAGAACGGCCTCCCGTCGCCGACGCCCTGCACGGCCGGCGAGAGCTGGTGGCGCTCGGGCGCCACCTCGCACAGATCACGCTTGGCCGAGACGCCCCCGTCGACCGTGCCGTTGGCCCCCGCGGTGATCTCGCCGGGACCATCGTGCGGCGTCGGGGGCCCGGGACGCCTGAGCAGCGAATCGGCCGACGCGTCGTCAAGGAACCCGGCCTTGAGCCAGCTCTCGTTGGAGGTGTTCTCGAGCAGGCGACGGACCAGGTACGCCATGCCGGGGATCATCTCGCCGACCGGGACGTACTCGCGGACGCGGAGCCCCATGCCCTTGGCGGTATCGGCGGCGGCGCGCTTGAGCTCGTGGGCCATGCCGTGGAGCATCTGCAGCTCGATCGCCTCACGCGGCAGCTCGCGGGCCTCGAGCCCGGCCAGGGCCGCGGCGATGCTTCGGGCGTTGTGCGAGCCGAGGGCGAGCTTGACGCCGCCCTCGCCGGGCTTGCGCGGGCAGGCGTCGAGGAAGACCTCGGTCATGTCCTCGAAGCACTTGTCGGTCTGCCACTTCTCGGTCCAGACCTTCGCGGGCCAGCCCTCCTGCTCGGAGTTGATGATCTCGTAGTCCCAGTAGGCGCCCTTCACGAGGCGCACGGTCACGACTCGCCCCGTGCGCCTGGCCCAGTCGCAGACCCGCTTGGCGTCGTCGACGCCGCTGCGGAGGTAGGCCTGCATTGCCAGCCCCGCCTCGAACGTCACCGACTCGCACGCCCGGAAGAACGCGTCGATCGTCAGGTCCTTGAGCTCGGCCTGCTCCATGTCGAAGTTGATCAGCACGCCGCGTTCGGCGGCCGCGTGCAGCACCGGCTCGAGCCGGGACATCAGGTCGCCGATCGCGCGGTCCGGCGCGATCGGGTCGAACTGAGCGCAGAGCGAGCTGACCTTGACCGACACGTTCGTCCGCGGCACCACCCCCAGATGGTCGCGCTCGAGCAGCGGCCGGTCCTTCCACCCCTTGACGGTCTCGGGGAGGTTGGTGACCAGGTCCATGTACTTCTCGCGGTACATGTCCGCCTCGGCGTCCGAGACGCACGCCTCGCCGAGCAGGTCGACGCTGAACGCGAGCCCCTCGTCCCATAGCTTCTTCAGCGACGGCAGCGCGTCCCGCGCGTCGGTGCCCGCGATGAAGTTCGTCGCCATGGATGTGATCTGCTTGGACATCGTCCCGGCGACGAGACCCTTGGCGATCCCGCCGGCGCGCAGGCCGAGGTCCATGCCCGGCGGGGTCTTCACGCCGGGCTGGCTCATGTAGTCGGTCAGCACGCTGTGCACGAGCTCCGGCGTCCGCAGGACGGGGAACGCGTCGACGAAGCGGAACAGCTGGACCTTGAAGGCCTCGTCCTTCATCGACCAGTCCATCAGCTTGTCCTGGTAGAACCGCGAGCTCAGCAGGCCGGCCTTCCGCGCCCGCGCGAGCCCGAGAAGCTCCTCGCCGATCCGGCGGATCTGCGCCTCGAGCGTCCCGTCCGGCGCGAACTCGCCGTTGTGCGCGTCGTCCGGGGTCGCCCCGGCGTGCCGGGCGTGGTGCGCGGGCTGGGTCTGCGACTGGCGGCGGGAGCCAAGGCCGAACAGTTTCATGCGTGCACTCCACAGCCCGGCGACCGCGGCGGTGACCGCCCCCGGGCGAGCAGATCGTACTTGTGCTAACCCAGCCGCGTCACCCCGACCCAGCGCCTCGACCTCCCTATCGTCGCTCGTGAGCGGTGCCCGTACGGTGGTCACGATCGGGAATTTCGACGGCGTGCATGCGGGGCATGCGGCGCTGGTCCGTCGTTCGCGCGAAGAGGCCGGCGACTCCGGCCGCGTCGTCGTGCTGGCGTTCGAGCCCCACCCGCGCTCCGTGCTCGCCCCCGACAGCGAGCCGCCACGCCTCACGACCTTCGAGCACCGCGCCGATCTGCTCCGGGATCTCGGCGCCGACGACGTGCTCGCCCTGGACCCCAGGAGCGGCCTGCTCGGGCTCAGCCCGCAGGCGTTCATCGACCACGTCTGCCAGGACTTCGCCCCCTCCGTGATCGTGGAAGGCGACGACTTCCGCTTCGGCAAGACCCGTGCGGGCGGGATGGTCGAGATGGCGGACCTCGGCCGCGCGCGCGGGTTCCGGGTCGTCACAGTCGGGCCAGTCGAGGTCGATCTCGACGATCAGACGATCCGGCGGGCGGGCAGCTCGCTCGTCCGGGATCTTCTCCGCGCCGGACGCGTCCGCGACGCCGCCCGCGTCCTCGGTCGGCGCTACCGGGTCTCGGGCGAGGTCGTGCCCGGCGACCGCCTCGGGCGGACGATCGGCTTCCCCACGGCCAACCTCGTGGCCGAGACGATGCTCCCCGCCGACGGCGTCTACGGCGCCCTCGCGGTGCTCCCTTCGGGCGAGCGATTGCCCGCCGCGGTCAACGTCGGGGCCCGTCCGACCGTGCGCGGCGCCGAGCGCCGGCTCGAGGCGCACGTCCTCGGCGGTCCGCTCGAGGACCTGCCCGAGTACGGCTACCGCCTCGCGATCGAGCTGGACTCGTGGGTCCGAGACCAGATCCGCTTCGAATCGATCGACGCCCTCGCCGCGCAGCTCGCGCGCGATTGTGCGAGGATCGGCGCCCAGCTCGCCGAGAGCGAGCCGCAGGAGACCACCGCGTGACGACCGCGCCCTCGCAGGCCTATTCGACCAACTCGAGCCTCTCGGATCTTGCCCGCTGGCTCGGCGGGCGGAACTCCGTCGCCGTCATCACGCACGCCAAGCCCGACGGCGACGCGATCGGATCGACGATCGCGGCCGCCCGCGCCATCAACATCGCCGCGGGTGGGTCGGGCGACGGCTTCGGCGGCGTCGCGTCCAAGGCGGAGGTCTGGTTCGCCGGGCCGATGCCGCCCTGGGCCGGGGCGATCGTGCAGAACACGCGGACGAGGCCGATCGGCGCGGACCACGACCCGCCCGGCCTCGATCCCGACGCGATCCTTGTGACCGACACCGGGGCCTGGTCGCAGCTTGCGGACTACAGGGCCTGGCTCGAGTCGAACGCCGACCGCGTCGCGATCATCGATCACCACCTCAGGGGCGACGCCGAGATCGGGAGCCGGCGTGTGATCGAGCCGTCGGCCGCGGCGGCGTGCGAGCTGGTCGCCGATCTCTGCCGAGAGCTCTTGGGCGTGCGGTCGTGCGCCGAGCTCCCGCGCGAGGTCGCCGAGCCGCTTTATCTCGGCCTCGCCACCGACACGGGCTGGTTCAAGCACTCGAACGTGACGCCGGCGACGCTGCGTCTCGCCGCCGACCTGCTCGAGACCGGGCTCGACCACGAGCGTCTTTTCGAGACGGTCGAGCAGCGCGACCGACCCGCGCGGATGCTGCTCCTGGCCCGGGCCCTCGCCTCGCTCGAGTACCACAACGACGAGACGCTCGCCCTGATGACGCTGACGCAGAAGGACTTCGTCGAGACCGGGGCCTCGCAGGGCGACTCGGGCGGCTTCCTCGACATCGTGCGCAGCGTGGCGTCGGTCCGCGTTGCGGCGCTTCTGACGGAGCTCGGTTCCGGCGACGACGCGAGGACCAAGCTCAGCCTCCGCAGCAAGGGCGGCCCCGACATGGTCGACGTCAACGCGGTCGCCGCCGCGCTCGGCGGCGGCGGGCCCGCCCAGGCCGCGGGCGCTCGGATGGCCATGCCCCTCACCGAGGCGCGGGAGAAGGTCCTCGGGGCGCTCTCGTGAGCGGCCCCGCCCGCAAGAAGCCATCCCGAAAGAAAGTGCCCCGGAAGAAGGCCGTCGCAAGCAAGCCCGCCACCGATCGGGCGGCGCGCAAGAAGTCGGCTCTGCGGCGCCCGACCGACGCCCCGCGGACACGCCCGGGCAAGCGCCCGCGGCTCGGCGTCTTCACGACCACGCTCTGGGAGTATCCCAGCCAGCATTACGACAGCCCGAACCTGCCCGCGACCGACGCCGCCTCGCGGTTCCAGGGCGACAAGGACTACGCCGGCGCCACGCCGAGCTGGGTGATCTGGCAGCTGCTGCAGCGGTACACAAAGCCGGGCGACCGCGTCCTCGACCCCATGTGCGGGAGCGGCACGACGCTCGACGTCTGCAAGGACCTGGACCGGCGCGGCAAGGGGTTCGACCTCGCCCCGACCCGCGACGACATCGAGCAGGCCGACGCGCGCGAGCTCCCGCTATCGGGCGGGGTCGCGGACTTCGTCTTCCTCGACCCACCGTACTCCACGCACATCGATTACTCCGACGACCCGCGCTGCATCGGCAAGCTCGACGCCGGTGAACGGGACGACTCGTACAAGCCCCACCGCCCGGATCAGCCGCCGGAGCAGATCGGCGCCGCGTACTACGAGGCCATGGAAGAGGTCATCTCGGAGATGCACCGCGTCCTGAAGGACAAGCACTACGCGGCCATCTACGTCTCCGACTCGTTTCGAAAGTCGAAGGGCAAGAAGGGCCAGGGCCTGCTCATGCCGATCGGATTCGAGCTATTCTCGATCGCGCGCGACTACCTCGTGCCGGTGGACATCGTCGGGGTCGTGCGCCACAACGCGAAGCTGGAGCGCGGCAACTGGCACAAGGCCGCAGAAGAGCAGAATTTCTTCCTGCGCGGCTTCAACTACCTGCTGATTTTCCGGAAGGACGACGGGGCGATGTAGCGCCGAAGATGTGGCGCCGCGGATCTGCAGCAGGCGACGTCGCGTCAGAGTTCGACCGACGGCCCGGACCCGTCCCGGTCCTCGAACGCGCCGCGGACCTTGGCGAACATCTTCAGGAACCGGTCGCGGGCCTCCGGCGGCATCGCCTGGGCCGCCTCGGCCACGCTCTCGCTGTCGATCCGAGCCCGGCGCGGGGCATCGCCCTCGACCCGGCGAGCGGTCGCCCCGGGCTCCTCGCTCAGCATCTCGGGGGCCTCTTCGATCAGGTCCGCGATCTTGCGGAGCATCTCGGCCGCCATCGGCGGCGACACCCCGTGGCCCACGATCGCCCGGACGGGCGTGAGATCGTCGGTCGAGCGCTCGGCGTAGAACACCGTGCCGCCGACGACGTGCCCGTCGCTATCGGCGGCGGGGTGGTCCTGCCGGTCGTGGGTCTCCGCGTTGGTCGCCGCGTAGTACACGACGGGAAGGCGATCTCGCATCATCCCATTCTACGGGGTCAGAGCGGACACGCTGCGGATCCACCCGCCCCCGAGCACCAGATCGGGCTCGTCGCGCCCGTACAGAACCACCGCCTGGCCCGGCGCGACCCCGTGCAGCGGCTCATCGAAGTCGACCGAGAATCCGCCCGGACGCCCGCTCGGTCCGGGAACCGGGTCCGGATCAAGCACCAGGACCCGCGCGGGGACCGCCGACCCGTTGTACCGGCACCGCGCCAGCACCGGGGTCTCGTCCGCGGGCGGCTCGACCAGCCAGTTCGCCTCGTTCGCGAGCAGCGACCCCACCGCCAGCCGCTCCTTCGGCCCGACGGTCACGGTGTTCCGGCGGACGTCCTTCTCGATGACGTAGACGGGGTAGCCGAGCGCCACACCCACGCCGCGGCGCTGCCCGACCGTGAAGCGGTGCTGCCCGCCGTGCTCGCCGACGACGTTGCCCTCCGGATCGAGCACCTCGCCGCGCTCCGCCAGCTCCGGCCGCCGGCGCTCGACCAGCCCGGCGTAGTCCTGGTCGGGGACGAAGCAGATCTCCTGGCTGTCCGGCTTGTCGAAGACCGGCAGCCCGCGCCGCTCGGCCATCGCGCGCACGGCCGGCTTCTCGAACCAGCCGATCGGGAGCAGCATCTCGCGTAATCGCTCGCGCGAGGCCCCGAACAGCACGTAGCTCTGGTCCTTCGACCGATCGACACCCGTCCGCAGCTCCGGCCCGCCCGGGGCATCGACGACCCGGGCGTAGTGCCCGCTGGCGACGACCTCGGCGCCGACCTGCTGCGCGTACTCGTGCAGCTTGCCGAACTTCAGCCAGTCGTTGCAGCGCACGCACGGGTTCGGCGTCCGGCCATCGGCGTACTCGGCCACGAAATAGTCGATGATCCGCCCGAACTCCTTCTTGAAGTTGCAGACGTAGAGCGGGATGCCCAGATGCGCGGCGACCAGGCGGGCGTCCGCCGCGTCGTTGATCGAGCAGCAGCCCTGGTGGCCGATCTTGACCTTCGACGGGTCGCAGCTCACCCCGGCCGAATCGAACGGCTGGAGCTCGTCGAGCGTCTCGCCGGGCGAGCCGAGCCGCATGAAGCACCCGACGACGTCCCAGCCGGCCTCGACCAGCAGCGCGGCCGCGACCGACGAATCGACGCCGCCGGACATCGCGACCAGGGCCTTGCGGCCCTCGCCCCTGGGAATGTGCTGGATCGGATCGGGCACGCACAACGCTAGAGCGCGTTCGCGTCCGCTTCAGTCCTCGCCCTCGAGAGCGTAGGGATTCGGCTGCTTCTCGGGTTTCTCGGGCTCGGGCTCGTCGCGGAGCTGCTGGGGGACGTTGTCGCCCGCCAGCGGGATCGCCGGCTCCTCGCCGGTCATCTCGGCCGCGCGGCGGCTGCTGATCCGCCCCGCGACCCAGTTGCCGCTCGCCCGCTGCTCCTCGATCGAGGGCGCGTTGATCTGGTCCGCGATCTGGGCCTCGCGCTGCGCCTCCTCGATGGCGGCTTGTTGCTCCGCCTCGGCCCGCCGGATGGCCATGCGTTCGGCCCGCCGCTCGATCGCCTTCGAGTTGCTCAGCGCCCACATCGCCGACTGCACCAGCTGCAGCAGCCCGAGGTAGAACACGACGATCGACACGAACGTCGCCAGGCCCGAGAGGATCGCGATCCAGAGCGCGATCCCGAGCCCGAACTCGTAGGCGACCAGGGAGCCCGCGAACAGGGTGCCGGGGACCGCGAGCGTCCAGGCCACGCCGCGGAGCCGGTCCCCCGTGCGCGACTCGCTCGACCAGTCGGCGAGCGCCGCCAGATACAGGCAGAACGGGATCAGCGAGAATACCCACGCGACGTTGAGCACGGCGCCGACGATCGCCAGCCAGGCCGGCGCCCCGAAACCCGCGCCGACCGAGAGCCCCCAGGCGGCGATCGGCATCGCCTGGGTGATGCGGATCGCGAGGCGGAGCTTCTCGGAATCCAGCGCCGCGTCGGCCAGGGTCGACTCGCTCCGCGGTCGCTTCACCGTCACGATGAACGCCCCGACCGGCCAGCCGAGAGCGCCCGCGATCATCACGATGGCGCCGATGAAGAATACGAACGGACCGCCGAAGATCGCCGCGACGCTCAGAACAAGACCCGCGAGCGGCAGATTCAGAAGCACCAGACCGAGGATCAGGAGCTTCAGGTACCAGCGCGGGGCGTCGGTCAGGCTGTCGCCCAGCCTCGATCGCTCGCGCTTGCTCGCGATCGGCGTGCCGCACTCGGGGCACACGCCGCCGATCGAGAGACCGCGCAGGTTGTACCCGCACCTCACGCACGCGCGGTCGGCCTGGATCACCATCCCGCTCATCGAGGCAGCCTACCGGACACCCCCACCCGGGCTGCGGCCCGCCCGCTCAGTGCGGCCCGGAGGGCGAGGAGACCCCCTCGCTCAGGGCCTCCGAGAGCCGCGCCAGCAGCGTCACGTTCGCCGCCAGCCACACCGCCGCCCCGCCGAACCACAGCGGCAGCGCGAAGCAGAACGGGGGGAACAACGCGATGTGCAGGATCAGCCCGCCCACGACGATCAGCGCCACGCCCGTCAGCGTCACGGCCACGCCGCCGAGCCCGGAGACCAACGCCAGCTTCTCGAGCCCCGGATCGTTCAGCCGGCGGGCGAACCCGCGGAGCATCCAGGAGGCCGCGGCGTGACGGGCGGTCCAGATCAGCACGAGACCAACGACGACCCCGCCGGCGACATAGTCCGCCGAGGCGAACGGGATCACCGCGTGCCAGACGTAGCCGTCGAGCACCGCGAAGAGCGCGGCGACGTGGGCCGCGAGCGACAGGCCCGTCAGGAGCCGTGCGACGAACGAGACGAGCGAGCTGCCCGCGACGGCCCCGGCGCCGGTCAGGCGGAACCAGCCCGCGGTCTCGATCAGCGCCCCCACCATCGGAACTGGGTAGAGCACCAGCCCGAGCCACGCGAGCCGGGCGCCGCGCGCGAGCACGCGCCGCACCGCCTCACCCTTGGCGTCGATGAGCCACGACATCCCGACCGCCTCGCCGATCGGCGTGCCGCACTCAGGGCAGGAACGCCCGCGCTCCAGCACGATCCCGGTCAGGTCGTACCCGCAGCGCAGGCACCGTCGGGAGCGCCGCGGCCTCGCGGGCTCCTTCGAGCGACCGGTCGCGATCACACGCGGCTCGCTTTCGGCGCCGCTCACGCCGTCGCCGGCTCCGGGTTCGTGACCGACCCGACCGCCGAACGGAACATCCGCAGGCCCGGCGTCTCGCCGTCCGACGCTTCGCCCGCGGGGTGGCGGTTCCACTCGAGGAACCGCTCGGGGTGCGGCATGAGCCCGAAGACCCGCCCGCTCTCGTCACACACGCCCGCGATCCGGCGTTGAGAGCCGTTCACGTCCTCGGCATAACGGAGCGCGACGTGTCCGCCCGACTCGAGCGCATCGAGCGTCCGCTCGTCGCGTGCGATCAGCCGGCCCTCGG
Source organism: Planctomycetota bacterium (assembly GCA_038521625.1). Lineage (GTDB taxonomy): Bacteria > Planctomycetota > Phycisphaerae > Phycisphaerales > UBA1924 > JBCBKP01. Next base: position 22,967 of record JBCBKP010000026.1, read on the forward strand.
CGTGCGCGATGGGAAGGTCGAACGCGAGACCCTCCAGGCCCCTCGTCCAGACGCACGCGCTCGGGGCCGCGGCCTCGACCCGGACCCAGCGATCTATGAATGTCGCCGACGCGTTGTCGACGAGCGCGAGCGTCGGAGCGGGCGGCCGATCGCCCGGGCGTTCGCCTCTCATCGGACCGGGGAGCAGCCCGAGCTGGACGAGCACCTGGAACCCGTTGCAGACCCCGATCATCGGCGTTCCCCGCTCCACGGCGGACCGGAGCGCCGGCCACAGCTTCTCGCGGAGACGCGCCGCGAGCAGCCGACCGGACGCGACGTCGTCGCCGTAGCTGAACCCGCCCGGGAACCCGATCAGCGCGGCCCGGTCGACCGGAGCGGGGTCGCGGACGAGCGCATCGACGTGCGAGAGCTCCGCGACCGCGCCGGCGGCCTCGAACGCGCGGCACATCTCCGCGTCGCAGTTCGTGCCCGCCGTCCGTATCACCAGGGCGCGTGGGGCTCGGTCCATGACCAAATCTAGCCGGTCGGATAGACTCGCGCGGGGCCTTCGCCGCCCGTCCCTGACTCCTACGAGAGGATCCGTGATGCCCGCCGTCTACCCGTTCAAGGCGATCCACTACCCCGCCGGCGACGTGAGCCGAAAGGTCGCCCCGCCCTACGACGTCCTCGACCTCGCCGGACGCGACGCGCTCGCGGCGGCCGACGACGCGAACATCGTCTCGATCGATCTGCCGCACGTGCCCGCCAAGGAGCTCGGCCCGCCCGCGGCGTACTCGGGCGCCGCGGCCAAGCTCGAGACCCTGCTCGCCTCCGGCCAGCTCCTTCGCCGCGAGACGCCGGCGATGTTCGCCTACCGCCAGAGCTTCGAGGCCGAGGGCAAGACCTACCGCCGCTCGGGCATGGCCTGCACGCTCGACAACATCGACTTCGGGCCGCGCGACGGGGGCGGCGTGCTCCCGCACGAGCAGACCTTCAGCGGGCCGAAGGAAGACCGGATGGCCCTCATGAAGGCGACCGCCTGCCAGACCTCGCCGATCTTCGGTCTGCACGCCGACGAGCAGGGCTCCGCGACGCGGGTCGTCCAGACCGTGTGCGAGTCGCGCCCGGCCGATCTGACGGCCGATCTCGGCGACGGCGTGGTGCACGAGGTCTGGGCGATCGACGACGAAACCACGATCAACGCGTACCGTGACGCGCTCGCGGGCGAGGACGTCTTCATCGCCGACGGCCATCACCGGTACACGACCCAGCTCAATTACCTCAAGAGCCTCGCCCAGGGCGGCAAGGACATCCCGCCCGACCACCCGGCGCGCCGGACGATGTTCGTGCTCGTCGGCATGTCCGACCCGGGGCTCTACATCGGCCCGACCCACCGCGTGCTCGGGGGCATGAGCGGGTACTCGATCGAGGCGTTCCAAGAGGCCGCCGCCGGGCTGCTCGATATCGAGCCGTGCGACAACGACCCAATGAACTTCGACCACGAGATCGAGCGTGTCGCGAGCAAGACCGGCCGCAACACGGTCGGCCTGATGGACTTCGCCACCGGGCTGTGCTTCTGCGCCTCTCCGTCGGTCGACGACCCGCTCTCGGACGACTTCGCCGACCGCGACGAGTCGTGGCGCCGACTCGACGTCGCGATCGTGCAGCACCTGATCGTCGATCAGGTCTGCAAGGCGCAGCTCAACGAAGGGAGCGACGTCAAGTGGGCGTTCCCGCACTCGATCCCGGAGGTCATCGAGATCGGACGCGGCAAAGAGACGGGCGCCGGGGGCGGTTCGGGCTTCGCCCAGCTCGCCGTCGTCGTTCGTCCGACGCCGCTGGAAGCCGTGCGCGACGTGAGCAAGGCCGGGGAGCTGATGCCGCAGAAGTCGACGTTCTTCTACCCGAAGCTCGCGACCGGTCTGTTCCTCAACCCGCTCTCGGACGGCTAGGAGTCCGCCCGCTCTACTCCGTGGCCTCGCGGAGGAACTCGAGGAAATGGTCGGTCGAGACGACGCCCTCGGCGGCCGAGACGATCTTGCCGTCCCGGATGACGAACGTCGTCGGGAACGCCCGCACCGGGAGCTTCGCGATGTCGGGTCGCGAGGCGCTCTCCTCGAGATAGACCGGGATCATCTCGGCGCTCGCGAACTCGACGACCCGGGCATCGACCAGCGCGTTCTTCTTCATCACCTGGCAGGGGCCGCACCAGTCGGCTGTGACGAACGCGAGCACAGGCTTCCCCGTCGCCTCGCTCTCCGCCATCGCCTCGTCCAGAAGCGACGTCTCCATCGTCTCCGAGGCCGTCGGCGTGACCTGGAACATCGAGGGCCTCTCCGCGACGCCGCCCTGCAGCAGCCGCGTCGCGATCAGCACGACCGCAAACGAAACGAAGACCGTGGTGATCAGCAAGGACGCAGACTTCATCGGAGACCCCCAAGAACGCGAATTGGCACGCCAACAGGCACGCCGCCGCGGCGGACCCTACCACCGACCCGAACCAGCGGTGCCAACGCCGTGCCGCATCGAGCTATTCCGCCGTTGGTCAAGCGCCGGACACGGCCGCGACGCCCGCCGGATCGGCCTCTCCGCTCCCCAGGAGCGGTGCCAGCAGATCTCGGAGCGCGACGACCCCGATCGGTCGCCCGGCGCGTTCGACGACCGCCAGCGTCACCGCCTCTGCGGAGAGCCGGCGCAACGCCTCGGGAGCGGGCACCTCCGGGGAGAGCCGGACGACGTCCGAGATCGCGTCGCCGATCCCGCCCCGCGCGGATCCGAAGTACTCGACCGAGCCGACGACGCCCCGAACACGCCCGGACCGTTCGACGACCGGGTACCACCGGTGCGGGGTCGAGCGGATCAGCCCGTCCACGCGCGCCGCCGGGGCTCCGGCGGCAATCTTCCTGACGCGCCCCCACGGGACCATCAGGGCCGAGACCGAGAGGGCCTCGAACTCGAGCGCCCGCCCGATCAGAGCCCCCTGCGTCCGAGAGACCGCCCCGGCCGTCGCCGACTCGTGCAGCAGACGGGCCAAGCGCTCGCGTCCGGCGCCCAGCGAACCCGCCTCGCCGCCCAGCGAGCGGGCAACCGCGCGAGCCAGCCCGACGACGAGCGGGAGGACGCCGGAGTAGGTCATCGCGCGCCGGACAACCGCGACCGGCAGCGCGAGCCCGGGCGTCGCGCGGTCCGCGTGCACCCGGAACAGCTCCTTCGGCACCGCCTCGCCGAAGACCAGCAGCACCGGCGTGAGCACCGCCATCTGCACACCCGCCGCGGCCCCGCCCTCCAGGCCCGCGCCGGCGAGCAGGGCCGCCAGCCCGAGCGTTCCGACGTAGTTGCAAGTGTTGTTCCCGAGGAGGATCGCGGCGAGGAGCCGCTCGAGGTTCGTGGTCTCGGCGAGCAGCCGGCGCGCGCCCGCGTCGGGCGGCGCCCGCCGGGCGCGGAGCTCGAGGCGCGCCCGCGAGACGCTGTACACGCCGGTCTCGAAGCCGCTCCACAGCGCGGACCCGCCGAGGCCCAGCAGGCAGGCCAGCGACCACGCGATCCACTCGGTCTGGCTCACGAGCGAGCTCCGTCGGCCGCGTCCGCGAGCGAGATCCGGACCGAAACGACGGCGCGCCCCTCCATCGCCTCGGCCCGCAACCGCAGCCGCCCGACGACGACCTCGTCGCCCTCGCCGGGCAGCCTCTCAAGCCGACGGATCAGCAGTCCGGCGACCGTGCGAGCGCCGCCCGTCGCGCGCTCGCCGAGCACCGACCTCCACTCGCGGATCGAGGTCCGCCCGGGCACGAGCCACTCGCCGAGCCCGACGAGCATCGGGGCCTCGCGACCGCCGGCGCCCTCGTCGCCCCCGACCAACGCCGACGCCACGATGTCGGTCAGCCTCACGACCCCCTCGACCCGCCCGTGCTCATCGACGCACACCGCCGTCTCGTGCGTCGTGGCGCGGAGGTGACCGAGGACCGCGTCGAGCCGCGCGTGCGCCGGCACCACCAGCGCGCGCGAGCAATCCGAGGCGACAGAGCGTCGCTCGCCGCGCGACGCCCTCGCGAGAAACCGACGCGCGTCGAGCACACCGACCAGCCCGTCGTCGAGGCGGCCCTTGTGCACCGGGATCCACCGCTGGCCCGAGCGTGTCACCGCCTCGCGGACCTCGCGCGGGCCCGCGCGGGCATCGAGCCACTCGCTCTCGGCGTGCGGTCGCATCACCTCGTCCACGCGGCGCTCGTGCAACTCGAGGATCCGATCGAGCAGCCGCTGCTCACCGGCGCCGATCTCGCCCTCACGTGCTCCGATCGCGACCAGCTCGCCGAGCTCCTCGGGCGTCGTCGGGTCGGTCTGATCTCGGGGCGGCGCGACGAGCCGCGTCGCCGGCGCGATCACCCACCGATCGAGCGCCCCCAGCGGCCCGGACACCACACCCCGCAGCAGCCACAGCGGCGGTGCCGCCAGGGCCGCGAACCGCCGTCGCCTCGAGCTGGCGATCAACTTCGCGAGAACCTCACCGACGAGCACGATCGCGACGACCGAACCGAGCCCGATCACCGCCTGGGCCGCGGGCCCGCCGACGCCGCGCGCGAGCCCGGCGGCTGTCACGAAGTAGGCGACATTGACGACCATGTTGAGCAGCAGGATCAGGACGAGCGTCTCGCGCGGGCGGGCAAGCAGCCGCTCGATCGCGGAGACCGCGGCCACGCCGTCCGCGCGCATCCGCGCCCGCTCCGCCGTGCTCAGGCTGAACAGGGCCGTCTCCGAGCCCGACGCCGCCGCGGAGAGCGCCAGCAGCGCCGGCACCGCGATCAGGGCCGTGATCGCCTCGCCAGACAACTCAGCCCCGATCGCCGTCTTCGCCCGCCCGCCGCCGGGCGCGATCGAGCTCGGAGCCGTGCCGGTAGGCCGGGTCCAGCTGCTCGATCAGCCGCTCGATGTACCGCCACGCGTTCAGCTCGGCCCGCACGCCGGCCAGAGCTCCCTCGCCGCCGGAGGCGAAGAACTCGCGCACCCGCTCGATGTGCCCGGCGCGCCGCCCGTCCGCCCACGACTCCCACCTCGCGCGGGCCTCGTCGTCGCCGGAGCCGAGCTCCGCTTCGATCTGCTCCCGCAGCTCCATCATCTCCATCAGGAAGCCGTCGGGAAGCGACTTATCCTCGCTCGAGCCCGGCCCTCCCCGCAGCGCCAGCAGCGCGACAGCGCGCCGCTCGTCGTCCGCGAGGATGTCGCGTGCACGGTTGATCGCCGCGGTCCTCCGCGCTCTCTCGGCGTCATCGACCGCGGTATCCGGGTGAGCCGACGACACGGCACGGAGGTGCGCGGCTCGGAGCTCGCTCTTCTCGATTTCGAAGGACGGCTCGAGACCGAGCAAGGCCCACGGGTCGCCGGGCCCGCCCTCGCTCACGGGACAAGATCCCAGGGCTCCGGATCCGGGCCGCGCTCGACGACGAGGCCCGCCCGCTCCCAGCCGTCGAAGCCGTCGAAGAACATCCGGATGTCGCCGTAGCCCTGGCCGATCAGCCGCTTCGTCAGCGCCCGCGCGGGCGCCGAGCTCGGGTCCTGCCCGTACACCACGACCTCGTCGAATCGCGTGATCCTCGGATCCCCGCCGCGCGTCCCCGTCGGGATCTGCCCGAGCACCACATTCCGGGCGGTCGGCAGGTGGCCGGTCTCGTACCGCTCGGTGATCCGCGAATCAATCAGGAGCAGCGCATCCCCATTCGGGCGGTCGGTCTGTCTCTGCACCAGCGGTCGCAGCTCGGCCAGGCTGATCGGCTTGATCCGGGCATCGCTGATGTTGCCGCAACCGACGAGCAGCAGCGCTGTGAGCAGCGATGCGAGGATCAGAGAGCATGTCCGACGGTCATCCGCACCAGTTTCGGGCATCCCGGAATACTCCGATGGGGCTCGGCGTTTCGACGAAACACCGCCTTGCGCACACGAGTTATACCCGAACCGTGCCCGGCCCGACACGGGTCGAACCCGGGCGAGGCGGCGACGAAAGGGCACGATGAGACCTGGCCCGATGGATTCCCACCCCACGAGCACGACGCTGGCGGCGATCTTGGTCGGGATCGCGGCGTCGACCGGGAGCGCGGCTCCTCCGACCAGCAGTGCGGTCGGGTTCGACGGCGAGGGCGATCTCGGACCGGCTGTGCCGATGCTGATCAGCGAGTTCCGCTCGCTCACCCCGGGCGGCGCGAACGCGATCGCGGTCAGCTTCGATCTCGAGCCCGGCTGGCACGTCTACTGGCCCGGCCAGAACACGACGGGATTCCCGGTCGACATCATCCTCTCGCTGCCCGAGGGCATCAGCGCGGGCGAAGAGATCTGGCCGACACCGGAGCGGTACGAGCTCCCCGGGGGCATCCTCGATCACACGTTCGAAGACCAGGTCACCGTGATCATCCCGATCGAGGTCGACGAGCGGGTCGAGAGCGGCCGGCGCGTCACGATCGAGGCCGAGCTCGACTGGCTGGTCTGCAAAGACGCGTGCCTGCCCGGCGGCGCGATCGCGACCCTTGAGATCGACGTCGCCGGAGGTTCTCAGGCCCCGCGCCGGTCGCGTTGGGCGGACCGGTTCGACACCACGCGGGCGAACGTCCCGGAGCCGCTGCCGACCAGCGACCCCGCCGTCACGATCGGCCCGGACCCGACCGGCGTCCGGATCACGCCGAACCTGAGCGCCGTCAAGCGGGCGGGCGGCTCGATCGACGGGATGGCGTTCTTCCCGCATCAGAGCGGGGTGACGATCAACGACCTGATCGAGAGCGGCGAGACCCGCGGCGGAACGCCGATGCGGCTCGCGCTCGACCGCGCTTCCGACACGCCCCTTCGCGGCGTGCTGCAGATCAACCGCCGGGGCGCGTCGCCCCTGCGATACTGGATCGACACCCCGGTCCCGAGGAACTGAACTCGGACCGCGGCGTCGAAGGACCCGCACGAGATGCGCCCCCGGAACACGCCGGCACGGCGCGAGACCACACGACCCGCAAGAGTCCGCAGGAGGCACCAGATATGACGACCCTGACGAAGAAACTGTTCGGCTTCGCCGCCGCCGCCACCGCCGCCGCCGCGATGCTCGGCTTCGCCGGCCCCAAGGACAAGACCGTCAAGATCGACGCCGAGGCGCCGAACTTCACCCTCACCGACCTCAAGGGCACCAGCCACGACCTCACCGACTTCCGCGGCAAGACCGTGGTCCTCGAGTGGTTCAACCCCGAGTGCCCGTTCGTCGTCAAGCACTACCGCGACGACACCCAGACCATGAACGTCCTCGCGACCGAGTTCGCCGCCGACGACGTCGTCTGGATCCGCATCAACTCGGGCGCCGAGGGCAAGCAGGGCGCCGGCCTCGACAAGAACCGCGACTACCAGACCAAGTGGAACATCACCGGCCCGATCCTCCTCGACGAGTCGGGCGACGTCGGCCGCATGTACGACGCGACCAACACCCCGCAGATGTTCGTCATCGACACCGAGGGCGTCGTCCGCTACATGGGCGCGATCGACGACGACCGCGGCACCCGCAAGGCCGGCGAGACCAACTACGTCCGCGCGGCCCTGCAGCAGGTCCTCGCCGGCGAGACCGTCTCGACCAAGACCACCAAGCCCTACGGCTGCTCGGTCAAGTACTGAATCGGACCAGACCCGGCCACCCCGGCCGGGCGTGAATCGCGCGGCCCTCGGGACACCCCCCGGGGGCCGCTTCTTTGCGCGGGCGGGCCGCTTTCGAGATCCGCCTGAAACGACGGCCCCCGCCGGGCCGATAGCATCTGCCATGACAGGCATCGCCGGATTCTTCGGGACACTCATCGATCTGCTCACCGTCGTCGTGGGCTTCGGGCTGATCGTGTTCATCCACGAGCTCGGACACTTCCTCGCCGCCCGCTGGGCCGGCATCCGCGTGCTGGGCTTCGCGCTCGGCTTCGGGCCCGCGATCGTCAGCTACCGGCGCGGCTTCGGATTCCAGCGCGGCTCCAGCGAGGACCGGTACCGCGACCTGCTCCGGCGCGAGTCCGAAGGCACCAGCGACGCGAAGCCGGTAGCCGTCAGCCCGACCGAGTACCGCTTCAACGCGCTCCCGCTCGGCGGCTACGTCAAGATGCTCGGCCAGGAGGACCTCAACCCCGAGGCGACCAGCGCCGCGCCCGACAGCTACCAGATGACGCCGCCGTGGAAGCGCATGGTGGTCATCTCCGCGGGCGTGATCATGAACCTGATCAGCGCCGTGATCCTGTTCATCGTCGTCTTCATGATCGGGCGCGACGTCCCGCCGCCGACGATCGGCCTCGTCGCCTCGAACTCCCCCGCTGCGACGACCGCCGCCTCGAACGCCGAGGACCTCGGCGTGGGAGCGCCCGGCCTGCGTCCCGGCGACCGCGTCGTCTCGATCAACGGCGAGCTGCCCCGCCATTTCGACGCGATCAGCCTCGCCGTCGCCATGACCTCGCGCGGCGCGCCCGTTGACCTCGAGGTCGAGCGCGCGGGCTCCGAGGACACGCTGCGTTTCTCGATCCGGCCCGAGGCCGACCCGCGGAGCGGCCTGCTCTCCGTCGGCATCGGACCGTCGGTCTCGACAACGCTCGCGAAGGTGAAGGAGTCCGAGCTGGCCGCTTGGAGCCGGTTGGCCGAGTCGGCCGGGATCGCGGGCATCGAGTCGGGCTCGCGGCTCGTCCAAGCAGGAGACCGGGCCGACATCACCGAGGCGCTGCAGATCGTCGAGGTGTTCGAGGCCTCCGAGGGACGGCCGGTCGCGCTGACGTTCGAATCACCGACCGGGCAGCGGACCACGCTCGAGGTCGAGCCGCGCGCCGAGTTCATCGCCTCGTTCGTGGCCCGCACCACGGGCGAGGTGGCGTCTCTCGAGCACCTGCTGGGCCTGATGCCGCTGATGACCGTCGAGGACGCGGGCACGGAGCAGGATCGTGCACGCCACGGCCTGCGAAGCGGCGACGCTTTCCTGCGGATCGGCGCCGTCGAGTTCCCCTCGCTCCTCGCGGGCACCGACGAGGTCCGCGCGTCGGCCGGGCAGCCGATCGCGATCGAGGTCCGACGGGACGGCGCCGAGGTCACGCTCGAGCCGCCCGTCAGGCGAGACCGGACGGTGGGCTTCACCCCGGGTGACACGCGCGCGGACGCCGCGGCGCTCGGCACGCCGCTCCGCACGGTCCGCGATTCGATCGACGGCGAACCAAGGCGCGTCGCCGCGGCTCGTCTGCCGCTCTCTGGCGGCGAGACGATCCTCGCGGTGAACGGCACCGCCGTCTCGACGCTCGTCGGGGCGCGCGATGCGCTCATCGAAGCGACCCGCGACGAACTCGCCGCCGCGAGCTCGGCCACGGTGACGCTCGAGCTGCGCGGCCCCGAGGGCGGCACGGGCGAGGCGGACTGGACGCTCGAGCCCGCCGATCTCGAGCGCCTCCACGCCCTCGGCTGGACCGCCCCCGCCGAGCTGCTCGCCCTCTTCGAACCCGCCGAAATCTCGCTCCGCGCGAGCGGCCCGGTCCAGGCGGTCGAGTTCGGTCTGCAGGACACCCGGGACGCGCTGATCAAGACCTACATCACTTTCGCGCGGCTCTTCGAGGGCACCGTCAAGATCGAGCACCTCAAGGGCCCGGTCGGGATCGCGCACGTCGGCACGCTGATCGCCTCGCGCGGGCCGATCTGGCTGATGTGGTTCTTCGCGCTGCTCTCGGTCAACCTCGCGGTCATCAACTTCCTGCCGCTGCCCATCGTCGACGGCGGCCAATTCCTGATGCTCGTCTACGAGCAGTTCCGGGGCAAGCCGGTGCCGATGCAGGTCCAGGGCGCCGTGACGATGGCAGGGCTGCTGCTGATCGGCACGCTGTTCATCGTGATCACGTTCAACGACGTCCGGAACCTGCTGGGTCTCTAGCAACGCGACGCGCGAGGACTCGCCGCTCTACGCTCGCCGGTGTTCTCCCGGATCGACCTGTCTCCGATCGACTGGCTCGCGCTGCTGCCCCTCCTGCTCGCGGGCGGCGTCGTCTACTGGATCGGCCTCGTCGTCTCGACCGCTTGGCGGCTGCTCCACCCCCCGCGCCGCACCTACGCCTGGGCCGTCGCGCGCGGCGTCCCGGGCGATCCCGCCGAGCTCGACAGCCCGCTGGCGTTCGAAACTGTCGCGGTGCACAGCCGCGGGCGCGATCTCGCGGCCTGGTCGATCGAGGGCCGCGATCCCGACGCCCCCACCGCCGTCCTGACGCACGGATGGGGCAGCTCGCGGATCGGCGCCATCGGTCGGCTGCCGGATCTGGCGGCGGCCTCGTCGCGCGTCATCGCCTGGGACATGCCGGGCCACGGCGAGTCGCCGGGCGTCTGCGAGCTCGCCCACGGCGAGATCCAAGACCTTGTCGCAGTTATCCAACAGCTCGCCCCGGAGGGCCCGCTGCACCTCCACGGCTGGTCGCTCGGCGCCGAGGTTTCGCTGCGCACCGTGGCGCAGATGGCGGACGCGTCACGCGTGGTTGGCATGACCGTCGAGGCCCCCTACCGGCGCGGCTTGACCCCCGCGCTCAACGTGATGAAGCAAGCCGAGCTGCCGACCGCTCTGAATCTCCGCCCGGCGCTAGCGCTGATCGGTCTGATCTGGGGCGGCCGGCCCGACCGCCGCTTCCGCGACCTGGCCGAGACCGTTGGCTCGGTCGAGTGCCCGGTGCGGGTGATCCATGGCTCCGAGGACGAGATCAGCCCGCCCGAGGACGGGCGGGCGATCGCGGCGGCGCTCCCGCGAGGCGAGTTCTTGCTCGCCGAGGGCGCCGGGCACCACGACGCCTGGAAGACTCTGCAAGAGGGCGCGAGCTGACGATCCGAGCTTGCGTGCCGTCTCAGACCAGCTCGATCGACTCCCCGGCCTTGAGGTCGCGCACCTCGATCCCGACGGGCTTGAACGTCGCGATGTCCTGCGCGAGCGCCGGCCATGTCCCGTAGTGGCACGGGATCGCGAGCGGCGCGCCGACCAGCTCGGCCGCCTGCGTCGCCAGTTCGGGGCCCATCGTGAACCGGTCACCGACCGGCAGGATCGCGACGTCCGGGACGAAGTTCTCGCCGATCAGCTTCATGTCGCTGAAGAGCGCGGTGTCGCCGGCGTGGTAGAGCTTCTTGCCGCCGATCTGCACCACGACACCGCAGGCCGGCCCCATGTAGCGGCCCTTGAAGCTGGAGCCGTGCATCGCCTGAACGAACGCGACGAAGCCGAAGTCGGTCACGATCTTGCCGCCCGGGGCGCCGGGCTCGCACTTCTCGTGGTTGCCGCCCTCGTCCGAGCTCAGGTACTCGCAGATCTCGACCGGCGCGACGACCGTGGCCCCGGTCCGCTTGGCGATCGCCGGTACGTCGGCGAAATGGTCGAAGTGGCCGTGCGTGACGACGATGTGCGTGCAGTCGAGCTCCTCGGCCTTCATCACGGCGACCGGGTTGTCCGTCAGGTACGGATCGATCGCGACCTTGTGATTCGCGGTCTCGAGCAGGTAGCCGGCGTGGCCGAGGAAGGTGAGCTTGAGCGTCATCGTCGTTCTCCGAGCGGGGCAAGGCCCCCTGCGTGCAGCCTGAATGTAGCGGGGGCCGCGGGGCCCCGCCCTCAGCCGACCCGCTCGTCCCGCAGCGGACGCGACATCAGCCGCGCGATCGCCTCGATCGGGTCCAATCCCTCAAAGAGCACGGCGTACACCGCCGCGGTGATCGGCATCTCGACGCGGTAGCGGGCCGCGAGATCCATGACCGCCCGGGTCGTCTCGACGCCCTCGACGACAGACGTGGTGCCCGCGAGGTAGTCGGCCAGCGAGACGCCCCGCCCGAGGGCCTCGCCGCAGGACCGGTTGCGCCCCTCGGGGCTGAAGCAGGTCGTCGCGAGGTCGCCGACGCCCGCGACGCCGGCGAACGTCTCGGACCGCCCGCCCATCGCGGCCCCCAGGCGTGTGATCTCCGCCAGGCCCCGCGCGAGCAGGGCGCTCTTGGCGTTCGCGCCCGCCTGCAGGCCGTCGAGGATGCCCGCGGCGATCGCGATCACGTTCTTGGTCGCCCCGGCCAGCTCGGTCCCGAGAAGGTCGTCGTGCGTGTAGATCCGCATCCAGCTCGTCGAGAAGAGCCTCTGCAGGTCTGCCGCCAGCTCGTGCCGGTCGCTGGCCGCGATCATCGTGGCGGGCAGGCAGCGCGCGAGCTCGGCGGCGATCGTCGGGCCGCTGAGGGCGGCCAGAGGGCGTGCGGGACCGTCCGGGTCGTCCTCGAGCGCGTCGGCGACGACCTGCGTCGGACGCAGCAGCGTCTCGGTCTCGATGCCCTTGGCCACGCTCGCCACAGGGATCCGCGTCGGCACGTGCGACCGGATCGACCGCCAGGCCGATCGCATGAACTGCACAGGGATCGCCGAAACGATCAGATCGGCCCCAGCGAGCGCGGCGCCCGCGTCGGGCTCGACGACGACCCCCGGGTGCAGCTCGAACCCCGGGAGCCGGGCCGAGGCCCGGGTCTGGAGCAGATCGCTCGCTTCGTCGGCCGAGTGCCCCCAGAGGACGACCGACGGCCCGGCGGCCCCCCCCGCCGCCGCCGTCAGCATCCCGGCGCACACCAGCCCCATCTGCCCGAGCCCGAGGATCGTGACTTTCGGTGCATCGGGAAGCATTTGGCCCTCGGAGATGTTCATGGCTTGCACGGGGAACCCGCCCGGGAGCCCGGCGATCTGTTCGAATCGTGTACGCGTCGAACCGCGCCGCCCGGGGTGTCGTAAGGCTAGCCGCCGACCGAGCACGCGGGTCTAACATCCCCCCGCGACGCCCCCCCGGCCACGGGGCCGGGTTCTCGAGCGAGACGGGGCCAGATCCCGTCGGACCGCCAGCATCGCCTTCCGGAGCACGTCAGCATGTCGCAAGCCGCCCCGTCTCTGCCGGACCCCGGCCAGCCGAAAGCCTCCTACGACGGCGGCATGGTCGAGTGCTGCTCCCACCATGAGATGGAAGTCGACCGCTACATCCTGCTGTACCTCGCGGGCGGGCTCCTCGTCCTGACGAGCTTCGTCGCGGGCTTCGCCGGCATCGGCAGCGCGGCCGTCCAGCAGATCCCGGCCTTCCTGGCGGCGCTGCTCCTGGGCTTCCCGCTGTTCTGGGCCTCGATGGACGAGGTCTTCCGCAAGCGCCGCGTCAGCAGCTCCTCGCTGGCCGCGCTGGCGATCCTCGCCGCGATCGCGATCGGCGAGTACGCCATCGCCGCGTTCCTGGCGTTCCTCCTGCTCGTCGCCGACCAGGTGCTCCGCCGGACCGCCTTTGGCGCCCAGCGGGCGATCGAGGAGCTCATCGGTCTGACGCCAGATACGGCCCGCGTGATCGACGACAGCGGCGCTGAGCGGACCGTCCAGCTCGGCGAGGTCACCGTCGGCCAGACCGTCCGCGTCCGTCCGGGCGAGAACTTCCCGGTCGACGGCCGAGTCTCCAGCGGCCGCACCACGATCAACCAGGCCTCGCTCACCGGCGAGGCGCTGCCGATCGAGGCCGAGGTGGGTCGCGACGTCTACGCCGGCACGACCAACCTCACGGGCTCGGTCGACATCCGCGTCACGCTGGTCGGCGAGGACACGACGATCGGCAAGGTGACCCAGCTCATCCGCGAGGCCGAGCGGGCCAAGAGCCCGCGTCAGCTGCTGATCGAGCAGGTCTCGCGGTTCTACGTCCCCGTCGCGCTGACGGTCGCGGCGCTGGTCTGGTTCCTCAACCTCAACGCCGGCAACGACGACGCGGCCCTGATGGCCGTGACCGTGCTGGTCGTCGTCTGCCCGTCGGCGCTGCTGCTCTCCAGCCCCTCGGCGATGGTCGCGGCCTTCGCCGCCGCCGCCCGCCTGGGCATCATGATCAAGCAGACGCAGTACCTCGACGCCGCCGCCTCGGTCGACGCCGCGGTGCTCGACAAGACCGGCACGCTGACCACCGGACGCTTCGAGGTCTCGCGCCTCGCCCCGTCCGAGGGCGTGGAGGGCGCCGAGCTGCTCCGCGCCGCGGCGAACGGCGAGCAGGGCAGCAACCACCCCCTGGCGCAGTCGATCCTCAACACCGCCAGCGCGGCCCGCATCGAGGTCGACGGCTCGACCGACGTCGAGGAGATCCACGGCAAGGGCGTCCGCACGCGGACCAGCCTGGGCGAGATCGCCGTCGGGCGCGGCACCTGGATCAAGGAGCTCGTCCCCGAGGTGACCGACCAGGTCGCGGCGGTCGAGAAGAAGATCGAGGGCATGTCGGGCGTGCACGTGCTGCTCAACGGGCGGTACCTCGGCGCCGTCGGCCTGGAGGACAAGGTCCGGGCCCAGAGCAAGAGCGTCATCGATCGCCTGCGCGACCTCGGCGTCCGCAGCGTCTCGATCTTCACCGGCGACCGCCTGAGCGTCGCCAAGCGCGTCGGCGTGACCGTCGGCGCCGACCGGGTCGAGGCCGAGTGCCTGCCCGAGGAGAAGCACGAGCAGATCAAGGTCATGAACGCCCGCGGCTACCGCGTCATGATGGTCGGCGACGGCATCAACGACGGCCCGGCGCTGGCCGAGGCCGACGTCGGCGTGGCGATGGGCCTCTCGGGCAGCGACATCGCGGCCAACTCGGCCGGCGTCGCGCTGATGACCGACGAGCTGAACCGTCTGCCCTTCCTGATGGAGCTGGCCCGCAAGGCCCGCGGGATCATCTGGCAGAACATCGCCGCCTCGGTGCTGATCGCGCTGGTCGGCCTCTCGCTCGCCGCGACCGGCAACCTCGGTGAGGGTTCGGCCGCGGTCGTCTTCGCGACGGTCTTCCATTTCGCCGGCGACGTCTTCGTGCTGGGCAACAGCTTCCGTCTGTTCCGCTTCGGCGAGGACTTCATCGACGCCGAGCACCGGGCCCGCGAGGCGTCGAAGACGCCGCAGCTGCGCCGACGCGAGGCGAGCGCGACCCTCGCCGGCACGCCGCAGGCGGCGTGATCAGAAGGCGGCAACGCTTGGCCGCGCTGTTCAAGAGCAGACCACCGGCCAACGCGAACACCGCCGCGGCGACAAGAATCGCGATGGAGAGCACGTCCCCGAAGGGGTCGCGCTCGTGAATCGACCAGTCGAGCGCATAGAGGCCGCAGCCGAGGCCGAAGAGCGTGACCGGGAAACAGGCCAGGCCGAGCACAACGCGGATCAGTCGGTTCCACCAGGGTCGCTCGATCAAGCATGATCGATCGGAGACGTCCCGCCCGCATTCCGGGCATACATCGCTCGGCACGCCGGTCACGTCGTAGTCGCAGTCCGGGCAGCGATTCTCCGGCGACACGCCGACGGTACGCCGCCATCGCTCGGCGGTTCAGGCCGACCCCAGCACGCTCGCCAGGATCACGCTCGCCACGCCGAAGTAGATCGTCAGCCCGCTGATGTCCATCAGCGTCGCGACCAGCGGCGACGAACTCGCCGCGGGGTCCAGCCCAAGCTTCTGCAGCAGCAGCGGCAGCAGCGAGCCGGCGACCGACCCCCAGATCACGATGCCGGCCACGGCCGTGCCAACGACCAGCGACAGCTTCCAGACGCCCGCCTCCGCGGCCGGCGCCAGCCCGGCGAAGTGGCACCCCACCACCGTCGCGACGCCCATCAGCCCGAGCAGCGTGCCCAGGATCAGCCCCGTGCGCAGCTCGCGCCAGAGCACGCCGTGCCAGTCACGCGGCTCGAGCTCCTCGAGGGCGAGCGCACGCACCAGCATGCTGGCGGCCTGCGTCCCGGTGTTGCCGCCGCTGGAGATGATCAGCGGAATGAACAGCGCCAGGACGACGACCGCCTCGAGCTGCTCGTCGAACAGGCCCATCACCGCGATCGTCGCGAGCTGGAAAGCGAACAGCCCCGCGAGCCACGGGGCGCGCTTTCTGAGCATGCGCGCCGTCTTGGTCTCGAGGTAGGGCTGGCCCAGCGCGCCCAGGCCGCCGAGCTTGTGGATGTCCTCGGTCGCCTCTTCCTCGGCGACATCGGCGACGTCGTCGTACGTCACGATGCCGACCAGCAGGCCGCGCCCGTCGACGACCGGCAGCGCCGTGCGGTCGTAGCGGTTGAGCGTGCGGACCGCCTCCTCGCGGTCCTCGTTGGCGTCGAGCGCCGCGTAGCGCCCGTCGAGCAGCGATTCGATGGTGTCCGTCGGCTCGGCGAGCAGCAGGCGCCGGATGTGCAGGTCGTCGATCAGCTTGCCCGAGGGCTCGGTGATGTAGACCCAGTGCACGGTCTCGGCGTCGCGCCCGAAGCGGCGGATGTGGGCCAGCGCCTGGTCGACCGTCCAGTGCGGGCGCAGGCGGACGTAGTCGGGCGTCATCAGCCGCCCGACGGTCTCGGGCGCGTACCCGAGGATCGCCTGCACCTGGCGGCGCTTCTCCGGGCGCAGCGAGCGGAGGATCCGGCGCGTGACCTCGAGCGGCAGCTCGTCGAGCAGCCTCGCGCGGTCGTCGGGGTCCATCGCCTCGACCGCGCGCACCGCCCGGTCGGCCCCGAGCTCCTCGATCAGGTCCTCCTGCTCCTCCGCCGAGAGGTGGCTGAAGACGTCGCCCGCGTCGTCGCGCGGCAGCACGCGGAACGCCACGGCCGCCTCTTCGGCGCCGTGGTCCTCGATCACCATCGCGAGAATCTCGGCGACGTCGGTCGGGTCGAGCTGCCGCAACGCCTCGCGGACCTCGCGCAAAGCGTTTTGCCGGATCAGTTCGAGCAGATCGGGAAGCAGCAGCTGGACGGTCGGGCTTCGCACGGCGGACTATACCGGACCACCGCCCCCGAACACCGCCCTTGCGGGAGCGCCGAGATCGCCGCCCGCCTGATAGAATCGGACGTCAGAGCCGACCGACGGCCGAAGACAGCCGGACTGGACCGGCCCAGGAAGGGGCCGGGGGAATGGAGCACCGCATGACGCAAGCCGACCCCTCGGCCACCACGGTCTCGGTCGTGCCGCCGGGCGCGACGTTCGACATCCGCCCGCTGCAGACGACCGACCGGGACTGGGTCCGCAAGACGCTGCGCCGCTACTGGGCGTCCGAGCAGGTGCTCTCGCGCGGCAAGGTCCACAACGCGGTCGACCTCACGGGCTTCGCGGCGGTGCGCGACGACGAGGAGCCGGTCGGCCTGATCACGTACCACATCGAGGGCCAGGACTGCGAGATCGTGACGCACAACTCGATGGCCGACTCGGGCGGCATCGGCTCGTGCCTGCTCGCGGCGGTGCGCAACGAGGCGCGGAACCAGGGCTGCCGACGGCTGTGGCTGGTGACGACCAACGACAACGTGCCCGCGCTGCGGTTCTACCAGCGGCGCGACTTCGACATCTGCGCGTTCCACAAGAACGCGATCACCGAGAGCCGCCGCCTGAAGCCCGAGATCCCGGACGTGGGTCTCGCCGGCATCCCGATCAAGCACGAGATCGAGCTCGAGTACGTGCTCTAGTCGCGCGCCCGATCGCGACGGAAGCCACGTCACCCAGAGCGCCCGCCACATCTCCTACCGCTCCCGGCCCCCGGGCGCGCCGCACTCCGGGCACGGCAACCCGGGATCGGCGGCCGCGAGGTCGTACCCGCAGCGTTCGCAGATCGCGAGCGGGTCATCGAGCCCCAGCTCGGTGCGGTCGCGCGTCATGGTCTTGCGGACACCGGAGACGAGAATCAGCACGCCGAGCCGGTACGGCCGGGTCGCCCACGCGCCCAGAACCGAGTTCGCGATCGGCATGCCGCGAGACTACCTCGCCGCGGCCTCGGCGCCGAGCTTCGTCTCGACCATCGCGTCGGTGTGCATCGTCGCGGGGATCCGCGACGCCGGGCGCTGCGCCCAGACCAGCTCGCACTCGACGCCGAACGACTCGAGCAGCGACCGCAGCTGGCGCTCGATCGCCTCGGCCGCCTGGGCGCCGTAGCGGGCGTCGGACTGCTCGAAGAGGCGCGAGGCCTGCTCGCGAGCGACGCCGATCAGCTCCTGCTGGCGCTCGGCGTTCATCGGGATGACCTCGAACAGGCCCAGCACGCGGCCCTGCTGGATGTCGTAGGGCTCGATCGACATCAGGCGCAGGCTGCCGTCGATCGGCGGGAGCGTGAGGCGGAACTTGGTCTCGCCGAGCTGCTCGATGTGCTCGGGCCGGATCTGGCTGAGATCAACGTGGTACTGCTTCTCGAACTGGAAGATCATCGCGAGCCGCGCGTCGGAGAGCAGCGCCGGCGGCAGCCAGCTGACGCCCTTCTTCGCGGTCGCGATCTCCTTGGCGCTCACCTCCAGGCCGACGAGCTTGCCGACCGTGCGGACCCGCTCGGTGACCGCGTGCAGGCGGATCTCCGGCGGCTGCTTGTCGGCGCGCCGGCCGACGAAGAACACCACGCCGGCGCCGATCGCACCGGCAAGCAAGAGCGACAGCACGACGATGAAGGCTTCCAGCATGGTGATCCCTTGTTGGGTGCCGAGCTCTCGCGGTTTCAGCCGGCGGCGCCGGCCGCGGGCCTGTCCCCGCCCGGCGCTTTCTTCGGCGTCTTCGTCGCCCCGGCGCCGGATTTTGCCGGACCCGCGTCGTCCCGGGGCGCCGGCGGATCGATGCGCTCGAACGCCCCGATGATCTGATGCCCGCCGACCGAGACGAAGACCAGCACGACCACGCTGCCGACGAAGACCGCCGCCAGGCGGACCGCGGCCAGGCCCGGGCTGCCCGGGCCGGCGTCGAGCGTCCCGAAGAAGCCCGTGCGCCAAGCGAAGACGGCGAGCGCCGTCGCCGGGAGGAACATCGCCGCGCCGATCAGGGCCCGCGCGATGCTCGCCGGCCGCCGCGCGAGCGAGGCCCCGACCGCGAGCACGCCGATCGCCAGAGCGACCCCGGCGTGGGCCGCGGCCCATCCATTGATGGTCGCGCCCGGCAGGTTCGGTGCCGCCTCGACGTAGCCGAAGACCGCCGCGGTGAGCAGGGCGCCCGAGGCGTTGAGCAGCGAGAGGCCGGGCGCCGTCGCGAGCCCGCGCAGCGACTGCGCGATGAGCACGCCGACCGCGACGAGCGAGACGACGCAGAACGCGGCCAGGAACGGCTGGATCGCCGACGCCTCCAACAGCGCCAGGTAGAGCCCGCCGATCGCCGACAGCCCGCCGACCGCGCCCAGGAGGATCGCGAGCGCGGAGGCGACGCGGCCCCCGCCGCTTCGCGGGGCCTCGGTCGAGGGGTCACCGGGTTGGTCTGCCGAGCGGCTCACGCGCCGATGGTATCGAGCGCCCGCCCGACCGGGCGAGCGAATCACGCGCCCCGTTCGCCGATAACCGCTCCGGACAATCGGCGCGACCACCCCGCTTGAGCCGGCCCCGCCGGGAGACCGATCAGACCACCAGCGGTTCTCCGGGCGTCGTTGCGCCCGGGCCGGCGAGGGAGCCCCCCATGAGCGGCATCGTCAGCGGCGGCCTGATCAGCGGCATCGACACGCAGGGCATCATCGAACAGCTGATCCAGGTGGCCTCGCGCCCGCGGATCCTGGCCCAGCAGCGGCTCGCGCAGCTCCAGTCGCAGCAGGCGGCGTTCCTCGACATCAACTCGCGCCTCTCCAGCCTCGCCTCGACGATCTCGACCTTCCGGACGCAGTCGCTCTTCGAAGGCAAGCTCGCCTCGACCAGCAACGAGGACGTCGTCACCGCCACGGCCTCGAGTTCCGCCGCGGAGGGCCAGTTCTCGCTGCAGGTGAACCGGCTCGTCAGCTCGCAGCTGGTCGTCAGCCGCGGCTTCGCCGACCGCGACAGCACGCCGATCGGGGCGAGCGAGTTCACCTTCGAGCCGGCCTCGGCCTCGATCGCGATCGACACGGCGCTGAGCGAGCTCAACGGCGGCTCGGGCATCACCCGCGGCTCGTTCAACCTGACCTCGGGCGGCACGACCGTGACCGTCGACACCTCGGCGCTCGCGACCGTCGGCGAGCTTGTCGAGGCGATCAACGACGCCGGGAGCTCGCTGAGTATCACGGCGAGCTTCGACGGCGGCCAGTTTCAGATCAACAACAACAGCGGCAGCACGCTGACGATCACCAACGCCAGCTCGACCGATGTCCTCAATTCGCTCGGGCTCGTCTCCGGCACGCCGATCCTGAACGGCAACTTCGCGATCGGCGGGGTCGTCTACCAGCTCGAATCCACGACCTCGCTCAGCTCGCTCAACGACGGCAACGGCGTCTATATCGACGACAGGGACATCGGCACCGCGCGGCGCGACATGACGCTGACCTACAACGACGGTTCCAGCGACGTCACGTTCGACATCAACATCGGGAGCATCTGGGAGTCGATCACACCCGCCGGAGGCGGCGACCCAGTGCTCACCGAGACGCGCGGGCGCCCGACGAATCTGGGACAGGTGGTCGACCGACTCAACGAGGAGTTCACCGACCAGGGCGCCAACATCACGGCATCGATCGACGCCGCCAGCGGCGCGATCTCGTTCACGACCACCGGCGGGCACTCGATCGTCTCGTTCAATGAGGTCTCCGGGCGATCGACCGCCCGCGACCTCGGCCTCGACACCGCGGTCGTCGCTGCGAACAGCACCGGCACCGGCGGGCAGCTGCTCTCCACCGACTCGACCCGCCTGGTCCGAACCCTCAACGGTGGCAACTCGATCGGCGGCGGAACGCTCGACGTGCAGACCCGCAACGGCGACACGTTCACGATCACGCTCCCCACGGGCTCTTCCACGCCGCAGACGATCAGCGACCTGGTCTCAACGCTCAACGCCGACGCGACGAACGCCGGGCGGCTGACGTTCACCTACAACTCGACGACGGAGAACATCGACGTCACCGACACGACCTCCGGCGCGAACAACCTGATCATCACGGGCGCCGCCGGCGACGATCTCGCCGCGGGGCTCGGCATCTCGACCGGCACCGCGGGGGTGGCGGCGAACACGTTCTCCGGCGGCCGGCCCGAGGGCCAGTACATCGCGAACTCCACGCTGCTGAGCTCGCTGCGCGGCGGCGCCGGCATCGGCACGGGGACCTTCCAGATCACCGACGGCGACGGGCAGACCGCCGACGTCACGATCGGAAGCGACGACAACAACATCTTCGACGTCATCACCAAGATCAACAACGCCCAGGTATCCGGCGGCGGCTCGCTCGGCGTCAGTGCGCGGATCAACGACGCCGGAGATGGCATCGTCATCGAGAACACGGCGACGGGCACCGCGGCGATCATCGCAGCCGACACCTCCGGCAACGTCGCCTCACGCCTCAACCTCAGCGGGACGAGCAGCTCGACGGGCGGGTCGGGCTCGGACAACAAGCTCGACGGGAGCTTCGAGGAGACCGTCACGTTCGAAGCCTCGGCGACGCTCGACGACGTCGCGCAGGCGATCAACGACGCCGGGGTCGGCGTCCGGGCCTCGATCATCAGCGACGGCTCGCCGACCTCGCCGTTCCGCCTGAGCCTGACCGCCGAAGAGTCGGGCACCGCCGGCCGGTTCCTGCTCGACACCGGGACCTTCGACCTGGGCGAGGCGACCTTCGACGAGGGCCAGGACGCACGCGTCGTCCTCGGCGCCACACAGAACGGCGCGGGCTTCCTGATCTCCAGCAACACCAACACGATCGACAACGCGATCCCGGGCCTCTCGATCAACCTGGTGCGAGCCTCAGAGACCGTCGAGACCATCAGCGTCGAGACCGATGTCAACAGCATTGTCAGCGCCGCCAACAGCTTCACCGAGGCGTTCAACGAGATCCTCGACCGGATCGATGAGCAGACGCGGTTCGTCGAGGACACCGGCGAGCGCGGGGCGCTGCTGGGCGACGGCACGATCATCGCGCTGCGAAACCGCCTCTTCAACTCGATCACCGCGACCACCCCGAACAACGGCGATTTCGACCGGCTCACGGACGTCGGATTCTCTTTCGAGAGCGAGGGGCGCCTGAGCTTCGACGAGCAGGAGTTCCGCGAGGCGCTCGAGCAGGACGCGAACTCGGTCACGAACCTGTTCACGCTCCGAGAGATCGACAGCAGCTTCGGGACCGAAGAGATCCTCCCGGGTGTCACCGTCACCGACCCGAACGCCGAGACCACCTTCAGCCAGCTCGGCCTCCTGCCGTCGCTCGAGGAGCTGCTCAACGACTACACCTCTTCCCTCAACGGCATCATCACCCGCCGCAACAACGCGATCGACACCCAGATCCAGGGCCAGCAGGACCGGATCGACCAGCTGACACTGCAGCTCGACAACGAGCGGGCACGCCTCGAGGCCCAGTTCGTCGGGCTCGAGACCAGCCTCGCGGGCCTCCAGCAGCAGCAGTCCGCATTGGGCTCCCTCTCCGGATCGCTCGGGACGCTCGGATGATCCGCGTGATCCGCCGAAAGTGACCGCCGGAACCGGTCGATACCCAGAGCGATGCCAGAGCAAGACACGGCCAACGCGTACCTGCGAACCAAGATCCTGACCGCGACGCCCGAGCAGCTCCGCATGATGCTGCTCGACGCGGCCGTCAAGCACGCGCGCCAGACGCTCGAGGCCATCGAGTCGCAGGACCGCGAGGCCCTGTTCGAGAACTCGACCAAGTGCCGCGACATCGTCCTAGAGCTGCTCGGCGGCATCAACGACGAGCCGGATCCCGATCTCGCCGAGCGTGTCCGCTCGCTCTACCTATTCATCTACCGCGAACTCGTGGACGCCGGCCTCAACCGCGAGGCACCCAAGCTGCGCCGCGTCATCGAGCTGCTCGAGTACGAGCGCGAGACCTGGAGGCTGCTCATGGAGCAGATCACCCGCGAGCGCAACGGCGCCGACGCGCCGGCCCCGACCGCCCAGCAGGCCCCGGTGACCGCACCCGTCAAGGCGCCGGCCCGCAACCCGCTGCCCTACCCGGGCAAGGACGACTCCGGCCCCCGCGCGCCGCTCTCGATACAAGCCTGATCGCTCCCTCGCGCCCTCCGCCGCTCGCTCTCGTACGGCCGCGCCGGGGTGAACCCGGCGGGCCTGATCGAAGACGTGCGACACTCGCCCGTCCGCGGCCCCGACCGCGAAGCCGAGCTTCTGGTCCGCGAGCGGCCGCCGATCACGACGCCAGATCGGCGGCCAAGCCCTCGAAGACCGACGCCATCTGCACGTTCGCGTAGACCCGCGACTCGGCCCGCTGGATCGCCTCGATCCAGCCGAGTGCCCGGTCCTCGGCGCCCTCGACGGCGAGCCCCTTCCGCGCCCGCGTCGCGAGCAGCTCGAACATCCGGGCGGCTCCCTCGCGGTTCGCGACCGTCTTGCTGCCGTTGGGAACCGACGCCGCCCGCGCCGCCGCCCAGCCCTCGACCAGCCCGGCCATCGTCGGACCGAGATCCGACGCGAACCTGCCGCGCGCCGCGAGGTCGAGCATCGGGCGGAGCTCGGCCTGCCAACCGACGACGCCGGTCTCGACCAGCTCGATCAGCCGGCCGGGCGAACCGCCCGCGAGGGAGAGCCCGGCCTCCGCCTGCGAGGCGTCGATGCCCTTCGAGCCCGCGACGCGGACCGTCTCCTCGTCCGTCAGCGGCCCGAACGCCACCCGCTGGCAGCGGCTGCGGATCGTCGGCAGCAGCCGGTCCTCGCTCGAGGTCACCAGGATGATCACCGTCCGCTCGGGCGGCTCCTCGAGCGTCTTCAGGATCGCGTTCTGGCTCTCGGCCTTGCTCAGCGACGCATCGAGCCGCTCGGCCTCGTCGACGATGAACACCTTGCCCGCGAGCCCGCCCTCCCGGCTCGGCGCGAGCTTCGAGGCCCGGACCAGGTGCTCGTCCACGACG
>JBCBKP010000027.1:0-45757 GCA_038521625.1 Planctomycetota bacterium
GATGTTGAAACAGTACGGGTAGTAGCACCCGTCCCAGCCGACGATGTCGAGCGGGTGGTAGCCGTACATGTAGCTATGAATGCAGTCCCGCGCCTTGATCCGCACCTCGAACTCGCCCGACTCGTCGAACGTCAGCGGCAGCTCGGGGATCCGCAGGTCACGCTCGCAGTACGGCGAGTGCTCCAGGAACTGGCTGGTCTGCTTGCTCATGTACCGCGGCGGCGGCAGGATGTGGCTGCCGTTGGCCGTCTCGAACACAAGGAACTTGCCGTACGGCATGTCCGCCTTCGTCATGCCCTCGGGCCGGTCGGCGTCGGGCAACTCGTCGAAGACCATCCGGTAGATGGTCCCCTTCGGGATGACGACATAGTCCTTCTGGCGGAACCTCAGCGTTCCGAACATCGTGTAGACCGTGCCCGAGCCGTAGTGGACGAACAGGCACTCGTCGCCCTGGGCGTTCTTGTAGTGGTACCCCATGCCCTCGGCCGGCACGCACGCCGCCATCTCGACGTCGGCGTTGCCGAACAGCACCACTCGACCGGTGATCGGGTCGCCCTCGGCCTTCATCGAGCTGGTCTTGAGGTGCCGCATCCGCATGACCGAGGTCTCGACGTACTCCGGCTTGGTCGAGTACTTGGCCTCCCAGCCCGAGACCTGCGTCGGCGGGTGGATGTGGTACATCGTCGAGGTCGGGCCGACGAAGCCCTCGGTGCCGAACAGCTCCTCGCTGTAGAGCGCGCCGTCGGGGCGACGGAACTGCACGTGACGCTTCTGCGGGATCTCGCCGAGTTTGGTGTAGTACGGCATGGAACCTCCGAAATCGGGCTTGCGGGCCGCCCGAGACAGTTTAGGCTCTGGTCCGCCAGTTCCCGGGACCGCTTTCGGCCCTCGGAGCGGGGCGCGACGGGCACCGCGCCCGAGCGCATCGACACGCCCGACCGCCCATCAGCACGGACCAATCCCGGAGACCATCATGCACCGCCCGCCCGCCATCGTCGCCGTCGCCGTCGCGACCGCCGCGCCGCTCGCCGCCGCCGAGACCGAGGCCCGAGCCCCGCGCACGCACAAGGTCGAGGCGCCCGGCGTCGTGCTCCACGTCGCGGACTCGGGCGACGGCACCCCCGTGCTCGTGCTCTCGGGCGGGCCCGGGTTCGCGGGCTCGCACATGCGTGTCGTCGCGGGCGCGATCGACGACGACCACCGCGTGATCCTGCCCGATCAGCGAGGCACGGGCGAGTCGGCCATCGCGGACCTCGAGGCCGGCGAGTGGTCGATCGCGCGGTCGGTCGCCGACCTCGAGCTGATCCGCGAAGCGCTTGACATCGACACGTGGTCGGTCGTCGGCCACTCGTGGGGCGCGATCCTCGCCTCGGCATACGCCGCCGAGCACCCGGGCCGCCTCGACAAGCTCGCCCTGGTCGGCCCGGCGGGCCTCTCGTCCGAGTTCTGGCCGACGTACAACGAGAACATCATGGAAGCCCTCGGTCAGGACGGGATCGCCGAGCTGCAGAAGATCCCGCCGCCGACCGAGCAGACGCTCGAGGCGTTCGGCGAGTTCATGCGCGAGGTCAACCAGGCCATGGCCCCGGCGATGCTTGCCGATGACACGCTGACCGACCAGCTCGCCGCCGAGATGAGCGAGGATCACTTCGAGCCGCGGGTCGGGATGCTGATGCAGGGCGCCCTGCAGTCGTTCGACCTGCGCGAGTCGGTCGGCGCGTTCGAGGGCGAGGTGCTCGTGATCCGGGGCGACCAGGACCCGATCGGGCCAGAGGTCGCGGGCGAGGTCACCGGATCATTCCGGAGCGCCCGGCTCGAGACGATCGAGGACTGCGGCCACTTCCCGTTCGTCGAGAAGCCCGAGACGCTCAACCGGCTGCTCGCCGCGTTCCTCGCGGATTGAACCGGGCGGGCAGCCCGCGGGTACAGTCGCCACATGTCCACCGAAGGCACACGCGTCGCCGACATCGTCGAAGAGTTGAACGACGCGCGCGAGGCGCTGGCGGCGTTCATCGCCGACAACAAGGGCGTCGCGCGGGTCGCGGCGGTGGCGGTCGAGCTCGCGGCGACGCTGCGGTCGGGCGGCAAGGTGCTCGCCTGCGGCAACGGCGGCTCCTGCGCCGACGCGATGCACTTCGCCGAGGAGCTGACCGGTCGGTACCGCTCCGACCGCCCGGCGCTGGCCGCCGTCGCCTGCGCCGACCCGACCCACATCACCTGCACGGCCAACGACTACGGGTTCGACAGCGTCTACGCCCGCTGGGTCGAGGGCCTGGGCAACCCCGACGACTCGCTGATCCTGCTGAGCACCTCGGGCAACTCGGCGAACATCGTCCGCGCCGCCGAGGCGGCGGGCGAGAAGGGGATGACCCGGATCGCGCTGCTCGGCAAGGGCGGCGGCGAGATGAAGGGCGTCTGCGAGCACGAGTGGATCGTCCCGGGCGACACCGCCGACCGGATCCAGGAGGTCCACATGCTCATCCTGCACACGCTCATCGGCGCCATCGAGCGCGAGCTCGGGCACGCGTGATCGTCAGCCGCCGCGGCCGAGCGAATCGTTGACGCTGGCGATGTAGACCGCGATCGGCGGCAGGCCGACCTCGGCGCGGCGCCGGTCGACGGTCTCGGGGTTCTCGCACGGCCGCATGCGGTGCGAGCTCCCGTCCGGCGTCTTCTCGAGCTGCGTGCCGAAGCGTTGCTTCTCGCCCTTGGCGAGCAGGACGCGGTCGGTGAGCATCGCCCAGTTGCGGTCGTCGATCTCGCCCGTCCCGACGTGCGGCTTCATGAGCTCGAGGCAGCGCTGCTGGAACGCGGGGTCGAAGTCGGCGTGCTGCGCGATCAGCCAGGCGGCGAACGCCCCGTCCTCGGCGACGAGCGTCTTGGTCGGCCAGCCGTGCGAGCCGATGATCGCCTTGAGCCGGGCGGCGTGCTTGCGGTCGAGCTCGACGGCCTTGCGGATGACCGTCTGGAACTCGGCAGAGCGCTGGTCGGCTCCCGATTGGACGAGCTCGATGAGCCCGTTGCGGGCCTCCTGGTCGAGGCGCTGCATCTCGACGAGCTCGGCGCGGAGCTCGGGCAGCTCGCACCGGACGGTCTCGGCCTGGGTCTCGGTCTGTGCTTCGGTCTGTGCTTCGGTCTGGGGCAGGGCCCGGGCGGCGGGCACGGCGACGGCGACCGCCACCGCGGCCGCGATGGACGTGAACAGCATCGGGATCTCCTTCGGATGGCCTCGCGGAGCGGGATGCGCGCTTGCGCCGCGCCCGGCGTGGATTCGTCGAGAATCCGCGGCCGCAGGTACGATCCCCGCATGCCCGACCCGTTCCATCTGGCGTTTCCCGTGACCGATCTCGAGGCGGCGCGGCGCTTCTACGTGGAGCTGCTGGGCTGCCGTGTCGGGCGTTCGTCGGACCGCTGGATCGACTTCGACTTCTTCGGGCATCAGGCCGTCGCGCAGCTGGTCGAGGGCCCGATTCGCGAGGCCGGCGTGAATCTGGTCGATGGGCACGAGGTGCCGGTGCCGCACTTCGGCGTTGTGCTGCCGATGGACGGCTGGAGGGCGCTGGCGGAGCGGCTGGGATCGGCGGGGGTCGGGTGGGTCATCGAGCCGTACGTGCGGTTCGAGGGCGAGCCGGGCGAGCAGGCGACGATGTTCCTGCGCGATCCTTCGGGGAACGCGCTGGAATTCAAGGCGTTCGCGGATCCCTCGAGGCTGTTCGCGACCTGAATCGGACCGGCTCAGTAGGTCGCGAGCAGGTAGTCCCTGAACTCCCAGAGCTGCTCGCCGAGTTCTTCGTTGCCCTTGTCGTGCGCCTCGCGGGACATGCGGGTGAAGACGTCGTCGATGTAGGCGTAGACGTCGACGCTCGGGCCGCGGCTTCCCGACTCGCCGCCGCTCGCGATCCGGCCGATCCTCCCGCGTCGTCCCATGGTGCCGATGTCGAATGCCTCCTCGTAGCACGTGTCGTGGTAGCCGAGGAACATGTGGTAGCAGTCGTAGCCGACCTGGTCCCAGTTGTCGAAGTTCTCTTCCATGAGCGTGAGCATGTCGTTGCGGAGCTCGCCGCTCATGTCGGACTTCTGGAAGAAGCGCCAGCCCAGCAGCGCGAAGAAGATCAGAACACCTGCGATGATGCCGCCGAAGGCGCGCCCGTCCATCATCTCTCGTACCCCCTGAACATCCGCGGCCCAGAACGGGCCCGGGCCGAAGGTAACAAGGGATGCACCGCTCCGGAAGGGGCGTCCACAGAATTGTGCGTCCCTCACAGAACCTTCAAGAACGCTGTCGCGGGCGGGGCAAGAACGCCGCCGCGGGCTGGGGAGGTCCCTCGCGCGGGGCCGCCGGGCTAGCGCGAGGCGGTCCCGCGGGCGGGCTTCCTCTTCGTGGTCCGCTTGGTGGTCTTCTTCTTCGAGGCTTTCTTGGCGGGTTTCTTCGCGGTGGCTCCGGCGGCCTTCTTCTTCGCGGCCTTCTTCTTCGCGGCCCTCTTCTTGGTGGCCTTCTTTGCGACCTTCTTGGACGCAGTGCCGGATCTGGCCTTCTTGGCGGCCCTATTGCCGACCTTCTTGGACGTGGTCTTCCGGGTCGCGGTCGTCCGGGCGGCCTTCTTGGCGGTCTTCTTCTTGGGCTTCTTCCGTGCCGAGTGTGTCAGCGAGGACTCGTAGCTGGCGATGAACTTGGTGAGGGTCGCGTTCTTGACGGCGCGGCCGACGACGTCGAGCGGCACGTCCTCGAGTTTGCGGAAGCGGACGCAGCTCTTGCCCATGTCGAGGCGTTTGCCGGTCGTCTTCCAGTCGCGCGTGAAGTCCTCGACGGCGTCCGGGTCGGTGTAGAGGCAGAACATGTAGATCGCCATGTGGTTCTTCTGCGAGGCGAGCCCGATGAAGGGCACGGGCTCGGTCGGGTCGCAGTGGTAGCCGGAGGGGTAGATCGCGTGCGGCACGAAGTAGCCGATCATGCCGTACTGGATGCCCTCGGCGAAGCCCTGGCCGAGATTCTCGAGGATGGTCTCGCGGACGGCCTCGAGGGCCTCGCGGCGGTCGTCGGGGAGGAGGGCGAGGTAGTCGTAGACGGTGGCGGGTGCGTCGGGCATAGGGGCAGATTACCGGAGATGTGCGGATCGGCGGAGGGCAGCGGGCGGGTCGCGCTACGGGGAGCCGTGCTGTTGCGTGCCTGACTCGACGGCGTGGCGGAGGAGGTCGACGAGGGCGTCCATTGCGGACTCGACCTCGTCGCGTTGCCCAGCGCCGGCCTTGGGACATCGGATGTCGGTGTGCTGCACGGTCTCGGGCTGGTCGTGGTCGAGGTGGGGGTCGACGGTGATTCGCGTGCCGGCGATCTGAATCGTGAAGCAGATCCGGTTCTTGAGGCGGGAGATGTCGCCGTGGAGTCGGCGTTCGGCGGAGATGTCGACGTCGCCGGGGAATCGGTCGCTGGCGGCGAGGTGGAAGCCGGCCCAGGCCTCGGGTGAGAGGCGGGTGTGTCGGACGGCGCGGTAGAGGGAGGATCCGAATCGCCCGGCGTCGGGTTCGAAGATGTGGGTCATGGGGGATCTTCGTATCGCGGCCATCTACCCGAGAGAATCGCCAGCACCGCCTCGCCAAGCAAGTTATCGCCTGACGTCGCGAGTTCTGAGGGACTGTCCTCAGGTGATCCGGCTGGGCGAGAGTCCCCTCGCCTGCATTCTTCGGAGTCGCGTCTTCCAGACGCTTCGCGGATCACAGAGGGACGCGAGCATTGCGACGGTGGAGAATCCGAGGATTCGGGGAGAAGAGGCGTCCGAGGGATCGTCGAATGCGCCTTCAACGTGCGATACGAGCATCGCCCCCTTGGTATGGTCGCATCGCCAGCTTGCATGCCTTCGCCGAGGAACAAACTGGTCGAGGGCGGTCGACAACTGCTGAAGCATAAACTCGCGCGACTCCGCAACGGAGTTCGAGACGATTGTCTCAGCACGATCTCTGAATAGAGCGGTGCACTCGAGAGCGATGATCCCGCTTTCTTCGGTTCTTCGAATCTGCGTCTCGGCCTCTCTCCATCGCTTCTGGAGTGCGGCTGCGCTGCTCAGCCGCTTCGCAGCCACTCCGAGGTGGGAGCCATCAACATGAATGCGGACGTCGGGTTCGTGGCATTCGACGTGATAGCCAGCGCTCGCGAACTTGGAGGCAAGGTAGTGCTCGAACTCGTGGTCTCTCGGAAGAGTCTTCTTGTCCGACCAGCTGTATTCGTTTCCCTGAAGCGCTCTAAGAATGGTCTTGTGCCAAGACTCATTGGCCGCGAGGCTGTTCAGAATCCTGGTCCACCAGAGGAGCTCGCGGTAGACGTTAGATAGTTCATGAACCTCTCTTTTGCCCGCTGACCCGACGGCCTCAGATCTCGATTGATCACGGGCCGCTTGGGCTGTTCTCAGGTGCTTTAGAAGGCGGCATTGGTGGTTGAGCATCAGGCCGCATTCGCGTGCATGGTTCACGGCAGATTCCGCGCGCGCGACCGCCGTGAATATGTCGACCTGTGGAGTCTGCAGAAACTCTGGAACGTTGATCAGAGGTTTCCCCGGCGTTCCTGCTCGAGCTCGAGGGCTTCGAAGAGGGCCTTGAAGTTGCCCTTGCCGAAGGACTGGCTGCCGCGGCGGCAGATGATCTCGAAGAAGAGCGTCGGGCGGTCCTGCAGCGGCTTGGTGAAGAGCTGGAGGAGGTAGCCCTCGTCGTCGGCGTCGACGAGGATGCCGAGGTCCTTGACGCGCTCGTGGTCCTCCTTGACGGCCTCGTGGCCGTGCTTCGTGAGCGTCTTGTTGACGCGGTCCCAGACGGCCTCGTAGTAGGTGTCGGGGAGGCTGAGGAAGTCGACGCCGCGGCGGCGGAGCTCGGCGACGGAGTGGAGCTCGTCGTCGGTGCGCAGCGCGAGGTGCTGGACGCCCGGCGTCATGTTGTGCCACTCCAGGTACTCCTGGATCTGCGACTTCTTCTTGCCCTCGGCGGGCTCGTTGATGGGCATCTTGATCAGGTGGTTGCCCGAGGCCATGACCTTGGACATGAGGGCCGAGTACTCGGTCGAGATGTCGGCGTCGTCGAAGTGCTTGAACATCTTGAATTCGAGGACGTTCTCGTACCACTCGACCCAGTGGTTCATCTTGCCCTCCTCGACGTTGCCCACGCAGTGGTCGACGTACTTGAGGCCGCAGGGGTTGGCGTCGTTGTAGGCGTTGACGGGGCTGTCGATCTTCTTGAATACGGGCATGAACTCGGCGCCCTGCTTGACGTCGGGGAGGGCGTACTTGCCGTTGCGGCTGACGAAGGTGTGGACGACGCGGCCGTAGGTCTTGATGGAGGCGACGGTGACCTCGCCCTTGTCGTCCTTGAGCGTGCGCGGGGCCTGGGCGCTCTCGGCGCCGTTGGCGATGGCGCGCTCGTAGGCGGCCTCGGCGTCGAAGACGGTGAAGGCGATGTCCTTGACGCCGTCGCCGTAGAGCTTGATCTCCTCGGCGGCGGGGTGCTCGCTGTTGAGCGGCGTGGTGAGCATGAGGCGGATGTTGCCCTGTGTGAGCAGGTAGTCGGCCTCGTCGCGGCTGCCGGTGGTGAGGTCGGCGACCTGGTCGATCTTGAAGCCGAAGGTGTGGGCGTAGAAGTAGGCGGCCTGCTTGGCGTTGGAGACGTACAAGCGGACGTGGTCGACGTCGATGAGCGCGAGGGGGTCGGTGGTGGAGGCGGGGGCGGAGCCGGGCGTGGGGGACGCGGTGGTCATGGGAGGTTCCTCCTGGGCGGGTGCCCTGGTGAAAGGCCAGATTGCCGTGTCATCCCGGTCGATCGCCCCGCGGCGGGGTGGGACTCGCCGGCCTTGCTTGGATGTTACGTCGGGGGGTTGGTCGTCCGGCGGGCGGCGGCGCGGGCGTTCGCAGAGTGGTCGGGTGTCAATAAAGTCATGGCCGCGTCGGACCAAGTTGGCCGATATGCTTGCCGGCCGAAGGGCATGGCCGGCGGGGAGCAGGACGCTCGGTCCGGTCAGCGGAGTTTGGGAAAGGGTTTGGCGCGTTTCGCTGAGCGAGGCGGGACGGCCATAGTTTGAGTCTCGGCCCGCGTCAGGGCCGTGAGACTGAGGCAGAACCGACCACATGCACGATCATGGAACGCCGGCCGACCTCGCTGGCACGATCAGGTCATACGACTTTGTTCGCGAGCTCGACACCTTCGAGGTTCGGCGGCCCCTTGCGGGGCGGTCGGTCCGGGTGGAGCGATGGCTCGCGAGCGCGCGTGGATCGCAGGGCGACCGGCTTGTGTACGTCTTGGACGAGCCGCTGGACGGCGAGGAGCGGTCGCGGCTCTGCGGGTATCTCGGGGCGTTGTCGGAGATGGCCCCCGGGCGGACCGCGGCGCCGGAGGCGGCGGGCCTGGAGAACGGCTTCGTCTGGATCGCGTCGCCGTTCGTGGGTCACGGGACGGCGATGCTGACGCTGGACCGGCTGGCCGAGGAGCGTGACACGCTGGCGCCGAACGAGGTGGACCGGGCGATCTGTCAGCTTCTGGATACGACCGAGTCGGCGCGTGACGCGGGGATCGCGCATGGTCCGGTGTCGTACGGGGAGCCGACGGTGGATCGCGGTGGTCGGGTCGTGCTGGAGCTGCCCGGTCTGGGGCGGGCTCTGGACGGGCTGAGCCGCGTGAATCCGGAGCTGGTCCGCGATGAGGTTCGGTCGATCGTCGAGCTTGGATATCGGATCGCGGTGGGGCTGCCGGCGGGGGAGAGCCCGCTGCGTCCGAGCCGGCTGAACCGTCGTCTCGGGCGGTCCTGGGACCTCTGGTTTGAGCAGGGGCTGGACCCCTCGCGGGGGTTCGAGACGCCCGCGGAGGCGCGGCTGGCCCTGCCGTCGGCGACGACCGAGGCGGCGGTCGTGGAGGGTGCCGGGCTGCGGTTCCTGGGGCGCCGGAAGCGTGCCGAGGTCGACCAGAGCCCGACCGCGTGATGGCGCCGGATTCGTGGGTCGAAATCTTCCGTTGATGGGGTCGGGCGGCCGAGGTAGCATCCCGTCGGCGGGCGTGTTCGGCGTGCGGCGTCGGGCACCGTCGAGGGGTCCCCGCGAGGTGCGGGGCGAGAACGATCGGCGAGGCGCGTGAACGACTGGGTCGACGCAGAACAGCACGTCGAGCGAGCCCACGAGTTGTACGAGCTCGGTCGGTGGGACGAAGCCGAGACCGAGCTTCGCACGGCCCTGTCGCTGAACCCGTACCAGGCGGAGTGGCATTTCAACCTCGGGCTGACGCTCGAGGCGGCCGGTCGCTATGACGCTGCGGCGGACGCGTTCAAGGCGAGCGCGGGGTTGCAGCCGGACGAGGCGCCGCCGGCGCTGATGGTTGCGACGAGCCTGATGCGTGCGGGGCGGACCGAGGAGGCGATCGGCTGGATCGAGAAGGCCGAGGCGATCGACCCGAGCTCCGAGGAGCTCTCGATCCGGAAGATCGAGATCCTGACCGAGCTGGGCCGGCACGAGGACGCCGAGACGGCGTTCTATCTGGCGCAGCAGAGGCATCCGGAGTGTGCGGAGATCTACGCGGCGATCGCGGATTCGCTGCTGGACCGCCGGATGCACGACCGTGCGATCTGGTGCCTTCGCGAGGCGGGTCGGCTGGACCCGGACCTGCCGCGGCTGGATGCGCGGCTGGCGGAGGGCTTCGCGGCGTCGGGGCGTCACGAGCGGGCGCGGCAGCTGCTGCTGCGTGAGCTGCGTCGGGACCCTGGGGACGTTGAGACGCTGCTGACGCTCGGCGAGGTGCTGACGGAGATGAACCGCCCGGCGGAGGCGGCGGAGAAGTACCGTCGGGTTCTCGAGTTGGAGCCGGACAACGCGGACGCGCACGCGGCTCTGGGCGACCTGGCGCGGGGCGAGGGTCATCTGGCGGAGGCGATCGCCTCGCTGGACATGGTGATCCGGCTCGATCCGGGCGATCACGAGACGCGGATCAACCTGGCCGAGTGCCTGCTCGATCGTGGGCGTCCGTCGGACGTGCAGCGCGCGGCGGTGGTGCTGATCGAGTTCGTGCGCGAGCTCGGTGGGCGGTCGGGCGACGACTCGACGCTGCCGGCGTCGCAGCGCGAGCGTGTGGCGACGCTGCTGCTCGACGCGGGCCGACCTGTCGTTGCGTGCGAGCTGCTCGAGACCGCCGCGGGCGTCGACGGGTGCTCGGTGAAGACGCTGCATCTGTATTCGGTCGCGCTGTTCGTCCGGGGCGATCACGCCGCGGGCTCGGCGGTGGCCGAGCGGATCCTGGCGGTCGATCCGCGGAACGTCGATGCGCTGCACAACCTCGCGGTCGCGGCGTTGCGTGACGGTCGGTGGCTCGCGGCGCGGCAGTGGCTGCGTCGCGGGTTCGAGATCGCGCCGGACGACACGGGGCTGCGCCGGCTGCGGACGGCGCTGCTGTTCCGGGCGCTGCTGACGTATGTGGGCCGGCTTTCACGGCGTGGACGCGGGGCGTTGTCGGCGCTGCGCGGGGTGTTCGGTCGGCCGAGCCGTTGACGTCGATTCGCGAGACGACTTCAATAATCAATACCGCGAAGTCCGTCGAGAGTCATTACGCCCCTCCAAGTCACAGATCCATACGTTGCGCGAAATCGCAGCGGCCCATCCAGCTCGACATGCGGAGTGCGTTCAGCGCTTCCGTCCACCATCGTGACTGGAACCGTAAGATTCGATTGCGAACCGGTGGCCGTCGCGTCAGTCTCGATGCGATGGATGCCGATCAGCAGTGCCTTTCGATCAGTGAATGCTGTGTGATAGACAGGTTGCGCTCGAAAGAGCGTCCGAATGAACTGCGGCTCGTTTTCTTGCCACCACTCCGGACTGGCGAATGCTGCATGGGTTAGCCAGAACGACGTGGGATCTCCCGGTTTGGGCTCCTCATCACTCGGATCAATTCGCTTCATGGCAACTCGCCATGAAGTTGGATCGCGCTCCGCGATCGCGGATGCCCAATATGCGCCGAGACTGCGAAAGTGGCCTTGAGAACCAACTCTCCCGAATGGTAGTGGGGTAGGGTGCTGGTCGGGACGAAACGGCTCCGAGACATACGGGAGCAACCCCGTGTTGTCTGTCGTATACGAGTGGATCGCCTGTCCGAGGGACCGCATGTCCGAGAGCGTCACGAGCCGCTCTGCGGACCGGTGGGCGCCGCGGATCGCAGGGGCCGATATTGCGAGCAGCACAGCAATGACAGAAATCGACACGAGACTTTCGATAAGCGTGAATGCGCTTCGCATCGTCGGCGCCTTCCCCCAGGTTCTGGACCGCGGTTCTAGCGTTCGAGGCTGTCGCCGCTGATTTCTGCCCTCGCAGAGCTGATTCGTATCGGCCAAGCAGCCCAGGCGAGAAGCCCCATGAGGGCAAGATTCCTCACAATACCAGCAATGGCGGTCTGTCGAGCATCGGTCGCCGCGATAGTTAGTCCGCCGAAGCAGCTGCATGACTCGGTGTTCGGGAGTACGAGTAGCCCGATAAGCACAAAGCAGAAAACCGCCAGCGTCACCAGGGCCAAGATTTCACCTAGGCGTGGGCGATACCCAAACAGAAGCAGTCCGCCAAGCAGGGCCTCCCAGGTTATGACGGCGATTCCAAGGACTCTTTCGGTCGCCGGGGATCCGGGTAATTGATGCTCGGACCCCAGTCTTAGCAAGCTCTCGATTACCGATGAGAAGGCCACCGGTTCAACAGATTTTGCGATTGCTGCGAACAGGAACAAGACTCCGACAACCGCCCTGATGCATGTTCCTGCGATCAACTTCCAGCCCCAACCCCTTGGCAGATCGCGTTCCGGCATATCAGTATTCCCCGCAGGGGGTCATGCGATCCGCCACTTCAAAGTTATTAATATTTGCTCCGAGGAAGTACCACTGGCCCATCGATGGAGAAAAGTAGTAGTTCAGCATCACCGATCGATGATCCCCTCCCGGATACTCGAGTACGGCTCCTACAACAGCACGTTCGACAACGCCCGTGCGTTCGCGTACATCGAGAAAGCTAATGGGGTTCATGAACCAGTTTCGGCACGACGCCGACGCGGAGCCGTGCCACGTCTCGAAATCAAGGCCGGCGCCTTGGGCAACCGCGGTCGACTGGCTGGTTCTGGATTGGGTGCCAAATCGTATGTCAAGCAAATCCTCTGTTGGCATTTTGGCGTGGATTGCGTATCCGTCATTCATCTCGCGGCTGCAATCCCAAAGGTATCTAAACATATCTTCGGTCGATGCTGAATGAGCGAACTCGTCATCCGCGCCGTAGACCTCAAGCAGCCGAATCAGATCGAAGCCCTTGTCAGTCATTTCTTCTCTCGTCGCCCAGCGGGCTCCGGCGGCGAGTCTGAAGTCGATGTAGGCCTGTGGTGACGTGGCCGCCTGGGACGAGAGCGCAAGCATCTGTGAAGCGTGTGACGCGATTGAGGGGGCTGCCCTAGATGCTCCTGGTGAGCGTGGTTGTCCGAGTGAGCCACGGCCGCTCGTGTCGGGGCGAGCGGCCGTGGCGGCCAGGCGTTGCACCAGTCTGGACTCGATGCTGGTCGCGCTTCCGGGCTCGATCGGCGCGAACTCTCGCGAGCTAGATACCCGAAGAAGGTCTGCTCTGTAATCAGGTGGCCCCGATGTGGCGGACGCGCGCGGGCGGAACATTGACCAGGCGCTGAGCGACAGGGCGATGGCCGCGACCGTTACCGCCGCACCGAGCTTGACATGCCGTGAATCCGACATCGCGATTCTCTCTTTCGGCTACTTCTTGCGGCGGTTTGATACCGGCGTCACAGCCCCGGGTTGATGGGGAGGCCGCCGTTGCAATGAGGATCTGCCAAGCAGTCCTCGCTGAACATGCATGAACATGTCCAAGCTTGTGTGCCCGTTGGGTCACAGCAGCAGTAATCCTGAGCCGATGAGCAGTACACAACCACCCCGTTGCATTGGCCTTGGCAAAACCGTGGGAACGGCCCCTGCGCGAGCGCGGATGCTGCTATTCCGCCGACCGCAGCTGCTGCCATCACTGCGACGGCGAGCTTCTCAATTAATTGAAATCGCATCGGAATCTCCTCTTTATCTGGGGAGAAGGGGCTCCAACCGAGCCTGGCCTGCGATGCCCGAATGGCAGCGACGTCCACCTGCGTAGACATGTTACAGCAACTCCGGAATCGACAGCCGAGAATCTGGCCCTTTTAGATGATTCGGTTCACGCAGGTGTATCGGGCAATGTGTGTAGTTATACAGATCTCGGCTCGTCGTTTCTCATTTGGATTACGAAGGTTCGGCAATCAGGCGACGGAGGTCTTTGGCCTAGGAGATCGTCGATGAGCGTTGTTAGGACGAGGTGCTGATCGTGGGGGGCACGGTTGCTGCGGCATCCAGCGATCTTGGAATCGGCGGCGAGACATAGGGCAAGGTGCGTTGCGTGTTCGGCAACTCGAAGACAGATCGGACGAAGCCGATCATCGAGACGGCTTCGGGTCGCGGTCTGCGTCGGGCGCGTCGCGTGGTTCGCGGTGTGTCGACGCTGGTTGTCCGGCCGACGCGCTGAGTTCGCTCAGTCCTGGGTTTGGGTCTCGGCCGAGGTTCCGGTTGGCTGTTCTGCCTGCTTGGGCTCGGCGTCGGTCCCGATGCTGGTCTCGGGCTTGTTCTTCGGCTTGCGCTTGCGGCGCTTGGGTCGGTTGCGCTGCTCGGCCGGCTTGACCTCGCCGCCCATGAGACGGAGTGCTTCCTCGACGTCCTTGTCGCCGCGGCCAGACATGTTCATCAGAACGTGCTGGTCGTCGGGGAGCTGCGAGGCCAGTTCGACGGTGTGCGCGACGGCGTGGGCGGTCTCGAGGGCGGGGATGATGCCCTCGGCGCGGGCGGCGAGGAGGAAGCCGTCCATCGCGGCCTCGTCGGTGACGGCGGTGTACTCGACGCGCCCGGATTCCTTCCAGAACGCGTGCTCGGGTCCGACGCCGGGATAGTCGAGGCCGGCGGAGCAGGAGTGGACGTCGGCGGTCTGCCCGTCCTGGTCTTGAAGGACGTAGCTGAGCGAGCCGTGGAGGACGCCGGACTTGCCGTGGCTGAGCGGCGCGGCGTGGTCTCCGGCGCCGGCGCCGCGTCCGCCGGCTTCGACGCCGATCAGGCGGACGTCGGTGTCGTCGACGAAGGGGTAGAAGATTCCGGCGGCGTTGGAGCCGCCGCCGACGCAGGCGACGACGGCGTCGGGGAGTCGTCCGAAGGCGCGGAGGCACTGTGCCTTGCTCTCGCGTCCGATGACGGACTGGAAATCACGGACGATCATCGGGAAGGGGTGGGGCCCGACGACGGACCCGATGATGTAGTGGGTGTCGTCGACGGAGCCCATCCAGTCGCGCATGGCCTCGTTGGTGGCGTCCTTGAGCGTGCGGCTGCCGGATTCGACGGGAACGACGGTCGCGCCGAGCATCTGCATGCGGACGACGTTGAGGCGCTGGCGGCGGACGTCCTCGGCGCCCATGAAGACGTCGCACTTGAGTCCGAGCCGCGCGGCGGCGGTGGCGGAGGCGACGCCGTGCTGTCCGGCGCCGGTCTCGGCGATGATGCGGGCCTTGCCCATCTTTCGTGTGAGCAGGCCCTGGCCGAGGGTGTTGTTGATCTTGTGTGCGCCGGTGTGCGCGAGGTCCTCGCGCTTGAGCCAGACGGTGGCGCCGCGGCCCTTGCCCGATCGCGCGCGGGCCTCGCGTGTGAGGTTGTCGGCGCGGAAGAGGGCGGTGGGGCGGCCGACGAAGGTGCGGTTGAGATCGTGGAGCTCGTCCCAGAAGTCCTTGTTCTGTCGGGCGTGGAGGTAGGCGTCCTCGAGCTCGGCGAGTGCGGCCATGAGCGTCTCGGGGACGTAGCGGCCGCCGAAGTCGCCGAAGCGTCCGCGCTGGTCTGGGTACTCGCTGAGGCGCTGCGGTCCGGCGGGGTCGGTCTCGGGCGGAGCGGGGACGTCGGTGGAACTCATGGGGTGACTCTAGACGGCGTGGGCTCGGGTCCGGGCATGCCGCGCGCTGGGCTTTGCGTGGGCTGGCCTGACGGTGCCGCCGACGACCATCGCGGCGGCGATGATCAGCAGGTTCTTGACGATGTACTGGCCCTCCATCGTGAGGGCGTAGGGGAAGCGTCCCTCTTGGAAGGTCACGCTCGGCAGGATGACCAGCGGCATGAACGTTCCGGCCATCTGGAGGGCGAGGAGTCCGATGGCGATCCGCAGCGCCGGGCGGAAGAAGAAGCAGGCGCCGATGGCGACCTCCCACCAGCCGATGATCGCGAGCCAGGTCTGCGCACTGAAGACGGGCATCCAGTCGACGGTCTGGAGGACGAGCGGCGCGGCGGGCGAGAGGCCGAGCGGCTTGAGCAGGCCGAACCAGATGAAGATGAGGGCGAGGGCGTACCGGAGGGCGTCGACGCCGTGGCGTCTCATGGCGGCGCTGATCCGTTCGTCGAGCACGTCGATGCGCATGTCGTCCCTCCGGGTTGTCGGTGTCGGCGCATTATTCGCGTCGGCGCGTTGCGCGGATGGATCGGGCGCGAGAAATCGACATCGTTCAGATGGTTCTGATCGCTCCGTATCGGTCGTCCGGCCGCAGACTCGCGTGCGGTGGTCGCGCGGGATGGAATCCTGCGGCCCACCGGGCCGGCGGCGAAGACCGGAGGCGTGCGCGATCGGGTGAGCGGGCTCTATGTGCGCGGGTTGGCTTTCGAGGCCGACCGGGCAGCGGCGAAGGCGCGTTCGGCGCGGCGTTTGGCGCAGAGGCCGGCGGTCTCGGAGACGCGGAGGAGCAGCGCGAGCCCGGCGATGAAGATGGCGAGCAGGAGGGCGTTGGCGGCGATGTCGCCCGCGAAGGCCTTGACCTGGCCGAAGGCGAGGACGCCGACGACGCCGGAGAGTTTGTAGGTCATGCCCCATAGTCCGAAGAACTCGCCGGTGCGATGGGCTGGGGTGAATCGTCCGACGAAGGCGCGCGAGGCGGCGCCGGCGCCGCCGAGGGCGAAGCCGATGAAGTTGCCGACGGTCCAGAACATCCAGGGTCGGCGGCCGTCCTCGCCGAGGAGGGCGATCGCGAGCAGGCCGAGCGAGGCGACGATCCAGAGCGAGAGGTAGAGCAGGACGGTGGTGCGTGCGCCGAGGCGGTCCTGGATGAACGCGGTGCAGGCGGCGGCGATGCCGGCGGTGACGCTGAGCTGGAGGACGAAGATCACCAGCTCGACCTGCTCGAACCCGAAGTCCTGGGCGAGCAGACCGGCGAAGTAGACCATGACGTTGATGCCGCAGCCGTAGACGAAGAAGGCGGTCAGGAATCGGATGAGCTGTCGGTAGTGGGCGGCGTGGCGGAGGGTGTCGGCGACGCGTTCGAAGGCGACGCGGATGGGGCCGTGCTCGCGGGCCTCTCGGTCGGAGGCGGACGCCTCCTTGAGGACGACGCTCGGCGTGAGGATGCCGAGGGCGAACCAGACGCCGGCGAAGGCGAAGAAGACCCACCAGTCGGTCAGCGCGAGCTCTTCGCCCGTGATGGCCTGGTAGCCGAACATGCCGGCGGCGACGAGGACGAGAAGCGAGAGGGCGCCGAGGTAGCCCATCGTCCAGCCGGTGGCGGAGACGCGGCCGACGTTGCGCGGGGTCGAGACCTCGGGCAGGAAGCTGGCGAGGAAGTTCTCGCCGATCTGGTAGAGGACGTTGGCGACGATGAAGAGGCCGGCGGCGAGCCAGACGTCGCCCTCGCCGGTGAGCGTGAGCGCGACGGTGAGCGCGGCGCAGAGGTATCCGGTGCCGACGAGGAGGCGTTTCTTGAGGCCGTAGCCGTCGGCGAGCGCGCCGAGCAGGGGCGAGACGACGACGACGACCAGCAGGCTGGCCGAGCCGATGGCGGACCAGATGGACTCGCCCTTGGCGGCATCGGCGACGACGACCTCGCGGAAGTAGATCGGGAAGAGGAGCGTGATGATAAGGAGGGTGAAGGACTGGTTGGCGAGGTCGTAGAGGCCCCAGGCGAAGACCTCGCGCGGGTTGGGGAGTCCGGCGAAGGGGTTGAGCTTGCGTGGGAGCACCGCGAGAGCGTACTTGGTTTCGTCGCGACCGTTCGGTCGCGAGGGTGTGTTTCGTCGCGACCGTTCGGTCTCGAGGTTCGACCGCTCGCGGGCAGCGTCGCGCGTCGCGGTTGTTGCGGATAGCGGTACCGGCGTGATGTTCGCCCGCACCCGGGCCCTCTCCCGGAGGGAGAGGGAGCCGGCGTGAAGTCGCACACCGATGCGGAGGCTGTCAGCTGGCCAGGAGGTGGTCGGCCAGGAATCGCGTCTGCGTGTTCTTGGCGTCGTTGCTGACGCGGCCGAATCCGATGTGCTCTTCCGGCGCACCGGTCTCGGGCCAGGTGACGAGGGAGATCAGCTCCGGGTCGGCGCTGCGCGTGGTGTAGTGGGCGCGGAGTGTGTCGAGGAACGCCCGCTGGCCCTCGAACGGGACCATGCGGTCGGTCTCGGAGTGCAGCGCGAGCAGGGGGATGGGCTCGAACGTCCCCAGATGCTCGAGCGTGCTCTGCTCGGCGACGCGCGTGGGCTCGTGCGGCGGCCAGGGGTCGCCGGCGGGCGAGACGGGGGAGTCGTAGAGGGCGGCGAGGTCGCCGGTGGTGGCCTCGACTGCGGCGCAGCGGAAGTGGTGGGGGTCGCAGAGGCGGCGGAGGGCGACCATGCCACCGAGAGACATGCCGCCGATGGCGATGCGGCTGAGGTCGAAGCGCCCGGCGTACTCGCTGCGTGCGAGGGCGGCGATGATGGGGTCGATCTCGGCGCGGGCCTGCTCGATGGTGTCGAGGGAGTAGGCGGAGCGCTGGCGTTCGTCGTCGGCGCGTTCGCCGTGGGAGGGCAGGTCGATGGCGCAGGCGGCGAGGCCGGCGCGGATCCATCGGGAGTAGCGGCCCGGGTCGAGCTCTTTGCTGGCGGTGCGGCCGTGCATCCAGAAGACGACGGGCGCGGGTTTGTCCCAGTCGGGGTGGGCGAGGAGCGTGGGGACGTCGCCGGCGAGGCGGACGAGCCGCGACTTCTCGGCCAGGGACCTGGGGAGCTGGCTGAGTTGGTCGGCGCCTGGTGTGGGCATCGGGGAGGCTATGCCGCGGGGAGAACGCGGAGGCGCAGAGTCATGACGAGACGCGGAGGGGATCAGCTGGGGTTCTTCCGCCATCCGCATTCCGGGCATCCGGTGCTGAGATCGAATCCGAGGTCGTAGCCGCAGTGGGGGCAGCGGCCGCGTTTGAAGCGGTTGTATCGTCGCGTCGCTCCTGCGACGGAGACGAGGGCGAAGCTCGCGGCGGCGTAGGACGCGGTGTTGATCGCGAGGCCGAACCAGATCGGGCGCAGCGGCAACGATCGGAACTTGCCGGCGTCGAACTCGGCGCCGCGCCCGTCGATGCGGATGCCGAGGTGCGTGATCCGGACCCAGTCATAGCCGCCGCCGGGCAGGTCCCGGGATTCCCATGAGGATCCGGACTCTGCGCAGAGGAACGGCCACCCCCGGCGGTCGATCACCTCAGGTCCTTCCCAGCGATCCCACCCGTCGCCGTCGGTCAGCAGCAAGCGGTCGCGATCGAGTCGCGGGTTCTCCTCTTCGGAGCGGTGGTGCGCGATCGGGATCTCGCGTTTCGTACGGGACTCGAGATCGATGAGCATCATTGTGCTGATGGACGTGAACGGTGATCTGGCACGGGCGCGGACCTCGCG
This sequence comes from Planctomycetota bacterium, assembly GCA_038521625.1. Lineage (GTDB taxonomy): Bacteria > Planctomycetota > Phycisphaerae > Phycisphaerales > UBA1924 > JBCBKP01. Next base: position 18,698 of record JBCBKP010000027.1, read on the forward strand.
ATGAAACCCGAACCCCCGCGCGACCTCGATCCTGACGTCTCGATACAGATCGCCTCGCGTTTGGCCGTTCTCCGCGAACCGTGTCGAGAAGCTCACGCCCCAGAGCGGCCAGAGCCAGGCGAGTGCCCAGGCGATGGCGACGCTGGTGAGGACTCCGACCAGCGTGTGGATCACGAAGGTGCGGATGAGTTTGCGGCGCACGCTCCCGTTCATCCTGAACGGTGTACGGATAAAGCGGCGTCCCGGTTGAAGGTCTGGTCGGGCTACAGCGAGAGTTCAGCGCCCGGTTCGATGGACCCCGGCAGGTCGTCGCGCTGGGCGAGTTGTCCGGCGTCGAGGGCGGTGAGCGGGCTGATCTCGATGACGCAGTCCGGGGCGCCGTCGGGCTTGCGTGGGACCGTGACGCCGGCGGCCTCGAGCCAGCGGGCGGAGCGTTCGGTCTGGAGGAGGCGGGCGCTCTCGGCGGAGTCGACGCCGGTGGCGTTCTTGACGGGCGCGAACTCGAGGACGCGGTCGGTCTCGTAGATGATGGAGCGTTCAGCGCGGGGGAGGGCGTCGAAGACGAAGCGTTCGAGCTTGACGGCGTTGGCGTTCTCTGGCTCGACGCGCTGGCCGGTCTCGAGGTCGACGTGGGGGACCTTCTTGATGGCGCGGTGGTAGGGCAGCTCGAATCCGGGGTCGTTCCAGAGCTTCTCGACGAAGGCGACGGAGAACTGGTGGATGGCGATGGAGCCGCAGCGGAAGCGGAGGGTGCCATCGGGTTCGGTCTGCTCGGCGATCTCGTCGGGCAGGTCGGAGTACTCGATGACCTTGATGCGTGCGTGCTCTTTGGTGAAGAGGCCGACCTTCTCCTTGGGTTCGGCCTTGGGGAGCATCTTGGAGCTGATCTCGGCGGAGCTGTCGGGTGCGGCGGCGTGGAGGCCGATGAAGGCGGGGTCGATGGTCATGCAGTGGGCGTTGTCGACCTGGTGGTAGCAGAAGTGCTCGACGCCGCGGCGTTTCATGTCGTCGATGGCGCCGCGTTCGATGAGTGCGCGGAGGGAGCCGCCGTGGCCGTCGGGGTTGGTGGCGACCATGTGCTTGTCCGTGAGGAGGATGCGTCCGGTCTGGGCGTCGAGCGAGGGCATGACGCCCTGGGGGAAGAACATGACGTCGCCGCGGGGGAGGCCCCAGAAGCCGTTCGCCTCGAAGAAGGCGATGGTGTCCTCGTGGTTGAGGGGGCTGGTCATGATGTACCAGGGGATCGCGACGTCGTAGCGGTCGGAGGAAGCCTTGACGATCTCGGCGAAGAACTGGAAGAGCGGCTTGCCGGTGATGGCGCCGAGCTTGTAGGTGCCCTTGGGGCCGTCGTGCCCGAGGCGTGAGCCCTGGCCGCCGGCGACGGTGAACGTGGCGATCTTGCCGGCGCGGATGAGGTCCTCGCCGCGCTTGGTGTAGGCGTCGCGGTCCCAGATGTGGCCGCGTTCGCCGGCGTCGTACGGGTAGTAGGAGGGCGGTGTGACGTCGCCGATGGGCTCGGGCTCGGCGGCGGCGCGGACGTAGGTGTCGATGAGCCTGGGGAGTTCGTCGAGGGGGAGGGCGTCGATCTGGGCGAGCAGCCCGGCGCGCTGCGGCTCGCTGAGTTCGTCCACGAATCGGAGCAGGTGCTCCTGTCCGACGGAGGCGAGTCGCGCGCGGGTCTCTTCGACACTCTGGCTGGTGGTCGGCATCGGAGCCTCTCCTTCGCCGGATGGTAGTGGCGTACGCTCCCTCGTATGGCGGGCGATGCGCACGGATCGGACGGATCGGACGGGGCGGGCGGCGAGGCCGGGCGGGCGGCGCTGCGAGAGCCGGCGCGGCTGCCGCTGGTCGGGGCGTCGATTCTGTCGGCGGACTTCGCGCGGCTGGAGGCCGAGTGCTCGCAGGCGCTCGGCGCGGGCGCGGACCTGCTGCACCTGGACGTGATGGACGGGCACTTCGTGCCGAACCTGACGATGGGTCCGGACCTGTGCCGGGGGCTGCGTCGGGCGTTGCCGGGGGCGGCGCTGGACGTGCACCTGATGGTGGAGCGCCCGGAGCGGTTCCTCGAGCCGTTCGCGGAGGCGGGGGCGGATCACGCGACGGTGCACATCGAGGCGATCGGTGACCAGGGCGTGGATTTCGCCGAGCGGGTGCGGGCCTTGGGGATGACCGCGGGGCTCGCGATCAACCCGCCGACGCGGTTCGAATCGATCGAGGCGCACATCGAGGCGTTCGATCTGATCCTGGTGATGTCGGTGAACCCCGGGTTCAGCGGGCAGTCCTTCATCGAGGGGGTGCTGCCGAAGGCTGCGATGATCCGCGAGCGTCTTCGGGACGACCAGCGGCTGCAGATCGACGGCGGGGTGAAGCCCGAGAACGCGGGGCTGGCGCGGGACGCGGGCTGCGACGTGCTGGTGGCGGCCTCGGCGATCTTCGGGAAGCCCGAGGGTGACCGGGGCGCCGCGATCGCGGCCCTGCGTGGCGGGGAGGCTCGGGCCGGCGGGGCTGAGGAGGTCGTCGCGCGACCCCAGGGCGAACCCGATCAGGCCCCTTCTCTGCTGGGCGGTTGACCCGACTGGATCCTGACTAAACTTGCGGCTCGGGAGTGAGACGGCCGGCGGTGTCGATACACCGTTGGTTCTCGCGAATGGAGATGGGTCCGGGCATGCCCAAGGCGACCGACTTCCGCGTGCTGCTTGTGCGATCGGGCGAGACCGACTGGGATCTCGTGGGTCGGCTGGCGGGCTCGACGGACCTTCCGCTGTGCGACGAGGGCAGGCGTTCGGTCGAGGACGCGGCGGGTGCGCTCGGCGACGTGGCGCCCCGTGTGATCCTGACCGCGCCGGACGCGGCGAGCTTGGAGACGGCCGAGGCGTTGTCGGCGGCGACGAAGGCCAAGGTGCGCAAGATCGACGCGTTCGCGGACATCGACATGGGGCTCTGGGAGGGGCTGCTGTCGGCGGACCTCGAAGAGCGGTACCCGAGCGCGTACAGACGGTGGCTGGAGGATCCCTCGACGGTGAGCGCCCCGGAGGGCGAGTCGTTCATCGAGGTCGAGATCCGCGTGATGGAGCGGTTCGCGCGGGCGATGGAGAAGCTGGATAAGTCTGAACGCCCGGCGGCGGCGGTCGTGCTGCGGCCGTTCATCTATGGGGTGGTGCGTTCTCGGCTCCTGGGCGATTCGCCGGCGTCGGTGCACCGGCTGGCGTGGGACGGTGCGTCCGCGGAGTGGCACCAGATCGACCGCGGGCGGCTCGTCGAGATCGCGCGGACGCCGCAACCCGAGACGGGCGCCGCCTAACACGGTTCAAGTGCCAGACGGAGACTGGATGGCGACAACCGCGAGCTCGAGCAAGACCTGGGGCGAGACGGCCCAGCCGGTGAAGAAGAGCATCCCCGAGGGTCTGTGGCTGCGCTGCCCCTCGTGCGGCCAGATGATCTACCGGCGGCAGATGGAGGCCGACCGGCACCTCTGCCCGGAGTGTGGGTTCCACTTCCGCCTTGGCGCGACCGAGCGGGCTCGGCAGCTCGCCGACGAGGGCTCGTTCGTCGAGATGTTCGAGGGGCTGGAGTCGGCGGACCCGCTGGGTTTCAAGGACCTGAAGGTCTACAGCGCTCGGCTGGATGCCGAGCGGGCGAAGACGGGTCGGCCCGACGCGATCCTCGCGGGCGAGGCGTTCATCAAGGGTCGACCGGCGGTGATCGCCTGCCTGGACCTGAGCTTCATGATGGGATCGATGGGCTGCGTGGTCGGCGAGGTGCTGACGCGCTCGATCGAGCACGCGACGGCGAAGCGGCTGCCGCTGATCATCGTGAGCGGGTCGGGCGGGGCTCGGATGCAGGAGTCGACGCTGAGCCTGATGCAGATGGCGAAGACGTCGGCGGCGCTGGCGCGCCACGACGCGGCCGGGCTGCTGTATGTCAGCGTGCTGACGGACCCGACGACGGGCGGCGTGACGGCGAGCTTCGCGATGCTGGGCGACATCATCATCGCCGAGCCGGGGGCGCTGGTCGGCTTCGCCGGCCCGCGCGTGATCAAGCAGACGATCCGCCAGGACCTCCCCGAGGGGTTCCAGCGGGCGGAGTTCCTCGTCGAGTCGGGCATGGTGGACATGGTCGTGCCGCGGCGCGAGCTCCGCTCGGAGCTGGCCCGGCTGATCGACTATGCGGGCGGCTGAGTCCGGCTTCATCGACGGGATTGTTTCGGCGAGGCCGCGGCTGTTCGCGGTGGCGTGCGGTCTGCTGCACGCGCTGTTCATGCTGCTGGCGTTCGATCCGTTCGGGCTGTGGGGGTTCGCGCTGGTCGCGACCGCGCCGCTGGTGCTGGCCGCGGATCGGCTTGGTCGGATGGCCCCTCTCTCGCGAGAGGGGCTCGTTCATGCGGCGGATGCGGATGGCCGCTCTCGGGCGCGATCGAGTCACAGACGCTCCGGGGCGCGGCCGGTTGTGCTCGGGCTGATGGTGACGCTGGCGGCGCTGCCGCTGTGGATCTATTGGACGCACTGGACGGCGCGGGTGAGCGCGCTGGGATTCATCCCGCTGCCGATCTATCTGAGTCTGTACCCGGGGCTGTTCGTGTGGCTCGGGACGAGGTTCGTTCGGGCGCGGCCTGGGGTGCCGGCGGTGGCGTGGGCGCCCGTGCTCTGGGTGGGTCTGGAGATGCTGCGCGGGGCGGTGGTGTTCCACGGCTTCCCGTGGTACCTGATCGCGCACCCCATGATCGCATCTCCTGAGCTGGCCTGGCCGGCGCTGTTCCTGGGAACGTACGCGGTCTCGTGCTTGGTTGCGATCGTGTCGACGTTCGCGGCCCAGATGGTCGGGGTCGTGTCGGCTCTCGCGGCACGGTCGGAGAGGGGCTGGTCGAAGGGAGGCGTCGCTTGGTATGCCCCTCTGTTGCTCGTCTTGCTCTGGGCGTCCGGTTACGCGTGGTTCGGGCCGGCGCCTCCGGGGGCGGGCTCGGGGCGGTCCATCAGGCTCGGTCTGGTTCAGACCGATGTGCCGCAGAGCATCCGTGGCGACTGGACGCCGGAGCGTCGTCTCGAGGACTGGCGGGCGATCCAGTCGCTGCTGTTCGAGGCGGCTGAGGACGGCGTGCGGTTTGTCGTGCTGCCCGAGGGGATGTACCCGGGGACGGGGCTGGACCGCGAGGCCGTCGAGGTCGAGCGCGAGTCGGAGATCTTCTGGCCGCTCGAGAGCGGGGCGGCGCTGCCGACGGTTTTCTTCTATGACAGCATGATGGCCACGCAGCTCTCGCTGGGCGTGCCGCTGCTGGTTGGCGCGGCGGGGCGCGAAGGGTTCGAGCTGGAGATCGCGGAGGACGGACGCGCGACCGAGTCGTACGACACGCGGCACAACAGCGTCTTCCTGGTCGAGAACGGCGTAGCGACGCAGCGCTACGACAAGCTGTTCCTGACGCCGTTCGGCGAGGTGATGCCGTACATCTCGTGGTCGGACACGCTGGAGCGGGCGATGCTCTCGCTCGGGGCGTCGGGGATGGAGTTCTCGTATACGCCGGGCGATCGGGATGCGCCGCTCGAGCTCGACGGTCTCGGCGTGGCGACGCCGATCTGCTTCGAGGCGACGATGTCGGGCGTGTGCCGTCGGCTCGCGTTCGAGGGCGGGGAGCGTCGCGCGGGGCTGCTGGTGAACGCGACGAACGAGGGCTGGTTCGGGTCGTTCGACGCGGCGCGGCGGCACCACCTTCTCGCGGCACGGTGGCGTTGCGTCGAGCTTGCGACGCCGATGGTGCGGTCGGCCAACACGGGCTTGACCTGCGTCATCGATCGGTGGGGGCGTGTGACCGCGGAGCTGGAGCCGCGGACGGAGGGCGTTCTGATCGCCGAGGTCGAACTCGGCGCCGGGTCGACGACGTACGCGGTCATTGGGGACGCGTTCGGCTGGCTGATGCTGGCGGGGGTCGTCCCGATCGCGGCGCTCGGTCGTGGTCGCGGGCGCGTCGTGCCGATAGCTGAGGACGGCGATCGAGAGGAGTCTGCGGATGCGGATGATCGGGCCCATCGCGATAGCGGCGGCGGTTCTGGCGGTGATGATGGCTCTCCCGGGGTGCAAGGCGCCGGATGAACTGGAGCCGGCGGGGCCGGTCGAGCCGACGCTGGTCGAGCGTTCGAGCCTGCGTGAGCGGGCGATCGCGCTGCTCGAGGAGGCCGCGCTCGCGGAGGACCCGGCGTCTCGTGCGAACGCGCTGGAGGCGCTGTCTCGGACGCCGTCGCGGGCGCGCGGGCTGGTCGGGCGCGGGCTGATCGACGAGAACGAGGGCGTGCGGGCGGTCGCGGCGACGGTCGTGGGGCGGGCGCGGCTGACCGAGCTCGGGCCCTCGGTCCGGCCGCGGCTGGACGACCCGAGCCCGTTCGTGCGGGCGTCGGCGATCTACGCGAGCCGCCGGCTGGACGCGGGCTTCGACCCGAGCGGGCTGGCGCCGCTGCTGCTGGAGCACCCGGAGTGGCGCGTGCGGGCCCACGCGGCGTTTCTGCTGGGCGAGCTGGGCGAACCGAGCGCGCTGCCTGTGCTGCGCGACGCGTACGGCGCGCCGGGTCCGAGGGCGACGCCGGCCGAGGCGCGGCTGATGCGGCTGCAGATGGCCGAGGCGATCGTGAAGCTCGGCGACGCTTCGCCGCTGGAGGGGCTCCGCGCGGCGCTCTACGCGAGCCGGCCGGAGGAGCTGGAGCAGACGGCGCTGGCGGTGCAGATCATCGGCGAGGTCAACGATCGGGCGTCGATCGGTCAGCTGATCCGGCTCTCTGCGTATCGGGAGGATGGGCGGCGGATGCCGGCGGAGATCCGGTTGGCGTGCGCGGGGGCGCTGGCGAAACTCGGACGCACCGAGGGTGGTTTCATCGCGGACGAGTACGCCCAGAGCGAGCTCGACGCGATCCGGGCGCAGGCGGCGTCGGTCTACGGGCAGACCGGGCGGCGCGAGCACCTGGGCAAGCTGGAGACGATGCTCTCGGACGGGGCGGCTTCTGTGCGGGTCGCGGCGGCGGACGGGATCGTGCGGATCGTGTCGGTCGGTGGCTGATCGGCGCCTGGGGGCGTGCCGCGGTCTCGGGGGCCGGTCGGCCCGAGCGCGGCTATACTCGGGACCCGCGCCGCCGAACGGCGTGTGGCGTCCGTGACCGCTCACGGGCGGGCAACAAAGCGGCGAGACGGGTCGAACAGCGGAGCGCTGGCCGCGAATCGAGCAGACGCGAGTGGAAGAGACCCCGGGCGACGCCGGAGGCGTTGATCGCCGGCGTTCTCCGGAAGATCGAGGAGTCGACTGTGCACATCCTGACCAAGATCCTCGTTGCGTTCGCAGCCCTGCTGAGCGTGGCGCTCTCGGCTCTCTCGGTCGCCTACGTGGCGAACACGTCGCGGATCCGCGTCGCGTACGAGTCGCTTCAGACGGACCTGCAGATCGCGTCGACGCAGCAGGCGACGGCGGCGGCCAGCGCGGCGGAGGCCCGCGAGCAGCTGGAGGCCGACCTGCAGCAGCGTGACGGCGAGATCGCGCGGCTCCGAGGCGAGCTGGGCTCTCGCGAGATCGAGAACGAGCGTCTGCGTCGCGAGGTCGCGCAGGCGACGCTCGAGGTCGAGGCGGTCAACAGCCAGATCGCGCAGCTGAACGTGCTGAGCCAGACGCTGGCGATGACGAACGAGAACTACCGCTCGGAGGTCGGCTCGCTGCGCAGCGAGTCGGTGGCTTCGAGCCGTCGCCAACTGCAGCTCGAGGAAACGATCGCGAACCTCGAGGGCGAGCGTCAGGTGCTCGAGCTTGCCCGCCGGGCGCTCGAGGAGCAGCTGTTCGACGCCCGCCAGCAGCTCTCGCGGCTGGGCGAGGGCGCGGTCGCGACCTCGACGACGGGCGCTGGTCCTGTCTTCCTCGCGGAGCGTGTCCAGGGCAGCGTGACGGACGTCCGTCGCGACGGCGCCGGGCGCACGCTGGTCGAGCTGAACCTGGGTCGGAACGACGGGCTGCGCGAGGGCGTGCAGATGACGGTCTCGCGCAGCGGCGCGTTCGTCGCGAACGTGAGCATCCAGTCGGTGGAGTCGCAGCGGGCGGTCGGCCTGGTGACGCTGCCGGAGGACGCCGAGGTCCGCTCGGGCGACCGGGTGAGTTCGTCGCAGGGCCGCTGAGCACGCCGAGATCTGGAGACAATGGCCATGGCCAACATGGGAATGCAGATGCCGGCGGGTCGCGCCGCGACCGGGAAGGCGTCGCCGGACATTTTCACCGGGCTGATGTTCGTCGCGGTGGTGGCCCTGCTTGGGGCGACCGTGATCGTGGGGCTGGCCGGCACACAGGTGGCGCCGAACGGGACGCCCTGGGAGCTTCAGGACGCCGAGCGGATCCAGCTGCCGAACGGCTGAGTGCGACCGGGCGTCCGATGGGGCGTCCGAGAGCTTGACCGCGGGGCGTCGGGTGATACCGTTGCCCCTGCCGCTGTGCGGCGAGAACAACTTGGGGCGGTAGCTCAATTGGTTAGAGTCCCGGACTGTCGATCCGGTGGTTGCGGGTTCGAGTCCCGTCCGCCTCGCTTGGTTTGAGCATGGGAAACGGCCTTGGCGCTCGCGTCAGGGCCGATTTTCGTTTTTGACCATCGCATCGAATCGCACTGAATCGCACCGAATCGCGCTGCTACTGCGGGGCCTACTGCGGGGACCCGATCGGCGGAACCCGCTCCGGAGACTCTGGCTACCTGGGCGCTCATGAGCGACGGCTCCAGCGGCTCGATGACCGGCATCCTGTTCACCGTCTCGGCGGCCTCGTCGGGCAAGAGATGGCCGTAGGTGTCGAGGGTCAGTGTGATCTTCGAGTGACGCATCAGCGTCTGGATCGCCTTCGGACTCACGCCTCCGATCGCGGCCCAGGCGCCGCAGGTCCGTCGTCGGCGTGCTGATCGCCTCGCCGTACGGCGTGTAGTCGATCCGCGTGATCGCACGCCAGTTCAGCACGTTGTACTCGTACTCGCCCACACCGTACAGCGTACCGCCCGAACGCCGATCCGCCCTCACTCAATCATTGATGTGCGAGATAGCCAAATAGCACCCAGGCAGTCACGTTCAACAGCAGTTGAATCGCTACCAGCACACCGTTGCGAAATGCAACGCGCTCTGGACATTCAGCATTCACAATAGAAATCCGAACCAAGACTACCAGTACTACGACACAGCATAGTACACCAAAAAAGATCAGTGGGCTAAGTGTACGAAAATTTACATATCGCTCATGTAACAAATGCGACACAAGCCCAACTACTGAGATCACAATTGATGCAATACCGATATTGTGATACCAGTGAAATTTTCCTAAGACAGACTCGCATTCTTCAATCGTCTGCTGAGCACCACACTCCGAGCAGATTTCCACATCGCACAGGCGATAACCACAACGCCAGCAGCATGACGACAGCTTGCATTGAATATACCTAGTAGTAGCTATTGTCAATGCAATCGCCCACTTACAGTCGTACGCCACCCTTACATTTGCGGGACGTACGGGATTTTCATTGGAGGCAAAGGGCCTTGCCCCGGATGATACTCGCCATTACTATAGCGATTCACTATCGCTTTGCAACGCGCGACACACCTATCGAACGCCCAACCGAGGGGATCGAATCCACGAACAATGCTGCCACACGCTTGCTCGCACCTGGTGCTGACTCCAAGCTGTCTGGGACGGCCGCCGGGGCAATTCCCCGGCTGCTGGCTGCAGTAGGCTTGTGACCTGCCCCCCAGAAACCAGTCCAGTTGCTATGCGAGAATGCATGGAATTGGACGCATCTGGGAAGGCAGGGATTCATGGCACGGATCAGGCATTCGGCGGAGCAGATCATCGGCAAGCTGCGTGAAGCTGAGGTGCTGCTGGGCCAGGGACACAAGGTCCCCGAGGTCAGCAGGCGTCTCGGTGTGACCGAGCAGACGTACTACCGGTGGCGCAAGGAGTACGGCGGGCTGAAGACAGACCAGGCGAAAAAGCTCAAGGAGCTGGAGCGTGAGAACGCGCGGCTGAAGAAGCTGGTGGCAGACCTGGCGCTGGATAAAGCCATGCTGCAGGAAGTCGCCTCGGGAAACTTCTGAGCCCGCACCGGAAGCGTGAGGCGGTCGATGTGTTGCGAGATCGCTTCGGTGCTTCCGAGCGGCGGGCGTGCAGGGTCCTGAATCAGCCGCGTGCGTCGCAGCGGTACCTGCCCATGGTGCGTGACGACGAGCTGCCGCTGACCAAGCGGATCATCGAGCTTGCGTGCATGTATGGGCGGTACGGCTATCGGCGTGTGACGGCGCTGCTGCGTTGGGACGGGTGGTTTGTGAATCACAAGCGTGTGGAGAGGATCTGGAAGCAGGAAGGCCTCAAGGTGCCCAAGAAGCAGCGGAAACGCGGCCGGCTCTGGCTCTACGAGGGGAGCTGCGTGCGGCTGCGCCCCGAGCACAAGGACCACGTCTGGAGCTACGACTTCGTGCAGGGCCGCACGCATGATGGACGGAGCTTCCGGATGCTCACGGTGATCGACGAATACACCCGCGAGTGTCTGGCGATCGACGTCGCGAGAAGCCTCAAGAGCGATGATGTGCTTGAGCGTCTGGCGTGGCTGATGGCGACGCCCATATTCTAAGTTGGGCGTGCCCGGGCACATCCGGTCAGACAACGGCGCTGAGTTTACAGCCAAGGCTGTGCGTGGCTGGCTGAAACGCGTGGGCGTGAAGACGCTGTACATCGAGCCGGGCTCGCCGTGGGAGAACGGGTACATCGAGAGCTTCAACGGCAAGCTGCGTGACGAGCTGCTCAGCGGCGAGGTCTTCACCTCGCTGCTGGAAGCAAAGGTGCTGATTGAGCGGTGGCGTGAGCACTACAACACGGCACGGCCGCACTCGTCGCTGGGCTACCGCCCGCCGGCACCTGAAGCGATCTCACCAGAGGGCTGCTCCACTACGCTCCGCAGCCCTCTGGTGGCACGGGAAAGCAGCTTTGGAGTAACATAGACACTGGTACAAAGAATGGGGGGAGGTCACGGCCCGCAGCAACCTCCGGCGAATCCTGGCTCACTGGCTGGAAACGAGGACTTGCCGGTCGGTGCTGGCGTGTGCGAAGCTGGAAAGTGGGCGCAACAGGACTCGAACCCGCCCTTCGAATCCCGAGAAAACCAGCCCGATGCGCGCGCAGGCGGCGCAGAATCCGGCGCACGCGTGGGCCGTGACGCTGAACTCGAGAGCCTCACCCGGGACTGGGCGCACCTCTCGCCGGCGGTGCGCCGTGTGGTACTGGCCATTGCCGCGGGGTCAGTACGGGAGTTAGGGTGAATGTCCCGGCCATTGAGGTCCTCAATGGAGCGCTGTTCCTCCCTGCAAAGATCATCACGAGCCTGAATCTCGCTGTTGCAATCCACGAATCCACGACATCGCCACGCTCGCTCGCACCCTGGTTGAAGTTCCGCGGCCGCCGCTCGTCGGGGACGAAGGCGTTGCCGCGCGGTTACGTCGGGCTGTAGCGGATCTGCCCGCCAGCCTGCGTCAGCCGATCGCCGATGCCCTCTGGGGTGGGAAGCGGCTGCGGCCACGTCTCTTGCACGCCTGGTTCTCGTCGTGCGGAGGCCGGGGTTCAGTTTGGCTCGACGCAGCGGTCGCGGTCGAGCTCATTCACCGGGCCAGCCTCGCACACGATGATCTGCCGTGCATGGACAACGATCCGATTCGGAACGGCCGCCCGAGCCTGCACCGTGAGCACGGGCCATCAGCGGCCGTCCTCAGCGGCGACGCGATGATCGCACTGGCGTTCGGCGTGCTCGGTCGGCGGAGCCTGCCGGCCGAGGCGAGCGTCGTGCTCTCCGAGACCGTCGTGGCGATGTGCGCCGGCCAGCTCGCCGAGCAGGACGGGTCGAGCCGCTGGGCCGCGATCTGCGACCAGAAGACAGGCTCGCTCTTTTCCGCGGCCGCGAGACTCGGTGTCCTCGCCGCGGGGCATCGCGAGGACCTGATGCCTGCGGCTCACCGATTCGGGTGTCTGATGGGGCGTCTCTATCAGCTCCGCGACGACCACGAAGACGGGGACCCGATCCCGCAGGATCTCGGGTTCTGCGCCGATGACCTGCGGGCCGGTCTTCTCGCGATCACGCATGGTCTCGCCGATCCTCAGCCGCTCCTCACGTTCCTCGGGTCAGTCTCGAGCCATCTCGGGCATTGACGCCGGCGCGGACGACGACCCCTCCACTAGTTCGAGCAGGACGTGCGGGATGGTCAGCGCGAACAGGCCGATGAACGTCACCCGCCAGATCGCCGACTGCGCGTCGCCGTCGAGTCGAACGAGGCCGATCGCGACCGCGGCCGCGACGATCGTGAGCAGGGTGGGCAACCAGACCGCCTTCACATACCGCATGAGTGCTCGCGACGGGCTTGCCTGGTCGATCTTGCCCATGGAGCGGATCGAGTGGCGGATCGAGTGCCAGAAGCAAAAATAGATCGTGAACGCAAGCACGGGCTCCGTCACTGCGAACCAGAGCACGAGCACCAGCACCTCGGCCGCGACGCGAGGCACGATCGCTCGATTGCGCGACCAGGCGAGCCCGATCTGCTGGGCGAGCCCCGCAAGCCCTACGGCGGCGGCGAGAGCGCCGGAGATCAGCACCACCCGCGGATTCACCTCCGCGGAGACGAGAACGCCGAACACTCGGGCGGTTTCGTCGGGATGCCAGAGCAGTGGCAGTACGACGGGGATCGTGCCCCTCGAGAACGCGAGCCAGAGCCTCGCAAGCCGAGATCCTGAAATGACCTCGATGTCGTCGGCGCCCCAGTGGATCGCGCCCCCGACGAGCAGCACGATGAGCCCAGCGGTGGGGGCAGCGATCCAGAACAGCACGCCAAGCGTGGCGCAGGCGACGTAGCCGGCGCCGAACGCGACCCACCAGGCCGATCCGAGTCGCTCGCGGAGCCACCGCCGACCGACCTCGAGGTCGTACGCACCGTGCGGCACCCCGACGAGCAAGACGGCGCTAATCATGACGATCGCGGCGGCGAGGTCGCCCAACGGCACCAGAGCCGTGACGGCCGCAGCGAGCAACGTCGCGGCGGCGACCGCCCACGTGTAGCGATCGATCGCCCGCTCGGTCCATCCGGGAGGAGACATCTGGCGGATCAAGCCTGCTTCCACCGGCCTCGCAGCAGATGTCCGATCATCAGCCGCTTCGGCATCGCCCATGCGACTGCCAGCATATCTGCCGCTGAGCCGCGATCGTTCAGGAACCGGAGCAGTGCGTCCCGCGGCGCATGAGAGAAGAGTCTCCCGAAGACCTCGGGGCCGCGATCAGGCGATCGGGAGAGCAGCGAGATCAGCATGGAATCGAGTGTCGTGAGCAGGCGAGGCGTCGGAGGCGCGGGACGGGGCCGGCCACGCGAAAGGGCGTCGCAGATCCTGATCGAATCACGCTGGATGGCATCGAACGCGTATCCCGTGCTCGCCCGTCCGACGCCCGCCCGCGTGCCGATCGGCCAGACCCTCGCCGTGGCCGGGGGACCGAGCGGGCCGGTTGTCATCGGCAACGCCCCCGACTCCTCACGGATGCTCTCGCCGATGCCCGATCCGAGCTCCTCCTCGCAGTAGCGACGGATCATCTCTTGGTAGTCCGGCTGGTCCGCAAGCCGCGGCGTCAGAAACGTCGCCTCGAACAGCGCGCGGTCCGGCGCGAACGGCAGCACGTACATGAAGGCCAGCCCCTCGCTCTGATCGACCCCGAAGTCCATCACGATCGCGGTCTCGGGATCGAGAACGGGCCGCTCGAGCCGTATCTCCTCGCCGAGGAAGTGCTGCAAGAGACCTCGCCTGCCATCGAGGCTCTCGCGTTCCGGCGGACGCGCATCGAACACGAAGTCGAAACGAAGAGGCGTGGCGGTGTCCTCCCCACCGATCGATACGGTCGCCCCGTCGTGGTGTGAGCCGATGCCATGAACGCTCTCGCCGAGCCGAAGCTCGCAGCGACCCGTTGCGCGGAGCTGCTGGACGACCCCATCTGTGAAGGCACCCGCCGGGATATGGACGTACGGGGTCCCGGCGATATCCAGTGTTTTGTCGAAGCCCCCGCCACGCACGCGCATCCGAGACCAGCGATGGGTAGTCGCCGGCTCGTCCCGGCAATCCGGGAACGCCCACCGGCACCAAGTGCGGTCGTTCTGCCAGGACTCGCGCGGCTCGATGATCGTGACTCTCATCTCGGTGAACCGCTCGACGAGCGATCGGGCCAGCGAGAGCCCGGCGCAGCCGCCGCCGGCGATCGCGACCGACGTGGGGATCATGTCGCCGGGATCGTCGAGGCCGAGAGCGTGGCGAGCGGCAGGTGCAGCTCGCTGTCGTGCTTGGGGCCGCGGAGACGGAAGAAGTGCTCGTGCACGGCCGTCCCGACCGCGACGGCCGAACGCAGCAGCTTGCCCCGCCGAGATGTCGCGACGCGGCCTCGCAGTGCACGGGCGGGGTCGCGTCGGATCACCGAACCGATGGCCCGGTAGTTCGTCGCGGCGGCACGAATACCCGGGCGGATCGCCCCTCGCAGGTACCCCATGCCAAGGCTTGCGCTGTCGTAGTAGCGATCGGCGAGCATGAGAGCACGCTCGACCGCCTCCTCGACAGACGGATCGCTCGAACCGGCCCGAGCGATCTCGAGCACGCGCTCGGCCGGAACCCAGGCCGCCGGCAGGTAGACCCTGTTGTTCAGCGCGTCCTCGCGAACGTCGCGTGAGATGTTCGTCAGCTGCATCGCGATGCCGAGATCGATCGCGAACGGATCGCCCTCCCGCTCGACGCCCAGCACGCGGCACATCATCAGGCCGACAGTTGAAGCGACTCGGTAGGCGTACCGGATCAGCTCGTCCTCACTCGCGATCCGGACGAGTGAGAGGTCCGAACGGACACCCTCGACGAGTTCCCGCGCGTGCGAGACCGGGACGGCGTGCCGGTCCGCGAGATCGAGGAACGCAGACACGATCGGAGATGATGCGGACTCGCCGCCAAGGCATGCCTCGATCTCGTCCAGCAGCTCGTGCGGGCGTGATGCGACTCCGACGCCCGCAAGATCGCCGCAGTCATCAACGACGCGGCAGAAGGCATAGAGAACCGCGAGCTCACGACGAACGCGCGGCGGCAGCATCAGCGACGCCGCGTGGAATGTCTTGCCGCAGCGACGGAGCACCTCGATCGGATCGATGGGCGAACGGAGCACCAGCGCCGGATCTGGGTGGCCGTGCGAGCTTGTCATGATCGTCTTCCCATCCCGATGACGCCCTCTCGGCGCAGGCAGCGCTCCATCGTCTTCGCGGTGCAGAGCGTGCCGGGGATGCCCGCTCCGGGGTGCGTCCCGGCACCGACAAGGAAGAGATTACGGTAGTGGGGGCAGCGATTGTGGAATCGGAAGTACGCCGACTGTGTCAGGCGCGGCTGCACGCTGAAACCGGCGCCGGCCGGCGACCGCAGCTCGCTCTCGAAGTACCGCGGCGTGACCGCAAACCTCGTGTCGATGTGACTACGCAGTTCGGGTGCCATGCAGCTCTCGATCCGTTCCAGGATCAGGTCGTGGAATCGCTCCTCGCGAGCGTCCCAGTCATCGATCCTCGAGAGGTTCGGCACCGGAGCGAGCACGTAGAAGCACTCGTGCCCATCGGGGGCCATCGACGGGTCCGACCGCGTTGGAGCGTGCGCGTACAGGCTCGGATCGTCCGGGACGATCCCGCGGTCGAAGATGTCGCTGAGCAGTTCCTTGTACCGATCGCTCAGGAGGATCGTGTGGTGGGCAAGATCCGGATAGGTCCGGCTCGTGCCGAAGTAGGACACGAACAGGCCCATGGAGAGCTTCATCGACCGGGCCCGCAGCCGCGTGAGCTTGTGGCGACCCTGTTCGGGCAGCATTTTCGTGTAGAGGGTGACGGGATCGGCGTTGGAGACGACGAGATCGGCCGGGATGAGCGTGCCGGACCCGAGCGCGACACCGCTCACCCGATCGCTCGTGGTCTCGATCGACTCGACATCCTCGCCGAGCCGGATGTCGATGCCGACACGCTCCATGAGGGCTCCGAGCGCCCGCACAACCGCGCCGGTCCCGCCCATCGCGTAGTGCACGCCGAACCGCTGCTCGAGGGGCTGGATCAGGGCGTAGATGCAGCTCGTGTTGAACGGGTTGCCTCCGACGAGAAGAGGCTGGAACGTGAAGACCTGCCGGAGCCGCTCGTTCTTGAGATGGGATGCGACGAACTCGTACATCGACCGCCGCGCACCCAGCCGGAGCATGTCCGGGACGGCCCGCGCCATGTCGCTCGCACGATCGAATGGCTGGTCGCCAAGCCGCTCGTAGCCGATCTTGTAGATCTCCTCGGCGCGCCGCAGCATCCGGCGGTATCCATCGCAGTCCTTGGGGCGGAATCGCTCGATCTGTTCGCACATCTGATCGGGGCCGCCCCCGTAGTCGAACTTCGCACCGTCGCCCCACTGGACGCGATACCACGGCCAGACCGGCCGCAGATCGACGTGGTCCTCGAGGCGCTCGCCGAACAACTCGAATAGCTCCGCGAGCAGGTACGGCGCCGTGATCACGGTCGGCCCGGCGTCGAACGTGTAGCCGTCGCGTTCGAATACGCGAGCTCTCCCGCCCAGCATCACGAGGCGATCGACGAGGGTGACCCGCATGCCGCTCGCCCGGAGTCTCAGGGCCGACGCGATCCCGCCGAACCCAGCGCCGACGACGACGGCGTGGCGGCTCTGTGCGTCGGGACGGGTTGCCGGGGCCGGCCGAAGCCCGGCCGGGAAGCCCGGCCGCCCGATCGAACGGGCGGCCGAGGGAGTGGTCTGGAACGCGTGCGTTGACACGTGGTCTCAATGCCCCGCGATCACGCGGCGGCCGGTGCACCGCTGCCCTGCGGCAGCAGCCCCTCGATCTCCGTCTTGCGGGCGGCGATCATGTAGATCACAACGCCGAAGCCGGCCTTCGCCGTGATGTCCGCGATCGTGTATCCGACCTGCAGACCGACGACCGCCGTCGCGCTCAGGCCGCCGTCCTCGCCGCGACCGAGCGCGCCGATCAGGTAGGCGATCGGGTAGAACGACCAGGTGATCAGCACGACGATGCGGGCGAAGTTGATCAGCCCGCGGACGCCCTCGGGCTGCTTGTTGATCGCGGCGGTCAGCTGCGTGAACAGCACGCCAAGGATGATCACAAAGAAGAACATGCTGACCGCGAACCATCCCCAGATCGCGGCGGCGCTGCCGCCGGTCGAGAGGGCGTTCTCGCCCGGGTATCCCGTGATGATCATGAGCAGCACGGCCGGGATCAGGATCTTCAGGAACTTGCTGGACTCGGACTTGGTGAGAGCCATGACGGCGATCAGCTCAACCATCAGCAGCGGCACCGTGAGCAGCCAATCCGCGTACCGGTAGAAATCGTTGAACGGCTTGCCCGACGCGATGTACTCGCCGCCGACCAGCTCGAACGCACCGCCGAACGAGTCGCGGATCTGGAAGTAGTGGTAGCACGCGATCGCCGTCACCAATCCAGTGACGATCATCGCCGGGCGATACTTCGCGGCGACCTTCGGCGCAAAGAAGAAGAACATCGTGGCCGCGCCCATCGTGGCAACGGTCAGCGACAGCAGATTGTATACGACGTTGTACCCGAACGCATCGAGCGTCGGGAGTCCAGACAGCGCTTCCGCTGTGCTTGCGATCGCGTCTTGCACGGAGCTACTCCTTGGGATCAGTCGGCGACCCGGGACACGCCCGGATCGGTCATGGTGGTGGTGCGAGACTGGTCCGGCTCGGCCCAGCTCTGTCGGAGAACCGAGGCGACGAGTCGCGGGATGAACGCCGCGGCAACGACACCCGAAACAATCGGCTCGTACGCGATGCCGTCAGACGGCGGCGCGAACGCGAACATCGATGAGACGGCGAATCCCACGACCGCGGCGAACAGAATCGCCGGCAAGATCGCGATCACCCCGCGAAGAGACTTGGACCAGCGTGATGAGCCAACAAGCCCGGCAACACCCGCGAGAACGAGCAGCAAGAACCCGGGGCCGCCGCCGTCCTGGTTGAGCCCACTCAGCGTCGCGCCCTGCTCGAATCGAGCCGAAAGCGCCCAAACCGATACATAGATCGCGAAAGCGGCGATGAATGCCGAACCAGCTTCGCGAAGGACGCATGCCGAGCTTGGCCCTTGGGCTCTCACAGTCCTGCGGCCTTCGAGCAACCAAGGCAGGGCGATTCGTTTCTGTGTCGAAGAAATCTGATAACAAGGAATATCCCGAATCCGTGAACGCTCAGGAGCACGAAGCCGGTCGCGTGCTGCAGACCGCTCGCACGCTCGCCGAGTCGTTTGAAGCCGTCTGGCTGAGTCGCCGCGCCCGATTCGCCCGCGCCGGCACCCTCATCGGGGTCCTGCTCGGGGGCATTCTCCTCATTGAGCTCAATCGCAGGGGCGTCTCGCCGCTCATCAGCCAGTTCCCCGACGTTCATCTCGCCGCGATCGGCTGGACCGTCACCGTTCTGCTGATCTTCGAGATCGTGGAGATGCTCCTCTCGCTCCCCAAGTCCGTCGCGACCAGCGTCGGGCGCCATCTCCAGGTCTACGCGCTCGTGCTGCTCCGCGACGCCTTCGCGAAGCTCGGAGAGTTCACCGAGCCCATCGACATCGGCTTTGAAGAGCTTGGTGGGGAGCAGGGCAAGGCGCTCGCGATCATGGGCACCGACGCGGCCGGAGCCATCGCGCTCTTCTTGTGCGCGACGCTCTTCGCCCGATTTCAGACGCACACGCCGATCATCTCCGATCCCGCTCGGTCCGGCACCTTCGTCGCGATCAAGCAGGCGGTCATGCTGGCCATGCTCGTGACGCTCGCCGGCCTGCTCACCGCCGACCTCATCAAACTCCTCGGTGGTGGGGTCGATCTCCGTCTCTTCGATCGCTTCTTTACCACGCTCGTCTTCGTTGATGTCCTGTTTGCCGTCGTGTCGCTCGGGTTCACCGAGATCCCCGCGGTCGTCTTCCGCAACTTCGGCTTCGCATTCGCCGCCATCATGCTCCGTCTCGCGATCGCTTCCGACGAGTTCATCCGGCCGGTTCTCGGCGTCACCGGCGGCGCGACGGCTCTCGGGGTGACTGCCGTCTACAACCTCTCACTCCGGCCGCCGCAGCCCGATATCGAGGACGCGGTCCCGAGCGATGCGGCAATCCGGCCTGAGCGAGAAGCTCGGGAACCGCCTCAATCAGAAGGCAGGTAGACCCAGAGCGCCGGCCGCCCGCTGTTGCAGTGGACCGCACGACCGAGCGGCGACAACCCTGCCAGGCCAAGATACGCGGAGGTGCGGGCCGCGTTCCATGCCGCAAGAGAACACGGCCGTGGCCCGCGATCGCGCGATGACACGCTCGGGATCGGATGGAAGATGGCCTCGATCATGCCCGGCCGAGCAGGCTCGTCGTCCTGCATCGCGTCGAGAGCACTCGCGAGCGACCGCAGATCGGAAGGCTCTGCGCCGTTCTCCACGATCCGCCGATCAACCTCGTGCGACGCCGCCCGGCTCAGCGTCGGGAGCACGAGCAGCCCGACGAAAGACCACAAGGTGAACACGGACGCGAACTCCAGCACGCCGCCCGCGGTGCCGGAGTTGTCACGCGCGACGCCGCCCGCGAGCACGAGCCCCGCGACCGTGAAGCCGACCGCGACCAGCCGGCCTCGCTCCCAGAGGCCCGATTCCGCGGCCGCCCGTCGGCGCCGAATCGCCAGATCGAACAGTCGCGGGTCGAGCCGCGCTATCCAGCGCTCGGGGACAAGGATGCGGGTCGGGCGGATCAGCCCGGCGATGCCTCCCGTGAAGCCCATATCGCTGCTGCTGAGCACGCGCACGTCGCGACCAAGGTCGGTCTGCTCCACGGCCTTCAGACCGCCCAGAACTCTTGCGATCAGCGTCCGGCAGGCGAGAAGGAGGATGCACGCCGACACGCCGACAAGAACGGGCCCGATCCAGCCCGCCGCGCGACCGGCGAGCATCATGATGACACCGATCGAGCCGTACAGCACGAAGTAGCCGATCACGCCTCGCAACCATCCGGTCAGCACGCGGCCGCTCGACGCGGACAGACGGCCGTGCTGCTTTGGCAGAATTAGGCCTCCGAGGAGGTCGAACGGCGTTTGGAGCAGGACCACCGCCGCAGCCATCAAGAGAATCGAACCCAAGCCGCCGGTGCGACTCGTGTCGAGCCGATCGGGAAGCCCGAGAACCAGCACCAGCACGCTCAGGACGACCCAGAACCCGACACCCGAGATGCCGAGCAGAAGCCGCGATCGTCCGTAGCTCAGCCGTCCGGGCCGGGGGCCCGCGTCCGTCGGAGTCTCGACTCGCGTATCGTTTGCCATCTCCATCGGCATGCACGTACTCCCTGCGGATCAGAGAGTTCGCACGCTGACGCGCGTCGGACGCAACTGCCGCCGACCGAGAGCGAGGCGCTGCCACCGACGCGGAACGGATCTACTGTAGAGATCGTCGGGTTGAATCGGAGAGAGCCGCCGGACTGGATGAAGTTTCCATCCACGCTGGATCCGAGCGCGTTGAACGTGCCACGCGCCAGCGCCAGCGTCGGCGTCTCGGTGACGGTGAAGCCCGGGTTCGTCCTGCTTGAGATCAGGAGTTCTTCGTCGATGGAGAGGTCGGAGTAATTTCCGCTCGCGAGGTTGATCCTGCCGATCTCGCTCGACTGGGGTACCCGAGCACATCAGGTCGGACAATGGCCCGGAGTTCACCGCGAAGGCGGTGCGAGCGTGGCTGGCGAAGGTCGGCGTACAGACGCTGTTCATCGAGCCGGGCTCGCCGTGGGAGAACGGGTACGTCGAGAGCCTGAACGGCAAGCTGCGTGACGAACTGCTCGATCGAGAGGTATTCGAGACGCCGCTCGAGGCCCGCGTGCTGATCGAACGCTGGCGGCAGCACTACAACACGGTCCGTCCACACTCGTCGCTGGGCTATCGCCCTCCGGCACCCCAAACGGTCTCACCAGAGGCCTGCTCCGCTACGCTCCGCAGCCCTCTGGTGGCACGGGACGCAGCCCTTGGAGTAACATAGAAACTGGCACAACTATCGGGGGCAGGTCAGAGGCTGAGAATCGTGGTGGGCATCTGTTCCGCCGATAAGCCGATGCCGCGATCGTGCACCTCAATCACCCGCTTCTCCGGCCCCGAACCTCCGCGCAGACGGACCGTCACGCGCTTCGCGAGCTTTCGGCGCTCCGCCGCCGTCATGCCGCTGAGCCCGTCGTCCGGCACGTTGAGCCAGGTAGTCGCTGCCTCGCGTGGCGACCCGACTGCCGGCTTGCCGTCGTGTGCGACGAACTCGGCATCGAGTACGGCGTCGATCGCATTCGTGACTCGCTCTACCACGGCTCGCCCCGGGTTGGACGACACCTCGATGACACCCCGGTTGTTCGGTCGGTCACCGACCACGAACAGCAGCCCGGGCTCGTAGATCATTATCACCCGGTACGGATCGCTCTGGTAGGGCAGCTTGTACCAGAAGGGCCATGGCTCGCCGGTCGACCGGCTGTGGCGGAACGTGCCCTTCTGGCGCGATCGCATGGAACACAGGCCGTGCAGCGCCGAGCGGATCACGAACACGATGACCGCGATCGGCAGCAGCTGCCCCGGCGCGTTGTCGGAGACCAGCAGCGGCGGCCACGCCGGGTGCAGCACGAACAGCCCGACAATGTCGAAGACGGTGTTCGCGACGTTCAGGCAATCGACTGAGCTGGTCGCCGAGTCGCTCGTGCTTCTTCGAGTGCCCACATTGCTCGACGCATACGGAGCGCATGCTTGCCCGGAGCCCCTTCGCAAGGCGAGAGCATCGTCTCGTCCGTTCTCGCAGAAGCACAATGGGGCATGTTCCTCAGCCGCGATCCCATTGGACCAACTAGTCTTGGACGAATGCACCCGCATCAGGCACGCCAAGCACAGACGTCGGGACGGATGCAAGGACTCGGAGCCAATGCGCCGGGTCCCATACGAACACTGGCCGATATCGCACGGCTTCTGTGGATGATTGCCTTCGCGATCCCGGCGTACATCGTTTATCACCTGGCGTTCACCGGCAGCGGCATCGGCGCCTTCGGCCGCACCATGTTCCTGATGTCTTCGGTGGGCCTGTTCGTGCTCTCCTGGGTGCTCGGAGGTCCGGCCGCCGACGTGGTCTACTTCGTCGCGTGGCTGTTCACCGTCAAGTGGATCGCTGAGTACGTGTGGGCGGTGAGACGCCGCCGCGCGGGTAGCCGCGAGCATTCGGGCAGCCCTGGCGTCTGCATCCTGATGCCGCTGGGGATTCAGACCGACGCGATCGCGCTCGTCGTGATCATCGTCGTGGGCGCTCTTGCCGCAACCTTAATCACTCCTTACGGATGGGCGATCGGGACGATCCTGGTGCTCGGCGGTGTGGGCCTGCTGATGATGGACGCGTGGATCGCGGTTCGGCTGGCCCGTCGACGCGTCGAGGTCGCCGACATGGAGTACATGGCCGACCTGGAGGCGGAAGCCCGTGATGCCCGCAGAGATCCGGCGCAGCCGTTCAATCCGGTGGACGTCGAGTAGCTCACTCGCTCACGAGCACGTTCTCGAACCGGAACTGCAGCGGGAGCTTGTGGCTCGGATCTTCATGAGCCGTGAACTCGACGCGCCGGGCCACGAAGGGTGGCGATGGGACCTCGCCCCGGAACGAGAACTGGAATCGCATCGGCGTTCCCGCGACAAGCTCGGCGTTGAATCGACTTCCCGCGGCGCCTCCCGGCCGGCCTGCCCTGAACCGATCAAATTCATATCCGTCGGCCGTCACAAGCCGATCGACATCGCCGGCGTGATTCCTGATCGCGAAGTACCCGTCGCCGCCCGTCAGTTTCGTGACGATCGCGTCGAAGACGATATTGCCGCGAGCGACGCGGGCGTTGAGCACGTCGATGCGGAGATCCCCGCGCGTTGCGCTGACGAGCGTCTGTGGCGTCGGCGATGTCCCACTGCTCGGAGCCGCAGTGGTCACTGTCGGGGACTGAGCCTGACGAGCCGCGTCGGTGGAGGGATCCGGGGAGGCTGGCTCGACCGGCGATGTCGTCACGCCCGCGATCACGGGCGGGTTCAGGCCTTGCTGCTGAGCCACGATCTTGAGCGCCCTGATCTCCGCTTCGAGATCCTGGATGCGTCGCGCCGATGCGCCTCGGACAGCCTCAACCTCAGCGAGGCGTATGTTGATCTCTGAGAGATCACCGGTCTCGGCGCCGGCCTGTTGCTGCGTCCTATTAAGGACCGACTGGACTCTCGAGTCGATGGACTCCACGCGTTCGGCCATTGCGTCGAGTTCCCGGAGTGGCTCGGCGTACCGCGTCACGAACAGCATATAGCCGCCGAATGCCACGACGACGGCAGACACAATGGCGAAGAAGTTCGCGGGCGGGCGTGTTGGTTGCTCGGGCATCACCATCTTGGGATCTCCTGCTGAACGGCTGGCCACGTCCTGTCGGGTCACCGGCACGAGGGCGTCGCCCGGCACGCCGGGGTGCTTGGAGGTCATCTTGAAGGATCACCCTGGCTGAATGACAGACGGATGGTGTTGCCCTCTCCCGCGGCAAATCGGCGGCCGGACTGGAAGAGGATCGCTTGGACGACGAAGTCGGGCGGCCCCCCGCAGCCCAGAATCCCGAAGACGCTCGCATGGATACGCGGCTCGCGGCTTCGGCTGAACCCGGTGGATCTCTTCGAATCGGCGTCCCGAACTCTCGGGGTCCGGCCATCGGGTTCAGCGAGGTTGTAGCTGGCCCGCGTGCGCCAGTCTTCGCTGATGATCCGCTGGGCCCACTCATTGGTCTCCGGATCGCCATTGCAGTGGAAGATCTTGGTCTTCGGGACGCCCAGAAAGCTCTCGACGGCTGCTTGGTTTCCTGGCCCCATCGCGTGCAGGTAGTTGGATCGGGCCTGGGTGAGGTAGACGCAGCACCCCTTGTGCTCGCGCACTGTCTGGACGAATCCCGGTTCCTTGACGGTGACGAAGCGCTGGGCCTCGTCCGCCCACAGCATGACGGGGCGGCTCCGCTGATCGCGTTCCGACTCCTCGACGGCCCGCTGCCAGCAGAGCTTCCAGACGAGCTGGGCCGTGCGACCGAGGTCGTGGAACTGCTTCTCTGGCAGGTCCAGCACGATGATCTTGCCATCGAGGGTGAGTTCGGGCGTGATGTTGAGCGACGTCCCGAACAGCTCGTGCAGATCCCCACGCATGAATCCGTCCACGGTCGTTGTGAACGTCGAGACGATGTTCCCCCGGGTCCGAGGGTCCATGGTCTCCGCGAACTCGCTGAGCCAGTAGTCGGCGGTGAGCCGCAGCGTGTGCTGCCCGGATTCGGTCGAGCTCCGATCGCTCGCCCTCTCCAGTGTGCGAAAGAGGTAGGAGTCCCTCCGCCACTCGGGGTCAGACACCTGCTCGCGTGCCATCGGCTCCGACACGAGGAGGCTCCTCATGTTCGACAGAGTGAGCGGATCGCCCGCGAGTCGGAGCGCATCGAGCATGTTCCGCAGCAGCTGCCGCAGCGCCCGATCCCAGTAGGCTTCGTTCGAGGCCGAGCCCTGCGACGCCGAGCTCGCGTTCATCACCGTGACGAACAGCTCGACGATGTTCTCGGTGCTCCCCCCACCGCGCGTGGAACGGCGGTACTCGTACTCGAGAAAGTTGAATCGGTGCGGCCGCTCGGGAGAGAAGACGATCAGGTCGTTCTCACGCCCGCAGCGCCGCGCGTACTCCCGCCACCGATCGGTCTCGCCGGCCTTGACTGTGAGCACAAGGCCGCCGAACCCCGCCCGAAGCATCGCCATGGCGATCGCCTGCCCGGACCCGGTCGTCTTGCCCGAACCCGTGTCCCCGAAGATCAGGGTGCCGGCGCAGGCATCGCGGATGGTCCACGCGTCTTGCCCCGCGAATCGCAAGAGCGGCCGATCGAGCGACCAGGGGTGGATCGCGGCCGCCTGCGGCCCCCCGCCCGTCGGGAAGAGCCGATCGCTCAGCTTTCGAGCGGCACCTCCGGCGCTGGTCCAGAGCGCCCCCAAGCGGGCGCGGAACCTCGATAGCCCGGGGTGTTCCGCCGCCGTCAGCCGCGAATTGGGAGCAAGGATGAATCCGGAAGCTGTGCCCATCGTCACTGTGGCTCGACCTCCTCGAGCGGGATCGGGTCGACCACCACGGGCCATCGGGTTCGCTTGCGGAGTCCGAACACGAGCGGGTCTCTCCGAACGCGCACAACCGACCGGGCGCAGCGCCCGATCTACACATCGCAGAGAGCTTGCCGAAGCGCGCGGGACTGTTCAAGCAAAAACTCGCGAACACAAGATCGTGTCAGTCTCGCTGGGATTATGAGCTCGCTCGCCCATAGGCGTGTGGTCTTGCTCCGCTGCCGGCGCGGGATCATCGTCGGGGCTCACTCGGGCCGACCCCGCGATGATCCCGCCGCAGGCGGCCCTCGGTCCGTAACTCGTTCTGAATCAGAGACATCCTCGCTGCCGGACGGGCTGATTCCGAGGGGCTTAGGAGCCGGCGGCGCTGAAGCTCGTCCGCGATCGGCCATGCCCGGCCGATCGCCTGTCGGCGAAGCCAACGCGATTCGAGCGTACGGGAGCCTCTATACCTCCGCGTGAAATTGAAGTAGTCACCCCACGTCCCGATTGAGGACAACTCCCGGTGGCAACAACCTGTTCAATTCGCCCTTGAGTTGCATTATCTGAAGTGGCATGAAACTGGCAGACTGGCTGCACGCACGCGGCCTCACGCCCGAGCAGCTCCGACGGATGCTCGGTGTGAAGAACAGGAGCACCGTCCACCGCTGGCTGAGCGGCGACCGCGTTCCATCCAGGAACTGGCTCAGGGCGCTCGAGACGCTCACTGACAGCGAGGTCCTCAAGGGCGATTTTCTTGACACTTCACCGCCTAAGTGCGCGGTGATCGTGCTCGACGAGCACGGCGAGCCGCGCCTTGTCTTCCCGTGGTCCCGCGGCGACGACCATCACGACGCGGCTCTCGAGCAGGTGCTGTCGGAGCCCCCGGCCGGCTCGACGCTGACGGACCCGATCACGACCGCGCTCCGCATCCTGGACGGACGAGCGAGGTTCACACCACGCGGCGTGTTCCTGCTGGACGGCCGGCGGACCGACGCCCGTCGCGTGGTGGCCGCCGCCAACGAGGTCCTGAGACACCGGAATCTCCGCCAGATCCCCTACCCCGGCGTGGAGGTGTCCGATGACTAGAGCGAACCACAGCCGGCGCGCGGATTCGGCGCCACAGTCTCCGGAAAAGAACACTTCAGGTACCGAACTGCCGTTGCGCGAGCGCGGTCGATCTGCGCGTCATGGAGCCGAATCAACTGAAAGGAGAGACGGCCATGACGCCACCCAAAGATCCACCCCAAGATCCACACAATCACCCGACCTTCGACCGCCTGTACGACGCGGAGGTCTATCTCGACAAGCAGGTCGGGACGATCATCCGCGAGGCGCGGACCGCGATCGGCCTGAGCCAGGAGAACATTCTGACGCTGATGGGCCTCCCGCCGGAGCAGCTCGAGGAGCACGAGACGGGCGAGATCGGCCTGTCGGTCGCGAGGCTACACGTGATCTGGCCGTGCTTGGATCTGTCGCCGGCCGAGCTCTTCGAGAGGCTCCCGGCGATCACGTTCACGCACCTGGGCCCTCGCCGCTTCTGACGGTGCGGGAGGTGGCCACGCTGCTGCGGGTCGGCCGCTCGACGGTGGAACGCGAGATCGCCGACGGCCGCCTGGCCGCGATCCGCATCCGCCGCCGGCTGTTCGTCACCCCCGAGCAGGTGTGCCGCTACATCGAACAACTAGAGGAGGAGAGCACATGTTCTACGACACGGTCTGGGAGTACCGGGACCACCGGCTGGTCCAACGGCCCGACACGGACAACTACTACATCGCCTGGTGCCGGCCCGGCACGGGACGCTTCGAACGCCGAAGCACACGCACGTCGGATCTTGAACGGGCCAAAGAGCGACTGATCCAATTCGTCGACCGGCGGAGA
>JBCBKP010000028.1:0-42790 GCA_038521625.1 Planctomycetota bacterium
CGATTCGTATCGGAAGGCAGGTCGCGTTCATGGCACCGATCGCGCCGCGGGGGCCCCACCCGCAAGCGATCGCCATCTCGCGGCCGGATGGCCGCGACTCGACTCGATTCGTATCGGATGGCAGCGTGCGTTCATGGCACCGATCGCGCTGCGGGGGACTCACCCGCAAGCGATCGCCACCTCGCGGCCGGATGGCCGCGACTCGACTCGATTCGTATCGGAAGGCAGGTCGCGTTCATGGCACCGATCGCGCCGCGGGGGCCCCACCCGCAAGCGATCGCCATCTCGCGGCCGGATGGCCGCGACTCAATCTAGTTCAGCGGATCGACGATCCAAGCGCGGCAGCCGCCGACCGTGACGAGACGGGCGAGGTGCAGCCGCACAGGGCCGTCGAGCAGCGGGCGAGCCGCGCGGGCGTCCTGCAGCAGCACGTGGCGGCCCGGCAGCCGCGTCGTCCGCACACGATCGTCGCAGAGGCGGATCAACGGCTCGTTCAGGGCCGCCCAAGACTCGGCGGCGCTGAGTTGCTCCAGCGCGTTCTCCGGCGAGGTCGCGACGAGATGCAGGCCGCCCGCCTCGTCGACCGCGAGCTCGATCGAGGACGCGACCGGGCAAGGGACCCGCAACGCCGAGAGACCTTCGATCAGACCCGCGTGGCTCAGCCCCGCGTCGCCCGGTGGCCCGACCGGCTTCTCGGGTTTCTCCTCGCTCGGCGAGCCCGTCGCCTGGACCGCCGCTGGGACGGCGGGCTCGTCCGCGGCCGCGTGATCCGCGGGTAGGAGATCGGGCACGGCAGTCGGTGTCGCCGGTGGCGTCCGGAGCAGCTCGACGACCTCGGAGACGCCCAGGCGGCCGGCGCCTTCGGCCACGCGGCGCGTGTCCACGCTGACGTGCTCGGGAACGCCCGGGCCACAGTCAATCTCGGCGTTCAGGAAGTGCGCCGCGGCGCGACGGATCCGCGACTCGGCCCGGAGCCTGCGGACCTCGCCGACGCCGACCACACGCACCGGCCAGCGCGGGCGGTCCAGCCCGAGCCCGCGTGCCGACGACCAGAGCCGCTTCACCGCCGCGTAGCCGCCGACGGCCCCGTCCTCGTCGTGGCGAGCGAGCACGACGACCGTGTCGAGGTCGAGCTCGGGGCTCGCGAGCTCGGTCATCGTCGCGGGATCGTCCGCGGTGCCGGCGTGCACCACGACCATGCCGACGCCCTCGTGCTCGTCCCGGAGCCACTCCCGCGTGCCGATCGGCCCGTGTGAGCCGGACTCCGGCTCACCGATGATCTCGATGCTCGATGTCATCGGCCCGAGGTAGACGATCGCGGCGGACCCGAGGCCGCGCGATTGCGCGGCGAGCGAGGCGTACGCGCGCACCGCGTCGACCTCGCCGCCGCCGAGCCCGGCCGTCACCAGAACCACGACGCTCAGGCCGTCGGCGTCGCCGCGGCCGCGCGGGTCGCGGTCGTCGAGGGGAGCGCCGTCATCGATGAACAGGTCCGCGAGTTCGTCGTGGACCGATTGGTCGCTGGGAACCGAGCTCGAACTCGGGGCGACCGCTTGTGCGTGGGTGGGGGACTGAGAGGTGCCGTTGCGAGACCGGGCGGGAGCGCGGACGCCGGACGGCGTCCGTGACGCGGGCTGCGGCTGCATGTCCTTCCCTTCCTTCGCTCGCCGCCGACCCGATCAGGCCTCCTGCCTCGCCGGGATCACGACGACGCTGTCCGTCTCACCGAACGCGTTTGGCTCACGGTTCGGATTGTACCGATCCTCGTTCCATCGCCCGTCGACAACAACGCGGTAGCGGTGCGTTCCCGGCTCCAGCGGGACGGTGAGCTCGTGCACGCCGAGGCTCTCGTCCCGTCGCATCGGGAGCGTCGTGGAGCTCCACTGGTTGAACGAGCCGGCGATCGCGAGCTGACGCCCCTCCGCGAGCGGCTGGACGAACGTCGCCCGCCCGCCCGCAACGCGGACGCCCAGGGGAAACCCCGATTGGGACGGTGCCTCCGTCAGCGTCTGGGTCCCGCCGAGACCGGCGTCGCCGGGGCGGAGCAGATTGGCGCGACGCCGGAGATCCTCACGGCGTGATAGTGCTGGCATTGTGCCAGCGCCGGTCCCTATTTCAACGGTCGGGGACGGCGTCGCCTGGCCGTTCGAGGCAAGGTCCCGCGTCGGAGAGCGTGTCTCGGTCGGGACGATCGGCTCGCGGGCGTTCGACCAGCGGGCGCCGATCGGGGGGCCGTCCTGGAGAACGCCGATTTCGGGGGTTTCGTCGTCGTCGATCGCGTCGGCGCCGCCGCGCTCGAGGCGTGAGTGCTCCATGAGCCACTCGGCCAGCGACACGTAGTCCTCGGAGGCGGGCGTCGCTGGGGCGTATTCGATCACGGGCACGCCGTACGAGGCCGCACGCTTCACGTTCTCATCCATCCGGATCGCTCGCGGTATGACGCGATCGGTGAATCGCTCGCGGAGCTCCTCGAGCAGGTCGCGGGCGAGCGCGCTCGCGGGGTCGTGGATCGTGGGGATCAGACGCGGGCGGTGGCGCATGCCGATTCGGCGGCCGACCGATCGCACGGTGCTGAGCTGCTTGGCAGCCCCCTGGAGGCTGAAGAAGCTGGTCTCGACCGGGATGAGGATCTCGCGGGCGGCGGTCAGGGCGTTGTAGGTGAGCAGGCCGATCGAGGGCGGGCAGTCGATCAGGCAGACGTCGTACTCGAGCCCGGCCGTGCCGGTCAGCTGCTCGATGACCATCAGCAGCCGCTTCTCGCGGTCGGGCGCCTGGGCGAGGCCGCCCTTCGCCGCTTCGAGCCCGGCCAGCCGGGTGCGGCTTGGCACGAGGTCCAGGTTCCGGGCCACGCGCCAGAGCAGCTTGGATGCGGCCACGGGCTTGTCGGCGACGGCGAGCATCGCGTCGCCGATGTCCTTGTCGATCTTGCCTTCCGGGACCGCCAGGCCCGCGGCACAGTGGCCCTGCGGGTCGAGATCGACGAGAAGCGTTCGGTAGCCGCGGGAAGCGAACACCGCCGCGAGGTTGATGGAGGTGGTGGTCTTTCCGCACCCCCCCTTTTGGTTGATGACCGCAAGCGTGCGCATCCCGTGCTCCTTGCCGCGCCAGAAGGCTCGCAGGACGTCCTGTCCCACGCCGGCGTTATCGGAAGCACCGCTCGGGGTTCTTCACAGAACGACTCAATCGGGGGAACGGGCCCCCGCGCCGATCATCTCCCAGCCGGCATGGACCGCCGACAACGCCGGGGACTCGAGCACGCGCGCCGTGCCCGGGCCCATCGGCAGCACAAGTCTCAGGCCGTCGTCGGCGCTCTTCTTGTCGTCGAGCATCCGCGAGATCAAGGCGTCCGGCCCAAGCGCCGCGTTCTCAAACCCCCGAGACCGGGTCGGGAGCCCCGCGGCGGCGAGGCTCGCGCGCACGCCTTCGATGAACGCGCGGTCGACCAGGCCGAGCTCGGAGGCGGTCTTGCTGGCGGCGATCAGGCCGAGCGCGACGGCCTCGCCGTGGCGCACGCCCGGTTCCCGAGTGCCGAGGTCGAAGCCGCTGATCGACTCGATGACGTGGGCGAAGGTGTGGCCGAGATTGAGCAGCGCCCGGCCACCGGACGGATCGGTCTCCTTCTCGTCGTCGGCGACGATGCTGGCCTTGACGGCAACATCTCTCGCGACGAGGCGGGCGAGCGTCTCCGGTTCGCGCTGCGCGATCCGCGCGAGGTTCTGGTCGAGCCAGGACGAGAGATCGGAGTCGTCTGCGGCGCCCGCGATCATGCCGTGCTTGATGCACTCGGCGAGCCCCGCGCGGAAGTCCCGCGGGTCGAGCGACTCCAGCACGTCGATATCGGCGAGCACCAGCGACGGCTGGTGGAACGCGCCGACCGCGTTCTTGAGCAGCTGCGGCCTGCCCTCGCGCTCGATCTCCAGGTTCACCCCGGTCTTGCCGCCGACCGAGGCGTCGACCATCGCCAGCAGCGTCGTCGGGCACTGGACGATTCCGCAGCCGCGCCGGTGGCTGGCGGCGGCGAATCCCGCGACGTCGCCCACGATGCCGCCGCCGAGCGCGATGACGACGTCGGATCGCGCCAGACGTTCGAGCGCGAGCCACTCGAGGAGCGAGCGGAGCGTGTCCAGCGACTTGTCCCGCTCCGATGGGCGGACGGTCTTGGATGCGACGCTGAATCCCGCGGACTCGAGCGACGCGCGGGCCCGGGCGAGGTGCGTGTCTGGGACGCCGGCGTCGTGGACGATCGCCGCCTTGGACGCGGGCGGGAGGGCGGCGCGGGCGCGCTCGCCGAGCGAGGCGAGCAGGTCGGTTCCGGCGATGACGTCGTACCCGCGACCGCCCGGCAGGGCGACGCGGATCGTCTCGGGGCTCACAGCCCGTCCCCGGACGGTCCCTCGGCCTCGCCGCCGGCCTCGCCCTCTCGCCGCCAGGGCACCCTGGGGGCGTCGCCCCAGAGCATCTCGATGTCGTACATCGCGCGGGTGTTGGGCTCGAACAGGTGCACGACCACGTCGACGAAGTCGGCGAGCAGCCAGGTCGATCGGTCGTCCGAGCTGGTGCGGTGCGCCGGGAGGCCGTGCTCGTCGCCGAGCTCGCGGCAATCGTCGAGGGCCGAGTTCATCTGCCGGTCAGAGGTTCCGGAGCCGATGACCACGTAATCGGTCACCTGGCTGAGCCCGCGGACGTCGAGGAGCACGACGTGCTCGCACTTGTCGTCCCGGAGCATCCGAGCGCAGGCGACCGCGAACGCGCGCGTCTGATCGGCGTCGTGGCGATCTTCCTGCGTGGATTGTTGCAGAGGATCGTCGCTCACCGTGGGCACATTAGGCGGACCGCGTGCCCGGCCCGGAGGCGGGGCGCTCGAGATCGACGAAGATGGCGTTCCACCCGGCCCCCGCGGAGCGTGCCTGGGCTCGGTCGCCGATTCTGACGTTGTCCTGCGCGGTCCATCCGGACAGCTCGCGCAGCAGCTTGCCGGCCCGTCCGGGTCCACGCTCGGTCGCGACGACCAGGCGTCCGTGCGGCGCGAGCAGGCGTCGCAGCTCGCGGAGGCGGTCCTCGAGCGGCGCGTCTCTCGGCTCGCCGTCGCGATCCGACCACAGGACCGCGTCGAACGCCCCGTCGGGCTCGCCCATCAGCGCCTCGAATCCGCCGATCTCGAGGGACATGTAGCCGCCGATGTAGCGTCGGCGCGCGAACCGGACGGACTCGCGGTCGTGCTCCAGCGAGACGACGGCTCCGGAGGGGCCGACCATCTCGGCGAGCCACGCCGCGACGGCGCCGGTCCCGGCGCCGAGGGCGAGGGCGCGGTCGCCCGGGCGGAGGCCGCCGGCCAGCATGCTCGCGGCGGCGATGCGCGGATCGGGCGAGAGGTCGTGGTAGATGCGCGCGTGCGAGGCCCGGACCGTCATGCGCGATCCGTCGGCGAGCGTGACGCGCCAGGGTCGCTCGCCGAGCGTTCGCTCCGTCTCGCTGACGCGTGTCGGTCGGTAGCGAGCGCCCTCGACCTCGATCGGCGGCAGGCGGCGCGACAGGTTCCGCCAGATCCGCGCCAGGAGCGATCCTGACGTTCGGCGACGCTCTTCGGCTTCGCTCGAGGAGCCGCGGAACTCGAGCGGACCGAGCCCCGGCACGCTCACGGCGCCTGCGCTCCCTCGAACAGGCCCGGCTGCGCTTCGACGACGCCGGACGGTCGGGCGGACGCGGCGGACGGACTCGGCTTGAGCCAGACCCACCTCGTCGGTTCGTGCTGGGTCGCGATGGTCCACGCGTAGTCGGAGGCGGCGTGCAGCTCGGCGATCTTGGCGGGCTGGTTGCACTCGCGGGACATGTGGAGGAACACCGCGTGGTCGCGCGGCCCGATCCGGCCGACCGCGTCGGCCGCCTCGGCGTTCGAGAGGTGTCCGGCGCCGCCCATGATCCGCTTCTTCAGGAACGCGGGGCGATCGCTCGCCCGCTGCATCTCCGGGCAGTAGTTGGATTCGATCGCCAGGACATCGACGCCC
Source organism: Planctomycetota bacterium (assembly GCA_038521625.1). Taxonomy (GTDB): domain Bacteria; phylum Planctomycetota; class Phycisphaerae; order Phycisphaerales; family UBA1924; genus JBCBKP01. The sequence continues at coordinate 6,006 of JBCBKP010000028.1, forward strand.
CCGAGGTGCCGGACGAGGCCCTGGGTGACACGCCCGAGGTCGGTCGCGAACCCGAGCGACGCGACGGATTCGGTCCCCGGCGAGCTGATGTTGAACCGGAGCGCGGCGACGCCGTGCTCGTCGTGGGCGAGCAGCTCGGATGTCACCCTGGTCGAGCCGCCCAGCGCGAAGCCGTCGGCGTCGTCGAAGGGCTCGTTGCGGTGCAGGAGCTTGTCCTGGCGCTCGGCCCGCCCGACGTGCCGCCGGTGCAGGCGGAGCGTTGCTCGGCAGTCGCGGGCACGCTTCCAGCCGTTGTGGAAGTGATCGAGGTCGAGATGCGTGAGCACGATGTCGTCGATCCACCAGAGCGGCACGCCGCGGGAGGCGAGGAGCGCTCGGGTCCGGCTCGGCGTCACGCCGGCGTCGATCAGCACGACCCGCTCGGGCCGCGTCGTCGTCTCGCCGCGGATGACGAGCACCGAGCAGTTGCCCGACGAGCCCGAGGCGAGCACGCAGAGCCCGGCGATGGCGTCTTGCGGCATCTCCAGGCGCGGTCCGTTGATCGGCTTGCGCTCCGGCTCCGTCGCTGGGAGGCCGCGCCAGGCCATCAGAGCCCGGCGTCCTCGTCGACGGTCGCGAGCTCGTCGACGCCGTCGCGCATCTTGAACCAGCGGCGGAGGTAGCTCCGCGTGCTGGGTCGGGGGCGTCCGTCGCCCGGGACGATGCCGCGGGTCGATGCGCGGACGAAGACGGCCATCTCCTTGACGGCCGGCGAGGTCTCGCCGAGCTCGTCGAAGATCGCCTGCAGCTCGTTGCGGCCGGCGCCGCTGCGGATGCCGCGGACGTACGCGTTGCGGACGGCCGTGATGTCCTTGCGGTCGATGCCGGCGCGGCGCATGCCGATCAGGTTGATCCCGCCGAGGGCGTTGCGCCCGTCGAGGATGCAGAACGGCGGGACGTCCATGCTGCACGCGCTGATCCCGCTGACCATCGCCAGCCGGCCGATGCGGACGAACTGGTGGATGCCGCTGGGGCCCGAGATGTAGACGTTGTCGCCGACCTCGGCGTGGCCCGAGACCTGGGCGTTGTTGCAGACGGTCACGTTCCGGCCGAGCAGCACGTCGTGACCGATGTGGCACGCGACCATGAGGAAGCAGCCGTCGCCGACGGTGGTGGGGCGCTCGGTCTTCCAGGCGGTGTGGACCGTCGCCTGCTCGCGGACGATGACGTTCTCGCCGAGCAGGAAGCCGCCGACCTCGTCGGTCTCGCTCCAGCGGGTGTGCTGCGGCGGAAGTCCGACGGTCGCGAACGGGTACAGCGTCGTGCCGGCGCGGATCTCGCCCGGGCCCCAGACGTAGTTGTGGCCCATGAGACGCACGCCCGGGCCGAGCCGGACGCCGCCCTTCACCTGGCAGAACGGTCCGATCTCGACGGATTCGTCCAGCGTGCAGCCGGGCTCGACGACGGACGACGGGTGGATCGAGGGCATGGCCCGAGTCTAGCCGTCCGGGATCTAGCATCCGGTGTGTCAGACACGTCGCTCGGAGTCATCGAACTGGGTCGGCTCGGCTATCGGGCCGCGTACGAGGCGCAGGTCCGCGTGCACGCGGACGTCCTGGCGGGCCGCGAGGCGGCGGGCGCCCCGGCGGGCCGCCTCTTGGTGGTCGAGCACGACCCGGTCATCACGGTCACGCGCCGGCCGGGCGTCGATCGGCACGTGCTGGCGACCGAAGAGGCGCTGGCGCGGGCCGGCGTGGGGCTCGAGCCGACCGACCGCGGCGGGGACGTCACCTACCACGGTCCGGGTCAGCTGGTCGTGTATCCGATCGTTGATCTCAAGCGGCTCGGGCTCCGCGTGCACGAGTACATGCGGACGCTCGAGGCGGCGGTGATCGAGACGCTCGGCGCGTTCGGCCTCGAGGGCCGGCGGGACGCAGACGCCACCGGCGTCTGGCTCCGGATGAGATCCGGGGAGCTCGCGAAGGTCTGCGCGATGGGCGTCCGCCTGCGCCGCTGGGTCACCATGCACGGGCTCGCGCTGAACGTGCGGCCGGAGCTGTCTCACTTCGGGCTGATCGTGCCGTGCGGGCTCGTCGGGCGGCCTGTCACGAGCATGCACGCCGAACTCGGCGACCGGTGTCCGTCGATGGCCGAGGTCGGGCGTGCCCTGACCGCGGCGCTCTCGGATCGCCTGCTGCACGCCCCGTCGGCCTAGCGAATTACCCGCCGCCGCCGGGGGCGCCGGGCGTCAGGTCGAGCTGGACCTCGAGCTCCTCCTCGTCACGCGTCGGCGGCAGGCCGAGATCGACTCGGACCGCGGCGGTGAGATTGTCGCCCTCGGGCGCGATCAGGATGAGGCGGGCGAGGATCTCCTGGGTGACGGCGTTGAGGTTGTCGGCCCGCTCGGAGATCGGGGCGTTGCCGCGCGAGATCACGAGGTGCGTGTAGCCGCGATCCTGGGCGACGCGGACGCCGGCGCGGACGATCCGCTCGTAGGTCTCGCGTGCCTGGGCGGCGGCGAGCTCGTCGAGCTCGCGGAGCCCGGTGGCCTCGAACTCGCGCAGCTCGTTGAGCTTGACCTGGTACTCGTTCTGGAGGGCCTCGAACCGCTGCTGCAGCGGCGGGAACTCGGGGTTGTCGGCGGTCATCGTCGCGACGGTCTGGCGGATCTGGGCGATCTCCTGCTGGATCGCGCCGAGGTCATTCGAGATGGCCTCGCCGCGTCCGCGGATGCGTTCGATCTCGGCCTCGCGTGCGTCGCGGAACTGCACGTTGCGTGCGATCTCGGACTCCAGGACGTCGAGCATGTCGAAGTGGGCGATCCGCTGCGTGGGTGTCGTCGGCTGGCTGGCGGTGGCGCCCGAGACCGAGCCGAAGAGCCAGCCGGCGCCCGAGATGCCGAGCGCGAGGACGAAGGCGGAGGCGAGGGTGGTGGCGTTGTGCTTGTTCACGAACGGATCTCCGAGGGTGGGCGAGGGAGGCTGCAAAGCGGCTTTCGGCCGACTCTAGCGCGTCGGACCGTATATTCACATCCCGTCCTTCGGTTGCGGACGGATCCCTGAAAGGAACCGAATCCATGCGCGATCAGCGGCTCGACATCCTGGCGAAGGTGATCACGGGCTATTCGACGTCGGTCAAGGCGGGCGACCTGGTGATGATCAGCGCCGACCCGGTGGCGCAGCCGCTGGTCGAGGCGCTCTACGAGGCGGTTCTCCGCGCGGGCGGGCACCCGATGTGGCGGGTGGCGAGCGAGTCGCTGGCGGACATCCAGCTCGAGCTCGCCAGCGACGCGCAGCTCGACTACCTCAATCCGCTGGACAAGGCCGCGATGGAGACGGTGGACGTCCGGATCGGGGTCTGGAGCGAGATCAACACGCGCGCGGGGACCCGCGTGCCGCCTTCGAAGCACGCGAAGGTGGGGCTCGCCAGGAAGCCGATCCTGAAGACGATGCTCGATCGGGCCGCCGCGGGCGAGCTGCGCTGGTGCGGGACGCTGCTGCCGACGCACGGGCTTGCGCAGGACGCCGAGATGAGTCTGCGGGCGTACGAGCGGTTCGTCTTCGGGGCTGGGCTGCTCCATGAGGCGGACCCGATCGCGGCGTGGCGTGCGATCCACGACCGTCAGGAGCGGGTGCGCGAATTCCTGCAGGGCAAGAAGGTGCTTCGGTTCCGGGCTCCCGCGCGCGATGCGACCGGTGGCGGGCACGACGGGACCGACCTGACGGTCGATGTCGACGGCGGTACCTGGATCAACTGCTCCGGCAAGGAGAACTTCCCGGACGGTGAGGTGTTCTGCGGGCCGCAGGGCGTGGATGGGCACGTCAACTACACTTTCCCGGCGGTGCACGACGGGCACGTGGTCGAGGGCGTGCGGCTCGAGTTCCGCGCCGGGCGGTGCGTCGGAGCCAGCGCTCGCACCAACGAGGCCTATCTGATCGAGATGCTCGATCAGGATCAGGACGCGCGGAATCTGGGAGAGATCGCGATCGGGACGAACTACTCGATCAGGGAGCACACACGTAACACCTTGTTCGACGAGAAGATCGGGGGCACGTTCCACGCCGCGGTCGGCGCTGGCTACCCGGAATCGGGCAGCACGAGCGATTCGGCGCTGCACTGGGACATGGTGTGCGATCTGCGACCGGATGAGCTTGCCGGCATTCCGGGCGGGACGATCGAGGCGGACGGCGAGGTCTTCCACCGTGACGGCGCCATCCTGATCGACGGCTGGAACGCCTGAGCGGGGGCGGCATGGGCGAGGCGCTCGGCCACATCCCGATCATGCCCGAGGAGACCCTCGAGCTGTTGGCGCCCGCGGCGGGGGAGACGTATGCCGATCTCACCGCGGGGCTGGGGGGGCACGCCTCGGCCGTGGCTTCGCGGCTCGGCGGCGGCGGGCGCGTTGTGCTCTGCGATCTGGATCCCGGGAACCTGCGACGCGCGGAGGCGGCGGTGCGGCGGGCGCTCCGTCCGGAGGAGCCCGAGGCGGCCGATGTGGTTGCGTATCACGGCAGCTTCGTCGGCCTGCCGGACCGGATGATCGGGCAGGGCGTCCGGGCGGACTGCGTGCTCGCGGATCTCGGCTTCGCGAGCAACCAGGTCGACGATCCGGCGCGCGGTCTCAGCTTCAGGTCTGACGGGCCCCTGGATATGCGTCTGGACCCGACGTCGGGCGCGACGGCGGCGGAGCTCGTCGCGAGCCTGCCGGAGGATCGTCTGGCGAAGATCATCTTCGAGTACGGCGAGGAGCGTGCATCTCGGCGGGTCGCGCGAAGGATTGTTGAAGCGCGCGCGAGGGAGCCGATAACCACCACAAAGCAGCTGGCGGATATCGCGCGCGCGGCGGTCGGTCCGCCGCGCGCGCCGCGGAGACCCGGCGTGAAAGTGATCGACTCGGCGACCCGCACGTTCCAGGCGCTGCGGATCGCGGTGAATGACGAGCTCGGGGCGCTCGAGGCGCTGCTCGGGTCGATCCGGGAGTCGGTCGAGCGGATCGCTCGCGGGCAGGAGCAACGGTCCTGGTTGCACGCGGGCGCTCGTGTCGGCATCATGTCGTTCCACAGCCTCGAGGACCGGCTCGTGAAGCGGGCGTTCGCGGGGCTCGCGGAGGACGGGCTGGGCGAGCGCGTCACACGCAAGCCCGCCGTGGCGGGCGAGGTCGAGCGGGAGCGGAACCCGCGTTCGCGCTCGGCGAAGCTCCGGGTTGTGCGCGTCGGCGACCCGCGCTACAACTGACCTGTCGCGGCGGCCTCAGCGGGCCGCGTGCGAGATTCGCTCCGCTCGAGCCACGGAACGGCCACGGCGTTGCGAGGGAAGTCCGCGCCGGCCGCGTCCGGCGTGGTCGGGGAAACTGGAAAGGCGTCGATCGCGGTCGCTCGAGGGCGGCCGGGCTCGGACCGCCGCAGCACGGAAGCTGTGGTCGTGAATCGCGAATCGAAACTCGTCGTCATTATCGCCTTCGTTGTTTGTCTGGTGGTCGCGGTGCTGATCAGCGACCACTTCTCGACAGCGCGCACGCAGATCACCGGCGCCGGCATGACCGAGCCGGAGGAGCTCGTGGTCGTGCTGCCGCAGATTCCTCGATCGGGGACGGATCCGCGATCCGCGGCGGGTGGGGGCTCGTCGCTCGGGACTGCGTCCGCCGCCGATGCCTCGGATCGGAGCGCCGCGGTGCCGCCGGACGGGGCCATCGAGCGCCGACCCGAGGCTCCGACTTCGGAGCCGGAGCCGATCGAGATCGCGATCGGGCCGCGCTCGCAGCCCGGCGGTCTTGGCGCGCTGCTCGATCTGGCCGAGCGTAACGGCGTTCCGCTTCGGGGCGTGCCGGCGCTTGAGGCCCGCCAAGAGAAGAGCGAGTCGCGCCCGGCTCCCGGTCCGACGCACACGGTCCGCTCGGGCGAGACGATGACGTCCATCGCCCGCGAGCGGCTCGGCGACGCGCGGCGCTGGCGCGACATCGAGGCACTCAACCCCGAGATCGATCCGCGGGCGCTCCGGGTCGGGCAGACGCTCCGGCTCCCAGTCGGTGCGGCCGCGGTGGCGACTCCGGCCGAGAGACCGGCCGAGAGTCTGGCCGAGACGACCATGTACGTCGTCCGCCGAGGCGACACGCTCAGCCAGATCTCGCAGCGGCTGCTCGGCACGGTGCGCCGGCAGGGCGAGATCCTCGCGCTCAACTCCGACAAGATCCGGGACGCGGACGATCTCTGGGCCGGGCTGGAGCTGCGGATGCCGGCGAAGTAGGGCGGGGCGTGGACGGATCGCGGCGCGGAACCGGTTCCTCAACGGCGCTTGCGCGAGCCACGACGCTCGTGGTCTGCGCTGCGGTCGTCGGTCTGGCGCTGCTCGCGCTGCGGCAGGCCCGGCTGCAGGCCGCGCACGAACTGACGCAGTCTCGGCGGCGCATCGCGGCGCAGACCGACCGGGTCGATGCCCTGTTGGGGGAGATCGCGCTCGCGATCGATGACACATCACGGGGTCGGCCATGAACGCCGCGCGCCTCGCCGTCGTCTGCGGCGCCGGTTTCTCCCTGGTCGCGATCGCCGTGCTGCTCCGCATCGCATCGCTGCAGATCGCGCCGGCGACATCGCTCGAGGCGTGGCTGCGGGATCACGAGCGGACGACGAGCATCGAGGGGCGGCGCGGCCGGATCCTGGACCGGCGCGGACGGCCGCTGGCGGTGACGATGCCGGGGCGGCGGATCGTGATCGATCCCGAGGAGGCGCGCGAAGACCCGCACCGGGTGATCGGGGTGCTTGCGGGTGAGCTGGGCATCAACGGCAACGAGCTCGGCGCCCGGCTGCTGCGCGATCTGGCGGTCAACGAGCGCCGTCGTTCGGTCCTGGAGGCGATGGAGCCGGAGGCGAGCGAGCCCTCGCTCGAGCGGCTCTGGGAGCGGGTCGTCGTGCGGTTCTCGGGGGCCGAGGATGCTGCCGCGGACCACGACGCCGCCGGCGAAGTGCCGCGTCTTCGTCGCTACCTCCCTGTGGAAGGTCCGATCCCGATCGAGCGGGCGGAGCGCGTGCTCGCTCTCGGGCTGCCCGGGGTCTGGGCGGAACGGCGACCGGTCCGGGTCTACCCGGCCGGCGAGGACGAAGCGCTCGAGGACACGCTCGCGGGCGTGGTCGGGCTGGTCAACCACGCGCACGACGGGGCGCTCGGCGTCGAGCTCGCGTTCGACGGATCGCTCGAGGGCGAGGACGGCGGTCTCTCTTCGGTCCGCGATGCGCGCGGACGCCCGCTCTGGCTCGGGCCCGGCGGCGTGGCGTCGCCCGAGCCCGGCGGCGAGGTCCGGCTCTCGATCGACGCGACGATCCAGCGGATCGCGGTCGAGGAGCTGCGACGTGGCCTGGATGACGCGGACGCGGCGGGCGGTCGTGTCGTCGTGATCGATCCCGCGACCGGCGAGGTGCTCGCGATGGCCGACCTCGAGCGCGAGATCGACGGGCTGCTCGAGTACCCGTTCGTCGACGCGGGCATCCCGCCCGCCGAGCGGCCCGAGGCGCCGGCGACGCCGTACGCGCGGTACCGCGTGCTCCCGGCGGACGAGGGCGGCGAGCGTCACCCGGCGCTGGCCCGCAGCCGCGTGGTCGAGGACATCTACGAGCCCGGTTCGATCTTCAAGCCCTTGGTCTGGGCGACGGCCCTGGCAGCGGGCGTGACGGAGCAGGGCGAGACGTTCCCGACCGGCGGCGACGACTACCGGACGCCCTACGGGCGGACGATCCGGGACGTCACGCGGCGCGAGAATCTCGACTGGGAGGGCGTGCTCGTGCACTCGTCCAACGTCGGGATGTCGATCGCGGCCGATCGGCTCGGCGACCGGACGATGCAGCGCGTGGTCCGGGCGTTCGGGTTCGGCGAGCGGACCGGGCTTGGGCTCGCCGGCGAATCGGGCGGGCTCACGACGCCCGCGAGCCGCTGGAACGACTACTCGAGGTCATCGGTCAGCTTCGGGCAGGAGATCTCGGCGACGCCGGCGCAGATGGTGCGGGCGTTCGCCACGCTGGCACGCACGGGGCGCGCGGCGGGGACGCTGCCGCGGCTTCGGCTCACCGCGGACGAGGGCTCCGGCGTCGAACCGCTCGAGCGCGTGCTGCCGGGCTGGGCGGCCGAGCGGACGCGGTTCGTGCTCGTGCGTGTCGCCGAGCGGATGGACGGGCTGATGGCGACGAAGTTCGACGACGTGCGCGCGCCGCGGTTCAGCATGTTCGGCAAGAGCGGCACGGCGCAGATCGCGCTGACCCCGCCGCCCGGGATGGTCCGCCCGCGCGGGGCGATCGGCTACTACCCCGACCAGCGGATCTCGAGCTTCATCGCGGGGGCGCCGGTCGAGCTGCCGCGGTTGGTCGTGATGGTCTCCATCGATGACCCCGGCCCCGATCTGCTGCGTTCGGAGACGCACTACGGCAGCCACGTCGCCGGCCCGGTCGTACGCCGGGTCGTGGAGCGCGGCCTGACCTACCTGCGTGTCGAGCCGGACCTTCCGGGCCCCGGCGCGGAGCCCGAGGTCGCGTCGCGCTGAGCGGGTCGTTCAGTTCAGTTCAGGCTGGGCGGTCGTGCGATCGGCGAGCGGCCGAGGATGATCGCGTCGCGGGCCCCGGTGCGGGTGATCTCGGTGAGGAACCGGCGCCAGTGCGCATCGGCGCCGGCGAGGTCTTCATTGAAGTAGATCCGGAACGGGGCGTTGCCGATGCGGCTGAGAACGGCGTTGCGTGCCGCGCGGGCGCCGAGCGCCTCGCGGAGCCGCGCCTGGTAGGTGCCGCCGGCCGCCTCGCGCACGATGCGTTCGAGGCGGATGCGGCCCTCGGCGCCCAGCCCCTCGGCGAGGAAGTGGGCGAGCGCCCAGACCTGGGCGTAGTAGTCGAGCGTGTCGCCGGCGCTGGTCCGGAGCAGGTCCTCGGGCCGGGAATCGAGCAGCTCGCGCAGCGGAAGCACGCGGCCGTTGGCGACGAGCTCGCGCAGGCGGTCGAATCGCTCGGGGTTCGACCACGGCTTGAAGTCGGGCGTGTTCGGATCGGCGGCCGACCAGCGGAAGCCCTCCATGTAGCACGCGAGGCCCTCCTCGAGCCAGATCGGCAGCGGCTGACGGAAGACGGACTGCGTGTACTGGTGCCAGCCCTCGTGCGCGGCGATGTTGAGTGTGCGCTGGGGCCCGATGTCGAAGTAGACGGCGCGGGTCTGGGCCGCGTAGCCGCCCGACTGGATCCGCAGCAGGACGTTGGCGCGCTCGGGCAGGAGCGTCTGGGTGAGGGTGGCCCATTGCGGGCGCGAGGCCATGAGGTAGGTCTCGAGCGGGGCCCGCGGGCGTGGCAGCGGCCCGAGCGTGGTCGAGTAGTGCGTGAGCGCGAGCTCGGCGAAGCGGGGGAAGCGGCCGAGCAGCGTGCTGTCGGGCATCGTCGTGTGGATGCGGAAGTTCGCCGTCCGGATCAGCCGCCCGCGCGATCCGGCGAAGGTCCAGGCGTCCACGTCGACGATCGGGTTGCTCGCGCGGGCGGAGGCGACGCCGGGCGAAACGGTCGCGGGGCGCTGCGGCGCGGCGCAGCCGCCGAGGGCGAGGGTCGCGGCGAGGACCAGCGGGCGGGTCACAGGCGGCCCAGTGCCGCGGCGACGGTCTCGCGGTCGGCCCGCTTCTTGGCGAGCTCGTCGCGGGTCTGATTCACGAGCTTCTCGGGCGCCTTGTCGACGTAGCCGGGGTTGTTCAGCCGGCCCTCGAGGTTCTTGATCGACTTGTCGAGGTCGGCGAGCTCTTTGGCGAGCCGCTCCTTCTCCGCGCCGGCGTCGGCGGCGTCGGCGAGGTTGCTGAGCCTGTGCTCGACGCCCTCGAACGTAAAGGCGGCGGTCGGGGCGTCGGGGACGTCGGGCGAGACCGTCTCGAGATTGGCGAGCGTCTTGATGAGCTCGAGATCGCGCTCGATCGACTCGAGCAGCTCGGCGCTGGGGTGGAAGGCGATCGCCCGCTTCGGCGGGACCTGGTGCTGGGCGCGGATCTCGCGGATCGCGGTGATCAGGGAGCGGGCGCGCTCGAACCTCGCCTCGGCCTGATCGTCGAGCAGGTCGGGCGAGGCGACCGGCCAGCCGGTCGTCGCGAGCAGGCCGCCGCGGCGCGGCGGCGCGAGCTCGAGCCCCTCGATGGGCGGCGCGTCGACGTTGCGGAGCGTCTCGTAGATCGACTCGGTCACGAACGGCGTGATCGGGTGCAGCACGCGCAGGATCGCGTCGAGCGTGTGGCGGAGCACCGCCCGCTGGGCGGGGCTGTCCTTGACGGTCGGCTTGATCGCCTCGAGGTACCAGTCGCAGAAGTCGCGCCAGAGCAGGTCGTAGCAGGTGTCGGCGTAGTCCTTGAAGAAGTAGCCGTCGATCGCCTCGTCGAGGGCCCGGGTCGCGCGGGCGACGCGCGCGAGCATCCAGCGGTCGACCAGCGCGAGGTCCTCGGGCTCGATGCTCGCCGATGGCGGGGCGCCGCCCGTGCCGAGCATGCCGAGCGCGAACCGCGCGGCGTTCCACAGCTTGTTGCAGAGGTTCCGGCCGAGGTCGAACTTGGGGCTGGTGTTCTTGCCGGTCTGCGGGTCGGTCTCGACCGGCATGCGGACGTCCTGGGTCTGCGTGGTCATCTGGACGAGCGTGAACCGCATCGCGTCGGCGCCGTGCGAGTGGATGATGTCCAGCGGGTCGACGCCGTTGCCGAGCGACTTGGACATCTTGCGTCCCTCGCCGTCCTGGATCATCGCGTGGATGAAGACGTCGTCGAACGGGATCGGGCCGTTGCGGGCTTCCGCGAGGAAGTAGCGGTTGAACATCACCATGCGGCTGACCCAGAGCGTGATGATCTCGCGGGCGGTGGTCAGGACCGACGTCGGGTTGAAAGCCCCGAGCAGTCCGGGCTCGATCTCGGGCTGGCGGGTGAAGCCGTGGGCCTGCAGGAACGGCTCGATCTCGAGCGGGCCGTCCTTGAGTTCGACCGGCTCGTCGGTCTTGATCGCGACGGCGCAGATCAGGTCGGTCGCGCCCTGGATCTCGTCGGGCTTGAGCAGCGGCTGCGCCTGGTCGCCGTGCTCTCGGATGGTCTTCTCGCTGTAGAGCTGGTAGGCGAGGACGGGCGGCAGATCGGAGTTCTGCGAGCGGTCGCGGAGGGGGAGCAGCTTCTCGATGAGGTCGCCGGATGGCTGGTCGTGCTCGCCGATAAAGCCGCGCCAGGTGTGGACGCGCTTGACGTAGATCGATCGGATCTCGGAGCTATCTCCGCGGTCGATCTGTTTCGGGTGCAGGCGGGGCAGGTCGTTCTGGTCGGCCGCGGTGGGGGCGGGCTCTTCGTGCGGCCAGCCGAGGGTTGAGAGCGGCCAGAGGGCGCTGGAGAACCAGGTGTCGAGGACGTCGGGGTCTTGCGTGAAGCCCGCGTCGACAAGCAGCTTGACATCATCGGCAGTCGGCTCGTCTAGCAGACAGATGAACTGGTCATCGACGTCGTGGTCGCGTAGGTACTCCTGCGGAGTCGTTCGGACATCTCTTCCGGTGATGTGGACTCGCTCGCCCTTCTTCTTCGCCCAGAGGACCAAGCGATCCCGCATCTCAGGAGTCAAGCGAGCGGCCGAGTCATCCGTACTGCGGCTCCACACTGGGATCCTGTGCCCCCACCAGAGCTGGCGGCTGATGCACCAGTCGCGCAGGTTGTCGTGCCAGCTCTCGTACGTCTTGGCGTAGCGCGACGGGTAGAAGGTGAGGGCGCCGTCGGCCGGGTGGTCCGGACGCGCGGGGTGCGTCGGCGAGCTCCGCTGGCTGGTCTTCATCGCTCGCTGCGCGCTGCCGCGGAGGCGGTCGTCGGTCACGCGGCAGTACCACTGGTCGCTCAGATACGGCTCGACCGCCGCGTGGCTGCGGTAGCTGTGCCCGACCGCGTGGCGGTGTGGCTTGATCTCCTCCAGCAGCGGGTGGTTGTCGTTGAGCGTGTGGGCGCGGAAGACCTCGATGACCTTGCTGCGCGCGTCCTCGCGGCTCAGGCCCACGAACAGGTGCGCATCGCCGACGTCCTCCCAGCCGTGCTTGTCTGAGATCGAGGCGTCGGGGGCCATGACGTTGATGACCGCGGTCCCCGCCGAGCAGCCGGTCTCGATCGCCTTCTTGTGCCGGAGGCCGATCTCCCAGTCGTTGGGGTCGTGCGCCGGCGTGACCTTCAGGAATCCGGTCGCCGTCTGGGCCTTGGGGTCGTTCTCGTCGCCGCCGTACCTGACCGGCTTCACGACGTACTCGTCCTCCACGATGGGGACGACGCGCCCGATGATCGGGAGCTGGCAGAACAGGCCCTGGAGGGCCTTGGCCCGCGGGTCGCTTGGGTTGACCGCGACGGCGGTGTCGCCGAGGTAGGTCTCGGGGCGGGTGGTCGCGATGGCGATCCAGGCCTCGTCGTCGCCCGGGTGCTCCTCGGCGCCGGGGTAGCCGCGCTGGGCGAGTTCGTCCCAGGTGACGGGGTTGTGGTCGCCCGGCTCGACGCGGTGCACGAGCGGGTAGCGCAGGAAGTAGAAGTGCCCGTCGAGCTCGACGTTCTCGACCTCGTCGTCGGCGAGCGCGGTCTGGGTGACCGGGTCCCAGTTGACCAGCCGCTTGCCGCGGTAGATCAGGCCGTCCTTGAAGAGCCGGAAGAACGCCTCGCGGACGGCGCGGGCGCAGTGCTCGTCCATCGTGAAGCGCTGGCGCGACCAGTCGCAGGAGCAGCCCATCGCCTTGAGCTGTTCGGTGATGCGGGCCTCGTATTCGTCCTTCCAGGCCTGGACCTGGGCGACGAACTTCTCGCGACCGTTCTGGCCCTCGGCCTCCATCCGCTTGTGCTCGGCGAGCGCCGGCTTGCCGGCCTCTTTCAGGCGGCGGTCGACGACGGTCTGGGTCGCGATGCCTGCGTGGTCGGTGCCGGGCATCCAGAGCGTCTCGAAACCCTTGAGCCGGTGCGCACGGATCAGGACGTCCTGGAGGGTGTTGTTGAGGCCGTGGCCGAGGTGCAAGGGGGCGGTCACGTTGGGCGGCGGGATGAGGATGCAGTACGGCTCGGCCTTGCCCGAGGCGACGCGTGCCGGGTCGGCGTGGAAGGCGTCGGCGGCGTCCCAACGCTCCCAGACGCGCCGCTCGTGGTCGGACGGCATGTAGGTCTTCGGAAGGGCGTGCTGTGATTGGTCGTTGGTCGGGGCCATGCTGCGAGATCGCTCGATTCGGGTGTGCTCTGGCTGAGGTTCTGGCGCTCCGATCAGTCTAGAACGGACGATACATCCGGCATGGGAGCGGGCATGACCAGAACGGTGATCGGGGTTGGCGTGGCGGTCCTGGCTGCGGGCGGGCTGATCGTCTGGGGCGTGCTCGCAGACCGGCCCGAAGAACTCTCCGCGAGCGAGCCGGCCGAACAGGCGGTCGCGACGCTCGAGAGCGCCGACGCCGTGCTCGAGGGCGTGCAGACGCTGATCAGAACCGGCGAGTCGGACCGCGCGCTGGCCGTGCTCGACGCGGCGGTTCGCACCTACCCCGACGACCGTGAGCTGCGCCTGGCGTTCGCCGAGCTGCTCGTCGGGCGCGGCGAGCCGGGCGAGGCGTACGCGCAGTACGAGGTGGCGATCACGGCGGGCGAGCCGGAGGCGGCGGTCGAGTTCAAGGCCGGCGGCGCCGCCGGGCTGATGGGCGATCGCGAGAAAGCCGCCGCGCATTACGCCAAGGCGGCGGAGCTCGAGCCGGGCAACGCCGACTACGCGGAGACGCTCGGGCTGAGCCTGATCGGGATCAACGACCTCGAGGCGGCGAAGGTCAGCCTCCTGCGTGCGACGGCCGTTGATCCGGACCGAGGTCGGTCGTGGGGGGCGCTCGCGGAGATCGCGCTGCGACAGAACAGCACCGGCCTCGCGCGCCAGCACGCGCGGCGGGCGCAGCAGTCCCAGCCGGGCGTCGCGGCGTGGCGGGTGATCGAGGCGCGGGCGCTCAAGCGCGAGGGTTCGGTCGAGGATGCGCTGCTCCTGCTGCTCGCGATCGAGGGGACGAGCCGGACGCCGGCGATCCTGCGCGCGACAGCCGAGTGCTACGGGCTGCTCGAGCTGCCCGGCGAGGCCGAAGCGATGTACGTCGAAGCCGCTGGCAACGCCGCAACGGCGGTCGCGGGGGAGTTGTGGCGCGAGGCGGCGCTGTGGGCCGAGCGGGCGGGCGACCTCGACTCGGCGCTGCGCCACGCGCGCTCGGCGGCGGCGTTCGGCGACGAGGCGGGCGCGAAGATCGCGGCGCGGCTGGGCGGCGGCTAAGGACGACCCGGGTCGTTGTCCGGATCGTTCTCGTTCGGGTCGTTCTCGCCGGGGGCGGCCTCGCGGATCAGCTCGTCGCCCTCCTCGCTGGGCTCGGCGCGTCGGCCGGCCTCGGCCCAGGGGTCGTCGGCCCGGATGTACCTCGCGTGCCGGCGTGCAGCGCGGCGTTTGCCGGGCTTGCCGAGCAGCAGCACCGTCACGGTCGTCAGCAGCACCACCCCCAGGAGCGCGACGAGCATCAGCAGGATCACGCCACGCCCCGCGGCCTCCTTCTGGGCCTCGCGATCGGTCAGCGCCGTGGCGGGGGCCGGCTCCGAGGGCTGCAGGATGATCGCGGCGGTCGGCATCGGGTCGAGTGTACGTTCGGGGCCCGGCGCCCCCGGGTTCCGAGAGCTGATCCGATCGCTCCGCGGCGGCGATCGCAGAAGATGCTCCGCGCGGACTGAGGGCGCTCTAGAGTCACCGTCCCGCGTGGCGACGACGGATCGCGCCCGCGGGATGGTCTGCCGGAGCCGTTCGAGCGATGTATTTCGAGAGCCATCAGCGTGTGATCGAGGACCTCGAGCAGCGGATCGGTTCGATTCGTGAATCGCTCAAGTTCGATGAGAAATCGGCCATGCTCGAGGAGCTGGAGTCGAAGATGAACGCCGCGGACTTCTGGGACGACCAGGAGGCCGCGAAGGGCGTCGTCTCGGAGATGAAGCTGGTCAAGGCCCAGGTCGGACCGCTGCGTGACGCTTCGGACGAGTTCGAGGACGCCAAGCTGGCGTACGAGATGAGCCGCGAGGAGGGCGACGAGGAGCTCCTGACCGAGGCCGACGAGAAGCTGCACGGTCTTGCCCAGAAGATGGAGAAGATCGAGTTGCAGTCGCTGCTCAGCGGCAAGCACGACCACCGGGATTGCTTCTTCACCATCAGCGCGGGCGACGGCGGCACCGAGGCGAACGACTGGTGCGAGATGCTCCTCCGAATGTACCTCTACTTCTTCGAGGGCCAGGGCTGGAAGGTCGAGGAGGTGGAGAAGAGCCACGGCACCGAGGTCGGCCTCGACTCGGTCACGCTGCACATCAAGGGCGACTTCGTCTTCGGGTACCTCAACTGCGAGCGCGGCACCCACCGGCTGGCCCGCGTCAGCCCGTTCAACGCGCAGGGCAAGCGGCAGACGAGCTTCGCGACGGTCGAGGTGACGCCCGAGTTCGACGAGGCCTCGGTTGACATCCCCGACAAGGACCTGGAGGTCCAGACCTTCGCGCGGTCGAGCGGCCCGGGCGGGCAGAACGTCAACAAGGTCGCGTCGGCCGTCCGCCTGGTCCACAAGCCGACCGGCCTCATGGTGGTCGCCTCGACGCACCGCGAGCAGCCCCAGAACCGGCGCCAGGCGATGACGCTGCTCATGGCCAAGCTCGAGCAGATGGCCGAGGAGGAGCGCGAGCGCGAGATCCTCGAGGCCTCGGGCGGCAAGATGGAGCACCGGGGCTGGGGCGCACAGATCCGCAGCTACGTGCTCTACGACAACCGCGTCAAGGACCACCGGACCAACCACGAGGCCAACCCGACCGACGTGCTCGACCGCGGGCACCTCGGGCCGTTTATCGACTCCGAGCTGAAGCGCCGGCGCTCCGAGCGCGGCTGAGGCGGATTCCCCCGCGCCGCGCGCCCCCCGCGTTCGTTACATTACATCGAGCTCGGGGCGGATCGATACGGGGGAAGACCGATGAGCCATGCGTCTGCTGTCGTGACTGTCAGTGCCGGTATCGTCGCCGCGTGCGTCTCGGGGTGCGCGGCGCAGCCGGATTCTGAGCTCCTGGGATCGCACCTGTTCGGCGGCGAGGCGGGGCTGCCGCGGTTCGACTGTGAGGTCGCGGGGGATTGCGCGTTCGACGTCGGGGACTACCCTCTGCTGGTCAAGCAAGGCCACGTGACGCGGTATGACTCTGTCAACCGCATCCCGCTGTGGTCCGCGTATCGCGTGGAGCCGTCGTTCCGGGAGGTGCCGCCCAGGAAGGATCGGTTCGCGAGCTTCCGGAGCGACCGCGCCGTGGACCGGCCGGTCGGCACCGCGGACTACAACGGGCTGCACCGCACCTTCGACATCGCACGCGGGCACCTGGCGCCGTTCGCGGTGATGGGCGGCGACCGCGACGCCGACGGCGTTCGGGCCGAGCTCGACCGTGACGAGAGCGACCCCTTCGACGAGCAGACGGTGTTCGACGCGAACCTGATGTCGAACATCGCCCCGCAGTACCACAGCACGTTCAACGGCAGCCCGGGTCTGTGGTTCTGCCTCGAGCGATGGGTGCAGGACTGCGTCGTGCGCGAGTCGGGGCTGGAGGTCTGGGTGCTGGCGGGTTCGATCGTCGGGCCCGGGCAGACGTGGGTCGTCGGCCGCCAGGACGACATCTCGATCCCGCACATGTTCTACAAGATCGTCGTGCTCGAGCGCGACGACAACGAGGTGCCGCTCGTGCTCGCGTTCTTGTTCCCGCATCAGCGGGAGGCGCACGGGCAGATCGAGGACTTCCTTGTGCCGGTCGACGTGATCGAGGGGATGACCCAGCTCGACATCTTCGCACACCTCGAGGACGACATGGAGGAATTCCTCGAGGACCGGGACACGTACGCGAACTGGGTCGAGTTGTGGGGCGTGCTGGGGCGGACCGGCGCCTGCGATCCGAACAGCGGCGGGTGGCGGCCGCGGCGGGAGAGCGTCTTCGATCGGTGACGCGGCCCGGCTAGCCTTGTGCGTGTCGGACGGGCGCGACAGTCTTCTCGAGCTCTATCTCCGCGATCGCGACGCCCGCTGTCCCGGGTGCGGGTACAACCTGCGCGGCCTCGAGGAGCCGAGGTGCCCCGAGTGCGGCGTCGAGCTCCGGCTGAACACCCAGCTGGTCGTCGTGCGCGATCCGGCACGCGAGCGGGCCGAGCTCAGGAAGTGGCTCTCGACGCACGAGGCGACCTGCCGGGCCTGCGGCGCGAGCCTCCGCGGGCACGACGGCCCGGAGTGTCCGTCCTGCGGTGCTTGGCTGTCGCTCTCCGAACTGCGCCAGGGCGCGGTGGGGGGATCGACCGGGCTCGAGCTGCGCAACGCCGCGATGTCGTTCGCGATCTTCCTGTTGATCGCGGCCGTCGTGGCCGTTGCCGCCCTGATCGTCACGGGTCGGATCTGATCGTCGCCTCACCGAGGATCGCTCCTTCACTCTTAGATTGACGCGACACCGCGGATTGCGCCTGCGCATCCCGAGTGGCCATCACCTGGCGCGCATCTCTGATCTCCGCGTGCTCCATCGAGAGATACGGCTCGCGATCGAACTCGAACAACCCCAGCCAGACCTCGGCGATCACAATCTCGTCCTCCCGACCGAGCGGCTCCTCGAAGGGCCAGACGCGGCAGCGGTCGGCAAGCGCCGCGTCGGTTAGGATCGAGTGCAGGCGGGCCATGCCCGTCAGCGTCTGGCTGCCGACCGACGCCGGGTACGCGAGCTTCCAGGCGCTCTGCGGCCTGAGGCCGCGCTCGATCAGCTCCAGCTCGCATGCTCGGAACTCGGGGATCGGGCACGCCGGACGCGTCGCGGTCAGGCCCGCGGGCGGGCGTACCCCGCTCGGCCCGACGAAGCCCCAGAACGGCCCGTGATCCAGGCCGAATCGATCGCAGATCTCATGATTGATTGCTGCGGCGACCTCGAAGCGGTTGTTCGAGTCGTCGCCCGAGTCCGTGATCCGGACGGCGAGCATCTCGGCCAGATCACGCCCGGCCGGGAGGACCGGCTCGCCCTGGAAGCTCGGGTGGGCGAGCGGGAAGTCGAACCCGAGCAGGGCCGGTCCGCTGTGGGCGCGGAGTGTTTCGAGCAGGTACGCGACGCACGCGGCACGCGTGCGGTGGTACCGCGGGGCGACGTCTCCGCTCGCGGCCGTCCAGCAGCGGTCCTTCGTTGGGCGGGCGGGCCCGGGCGACGACGCGGCGGACCAGTCGACGATCAGCGTGAGGCGATCAGCGGTCGTCATCGCCGGCGCCCGGCAGCTTTGCGATCACGTCGTGGGCGGCGCCGTCGATCGGCTCGTCCGGTGGGGGGTCCTCATAGCTCAGGTAGTCCTCCCGGTGAGCCAGGATCGACCCGATCGCGATCGTGGCGAAGCAGGCGATCGGGATGATCGGCGGGAGTCGCAGCCCCATCTCGGGCAGCACGACGAAGAAGACCACGCCGAGCGCGATGATCAGCCCGAAGGCGATGATCAGCCGGCGCGCGAGACGCTTGCCCTGCGCCTCGCGCTCGGCCTCGGCCCGCTCGGCCTCCAGCGCGCGCCGCGCCCGCTCCAGCAGCATGCGGTCGTCTTCGGTCATTCGTCGTCGAAGGCGCTGTACGTCCCGAAGTCGAACCGCGGCTCGTTGGACGAGGCGCCCATCGCCTTCGAGAAGATCAGCCCGATGAACAGCGCGACGCTCAGCACGATCATCACGGCGGACGCGATCCACCACCCGCCGGCCGCGCTGACCGACCGGCTCATGACGTCGCCGGCCCAGGGGTAGACCGCGAAGTCCTCGCTCTGGTCCGCCTCGATGCTGACGGTGACCACGGCGTGCTTGTTGCCCGGGAAGTGCGCGATGCTGCGGTACCGCCGGCCGAGGAGTTCGGCCCAGTAGTCGACCTCGGTCAGCTCGAGCGCCTCGCCGTCGCCGGTGGTGACGGTTAGCGTCGCCTCGGGTGAGGGTGCGGACTTGTCGCGCACCGACGCGAGCACGGCGTAGCGCACGCGGTGATCGGGGAGCACGATCTCGACCGACTCGCCGCCGTCGAGCTCCGCGACCGGCTCAGTCATCCGAGACAGCGCCGGGATGAAGATCAGCGCGCTGGAGCCGACACCCACGCCGATGCCGGTCACGAGAAGGAGCACGGCGGCCACGAGCAGCAGACGGCGGACACGTTTGGGCGACGGACCGGGCATCTCGCCAGACGACCCTCCGGGTGAGATCAGACCAGCAGCGCCGCCGGGCTCTCGAGGAGTTCCCTGACGGTGTTGAGATAGGCGGCCGCCATGGCGCCGTCGATGATGCGGTGATCGCTCGAGATCGTCATCGCCATCGAGTGGCCGATCTCGATCGCCGGCTCGCCGTCCTCGTCCTTGGTGATGAACGGCTTCTCCTCGGCCCGGCCGACGGCCAGGATCGCGGCGTTCGGCGGGTTGATGATCGCGGTGAAGTGGTCGACGCCGAACATGCCGAGGTTCGAGATCGTGAAGGTGCTGTCGGACATCTCCTCGATCGTGAGGCCCTTGTCGCGGGCCTTCTTGGCGAGACGCTTGGTCTCGTCGGACAGGTCGCGCAGGCCCCGACGGTCGGCGTCGCGCAGGGTCGCGACGACCAGCCCGCCGCCGCGCTCGGGCGGCAGCGCGATGGCGACGCCGACGTTGACCTGCCCGTGGACCCGGATCGAGGGGCCGTTGTCGTCCCACGAGCTGTTGACGTGCGGGTGCTGGTGCATCGCCAGTGCGCAAGCGCGGACGAGGAAGTCGTTGACGCTCAGCTTCGGGGGCCTGCTGCCCTCGGGGGTCATGCCGGCGAGCTGATCGTTGAGCTTCTCACGCAGGTCGAGCAGGTTGTCGAGGCGTGCCGAGACCGTGACGACGTAGTGGGGGATCGTCTGCGTGCTCTCGACCAGGCGCCGCGCGATGGTCGCCCGCATGTTGGTCAGCGGCTCGACGCGCGACTCGAGCGTGGCGCCGGCGGGCGGCAGCGGCGCCGGGGCGGGGGCGCCCGCGGGCGCCGAGGTCGCGGCGGCGCTCGGCACGCCGGAGCCGGTGAAGTTCTCGACGTCCTTCTTGATGATCCGCCCGGACGGCCCCGAGCCGGTGACCTCGGCGAGATTGATCCCGCGCTCGCCGGCGATCTTGCGGGCGAGCGGGCTCGCGAAGACGCGGTCCCCGTTCGCGCTGTGGCCGTTCGACCCGGCCGTGATGGGCGCTGGCACGGACGGGGCGGCCTCCGTCGCCGTCGCCGTGGGGGCCGCGGTATCCGACCCCGACTCGGTCTTCGCGGCTGGGGCCACCGCGCCCGCGGACGAGGCCGCGGCGGAGGCGTCCTCGCCCTCCTCGGCGATGATCGCGATCACGGCGCCGACCGCGACCTGCTCGCCCTCGGCGGCCGCGAGCCTGGCGATCGTGCCGTCGTCGAACGACTCGAGCTCCATGGTCGCCTTGTCGGTCTCGATGTCGGCCAGGACATCGCCCGAGGAGACGGTGTCGCCCTCCTTGACGTTCCACTTGACGACGGTCCCCTGCTCCATCGTGTCCGAGAGGCGGGGCATGGTGATCTCGATCGGCATGGCGCGGCTCCGAGGCGGCCTCGTCCCGGCCGTGGCTCTCGTCGTGGAGCCCCGCCCGGGCGGTCTCTGTTCGTGAGCCCGATGGTACGCGGTCTGGCCGGCCCGCAGGGCCGGGCCGGGGCCCGCTCAGTTCATCCGCTGGCCGGTGGCGAAGTCGTAGATGATCGCCCCGGGGTGGTCCTCGGGCACCGTCGGCTCGATGCCCTGGGCCGCGCGGCTCCTGGGGGAGTGCGCGTTCATGAAGATCATCTCGTGCTGCGTCCGCCGCCCGTCCGGCGCGATCTCGGTCCACTCGGCCTTGCGCATGAACGGGCGGGTCTCGGGTGGCTTGATGTGGTCGCTGACGCGGACCTCGATGCCGGTGCCCTCCTTGAGCTTGCGGGCCCACGCGTTCTCGAGCTGCTTGAATGTCCCGTTGCGGTTGGACCTGTAGTGCTGCAGCGTCAGGTTCTGCTGCCCGCCCGGCGCGCCGAAGCGGTTGCCGATCAGGTGGCCCGCGTCGTCGCCCATCCCCTCGCTGACGGCCTTCTGCGCCGACTTGCTGCGGTGCGTCGCGACCTTCCCGGGCACGCCCAGCCGCCCGGACGCCTCGCGCACCATGGTGCCGTTGGGCTTCATGAAGGTGTCGAACTTGAAGCTCGACGAGATGTCGGGCAGGTGCTTGCCGACCCGCCCCGCGACACGCCCGGGCGTCTCGGTGAGGAACTGCTTGACGAGGCGGCGGAGCCGGTTGATCTGATCGCCGGCGTCCTTGGGCAGCATGTCGAGCGCCCCCTCGAGGCGCTTCATGATCGGCGCCAGCACACGCCGGGCGTCCGCGGACTTGCGGGCGACCTCGATCGCGGTCTCGACGGTCTTCAGGTACCGCGGCAGCTTCCCGGCCTTGGCGAGATCACCGACGTAGGGGACCATGCTCGCGACGCTCAGCCCGGCCCCGAGCCAGTCGCCCCGGACGACCGAGAGGATCGCCCCGGCCCCGTCCGAGATCGGCGTGGGATCGACCAGGCCCGCGATGTCGGCGACGATCTGGGCGACGTCGAGGCTGAGCCTGCGGATATCGGCCGCGCTGTCCGCGCCCTTCGCCGCCCGCCCCAGATTCCCCGGTCCGGCCATCCGTGGTCCCTCCGTCGGTGGAGCGACAACCGGATCAGCCGCTCACGAGCTCCGTGACCGCTTCGACGATCCGGTCCGGGTTCGGCAGGTACTCGGCCTCGAGGTTCTTCGCGTACGGCGTCGGCACGTCCCTGGTGTTCACGCGGACCGGCGGGGCGTCGAGCCAGTCGAAGCCGTGCTCGCAGATCTGGGCGATCACCTCGCTGGCGACCGAGCCGAACGGCCAGCACTGGTCGACGACCACGACCTTGCTGGTGACCCGGAGCCGATCGATGATCGCGTCGATGTCCAGCGGGCGGATCGTCCGCATGTCCAGCACGTCCACCTCGATGCCGTCCGCGGCGAGCCGCTCGGCCGCCTCGAGACAGAAGTGGACCGGGCGGCCGAAGCTGACCAGCGTGCAGGCGTCGCCCTCCCGCGCGAGGCAGGCCCTGCCGAACGGGATGTAGTACTCCTGCTCGGGGACGTGGGCCTTGTCGCCCAGCATGCGTTCGCTCTCGAGGAAGAAGACCGGGTCGGGATCGAGGATCGCGGTCTTGAGCAGACCCTTGGCGTCGTACGGGTTGCTCGGGATGGCCATCTTCAGGCCCGGCACGTTGCTGAACATGCCCTCGACGCACCAGCTGTGCGTCGAGCCGAGCTGCCCGCCCGCGCCGTCGTTGCCGCGGAAAACGATCGGGCAGCCCCATTGGCCGCCGGACATGTAGAGCATCTTCGGGGCGTTGTTCAGGATCTGATCCGCGGCGACCAGGCTGAACGACCAGCTCATGAACTCGACGATCGGGCGGAGCCCGTCCATCGCCGCGGCGATCGCCAGGCCCGCGAAGCCGTTCTCGCTGATCGGCGTGTCGATGATCCGCTTGGGCCCGAACTCGTCGAGCATCCCCTGGCTGACCTTGTACGCGCCGTTGTACTCGGCGACCTCCTCGCCCAGCAGGAAGACCCGCTGGTCGCGCCGCATCTCGTCCTCCATCGCCTCGCGCAGCGCCTCGCGGAACTGGATCACGCGGTCGCCCTCGCGGCTCGGCAGCTCGTGCTCGGCCGGGAAGGTCGGGATCGTCGTCTCGCCCACGGCGGGGTGAACCTCGCCGGTGATCGGCTGCATCTCGGGGGCGTAGGTCGTCATCGCGCGCTCCGTGTCAGGCTCCGGCGGGGCGAACAGGCCCCGGTCACCGATGGTAGACGCGGCCGCGTCCCGGTGGGCCCGCCGGCTCGGTCAGGCCCGGATCTCGAAGATCTCCGGCGCCTGGCAGCGCTCGATCTCGAACCGCGCGATCGTCGAGGCGTGCATCGGGAAGTACCCGGGCAGCTCCGCCAGCCCGAGCTTGAGCGCGCCGATGTCCTCGTCGTTGTACGAGTAGTACCCCGCGCGATTGCCCCGCCCGCGGTCCGACGTCGAGAGCGCCGGCTCGGCCGTCACGCTGATCGAGATCCGGCGGCCCTCGCCGTCCTCGATCAGGTTCTCGATCTCGGTGACGTCCAGGTGGAACGCGCGGTGGGAGGGGTCGCGGCTCCAGGTGTGCACGTCGTCGATCACGCGCCGGTTGAACAGCTTGGTCAGGCTCTTGCTCGCTTTGATCCGTCCCGTGTTCCAGTTCACCTCGTCGGTGTCGTAGTACTCGAGCAGCCAGTCCTTCAGCCCCTGGCCCTGCGTGTCCCGCATCTGCAGGATGAAGCTGTGGTGCCCGTGCTTCTCGTCGTCGGGCTCGACGAACAGGTCGAAGAAGCCCTCCTGGTCCTCGCTCGCGGTGTCGAGCGCCTCCTGCAGCTCCGCGGTCTCGTCGTCGAGCCGGTCGACGTGCCCCGCGAACTTCGCGGGCGTGACCTCCAGCGAATCGCAGATCAGGTCCAGCGCCCGCTCCTGCTCGTCGCGGTCCTTTGAGCCCTTCCGGGCCCATTTGTTCAGCGTGACGTCCCCGTGGTCCAGGCGGTTGACAACCCGGAACGCCGTGTGCGCCGTGCACGGCTCGAGCTCCGCCTCGATCGGCGCCCTCGGGTCCCGCGGCAGGGCCTCGAAGAACGCGGTCAGCCTGCGGCAGCGCAGGCTCGCGCAGCTCGTTCGCACGACGCCGTCGCTGCCGTCGAACTCGAGGATGCCCAGGGGGCCCTTGTTGCCCTCGTTGCCGATCAGGACCGTGGTCAGGACGCCGTCCTTGCCGAACTTCTCGCCCGCCGCTCCGAACAGGTCACGCTCCGCGAGGTCGAAGCTGTAGCCCGAGCCCAGCTCGAGCCCGTCGAGGATGTGCGTGCCGGTCTCGAAGGCGCGGTCGGCGCTGCCGCCGCGGAGCTTCTTGTAGCCGTTGCGGGCGCGCCCGACGACGGACTTGCCGTGGTGCGCCAGCGGCGAGCCGAAGTTGGCCGGCGCGAGCATGACCAGCCGGTGGATCGGCGGCAGGCGGTCCGGGTAGTGGCGGATCATCCACTCGCGGACGACGAGCCCGCCGGTGGAGTGCACGATGCAGTCGGCCGACCTGGCGGTGCGCTTCAGCGCCGGGTGCTCGGACCACGCCCGCTCCATGCCGTCGGCCAGGTCGGCGTAGGTGACGTCGTCGTCGAGGCTCACCCAGTCGGCGAGGAAGATCGACTCCATCGGGCGGCCG
Organism: Planctomycetota bacterium; assembly: GCA_038521625.1. Taxonomy (GTDB): domain Bacteria; phylum Planctomycetota; class Phycisphaerae; order Phycisphaerales; family UBA1924; genus JBCBKP01. Next base: position 30,279 of record JBCBKP010000028.1, read on the forward strand.
AGCCGCTTCTGGATGTGGGTCTTCAGGCTGCGGAAGCTCGTGGAGACGTCGCTCCAGCCGTGCAGGATGACGATCGGTTTCGGCGGCATGGCCGGAAGATTACCGGACCCCGCCCGAACGCACAATCAACGCGGCGCTTCGAGCTTGCGTTCCCGGATCGCGTCCCCGTGCTCCCGCTCAGGCCCGCCGGATGCATCCCGGCGCGACCGAGCGATCAAGATCGGCTGACTTCGATGTCGTCGTCGGTGCCGTCCTCGCCGTCGGGGCCGGTGGTCCAGACGCGGAACGAGTCTTGCCCGGTGCTCTCGAAGCGGATGCGGTTTCCCCACGGGTCGGAGGCCGTCACGTCGGTCAGCACGCCGTCGGCGATCAGCCGATCGAGGTCGGCCGGGAGCGAGCCGTTGGCGAGGCTGAAGGCCTGCAGGGCGTCGGCGACGCCGCGGAGGCGGTTCTGGACCTCGACGTTCCGCGTGGCGGGGCTGACGTTGCCGATGCGGCTGCCGAACCCCTCGGCGGCGGTGCCGGGGTCGGGCAGGGCGTTGGGGTTGCTGGCCGACTGCTCCTCGCAGGCGGCGAGGGCCAACGCGGCGGTCAGGACCGTGGCAATGGTCTTCATGCGGCACTCCCGTTCTGGGTCTCATCGATCGGCTCGGCCGACTCGATCAGCAGCACATCGAGCATGTCGAACGACTCGTCCGACTCGTCCGGTCTCCACACGACCATGGTCCGCCCACCCGGAGAGAAGTTCACGAGCTCGGGGTGCGGGATCGGGACCTCTTTGCCGCTTGCGAGCCGAACCCGGAACGGACGGAACGGCTGTGCGCTCAGGAGCTTCTTGATCGCGTCGGCGGTCATCGGTTGGTCAGAGCAGCGGGTTCTTCAGGCCGTGGCGGTACTGGGCGTGCGGGCTCAGGTGCGGCATCGGCAGGGCGTAGACGTCGGTCATCAGCTCCTCGAGCTGGGCCTCGGCCGCGCCGGCCGCGAAGTCGACCGCGTCCTTGACGACGCCCTTGATCTCCTTCTGCATGTCCTTCCACTCGTCCTCGGTCATGCAGCCGCGCCCGCCGTCGTCCTGCGGCGTCATGAGCTTGCTGGCGAGGCTTGCGATCGAGTCCTGCTCCTTGAAGCGGTCGACCTCGTCCTTGCTGCGGTATTTCTGCGGGTCGGACATCGAGTGGCCCTGGTAGCGGTAGGTCTTCAGATCGACGAAGCCGGCCTTCTGCTCCTCGCGGCAGTAGTCCACCATGGGCTTGAAGTTGTCGTAGACATTCAGGATGTCGAGGCCGTCGAATTCGATCGCGTGGATCTCGTAGCCGCTGGCGCGGCGGACCAGATTGTCGTGGCCCGCGGTGTGGCGGTGGAACGCGGTGCCCATCGAGTAGCCGTTGTTCTCGACGATGAAGATCACCGGGAGGTCCCAGAGGCCGGCCAGGTTCTGGGCCTCGTGGAACGCGCCCTGGTCGACGGCGCCGTCGCCGAGGTAGCACAAACAGACGCGCTTGGCGCCGGCGCCCATGACCTCGAGGCGGTACTTGCTGGCGAACGCGAGGCCGGCCCCCAGCGGCGTCTGAGCGCCGACGATGCCGTGCCCGCCGTAGAGGTTGTTGGGCCGGTCGAACATGTGCATCGAGCCGCCCTTGCCCTTGGCGCAGCCGGCGAGCTTGCCGAACATCTCGGCCATGCAGGCGGCCGGGTGCATGCCCCGGGCCAGCGCGTGCCCGTGGTCGCGGTACGCGGTGATGACCGGGTCGGCGTGCTCGAGGCAGCCGATGGTGCCGACCGCGCAGGCCTCCTGGCCCGAGTAGACGTGGCAGAAGCCGCCGATCTTGGCCTGCTGGTACGCCTGGGCCGTGCGGTTCTCGAACTCGCGGATCAGCTGCATCGAGTGCAGCCAGGCGATCAGCGTGTCGTTCGAGAGGCTGTCGGAGGGGCGCTTGCCGCCGGCGGTCCCGCTGGCGCTCTCGGTGGTCGTGGCCTGCGACATCGTGGCTCCTGACGTTGGCTGCGCGGCGTCCGGGGTGGGGCGTGCCGGCTGCTCCGCCACGCCCGGATTTCGAGTTCAGAGGCCGCTCTCGGCGCGGCGCTCGAGCGCCGTTCTCACTCGGCGCCATTGTACGGGCTCGGTTCGCCCGGAACGACAACGCGGCCCGGAGATCCGGGCCACGCTGCGGAAGAGTCGGGATGCGGGCCGATCGGCGATCAGCGCTTGCCGTAGAGGCGCGAGATTTGGATCTCGGCGTTCTCGAGGACCGCCCGCTGGAGGGCGAGCAGGGCGGCGTTGAGCTGCAGGTCGGCGCCGCTCTCGAGCAACTCCTCGGGGTCGGGACGCTCGCGCCCCTCCTCGGCCAGCTTGGTGCCGTCGAGGAGCCAGAGGTCCGCGTCGCGGCGGATCTCGGCGGCCTCGATGACCTGCTGCGGCAGCAGCTCGACCTCGACGTCGGGCTGGATGCCCCACTCCATGGCGCCCGGGACGCGGTGGATGGTGCGGTCGCCGAACAGCTTGTAGTAGCTGGTCGTCAGCTTCATCGCCGCGGCGCCGGCGTTGTCGAGCCCGAAGACGTTCTGGACGCTGCCCTTGCCGAAGCTCCGCTGGCCGATGACGATCGCGTCGATCTCGCCGGCGCGGGCGTAGGCCTGGATGGCGCCCGAGACGATCTCGCTGGCCGAGGCCGAGCCGTTGTTGACCAGGACGGCGGTCTTTACGCCCTGCAGCCCCAGCGACCGCGGGACGCGGTCGGCGAGCAGCGCCTGGCGGATGCGCTCGTCCGAGTCGACCGTCTTGACTACCAGGCGGTCGGGCGGGACGAAGCGGTTCGAGATCGACACCGCCTGATCGAGCAGCCCGCCCGGGTTGAACCGCAGGTCGAGGATGAGCGCGTTCAGGCCGCTCTCCGAACGCTTCATGTCGCGGATGGCCGCGTCGAAGGCGTCGGTCGTGTTCTCGGCGAAGCTCGTGATGCGCACGTAGCCGACGCCGGCGTCGGGGTCGATGAACCAGTCCCAGTCCAGGTCGTCGGGTCCGGTCTTGCGCCAGCCCTTGACGGTGGGGAGGTTGATGACCCGGCGGTCGACGTTGAGGTCGAACCGCTCGGTGTCGTCGCCCTCGCCGCGCTCGATCGTGAGCGTGACGTCTGTGTTCCGCGGGCCCGTGATCACCTCGACCGCCTGGTCGAGCGTGAAGCCGACGGTGGAGACGCCGTTGACGCCGACGATGCGGTCCTCGGCGCGGACGCCGGCCTTCTGGGCCGGGGTGCCCTCGAGCGGCGTGACGACCTTGATGTTCTGCAGCTCGTCGAGCTGGATCTGGATGCCGACGCCGACGAACTCGCCGCGGGTCGAACGCTCGAACCGGCGGATCTCGTCGGGCCAGATGATCGCCGAGTAGTCGTCGAGGGCGCTCATCGAGCCGTTGCCGAACTCGTGCACGATCGCCTCGACGTCGACGCCGATCGTGGCGCGGTTCAGGGCGATCGCGCGCCGGACGGCACGCAGCGCGTCGGAGAAGCCGACGCCCTCGTCGTCCGCGATGGTGTTGCTCAGCTCGGCCACGCCGTCCAGGAACTCGCGTCGCTTGCGGGCGTCGTTGAGGCCCGGGAAGGTGTCGGCGAGGTCGGGCGTGGTGACGAACGTTTCCAGCGCGGCGAGGCCGCTCTGCAGCAGCTCGCCCATGGTCTGGCGGTCGTGGTCCAGGTGCTGGTTCGCCGCGCGCTGCAGCGCCACGAGCAGCATCCGCTCGTTGACGTCCTCGAGCTTCTCGTCGTAGCGATCGCCCGTCGGGTTGTAGGGCGGCAGCGGGTCGAGGCCCTCGAGGCGCCGGCGCTCGTCGCGCATCTCCCAGAATCGCTCGGGGGCGTAGAGGCGGATCATCGAGAGGCGCGAGCCCAGGCGCTTGACGTCGCCGCGGTACGCGCCCTCCTGCTCGAGCAGCACGCTCAGCCGGTAGTACAGCTCGTTCGCGAGCAGCCAGTCGCCGCGGAGCTCGGCCTCGCGCGCGGCGCCCTCGCCGGTCGCGATCAGTTCGCGGATCTCGTTACGACGGTTGAACTCGCGCTCGTCGTCGGCCAGCAGCTGAAGCTCGACGGCGACGCGCAGCGCCTCGGAGAGCGCCACGTCGCGCTCGCGCGCCTCGCGGTCGGCCTCGCGCTGCTCCGCCTCCTCGAGGTGGTCTCGGAGCTCCGAGGTCGCCTCCTCGACCTTGGCGAGGCGACGCTCCTCGCGCTTGGCGAAGCCGTCGCGGAGCTGCTCGATCGAGCCGAGCAGGCCCTCCTCGCGGAAAGCGCCCGCGTCGCCCTCGAGCCTGTCGAGCAGGATCGCGAGCTCGCGCTCGTCGGTCGTCGTCAACTCGGTCCACGCCTTCGAATCCGCGCCGGCCTTCGGCTGCGCCGCGCCGGACAGACCCGAGATCGCGAGGACCGCGGCGGCCGTGCCGATGCTGATCCCCCGACGGGCGAACTCTGAAAGTCTCATGCGAAGCTCCTGCCGTGCCCCGCGTCCGGCCTCCCTGGCCGGCCGTGAGGCATTACCCAACCCGAACGCACACGCGGCGACGCATGTTCCGTACGGAAACCCGTCGACCCGATTCCGGTCCCCGGATGAGGCGTCGCGGTGGATCGCGTCCATCCACAGACTATCGGCCCGGACCGCCCCACCAGAGGCTCCGGTCCTTCCGACGCGCCGAACTGGGCCTGCCGTCGGGTCTAGGACGGTTCGATCGATTGAACCGGTCGAGATTCAGGGGGTTGCCCTCGCAGAGCGGCGATCGCCAGGGCCCCGAGGGTGGTGGTCCAGAGAAGGGCGACGAGGATCGACGAGCCCAGGAGGCCCTCGCCGCGGTCCAACCCGAATGCCAGGATCCCGAGCAGGGGCCCGATCGTATACCCAACACCGATCAGCGCCTCGTGCCGCCCGCCCGTGTCCACCTTGTGCTCGGAATGCTCGAGGGCGTAGTAAAGGGCGCCCTTGTAGACCGCGCCCTGGGCCACACCCAGCACACCCAGGGCGAGAAGCATGCCCCCGATAGCAGTGGCTCCGGTGGCGGTGAACGGCAGGAGCAGCACCGCGGCCATCGAGGTGAGCAGCCCGATGGTCGCGGCGTGTGGCGTGAATCGGGCCCGGTGCCATCCGTGCCAGAGATGGAGCGTCATGAACGCGACGAGGCGGGTGACGAGCCAGGTGGCTACCAGGGCGGGCCGCCAGGGCTCGGAGACTCCGAGACGAGCGAGAGAACTCGCCAGGATCGGGTCGAGCACGGCCATCGCGACGTAGCTCGCGGGCAAGAGGACGCGGAAGGTGGTCGCGCGACGGCGGCTCCGCGCCGCGACTTGCTCGGCGTCGGGGCCGGCGTCGGGCTCGGCATCGTCCTCGTGTGGGGCACGCTCCCGCGTCTCCGCATCGACCCGCCGGTCGCTTGCGAGACGGGCGATGACCACGAGGCTCAGGAGGTGGCAGACGCCGAGCCAGGTCAGAACCTGGAGCGGCGCGGACCGCACGAGCGGCGCCATGGCGAAATACGCGGCGATCATCGCGGAGGCCCAAGCGATGTTGAACGCCCCGACCGCCCGCCGGAGGTTTCTGCCCGAGCGCCGGGCGGCGAGCCGGCCCTCGACCAGCGGCCACATCATGCCCGTGAGGGGGGCGTACGCGACCGCCGTGACCCATACCGACCAGGAGGGCGCCGTCCCGCCCGCGGGCCGAGCGATCGCCGGGACGAAGCAGGCCGCGGCGAGCAGGGCGGTGATCGTGAAGAGCGCCGCGCGGGTGTCGAGCCCGGTCCGCCGACGGATCGGGCCGATCGCGAGGGCGCCGGGGATGTACGCGGCGTGCGTGATGGTCGCCAGGATCAGGTTGTCCGTCTTGTCGTAGTCGAGCGCCGACTCGGTGAGGTAGAAGATCCCGTTGGTGACCGCGCCGGTGCCGACGCTCGCGAGGAAGACGAACGCGAGCAGCGGCGCGATCGACCGGCCTCGACGGGCGGACGGGCCTTCGGGCCGAATTTCTGGGCTCGTTGCCATGGAAAGGTCCGGATCGTACGATCGGCGAGAGAAACCGGCTCCGGGGTGAACATCCGGGGCCGTCGCACCCGTAGCTCAATTGGATAGAGCGCTGGCCTCCGAAGCCAGAGGTTCCGCGTTCGAATCGCGGCGGGTGTATTGGGCGGCGGGCCGTGCGAGTCCGCCGCCGTCCTTAGGGAGAACACGATGCGGCTCAGAGCGACGATCGGTGCGGCCCGGATCCGTTCGCGATGGATCCGTTCGACACGGATCCGTTCGGCATGGCTCGGCTCGGCGGTTTGCCTGGCCGCTCTCGGCGGCGTGATCGCTTCGTCCCCGGCACCCGCGTCGGCGGGCTCGCTGCAGCCAGGCGAGAGCTTCCCGTCCGGTGAGGAACTCCTCGAGGGCCACGTCGAGGCGATGGGCGGGCGCGCGGCGCTCGAGCGGCACAAGTCTCTCGCGATCCGCGGCAGGTTCGAGTCGGTCGCGTTCGAGAACCCGCTGCGGCTGCGCCTCTGGAAAGAAGCGCCCGACAAGCAGCACCTCCAGTTGACCGACCCGGGCGTGCTCTCGATCGACCTCTACTTCAACGGCGAGTTCGCGTGGGAGCGTGGCTCGCGCGGCACGGTGGTCGGCCCGAACGAGCGCGTGACCGGCGACCGCGAGAAGTCGTTCCGCGAGGACGCGGACTTCTACGGCGAGGCGAGCTACGCGAAGCGGTATTCCGCCCTCACCACACGCGGGATCGAGGTCGTCCGCGGGCTCGACCTGATCCGCGTCGACGCGGCGGCGAACGACGGTTACCGGCCCCGCTCGCTGTTCTTCTCGCCAGACGACGGCCTGCTTCGGGCGATCAAGATCGTGCAGCCGACGCAGGGCGAGCTGACCGTCATGTTCCTCGAGTACACCGAGGTCGACGGCGTGAAGTACCCCTCGCGGTTCGAACAGCGTCTCGCGGACGGCTCGCTCGCGGCCCGCTTCTCGTACGACAGCATCCGGGTGACCGACCCGGGCTCGCACGACTACTCGACGCCCGACGATCTTGTCGAGCCGGGCGCGGTCGGCCAGGGCGGTTGAGAGGCCTGTCCCCTTCGTCGCCCTCCGGCGAAGTGGCCGGATCGTCTTAGCCGCGTTTCTCACAGCACCGCCCGAACGTCTTGCAGATCGGGTGCTCATTGCAGGCGCCGCCGCGTGCGGTGCAGGCCCGCCGCCCGTGGAAGATGATCTGGTGGCTCAGATCGCACCACTTCTCGCGCGGGAACAGGGCCATGAGCTTCCGCTCGGTCTGCTGCACGTTTGCGCCGGCTTCGACGAGACCGAAGCGCTGCGCGAGACGATGGATGTGCGTGTCCACGACGAAGCCGTCGTTGATGCCGAAGCAGTTGCCGAGCACGACGCTCGCCGTCTTCCTCGCCACGCCTCGGAGCTTCAGCAGAGACTCCATGTCGCCCGGGACCCGCCCGTCGAAGTCCTCGACGAGCGTGGCCATGGCGGCGTGCACGGCCTTGGCCTTGTTCCTGAACAATCCGAGTGAGCGGATATATGGCTCGATCTGTTCGGGAGACGCGGCGGCGTAGTCGGCGGGAGTCGGGAACGCCGCGAACAGCTTGGGCGTCGCCTTGTTCACGCCGGCGTCGGTCGCCTGTGCCGAGAGGATGGTCGCGATCAGGAGCTCGTGCGGCTGCGTGTGGTCGAGCTCGCAGTGCGCATCTGCATAGTGCTCGGCGAGCGCCTCGGCGAGGCGCCGAGCCCGGCGCTTCTCGGCGGTCGTCACCTCCGGGAGCTTGAACGGCAGATCCTTGAGGCCGCGGGGGTTGTCGGGCGTGCGGTGCCTCGGGCCGGCGGCGGGCATCAGCGAGCGCCCCCGCGGGCGAGCTTCGGCTCCTCGAGCGAGCCGCCGCGCCGCGTCCCGGGCTCCAGCTCCCTGATCGTCCCGGCGCTGGTGGCGGACCAAGCGCCCCCGCCGAGCACCAGCAGCACCGCGATGGTCGTCCCGATCAGGCTGTTCGAAGCGGTGGGGTGGTCGGCGTCGAAGCGCGCCCTGGCCTCGGCGGCCGTCTCGAGCTGCCCGAGGCGCGCGGCGTCGTAGTACTGCTTGAGGTTCGTCTGCATGCGCGGCGTGAGGATCATCAGGTAGTAGCTGAAGATGCCGAGGGCGAGCCCGAGCGAGCAGAGCCGCACCGCGGTCGAGATGGTCCGGACAGGGAGCTTCAGGAACGCGATCAGCGCGATCATCGAGGCGAGGCAGAGCGTCGCGCAGGCGAACTGGATGATGTCGGAGAGCTTGAAGACCTGGTTCTGGATTGCGCCCGCGAGCAGGTCGGCGTGGGAGCCGTCGTACGCGGCGAACTCGGGCAGCATGGGCCCGAGCTCCCGGCTGGTTCCGAACATCACAGCCGCGGTGGCCCCGGTCATGACCAGCGTGCCGAGCCAGAGGCCCGCGGCGGTCAGATGGATCGTTTCGGCGAGCTTGCGTCCGGGGGCGATCGGTGCCATCGCGCGATGCTAGACGCGGGGTAGGCTTCGGCGTGCGGATCATCGGAGCGAGCGTGTCGATCGCGGGCCTGGGCCGCGGCTCTGTCGGGGGCGGGCCGAGGGCGGTGATCTCCTGGGCCGTGGAGGTGGGTGCTCGGGCGGTCACGCTGGACGGTGCGCTGCCCGGGCTGCGCGCCCGCGAGCTCGGCCGCTCGGCGCGGCGCGATCTGGCGGCGCTGCTCGGGCGGGCGGAGCTCGGGTTCGCGGGGATCGACCTTTGGATCCCGACCGAGCATTTCGGCGCGGGCGAGCACGCCGACCGCGCGGTCGCGGCCGTCGGCGAGGCGCTCGAGCTCGCGTCCGAGCTGGCCGGGCTCGCGGGGGGCGATGCGGTCGTGTCGGTGTCGCTGCCCGAAGATGGCGCGGCACGCCCGGCGCTGCTGGCGGCGGCCGAGCGCACGGGCGCGGCGATCGCGGACGTCCGATGGCCGGCGGCGGCGGACGCGATCGGCGTCGGTCTCGATCCGGCCACGCTCATCGCCGCGGGCGCCGACCCGATCGAGGCGAGCTCGGGCGTGGCCGATCGCCTGGTGAGCGCGCGGCTGAGCGATCTCGGGCCAGCCGGTCGGATCGAGCCCGGGGCCGAGGGCGGGCGGCTCGACCTGGGCGCCTACGCGGCGGTCCTCGGGTCGCTCACGGAGCTCGATCGTGTGATCGTCGATCTGCGTGGGCTGCGGGGCGTGGACCACGCGGCCCGGCGCGTGCTCGAGAGATGGTCGAGCGCGCAGGCGGCCTTCTAGAGATTCCGGCTCATCCGGCGGGCACGCAGCGGTCCTCGGCCCAGGCTCGCAGCTGGGCAATCTTCTCGGCCATCGTGACGCTGAGCGGCGGGCTCGCCTCGAGCTGCGCGAGGAGGGTCTCGGTCGTGGGCTCACCGCCGCCGGCGTACGCGCTGTGCAGCGCGCCGAGCACGGCCTGCTCGATCTCGGCGCCCGAGTAGCCGTCGGCCGCCGCCGCCAGCGCCGCGACGTCGAACGCCCCCGGTTCGCGCTTCCTCTTGGCGAGATGGATCTCGAAGATGCGTTGTCTGGCGTCTTCGCCGGGCAGGTCGACGAAGAAGATCTCGTCGAACCGGCCCTTTCTGAGCAGTTCGGGCGGGAGCGCGTCGATGTTGTTGGCCGTGGCGACGAGGAACACGGGCGACTCGTGGTCCTGCATCCAGGTGAGCAGCGTGCCGAACATGCGCTGGCTGAGGCCGCCGTCGTTGCTGTGCGAGGCGGCCGACGCGAAGCCCTTTTCTATCTCGTCGATCCAGAGCACGATCGGGGCCATCGCCTCGGCCTGGGCGAGCGCATCGCGCAGTCGGCGCTCGCTCTCGCCGATGTAGCGGTCGTAGAGGGCACCGGGATCCATGCGGAGCAGCGGGCGTTGCCAGGCGGTGGCGATCGCCTTGGCGCAGAGGCTCTTGCCCGCGCCCTGAACGCCGAGCAGCAGCACGCCACGCGGGGGCGTCAGGCCGAACTCCGCGGCGCCATCAGAGAAGCTCCTGGCGCGGTCCGAGAGCCACTTCTTGAGATGCTCGAGCCCGCCGACGTGGTCGAGCGTCGCCGGGCTCTCGACGAACTCGAGGGTCCCGCTCGAGCCGACCATGTCGCGCTTGCGCGACGCGACCGCGGCGATGTCGTCCTTGTCTAGCCGGCGATCGTCGGCGGTGATATCGCGCACGATCTGCTTGACCTGGCGCGGCATGAGCCCGCGGAGGTTCCGCACGAGCGCATCGAAGTGGCTCTCGGTGATGCTGATGTTGATCGATGACCGCTGGTGCACCTGTCTGAGCTCGGCCTTGACGAGAACCCCGATCGTGTCGTCGTCGGGGTAGCCGAGCTCGAACGCGGTCGAGTGGGCCTCGATGACGCCGGGCATCGGGCCGGCGTGGTCGATCAGCACGAGGTGGGCGCCGACCTCGCCGGCCCGGCCGATCAGGCGACGCAGCGCGCGCATCACCTGCGGGTCGTCCAGATGCGGGCGGACATCGAGGACCGCGCAGATGTGCGGGAGGTCCTGGCGGGCGAGCCAGAAGAGCCCCGCGGCGGCGTTGTCGGTCTCGGGGACGTGCTTCTGGTCCTTCTTGAGCGGCGAGCGGACACCCTCAAGGAGGGACCAGACGAAGAACTGGTGCTCCCGCTCGCGGGCGATCGCGGCGACAAGCTCCAGGGCGTCGCGCTCTTCGAGCGTCTGGATCGCGATCGCGGGGTGGCCTGCGTCGAAGAGGGCCTCGAGTCGATGCTGGTCGTCCATCGGCGCTCCGCTAGGCGCTCAGCGCTTCTTCGGGGATCTGGCCGTTGTGGTAGACCTTCTGGACGTCGTCGTTGTCGTCGAACGCCTCGATCAGCCGCAGCAGCTTCGTGGCATCGTCCACGCTCAGCTCGACGGTGTTGTCCGGGAGCTTGGTGATCTCGGCGGAGATCATCTCGATGCCGGCGCCCTCGATGGCTTCCTTGACGCCGAGGAAGTCGGACGCCTCGCAGGTGATCGTGAAGCCGCCGTCCTCGGACTCGGGCGCCTCGACGTCCTCCGCCCCGGCCTCGAGAGCGAGCTCCATGAGCTGCTCCTCGTCCGCCTTGGAGGCCTCGATGAGGATCTGGCCCTTGGTCTGGAACATGAAGGCCACCGAGCCGGGGTTGCCGATGTTCCCGCCGTGCTTGCCGAAGATGTAACGGACGTCGCCGGCGGTCCTGGTCCGGTTGTCGGTCAGCGCCTCGATGAACAGCGCGACACCGGCCGGCCCGTAGCCCTCGTAGCTGATCTGCTCGTAGTCCTCGCCCTGCCCCGCGCCGGCGCCCTTGTCGACGGCCCGCTGGATCGTGTCCTTGGGCATGTTCTCGCTCTTCGCTTCGTCGATGGCGTAGCGGAGCGCGAGATTGGTCACCGGGTCGCCGCCGCCGGCGCGCGCGGCCGCGATGATCGCGCGGCTGATCTTCGACCAGGTCTTGGCGCGGGCGGCATCGACGCGGCCCTTGCGGTGGCGGATGTTGGCCCACTTGCTGTGTCCGGCCATGGGGTCGTTGCTCCGGTGTCGGCTGCTGGGTTCGGTCGCGGCTCGCGAGGACGAAGCCTAGACGCGATCTCCCGCGGACTCGTGTCAGGTCCCGGCGGGAGGCTGGGGGCGTTCGTCCTCGGCGAGCGCGGCGGTCGGGGCGATCTGAGGGCGGCGCCCGAGGGCCAGATCGCGGATCTTGTTGACGACCTTTCGGATCTCATCGCGGGCCTCCTGCGCGAGCTCGTCGCGTGTCGCGGCGTCCAGCGCGAGGCCCTGATCGGCGACGGCGCGGGCACGCTGCTCGAGCTGCCGCTGCGCCTGCTCCCAAGCGTCGCGCGCCTCGGCGAATCGCCCGGCCGCGTAGAGCGCGTCGCCGAGGTGGTCGGCGAGCGTCGCGTAGTCGTTCAGCAGACGCTCCTCGTCGAGCGCCCGCTGATCGCGCGCGAGCTGGATCGCGCGCCGGAGCAGCGAGATCGCCCCTTCTTCCACGAGTGCGCCCTCGTCGTCGAGCCGGTCCTCGAGCACGCCCTGGCGGTAGCGGAGCCAGCCGGCCGTGTCGGTGACGCTGTCCTCGCCGGGGAGCTTCTCGTACGCGATCGGGATGAGCTCGGCGGCGCGATCGAGATCGCCCTCGTTGCCGCGCTCCAGCAGGAGATAGCCGTAGTCGTTGCAGGTCCAGGGGTGCCCGGGGTCGTACTCGAGGGCCAGCTCGAAGAACCGGGCGGCGTCGTCCGGGCGGTCGTTGTACGCGACCGAGGCCATGCGGTACGCGAGCTCGGCCGCCCCCCGAGTCCGACCGTTCTGATCGAGGTTGACGCCGCTGGCCTCCACCGCCTGCTCGACCAGTCCGGCGGCCTCGAGGCGCTCGATCAGCGCGCGGCCGCGGCCGACCTCCCCGAGCCGCCCCGCGAACTCGAGCGCGATGCGGAGATGGATGTCGGAGAAGCTGTCCGGCGTGGGGAAGGCGAAGCGGTACGCGAGGTCGAACGCGCGATCGCCGCGCGCCG
>JBCBKP010000029.1:0-40192 GCA_038521625.1 Planctomycetota bacterium
GCCTTCGGCTCGCGGCGGCGTCCGTCGCGGCTTGTACGCCCGCCGCGGCGTCACAGGTCACCGTGACCGTGACCGGCCTGATCGATCGGGAGCTCTCGAACCAGTCCTTCCTCGAGGCGACCGGAGCGGTCGGCAACGAGTGGGAGCTCACGGTGCACTGCTCGGACGCCAGCTTCGACGGCTTCGGCGTGGTCGATCTTGAAGAAGGGCTGCTTCCCAACACCGGCGCAGAGATCAGCGGTAACTTCGGGGGCGTTCCGATCGAGGGCGCGATCACCGTCTTCGCGCCGGGGGCATTATCTTTGCAAAGTAGCGGATTCGGCCCCCGATCGTCAGACTTCAGCTTGAGCTCCGCCGTACCGGTCGACGTCGTCGATTTCGGCCTCCGAATCGCGATCGGCGACACGCCCGGCCTGAACTGGGACGGCCTGACCTTTCTCCCGCTCGGGACCTTCGACCCGATCGCGACGACCGGAAGGACGTACATCGACATCGATTCAGAATCGATGTTCAGTGTGTTCCAGATCGGCGCGTTCGCGGTCGGCACACTGACATCCGTCGAGATCATTGTACCCGGGCCGGGCGCGGTGACGCTCGTGTCGATCGGCCTCGCGGCAATGTGCGGGCGCCGCCGGCGCGAGTATAGGGGAGAATTGGCGTGAACCCACGAACGTTGATGCTGCGTGTCGCGCCCGCCGCCGCTGCCTGTTGCCTCGGCGGCGCCGCGGGTCAGGCACGATCGCAGGTCACCGTGACCGTGACCGGCCTGATCGATCGAGACCTCTCGAGCCAGTCCTTTCTCGAAGCGACCGGGGCCGTCGGCGACGAGTGGGAGCTGACGGTGCATAGCTCGGAGGCCAGCTTCGACGGCTTCTTCGACGGATTCGGTTTCGTCGAGCTCGAGGAGGGGATCCTCGTGGGCACGGGCTCCGAGATAAGCGGACACTTCGGCGGCGTGCCCATCGAGGGCGTCGTCACGGTCTTTGCCCCCCGGGGACTCACGATCCAACGAATGGGTGCGATGGCCTACTCGTCCCGGTTCGACATTCTCTCGGCTGAGTTGATGGCCGTCGTGGACTTCGGCCTCCGAATCGCGATCGGCGACACGCCCGGCCTGAACTGGGACGGCCTGACCTTTCTCCCGCTCGGGACCTTCGACCCGATCGCGACGACCGGAAGGACGTACATCGACATCGATTCAGATTCGATGTTCAGTGTGTTCCAGATCGGCGCGTTCGCGGTCGGCACACTGACATCCGTCGAGGTCGTTGTTCTCGGGCCGGGCGTGGTGACGATTGTCACCGCCGGCCTTGTCGGCGCAACCGCCAGGCGGCGAGCAGCTCACAGGTGAGCACGAACGCGCGAAAGCTAGCGAGCCCGCCTAAGCGTTCGCCCGCTCTCGCATCAGCGCGACGAACCGGTCGAACAGCTCGACCGCGTCGTGCGGGCCCGGGCTTGCCTCGGGGTGATACTGCACGCAGAACACCGGACGGTCGATCAGGCGGAAACCCGCCACCGTCCCGTCGTTCAGGTGCTCGTGCGTCACCTCACCCCCCACCGCGATCAGGCTCTCGCGGTCGACCGCGAAGCCGTGGTTCTGGCTGGTGATCTCGACCCGCCCGATCTCGCCCGCCGCGCGCTTCACCGGCTGGTTCGCGCCGCGGTGCCCGAAGGGCAGCTTGTACGTCTTCGCCCCCACCGCCAGGCCGAGCAGCTGGTGCCCGAGGCAGATGCCGAACGTCGGCGGCACCCGCTCGGTGTCGCGTTCGGCGATCAGCGCCCGCAGCGCCGCGATGGTCGAGTCCACCGCAGACGGGTCGCCCGGCCCGTTGCTGATGAACAGCCCGTCCGCCTCGCCCCGGTCGAAGATCACGACCAGCTCGTCGGCCGGCGTGTCCGCGGGGACGAGCCGGACCTGGCAGCCCCGGTCGGTCAAGTGCCGCAGGATGTTCCGCTTGGCGCCGCAATCGAGCGCCACAACCCGCAGCGGCTTCGAACCGCCGGACTTCGCCTCGATCACGATCTCGGTCTTCACCCGCGGCCGCCACGCCCCGAGCGTCTCGTCCCAGTCGCCCGCTTCTTTGCCGCCGATGTCCGCGACGAGGTTCTTGCCGGCCATCGGCTCGGCCTCGCGGGCCAGCGCGACCAGCTCGGCGTCGCTCAGGTCGGCCCGGTCGGTCAGCACGCCCTGCACCACGCCGTGCTCACGCAGGCGCCGCGTCAGTGCCCGGGTATCGACCCCCGCGAGCCCGAGCACGCCCTGCTCGGCCAGGTACGCGCTCAGCTCGTTGGTCGCCCGGTAGTTCGAGTGCCGGCGGGTCAGCTCGTGCACCACGAAGCCCGAGACCTGCACCCGCGCGCTCTCGATGTCGGCGGGGTTCACGCCGGTGTTGCCGATCAGCGGCGTCGTCTGCACCAGGATCTGCCCGGCGTAGGACGGGTCGGTCAGCGACTCTTGATAGCCGGTCATCGCCGTGTTGAAGACGACCTCCGCGGCGTGGACGTCGCCCCGCCCGGTGGCGCCGAAGGCGTCGCCCTCGAAGACCGAGCCGTCGGCGAGCGCCAGACGACCGCGGACGCGGCCCGGCTCGTCGCGGGATACGTTGTGGGGATGGACGCCGTTGGATGCCTCGCGCACGAGGGATGGTAGACGCGATGGAGGCCGGATCCGGGCGAGGGCTGTTCGGACAGGCGACCGGGCCGCCGCCCGAGACCGCCGCCGATCTCTCGCGCCTCGCGCGGGTCGCGGTCGAGCGATCGATCGACCACGGCTGGGCCGGCGCCGGCGACGCCGAGGGCCTGACGTACGCCGTGCCTGCGGATTTGGAGCTGTCCGTCGGCGACCGGGTCGAGGTGCCGCTCGGGCGCGGGGCGACCGGGGCGGCCGGCGTCGTGCTCGAACTCGGCGGGCCGGAGCTGGTCGGCGGCCTCGACCCTCGCCGGATCCGGTCGATCGAGAAGGCGGTCCCGGGCGCCCTGCCCGACGAGCTCGTCGAGCTCGCCCGATGGATGGCCCGGTACTACGTCTGCCCGATCGGGCTCGCGCTGGCCACGCTGGTGCCCGCCGCGGTGAAGAAGGCGGTCGGCCGGAGGGCGGTCGAGCAGGTGCGTCCGACCGGGGCCGAGGTCGACCCGGCCGGTCTCACGCCGAGCGCCCGCGCGGCTCTGGAAGTCATCGGCGAGATTGCCGAGCCGGACTGGCCGATGGACCGTCGGGTGTTGGCACGCCGGGTCGGCGCCGTCAACGCCGCGCCGATCAACCGGCTCGTCGAGGCCGGGGCGCTCGAGTCGGTGATCACCGAGCGTGTGCGCACGAACGAGGACTTGTTCCCCGTGGAACACGACACGACGCCGCGGCCGGAGCCGACGGCGGCGCAGTCGCGCGCGATCGACGGGATCGTGCGCACGTTCGGGGGCTTCGCCACGCACCTGCTGCTCGGCGTGACCGGCTCGGGGAAGACCGAGGTCTATCTCCGCACGATCGAGCGGGTGCTCGAGGCTGGCCGGACCGCGCTGGTGCTGGTCCCGGAGATCGCGCTGACGCCGCAGACCTCCCGCCGGTTCCTCGGTCGCTTCGCCGGGGCGGGCGTCGCGGTGCTGCATTCGGGCCTGCCCGCCTCGGCACGCCACCGGGAGTGGAAGCGGGCCGCGACGGGCGAGGCCCGCGTCGTCGTTGGGGCCCGATCGGCTGTGTTCGCGCCGCTGCCGGGGCTTGGTTTGATCGTGGTCGATGAGGAGCACGACGGCTCGTACAAGCAGGACCAGCTCCCGCGGTATCACGCGCGCGACGTCGCGATCAAGCGGGCGCAGCTCCGCGGCTGCCCGGTCGTCCTGGGCTCGGCGACGCCGTCGCTCGAGAGCTACGCCAACGCGGCAAGACGCCGCGCCACCGTCTGGCGTCTCGGCGAGCGCGTCGGCGGTGCCCGCCTGCCGGAGGTCAAGATCGTCGATCTCGCCAAGCAGCCGCGCCCGGACGACGCGCGGGGCGGCGAGACCGTCGCGATCGGCGCCCGCCTTGGCGAGTGCCTGAGGGAGACGCTCGCGTCGGGCGACCAGGCGATGCTGCTGCTCAACCGGCGCGGGTTTGCCTCGTGCGTCGCGTGCCTGCGGCCGTCCTGCGGCTGGACGCTGGGCTGCGAATCCTGCGATGCGCGGATGGTCGTGCACCGCGCCGGGCTCCGCGCGGGGCAGCGGGCGCCCTCCGGCGTGCTCCGCTGCCACCACTGCCTTTCCGAGCACCTCGTTCCGACCGTGTGCGCGCTCTGCGGCGGGCCCATCGGGACACTGGGCGTGGGCACACAGCGCGTGGAGACGGAGCTGCGCGATCGCTTCGGCCTCGAGCTCGGGCGCGATTTCGAGCGCGTCGATTCGGACACGATGCACCGGGCGGCCGACTACTTCGACGTCCTGGGCCGGTTCGACCGTGGCGAGCTCAAGCTCCTTCTCGGCACCCAGATGATCGCCAAGGGCCTGGACGTTCGCGGCGTGCGCCTGGTCGGCGTGCTCTCTGCGGATACCGCCCTGTTCATGCCGGACTTCCGGGCGAGCGAGCGGACGTTCCAGCTGGTCGCGCAGGTCGCGGGGCGAGCGGGGCGAGGCGAGAAGCCCGGGCGGGTCATCGTGCAGACGTTCAACCCGGAGGACCCGGCGATCGTGCTTGCCTCACGCCACGACTACGAGGGGTTCGCGCGCGAGGAGCTGCGGATCCGGGCGGAGTCGGGCCTGCCGCCGGCGCGGCGGATGGTGCGGATCGTCTGCCGCGACGAGCGGCGCGAGCGGGCCGAGGAGCGCGCGTCGGCGATCGCCACGGCGCTCGTCTCGACCGGGCACGTCGAGGTCAGCGGGCCGATGGCCTGCCCGATCGAGCGGATCGGCGGGCGGTTCCGGGTCGCGGTGGACGCCTACGCCGACGGCGCGCCGGCGATCCAGCGGGCGATGGCGGGGCTGCGCGGGGCCGGGCTGCTGAAGGCGGACGCGATGACCGCGGTGGATCCGGATCCGATCGCCCTGCTGTAGCCGATACAGTCCGGCGTGCGCGATCTCGGCGGGCAGCGTGTGGTGGTCATGGGTCTCGGCCGGTTCGGCGGCGGTCTCGGCGTGACGCGCTGGCTGGCCGCGCGCGGCGCCGACGTGCTCGTGACCGACCTCGCCGGAGAGGACGACCTGCGCGACTCGGTGACGGCGCTGCGCCCGCTGATTGAGGCTGGTTCGGTGGAGCTGCGGCTCGGCGGGCACAACGTCAGCGACTTCACGACATGCGATCTTGTTGTCGCGAACCCGGCCGTACCGCGGCCCTGGGAGAACCGATTCCTTCGGGCTGCCGACGCCGCGGGGATCGAGGTCGTGACCGAGATCCAGCTCGCGCTCGAATCGCACGGTGCGCCGGCAGTCGCGGTGACCGGGACGGCGGGCAAGAGCTCGACGACGGCGATGGTCGCGGCGGGGCTGCGCGGCGCCGGCCTGGATCCGCTGGTCGGCGGGAATCTCGGCGGCTCGCTGCTGGAGATCGAGCCGGACGCCTCGCGGTCGCTCGTGGTCGAGCTGAGCAGCGCGATGCTGCATTGGCTGACGGACGCGCTCGCGCGGGCACGGGTCGGGGTGGTCACGACCTTTTCGGAGAACCATCTCGACTGGCACGGCGATCTCGAGCACTACCGCGCGAGCAAGCGAAAGCTGGTCGGCGCGCTCCGTGCGGGCGACACGGCGGTGCTCGGGGCGGATGTCGCGGGCTGGCCGTCGGCGGACGGCGTCCGGCGCGTCGTCGTCGGGGATGAGCTCGATCGGCTCGCGGTGCTCGGCGAGCACCAGCGGCGGAACGCGGCGCTCGCCCGCGCGGCGTGCGTGGCGATGCTCGGCGAGGATCGGGTGGGTGAGATCGAATCGGGGATCCGCGGGTTCCGAGGCTTGCCGCACCGGCTCTGCGAGCTCGAGCCGATCGGCGGCGTCCGTTTGTTCGATGACAGCAAGTGCACGACGCCCGCGGGGACGGCCCGGGCGGTCGAGGCGCTGCGGGATGCGGGGCTCTCCGGCATCCATCTGATCGTCGGCGGGTACGACAAGGGCGTGGACCTGTCTTCGATCGGGCGGCTCGGCGTGCCGCTGTACACGATCGGCGCGACCGGCCCTGAGATCGCGGCTGTCGCGACCGAGGTCCTGGAATGCGGCACGCTGGAGGTCGCCGCGTCGGAGATCGCGTCGCGTGCGCGCGCGGGCGACGCGGTGCTGCTGAGCCCGGGCTGCGCGAGCTGGGATCAATTCGAGAACTTCGAGGCGCGCGGGCGAGCGTTCGCCGAGGCGATGCGGGCCGCGCTGGGCGGGAGGTCGTGATGCTGCTGATGGCGATGGGCGCGGCGTTGTCGCAGCCTGTGGAGATCCAGCCGGGCGTCCGGATCGATCGCGAGGCCCGGACGGTGGAGTTTGACGGCGTCGTCGCGATCGATTGCCACGATCCCGAGACGCCGATCGTGTATCTGGAGCTGGTGGTGTGCACGCCGGACACGCGCGAGCACGAGAGCCTCGTCGTGACCACGGTCCAGCCGAGCGCGATCCACGCGGGGCTGCTGGCGGTCGGCGCCGAGCAGGGTTCGCCCGGGCGCGTGGAGTGGGACGGGGCCACGCCGAGGCGGATCCCGGCGAGCGGCGAGCCGCTGAGGGTCGAGCTGGTGACCGAGGCGGGCGCGCGGGTCGAGGCGGCGGAGCGGTGGATGGTGCGCGAGGACGGCGAACTGGGCGACACGTGGCGGTGGGTCTTCGCGGGCTCGCGGTGGGTCGAGTGGCGTGGGCAGGCGTTCTACGACGCGGACGGCGCGGGCACGGTGATCGGGCTGGCGACGTTCGGGTCGGAGGTCGTCTCACCGGTGCGTGTGATCAGCCCGGAGAGCTCGGTCGATGCGCCGGTGTGGATCGCCAACGCCAAGCTAGTTCCGGATCGGGGCGAGCCGGTGACCGTGCGGCTGACTGTGCTCGGCGCGGATGAGGACGACTAGGGCAGCCGGATCGTCAGCGTCCTGATCTCGCCGATCGGGGCGCCGTCGGGCAGGACGGTGATCTGCACCGGCTCGCCGTTGAGCAGCCCCTCGTCCTGGAAGGCGATGAAGGCGTCGCGCACCGACTCGACGCGCCGGTTGCCCACGCTGAGGATCCGCTGGTTGATCTCGATGCCGTACTGCGCCGCGAGCGAGCCCGGGACGACGACCTGGACGACCGGCTCCGGGCGGGCCGGGCTGATGACCGGGAGCCGGAAGCCGAGGACCTGCTCGATGCGCTGGCGGCTGCGCGAGGCGAGGACCTCGGGGGGCATCTCGCCGAGCTCGACCTCGAAGGCCATCCGCTCGCCGGCGCGCGCCACCTCGACGCTGATCGCCTCCTTCGGCTTCCGGCCGCCGACGATCGAGCGGATGATGCCGAGGCTGGTGATCTGCTGGCCGTTGATCGCGAGGATGTGATCGCCGTCCTCGAGACCCGCCGTGTCGGAGGGCCCGCCGGCCACGACGTTGATCAGGACGCCGCGCCGGAACTCGCCGGCGACTTCGACCGGGCGAGGCGACGGGAATCGGCCGACGAACTCGACACCGAGGAAGCCGCGTTGGACGATGCCGTCGTTGATCAGCTGATCGACGACGGTCTCGATGGTGAGCAGCGGGATGGCGACGGAGATGCCCGCCGAGTCACCCTCGGTGGTGCCGTTGTTGTCGCGCGCGGTCGCGATGGCGACGTTCATGCCGACGAGCTCGCCGCGGGCGTCGACGAGCGGGCCGCCCGAGTTGCCCGGGTTGACCGCGGCGTCGGTCTGGATGAAGTTCGTGAAGCCCCCGAACTCGCTGGACTCGCTGGTCGCGGGGTCGCGCCCGAGCCCGGAGATGATGCCCTCGGACATCGAGAACTTGAAGCCGAACGGCGAGCCGAAGGCGAAAACCCGCTGTCCCTGGCTGACGGCGGGGTCGGGGCTCCGGACGACAGGGAAGAGGTGAGGTCCTTCGCCGACCTTGATCACCGCGATGTCGGTGAACGGGTCGATGGAGACGACGTCGCCGAGGTCGACGCGGCCGTCGGCGAACTGGACGCGGACCTGCTGGGCGCCTCGGACGACGTGGGCGTTCGTGATGATGTGCCCGCGGCTGTCGTAGACCCAGCCCGAGCCGGTGCTTGAGCCGAAGCGTCTGGCGCTGCGGGTCGCGGCGTCGAGGTGCACGACCGAGGGGCGGACCGCGTCGGCGACGGCCGCCACGGCGCGGTCGATGCGCGCGAGGATGTCGTCGCTCTCGATGGTCTGCTGCGCGAGGCGGATCGAGGTCCGGGTATCGACCGCCCGCATGCGGTCGATCGCGATCGGGGCGCCGATGACCGCGGCCAGGCAGGCGAGCAGGACGAGCAGGGCCGGGCCGGCGCTGACGAATCGTCGCATCGAGTGTTCCTCTCGCTTTCTGGCCGTCGGCGCTCTCGCCGCGGGCGTCTTGATCGTCCTGACCCCAACACTTCGAGTATGCGGGGCGGGCGGATGCCGGGCAAACGCCGGCGGCGGCGCATTGCCGTCACCGGTCATCGGTCGGAACGTCAGCCCTCGGTTCGCATTCGATACTGCTGGCCGCCGATTTCGCGGGCGGCAACCCGCTTGACCCACTCTGACGCGGCGTCGCGGAGCTTGGGGCCCAGGTCGGCCACGGGCTCGGCGAATCGCGGGGCTCGGTCGCCCAGCCCGACCAGATCATGAACGACCAATATCTGGCCGTGGCATTCGGTGCCGGCGCCGATGCCGATCAGCGGGAGGCTGGTGGCGTCGAGGACGCGCCGGGTCGTCTCCGGCGGGACGGCCTCGATCAGCAGCATCACGGCGCCGGCCCTCTCGAGGGCGACGGCGTCGGCGACGATCTGGTCGGCTTCGTCGTTGGTGCGGCCAGCGGCCTTGGGACCGGAGGTCAGCGCCCAGGTCTGCGGGCGCGTGCCGACGTGGGCGCAGACGGGGATCCCGGCGCGGGTCATGCGCTGGACGAGCGGCGCGAAGCTCTCGTCGGCCTCGAGCTTGACGATGTCGCAGCTTCCTTCGGTGAGGAAGCGGCCGGCGTTCTCGATCGCGGCGTCGGGGCTGGCGTGGTAGCTCATGAACGGCATGTCGCCCATCAGCAGGGTGTTGGGCGCCCCGCGCTTGACCGCGGCGCTGATGGTTATGAGAAACCCGAGCGGGCAGTCGATCGTCTTGTCGAGGCCGAGGATGACGTTGGCGGCCGAGTCGCCGGTGAGCAGCAGGTGGACGCCGGCCCGTTCGAGCCAGCGGGCGGTCGTGAAGTCGTACGCGGTGAGGCAGGCGAAGGGCTCGCCGCGCTCGGCCATCTGCGTCACGGACTTGATGGTCGTCGGGCCGCGCTCGCCGGCGATCGAGAGGTTGTGGTCTCGATCGGCGGAGCCGCCTTGGTCGTGGACGCTCATGGCTGAACTGTAGAGGGCGCGGGACGCGGGCGCGGATCGGCGTTCGGCTTCTGTCATGACACAGCGGCATCCGATCGGCTACAACGTGCCGATGCGCCGCCGCCACACGCCCGAACTGATGGACGAGCCCGACGCCGACCGGGGCGAGCTGGCGGATTCCCTGCGGTTCATCGAGCGGGTGAACGCCGGGATGGGGGGCGTCGAGGCGCTGCTGCGCCCGCTGCGGGCGTGGTCGGCGGGCTGGCCGGCGGGGCGGAGGATCGAGCTGCTGGACATCGCGACGGGCGCGGCGGACCTTCCGATCGCGGCGGTCCGGTGGGCGAACGGGCGGGGCCTCGATCTGCGCGTGACGGCGATCGACGTGCACGCCACGACGCTCGGGCTGGCGCGCGAGCGCGTGGGCGACGCGGGCGAGGCTGTTTCATCGAGGATCGAGCTGATCGAGTGCGACGCGTTCGACGCGGTGGACCGGTTCGGGGCGCGGTCGTTCGACTACGTGCACGCGGGGCTGTTCATCCACCATCTCGAGAGCGAGATCAGGATCCTGACGATGCTGGCGATCATGGACCGGCTGGCGCGCGCGGGGGTGATCTGGAACGATCTGGTGCGGTCGACCGTCGGATATTGGTTCATCTGCCTGCGGACGATGTACAAAGCGGAGATGGTGAAGCACGACGCGAGGGTGAGCGTCCGCGCGGGGTTCTCGGGGCGCGAGGCCCGGGACCTGGCCGTGCGCGCGGGCTGGGACGACGTCCGCTACCGGTGGAACCTGTTCACCCACCGGTTCTGCCTGACCTCCCAACGCGAGGGGGCGTGGCTTTGACGGGTGAGCTCCGCACGATCGCGGTGATCGGCGCGGGCCCCGCCGGCGCCGCGGCGGCGTGTCTGCTGGCGCGTCGGGGCTTCGGCGTGACGGTGTTCGAGAGCAAGGCGTTCCCGCGCGTGAAGGTCTGCGGCGAGTACGTCAGCCCGGCGGGCGAGGCGGCGCTGCTCGAGGTGGCGCCGCGCGAAGTGCTGATCGGGGCGGGCGCGAAGCGCGTGCAGGCGTTCGCGATCGAGATGGGCGGCGACTCCGTCGAGTGGCTCTCGCCCCGCGCGGGATGGGCGCTGAGCCGGGCGAGTCTGGACGACCTGCTGCTCGATCGGGCCCGCGAGGCGGGCGCCGAGGTGCGGCAGCCGTGCTCGGTGCGGTCGATCGACTGGCGGGATGACGGCGCGGTCGTGCGGACGGACGAAGGCGACGAGGCGTTCGATCTCGTTGTGCACGCGGACGGCTCGGGGCGGTTCGACCCGGCGGGGCGGTCGGGGCTCGCGACGGGCGTCGTCGGGCACAAGTGCCACCTGCGCGTGGCGGGCGGTGTCGAGGGCGTGC
The DNA here is from genome assembly GCA_038521625.1 of Planctomycetota bacterium. Taxonomy (GTDB): domain Bacteria; phylum Planctomycetota; class Phycisphaerae; order Phycisphaerales; family UBA1924; genus JBCBKP01. The sequence goes on from JBCBKP010000029.1 coordinate 10,796, forward strand.
GGATGCGCGCGGGCAACGGGGCTTATGTGGGGTTGATCCAGGTCGAGGGCGGGCTCGCGACGTGCGCGCTGGTGGCGAAGTCGCAGCGGATCCGTGCCGCGGGCGGCGATGCCGACGCGATGCTGGCGGCGCTCTGGCCCGGCTACGAGCCGTCGTGGCGCACGAGCGCGTGGCTGAGCTGCGGCGTGGGTCGGTCGCGGTACCTCGACCCGGGGCATGTGCGGTCGGTTCGGCTCGGCAACGCGGCGGCGGCGGTGGACCCGGTCGGCGGCGAGGGAATCGGGCTTGCGTTGTGGTCGGCGGGCGAGTGGGCGCGGCGGATGCCGGACCGGGCCGATGATCTGGCCGCGGCGAAGCGGGCGTTCGGTCGGCGGTATCGGGCGCGGGTGCGATTGCGTCGGCCGGCGTGCCGGTTCGGGGCGGAAGTGCTGATGCGGCCTGGGCTCGTGCGGGCGATGTGGCCGCTGCTCTCGAGGCGTGTGGGTCGCGGCGTGACGGTGCGGCCGTGGGCGGCGTTGACGGGGAAGGGATAACGTCCCCGCGTGCCGATCCTGAGCGCGATCAACATCGAGGTCTCCTACGGCGAGCGCCGCGTGCTCGACGCTGTGTCGCTGACGATCGAGCCGGGGGAGAAGATCGGGATCGTCGGGCGGAACGGGGCGGGGAAGAGCTCGCTGTTCCGGGTGCTGGCGGGGCAGCTCAAGGCGGACTCCGGCACGGTCACGATCTCGGGCGGCGAGACCGCGGGGTACCTGAGCCAGGAGCCTCGGCTGCACGCGGGTCGGACGCTGCGTGAGGAGGCTGCGGCGGCCTTTGCGCACCTGGACGAGATGCACGACCAGCTCGAGGCGGTCTTCCACGACATGGGCGAGGCCGAGGGCGAAGCGCTCGAGAAGCTGCTTCGCAAGCAGGAGCGTCTGGAGAAGCAGATCGAGGCCGCGGGCGGCTACGCGGTGGACCACAAGATCGACGCGGTTCTGCTCGGGCTGGGCCTGCACGACGACCGCTTCGGCGTGCCGGTCGAGAAGCTCAGCGGCGGGCAGAAGGCCCGGCTGGGGCTCGCGAAGCTGCTGCTGGCCGGGCACGGGGTGCTGCTGCTCGACGAGCCGACGAACCACCTCGACATCGAGGGCCGGATCTGGCTGGAGACGTTCCTGCGCGACGAGTACCAGGGGGCGGTGATCCTGATCAGCCATGACCGCGCGCTGCTCGACGGGGTTGTCGAGCGAATCGTCGAGGTCGAGGCGGTGCCGGGGCGCGGCGGGCGGTTGATCGAGTACCCGGGGAACTACGCGGCGTTCCGCGAGCTTCGGGCGGACCGGATCCTGACGCAGCAGCGGGCGTGGGAGAAGCAGCAGACGGCGTTCAAGCGCGAAGAGGCGTTCATCCGCAAGTACAAGGCGGGACAGCGGGCCAAGCAGGCGCGCGGGCGCGAGAGCCGGCTGGAGCGCGAGAAGGAGGCCTCGACCATCGAGCGCCCGATGGAGCTGGCGTCGATCCGTCTGAACCTGCCGAAGGCCGAGCGGACGGGCGACATCGTGGTCTCGACGCGCGGGCTGACGAAGCGGTACCCGAAGGACGGCGGCGGCGAGCTGACGCTGTACCACGATCTCGACATGGTCATCGAGCGCGGGCAGCGCTGGGGGATCGTCGGGCCGAACGGGGCGGGCAAGACGACGCTGGTCCGGACGCTCTTGGGCGAGATCGAGTCGGACGCGGGCGACGTGCGGCTGGGCACGAAGCTCGCGGTCGGCTACTTCAAGCAGACGCACGAGGACCTGGACCCGGAGCTGACGGTCGTGCGGCACCTGCAGCGGATCGTGCGCCTCGAACGCCCCGGCGAGCAGCTGAGCGAGCAGGCGGCGCGGGACCTGGCGGGCGCGTTCCTGTTCAGCGGCGCCGACCAGGAGAAGGAGCTGGGGCTTCTCTCGGGCGGCGAGCGGGCGCGGGCCGTGATCGCGGGCCTGTTCGTGAGCGCGAAGAACGTGCTCGTGCTCGACGAGCCGACGAACCACCTGGATATCCCGAGCGCCGAGCGGCTGGAGGAGGCGCTCAAGAAGGGCGAGGACGGCGAGAAGACCGTCTTCGACGGCACGGTGATCCTGATCAGCCACGACCGGGCGCTGCTCGACGCCGTGTGCGATCACCTGCTGGTGCTCGACGGGCACGGGAACGCCGAGGTCTCGATCGGGAACTGGTCCGAGCGCGAGGCGCGGCTGAAGCGCAAGGCCGAGGAGCGCGAGCGCCGGCCTCGGAAGAAGCCCAAGCCGGCGCGGGCCGCGAAGAACGCCCCGCCTGTTCCGGTCTCTGCCCCGCCGGCGGAGAAGAAGAGCAAGTGGAGCTGGATGCGGCTGGAGCAGATCGAGGAGAAGATCGGGCACGTCGAGGAGCGGCTCGGCTCGATCGACGCGGAGCTCGATGATCCGGAGATCTGGCAGGACTACGAGCGGGCGAACGAGCTGACCGAGCAGCGTGACGCGCTGCGCGAGGAGCTCGAGGGCCTCGAGGCGGAGTGGATCCGGAAGAGCGGGTGAGGCTCAGAGCGCCCTGACGGCCTCGAGGACTTCCTCGGCGTGGCCCGGGACCTTGACCTTGTCCCAGCGGCCGGCGACCTTGCCGTCCGCGTCGATCAGGTAGGTCGCCCGCTCGATGCCCATGTAGGTCTTGCCGTACATGCTCTTCTCGACCCAGACGCCGTACTTGGCGGCGATCTTGGGGTCGGGCTTGCCGTCGTCGCCGGTGTGATCGTCGGCGAGCAGCGGGTAGTTGAGCGACTCCTTCTCGGCGAACTTGGCCTTGCTCTTGGCGTCGAGGATCGAGATGCCGAAGACCTTGGCGCCGGCCTTGGCGAAGTCCTCGGAGAGGTCGCGGAAGGCGCAGGCCTCCTTGGTGCAGCCGCTGGTCATGTCCTTCGGGTAGAAGAACAGCACGACGGGCGAGCCGGCGTAGTCGGACAGGCGGTGGGCGTTGCCGTCCTGGTCCTTGAGGTTGAAGGCGGGGGCCTTCTTGCCCGGCTCGATCTTGGTCGATTCGGTCTTGGTCGATTCGGTCTTGGTCGCTTCGGTCTTGGTTGTCGTGGGCTTGGCTTGATCCGTTGGCGGCATGCTCGCGGCTCCTTCGATTCGCCCTCGGACGGGCGGCCAGGAGCGTACCGCGGTCAGGCGCCGGCGATCCAGAGGACGAACGTGATCGCGATCATGACGCCGAGCCCGAGCGAGAGCAGCGGCGCGATCGGGAGCGTCTTGCCCGCCCGGGCGCCCGGCTTCTGGCGGTCGATCGCGGCGATGGCGGGCGGCAGGTCGGCGTTGTGCTCGAGGCCGCGCCGGGCCCGGTCCTGGGCGAAGGCGATCAGGAGCTGCGTGTCGAAGCCGGACAAGCCGATGCGCTCGCCGACGCGGGCGAGTTCGTCGCGGCGCTCTGGTCTGAGCACGGCGGCCCGCCCGCCCTCGAGTCTCGCCGTCGCCAGCGCCAGGAAAGCCTCGGCGGCGCGGGCCGGGGCGACCGGGGCTGGGGTCGGCTTGATGCGTGGGCGCGACGCGCGGCGTTGCGTCCGTGCAACACCTCCGGTCGCGAGCGGATGCGATCTGGTCGGCCCGATGCGGGCGAGCGGCCCGCGGGGCGCGATACGGGTGGTGTCGGTCGTGGTCACGGTGAGATAGGGACAAGCCGCGTGCCAAGCCCGGGCCGGGCCCGGGTTTGGATGCGGGTTGCAAAGGGTCGGCCGCCCGCTAGAGTCGGCCCCGATGGCCGAGGACGCCCCAGCAGCCGGGTTCAGCGAGACGATCGAGACCGAGCTCGGGCCGGGCGAGGTCCGGGAACGCCTGCGGACGCTCTCGCGGCGCGGGAAGCTCCCTGGCTTCGAGCCCAAGGGCGACGGCGGGCTTTCGACCGCGTTCGGCGCCCCGTTCGATTCGAGCCTGGTGATCGGCGTCGAGGAGACGGGCGCGGGCGCTCGGGTCGCGCTCTCGCTGGAGCGCCGGCTGAGGCTGCCGCTGGTGTTCGGGGCGGTCTTCGTGCTGGCGATCTGGCCGGGCGAGCCGCTGACGGACTCGCTGCTGAAGACCTACTTCGAGAGCTACGACCGCTGGACGCAGGAGTGGCTCGGCGGGTGGTTCGGCACGTGGATGTGGTACTACCCGCTGACGGTGCCGTTCCTGCCGCCGATGTTCCTCGGCATGCTGAAGAAGTCGAGGCTGGCCGCCGCCGAGCACGCGCGGGAGCTGGGCGAGCGGATCCGCGCCGTGCTGGCCTAAGCGGCGCGGCGGTCTCCGCGCAAGAGAAAGGGGGCGAGCCCGTGCGGGCCCGCCCCCCGTGGTGCGACTGGAGTCGTCCGAGCCGAGTTACTCGACGTCCTTGCCCTCGACGATGTCGACGGCGGACTGGGCCTCGTGCTCCTCGCCCTTGAACTCGCCCTTGTCGAACTTCTTGAAGTAGCTGTGGTAGGCCTTCATGGCGATGGCGCCGAAGATGAGCATGATCGGGATGTTGGCCCAGAGCATGACGCCGGTGCCGAGCGCCGTGAGGCTGTCGAGCTGGGCGTCCGTCTCGATGAACCCGAGCGACGCGATCAGGATCAGCAGGCAGTAGACGATCTTGTACGGGAAGACCGCCTTCTCACCGAGGAGGAAGACGACGCCCTGCTCGCCGTAGTACGACCACGAGATCATGGTCGAGAGGGCGAAGAGCCAGGACGCGAGCACGACGAGCCACTTGCCGAGGCCCGGCGTGACCAGGTTGAAGGCGTGGCTCGTGAGCGAGGCGCCCGGGTACTCCACGTAGACGCTGTTGCCCTGGAGGCGCGGCGGTGTCGGGTTGGCGATCTTCTGCCACTCGATCTCGTGGAGCTCGCGCTCCGCGTTGTACGTGGCCGCGCCGTTCAAGCGGCGGAGCTGCGTGCCCGAGTCCTCGTCCACGTCGTCGACCTCGACGATCATGAAGACCTGCGTGCGTGAGGTCTCGCTCCACGGGCCCTCGGTGGTGCGTGCGGTGGCGGTGCGGTTTGGCAGGAGCCGGTTGTCGAGGGTCCATTCGGGCGTCTCGCCCTCGGCGACGTTCGGGACCGCGACGATGTTCTGCGTGCCGGTCTCGTAGTTGGCCTCGCCGCCTCGGTTCCAGGCGCCGGTGGTCAGGATGACCAGCGCGGTGATCGTGCAGACGACGATCGTATCGATGAAGGGCTCGATGCCGGCAACGACACCCTCGCGGACGGGCTCATGGGTCTTCGCGGCCGAGTGAGCAATCGGGCTGGTGCCCTGGCCGGCCTCGGAGGAGAACAGGGCCCGCTTCATGCCCCAGAGCAGCGCGTATCCGAACGTGCCGCCGACGAACGCTCCGGACGCCTCGGCGGGCGAGAAGGCGCTCTCGAAGATGAGCGCGAACATGGCCGGGACCTCTTCGATGTTCCGGACAATCACGTAGAGGGCGGCGACGACATAGATGAGGCACATCAGCGGGACGATGCGCCCGGCGACGGCGCCGATGCGCTTGATGCCGCCGATGATGACCAGGCCGACAAGGACGGCCATGATGATGCCGGTGGCCTCGACTGGGATTCCGAAGTCCTTGCGTGTGACCTCGGAGACGTTCCATGACTGGAACATGTTGCCGCCGGTGATGGTCGAGACCAGCAGCGTGGCGACGAAGATGCCGCCGATCGCCTTGCCGAGACCGCCGAGGCCCCACTTCTTGAAGCCCTTGGAGGCGACGAACATCGGGCCGCCGTGCGGGTTGTCCGGGTCTTCGGTGTTGCGGAAGAGCATGGACTGGGTGACCTCGGTCATCTTCAGGGCCATGCCGAAGATGCCGACCATCCACATCCAGAAGACGGCGCCCGGGCCGCCGAGCGCGACCGCGACGCCCACGCCGGCGATGTTGCCGAGGCCGACCGTCGCCGATAGCGCGGCCGAGAGAGCCTGGAAGTGGTTGATGGCGCCGGGGTCGTCCTTGTCGTCGTACTTGCCCCGGATGACCTGGACGCCGTGGGTCAGGGCGCGGTACTGGCCGACACCGGACCAGATGGTGAACAGCACGCCGGTGCCGAGCACGATGAACAGCACGTACTCGTGCCAGATCACGCCGTTCACCGTGTCGAGAAAGCTCCAGAGGGCGTCCATGGCAACTGCTCCTGGGTGTGACTGGGTCTCGGCTCGCGCCGAGGGGACGATCATGACAAGATCATCCCCAAAACGCAAACGTCGACGCGCCGACCGGGGTCAGGCGATCGCCGGCTCGGCGGCCCGCGGCACGGCGATGCCGAGGATCCGCGCGATGTGGCCCGCCGCCTCGTCCGCGGCGCAGTGGCCCGCGAAGAGCTCGCAGATCGCGCCGAGATCGTGCTGCTGCTGGCGTGCGATCTCGGGTCGGGAGAGCAGGCGGAGGGCGGCGGCGGCGATCGGTTCGGGCCCGTCGAAGTGCGGGATCAGTTCGGGCACGATGCGGCGCGACGCGAGCAGGTTCGGCAGGCAGAACATCGGGGTCCGGACCAGCCAGCGGGCGACGAGGTGGTAGAGCAGCCGGCTGGAGCGGTAGACCACGACCATCGGCGTCTGCTGGCGAGCGACCTGGAGCGTGACCGTGCCGCTGACGACCAGCGCGAGGTCGGCCCACCGGGCGACCGCCTCGGCGTTGGCGCGCGCGGCCGGAACGCCTTCGGGCCAGCCGCCGTGCAGTCCGGCGAGCTCTCTGAGCGATGCTTCGGCGTCCTCGCTCGCGGCCGCGACCACCGCCTCGGCGGTCGGGTGGCGCCGTTTGATGGTTCGGAAGGCCTCGAGCAGCAGCGGGAAGTTCTTGCGGAGCTCGGCGGGCCTCGAGCCGGGCATGAGCGCGATGCGGGGCCCGTTCTGCGGCCAGTCGCTCGCCACGGCCTCGAGATCGGCCTCGTCGGGGGCCTTGTCGAAGATGGGGTGGCCGACGAACCGGGCCGGGACGCCGCGGACGGTGAAGTATCGCTCCTCGAAGGGCAGGAGGCAGCAGACGAAATCGGTCAGACGGCGCAGCTTCTTGACGCGCCAGGGCCCCCACGCCCAGACCTGCGGCGCGACGAGATGGACGACCTTGGCGCCGGCCCGCTTGGCGATGGCGCAGATCGGGAAGTTGGCGGCCGGCGAGTCGACGGGGACGTGCAGATCGATCGGGTTGTCTGCGATCCACTCCCGGACGCGCTGGTTGATCCGTTGGTGCTCGAGGATCTTGCCGATCCCGGGGACGCCCATGACGGCGTCCTTGCCGGTCCGCTCGACGATGGTCGCGCCGGCTGCGCCCATCTTGGGCCCGCCCCAGGCGAACATCTCGAGCTCCGGGTGCCGCTCGCGCAGGCGCGAGATGACCGCGGAGGCGTGATCGTCGCCGCTCGGCTCGAAGCCGGTGAACAGGATGCGTTTGGGTCGGTCGGGCACGGGTCAGTGGTATAGCCCGCTGGGAGGATCGGGGCCCGGTCAGAATCCCGCCTCGCCCAACCAGCGGGAGGGGCGGGTGCCCAGCGCCGAGGCGATCATGGCGAGCGAATCGAGGCTGGGCAGGTGGGTGCCGCGCTCGACCGAGCTCAGCTGGCTGACGGAGACGCCGGAGGCCTCGCTGAGTTCCTTGAGGGTCCAGCCGCGGCCGGTGCGTTCGAGGCGGATCTGGCGTCCGAGCTCGGCGCGGAGACGGTCGTGGGCGGATTTGCCGAGGCCCTCGCTCTCGGCCGCCTGCGAGAGGACACGCCGGAGGTCGTCGGCGGAGAACGGCTTGGCGACGTAGTCGAAGACGTCCTGCTTGAAGGTCGAGCGCATGCTGTCGAGGGACGGGTAGCCGGTCACGACGATGACGCAGAGGCGGGGCCAGCGTTTGCGGATCTCGGCGAGCACCTCCTCGCCGAGGGCGTCGCCCATCTTGATGTCGAGCAGCACGAGCTCGGGGAGGCGCTTCTCGCAGGTCTCGTAGAGGGCGTCGGGCTCGGCGACGACGCGGACGCGGTGGCCGTCGTCCTCGAGGAGCGAGCGGAGATACTCGCGGAAATCGGCGTCGTCGTCGATCGCGACGACGTCGAGTGAGGGTGCTGGCTCGAGTGTCGTGCTCACGCGGTCGGGCTCTCGCTCGGCTGGTCCTCGGCGACGCTGGCCTGCTCGGCCTGGCGGGCCGGGAGCATCACCTCGAACGCCGCTCCCGGTCCGTCTGTGCGGTTCTGGGCGATGATTGTACCGAGATGCTCCCTGACGATGCCCTCGGCGACTGCGAGGCCGAGACCGGTGCCCTTCGCGTCCAGGCGGGTCGAGACGAAGGGCTCGAACAGGCTCGGGAGGACCTCGGGCTCGATGCCGGGGCCGTGATCGAGGACCCGAGCACTGACCCACGGGCAGTCGTCGCGTTCGAAGAGGCTGGCCTCGACGCGGATCCGCGGCTCGCCCGTCCGGGTCGCGTCCACCGCGTTGCGGATCAGGTTCACGAACACCTGCACGAGCCGATCGGCGTCCGCGTCGATCACGAGGTCGTCCGGGATGTCGACCTCGATCGCGCTCCGGCCGACACGGCGGTCCAGTCGGACGAGCGTCGCGGCCTCGCGGGCGACCTCACGGAGATTGCACGCGGCGTAGTGAGGCGGGCGAGCGCGGGCGAAGTCGGTCAGCCCCTCGCTGAGCCGCTCGAGCCTGCCGACGACCCTCGCGAGCAGCTGCGTCTGCGAGGCGGAGAGCTGCTCGCCCTCGACGAGGCGGTCGGCGAGACCCTTAACGACGGCGAGGGGCGTGTTGATCTCGTGGGCGATTCCGGCCGAGAGCATTCCCAGGCTGGCGAGCCGATCGGCCCCCTCGAGGCTTCGGCGGGCGTTCTCGAGGAGGTGGTTCTTGCGTTTCAGATCGCTCGCCACGCGCTCGAGCCGATCCAGGGCGTCCGCGAGCTCGCCCTCGCGTCTCCGCAGGGCAAGGACCGAGGCGTTCCGCGACCGCATGATCTCGCCGAGCTCGTCGCGCGGGATGAGCTCGTCGGCCACGATCTCGCGCGCGCGGTCGCCGCGCTGCACCGCGCGGTCCGCCTCGAGCGTCCGCCGGATCGGGCCGTAGACGTGCTGCGGGAGCACGAACATCTCGAGGAAGAGCGCGATGACGGCGTAGATCGTCAGGATCAGGATGACGACCAGGAGGTAGACCTTCGGCGCCGCCTCGCGTGCCTCGGTCAGCGTGACCTCGGCCAGACGGACCCGGCCGCCGTCGATCTCGACCGCCATCGCGCCGGCGCTCGGACGCTCGATCCGCACCGGTGTGCCGGCCGCGGACATGATGCGCCGCGCCTGGGCTGGCGAGAGCCCGAGCGCCCCGGCCTCGCCCTCGCGGATCGACTCGCCGGGCCCCTGGAAGACCTCCGGCGCGCTGAGCATGCTCTGTGCCCGGGTCACCTCCGCCTCGCGCACGACCCCGGCGATCCCGGGGCGGAGCGCGAGCAGCAGGAGCGCCGCGAGGGCGAGCGAGAAGAGCGTGTGGAGCAGGATCAGCTTCTTGCGGATCTTGAGCCCGCTGAAGAAGCCGCCGGGCTTGGCGTCCAGACGCTGCACGCGGAACGATACGGCCCGCCGGCGCGGGCCGCGGGCCTACATTCGTCGATCGCCGGCACCCGCACATCGAATCCCCCGCGCGACGGTCGGCCCGGAGGCGGGCGGGACGCGGCGCTCGACGCGCTCGCGGGCGCGGCGGCGCGATTCCCGGATCTTCTGCCGATCGAGCCGGATCTGAGCGGGCTCGACGACCGCGAGAGCGGACTGGCCCGGGCGCTCGTGCGGGAGGGCACGGTGCGCTGGGCGACGATCGAGTCGCTCGCGTCGCGGTTCGCGAGCCGGCCGATCGCGTCGCTCGACGCGCCGGTGCGGGCGGCGATCGTCGGCGGCGGGGCGCAGCTGCTCTTCCTGGACCGCGTCCCGGACCACGCGGCCATCCACGCGACCGTCGAGTGGGCCAAGCGCCGGGCGGCGAAGGCGTCCGGCCTGGTCAACGCGCTGCTGCGCCGGCTGAGCGAGATCAGGACGGAGCACTCCCGGGAGGCTTGGCGGCACGAGCGCGACGCCCTGCCGCTCGCCGATGGCACGGCGCTGGTGCTGCGTGAGGCGCTGCTTCCTGAGCCCATGGACCGGCGGCTCGCCGCGGCGTGCAGCCTCCCCGTCGGCGTCGTCCGCGGCTGGATCGAGCGTTTCGGTGAGGACGAGGCGTCGCGGCTCGCCCGGCACGCGCTCGTGCGCCCTCCGACCGTGCTGAACGTCGCGCACGCGACCGTGCCGGTCGACGACTCGGTGCCGCACGACGAGGTCGGCTCGGCGGTTTGGACCGGCGGGCCCGGCGAGCTGGGCGGCTTCCTCGAGACACGCCAGGACGTCTGGGTCCAGGACGCGTCGTCTTCGGCGACGCTCGCGCTCGCGGGCGGGATTCGTCCGCGGAGCGTGGTGGACCTTTGCGCGGGGCTCGGCACCAAGACGCGCCAGATCGAGCGTCTGTTCCCGGAAGCGCGGGTGATCGCGGCCGACGTCGACGACGCGCGCCTCCGCGAGCTGCGTTCGCGCTACGAGGGGTCGGAGCGGGTGACGGTGTGCCACGCCGACGAAGCGGGCGCGACCGTCGGCAGCGAGGGCGCCGAACTGGTGCTGCTCGACGTGCCGTGCACGAACTCCGGCGTGCTGCCGCGCCGGCCCGAGGCCCGCTACCGGCTCGGCTCGCGGCAGGCCGAGCGCCTCGCCGAGATCCAGGACGGGATCGTCGCCCGGGGGGCCTCGTTGCTGGCGCCCGGGGGCAAGCTCCTCTACGCGACGTGCTCGATCGAGCACGAGGAGAACGAGGCCCGGGTCGAATCGGCCGTGGGGCGGTACGGTCTGCGGCTCGAGCGGGCCGCGCCGCGTTCGCCCCGCGGGCTTCCGGGCGACCCGCCGATGCGGTACGCGGACGGCGCGTTCGCGGCGCTGCTGGGAGGCGGCGGCTGACCGCCCGCCCGCCCGGAAGACGTGTGGGCCGGTACACTTGCCGCTCGCGCAGCAGGAGAGTCTGGGTCTCATGAACTTGCTGGACATCATCTCGCCGGACTGCATCCGAGCGCCGCTGCAGGCCACCGAGAAGCGTTCCGTGATCGAGGAGCTCGTCGGCGTCCTCGAGGCGGCGGGTCGGGTGAGCGACGCGCCGACGCTGCTCGAGGCGGTGTGGACGCGAGAGCAGACCAAGACGACCGGCATCGGTCACGGGCTGGCGATCCCGCACAGCAAGTCCGCGGCGGTGGATGAGCCCGCGATCGCGATCGGGCGTCCGTCGACACCGCTGGAGTTCGATTCGCTCGACGGCAAGCCGGTCCGCCTGGTCGTGCTGCTCGCGAGCCCGGTCGACCGAACGCCCGAGCACATCAACGCGCTCGCGAAGATCAGCAAGATCATGAGCGTCGACGAGTTCCGGGCCAGGCTCTACGAGTCGGAGACGCCCGAGACAATCTACGAGCTGCTCAAGAGCCAGCAGTCGTAGGCTCGGCCCTCGCCACCGCCGTGGCCCCGATCAACTCGATCCGGTCCAGGGCGCGCTCGGTCTGCACGCGGAAGATCGCGTACGGGAACAGCGTGATCAGCGCGACCGTCAAACCGAATGCGGTCGTGAACAGCGCCTCCGAGATGCCGGCGGCGACGAGCGAGGGGTCGGCGATCGTCTCGTCGGCGCCGATGAGCCCGAAGCTGTCGATGATGCCGGTCACGGTGCCCAGGATGCCGAGCATCGGGGCGGCGGCGATGATCGCGCCGTGCGCGGCGGCGAAGCGCTCGAAAGGGCGACGGGCCCGTTCCGCCAGGGCCTGGGCGAGCGGGCCGGAGGTGGCCGGCGGCTTCGGTTCCTTGCTGAGAAGCAGCGAGACCAGCCGCCCGTAGAGCGTGCGGTCCTCGGCGGCCCTGGCCCGGGCCCGCTCAAGCGGGGCCTCACGGAGCGCCTCGACGAGCCCGGCGATGCGGCGCCCGGATCCCGGCCCGTGCTGGGCGATGAAGAAGAGGGTGCGTTCGACGCTGAGGCAGACCGAGACGAGGGCGAGGGCCGTGAGCGGGAACATGACCCAGCCGCCCCGCTCGAACAGGTCGGTTGCCGTTTGGAAGATGCCCGCCATCGTGGGATGTTAGCGTTCGGTACACTTCCCGCATGAAGACTGCGGCCGTGGAGCCCAAGCCCGTGCCCTCGCCCGAGGCCATCACCGGACTGACCGCGACGATCGATTCGCTGATCGAGGACCGGCTCGACCGCCTGCCGGACGGGCGGGCGCTCCGTGATGCCATGAAGTACGCGGCGCTGGGTCCCGGCAAGCGGGTCCGACCGGTGCTCGCGATGCGGTGCGCCGAGGCGGCGGGCGGGCGTCACGGTCTATCGCCCGGAGCGGCGCACGAGGCCGCTCAGAACGCGGCGGTCGCGGTGGAGTTGCTGCACGCGTTCAGCCTGGTGCACGATGATCTCCCGGCGCTGGACGACGACGACCTGCGCCGTGGGCGGCCGACGCTGCACGTGCACGCGGGCGAGGCGATGGCGGTGCTGGCGGGCGACGCGCTGCTGAACGCGAGCTTCCTGGTGCTGCTCCGGGGCGAGTCCGACGCCGGCGTCGGCGGGCGGCTGGCGCGCGAGCTGGCCGAGGGCACGCACGGGATGGTCGCGGGGCAGGTTTTCGACACGCTCGGCGGCGTTCCCGAGGAGGAGGCCGGCGGCGGCGACGAGGCGGCGCTCCGTCGGATCCACGAGCTCAAGACCGGTGCGCTGCTGCGCGCCGCGTGCCGGATGGGCGCGATCGCGGGGCTGGCCGCCGCCGGAGAATCGGGCGACGGGCGAACCCTCGACGCGATCACGCGCTACTCGGAGGCGGTCGGGCTGATCTTCCAGATCGTCGACGACCTGATCGACGTGGAGCAGTCGGCCGAGCACACCGGCAAGCGGACTGGCAAGGACGAGGGGGCCGGCAAGATGACGTTCCCGAAGGTGATCGGCGTCGAGGCGAGCCGGCGGGAGCTCGGTCGGCTCGAGGACGAGGCGCTCGAGTCCGCGGCCTCGATCGGGGCCTCGGCCGAGCCGCTGGTGTCGATCGTCCGCTGGCTGACGGTGCGGACGAGATAGGCGGGAGCCACGAAACGGTCGGAGTCGGTCGACGAAGACCTCTACGATCGGGCGAGAATCGGATCGGGATCGGGTTGGCGGTGCCCGGAAGGACTCCGGGGCGAACGAGCGGGCTTTATCGGGCGACCGATGGGGCCGAAGGAAGGATGGGCCGAGGATGAACATTCTCCGGACGGTCGGTGGCTCGAAGGACGTGCAGGCTCTGCGCGTGGAGCAGCTCCCGGACCTGGCGGCGGAGATCCGCGCCGCGATCATCGAGCAGGTCTCGTCCACGGGCGGGCATCTCGCGCCGAACCTCGGCGTGATCGAGCTGACGGTCGCGCTGCACTACGTGTTCGATTTCGGCTTCGACCGCCTGCTCTTCGACGTCGGGCACCAGTGCTACCCGCACAAGCTGCTGACCGGCCGGCTCGAGAAGTTCTCGAAGCTGCGCACGCGCGAGGGCATGAGCGGGTTCCCGGAGCCGCTCGAGAGCCACTACGACCTCTTCCGCGTCGGGCACGCCGGCACCGGCGTCTCGACGGCGGTCGGGATGGCCCGCGGTGATCAGCTCACCGGCGAGGGCTTCGATCCGAAGGAGAACCCCGAGGGGCGCCGCGTCGTCACGCTCGTGGGCGACGCTTCGATCGTCAACGGCGTCTCGCTCGAGGGTCTGAACAACGCGGGCACGCTCGACCGGCAGCTGCTGGTCATCCTCAACGACAACGGGATGTCGATCAGCAAGCCGCAGGGCGCGCTCGCGGGCTACTTCGATCGCGTGCGGGTGAGCCACACGTACACGGAGTTCAAGAAGGAGGCCGGCGAGCTGCTCGACCGCGTGCCGGGCGGCGACCTGCTGAAGCGGGCGTACCACCGCGCCGGCGAGATGACCAAGGCGCTCATCGCCGAGGACTCGGTCTTCAGCAAGTTCGGGCTGCTGACCGTCGGCCCGATCGACGGGCACGACATCCCGACGATGATCGACTTCCTCAATGAGGTCAAGGAGATCGATCGGCCGGTCGTCCTGCACGTCAAGACCACCAAGGGCAAGGGGCTCGATGTCGCCGAGGCGGACGCGACGCGGTTCCACTCGCCCAAGGCGTTCAGCGTGAGCCGCGAAGAGGCGACGAAGGCCTGCCGCGTCGAGATGAAATCGGGCGGTCGGAGCTTCACCGCCGCGTTCGGCGACGCCCTCTGCGACCTGATGACGCGCGACGACCGCGTCGTGTGCGCAACCGCGGCGATGGCGGACGGCACGGGCGTCGTCAAGGCGATCGAGAAGTTCCCCGAGCGTGCCTTCGACACGGGGATCTGCGAGAGCCATGCGATGGACATGATGGCGGGCATGGCCAAGAGCGGCCTCAAGCCTTTCTTCGCCGTCTACTCGACCTTCCTCCAGCGCGCCTTCGACCAGGCGTTCCAGGAGGTCGCGCTCCAGGGGCTGCCGGTGCGGATCTGCCTCGATCGCGCCGGCCTGGTCGGCGGCGACGGCTCGGTCCACCACGGCTTCTGCGACGTCTCGATCCTCCGAGCGCTGCCCGACGCGGTGCTCATGGCCGCGATCGACGAGTCGAGCCTGATCGCCTCGCTCGAGTTCATGGCGGGTCACGACGCGGGGCTCTCGGCGGTCCGCTACCCGCGCGACGACTGCTCGCCGCGGTTCGCGGCCGAGGAGTGCCCGCCGTTCGAGATCGGGCGGGCTCGTCTTCTGACGAGCGCCGGGGCGGATCTCGACGCCGAGCGCCCGGACGTGGCCGTGCTGGCGTTCGGCGTGCCGGCGATCGACGCCTGCAACGCGGCGGACCGGCTCGCGCCCGACCTCAACATCGGGGTGTGGGACGCGCGGTTCGCCAAGCCGCTCGACCGCGGCCTGATCCGCGAGTTGCTCGCCCGCTCGATCCCGGTCGTGACGATCGAGGACCACTCGGTGGTCGGGGGATTCGGCGCGGCCGTGCTCGAGGCCGCCCAGGAGATGGGGCTCGACGCGAGCGGGATCGTGCGCCTCGGCCTGCCCGACTCGTGGATCTATCAGGACTCTCGCGGGAGCCAGCTCGCCGAGGCGGGGATCGACCTCGCGTCGATCGAGGCGGCTATCCGGCGTGCCGCGGACACCGATCGCCCGCCGCACGAAGCGGGGTCGCCCTCGACACGCGTCGAGGGCGAGCGCGTCGCCCCGTAGGCGGCGCGAGGTCTGACAGGGAGCCCGTGCGGTGGCGAGACGCGTCGCGCTGATGGTCAACCGCGGCAAGCCCGGCGTCGGGGACGCGATCGAGGCGCTCCGCGAGATCGTCGCGCGCGAGGGCGCCGAGATCGTCTCGGTCACGGACGTTCGCTCGGCGGGCGAGCCGGCCCCCGCGGCCGGCTCGTCGACTCCTGCGGATCTGGTCATCACGCTCGGCGGTGACGGCACCATGCTCTCGACCGCGCGTTGCTGCAGCCATCCGGGCGTGCCGCTGCTCGGGCTGAACTTCGGCAAGCTCGGTTTCCTGGCCGACTTCGACCTCGAGACGCTGCGCGCGCAGGCCGGGCGTCTGTTCGGCGACCAGCCGCTCCGCACCCACGAGGTCGCGACGCTGCACGCGGCGCTCGTGTCCGGCGGTGTCGCTCGCGACGCGGGGCGGGCGCTCAACGAGTTCGCGATCACCGCGGGCCCGCCGTACCGGATGATCTCGCTGCGTCTGTGGATCGACGGGCGCGCCGGGCCCGAGGTCCGGGGCGACGGGCTGATCGCGGCGACGCCGATCGGTTCGACCGCGTACAACGTCGCCGCGGGCGGCCCGATCGTCTCGCCGGGGCTCGACGCGGTGATCCTGACGCCGATCGCCGCGCACTCGCTGACGTTCAGGCCGATCGTGCTTCCGGGTAACTCTGTCGTCGAGGTCAGCGTGGAGCGAGCGAACCGCGAGAACGGCTCCGGGACAACGCTGGTCGCCGACGGGCAGGTGCACGTGCCGCTCTCCGAGGGTGACCGCGTGCGCATCGAGCGCGCGCCGGACCCGGTGCGGCTCGTCGAGAACCCCGGCACCGCGCACTGGGAGACGCTGGTCGACAAGATGGGCTGGGCGTCGGGCCCGCCCGGGCGACGCTCCTAGCGCCCGCCGGCGGGATCGGCCTCGCCTTCGGGCTGGCCCTCTTCGAACAACGGCCCCATCAGCAGGCTGTCGGGATCGACCAGCGCGACGATCGTGTCGCCGGCCCTCGGCTTGGTGTTCTTGCGGTCGGCGGTCGCGAGCTGCACGCGTCCGGACTTCTCGATCACGTAGAGCAGGATGGAGGCGCCGCCGTAGAGCGTCTGATACGCGGGCCATCCCAGGTCGGGCCCGAGGCGTACGGCGTGCTCGATCCAACCCAGGCGCTTCTTCTCGCGCAGGTCCTCGAGCGTGGTGCTGCCCTCGAGCAGGACGCGGCCGGGGGTCTCGCCGCGTGCGTGAGTCTCCGGGCGTGCGGCCCGCTGCGCTTCGGGAAGGTTCGCGTCGTCGATGGGCTTGCGCGAGATCGCGTAGGTCGCGGCTCGACCGAAGAGCCTCGTGAACCGCTGCAGCGCGAGCGCGTTGACCTCCTCGTTCGGCGTCGCCGCGACGACGCGCCCGATCCCTCTGAGATCGAGCCCCTCCAGGAATGGCTCCTCGAGGACGTTGCCGAAGCGTGCATCGAGCCCGAGCATGCGAGCGGCGATCACGTGCTCTCGGTTGGTATCGACGAGCAGCACGCGGTGCCCGCGCTTGTGCAGCGATTCGGCGAAGACGCGCGATCCGGCCCCCGCCCCGACGAAGAGAACGCCCTGCGGATCCTGATCGGAGACGCCCAGCCAGTTCGCGACGAGCGGTGCCGCGATCCCGTAGAAGCTCACGGTGCCGACGATGACGAAGAACGTCAACGCGACGAGGCGGTCCGGGTCCTCGAACCGCTCGGCGTTCGCGAGCGCGAGCGTGAACACGCTCGCGACCGCGGCCGCCACGATCCCGCGCGGCGCGACCAGACAGAGCAGCGCCTTCTCCGGCCAGCTCAGCTTCAGCCCCGCCGTCGAGATTCCGACCGCGGCCGGTCGCACGACCAGGATCAGGATCGCGAGGAACCCGAGCACGCGGAGCCAGTCGAAGCCCCGGAGCGATTCCAAGTCCAGTCTCGCGGCGAGCACGATGAACAGGATCGAGATCAGAAGCGTGCGGAGGTTCTCCTTGAACTCGAGGATGTGGTGCGTGTCGATGCGCTTCTGGTTCGCCAGGGCGATGCCCATGACAGTCGCCGCCAGCAGCCCGGACTCCGCCTGGAGGTAGTTGGAGGCGGCCGCCGCCGCGATGACGAGCGTCAGGCTGAGCGGGTTCTGCAGGTGCTCGGGCACCAGGAACCGGTCGATCATCGCGACCAGCACGAACGCGCCGAGGAAGCCGAGGCCGAATCCGTAGACCAACGTCCGGACGATCGCCAGCGCGACGTCGTCGGCCGCGGCGGAGGCCTGGCCACCGAGCAGAAGGACCTCGAGGACGAGGACCGCGGTGACCGCGCCGACCGGGTCGATGACGATGCCCTCCCACTTCAGGATCGGGCCGACCTGTCCCGACGGGCGGATGTGCTGCAGCATGGGTCCGACGACCGTGGGACCCGTGACGATCAGGATCGCACCGAGCAGCACGGCGAGCTCGCGTTCGAGCCCAAGCACCGCCTCGGCCGCCGCCGCGGCGAACACCCATGTGATCACCGCGCCGGCGGAGACGAGCATCGTCACCGCGCGCGAGACGCCGCGGATCTCGCGGAACTTCAGCGTCAGGCCGCCCTCGTAGAGGATGAGAGAGACCGCGATGCCGACGAGCGGCAGGAGCAGGTCGCCGAAGAGGGCGTTCGGGTCGAGCAGCGGTCGGGGCGTCTCGACGCCGAGCCAGCCCCCGATGATCTGGCTGCCGGGTCCGGCGAGGAACCCGAAGAGCAGGAGCAGCAGGATCGACGGGACGCGGATCTTCCAAGAGACCCACTGCGCGATCGCGCCGAGCACGGCGATCGCCGCGAGGGTCAGCGCGACCATCGCGCCGTCGCCGGCCGCGAGCGTCGTGATCGGGATGAGGCTGATCAACGCGGCCCGTCTCCGTCGTGCCCGAGCCAGTCGCTCAGCAGGCCGCCCACGATACCGCGCGAGTAGGACGCGGCGAACGCCGAGAGCGAGGCGGTGTACTCGCTCTCCGTGTGATCGCCGGCGCGATCCGAGATCGCGCGCACGACCGCGACCGGGATGCCGTACTCGTGCGCCACCTGGGCCACGGCCGCTCCCTCCATCTCGACCGCCGCCGCATCGGGAACACCCGAGCGGACCCGGTCCGCGAGCGCCGCGCTGCTGACGAAAAGATCGCCGCTGGCGATCAGCCCGCTGTGCACACGCGGCGGCTGCGGGCGGTCGAGCCGGCGGCAGAACTCCGTCGCGGTGTCGAGTAGATGGCGCGAGATCTCCGGGTCGACGCCGAACCGCTCGACCTCGAGCAGCGGCACGACGCGGGGCGGCCAGATCGGCGAGGCGTCGAGATCGTGGTGCACCAGCTCGGTCGCCACGACGACGTCACCGATCTCGATCTCGGGCCGCATCGCACCGGCCACGCCCGTGACGATGAGGGCGCGGACGCCGAAGCGGATGATGAGCTCCATGGCCGCCGCGGCCGCGGAGACCTTCCCAACGCGTGAGATCACGAGCACAACGTCGGTCTCGGCGGAGCGGTTGATGATGAACTCGCGCCCTCCGTGCGACTCGCGCGACGCCCCACCGCCGAGGAACGCGCTGAGCGCTTCGGCTTCCTCGGGCATCGCGCAGATCACGCCGAGGCTCGACGGGCGGTCTGTCACCTCGCAGCGCCCGCGGACCGCGGCGGCGCGACGCTCTGCCGCTCGATCAGGGTCGGGCGGACCGTCAGCACCTTCGGAGGGCTGCTCAGCCCGTCCACGCGGTCGAGCAGGCGTCGCGCGGCGGTCTCGCACACCTCACGTAGCGGGTTGTCCACGATCGTCACGGGGGCGTCGGCGGCCTGGAGCGCGGTCGAGTCACCGAGCAGCCCGACGACCGAGAGATCGGCGGGGACCGTCAGTCCGACCGCCCGAGCGGCCAAGCTCGCGCCGAGCGCCAGCTGCGGCCCGACACCGACGACGCCCGTGATCCAGCGATCTTGACGCAGGGCCTCGGCGAGTTCGTCACGAGCGGTCGACCAGGGCGGGACGCCGCGCTCACGCGGCTCACGGGCCACGCCGATCTCCTTCAGCTCCGCGCCGGCGCGGGCGCAGGCCGCCCGCACGCCCTCGAGCACGCCCCCCGGCGACCGGCGGTCGCTCTTGGGATGGGCGAGCGCGATCGAGCGGTGGCCGCGCTCCAGCAGGCAAGCGGCGCCCATGCGCCCGGTCTCCACCGGATCGATCGCGACGACGTCCACGCGCTGCGACACGGCCGCGAAGTCGACGACGACCGTTGGGACGCCCCGCGCCGCCAGGCCGTCGAGCATGGCGTCGTGCTCGCCGACGGAGGGGAGCAGGACGAGCACGCCAGCGACCCGCGGCGAGCAGAGCGGCTCGATCTCGATGGCGTCGCGGCCCCGCCCGGGCTCCTCGGCGTGCAGCGAGATGCGGTGCCCCGAGTCGGCAAGACCGAGGCGGATGCCGCGGAGCCCGACGTGCAATCGCTCGATCTCGAGGTGCGGGAGGATGACGACCACGTCGCGCCCCGCGTCCTCTTGCGGCGCGACATACACGCCCCGACGCGGCGCAGAGCGGAGCAGGCCCTCGGCGGTCAGCGTATTGATGGCCTGCTTCACGATGCCGAGGCTGCAGCCGTAGCTGACACTCAGCTGGCGCATGCTCGGCAGCTTGGTGCCGGGCGGGAGCTCACCGCCACGGACCTGGCCGCGGATGTGCGTCTGGATCCGCCGGACGAGCGGGAGTTCGGCGTTGCCCTGGGATGCTTCAGAATCCAACAGAAAGCCCGCCGCGATCGTTCCGGCCGTGGATGCAGGGGGTGCCCGAGAGCCGACCTGCCGGCCTCGCTCCCGAATCGAGAATGACCCCAGGGGGATTCGAACCCCCGTTCCCAGGATGAGAACCTGGTGTCCTGGACCAGACTAGACGATGGGGCCAGTGCTGGACGGGGAGTTTAGACCCCGCCCGCGCGTCCGACAACATCGGCCGCTAGCGCGAACCAGATCAACTGTTTGGGCTGCGGGCGTCCGACGAGGGAGTACGCCGGCGGTCAGACCGTCGCGGCCGAGTCGCGGCGGAGCTGGGCCAAGGCGTAGACCGCGGCCTCGAGCTCGGTGCTGCCGACCACACCTCCGCAGGGCACGCCGGAGCTGTCCGTCCATTCGGCGCGGTAGCAATCGAACAGCTGGGTGTGGCGGAGCGAGAGCGTGAAGCCCGCGCGGGCGAACTCCTCGCGGATCCGCTCGAGGCCCGGCAACCACCGGCCGCTCGAGGTGGCTTCGCAGCCCGCGCTGTCCAGCGTGGCCCAACCCGTCGAGTACAACTCGTCGAGAGCGATGTCCAGTCCCATGCGTGGCCTCCCAGCTGCTGTCGAGCGGTCGGCCTGGCGACGCTCGCAGTCCATCAGAGTATCCGAAGGGGGCTCCTGAAGCCATCCGGAAGCCGCTCCAGCCGGCTTCAAACGCTTTCAGGAGACGGTCTGGGAGGGCTCAGCTGCCCGAAGTGAGGGAGAACGCGGCCCAGTCATAGACCGAATGTGCGACGACGGCAACGCCGAAGCCCCGCAGACAGAAGATGAACGCCAGCAGCCCGCCCGCGAGCAGCACGAAGGCCAGCGAGGCCACGTCGCGCCCCTCCGGCGATTCGGGCAGGTGGGTCCACGCGAAGAGCAC
This sequence comes from Planctomycetota bacterium, assembly GCA_038521625.1. Taxonomy (GTDB): domain Bacteria; phylum Planctomycetota; class Phycisphaerae; order Phycisphaerales; family UBA1924; genus JBCBKP01. The sequence goes on from JBCBKP010000029.1 coordinate 31,680, forward strand.
CGACGAGCCGATGACCAGAGCTGCGCGGACCGGCACGAACGCCCGAGACTCGCTGCGAAAGAACAGCGCGAGCGGCAGGCCGATCATCATCGCCCGGAAGATGAGCTCTTCGTAGAGCCCGGCGGCTAGGGCCCGCTCGGCGATGACCGCGCCGGAGCTCGACGCGGCCTCCCCGCCGGCTTGCAAGGGGCTGATGCTGGTCGAGGCGGCCATCACGACGGCGAGGATCAGAAGCGGGATGGCCCAGCCGACCCCTTCGATCCAGGCGAGCGGGACGACCTTGAGATCGAAGCGGTTCTGAATCGGGTCGCGTGAGTCACGCCAGAGCGCGGCCAGCCCGATCAGAACTCCGAGGACTAGGACCGGGGCCGCGACGAGGGGGGCGAGGCCGACGGCCTCGGCGGCTCGGGCGATCCAGGCGTAGGCGATGAGGTCGGAGGTCGCGCCGCCTGGCGATCGGGCCGCCAGGACAACGTGGGCGATGAGCAGCGGCAGGACCATCAGCAGCGAGCCGACGGGATCGCGGGTGCGCACCAGATAGTTCCCCAGCGGCGATCGCGGGGTCTTGCGGGTCGCGGGTTGGATCTTGGGGCGCGCGGGCCGCCTGGCGGGGCCGCTCTCGTTCCGCCAGCGTCGGGCGGACACGCGCTCAGCCGGCCTTGAGGGCCTTGAGCCGCTTGTTCATGCGGCTCTTGCGGCGGGCGGCCTGGTTCTTGTGGATGACGCCCTTCTGGGCGGTCTTGTCGACGACCTTGCTGGCACTCTTGAAGGCCTCGGTGGCGGCGGCGGCGTCGCCGGCGGCCTCGGCGGAGTTGAAGGCCTTGAGGGCCGCGCGGAGGGTGCGGAGGCGCCAGCGGTTGGCGGCGCGGCGCTTGGCGTTCTGACGGATGCGCTTCTTGGCGGACAGCGTGTGGGCCATCGGGTCTCCGCGGGCTTGGTCTGCTGGTCGGGTGGTCCGACTCGGGCCTCAAGTTTTGGCTTCTGGGAGGCCGGGGTCAAGGGGGCGGGGGAGTTGGGACTGGGGACTGGGGACTTGCCACTTGGGATCGTGGAAGGGACCGGGGAAGCAAAGGGAGGGGGGAGGCTAAGGAGGCAGGGAGCTGCGGGAAGAGGAGAGGGCCGGGGGGAACGGGAAGAAGGAGATCGGAGGCAGCCGGGCTGCGGCGACTGTTGGGTGCGGATGGGCGGGCGTGGTCGGTTGCCGGGGGCGATTGGGGCCGCTAGCGTTGCGATCACGCGGACCGGGCGAGAGCCCCGCGAGCGGGCGTAGCTCAACTGGATAGAGCACCTGACTACGGATCAGGAGGTTGAGGGTTCGAATCCTTCCGCCCGTGTTCTCGAAACTCGCGCGATGCATCATCCGACGTTGTCACCCGTGACACGAAACTGGATTCGGTGTATGATCGGCAAGGCGCTGGAACGGCGCCGGAGATCGCCAGATGCGCGCGAGCGACCGACTCATCCTCTTCAACTCGGCCTACTACGCGAAGTACTTCGTCAACGTTCTTAACACGCTGTCATACCCGTCCGAGACGCTCAACGAATATCGATACCCCTGTCGTATGGTCGCACGGGCTGCGCTTCCGAACGCAGTGCCGGACGGAGCCGAAGTCACGATCGTCTACATCGATCGATGGGCCGACGGTGGCTACCGGTTCATCCCGTTGCGACATGGAGACTTGCAAGCGTGCGACCACGACGGGAGCATGGTTCATTTTCGTGTGCGGCTGCTCGATTACGTCGAGCAGCCCGAGGATGACGCGGCATTCCAAGCGGCCTTCGCCGCGTGTATTTCCGCCTTGGACGGCCCGCGATTGGTGGATGGGGACCCGCTCAACGATCAGGATGGGAATTACGCCCTCATCGCGCAAGCGCCTCCGGCGCTGGTCCGCTCGGCGGCTAGAGAGGACCTCGGGTGGGACAGGACGGTTCTCGCGGTGCAGCAGACGAAGGCGTACGCATCGCACTTGATTGGCTACCCGGTGTTTACACGCCTGGCGATCGTCGCGGATGACGACCAGACTATCGCGGTCCGCAGCCGCGGGCCCGCACTCGTTGCATCGGCCGATCTCGTACGCGGCCATCGCCACTCGGTCGAGGTGAGCTTCCGGCATCCGGCGTACGCATCGATTCGCGGTCGCTCACCCGTGCTCGAATTCGAGACGACCGAGAACATCCGGATCCTCGGCGCGCGGAGCCTGGCGCTCGACGCGCCTGCGAATCGTGAGTTTATCTCCTTTGCCTTCAATAAGTTCTCCGAAGATAGCGAAGGGGCGTTGTGGCTTCGTGGTTCGATGTGCGATGAAGACCAGGATGATCGGCGGCTGCTCGTCGCCTCACTTCCTGTTATCTTCCGCGCGGTAGATGAACCGGGCCTCGTCCCGAAGGTCGTCGCGATCGCGGCGACATTCGCCATTGGGCTCGCACTGCTCGGTCTTTCGCGCGAGCTTGCAAAGGTCTCGCTGCATCAGGGGCTTGCGTGGGGCGATTGGTGGCCAACAACCGCGCTAACGTTTCTCGGAGTTCTGCTGCAGGGTGTGGCAGCGCTGTGGGCGGTGCGCGTGGTGGGACGGAAGTTCCTCTGATCTGCTGGCAGGCCCGGCAGAAGTACCGAGATCCGATCGAGCGAGCGACCTCGGAGAATCTGGGCGAACTGTGTCGGCCGACGCAGCGCGAGATGATCGCCTTCCTCAAACGGTATGAGTGGCTCGGAACGCTCGGGATGGCGCGGCGGCGGTTTGGATTGCGTGTCGGCGACGACCTCGCGGCGGTGGTCGGCTTCGGACCGCTCGGTTCGCATACGTCGTTCCGAGCGCTGCTGCCGCACGCCGAGGCTGGTCAGGTAATCCAATTGGTTCGTGGCGCGAGCGCGCCTTGGGCGCACACGCATGCCCCGTCCCACCTGATCTCGCGCGCAAGCAAGGTTCTCGCACGCGATCACTCCTGCATCGCGATCGCCGCCTTCGCCGATCCGCGCGCCGGCGAGGCCGGGACGATCTACCAAGCGTGCAACGCGATCTATCTTGGAACGACGTCGACCGGTGGTGCGGAGGCGTTCATCGTGCACGGGAAACGGTACTCGGCCCGGCGTGCGTACAAGCACTTTGGCTCCACCGCGCACGCGCACCTGCTGCGTATCGATCCAGAGGCGAGCCAGATCCCAAGAGCGCGGAAGCACCGCTACGTCATCCCGATCGGGCCACCGAGGACGCGGCAGCGCGTCCGTCGACTGCTTGAGCCTCTCGAACAGAGCTACCCGGTTCGGACGCCGTTGGCGGGCAGCTACCGGGAGATTCTCGATGCGGCGATTCCGCTGCGCCGCGGCTAGCCAGGGGACGTTCCGCCTCTCGTGCGTGTGCTCAGGCTCAGGGCTCCGTCGCCGGCACCTCGACCCAGAACCAGCCGCGGAGATCGCCCTCGGTGAAGCCCGTGGCTCGGTCGGCCGGATAGCGCCGCGCGAGGGCGCCGCGGGTCGGGGGCGCGATGTCCCGCGGGCCGCCGTGGCATTGCAGGCACGAGGCCGCGAGCCTGATCGGGGTGATCGCGCCGAGTCGCCCGGCGTTGTCGGCGAAGTAGATCGCCTCGTGCGGGCGCTCGTCGGGGGCGAGGTCGGCCCAGACGTGCCGCGCGTGCCGATCTTCGCGCTCGAGGTACCAGCGGGCGCGTTTGCCGAGGACTTGATCCGTGCGCGGACGGCCGAGATTCTCGGAGATTGACTCTCGTCGCTCGCGCCGAAGAGACTGCCGCTCCGGGGTTGACCACGAGTTGATCTGGAATGCGGCAATTGGGCGGCCGCGACCGCGGATTATTCGTGTGCAGGTCAGTCCGATCCGCGCGGTCCGGGGTCTTCCGGATCCGTGCGGAGGGAGAAACAGAACGGGGCAATAGCTCGCGGCACCGGCGATCGGTGTGGCTGTCGCGGCTTGGTCGTCCGCATGGTCGTTGGCGTGGACCCGGCGTGCCGGGCGGGCGTTGATCGCGTCCGCTCGGGAGGTCGGTCTGACGCGACGGTCGGGTTCGGCGGCTGGGTTCAACGGCTGGGTTCGATGGCGTGATTCGGCCCGGATGGGCCGTGGCGGTGTCGGTGCGCGCGGGCAGAAAGGAGTCGGCGATGCCGATGCATTACAACCCGCTGGTCTTCGGAACCGAGCGGGCGAGCGGGCCTTCGAATCCGGTCTGGGGGAAGAACGGCGGGATCGCCTCGAACGGAACCGGCGCCGGACAGGGCGCGGCGAACGGGGCTGTGCCGGTCGGTACCGGCCCTCGGGCGTGGCAGAGCCCGATGATGCGGTCGGCCGCGTGGGCCCGGGCTCCCGCGCATTCTCCCGTGCACAAGCCGAAGCGCCGGCCCAAGCGCGCGCGTTCGCGGCGCGCCGCGATCTCGCTGCCGCCCGGCGCGGAGCTGTTGCTGGCCGCGGAGGCGATGCAGCTTCGTGATCCGGCGGCGCTGCACGCGTGGAAGCCGCTGTCGGCGGCGGCCTGGAAGCGCGAGGCCCAGAACTACTTGTTCACGAAGCTCTTCGGGCAGACCGGCACGACCAAGCAGGACGTCGGCGAGAAGGCGATCGACTTCGGGGTCGGGCACGCCGAGGGCGCCGCGGGCGGGGCGTTCGCCGAGGCGGTGGTCGGCGGCGGCGGGCGCACGGCGTGGAACGTGGCGAGCGCCGGGGCTGCCGGCACGCTCGAGGCGCTCACGATCCCCGCGCAGCTGAATCCGATCGGGGCGGCGGTCGGCGGCACGTTCGGGATGGCAAAGACGGGGCGGTCGCTCTATTCAACCGGGATGCACAAGAAGCGGCTCGCTGAGCTCTCGGAGAAGGTCTCGCAGAACCAGATCGCATGCACGTGCGGTCACCGCGGCGGTTCTGACAACGACCACGGGCGGACGTGCCACGCGACGCTGGCCTATCTGCGGCGGCAGAAGACGAACAAAATGTGGAAGAAGGGCGGCGAGATGGTCCCGTTCCTGGGCGGCACGATCGTCCTCTTCTATCGCGCCGGTCGGTGGGTCTACAAGCTGCAGCACGGGCAGCTGGGCGTCGAGCGCGGCGCCCAAGCACGGCATATGTACAACGCGGTCGGCAGTTGCCCCCTGGCGACCGCGATCCTCGCGGAGCTGCTGGGGAACTACAACGATCCGAAGCGCTGGGCGTACGCGATCGCGGTCTCGAAGTGGGATCACGGGGAGGACCTGATCGCGGACAAGCTGGCGACGACGTGAGCGGTTAGCGCGGGCTGCGGCCCGGGCGCTGGCGCTCGCCGCGACCGGCTCCGCGGTTGGGCCCGCGTCGCGTGAGCGACTCGTCGGGCGTGCCGCGCCAGAAGCGCGGGACGTAGGGAAATTCGCCGGTGACGACGTAGTAGTACGTGCCGTCTGGGAATTCTGGGGTGACGCCGTGGCGTCCGTTGGCTTCGTCGAGGTCGCCGAGGCCTTGGACGTACTCCCAGTCGGCGGTGTATGAGCCGTCAAAGGCCCCGCCCGGTCCGTCGGGCGGGGCGGGGCGCTCGCCCTGCTTGGGTCGATAGCTGGGCGTGAGCGTCATGAGCGGTGAGTCGGGGTCGTTCGGGTCGGCGTGGCCGCGTGCGGCGTAGATCGGGAAGCCGTCGAAGCCCCAGCCGATGAGCGTCATGGCATCGCCGGAGTCGAGCTCGGCGATGAGCCCCGCGGGCGGGCCGTGGTAGTGGTACTTGCCGGTCGGCTGGACGTGGGCGTTGTGCTCATCGAGGCCGAGGTCGAGCGAGCCGCCGATGGCTTCGTGGTTCCAGTCGGAGCGGGCGCCGAATCGGCGGCCGGATGGCGACCAGAACTCGGCGGTGCCGGCGTCGAAGATGACGCCGTTGATGGCGATGCCGAACTCGGGGCGTGCGGTGGTGAGGGCGTCTGCAATCTGCGGGTTCGCGGGGATGCGGTAGACGTGCTGCTGGGCGCGGAGCGCGTTGGGGTTGCCGGGGTTGGGGAAGGCGCCGGTCTCGTGCTCGGGCAGGCCGTTGGCTCTGATGACACGGTGGTCGCCCTCGACCGTGATCGAGACGGCTGAGGGCGGGAGCTCGGCGGGCGCCGATTGGCGCGGCGGGCGGCGGCGCTGGGGCTGGTCGGATTCGGAGGCGTGGTCCGGGTGGGCGACAGCCAGGCAGGGCGCGGTGATGACCGCGAGGCAGGCGATGGCGGCGTTCATTGGTTCATCCCTTCGCGCCCCCCAGTGCGTGTCGGGGTCTGGGGGCGTCTAATGCGGAACGGTCGGCCGGGGCCCGTATTGCGGGTTCCAGGGTGAACTGTTCGGGACTGCGCGACCGAGAGATCGGCTTCAGCCGCTGCCGAGGTAGATCTCGGGGACGAGGTACTGCCAGTCGGGGTGGTCGTGCGGGCGGAATTCGCCGGGCTTCTGCGGGACAAACGGGTCGTCGGTGAGGTCGCGGCCGTTGTGCCAGCGGCAGTCGGGGCCGCCAGTCTCGAGGAATCCGAGAATCTCGACGTGGCCGTCTTGGAATCCGTAGACGCCCTTGCCGTTGTGCCAGTAGCTGTACGGGCCCGGGCTGTCTCCGTAGTAGTTGGCGACGTTCGGCGGGCTGACACGGAGGTGTGAGAAGGCGCGGTTGGTCTCGGCGAGGAGGATGGTGTGGCTGGGACGCTGGATCGCGGTATCGAGGGCCTGGGCTCGGTTGTCGGTCTTCTGGTAGCGCCAGAGGACGTGACCGTTGAGCGCGTAGCTTGAGGCGATGTCGCCGACGCAGCGTGCGCCGTCCTCGACGTAGCCGGCCTCGCCGCGCGGGCCGGTGTCTTGGTGGAGCGGGCATTGCCAGACGTCCTGGACGGGGAGAGCGCCGGTGTTCGCGAGGAGGCGGCGCCAGGTGATGTACTCGTTGTCAGAGACCAGTATGCGGTTTTCGGGCAGGCGGCTCTGGTTGGAGGCGGTGAAGGCGTTGATGGCGGTGAGGATCTGACGGGTGTTGGAGAGGCACTGGGTTTCTTTGGCGGCGTCGCGGGCGCGACCGAGGACCGGGAGGGTGATCGCGATGAGGACGGCGAGGACCGCGATGGTGACGAGGAGCTCGATGAGCGTGAATGCGGCTCGGCCCGAGGGTCTGGTCACGTGTGCGGCGTTCACGGCTTCTTATCCGCAAAGTTCACGACGCGGACAGGGTTCTTGGCGCTGAACTCGAAGGAGGCGGGCCAGTCGTCCGATCGGGCGGACCCCGGCGGGAAGTACGCGATGGTGTAGCCGTCATCGTCTTGGCGGAGCAGGAGTTTGAATCGGGTGCTGATGAGTCGGGGATCGCGGCCGCCGGCGTGGATTCCGAGGACGCGTGAGTGGCCCTCGAGCCGCTGCCAATCGATGATGGCGTAGCGGGCGGCGCTCCAGCTCTCGGTGCCGAAGCGGATCTCGCGGTCGGTGATGGTGACGGGGATGCGCTCTGCTTCGGTCCACGGGCCGCGGATGCCAAACGGCCCTGCGTCGTCCGGGATCTTGGCGAACTCTGGCCAGCCGAGAGGCGGGCGGACGCCGTACCAGGTCGGTTCGTTCTTGCCGAGCTGGATCTCGCCATCGACGTCTCTCAGGACGAGACGCCCGGCGCTATCGAAGCCGGCGGAGATCGTCAGTCGTTTCTTGTCGTCGAATCGCGTCGGGTAGTCACCGAGAGGGAGGAGCTGGATGACGCTCGCGCGCAACTCGGCGCGTTCCTCGACGTCTCTGGTCTTCGGGTTGTCGGGGACGGCGTCGATGCGGCTGATGCCCAGGTTGGCGACGATGGACTCGCCCGTTCCAGGCAGGAGACCGTGCCGGATCGACATCCCGCGGTCGGTGAGCCAGAGTCCGCGTTGGTCGAAGGTCTCTTCGGAGGTCGAGAGCGTGACGAACGGACCGATGGCACGGGCCGGGCGGGCGGGCCCGAGATCAGCGACGGCCGGTCTGGCGGCCGGGAGAGATGAGCTCGACGAGCCAACGGCGCCGAGGTTGGCGATCGCGGCGGCCCCGGTAATGAGCCCCGCGGTGCCGACGATCGCGGCAATGGCGATCGTGGCGGGCTTGGCGCCGGCGGATGCACCGCTCGATCGGGTCGCGCCGGAGAGGCCGATCTTGGCCACGGCGGCGAGCGCTGGCGTCGTCGTGGCTTTCGCGGTGCCCGCTGCGAGAGCGCTGGCCAGGGTACCGGTGCCCGCGACCGCGAGGCCGGAGCTGCCGAGGTGCTCGCGGAGTGCGGCCAGGGCCTTCTTGAGCCGCCGGCTGATCGTCCCCTCCGAGACCCTCAGCTCGCGGGCGAGCTCCGCCTGGGATCGGCCGACGAGGAAGCGTGCGACGATCAGTTCGCGATCGTCATCTCGGAGTTCGAGCAGCGCGGCATCGATCAGGGGCTCCATGTCCGACCAGAGCAGTTTCGGGGTCTCGGCAGCACCCACCGAGGCGGCCGCCGCCGCCTCGATGCGCCGTCGCACAGCCGAGCGTCGGATGGAGTCAATGGCGGTCTTGCTGGCACAGGCGTGCAGCCACGCCGCGACGTTCGACCGGATGGAC
>JBCBKP010000030.1:0-39791 GCA_038521625.1 Planctomycetota bacterium
GCCCGAAGCCCAGCGTGGCCGCCTCGACGCGGGTCGACAACAGCTTCTACCCCGACTTCACCGGCTTCGGGGACAGCGACTTCGAGCGGAACGGCGCACCCAATCTGACCGGGACCTCCGGCGCGACGCCGCACGCGGCCGCGGTCGTCGCGCTGATGCTCGATCACGCCGACCGCCGGTTCGGGTACCGCCCGACACCGCTCGAGCTGCGCCGCGCGCTCGAATCCTCCGCGACAACGAGCGGCGCCGACCGGATCGCGGAGGGCGCCGGCCTCGTCGATGCGATCGGCGCCATCGCCCTCACGCCCTGCGGCCCCGCCGATCTCGCGGCGCCGTTCGGGATCATCAGCTTCGCCGACGCGGCCCGCTTCGTCGAGCTGTACCTCAGCGCCGACCGCCAGCCCGCGGCGCTGGCCGAACCTGCCGACGAAGCCACGCCCGCCGACATCGAGGCGTTCGTCGACCGGTTCTTCGCCGCGTGCGGCTGACGCACGCCGCTACGCTTCGTCGATGGACCTGCTCGACACGCTCAGCGACCCCGAGAAGCGGCACGCCGCCCTCGTCCACTTCCCGATCGTCCTCGCGATGCTCCTGCCGATCGCGATCACCGCGGCCGCCCTGCGACCCAGGGACAAGTCCCTGACCGGCGTCGCGCTGGCGATCGGCGCGCTGCTCGTGATCTCCGGCATGGTCGCCAGCTCGTCCGGCGAGACGCTCGTCGAGAACATGGCGACCGAGCGGATGGACGGCTACGAGGCGTACGAGGAGGTCTACAACGCGGGCGTCCGCCAGCTGGTCGAGGACCACGAGGGCGCCGCCGAGCGGATCTATCTGATGGCGGTGGCGCCGCTGGTTTTCTTCATCGCGGGCGTGCTGATCAAGAAGGAGCCGCTGGCGGCGACGCTGCGCGGCGTGGCGGTGGCGCTGGCGTTCGCGCTGGCGGCGTGGACGGCCTACGCGGCCAGCCTGGGCGGGCAGCTGGTGTACGACCACGGGGTCGGGATCGTCGATCGCTGATCAGGCCGCCTCGCGCACCGGGAGCGGCAGCGTGCCGCGGGGCATCCGGACCGGCGCTCGGGACGCCGCGCGACGCCCGTGGCGGACGATGCACCAGCTCCCGACGGCCGCCATCGCGAGCGTGCCGACCGCGGGAATCCAGAGCGGCTCGACGCGGTTCAGGAAGAACCACGTGCTGAAGCCGACCGCGGTCCACATCATCGCCAGCGAGATGATCTTGGCCTTCAGCGGCATGCGCCCGCTCTTGGCCATCTCGAGGTACCGGCCGAGCACCGGGTGCCGATCGAGCCACGCCGCGAGACGATCGCTGCCGCGGTAGAAGCAGAAGGAGGCGCCGATCAGGAAGATGGTCGTCGGCAACCCGGGGACGAAGATGCCCAGTACACCGAGGCCGATGAGCACGAGCCCGATCAACGCCCAGCATGCCCGAACGGCTTTCCGTCGCATCCGACCTCCCGATGGGGACGATCCCAGAGGGGATACATTAGCGGGTTGTTGAGACTGTGTCTCGTTTACGCGCCGCGATTCCCACACGACGAGAGCGATTTCCGGCGGGCAGTAGCATCGGCCGCCGGAGACCCGGAGACCCCATGCCCGACGAACCTCGCCGACGTCGTTCCCGCGGATTGATCGGCTGGATCCCGGCCGGCAGCTTCATCGCGCTGCTGGCGCTCTCGACGAGCTGCATCGCGACGCCGCCCGCGCCCGGATCGATCAAATTCCAAACACGGATCGACGGCTTCCCCGAGGCCGATCTCGCGCTGCGTGCCCCGGCTGTGGTGCACTGGGACGCGCGTCAGACGCCGATGATCGTCGCCAAGGCGGACGAGGACGTCCCCTACATCATGGGGCTGGTGCACGCGCACCAGCGCCTGGCCTCGATGGAACTGATCAAGCGGGTCGCGTGGGGTCGGCTGTCGGAGATGGCCGGACCGCTGACCAACGGGATCGACCACTCGATCCGGGCGCTCGGGCTGACGGTGGCGGTGCCCGAGATGGAGGAGGCCCTTCCGGACGAGACGCGGGTCTGGATCGAGCGGTACGTCGAGGGCATCAACGACTACCGCGGTCGGGTCGCGGAGCGGTCGGCCGATTTCCGGGCGCTCGGGTTCGACCAGGACGAGGCGTGGACGGTCCAGGATGTCCTCGCGATCGGGCGGCTGGCCTCGGCGGACATCAACTGGGGCCGCTGGCTGGGCGTGATGAACCGTGCCGGCCAGCGCGGCTACCAGGACTACGTCGCGCGGCTGCGTCGGACGGCCGACGACGGGGCGGCGAGCTTCGGGCCGGGCGAGCCGACGCCGCTCGACGTCATCATGGACCGCAGCAAGGCGGGCAGCAACGCGTTCGCGGTCGCGGGATTCCGCAGCGCGAGCGGCGCGGCCATCCTGGCGGCGGACCCGCACCTGGGCTTGCCGCAGCCGAACATCTGGGCGACGGTGGCGTACCGCTCGCCCGACTCGGCGGCGCTCGGGTTCACGATCCCGGGGCTGCCGTTCGTGCTCGTCGGTCGCAACGAGGACATCGCCTGGGGCGGCACGAACATGCAGGCCGCGGCGAGCGTGCTCTACGACGTTTCCGACGATGACACCCGGGTCGAGCCGCGAAAGGAGCGGATCGGCACGCGGTTCTGGTTCGACAAGACGGTCGAGATCGAGAACCACCCGCTGGGTCCGGTCGTGACCGACGCGCTGCTGTTCCGCGGGCTGCCCGGGCCGAGCGCGCTGAAGTGGACCGGCCACGAGGTGAGCGACGAGGCGACGGCCTTCTTGAAGCTGAGCCAGGCCGAGGGCTGGTCTGACTTCACCGAGGCGTTCAGCACCTTCGCGGCCGGCGGACAGAACTTCATCTACGCCGACCGGAGCGGGCGGATCGGTCAGATCCTGGCGACGCGGTTCGTCGAGGCGGCGGGCAACGCGGCGTGGACGGTGCCGGCCGATCCGGACGACCCGCGTTTCGCGTGGGACGACGGCCTGGTTGGCGCCGAGCTGCCGACGGCGATCGATCCCGAAGAGGGCTACCTGGTCAGCGCGAACAACACGCCGGTGAAGATCGACCCGCCGGTGGTGCCGCAGGGCAACGCGGACGACCGGGTGCTGCGGATGCAGGACGTGCTGTCTCGCACCGAGGACGCGACCTGGGAGGACCTGGCCGAGCTGCAGCTGGACGTCTTCAGCCAGGCCAGCCTCGACTGCGCCGCGGCGCTGCTGCCGCTGGCGCCCGAGGGCGAGCTCCGCAGCACGATCGCCGGCTGGGACGGCAACTACGACCGGGAGTCGACGGGCCCGGTCGCGTACCAGCGCGTGATGACCGAGCTGCTGCCGATCGCGTACCGCGACCGCTACTCGGCATCGCTGATCGGGACGCTGCGCGGGGCCTCGTACTCGCACCGCTGGGTCCGCGAGGACATCGAGTCCGGCCGGATCACGGGCGAGATGGTCGAGCGGGCGTTCGAGTCGGCGTCGAAGGGCTACCGCCCCGACCGGACCTGGGGCGACCTGCACCGGACGACGCTGGCGCACCCGATCGGGCAGGTGCCGATCATCGGATCGGCGTACCGCTTCGGCGACTTCGCGTCGTCGGGGACGCTGACCACGGTGTACAAGTCCGCCAACGGGCTGACGAGCGATCGGCACAGCGTCTCGTTCGGCGCGAACTCCCGGTTCGTGACCGACATGGCCGACCTCGACGAGAACCACCTCGTGATCCTGGGCGGTCAGGACGGGTTCCTCGGCAGCGAGAACATGCTCGACCAGATCGACGCCTGGCAGGCGGGCGGCTTCTTCCGCGTGCCGCTGAGCGAGGCCGGGATGGTCGAGGCCGCGGCGGCGACCACGCGGCTCGCCCCGTCTTCCCCGGAGAACGCGCCTTGATCATCCCCGACTGGCTCTTCCAGGCGTTCATCGGGCTGACGGCGCTCTGGGCACTCGTGGCCCTGTGGCGCGCCGGTCGCGGGCGCGCCGCGGGCCTGCTGCGGTTCGTCGTGCTCGCTGTGGCGAGCCTGAACATCTCCTGGAGCGCCGCGCAGTTGGGCTACATCGACGGCCCGGCGTGGCTGCTCGATTCGACGCCGCTGGCGCTCGTGCAGGTCCTCTTCCACGCGGTCATCGTGCCGGTCTCGCTCGTGCTCTGGGTGGTCGGCTCGCTGCTCGGGCTGGTCTTCGGAAGGCGAACCGCCGCGACGACGGCCGACACGCCGCCGGCTTCAGCCGAGCAGGCCCTCGAGTGATCCGAGCCGGATCGGTTCTTTCGTAAAGAACGGCTCGCCGGCGGCGGCGCCGATGCGGCTGCCGAAGTAGTCGGCGGCGCTGCGGACCCACTCGACGACCCGCCGGTTCTTCTCGGGAAGGACGAACTGGGTCTTGTAGGCCTCGATCGACTCGATCTTCTGGTCGACGAGCCCCGAGGTGTCGATCACGAAGTTCGGATCGGCGACCCAGCGCAGGTGCGTCGCGTAGTAGTAGAACAGCCACTTCGGGTAGACCGGCTCGGTCTGGCCGCCGTCCGTCACGCCCGGCCCACGCATCTTCTCGCCCGTCCAGTTGTCGACGGGCGCGGGCATCTCGACCTTGCTGAGCTTGGCGTCGAACCGCGCGTCCTCGACGATGCGCGTGCCGGCGCGGTGGTCGGGGTGGGCGTCCTCGGGGTACGGCGTGAAGACGATCTCGGCCCGCCAGGCGCGGATCGCCGCGGCGACGAGGTGCCGGCTCTCGAGATCGTGGGTCAGCTCGCGGTTGGTCAGGCCGAGGCAGACGCGCTCGACCGAGCCGGTCGCGCCGCGGCGGAGGATCTCGAGCGCGGCGCCCGCTTCCCCGCGGCGCGTCTCGGGGTCACCCAGCGGCGTGGGCTCTCCGTTGGTGAGATCGAGCAGGAGGACGTCGTGGCCCTGGTTCGCGAGACGGATGATCGCACCGCCCATACCGAGCTCTTGGTCGTCGGGGTGCGGGCCGGCGACGAGGACGCGCGCCATCAGTCGATCCTGTTGCCGACGGTGATGAAGCCGAGCATCTGGCCGCCGTCTTCGGGCCCGGTCTCGATCTGCGTCAGCACGACGAGGTTCGGCTGACGCGTCGCGAAGAAGCCGCCCGCGCGGAACGGGTCGCCGAACTCGTCGATGAACTCTTTGAGCGAGATCCGCAGCGACTCGCCGGGGGCGAAGCCCTCGATCGGGTAGCTGAAGCGCTGGTTGATCCAGAGCGTGGAGGGTCCGAACGACCGCGCGGTGGTGTTGGTCAGCTCGATGTGCGTGCCGCTGCGGTAGACCTGCACGTCGAGCGTCTCGGACTGCGGCATCGCGGGCGGGTAGACGCGGGCGTAGTCGATCGACCGGGGGCCGCCGCAGCCCCCGGCCCCGAGAACCATCGCCAGAGAGAGGCCGAGCGTCAGGGCGCGCGTGATTCGCAAGCGGGATCTCCTACCGTTCGCCATGGGCTGCGAGGCGACGAGCCACAACGCGACCGCGCCGAGCCCGGCGGTCGCGCCGGGCGGGGACGGCGTCCCCGCGGCACAGGATATCGACCCGCGGCGGGCGGCCGCGCGACTTCTCGAACGCCACGCCGGGGCGGCGGTGGACCCGCGGGTCACCGAGCTCGTGCCGGGCTTCGACGCGCCGTTCTACCAGGCCGGCCTGGCGGGCTACTCCGACGCCGCGATGCGGCTGATCGCGCGCCGGCACGGCTGCCCGTTCTGCGTCACCGAAGCGCTGCTGGATCGCACGCTGCTCGCGGGCGGGCGTGGCTTCGCGAAGGCGGACCTCGGCGACATCGACGACAACGTGCCCGGGGGCGCCGATGACCACCCGCTGGCCGGCCAGATCATGGGCTCCGAGCCCGCCGAGATGGCCGCGGCGGCGATCAAGATGATCGAGCAGGGGTCGCGGGCGGACAAGGAGTATCGGAGGCTCGCTCGCGAGGGCGAGTCACCCGCCTCGGTCGTTCCGTCGCCGCTTCGCCCCGTTGCTTCCTTCTCCGCGATCGACGTCAACCTCGCCTGTCCCGTCAAGAAGATCGCGCGCAAGGCCCGCGGCGGGCACTGGCTGGCAGCGCCCGATGGGGCGATCGCGATCCTCGAGGCCGTCCGCGAGGCCGTGCCGGCGGGGATACCGGTGACCGTGAAGATGCGGCGTGCGTTCGACGACACGCCCGAGATGATCGAGGGGTTCTTCCGGATCTTCGACGCCGCCTACGACATGGGCTGCGCGTGGGTCACCGTGCACGCGCGGACGGTGCGCCAGAAGTACGTCGGCCCGAGCCGCTGGGATCTGCTGCGCGAGATCGCGCGGCGCGAGCACCCGGGGCGCGTGCGCGACCGCCTGGTCTTCGGCTCGGGCGACGTCTGGACCGCGGGCGACGTCTTCCGGATGATCGACTACGCGGGCGTCGCGGGCGCCAGCGTGGCGCGCGGCTGCATCGGCAACCCGTGGATCTTCCGCCAGTGCCGCGAGATCCTGGACGGGCGCGAGCCGAGCGCGCCGTCGATCGACGAGCAGCGTCGGGTCCTGGAGGACCACTTCGAGCTCGCGCTGGCGGTCAACGGCCGCCTGCGCGACCCCCAGCTGCACACGGGCAAGACGATGCGGAAGTTCGCGATCCGCTTCGCGGAGCACCACCCCGAGTCGGAGACCGTCCGCCGCCGATTCATCGGTGTGAACGGTCTCGACTCGTGGCGCGCCGTGCTGGATGAGCACTACGAGACGGGAACGCGTTGCGTCGCGTCGTGATCCTCGCCCTGCTGGCGATGCAGGGCTGCGTCGCGAAGTTCCCCGCGGCCACCGATCGCCTGAACGCGGCGCTGGGTGGGCCGGAGCGGTGGCGCGTCTCCTCCGACCACGGCCTGATGTTCTGGCTGCTGCGGTTCCTCGACGACGACATCGCGAGCTGGGTCGAGTCACGGGCCGATCGCGGCGGTCGATAGGATTCGCCCGAGCGGGCGAACGAGGACCTCAGCGACCTCCAACCGATCGAGCCGCTCCGTGGTGCAATCACGCCGGATCCGAACTCCGGATCCTGCCGTGCCCGCCGATCACCGCCCAGCGGCGAGCGCGTTTCGGACCTCCCGGCGCATTGCACTCCGGGCAGGGCTCGTCCTCACCGAGGCCCTCCAGCCGGTAGCCGCAGACGTCGCACCGCTCGTGCGGGCGTTCCCAGCCCCGGCAGCGCACCATCACGCGCCAGCCCTGGACGGCCAGGTAGACGAACGACGCCGCCATCAGCAGCGACATGATCACCAGGACGAGCTGCCCGGCGACGATGTTGCCCCAGAACGCCCGCGTGACGATCCAGCCAACCCCGGGCACCGCGATGAAGACGTACCAGGCTCGCATCGGGCGGTAGGGCCAGGACCGCATGAGCGCGGCGCGCGTCGAGAGGATCGACGCGGCACTCGACCGGGGGCGGGGCGCGCCGGTCATAGCAGCGTCCCGGAGAGGCAGGTCATCGTCGCGATCGCGGCGAGCGAGATGGGCGCCCAGGCCAGGACGCGGACCAGCGTGAACCGCCACGGCCTCCAGACCATCGCCTGCTCGTCGGCGTCCTCGAGCCACGCGGCGCTGCCGAACAGGGCGAGCGGCGCGGCCCACGGCAGCAGCCCGCCGCCGACCGCCAGCGCGAGTTCGCCGGCGAGCGATGTGGTCGTCGAAGCGGCGCTGGCGACCGCGACCGAGCCGATCGAGACGACGACCGCAGCGGGCAGGCTCAGCATGCCCGCGACGGCGAGCGCCGCGACGGCGTGATCGAGCTGGCGCTTCCGCCGGGGTCGGACCGCGGCCTCCGGTCGGGCCCCGCACTCGGGGCAGAGATCGCCCGGGATGCCGGCGAGGTCGTAGCCGCAGATCGGGCAGCTGCGCCCCTTCATGCGGCGGGCCCCCGCGGCGATTCGATCACGAGCGTGACCGGGCCGTCGTTGATCAGCCCGACGCGCATGTCGCCGCCGAAGACCCCGGTCTCGACCGCGATGCCGGGCCCGAACTGATCGCGCAGCCCGGCGACGACGCGGTCGAACAGGCGCTCCGCCTCGGGCGGCTTCATGGCGGTGGTGAAGTCCGGGCGACGGCCCTTCTGGGCGCTGCCCGCGACGGTGAAGTTCGGCACGACGAGGACGCCCGCGGGCCCCAGATGGGTCTCGACCTCGGCGAGCCCGCGGTTCATCTTGCCCGCCTCGTCCTCGAAGACGCGCAGGCCGGCGATCTTGGCGGCAGTCCAGTCCGAGTCGGCCTCGGTGTCGCCCGCCGCGACGCCCACGAGCGCGACCAGCCCGGGACCGATCGACCCGCCGGTCCGCCGATCGCCCGCCCCGAGGACGTCGACCCGGGCCTCGAGCACGCGTTGGACGACCGTGCGCATGGGGAGTCGTAGGCGTGCTCAGGCCGTCTTGGGCTCGGCGAGCTGCGCGGGCGACGGCGGGTCCTTGGGCTTGGGCTCCGGCTTCTCGCCCGCCGGGTACTGGATCCGCGCGTGGTAGATCGCGGCGACCGACTTGCCGATCGACTCGACGATCAGCTGGAGGTCGCGAAAGGTGAGATCGCACTCGTCGAACTGGCCGTCGACGAGGCGCTTGTGCGCGAGCTCGCGCACGAGGGCGTCAATCCGGCTGGGCGTCGGCTCGGCCATCGTCCGCGTGGTGCTCTCGACCGCGTCGGCCAGCATCAGGATCGCGACCTCGCGCGTCTTCGGCTTGGGGCCGGGGTAGCGGTAGTCGATCTCCGCGGGCGGGCGTGACGCGGACTCGCCCTCGGCCTCCTTGGCCTTGGGATCGCGCCCCTTGCCGTCCTTCGGCTCGGCCTCGGCCTCGCCGTTCTCTTTGGAGGACTGCTTCTTCGCGCGGTTATAGAAGAACTCGACGAGCGTCGTGCCGTGGTGCGCCTCGATGAAATGGTGCAGCGGCTTGGGCAGCCGGTACTCGCGCGCCATCTCGAGCCCGTCCTTGACGTGCCCGACGATCACGAGCACCGACATCGCCGGGCTCAGCTTGTCGTGCCGGTTCGGCCCGCCCGACTGGTTCTCGACGAAGTACTCGGGCTTTGACGCCTTGCCGACATCGTGGTACAGCGCGCCCACGTAGGTGAGCAGCGAGTCGGCGCCGATCGCCTCGGCCGCCGCCTCGGCGATGCTCGCGACATTCAGCGAGTGGTTGTACGTGCCCGGCGCGCGACGCTGGACCTCCTTGAGCAGCTCGTGCTTCGGGTCGCGCAGCTCGATGAGCGTCATCCCCGTCGCGATCCCGAACGCCCGCTCGACGACCGGGAGCACGAACAGCGTGATGCCGCCGGCGAGCAGCCCGCCGACGCCCGCGAGCCCCGCGTCGCCGAGGATCTCGACGAGACCCGGGCGGCTCGTCGGCCGGTCGATCGCGCCCAGCAGCAGCTGCCCGAGCGCGAGCGCCGCGGCCGCGTACATCGTCATGCTCACGAGCGTCCGCCGGTCGCGGATCTCGGGGAGACGCCAGACGGCGACGCCGATGCCCAGGACCAGCACGCCGTACGACGAGAGCGGCGCGGCGATCGTCAGGACCGCAAGCAGCGCCGCGATCGAGCCGACGACGGCCGCGGTGCGCTGGTCGTAGGCGATCACGAGCAGCATCGAGACAAGCATGACCGGCGCCGTCATGAACAGGACCGCGTAGTTCGGATCGAGCAGCGTCCCCAGCGCCGTGATCGCCAGCGCGACGAGCACGATCCCCGCGATCCACGCCAGCCGCTGCGGGCGCCGCGCCACACGCGGCTGGAACGCGGCGATGTACCCGGCGACGAGAGCCACGGACATCGCGGCGACCGCGAGCGCCGCGAGCCGCGCGGGCCAGAGCTCCCACCACCTCGCTTCGACGCGGTACTCGCGGAGCTCGTTGCGGTACGCCTCGTACGCCGCGGGCGTGATCTTCTCGCCGCGGGTCAGGATCTGCCAGCCCGGGCCGCGCCGCTCCACCGCTGTCTGCACGAGCGCCGCCGCGGCGTTCTGGCGGGCGAGCAGGACGACCTCATCGACCACGAACGTGGGCTCGGGCGGCGTGGTCACGGCCTCGACGACCGCGGCGACCTGAGCCTCCTCGAAGCCGGCAACGCTCGCCAAGCGTGTGAGGGCCTCACGCGCGTCCGCCCGGCTCTCGACCGGGATCGCCTGGTCACGCGGGACGAACTCGCCCGCCGGGGCCTCTTCGATCCCGTCGGCCGCACCGAGGCCCGTGCGCAGCTCGATGCGACGCGCCAGCCCCTCGGAGGCGATGCGGATCGCGTCGTCGTCGAGGAGCGGGTTCCGGCGCAGGATCCCGAGCAGGGCGTCCGCGCGGGCCGCCCAATCACCCTCGTTCACGCCCTCGGGCCGGGCGGCCAGCACGCCCGCTCGGATCTGCTCGAAGCGCGCCTCGAGGGCGGCGAAGACCCGGGGCGTGTTCTGGCGGGCGGTCTCGCGCTCGAACTCGGTCCGCTGCGCGTTTGTCTGGCTGAACTCGACGCGGGCGTTGCGGGTCTCGCGGGCGACCATGCCGGGGGCGACGATCGCCTGCTCGCGGGTCCACCCGATCAGCGAGCCGGCGAGCACGACGAACACGAGCCCGATCGCCAGACCCCAGAGGAAGACCGGCGTCGAGACGATCTCGACCACGATCTCCAGGACCGGACGGACACGCCGCCTGGGCACCGCGCGGCGCGGGCGCGGCTTGCCCAGCAGGACGTTGCGGACCTTGTTCGAGCCCTTGTCAGCCATACGCAGGGCCCCCGCGGCGGCGTTCCGCCCGGGAACCACGCACCTCCGTCGGCCCGATCGCCGGGGCCGCGTGATTCGCGGCGGCCTTCCACTCCAGCGAAAGGCTAGCCGGGAGTCCCGTCGACATCCGATCGATCCGAACAGATATCGTACGATCGGCCGCACTCCGGGCAGATGCCGTGATCGACGGGCAGCCCGGCGAGGTCGTACCCGCAGGCGCGGCAACCAGAGCCCAAAGTGGCGCCGGGCGCCGCACCGGCGTGCGGCCGCTGCGCCGAGTACGCGATCGCGCCGATGACGGCGAGGAACGCGAGCGGCATGGCGACGAACCCGAGCATGCCGGCGTAGTACACCAGCGCCGGCAGCAGCCCGCCGAACGGGTCGGGGCCGGTGCAGGCCGCGACGAACCCGACCGCGAGCAGAGCGACGGTGCCGGCCTGGATCGCACGCCGGCGCTGAGGCATCAGTCCTCCGGGACGTCGTCGCTCGTCACGATCCGCCGGAACTCGGCCCGCAGCTTCTTGGTCACCGGGCCCTCGCCCTCGGAGATCGTGTGCGTCGCCGTCACCTCGAGGTCCTTGTGCTGCAGCACCTCGCGGACCGCGATCATCTCGGCGGCCGAGCCGGTCAGGAAGATCTCGTCGGCCTCGAGCAACTCCGCGAGCGTGAAGTTCTCCTCGCAGACCTCGACGCCGCAGGCCGAGCACAGCTCGTCGATCACGAAGCGGCGCGTGATGCCCTCGAGGATCCCCGCGTCGGTTCGCGGCGTGCGGACGACGCCGTCCTTGACGATGAAGATGTTGTCGCCCGAGCCCTCAGAGACCTTGCCCTCGGTGTTGAGCATGATCACCTCGAGCAGCTGGTCCTCGACCGCGGTCACGCCCAGCTTCTGGGTCAGGTGGATCGCCTCGGTCTTGGCGAGGATGTTGTTGAGGTAGTTCAGGCTCTTGATCCGCGGGTCGAGGCACTCGATCGGGATCCGCGGCCGGTTGGCCACCGCGACCCGCATGCCCTGCTCGTACATCTCGGGCTTATAGAGCGCGATCTGGTCCGCGATGCAGACGATGCCCGGCTCTGGGCAGAGGTACGGGTTCAGGCCGAGCGTGCCCACGCCCCGCGTCACGATCAGACGGATGTAGCCATCCGTGATCTCGTTCGCCTCGATGCACCGCCGCTGGACCGCGACCATCTCGTCGGGCGTGATCGGGATCGTCAGGTGGATCTGCTCGGCGCAGTGGTACAGCCGCTCCATGTGCTGCTTGCTCTTGAAGATCCGGCCCTTGTAGACACGGATGCCCTCGAAGACGCCGTCGCCGTAGAGCAGGCCGTGGTCGTAGACCGACACCATCGCCTCGCTCTTGGGCTTCATCTCGCCGTTGACGTAGATCAGGGGCTTCTCGAGGTCGGTCACCGTGGGCGTGGGGACGGTCTTCGGCTCCATCTGCTGACCTCCGGTTCTGATCGGCCCGACCTGCGTCATCGACGGCACCTCCGTGTAGATCGGCTCGCCACCGCCGCGTCCGCCGCTTCGACGACGCCGGGCGGGCAGTTGCCCGATCCGGTCGACCATAGGGGCCGCGCGCGGGCCGGTCGTGCCTCGAATACCGATCAGACTGCGATCAAAACCGGCGAGAACCCGAGCAATTCTCGAATAAACCGGGGAAAGCGATGGGGAGCCGGGTCAGGCCCGGAGCTCCGCCTGAAAGCGTTTCCGGGCCTCGGCCACCACGGCGTCGACCTCCGGATCGACCTCCTCGTGGCGCAGCGTCCGCTCGGGGTCGCGGAACACGAGCCGGAGCGTGACCGACTTCTTGCCGGCGCCGATCTGCTTGCCGCGGAACGTCCCGATGAAGCCGCAGGACTCGACCCTTTCCTGGGCCAACCCAGCGACCATCGAAGCGATCTCGCCCCAGGGCGTCGCCTCGTCCACGATCAGCGAGAGGTCGCGCTCGATCGCCGGGAAACGCGGCAGCAGCGAGGCGCGCGAGAGCGGCGGATACGGCGCGACCAGCGGGTCGAGGCCGAGCTCGGCGGCGACCACCGGCGTCTCGAGCTCGAACGACCTCAGCGCCGCGGGCGCGATCAGCCCCATCAGGCCGAGCATCGTCGGCTCGGCGTCGCCCGCGCGTTGCACGCGGACCGAGGCCGTGGCGTCCGGCTCCCAGGCGGGGGACACCGGGCGATCGAGCTTGTCGATGAGCACGCACGCGCCCTCGCCGTGGCAGGTGTGGACGAGCTGCTCGACGGCGCCGCGGACCGCGCGGAGGCCGAGCTGCTTGTCGTCGAGCGAACGCTTGGGGCTGTCGGGAGAGCCCGGGACATCGAGGAGCAGCGCGAGGTTCTGGCGCTCGACGGACTCGGGCGCGGCCTCATCGCCGACCTCGCCGAAGACGCTCGAGATCTCGTAGAGGCGGACCGCGCCGGGCGGCGCGCTCTTCGCGGCCTGGTTCTGCTGCCGGCAGTGCAGCAGGCCGGTGAGCGGGCTCGGGCGCAGCGTCGGCTCCTCGGCTCGCCGGTCGCGGTCAACGGCCGGCGCCCGCATGCCCTCGGGCAAGAACAGCTTGGCGTGCTCGTCCGAAGTGAAGCTGAACGTCACCGTCTCGGAGAAGCCCATGCCCGTCATGACCCGCCCGATCTCGTTGAGAGCGCGGCGTCGAGACTGGGGTGGCTTGATCTCGACCGTCAGCCGGTCGGCGATCGGGATCGTGTCGTAGTCGGCGACCCGCGCGAGCTCCTCGACGAGGTCGGCCTCGCGCGTCAGGTCGCCCGAGCGGTGCGCGGGGATCGTGCAGACGACAGCGTCCTCCGATTCGACCTCGGTCGCGATCTCGAGCCCCGCGAGCAGCTCGGCGCACTTCTTCGCGGGCAGATCGAGACCGAGGACGAGCTTGGCGCGGCTCGGGCGGACGCGGACGGTCCGCGCTTCGGGGCTCGGCGCGCCCTCGGCGAGCACGCCACCGGCGAGCGTGCCGCCGGTGAGCTCGCAGAGCAGCGCGACCGCCCGTTCGGCGCTGGCCGCGATCGTGCGCGGGTCGATGCCGCGCTGGAAGCGGTAGCCGGCGTCGGTGTTGATGTTGAGCCGGCGCGACTGCGTGCGCACCGTGACCGGGTCCCAGGTCGCCATCTCGAAGACGATCTCGGTCGTGGATTCATCGACCTCGCTCTCGGCCCCGCCCATGACTCCGGCGAGCGACTGAGCCCGCTCGGCGTCGGCGACGACCAGGTCGGAGGCGACGAGCTTGCGGTCCTTGCCGTCGAGCGTCCTGAGCGCCTCGCCCTCGTTCGCCCGCCGCACGACGATCGCGTGGCCGGCGAGCTTCGCGCGGTCGAAGACGTGGCAGGGGTTGCCCAGGCCGAGCGTGATGTAGTTGGTCACGTCGACGGCGTTGTTGATGGCCCGCTGGCCGACCGACTCGAGCAGCTCGACCAGCCATGCGGGGCTCGGACCGATCTTCGCGCCGGTGACGACCCGGGCGGTGAAGAGCGGGCACGCCTCGGGCGTGCGGTTCTCGAGCGTGAGCAGCCCGGTCACATCGCCGGACGGACTCGGCGCGTCGAAGGCCGGCAGCGCGAGACGGCGCGGCTCGCCGGCGTTGACGCCCGAGAGCGCCGCGACCTCGCGGGCGCAGCCGAGGTGGCTGAGGCAGTCGCCGCGGTTGGAGGTGACCTCGACGTCGAGCATGACGTCGCCCGACGCGAGGTCCTCGCGTCCCTCGATCGGGAACCCGGCGCGCGTGAGCAGATCGTCGGCTTCGTCGGCCGTCACGCCGGCCGGGGCGAGGTAGCGGTTGAGCCAGGCGAGGCTGATATCCATGGGCCGCAAGCGTAGCGGTCCGGGCGCGGGCCCGACCGCGATCAGCCCCGGCGATCGGCCGGGCGCACGCCGTAGCTGACCATCGCCCGCCCGATCTGCTCCGCCTCGGTCGTGCCCGGGAACAGCCGGTAGCGCGGGGCGATGATCGGCCTGATCTCCTGGGGCCGGACGGCGAACAGGGACGCGAACGGGAAGTCCTCGCCGGCGATCTCGCGGAGCGGCCGGGCGAGCGGCTCGAAGCGGTCGTCGCCTCTGAGCGCTCACGGCCCCGCCGGCGCGCCGCCCTTGCGCGGGTCCGACGCGGCCGAGTACCTGCCGTCTTCATCGCGCACGATCGCCTGGACGACGCCGACGGTCCCGGTCGTGAAGGCGGCGTGCCCGCGGTCCTCGAGCGCCGGGCGGAGCGAATCGGGCGTGCCGCGCTCGAGCGTGACCGAGTCGGGCGACCACTGGTGGTGCACGCGCGGGCGGGCGACCGCGGTCCAGGCGTCGTCGCCGAAGACGATCGCGTGCAGCGCGGTCTGGATCGTCCCGGTGATGATGCGCGGGCCGCCGGAGGCGCCGGCGACGAGCTCCACGCCGCCGTCGCGCCCGAGGACGACCATCGGCGTCATCGAGCTCAGCGGCCGCTTGCCGGGCGCGGGCAGGTTGTTGTCGGACTGCACGAGCCCGTAGAAGTTGGTCTCGCCCCGGACCGTCAGGAAATCGTCGATCTCGTTGTTGAGATAGAAGCCGTATCCGGGGACGAGGATCCTCGACCCGTATCCCGTGTTGATGGTCTCGGTGCAGGCGACCGCGTTGCCCCGGGCATCGACGACCGAGAGATGGCTCGTGCCCGAGTCGTTCAGCGAGATCGCCTCGTCCGAGGGGGTGCCGTACGCGAGCGGGTCGAGCACGCCCGCCGGATCGAAATCCATGGCGTAGTTGTCGAGCGTGCTCGGCGCGAGGAGCTGCTCGGTGGGCACGTCGGAGAACTCGGGATCGCCGAGCCATCGGGCGCGGTCGGCGAAGGCGTGCTTGAGCGCCTCGAGCAGCGCGTGGGCGTAGACCGGATCGCTCGGCTCCGGGCGCGCGAGCGGGCTCTGCCCGCCCTCACGCTCGCTCGCTGCGAACGCGAGGCGTTCGAGCACGCCGAAGGTCTGCAGCGCCGCCAGCCCGCCCGAGGACGGCGGCGGCATCGTGAACACGGTGCGCCCGAGGAAGCGGCCCTCGAGCGGCTGGACCTCGCTCACGCGGTAGCGGGCCAGGTCCTCGAACGTCAGCGGCCCGCCGTCCGCACGAACCGCCCCGACGATCGCCTCGGCGAGCTCGCCCTCGTAGAAGCCGGCGGCGCCGCGGTCCGCGATGAGCTGGAGCGCGCGGGCCTGCATCGGGTTGCGATGCCGCCCGCCCTCCCGGATGTCATCCGAGCCCGGAAGCCCGCGCGAGGCTTGGGCGAAGTTCGCATCAACGGCGAAGCCGCGCCGCGCGAGTCGGATCGCCGGCGCGAGCACCTCGGCCCTGTCCATCGTCCCGTACTTCTCGAGCGCATACAGCAGCCCGGCGACCGTGCCGGGGACGCCGACCGCGTGCCCGGACCGCCGGCTGTCCGCCTCCGGGTTGTCCTCGAAGTAGGTCGGCCCCATCAGGCCCGGCGCCCGCTCGCGGTAGTTGAGCGCGGTCGTGTACCCCGCGGGGAACTCGGGATGGTCGGCCAGGTGGATCACCATGAACCCGCCCCCACCGATGCCGCAGGAATAGGGGCGGACCACCGAGAGCGCGAAGCTGGTCGCGACGGCGGCATCGACGGCGTTCCCCCCCGCGCCGAGGATCTCCGCACCGGCCCCCGAGGCCTCGGGGTGATCGGCGGCGACGACCCCCGCGTCATACCGCTCGGCGGCCCACATCGGCGTCTCGAACGCCAGCTTGGGCCCCGTCTCCGTGCTCGCGCACGCCGCGAGGGCCATCGGGACGAGCACCAGCGCGGTCCGGATCAGCGCGAAGCGTGTTGTCGGGGCTTTCATGGGTCGCAGGTTAGCAGACGGACCGAGTGGGGCTGTGCTAGCTTGACCGTATGAGAGCCGCGCTGCTGCTGATGGTGATGCTCGGCGGGTGCGCCGGCCCGCTGGTCGCGCCCGAGTCGAGACCGCCCGACTTCTCGATCGCGCTCACCGTGTACCCGAGCGGCGCGATCGAGCCGCCGTCGGGCGGCGAGCGGTTCGTGCTCGAGGCCGACGGCGTGCTGCGCGCCGGATTCGGGAACGCCGCGGTCGATCATCCGTACCCGTCGGCGGCGCGAACGCTCAGCCCGGACGAGTTCGACCGGCTGTACATCTTCTCGCGCGAGCGCGGGCTGCTGACGCCCGCCGACGGAGCCCGGGTCGGCGGGCCGGGCGCCTACGAACGAGACGAATCCACGGTGACATTCGTCTCGGTCTCGTACGACGGGGCGCGCCGGCACGCGGTCTACGGAGCCGAGGACACCGCGGCGCTCGAGCTCCGCGAGTTCCTGCGCGGGCTCGCCTGGCGATAGAACGACAACGCGGGCCGCCTGGGCCCGCGCTGCCGAGAGTCGAGATTCACGAACAGACGAACGCTGCGCCTCAGCGGCGGCGACGCGAGACGACCAGACCACCCATCGCGAGCAACGCGGCGCCGCCCGGCGTCGGGATCGAGTTCACGCGGATGAAGCTGTCGGCATCCAGATCCACCGTCGCCTGACCCGTGTTGCCGCCGGCGATGTTGGCCCCGAACCACTCGTCCGAGCGGAACGGCCCGCCGCCGTCGAACGCGTTGAAGTAGTTGGCGACGATGTCGAACGAGTCGCCCGCGGCGAGCCCGATCTCGGCGAGGTTGAACGAGATCGTGATCGTCGGATCGCTGGACGCGAAGCCCGAGCCGTTCGCCGTCGCGGCGAAGTTGTGGGCGCCGTTCTCGACGAGCTCGAACACGCCGATGAAGCCGGACTCGAACGAGACCGCGTGCGACGCGTTGAAGCCCGAGGCGAAATTGATGACCGACTGACCGCCGCCGTTGGCGCCCGAGGCGATGATGCGGCCGCCGTCGCCGGTGTCGTTCAGGTTCGCGGTCGTGTTGAACCCGCCCAGGCCCGTGTCGATGTAGATCACCATCTGGTTGAAGAACTCGGCGCCGCGGGTCACGGTCATGTTCACCGTGCCGTCGGACAGCGTCTCGATGTCGAGCGTGCCCGGGCCGATGACGCCGCCGAAGCCGGTGTTGCCGTTGCCGTTGACGGTGCCGGAGCCGTTGATGGTCGTCAGCTGGGCCGTCGCCAGGCCCGCGGCCGCGGCCAGACAGGCCGCGGCAAGAACGTTCTTCATATCTCACTCCTCGGTGGATGCAAACGGGGCTCTCACCCCGGAAGGGCTTTCACGACCCCAGGGTAGCGAGAATCGCTCGACGGAAGAACAGTCTGACGCGGGGTTTGCGGCGGGTGACGCCGGGTTTTGGCCGGGGGTTTACCCAGATTCACCCGGCGATGGTGCCAGCGAAGGTCTCAGAACGGCGGCAGGTCGTCGAAGTCATCGCGCGAGGGCCCCCCGCCGTCGCGATGCTCATCCACCGGCCCCGATCGCTGGCCGGGGGCGAAGGTATAGCCGCCCCCTCGCGGATCGGAGCTTCCGCCGGAGCTCGCCCAGCCTGCCCCTCCAGAGCCGGCGGAGCCGGCGGGCGGGTGCCCGCCCGGGGGCGGCTCGATCGTCCCGTAACCCGGGCCGCCGTACCCGCCCCCGTACGGGTCGCTCGGACGCTGGTCCATCGTCTTGAAACGCGTGATCGCGCCGTCCCACGTCAGCTTCACGACGCCGGTCGGGCCGTTGCGCTGCTTGGCGATGATGACCTCGGACAGGTTGATCTTGTCCTCGTTCTCCGGGTCGTGCATCCATTGCTCATCGTCCTTGTGGTAGTACGCCTCGCGGTGCAACAGCATGATC
Source organism: Planctomycetota bacterium (assembly GCA_038521625.1). GTDB lineage: Bacteria > Planctomycetota > Phycisphaerae > Phycisphaerales > UBA1924 > JBCBKP01. Next base: position 18,459 of record JBCBKP010000030.1, read on the forward strand.
ACGTCCGCGTCCTGCTCGATGGACCCGGACTCTCTGAGATCGCTCATCCGGGGCCGGTTGCGCTCGCGCTGCTCGGCACCACGGTTCAGCTGGGCAAGACACACGACCGGGATCTTGAGTTCGCGCGCGAGGCTCTTGATCTGCCGGCTGATCGTGCTGACCTCAACCTGGCGGCTCTCCCGCGCCGCCCCCGGCGCGGTCAGAAGCTGGAGGTAATCGATGAACAGCGCCTGGATATCGAAGCGGTCCTTCATCCGGCGCGCCTTGGCGCGCAGCTGCAGGATCGTCAGGCCCGGCGAGTCGTCGATGTACATCGGCGCGTTGTACAGCTCGTCGCAGGCCTCGCGGATGTCCTCCCACTGCTGCTTGGTCAGCTCGCCGGTCCGCAGCGCCTGCGCGTCCACGCCCGAGCGCGAGCTGATCAGACGCAGCGCGAGCGCCTCCTTGCTCATCTCGAGGCTAAAGATCCCGACCGGCCGCTGCTCGCTCTCCTCCGCCGGCGGATGCCACGGCGTGCGACCGCCGAACGCGACCTGCTCCGCGAGGTTCAGCGCCAGCGCCGTCTTGCCCATCGACGGGCGCGCCGCGAGGATGATCAGCTCGCTCGGCTGCAGCCCGCTCATCAGCTTGTCGAGGTCCTCGTAGCCCGTCGGCACGCCGAGCATGCCGCTGCCGCCCTCCTGGGCCTCGAGCCGGAGCAGCTCCTCGCTCAGCAGCTTGCTCAGGCGCTCGGGCCCCGAGCTCTCACCCTCGCCGGCGATGTCGAAGAACGCCTGCTGCGCCGCGTCCACCAGCGTGCCCGCGTCCATCGCGCCCTCGCCGGTGTTGTACGCGTCGTACAGCACCTGGCCGGCCGCGTCGATCACACGACGCAGCCGCGCCTTGTCCGCGACGATCTGCGCGTACCGCGCCGCGTTCCGCGCGCTCGGCACCGCCTCCGCGAGCTCGACCAGATACTCGGCGCCCCCGATCGGCTCGAGCACGCCCATCGTGCTCAGCGCCTCGCTGATCTGCACCAGGTCGCCCGAGCGGTGCTTGTCGTAGACCTCGACGATCGCCTTGAAGATCGACGCGTGCGCCTGGCTGTAGAACTGCTCCGGCTTGCTGACAAGCGCCAGCACCTCGCCCAGCACGCTCGGCTCCAGCAGCAGCGAGCCCAGCAGGCTCATCTCCGCCTCGAGCGACTGCGGCGGCAGCCGATCGAACAGCTTCTCGAGCGACGCCGACGACACCCCGCGCGCCCGCTTCCCGCGTCCGTCGCGCCCGCGACCGCCGGCGCCGAACGAGCCCGGCTCCTGGCCCCCGCTCTCGCCCTGGTTGTCGCCGCGGTGTTCGCCTGAGTCCATCCGTGCGTGGTCCGAGCGCGGCGACGACCTTCCGCCGCGGGTGTTCGTGACATCATCGCGCGCCGGGGGCGACCGGGCGCCCGTCCACCGCGTGTCCCCACCCCGAGGCGGCCCCGTGCAGAATCGGTGGACGGCGCGGCCCCGGACGAGGGGAGTGAATCGGGGCAAGCCGAGCGAACGTACTGTCGGGCATGTCAGACGTCGCCGCCGCGTACGACGAGCAGATGCTCCCCGACCCGCTGCCCGGTGAGCCGTTCGGCCTGGTCAAACGGTGGTTCGACGAGGCGCACGAGAAGCAGGTCCAGCCGAACCCGAATGCGATGACCGTCGCCACGATCGATCCCGACGGCAAGCCATCGGCCCGCGTGGTGCTCTGCAAAGACCTCCGCCCCGAAGAGGGATGCATCGTCTTCTATACGAACTACGAGGGCCGCAAAGGGCGCGCGCTGCGGGCGAACCCCTGGGCGTCCGCGGTCTTCCACTGGGACCCGTTCGATCGCCAGGTCCGGATCGAAGGGCCGGTTCTTCGGAGCCCGCCCGAGGAGTCGGACGCCTACTTCGCCACCCGCGCCTGGCAGAGCCGGCTCGGCGCCTGGTCGAGTGATCAGTCCGAACCCATCGAGAGCCGCGAGGCCCTGATCGCCAAGGTCGCCGAGGCAGCCGAGAAGCTCGGCATCGACCTGCAGCGGATCGTCGACGGCGACATGGATGGCGTCGAGATCCCGCGACCGCCGCACTGGGGCGGGTTCAGGATCTACGCCGAGCGCGTCGAGCTGTGGTGCGGCGGGACCGGGCGCGTGCACGATCGCGCCGAGTGGACCCGCGCGCTGACGCGGTCGGGCGACAGCTACACCGGCGGCGCGTGGTCGATGACGCGACTGCAGCCCTAAAAACCGGGATTCAATACCGGGGCGCGGCCTCGAGGATCACCGGCACGGCGCGCCGGTCCGCCCAGGAAGCCGGTGTGCTCGACCACCAGTCGGCCGAGGCCGCGCCGTCGGGCCGCAACGCGTCGAGCGGCCAGGGCTCGTCGGCGACGCGGAGTTCGACCGCGAAGCCCGCGTCCTCGAGCCTGGAGACGATCGCCGCGATCGACTGCGGACGGGGCTCGATCTCGGCAACCGCCACGAGCATGCGGTCGGCGGGGATCGGCTCCCGCGGAGCGAGGCCCATGACCGGGAAAGCCGGGTGATCGGCGGCCGCGATGATCGGGCGCAGCCGCTCGGGGATCGAGGTATCGAGCACACCGACGGCGCCGTCGGCGGCGCTCGCGAGCACGTCTCCGCCCGTGCGCATCGACCAGTCGTGCGCGCCCGCGAGCCGCATCTTCGCGTCGGCCAGGGCCACGGCCCGCGCTTCGCGGTCCGAGGGCGGCAGCGTCGCGACGATCGCAAGCGAGCGCTCCCGCGCCGCGGTCGGCGCCTCGAAGACGCTCACGAGGGATCCGAGCCGACCCGGCATCCCGAGCGGCGGGATGTAGGGACGCGGGCGTTCGCCCTGTCCCGCGATGACCCTGGCCGATGGAGGAACGCCCTCCGGCGGCGCCACGATCTCGCCCGGGACGGCCTCCTCGACGATCTCGATCGGCGCAGGATCCGGCGTGCGAAGCGACTCAAGCGACCGCGCCGCGAGGAAGATCAGCCCGCCGCCCAGGATCAGCGTGGCCGCGGCCGCGATCGTCGCCACGGTGCGCACGCGGTCTCGGACGCGGTCCAGAATGCGCTCGCGGACGAGCCGGATCTTGCTCACGGGGATCTCGCCGGTCTGAGCACGCTCGAGGCGGACCAACGACTCGGCGTCGTCGAGCGCCTCGTCCAGCGCCGCGTCCAGCAGGCCGGCGGGCGCGGGTTCGATCGCGGCGGCCCGCAGGAACTGCCGGTCGGAGCGCATCGCCTCGAGCCGCGCGGTCGAGCCGTTGGCGCGGATGGGCGTGCGGGCGCTCGACTCGACCATGTCGAGCATCGTGTCGTCGCCGGCGGGGCCGCTTGGGTTGTCCGTCCGATCGCCCGTCAAGTCGTCGGTTCCTGTCCTTCGCCCGGCCGTTCGGTCGAGGCCTTCCTCTTCGCGGACGCCTCCGTAGCTTCCGCCCGGGCCTCGCCCTCGAGCCGCTCGACCTCCTTGCGGAGGGCGGCGCGGGCCCGGAACAGCCGGCTCTTCACCGTGCCCGACGCCAGGTCGAGCACGCCCGCGATCTGCTCGTAGTCGAGGTCCCGAACGTCACGGAGGACCAGAATCGCACGATGCTCGGGCGAGAGTTGCCCGAGCGCGGCCACCACGAGACGCGGCCGGGTGTCCGCACCCCCGCCCGCGCGGGATTGGACGCCGCCGGGGTCGTGGGGTTCCGCCGCGGGCTCCGAATCGAGCGAGACCGGACGTTTGCCCGATGTCCGGGCCCGCCCCTCGGCCCGCAGCCAGCTCAGGCAGGCGTTCATCGCCACCCGGGTGATCCAGGTCGAGAGCTGGCTCCGCCCGTCGAAGCTCGGCAGGCCCCGGATGACCTTCACCAGGGCGTCCTGGGCGAGGTCGCGGGCCTCGGCCGGGCCGACCATGCGGACGCAGATCGCGTGGATACGTGCGGTCTCGGGCTCGAGCAGCGCGGCCAACGCGTCGCGGTCGCCCGCCTTGGCCCGCTTGAGCACCGCGGGGTCCGGGCGGGGTGCCTCGGGAGGCCCCGATGGGCCGGGCGCGGCCTGGCCGTTGACGCGCGCGGGCATCGCGCCGGCGTCACGGTTCTCGCGCGCACGCTCTCCTTCCGGGCGGTTGTCGCCCGTCCGCGGCATAAGAGAAGTCTACGGGACGCGGCGCCGCGCGCCGCATCGGCCCCGAGCCTTTGTGCCTCCGTGCCTTCCTCTTCTTCTATCCTCCCCCATGACCGCTTCCCCGAACGACACCTACACCAGCCCGCTCGCCAGCCGCAACGCCAGCCCCGAGATGCTGAAGATCTGGTCGCCGCGGCACAAGTTCCAGACCTGGCGCCGGATCTGGCTGGCGATCGCCGAGGCCCAGCACGAGGTCACCAAGGACGGCCCGGGCGGCCCGCTCGTGACCGCGGAGCAGGTCGGGGAGCTGCGGGCGGTCGTCGATCGGGGCATCACCGACGCGGAGATCGCTCGGGCCGGCGAGTTGGAGCGCGAGCTGCGTCACGACGTGATGAGCCACGTGCACGCGCTGGGCGAGGTCTGCCCGCAGGCCAAGCCGATCATCCATCTGGGCTGCACGAGCCAGGACGTCGTGTGCAACGCGGACAATCTCGTCTGGGCCGATGCGATGCACCAGATCTCGATCAAGCTCGCGCAGACGATCGATGCCCTCGGCGGCTTCGCGAGCGGGAACAGCGCCGTTCCAACGCTTGGATTCACGCACTATCAGACCGCCCAACCCACGACGGTCGGCAAACGATGTGCGCAGTGGGGGTGGGATCTCTCCCTCTGTCTCGATCGGATCGAGCAAGCCTGGTCGTCCTTGCCTTTCGACGCCCTCAGAGGGATGAAGGGCGCGACCGGCACCCAGGCGTCGTTTCTGAAGCTCTTCGATGATCGCAGCGAGGTGGTCGACGCGTTCGAGCTTTCGTTCTTCGGCCGCCTGTACGGCGTCGCCGAAGAGGACGACGAGCAGTTCGACATCTCGCATCCGTTCGTCGGCCAGACCTACCCCCGCGTCGTTGACACCTTCATCCTCGCCGACCTCGCCTCGACCGCCGCCGTCCTGCACAAGATCGCCACCGACATCCGGCTGCTCTCCAACCGCAAGGAGATCGACGAGCCCTTCGGCGACAAGCAGATCGGCTCCTCGGCCATGCCCTACAAGCGCAACCCGATGCGCTGCGAGCGCATCTGCGGGCTCACGCGCTTCGTCATGAACCTCGTCGGCAACGCCTACGACACGGCCGCGACGCAGTGGCTCGAACGCACGCTCGACGACAGCTCCAACCGCCGGCTCTCGCTGCCCGAGGCCTTCCTCGCCCTCGACGGTGCGCTGGATCTCATGCACAACGTCGCCTCCGGCCTGGTCGTGCACGAGGCCATGGTCAAGAAGAACCTGATGGCCGAGCTGCCGTTCCTCGCCACCGAGAACATCCTGATGGAGGCCGTCAAGGCCGGCGGCGACCGCCAGGACCTGCACGAGCGCATCCGCGTGCACAGCCAGGAGGCCGGGCACAGGGTCAAGCACCTCGGCGAGGAGAACGACCTGATCGAGCGCCTGCGGAGCGACCCGGCCTTCGGCGCCGTGCATCACCTGCTGACCGAGGACGAATTGCTCGACCCGATGAAGTACGTCGGCCGTGCGCCCGAGCAGGTCGATCGGTTCGTCAAGGAAGTCATCGAGCCGCTGCGCGAGAACTACGGCGATGAGCTCGGCGACACGAGCAGTGAGCCTCGAGTCTGATTCCTCCTTGGTGGCCGGCGCGGCGGGCGGTAGGCTCTTCCGCGGGGCTTACGGGGAGATCGCCGCATGTCCGAGAGGCTCAACACACCGAGAGATGCCGGCTTCGATCGCCGCACACTGCTCGGCGCCGCCGGCCTCGCCGGTCTGGCCGCGATCGCCGGACGCTCGGGCGCCGGGCCGGTCGCGCCGCCGGCGGGCCCGGTCGGGCCGACGGGCGTCAAGCTCGATGATCTGAACGCGGCCGCCGCCCGCCCGGCGATCGATGTCCGTACGCTCCCGAGCGACGACACGGGCCTCCCGGCCGACCACGTGATCTCCCAGCCCGGCAGCTACGAGCTGCGGGCCGACCTGATCGCCAAATCGCGCGGGATCGGGATCCGGATTGCGGCGAGCGGCGTCACGATCAACCTCAACGGCTTCGCGATCCGAGGGTTCTCGTCGCGCGGGATCTCGGCCGGCGGCGACATCTCCGCGGTGGCGATCGTCAACGGCTCGTTCGTCGATTGCGCGACCGGGATCATCGCGAACGGCCCCGACCTGCAGGGCTGGGCCGCCGAGGACCTGCGGTTCCTGAACGCCGCGGGGTCGTTAGGCGACGGCATGCGGCTGAGCGGCAGCTCGATCGTGCGACGCTGCGTGTTCGAGAGCATCGGCGACCCGGTGACCGTGCGGGAGGGCTCGCTCGTCGAGTCGTGCGTGATCCGGGGGAGCAGACGGGGCATCATCGCCGGATCGGGTTCGGTGGTCCGGGCGTGCGCCGTTAATGCGAGCGATGACTGGGGCGTGGACGCGGGCGACGAATCGGCGATCCAGGACTGCGCCGTGACCGTGTGCCGGTCGGGGATCAGAGCGGGCGAGGGCTCGGCCGTCGCGCGGTGCGTGGCGGCCGGTTCGACGTTCGGCGCCGGGATCCAACTGGGTGATGGAAGCATCGCCGTGGAGTCCGTCGCGGCCGACAACCGGTCGTCGGGATTCGGCCTCGGACGAGGCGGCGTCGCACGCGACTGCGTCGCGCGGAACAACGGCGGCGGCTTCGGGTTGGGCGACGGCGGCCAGATCGGCGGATGCACCGCGGCCGGCAACGCGAACGCCGGCCTCAGTGTTGGAGCGTCATGTCTCGTCCGAGACTGCACCGCCGACGAGAACGGCGACGACGGCATCCGCGGCGGGATCAATTGCATCGTTCGAGATTGCGCGGCCCGCTCCAACGGCCGCTACGGGATCAGCCTGACCGAATCCGGCCTGGTCGAGGGCTGCACGCTCAACAACAACTCGAGCGGCGGCATCCTTGTCAACAACCGGAGCGTCGTGCGCGGCAACGTCGTGGATTTCCACGTCAGTTCGGCCGCCGCCGGGATCAGCGCCAGCGGCGACCTAAATCGGATCGAGGACAACACGGTGCTCCGCTCGACCTTCCGGTTCCGCAGCCTGGGAGCCAACAACCTCTTTCTGCGGAACTCGTTCGATGGCCCCGGTTCGAACGCGTTCCAGAACGTGACGCCGGGCTCGACGTTCACGTGGAGCGCAGCGGGCAGCGGGGCGACGGGACCGCACGTCAACTTCGAGATGTGAACGCCAACCGAGAACACCATGTACGACCACAATCACCAGCACGCCTCGGATCAGCCAGACTCGATCGATCGCCGCGCACTGCTCGGCGCGGCCGGGCTCGCCGGACTCGCCGCCATCGCCGGGAGGTCGAGCGCGGGGCCGCTCACCCCGCCCGGCGGCCCCGTCACCGGCACCGGGCCCACGCTCGAACAGATCAACGCCGGCGCGACGAAGAACGCGATCGACATCGAGTCGCTCCCGCCCTCGTTCGCCGGCGGCGCACAGCACGAGATCATCCGGCCCGGCGTCTACGAGCTGCGCCGGAACCTGCTGCCGAACGGCTTCAATACCGCGATCTCGATCTGCTCGTCCGGCGTCACCATCAACCTCAACGGATACTCGATCACCGCCTTCACGGACCGCGCCTTCTCCATGCAGATCACGTTCCGAGGCGTCGTGATCCGGAACGGAACGATCATCGACTGCAACTCCGTTGTCGACGGCGGGAACATCCGACAACAGGATTGGGCGATCGAGGATCTCCGCATCGACGGACGCAGCAGCAACGGCAAGGCCATCAGCCTCCCCGGCGGGATCGCCGTGCGACGCTGCATGGTCTGCGGCCACTCAACGGGTATCGAGCTCGGCTCCGGTTCGATCGTGGAGTCCTGCACGGCCGTCGAGACCCGCGGCACAGGCGGCGTTGCGATCGCCGCGGGCCGGGGCTCGATCGTCCAGCGCAGCGTCGTGCGCGAGCCCGAGGGCAAGGGCTTCGTCCTCGGCCAGGCAACGACCGCCACCGACTGTGTCGCAAGCGGCGCACGCTTCAACGGCTTCGAGCTCGACGACGCAGCCGTCGTCACCAACTGCGTCGCCGAGAACAACACCGGCGACGGCTTCAACGGCATCATCAACAACGTGCTCCGGTCTTGCATCGCAAGGTCCAACCGGTCCCACGGCATCGAGATGGGCGAGTCCTCGCTCATCGAGTCCTGCGCGCTCAATGCCAACCGCTTCGGCGGCATCGTCGTCGGCAATCGGAACCTCGTCCGCAACAACATGCTGGACTTCCACCAGGATGAATCGTCCGCCTCGGCGATCAACGTGAACGGCAGCGACAACCGCGTCGAGGACAACTCGATCGTGCGGGCGAGCGACGGCATTCGCAACAACGGCGACCGGAACCTCTACATGCGGAACCGTCTGTCGCTGATCACGTTCGCGCCGTACCAGCTCGCCGGCGGGAGCAGCACATTCTCACAAACCGGCAGCGGCGCGTCGACCTCACTGCCCCACGTCAACTTCGTGATGGCCTGACCAGTTCCCGGACCGAGACCGGGACCGGCACCTCGGAATGATGACCGCGCCGCGTCGGCTCAGCCGTCCCGCTCGGTGCTCTCGTAGGTCTCGGGCGAGCCGGCCATCGGGAACGGGATCGAGAGGCTCGTGTGCTCGTCCTGGTGCTGCTCCGCCGCCGGGCGGCGGGCGGGCTTCGTCGCCGGCTGCGGCTTCGCGGCGTCCTTGGTGGACCCCTCGATGGCCTTGTTCCGATTCTCCGTCGACTCCGCGGGCAGCGCACCCATGACCAATCCTCCTGGCGGGCCAGCTGGGGGCCCCTCGCCCGTTCCTGCACACCACAATCGGGGAAGCCCCGAACGACCCGGTCTCCGACTGAAAGCGTTTACGCTATCGACGAGACCCGAGTTCGTCGATCGGAAAAATCGCCCCTCGGATGAAGTACTCGCGTCCGATTCCGCACAGACAGGACCGCCAGGGCCTACTGGGGCAGCACGAGCCCGTCGTACGCCAGCCGCACCGAATCGGGCAGGTCCGATTCGACCTCCGCGTGCACCATCTCGTGGTTCATGTGCACGAAATACGTCCGATCAGCGCCGATCCGCTCGGCGGCGTCGAGCGCTTGATCGAGCGTGAAGTGCGTCGGGTGGTGCCGCCGGCGGAGGGCGTCGAGCACGAGCACCCGCAGGCCCTGCAGGTGGGGCCAGGTCTCGGGCGGGATCGCCGAGGTGTCGGTGCAGTACGCCAGGGGCAGGATGCCGCCGGCTTCGGCCGACCGGAACAGCCCGGGCGACGACGGCTCGAGGCGGAAGCCGAGGATCGGCAGCTTGCCGTGGAGCAGGCGGAGCGGGGTGACCTTGAGGCCGAAGAGCTCGAGCGGGCGTCCGACGTCGAGTCGGTGGAGGATGACGCTGGCGACGAAGCTCTTCTGGACGTTCTGGCGGCTCTCGAAGATGTGCTGGTAGACCCGCCGGAGGTGGTCGGCGGTCCGGTCGTCGGCGTAGAGGTCGATCGGGCGGTCCATCAGGACGTTGAATCGCCGGACCTCGTCGAGCCCGAAGGTGTGGTCGACGTGGTTGTGGGTGAAGAGGATGCCGTCGCAGCGCTTCAGGCCGGCGGCGAGGGCCTGCTGGCGCAGGTCTGGACCGGCGTCGAAGAGCAGGACGCGTTCCTGGCCCGTCGGGTCGGTGAACTCGAGCGCCGCGGCGGTGCGGAGCCGAACGTCGCGCGGGTCGTCCGAGACCGGGTCCATGCCGATCGAGGGGACGCCCGCGCTGGTGCCGGTGCCGAGGAAGCGGAAGCGCATCTCCCGGAGGGTACGGGGCGGCTGCGCGTCGGAAGCCGCGGCCCGGGCGGTCTGGCCCGGGGCGCGGAGGGGATTGGTCCTATCCCGAGCGTCTCCGGGATGTCACGGACAGACGTTCAGGTAGAGGTCGACGAAGTAGAACAGGTCCGAGCCATCGACGGTCCCGTCGGGAACGCCGTAGCCCGGATCGCCCGGGTTCGTGTTGCTGGTCGTCAGGTCGGCCCCGGGCTCACCGGCGTAGTACATCGCCTGGTAGAACGTCAGGTCGACATAGCTGATCAGTCCGTCCGGCAGCCCATGGTCCGGATCGCCGGGGTTGGTGTTGAGCGTGGTCACGTCGGCGGCGCAGGGCTGCTCGTACATGAACTCCGCGGCGGCCAGCTCGGCCATATCGGCCGCGGCGGCGTCGGTCGAGGAGTGGAGGCCGTAGGGCGCGGCGAGGTCGACGGGGCTGGGCTTCCCTACTCGGGCGCGACCGGGACCCCGCTCTGGGGGCCCGCAGAGCGAACATATAGCTGCAACGCTGTCTGTCGATAGACACGCGTCTCGGGCCCGTCGGCGCCCTCGATCGAGAGGTCCGCGGGCTCGTTCGCCGGCGTCGCGTCGGGCTCGGCCCGCGCCTCGGCCTCGAAGGCCTCGAGCACGGCGTCGGCCTCCTCGTCGCTGAGCCCGTCGAGGTCGAGCTCGATGACCTCGTCGCCCTCCGGGTCGGTCTGTGACGGCGCGTGCTCGACTCCCTCGACCTCGACCGGGTGAGACTCGGTCTCATGCGTGAGAGGCCACGGCGTGCGGATGATCAGGAAGCCGTCGTCCGACAGCTTGGGCAGAATCTTGGCCGCGTGGGCCTTGAGGCGCTCCCAGCCGGCACGCTCTCGGATAAGCGGGTAGGGCGGATCGAAGAAGGCGATGGTGCAAGGGTCGGGGCAGGCGGCGAACGCCGTCGGACCGAGCGCATCGGTCTGGATCAGCCGGACACGATCGCGGGCGTCGAACTGGTCGACATTGCGTTGGAGGATGCTCGCGATCTTGCGATCGCGCTCGATGCAGACCACACGCTCGGCCCCGCGGCTCACGGCCTCGAGCGCGACGGCCCCGGTGCCTGCGAAGGCATCGAAGACACTGGCGCCCTCGATATGACCACGCATGAGGTTGAACAGCGCGCCCTTGACGCGATCGGGGATCGGGCGCGTGGTCTCGGCGTCGGGCGGCGAGATCAGCTTCCGGCGTCGGAATTCGCCAGCGATGATGCGCACGTGAGAGCGAAGGGGGCCGGGCCGGCCGGGTCAAGCCGCCCGTTGGTCGGCGGGGCGATCAGGCGCGGATCAGATCGAGGTCGTCGATCAGCAGCGGCTCGCCCGAGCGGAGCCGCTCGACGGTCTCGATCCGGAACTGCGGGCGCTCGAGGCCGGTGATCGATTGCCAGAAGGGCGTCTGCTGGCCGTCGCGACGCCAGCTGCGGAGCTGGCCGGACTCGTCGCGGGCGTACCGGGCGAGGGACGGGCCCCCCAGCAGCAGGACGCGCTGGATCAGCAGCAGGTCCTCGGAGGCGAACTCCGCCTCGGCCGCCACACCCGCCAGTGCATCGACGAGGTGCCCGAATAGATCGGGGTCGGCCTCGAGCAGATGATCGGCGTCGTGCCAGACGATGTACCGGGTCCGGGCGAGCAGACCGGGGCCCTGGTCCTCCCGGAGTCGAAGGGCGGCGGTCACACCATGGAGCCCGTCGACGGCGCGGTCGAGCCGGCGGACCGGCAAAGAGCGCTCCAGCTGGTGGCAGAAGGTCTCGAGCCCGTCGATCAGGCCGCCGTAGAGCGGGAGCACCGATGTGCCACGCTGGCCCGAGAGGAAATCCTGAAGAGAGGCGGCGAAGCGGGCCCGATCGTCCGCGCGGTCGGACCAGGCCACCAGGTGGCGGTCGTCGAGGGCCGCGGCGACCTCGGCCTGCCAGTCGACGTGGTCGAAGCCCGCGTCGAACGGCCTCGTGGCGAAGCCGGGCAGATTGTCCTCACGGAGAAGACGCATCAGACCACCCCCGGCTCACACCGGGGCCCCCAACCTTCTGTCCAGCGTCCGCGCTGGTGACGTGTGAAGGAACCCGAACGCGTGGTTCGGGTATCCCCCATCTCGGCTACTGCAATGTGCCGCGCCGGAAGTCGTTGGCCACAAACACCCGAGGAAAAGGCACAACCCTCCCAGATGGACCAATTGAGGTCCGATTCAGCCGGAATGATCCGGTGTTTTCCCCGGAGTCATTGACATCTTGGCGGCGTGTGTCAGTCTTGCCCTTAACGGGGTGGCGACTTGCCCGAAAGGGCGGAGTTCGCCGCACGGCGTGGATGACCGACCAACGCCTCGGAGACTCTGATCCGAGCCCATGGGGACGGCGCCGCTCGGCGACCGGCGCGTTGGCATTGGTGGACCGCCGAGCCGAAAGCACTCGTTGACTTGGACTTGTGTCGATTCGCACACAGCTGTGCGGCGCGCGGTGATTTGCCGCGATCGACCCAAAGTTCCGGCGTAGGGGCCGAAAGCCCTAAACAGACGTGTGCGCCGGCGCGTTATTTCCGAGGTGTGCGGCAGGGGAGCCGATACTTGGGGAACCAGGGTTCGGTCCCGAGATTGAGGCCCCGTAAGCTGGGGCAGGGTGGACGCAAGCAGCCGCCAGGAGGGCGGATGCCGCCGGACCTCGCGAGGCGAAGAGGCCCAACACGGACGGGCCGCGATCGATGGGGCGTGTGGCTAGAAGGGAATGGGTGCCATGGAAGACCGAGCGCAGAACGGACTGAACGCGTTGGGCATCGCGACCGACATCACCGAGGCGGTCTGTCAGCTGCCGGCGGTGGCGACCCTGGACTGGGGCGACGAGGCGGCGGATTGCGTCTCGTTGCTCGCGAGCCCGAGCTGCGCCTGCGTGCTGATCGGGACGATCGATTCCAACGGTCACCTCGTGGGGCACGAGGCGACGGGCGTTGCCGTGAACGGCTCCGCGTCGGATACGGCGCGGTCGCTCGAGCTCTCGCTGCGATCGAGGGCGGAACGACTGAACGACACGGGCCTGCGTCTGGGCGAGACCGAGCTGCGCTCGGGCGTGACGCAGCGTCTGAGCGTGCTGCTGGGCGAGGAGCAGTGGCGGAACACGGGCATCGGCCAGCTCTGGTCGGACGCGCCGGTCCGCGAGGTGCTGCTCGGCGTCCAGGGCCTCGGCAACGTCGAGACCGGTCGCGTGCTGATCGCGATGGTTGGGACGGGCCTATCGAGCGATCTGCCGCTGCACGAGCAGCAGGCGGTGCTCTCGGTCACGCTTCCGCTGCTGGTCCGCCGGGCGCTGATCGCGATCGGCGCGCGACGCACGACCTCGGCCCGCTGGCTGACACAGCGTGAGCAGCAGGTGCTGCGCGAGCTGACGCTGGGCAAGAGCGTGCGTCAGATCGCGGAGGACATGGGCCGCAGCCCGCACACGATCCACGACCACGTCAAGAGTCTGCACCGCAAGCTGAACGCCTCGAGCCGCGGCGAGCTGGTCGCGCGGGCGCTCGGCTTTGTCGACGAGAACGCCAAGGTCCGGGAGCGGACACGCGGCGCGACCGAGCGGGCGATCCCCGAGGTCACGACGACCGAGGCGGCGCGGTCGTTCACCGGCGGCACGCCGGCGAGCATCGGCATCAACACCGGCACCCCGACCGGCGGCACAACGCCGAACAACCTCGGCGGCGCCGGCGAGCGTCCGCGTGCGACCCCGATCCCGCGGAACGACACCGCGAGCGGGATGCGGATCGGGCAGCCGGTCGCGTCGCCGATCGACCGCTCGATCGGGCAGCGTTCCGACGTCGTCGGAGGCTAGAGACTGTGTCGGCCGCTCCATAGCGTCCTGCGGGCGCCGCCGGAACGCCTCGGGGACGGCTGCTCTAACCGTCCGCCGATTCGGCGAGGCGCTCTCCGATCAGCCGCGCGAGGTGCGCCTCGAGCGGAGGGTCGGCGCGGAGCGGTGTGACGTAGCTCCCGGGGATGCCCCGACGCTCGAGGGCGCGATCGTTGTAGCGGCTGCTGAGCTGCGCGGCCTCGGTCTCGAACCGGCGCCCGACGGTGCGCCGGCGGAGAATCACGACCTCGACTCGCGCGACCACGGGCGTTTCGAGGTTTCGCAGGTCGGCAATGCCACCCTGCTCGTTCGGCCCGGCCTGGCCGAGAAGGGACGCCCCGCTCGGCGGCGACGCCGGGGCGGGCGAGAACCAGACCCGCACGACGCGGCTCTGGTCGTTGATGAAATCCTGCCACTCCTGGCCGAGCGTGCGCTGCTCGCCGTCGCCCGGCGCGGCCAGGCCCAGCGTCGGCTTCGCCCGGGTCGTGATCAGGCCCGCGCGGGCGTCGATCTGATCGAGGCTGAAGCCGCAGTCCAGCAGGACCTCGCGCGTGGCGTCGAACGCGCCGGCGTATTCGCCGGCGGGGATCTCGATGCGCGCGGGCTCGGGGGCCTCGGAGACGCTCTCGCCCGCGCGCGGGGCGCAGGCCGTGACGATCGCGGCGGCGGCGAGTGCGGCTCGGAGCATCGGGTCAGCGTACCGCTTCGGCGAGGACGCGCTGCGCCTCGGCGTCGATGAGCGACCAGGCGCGGTCCACATGCCGCTCGCGCGTGCTGGTGCCGCCGACCGCGAAGCGGATGACATAGCGCGAGCCGGTCTGCTCCCCGCGATCGTCGATGACCGGCAGCACGGCGTGGCTGACGAACAGCTCGCCGGTGTCGTTGAGCCGCTTGTGCAACTCGCGGGTCGCGTCGTCGCCGGCGGCGCAGGCGAAGCAGACGAGGCTGGTCGTGCGCGGCGCGGCGAGCACGAAGCGTTCGTCGGCATCGATCTTCGATTCGAACCGGCTCGCCCACTCGACGTGCTCGCGGATGAAGCTCCGAAGCCCCTCGGCCCCGTAGTGACGCATCACGAACCAGAGCTTGAGTGCGCGGAAGCGGCGGCCGAGCGGGATCTGCCAGTCGCGGTAGTCGATGACCGCGCCGGCGTCGGAGGCCTCGTTGCGCAGATACTCGGGCGTGATCGAGAGCGCCGAGGTCAGGTCCCGGCGCCTCTGGGTCCAGAGCATCGAGCAGTCGAAGTTGGTCAGCAGCCACTTGTGGGCGTTGACGACGACCGACTCGCAGCGGCCGATCCCGTCGAGCTGCCAGCGGAACTCCGGGCAGACGCACGAGGCCCCGCTGAAGGCCGCGTCGACGTGGATCCAGGCCCGGGCAGACGACGCGTCGCGCGCCGCCGCGATTGCCGGCAGCGGGTCGATCGCGGTCGAGGCCGTCGTCCCGCAGGTCGCGCCGATCCAGAACGGGATCTTCCCGGCGGCGGTGTCCTCGCGGAGCATGCGCTCGAGCGCGTCGGGACGCATGCGGAGCTCCCGGTCGACCGGGACGAGCCGCAGGTGCGTGTGGTCCTCCGGATCGCGCGCGAGGCCGGCGATGATGGCGGCCTTGACCACCGACGAGTGCGCCTGGGTCGAGGTGTACAGCGTGAGCCGCGAAGCATCGGCCCCGGGATCGGCCCGCAGCGCCCGGGCCCGGGCGGCGACGAGCGTGGTCAGCGTGGACTCGCTGGCGGTGCCCTGGATCACGCCGCCGCCGAGCTGGTCGTGCGCGGCGGTGGACCTGAACGGCTCGGGCAGGCCGAGCAGGTCGGCGGTCCAGTCGAGGACCCTGGTCTCGATCTCGGTGACGGCCGGGCCGGTGGACCAGAGCATGCCCTGCACGCCGGTGCCGGCGCAGAGCAGGTCGGCGAGGATCGCGGGGAAGCTGGCGTTGGCGGGGAAGTACGCGAAGAAGCCGGGGTGCTGCCAGTGGGTGAGACCCGGCGCGACGATCTCGTCGAGGTCGGCGAAGATGCGGCCCCACTCATCGTCTCCGGCGGGCGTCTCGGGGAAGGTCTCGGGCAGCTTGGCGGCGACGGCGCCCGGCGGGTCGTCGGGCAGGACGCGGCGCTGCTCGACCGTGCGCCAGTAGTCGGCGATCCAGTCGACCATGCGGTGGCCGAGGCGCTGAAAGTCGTCGGGCGAGAGGTGGTTGGGAGAAGACATGCGGGGAGCGTAGAGAGGGAGGGGGCGATGGGGAGTGGGCAATGGGCAATGGGCAATGGGCAATGGGCAGTGGGCAGTGGGCAATGGGGAGTCAGCGATGGGATCGGCTATCCCAGGCGGTCGCCGGGCCGGAGCCCCGGCTTGTCGTCGGGACCGACCAGCACGACCGGGCCGTCGCTGCTGTAGACGCCCAGGACGAGCGCCCCGGAGTCGACGCCGGCGATCCGCCGCGGCGGGACGTTGACGAGCGCGAGGACGAGCCGCCCGACGAGGTCCTCGGGCCGGTAGAGCTCGGTGATCTGGGCGCTGCTGGTGCGCTCGCCGAGGATGCCGAGGTCGAGCGTGAGGATGATCGCGGGCTTGGCGGCCTTGGGGTGGCGGCTCGCCGCGGTGACGCGTGCGACGCGGACGTCGCACTGGTGGAACTGGTGGGCGTCGATCTCGGCGGGGTAGGGGTGGTCGGCCATGGGCATGGCTTACCGGGAAAGCCCGCGCCGCGCGTGAGCACGGCACGGGCGAGGGGTTCACGCCGGCGCCTCGGGCGCCGGGGCTCGGGTCACGGGCAGCCCTGGAAGAAGAGGACGACGAAGCGATCGACGTCGGCCTGGGAGATGATGTCGTGCGGGAAGGCGAGCAGCGCGACGCGCGGGTCGCCGCCGAAGAAACCGTTGACGAACGCGGTCACGTCGGCGTTGCTGATCACGCCGAAGGGCGGCGCGAGGTCGGCCGGGCTGCAAGGGAATGGGTTGCCGTCGCACCTGAAGTCGAAGCAGAACGGGTCGTTGCGGAAGTCGACCCGCTCGACGAGGTCGGGCAGCTGCACGATGCCGTCGAGGAAGGGCGAGGCGAGGTCGTACTGGAACTGGCGGACCTCGTCGAAGCCGAACGGGTCGAAGCGGATCTCGAGGCAGCCGCTGCGAAGCAGCGAGTCGGTCTTGACGAGGTAATCGTCGCGCCGGCCGAAGATCGGCGGCATCTCGCCGGCGATATCGCCGCCGAGCAGGTACCCGCAGGCGCGGTTCGGGACCACGGTCTGCCCGGTGCTGATGAAGGACAGGTCGCCGTAGCTGGCCATCGCGCGGTCGCTGAGGCTGCCGAGATCCATCTGGTGCAGCAGGGCGTTGTCGGTCAGCCGGCCGCCGGTGATCCCGCCGAGCAGCTCGGCGGTGCCGGCGTAGACGATCGCCTGGCGCATCTCGTCGTACTTGAGCGCGGCGTATGCCATGGAGATGTTGGTGTCGGTCACGGGCGGAGAGGACGCGAACCCGATCGAGTTGCGCGAGGCGAACGGCGTGCCGATCGCGTTCATCTCGATCGTGTGCGTGCCGGTCTGACCCGCGGGGAATTGCGGGCCGAGGTCGGAGTCGCCGCCGAGGACGATCGTGTTGAAATCGCTGAGGTCGAGGCCGTGGCCGAACTCGTTGGTCGCGCGGTTGTCTGGCGACGGCGGGCCGAAGCCGAAGTCGTAGCCGAACGCGAAGATCGGGTCGCCGCCGAGGTTGAGCCGGACGAGGGCGGCATCGAAATCGCCGGTGGTCGGTCCGGGCGGGATCGGCGGCGGGAACGGGAAGTCGTTCAGGCCCGGGAAGGGCGCGTCGCCCTGGCGGTTGCGGAAGCGTGAGCCCGAGATCAGCAGCGACGGCTCGACGACCGGCCCCCCCGGGAACGCGACGCCGTCGTCGAAGACGATGTCGGTGAAGTTGATCAGCGAGCCGGGCAGGCCGGTCGGCCCGGTCGGGTCGAAGTACACGCGCTGCCAGATCGGCGCGCCGTTGGGCCCGACCGCCATGGCCAGCGCGGCGTTTCGGAGGCTGCCGACGACGAAGATGCGTCCGTTGGGCCCCTGGTCCAGCGCGACGCCGGGCAGCGGGCGGTGCAGCGGGTCGTCGCCGAACGAGCCGGTGTAGGCGTTGGCCCAGATCTGGTTGCCCGATGCGTCGAGGCGGAGCAGGACGATCTCGAGCGGGCTGCCGATGGTCGGCGGGCTGAAGCTCGTGCTCTCGCCGGCGACGATGAAGCCGCCGTCCTCGGTCTGCTGGACGCTGTAGGCGATGTCGACGCCATCGCCGCCGAACTCTCGCTGCCAGAAGACCGAGCCGGATGAGTGGTATCGTGTGATCAGGAACTGCGGGCCGATGTTCGTGCGGGCGCGGAACCCGGCGGTGATGTACCCGCCGTCGCGCGTGGGCGCGGCGTCGAAGATGCGTTCGTCGTCCTCGGTCCCGACATGGCGCTGGAAAATCTGCGCATCGGCGCTGCCCGCGATCGTGGCGGCCGCGAGCGCACCGACAGCAAAGCTGTGACGCATACTCATCGTGTTTCTCCTATCCCGTTACGCACGGTGCCCCACACCGCGCATGCCTGCTGCCTCAGAACGAGGCATTTCAAATATACGTCGGGAGTGGCGTGGCGCTGGCATCGCATCCGTGAGTCCGGAGACAAATCGGGCGGATGCCCGACGGGTTTGTCGCGGCTTTGCGCTGCGCTCATCCAAGACCCATCGGGCCGGCGCGGGGCGATCCGACGCCGGCCCGAGGGCTTAAGGGGTGCTGTGTGCGCCCTTTCGGGCGCGGGGTGTTACGGGCAGCCCGCGAAGAAGAGTGCGACGAACGCCTGGACGTCCGCGTTGCTCCACACGCCGAACGGCGGGGCGAGGTCCGCGGCCGGGTCCATGCCGAACCACGCGGCGACGAACGCGGTGACGTCGGCGTTGCTGATCACGCCGAACGGCGGCGCGAGGTCGGCCGGGCTGCAGGGGCCGGGGGCGCCGCAGTCGGGGTCGTAGCAGAGCTCGAACTCGCGGAAGTCGGTCTGGCGGGTCAGGTCGGGCAGACGCTCGAAGATCTGCGGGTAGACGCAGATGATCGGCAGATCGCGGGGCTCGACGCCCTGCTCCTCGGCGACCTCGAGCGGCTGCACCAGGCACGGGGTCTTGAGGTCGTCGTCGGTCTTGACCAGGTACTGATCGACGCCGGTCCCGACATCGAACGGGCCGATGCCGAAGAACCCGCCCGAGAGCCCGTAGCCGCAGCGGCGGAGGGTCAGCGACTCGCCGTCGGTGACGTTCCGCCCGCCGTAGTTGTTGGCGAAGACGGTCGAGAGGCCGAGGTTGGTGCGGTGCAGGAAGGCGTTGCTGCCGTCGTGCAGGCGGTCGGTGCCGGCGAAGATCACGCCCGGCTCGCGGTTGGGGTTGGTGACGTCCCACTCGACCGCGGCGTACGCGGGGGCGTGGACCGTCCGCAGACCGTCGGGGCTGAAGTGGTCGTAGCGGCGGTGATCGAGAGGGGCGCCGCCCGGGTCGAGGATGATGAGCTCGCTGCCGAACTCGGCGGCCGCGCCCGCGGGCGCCGGGAAGATCCCGAAGAGCGAGCCGAAGTCGGTCTTGCCGTTGAGGACGATCGTGCCTTCCTCATCGACCGACAGGCCGTGGCCCCAGTTCTCGGCGCCGAGCGGGTTGCCCGTGAAGCGGCTCGGGGTGTTGTAGCGGAAGGCGAAGTACGGGAGGACGCGCGAGTCGGTGCGGAGGAACATCGCGTCGCGCTCGCCGAAGACGGGACCGGCACCGGGGCCGCCCGGGTTGCCGATCGGATCGACGCTCGTGATCGAGGTGCCGGAGACGAGGATGTCGTAGGCGCTGCTGGTCGGGTCGATGGAGCGGTCGATGCGGACGTCGGTGAAGTTGTAGTGGAACCGCTCGCGGCCGTCGTTGACCAGCGCGAGATCGGTGATGACCGACGAGTCGATGAACGAGCCGTCCGGCGCGACGCGGTTGATCACCGGCAGGCCGCCGAGGATCGAGCCGGGACCGAGCGGCGGCAGCAGCGGGGCGACGATGCCGGGCGCGACCGAGCCGACGATCACGATGGTGCCGTCGGGGGCCTGGTCGAGCGCGACGCCGGGGTACGGGTCGTGCAGCGGGTCGGCGTCGATCGTGCCGGTGATCGCCGAGGCCCAGATCAGCGAGCCGCCGGCGTCGAGGCGGAGCACCAGCATGCCGAGGCCGGGACCGAAGCTGTCGGTCTCGCCGGCGACGACGAAGTCGCCCTCCTCGGTCTCCTGGACCGAGTAGCCGATGTCGCGCCCGCGGCCGGTGTAGACGGTCTGCCAGATGACCAGACCGTCGGGATCGAAGCGGGTGACGACGAGATCCTCGATCCCGGCGGCGTCGGAGGTCGCGCCGGTGGTGACGTAGCCGCCGTCGCGGGTCCGCCACTGGTCGAAGTCCTTCTGGCCGCCGTTCTCGATATCGATGTGGCGCTGGAAGACCTGGCCCCACGCCGGGGCGGCGGCGGAGAGGGCGAGACCGGCGAAAAGGGACATCGTGGCCGCGGTGCGGCTGCTGCTGCGAGCAAACATGGTGTTCTCCTTGCAAGAACGGGGTGCGTATTCGCCCGCTTGAGACCTGCGGCGGGCTCTCCCGAATGGGTCGGCCGGCCGCACGGGCGTGACTTGGACAGGCTCTTGAGCGAAGAACGCCGCCGATCGCTCACGCGGCGGGATCGAGATTCTCCGGACAAGCCCGTGACTGTTAACGAGCCATGAAGATGGGGCCTGGGACGGGCCGATCGACGGCCCGGAGCTTTCAAGGGGACGACCCGCGGCGCGCGACCTCATATCGTTTCGGCCCGGGCGACCGCGCCCGGGGAACAGCGGACGGGCGGCTCCTGAATGGGGCGCCCCGGCAGCGGACGGAAACCAAGCATGCGGCCAGCCAACATCGCCAAAGTCGCCTTCGCCGTCGTCGCGCTCGGGGCCGGCGTGACGTTTGTTCTCGTTCGGGGCGAGAGGCCGATCACGCAGCCCGACGAAATCCTCCTGATCGATCTCACCAGCGGCGATCGGTTTCGGGCGGATGTCTCGGGATCGAGGGCGATCATCCTGCCGGCGAAGAACCCGGAGACCGGCGAATACACGCTGGTGCCGATCTCGCGCGACGACACGACCGATCGCTGGTCGGTCGCGGGCGGGCATTACGTCGAGGAAGTGAAGAACGCGCTCGGCTCCGACGGAACCCGGCTGGGCGGGCTGGCGTCAGAGAGCGGCCTGGAGGTCGCGCCGTCGGACAGGCCGATCCAGGATCTTCCCGAGCGTTGATCGAGAGCCGCCCCGCTGACCGATTCTTGACGCGGGAGAGGTGATCCGTGCGAGGACGCGTGCGAAAGCAGGATGCCATGACTCACCATCGACCGAACGCCGGGACCAACGCTTGCTCGATCCGGCCCGTCGGGGGCTTCACGCTGATCGAGCTGCTGGTCGTGATCGCCATCATCGCCCTGTTGCAGGCGAGCCTGCGAGCCGATTCTCGGGCGCTTCCGAGCGAGGGCAGCAGGATCCCCAGCAACAGGGCGATGATGGCGATCACGACCAGCAGCTCGATCAGCGTGA
>JBCBKP010000031.1:0-39569 GCA_038521625.1 Planctomycetota bacterium
CAGGCGGGCCTGACCCAGAATCCCACTGCCTGCTGCCTGCTGCCTGCTGCCTGCTGCCTGCTGCCTGCTGCCTGCTGCCTGCTGCCTGCTGCCCGCTGCCCGCTGCCTGATGCCTCTCCGCTCTCCTTCCACTCCTCCGAACCGACCCAACGGCCCGATACTCCCCCGATGCGCATCCTCGGCATCGATCCCGGCACCCGACTCACCGGCTACGCCTGCGTCGAGGGTGACTGCCAGAGCCCGACGCTCGTCGAGGCCGGCGTCATCCGCCTCGTCCGCCGACAGGCCGAGACGCCACCGCTCGAGACCCGCCTGCTCGAGCTCGAGCGCGACCTGACCGAGCTCATCCAACGCACCGCGCCCACCCACGCCGCCGTCGAGGCCATGTTCAGCCACGACCGCCACCCGGGCACCGTCGTCAAGATGGCCCACGCCCGCGGCGTCGTCCTGCTCGCCATGCGCCGCGCCGGCCTCGAGCTCATCGAGCTCCCGCCCGCCTCGGTCAAGCGGGCCATCACCGGCAGCGGCCGCGCCAGCAAGGCCCAGATGCAGGACGCCGTCGCCTCGGTCTTCGGCCTCCCGGCACCCCCGAAGCCCGCCGACGTCGCCGACGCGCTCGCCATCGGCGTCTGCGGCCTCGTGCGCGCCGCCGCGCCCTTGGCCGGGGGCGTCAGTGGGGGCGTGCGTGGGGGCGGGGTCGGGGGCGGGGCGAATACCATCAACGCATGACCAAGACCGCGGGCGCCCAGGTCCTGATCGTCGAGGACGAGATCGATCACGCCGACGTCATGGCCGACGCGCTCAAGAAGCCCGGCCACGTCTGCACCATCGTCAACGACGTCGCCGGCGCCATCGACGAACTCCGCGCCGGCTCCTTCGATGTCGTCGTCACCGACCTCCGCATGCCCGGCTCGGCCGGCGCCGACGGTGTCAACGGCGACCGCGTCTCGGGCGACGGCGCCGACGCCGGCATGGCCGTCCTCCGCGCCGCCGCCGAGCTCCAGCCCGACGCCCGCTCGATCATGGTCACCGCCCACGGCGACGCCAGCACCGCCCGCGAGGCCCTCAAGGTCCACGGGGCGTTCGATTTCGTCGAGAAGCCCCTCGAGCTCGAGGTGTTCCGCGCCGCCGTCGACCGCGCCGCCGAGCAGGCCCTCGTCCGCTCCGAGGCGGGCGATCTCAAGGACCTTGTACAGGACGCCGGATTCGCCGGCATCGTCGCCGGCTCCGACGCCATGCGCAAGATCCTGCGCACCGTCAAGACCGTCGCCGGCAGCAACATCCCCGTCCTCGTCACCGGCGAGAGCGGCACCGGCAAGGAGCTCATCGCCCGCGCCGTGCACGACCACTCCAGCCGCCGCGACCGCCGCTACGTCCCCTTCAACTGCGCCGGACAGAGCGAGAACCTGCTCGAGGACGAGCTCTTCGGCCACGTCCGCGGCGCCTACACCGGCGCCGAGAAGGACCGCGAGGGCGTCTTCGAGTACGCCGACGGCGGCACGCTCTTCCTCGACGAGATCGGCGACATGCCCCTCTCGATGCAGGCCAAGCTCCTCCGCGTCCTCGAGTCCGGGGAGGTCGTCCGCCTCGGCTCCAACAGCTCGAAGACCGTCGACGTCCGCTTCGTCAGCGCCACCAACCGCGACCTCAAGAAGGCAGCCGACGCCGGCGAGTTCCGCGAGGACCTCTACTTCCGCATCAACGGCGCCCACGTCCACCTGCCGCCGCTCCGCGAACGCCGCGACGACATCCCCCGCATCGCGCGACACGCCGTCGCCCGATTCGCCGGCGAGCTGCTCCCAGGCCGGCCGGTCCCCGAGATCACCGACGCCGCCCTGATGCGCCTCACCAGCTTCGCCTGGCCCGGCAACGTCCGCCAGCTCCTCAACACCATCCAGAACATGACCGTCATGGCCGTCGGCGAGAGCGACGCGGACGCCGCCGTCCTCGACACCAGGCACATCCCCGACGACGTGCAGTGCCCCGACGAGGACGCGCCCGAGCCCGGCGGTTCGTTCGGCGCCGCCGGCTCCCTCGCCGGCACCAGCCTCGAGCAGATAGAGAAACGCGCCATCCGCGAGACCCTCCAGCTCGCCGGCGGCAACCGCGAGCGCGCCGCCAAGATGCTCGGCATCGGCGAACGCACCCTCTACCGCAAACTCAAAGAGTACGGCCTGCGCTGACGCCCGGCGAGCAGCACCGTCTCCTGAAGGCGAATAGATGAATCAGACAACGAACGTCGAATGGATCGGGTTGTTCAATGTGCGTGCTCAGCCAGCGGGCGAAGAGCCGTATGCGCCCGGTTACTCCCGTGCGTTCGTCAACGTGGTAGCAAATGCGGTCGATGCGGAGTCATTTGTTCAGTTCGTGATTTCCGAGATGAATGACATGGACTTCGATGTTCTCGGGTTTGAAGACGTGGAGACCGTCGTGGAACGAGAGTTGCGCAAGCCAATAGACGGCTTGCTCCAGACTGTTATTCAGAAGGTCCGGGACGGTCAATGGATGGCCTGGGGAGACTTCAATTCCTATCCAGATGATGAGGAGTGATCGGGCTACGCTCAGATTCAATGAAGTCCGGACGCATCGAGACACGCTTCGAAAAGCTCGCGCCCCAGCGCGTCGTCATGATTAATCTCGCGTTCATCAGACGATCCCTACGACTGCTCGAGCCGTCGGACACGACCTAGACCTTCACCGTCCCCGCCACGCCTCCACCACCTGCATTGTCAGACGATGGAGAGGTCACGCGTCGCGATATGCTCAGCGAATGACGAGAAAGCTCCTCAGTGCGCTGGTGTCTTGCGGCGTCGCGTCGTCGATCACGACCGCTCAGCCGACCGGGATCCCGATCGAGCGCCAGCTGTATCCCTTCGGGGCCAGCATCGGCGGCCTGTACGCCCCGCTCCACATCGACGAACTCCGCACACGCAACGATCTCGGAGCCTCCCTCCTCCGAGGCGATGTGGAAGCCGTCACCGTCGAGTCATTCAGCGCGGACCAGAACGGACTGTCGGCAGAGCCGTCCGATGTCCTCAGGGTGACTTTCGACGAGTGCGGGAACTTCGAGTCGATCTCGAACATGTCCGTATTCGACGGCGTTCGCGAAGAGCTCGGCTCTCTGGTCGTTCAGACCGCTTACGAGCAAGGTTGCCGTCGCGACTCGGTGATCTGGCGAGACGACGACACCGAGTACGAGCTGACGCTGGGTCTCGACGATCAGGGGCGCGTCGTCTCCGGCGCAAGCGAATTCGCAGAGTGGCGCATCGACGAACGAGACGATCGGATCGAGTGTCGATTCGACCTGACCGAATTGGACGAGAGTGCGCTCTACGCTTTCGAACCCGAATCGGGCCGCATCTCACGCGGAACGTTCGGCGAAGAGCTCCCGGTCGATTGGATCGGCGACGAACGGCTCGAGATCACCGGCGACGAGCTGCGGATCGAGATTGAGCTCGACGATCGACGAAACCCGACGCGGATCGAACTCACGCCCGGCGTATACAACGACGAGTTCCTGATGCTCTGTACCTACGACTACGACGATCGCGGGAACTGGATTGTGCTGGAGTGGTCCGCCCGAACGCGCGAAGTTGACGAGCCGAGAATCTTCCAGCGCTTCGTCCGCGAGATCGAGTACCGCGACTAGACCTTCACCGTCCCCAGCCACGCCTCCGCCAGAGCCCCGACCCCGACCGTCTCCCCGCCCACCGCAAGCGAGCCCGAGCCGTCGAGCGACCCGACGACCGACAGCGCGCCGCCGCACGCCCGCTCCGCGGCCTCGAGGCCCGCCCCGTCGAGCTCCAGCACGTACCCGCCCGAACCCTCGCCGAATGCGGCGACCAGTGGATCGTCGTGCAACCCCGACAGATCGACCGACGCGCCGAGCGTGCCGTCGGACCCGATCAGCATCTCCGCGATCGCGCACAGCACGCCGCCGTCCGAGACGTCGTGCGCCGCGGCGACGTGCCCGCCCGCGACCAGCGACGCGATCGTCGCCGCGGTCCGCGGGTCGGCGTCGAGATCGGCCGTCCGGAGCTCGCCGCGATCACCGAAGAGCGTGCCGAAGTGCGACGCGCGCAGCGTGGTCGGCCTGCGCCCCACGAACGCGAGCGTGTTCCCGGCTCGCTTCGCCGCCATCGTCACGACACGTTCCAGATCCTCGACGATCCCCACGCCCGTGATCAGCAGCGTCGGCGGGATCTCGATCGTCCGCCCGTCCTCGGTCGTGAACTGGTTGTTCAGCGAGTCCTTCCCGCTGACGAACGGCGTCCGGTACGCCTTCGCCCCGTCGTAGCAGCCCTCCGCCGCCCGCACCAGCGACGCCAGATTCTCCGGCTTGCGGCAGCTCGGCCAGCAGAAGTTGTCCAGGATCGCGATCCGCTCCGGGTCGGCGCCGACGCACACCAGGTTCCGCACGCACTCGTCGATCGCCGCCAGCGCCATCTCGTACGGGTCGCCGCCGCGCTGCGGGTCGCCCACGTTCGTCGCCAGCCCGCACCCGATCGCGATGCCCCGGCCGGACCCGGGCACCGGCTCGATCACCGCCGCGTCCATCGGCCCGCGCTGGAGCGGCCCGCCCAGCGGCTTGACGACCGTGTTGCCCTGCACCTCGTGGTCGTACTGGCGGATGATCTCGTGCTTGCTCGCGATATTCGGGTGCGCCAGCAGCCTCAGCAACGCCTCCCGCGTCGTCGGCTCCGCCGCGCCGTCTCCTCCCCGACCTTCCCCGCCTCCCGAAAGTCCCGAGTGGCCGGTCCCAAGTCCCCTCCACACCGCTTCTCTGATCGGCGTCGGGATCCCGTCGTGCAGGAACGACATCGGCAGCCGCCCGACCTCCGTCCCGCCGTAGTTCAGGATCAGCTCCGGGCCCTGCGCGCCCGACGGCGTCCCGAAGTGCCCCAGGTCCGCCAGCTCGACATGCTCCTCGGCGCAGATCCGTTTCAGCGCCTCCAGGTTCCGCGGCGGCACCGCCAGCACCATCCGCTCCTGCGCCTCGCTGATCCAGATCTCCGTGTAGCTCAGCCCGTCGTACTTCAGCGGCGCCCGCTCGAGGTGGACCTCGGCGCCGAGCTTCTCGCCCATCTCGCCGACCGCCGAGCTGAACCCGCCCGCGCCGCAGTCCGTGATCGCGTTGAACAGAGGCCCGGCGTCCCCGTCTTCCCCTGATGCCCGATGCCTATTGCCTGATCCCTCGCCCGCGACATGGTCGCGGGCCCGCAGGATCGCATCCAGGACCCGCTTCTCCTCGATCGCGTTGCCGATCTGCACCGCGTGCGCGAACTCGTCCGCGTGCGTGTCGGTGAGCTCCGCCGAGCTGAACGTCGCGCCGTGGATCCCGTCGCGCCCGGTCCGACCGCCCAGCGCGATGATCCGGTCGCCCGGCTCCGGGTCGCCGGCGATCTTGTCCGACGGCATCACGCCCACGCAGCCGCAGTAGACCAGCGGGTTGCCGACGTACCGGTCGTCGAACCACACCGCGCCGTTGACGGTGGGGATGCCCATGCGGTTTCCGTAGTCGCGCACGCCCGCGACCACCTCGCTCAGGATCCGCCTCGGATGGATGCAACCCGCCGGCACGTTATCGATGTCCGGCGTCGCCACGCAGAACACGTCCGTACTCGCGATCGGCTTCGCCGCCAGCCCCGTCCCGATGATGTCGCGGATGCACCCGCCGATCCCCGTCGCCGCGCCGCCGTACGGTTCCAGCGCGCTCGGATGGTTGTGCGTCTCGACCTTCACGCACACCGCGTGCTCGTCGTCGAACCCGATGATGCCCGCGTTGTCCACGAAGACCGAGAGCGTCCAGTCCACCCCCTCCTCGATCAGCTCGAACGTCGCCGCCGCCACCGTCGACTTCAAGAGATTCTCGATCGTCACGCTGCCGTCGTCGTTGACGGTGTGCCCGGGCCGGCCGCGCCACCCGATCCGGTCTTCGCGACCCCGCGCCTCGGCGCCCGCGTGCCTGTAGCTGATCCGGCTCTTCAGCGTCTTGTGGACACAGTGCTCCGACCACGTCTGCGCCAGGGTCTCCAGCTCGATGTCCGTCGGCTCGCGGCCGAGCGTCCGGTACTCGTCACGGATCGCGCGCATCTCCTCCAGGTCCAGGAACAGGTGCGCCCCGCGGCTGAGCTTCTCCAGCGCCGCGTCGTCGAGGTCCGTGATCGGCACGCGCGTGACCTTCAGCTCGTAGCCGTGGCCCTTCGGCAGCTCCCCCGGGTGGAACGCCCCCTCGTGGATCGCCGAGACCACCGAGTTGGCCAGCAGCCGCTCGGCGATCGTCTTCGCCGCACCCGACACGATGTCGTACCGCCGCCCCGACGAGACCTCGGCCTCGATCCCGTACAGCTCCCGCAGCGCATCGCGGACCGAGGCCGCGGTCGGGTCCATCACGCCCGCGAGCGGGTGCACCTCCAGCGTCGTCTCGCCGGGCGAGGTCTCCATCGCGCCGACGACCGCGGTCTCGGCGACCGGGTCGGCCAGCAGACCCGAGACCGCGCGCTCCACGTCCGAGTCGGAGAGCGATCCCTCCAGCAGGTACACCCGCGCCGACCTGACCGAATCGACCGCGAACCCGAGCGCACGAGCCTCTCGCAGCAATCGCGAAGCCACCGGGTCGCCGGCTGTGTCGGTCGGGCGGACCTCGATGCGGATCACACGGGTCGTGCTCACGAGTGTCGTCATGCGCGATCGTAGAGCCCTGGGGGCATAGGCTCGCCGCATGGCCGACAAGCCCACTGTCCTTCTCTTTACAGACGGCGCCTGCTCCGGCAACCCCGGCCCCGGCGGCTGGGGCTACATCCTGAGGCACCCCGCCACCGGCAAGGAATTCGAAGACGCCGGCGGCGAACGGAACACCACCAACAACCGCATGGAGCTCACCGCGGTCATCGAGGGCCTGAGCAAGCTCAACAAGCCCAGCCGCGTCGAGCTCTACTCGGACTCGCAGTACGTCCTCAACGGCCTCGAGAAGTGGATGGCCGGCTGGAAGAAGAAGGGCTGGAAGACCGCCTCCAAGCAGCCCGTCAAGAACGTCGAGCTCTGGCAGACCCTCGACGAGCTCATCAAGAAGCACGAGGTCAGCTTCCACTGGGTTCGAGGACACCGCGGACACCCCGAGAACGAACGCGCCGACCAGCTCGCCGTCGCCGCCCGAGACCTCGCCGCCGCCGGCTCGTTCTAGGACCCCGCCAGCAGCACGCGCCGCGACGGCGCCCGCCCACGGCAAACGAGCCCCCGAGCCCGCTCTGTGCCTTCGTGCCCCCCTGCCGCCGTGCCCGCTCCAGCCCTCCCCCCCTCCCCAGACCGCGGGACCCGAATCCCTTCCCCCGATCACCCGTGGTGGGGGTGAAGCCGTGCGGCCCGCCTGCCGACGACCTACTGGACCACCGGTGTTGGGTGGTCGCAATGGCGCGGTACCCGTCGTCCGTCGGAGACGGACGGCACCGCAACGAGGGCATCGACGTGGACCTGCACGCCATCCTCCAAGCCGCCGCCGACGCCGACGCGTCGGACATCCACCTCGTCGCGGGCGAGCCGCCCACGGTGCGCGTCCACCAGGTCGTCAAGCACCTCGACTTCCCCGAGATCACGGCCGAGAACGCGCAGTCCATGTTCGAACGCATGGCCGTCGACGAGGTCCGCGCCACGCTCGACAAGCAGAAGGACGCCGACTTCTCCTACCAGGCCGACGGGCTGGCCCGATACCGCGTCAACGCCCACCGCATGCGCAAGGGCGTCGGGCTGGCGATGCGTGTGATCAAGACCAAGGTCCCGCCGCTCGAGACCCTCGGCCTGCCCGACGTCATCGAGAAGCTCACCCACCTGCCGCGCGGCCTCGTGCTCGTCACCGGCGACACCGGCTCCGGCAAGTCGACCACGCTCGCATCGATGATCAACCAGCTCAACATCCGCGAGCGCAAACACGTGCTCACACTCGAGGACCCGATCGAATACACCTTCGAGTCGGAGAAGTGCCTCATCCAGCAGCGCGAGCTCGGCGCCGACATGCCCAGCTTCGCCTCCGGGCTCAAGCACGCGCTGCGTCAGGACCCCGACATCATCCTCGTGGGTGAGATGCGCGACCTCGACACCACCGCGCTGGCGATGTCGGCCGCCGAGACCGGCCACCTCGTCTTCAGCACGCTCCACACGGTCAACGCGTCGCAGACCGTCAGCCGTATCATCGACATGTACCCCGCGGGTCAGCAGAACCAGATCCGCGCCATGCTCTCCACCACGCTCCAGGCCGTCATCTCGCAGACGCTGCTCAGCCGCGCCGACCGCCCCGGCATGTGCGCCGCGGTCGAGACGCTGCTCGTCACGCCCGCCGTGCGCAACCTGATCCGCGAGAACCGCATCTTCGAGATCCCCAACGTCATCGAGACCAACCGGGCACTCGGGATGCGCAGCCTCGACACCGCCATCGGCGAGCTCTTCGCCGACGGCAAGATCACCTGGGACGACGCGCTCGCCACCGCCGTCTACCCCGAGAAGCTCGAGAAGCAGATGGCGGCCTGACCGCCGGCGCCCCAGGAGACACCCGATGACCACCCTCTCCGCCAACGCGAGCGCCGCCGCAAAGGCCCAGCAGGCCGCCGCGCCGTCGATCCTCCAGCGCTTCCGCGAGCTCAACCAGGGCCGCCCGAGCCAGAAGCACGTCCTCGACTTCACGACCCAGCTCGCCGTCATGATCCGCGCCGGCATCAACCTCCGCGCGGCACTCGACGGCATCGCCGAGCAGACCGAGCACAAGGCCTTCAAGCGCGTCGTCACAGACCTCAAGGTCGCCGTCGAGGCCGGACGCCCGTTCTCCGAGGCCCTCGCCGCCTACCCCAAGCTCTTCGGGCCGCTCTACCTCTCGATGGTCAGGGCGTCCGAGATGTCCGGCTCGTTCTCCGAGATGCTCGACCGCATCGCGGGCTACATCGCCCAGCAGATGGAAACGCGCAAGATGGTCATCGGCGCGTCCATCTACCCGGGCGTCATCGGCACCCTCGCCGTCGCCGTCACCGTCTTCCTGCTCACCTTCGTGCTCCCCAAGTTCTACGCCATGTTCGAGGGCAAGGAGGACGTGCTCCCCTGGGCGACCGTCTTCCTGATGAACCTCTCGAAGTTCGTCGTCGCCAACTGGCCGGTCCTGCTCGTCGCCACCATCGGCGCCATCGTCGGACTGCTGCTGAGTCTCAAGACCGAGATCGGCGCACTCATGTTCGACCGGCTCAAGCTCACCATCCCGGTCATGAAGTCCATGTTCCGCGCCCTCTACATCAGCCGCTCGCTGCAGACCTTCGCCCAGCTCATCGGCGCCGGCGTCCCCATGCTCGACACCATCCGCATCACCGGAGAGGTCTCCGGCAACCGGCTGTACTCCGGCCTCTGGGCCAAGGTCGCCTCCAGCGTCAAGCAGGGAAAGACCATCGCGGCCCCGCTCCGCGACCAGAACCTCCTCCCCGCCAGCGTCGTCCAGATGGTCTCGGCCGGCGAGGAGTCGGGTAAGCTCGGCGAGGTCCTCACCGAGGTCGCCGAGTACTACGCCAAGCGACTCAAGGAAGCGATCAAGGCCGTCACCGGCATGATCGAGCCCATCATGATCCTCGTGATGGGCGGCATCGTCGGCTTCATCGCCATGGCGATCATCCTGCCCATCTTCAAGATGAGCCAGATCGTCAAGTAACACGCCCCGCGGTGAGCCCCGGCTCACGGGAGGTCCCCATGCCCGCACAGCGCACACGCAACCCGAAGCGCCACGCACGCCGAGGCTTCACCCTCGTCGAGGCCGCGCTCGCGACCGCCGTCCTCGGCGTCGGCGTGCTCGCGCTCATCGAAGCGCAGGGCGCCTTCATCAGGACCAACCTCTACTCCAGCCAGGCGACCTCCGGCGCCCTCATGGCCGGCGAGATCCGCGAGCTCACGCGCAACCTGCCCAAGCACGACCCCGTCACCGGGCTCTCCCTCGCCGACGTCGGCGGCGGCGCCACCCAGCTCATCGGCTGGGGCCCCGAGGGCGACGAGCAGAACGCCGAGGACATCGACGACATCGACGACCTCGACGGCATGGTCTTCCTCTTCTCGGGCACCCCCGGCATGCTCGACGCCGACCTGCCCGGGCCCATCGACGGCGCCGGACGCATCATCCCCGAGATCGCCGCCGACGGCACCCAGGTCTTCGTCGCCGGGAACCCCAAGCCCATCGAGGGCTGGGTCCAGCGCGTCAGCGTCGAGAAGGTCGACCCCTTCGACACCTCCGTCGCCGTCCAGGACGACGCCTCGATACCCCCGGGCGGCGGCAACCCCGGCCGCGCCGTCGACGAGTATCCCCTCCGCGTCACCGTCGACGTGGAGCACACCGAACCCGGCAAGGCGACCGAGCGCATCGCCCGGCTCGTCTGGATCGTTCCGTAGCCGGGAAACCAGACACGAGCGCGCCCGCATCGCCCGGCGCGCAGGTGCGTGATCCGTCCAATCCGTCTGGCCCCCGACCCCCTTGCACCGCGGGGAGAACGGGCCGTGGGGCATTCCGCCCACCGTGATCTGGGAAGGTCGGGAGGTACGTCATGCGACTCACTCTGATGCGACAGGACGACAGCTCGCCCGGGGGCCTCGAGCGCCGACGGCTCCGCCACGTCGCCGGCACCACCAAGAGCCGGCGCGGCGCCGCCACCGTCATGGCCCTGCTGTTCGTGATGCTCTTCGGCGCCGTCGTCGCGTCGATGGCCGTCTCGAGCACCGGCAACGTCAAGTCCGCCGCCACCCAGCTCCGCGCGGTCGGGGCGATGGCCGCCGCCGAGACCGGCCTGGCCGTCGCGCGCGACCGCCTCGCCGAGGCCGCCGGGCGATTCGTCCTCGCCGAGGCCGAGATCGACGGCGCCCGCGGCGCCGCCCTCTGGAACGGCGACTCCGCCGCCGTCGGCCAGCACCGCGTGACCTACCCCGCGCCCTCGGGCTTCACCGAGGCCGGCTCGCCCGCCGGCATCGCCGCCGCCCTCGTCAACCACCACAACGCCGACCGCAACATCATGAGCGGCCACGGCATGCCCGCCAACGCGAGCATCACCGCCCGCCCGGCCGGCATCTCCGCGACCGACCTCGACGGCGCCGGCTGGGTCCAGACCCCCGCCGTCCTCGTCGAGGCCCCCGGCGCGGGCTCCTCGGCCAAGGCCGCCTTCCGCGTCACCTACGCGCCGCTCGCCTCGGGCGACAAGGTCCGCGTCATGGTCGAGGGCCTCGCCCTCAACAAGGCCGGCAAGCCGATCTTCAGCCGCACCATCTCCCAGGACTTCGAGCTCAAGCGGCGCGTCGAGCACGTCGTCGTCAGCCCGAGCCGCGTCCTGCTCGGCAAGAACGCGCGCCTCGAGGGCGACGCCGCGATCGGCTTCGACCAGGTCTCCGTCAAGCACGGCTCGCCGCTGGTCAGCACCAGCGACTTCATGGGCCTCGACCCCGCGCTCGACAACGCCCTGAACGACTTCAACAACGCGCTGATCGCCGCCGACGTCGACCACGACGGCCGGCTCCGCGCCCTCCACCCGGTCGAGGGCCCCGCGATCCCCAGCGGCCTCACCGACTACGACGGCGACGGCCAGCCCGACGCCGCGTTCGCCGACGCCACCGGCGACGGCTTCGTCGACGGCTTCGACATGTTCATCAACTTCTACGACCAGGACGGCGACGGGCGCATCAAGCTCGCCGCCGACCTCTCCGCCGGCACCCCCGCCGAGAACGACGGCGGCTCGCCCGAGTTCACCGCCGCCAGCGGCACGCTCGACTACGACCTCGCCATGATGCTCGACGGCGCCTTCCCCGACCGCAACCGCAACGGCGTCTCCGGCTACAACGACCTCGACGCCGACGGTCAGTACGACCCGCGCTACGACGAGCCCGCCGACTACGACAGCCGCAACTCGTCCTACGCCGACGTCGTTCTTGGGTGGCGCGACGGCTACCTCGACGTCATGGACCGCGCCGCCAAGATCGCCGGCACCGTGATGTTCAAGACCACCGACACCGCCTGGACCGACCAGGCCCGCGACTTCGGCGAGTTCATGGGCGGCAACGTCGTCCCGAGAAAGGGCGAGCGGCCCGTCCTCTTCGGCGCCAGCCAGGACCGCCTGCCGCTCGTCGACGAGGCCAGCTTCGACGCCACCGAGGCCGCGCTCCAGACCGCCGCCGACGGCGACCCGTTCTGGCAGCAGGTCGCCGACCAGCTCGGCATCTCCTTCGCCGACATCGCCGCCTGGGACTACGACAGCAACAGCGCCGACCCGGCGGCCCCGTTCTTCGGACCGCTCCTCCCCGACCGCGACCTCGACGGCCTGCCCGACAACCACGGGCGCGCCCACTTCGAGCCCTCGCCCTACACCGACACGAACCTCTTCAACGACTGGTACTACCGCCCGGTCTTCCGCAATATGGTCTTCCGCGACGTTGTGATCCCGCAGGGTCTCAACGCCCTCTTCGAGAACTGCCAGTTCATCGGCGTCACGCACATCCGGGTCGAGGAGGCCAACTCCCACGTCCTCTGGTCCGGCTACGGCAAGCTCGCCATGGACCTCTCCTCGGGCCTGCCGCGCCCGGTCGGCAGATACGAGCTCTTCGGCGACACCGCCGACGAGAACAGCGCCAGCGGCCCGCCGGTGCTCCCCGATTCGGCGCTGCCGCCGAACCAGATGATCCGCCTCCGCTGGGACTACGAGGCCGGCGGCCCCAACGCGCTCGACAAGGGCGACGTCCCCGGCCCGTTCGTCTCGCTGGTGGACAACTACAACGACCTGCCCGACGCGCTGGTCATCAACGGCAAGCGCTACAACGACACCCGCGAGCTTAGCAACAACATCCGCTTCCACGACAGCCTCTTCGTTGGCTCGGTCATCACCGACGCGCCGGCCCGCTACGAGCCGGTCCGCAACAAGCTGCAGTTCACCGGCGCCACCCGGTTCTCCGAGGTGCATCCGCAGTCGCCGGGCGACCCCGCGATGAACCCCGACGCCGCCGACGGGGCGCTCATCGCCTCGACCAGCCTCATGGCGCCGCACTTCTCGGTCGACCTTGGCTCCGTCAACGCGCCGGCCGCGCAGGACATCCGCCTCCGCGGCGCGGTCGTCGCTGGCGTCATCGACATCCGCGGCAAGGCCCGCGTCGACGGCGCCGTGCTTGCCACCTACGACCCGCAGCCCGGCTTCGGCCCGCTGCGCGACCACCGCGGCGACGCCTTCGGCAACCCCGCGCTCTTCAACGTCTCGCTCGGCTACTTCGGCGACGAGCACGCCGACCTCGAGGGCCTCGACGTCGCCTCGCTGCCGGTGCTCAACGGCCGGCGCGTCGCCGGCTGGGAGCTGAACGGCGAGAAGTTCGCCGCCGACGACAACCCGGGCAACGGCGCCACGCCGATTTACTTCAACGGCTACGGGCGCGTCGAGATCGTCCACGATCCCGACTTCACCCCGCCGCCGGGCATCTGGCTGCCGGTCTCGGCCGAGCCGGTCGCCGGCTCGTACTCGGAGGGCCAGCAGTAATGACCCTCCCGCCGGTGTCGGAAACCAATCTCGACCGCCGTGCCCACCGGGCTGACGGTCGCGGCGCGTCGCCCACCGGGCGGCGCGTCGCGGCCCGCGGCCGACGCGGGTTCACGCTCGTCGAGCTCCTCGCGGCGCTCACGATCACGGTCCTCGTCCTCACGGCGACCGTCGCGGCCCTGGACATGGGCTACCGCGGCTACCGGGCGACGCAGGAGGCGGTGACGACCAACGTCTCGACCCGCCTCGTGCTCAACCGGCTCGCCGCCTCGATCCGGACGGGCGAGGAATTCGAGCCCTACCCGCTCAACCCGATCACCGACCCGGTCAACACGTACCAGAATCTCAGCTTCTTCACCGCCTCGGACCCGTCGTCCAACGTCCGGACGCGCATCGAGCTCGACGTGCGTCCGGCGAACGACGGCAGCGGCCTGGACGAGCTGTGGTTCACCCGCACGGTGTTCACCGGCGGGGTCGTCACCGCCACCGACAGCAGCGCGCTGCTCGACGGCGTCGTCGACTGCCGCTTCATCACCGAGCACGACGTCGGGCCCCGCCTGCTCGGCGTCACCATCGATCTGACCGTGATGCCGCGCGATCTCGAGGACGAGGCCGCCGCCGCGGATATCGCCTCCCCCGCGGTCCGGATGGTCACGACCGCGAGCCCGCGTCGGATCGACTGACAGGATCTCACGCGGCCGCGGGCGAGAGCCCGCGGTCGAGTTTCGGCACGCGGCACCCGGCACCCGGTCTCGGGTGTCCATGGTCCCGGCTCTAGACTGCTCGGATGGATGAGTCTTTCGAGCTGCCGGCGCTGCCCTCGCGTGATCCGGACGGGCACAAGGGGACGTTCGGGACGGTCGCGGTGGTCGGCGGGTGCGCGCAGTCGGACGCTCTGATGTTCGGTGCGCCGGCGCTGACGGCTCGTGCGGCGCTGCGGGCGGGCTCGGGGCTGGTGCGGCTGGTGGTGCCGGATCCGGTGCTGGTTCCTGCGCTGCAGCTGATTCCGGAGGCGACGGGACGCGGGCTGATCGTGGACGAGGACGGGTGCGTGGTGCCGCACAAGGCGGCGGGGGCGCTCGACGCGGCGCTCGGAGACGCGGACGTCGTCGCGGTGGGCCCGGGGATGGGGCCGGGCGGGGAGGTCGAGGGCGTCGTGCTGCGCGCGCTCGGGCAGTCGGAGAAGCCGGTTGTCGTCGACGCCGACGGGCTGAACGCGCTGTCGCGTGTGTCCGGGTTCGAGCGCGAGGTGCGCGCGGGCGCGGTGTTCACGCCGCACCCGGGCGAGTTCTCTCGGCTGAGCGGGGCGATGGGCTTGCCGTCGGGCGTGCCTTCGGAGGAGGAGCGCGTCGGGCGCGCGATGGACATGGCGGCGCGGCTCGGCGCCGTGGTCGTGCTCAAGGGCGCCGGGACTGTGGTCAGCGACGGGCACCGCGCGTGGAAGTGCGGTGTCCGCTGCGCGGCGCTGGCGATCCCGGGGAGCGGCGACGTGCTGACGGGCGTGATCGCGTCGCTGATCGGGCAGTTCGTTCCGAAGGGCCCGGCGAGCATCGGTGGCGTGGAGATGCCGAGGCCGGCGGGCAGGCCGCTGGGGCTGTTCGAGGCGGCGTGCTGGGGCGTCGAGCTGCACGCGCTGGCGGGCGTGTCGCGGGCGGAGGCGCACGGCGACGCCGGGACGCTTGCGGGCGAGCTGGCGGATGCGCTGCCCTCGGTGTTGCACCGGTACTGAGGTCCGGGCGTCATCGGAGTCTGTGATAACCCGTCGCTCACGCTCCTGGCTCTCGAGTGCGAGCGGTTGTCGCCCGGTGGCTGGTCGCCTCGGATGCGGCTGTATCGCATGATGGTTGTCGCGGCGCGTCGGGCGCTCTCGGAGTGCGCGGTGTCTTCGCCGGCGGCGATGGTGGTGAGCCGGTGGGTGGCGGCGATCCGTGCGGCGAGCTGCGCGAGTTCGAGCTGGAGGTTGAGGAGGGCGCGGGCGTCGTCGAGGGCGTGCTGGCCTTCGGCCGATCGGAGGCGGGCCATGGCTTCGGAGGGCGTGAGGCCGAGGTGGGCGCAGATGTCGGTGATGGGTGTGGCGGAGGTGAGGGCTTGGAGAAGGGCAGCGGGAGGGGCGGTGGGTGATGGGGAATGGGCGATGGGAGACGGGGAAGGAGAGGAAGAAGTGGAGGCGCATTCTCCGCGTCGAGCGTCGCTCTCGGCATCGTCTGTGCGCGCGCCAGGGGAGCCGTTGGGCCGGCCGGCACGCGGGCCTCGGGTGGTGTGCATGGCCGGTCCTGACCCGTCGGTGACGCGAGGGGCTCGTCCGGATGGGTCATGCCATTCGGGCGTGAGGTCGCGATCGTTCGACGGCGGGGTGTCCAGCGTCGCGGTCGGATTCGAGCGGGTGTCTGACTCGGTCCGGGGCATGACCTTCTCCTACCCCTTGGCGCGGTGGGCCGGGTGCGCGCGCACAGAAGCGGAGATCGCTGGCGGGGATTCGGCGTAAGTGCCTGGCGGCGTGCGAGAAGAAAATCCGCGAACTCGCGGCGAATCGGGGGTGTCGGCGGGAGGGTTGCGCGCACAATCGGGTCGTTGCGCATCCGACCGGGGTAGGTTCGGCGTGCGGTGGCCGACGGAGGGATGACGGCGTGGGCGGCTTCGAGGGGATTCTGCGGCGGGCTGAGCTTCCGGAGTCCGGCGAGGACGCGGCGCGGGACGCCGCGGCGTATCCGTATGCGCTGCCCTGCGTGCGCCGGATCGGCGAGATCGAGTTCCACCCCCGGGTGACGTTCCTGATCGGCGAGAACGGGTCCGGCAAGTCGACGGTCGTCGAGGCGCTCGCGGTGGCGCTGGGGATGAATCCCGAGGGCGGCGGGCGGAACTTCAACTTCTCGACGCGGGACTCGCACTCGGTGCTGGGGCGGGAGCTGCGTCTGGTGCGACCGGCGCGGAAGGCGCGGGACACGTATTTCCTGCGGGCCGAGTCGTTCTACAACGTGGCGAGTGAGATCGATCGTCTGGGCGTGAAGAAGGCGTACGGCGGCCGATCGCTTCACACGCGTTCGCACGGCGAGTCGTTCCTCGACCTGATGCTGCACCGCTTTGGCGACGGCGGTCTGTACCTGTTGGACGAGCCGGAGTCGGCGCTCTCGCCCTCGAGGCAGCTGGCGGCGCTGCGCGTGATCGAGGATCTCTCGTCGCGTGGGTCGCAGTTCATCATCGCGACGCACTCGCCCTTGATGATGGCGTACCCGAACGCGTGGATCTACGAGTTCACCTCGGAGGGACCGGAGCGTGTCGGGTTCGAGTCGACGGAGCACTACGCGGTGACGCGGTGGTTCCTGATGCATCCCGAGCGAGCGTTCGGGGAGTTGCTCGCGGACGATGAGGGCGATGGAGCGTCCGGTGCGTGAGTTGGTGGCGCGGTGGGATCGGGTTGGTGTCGTGAATGCGGACCGGAGTTGGTACGCCCGACTTGTCCGAACCCGTCACCCACGCTCCTGGCTCGAGGAACTCGGGGCGCGCCTGACGCCTGATGCCTGATGCCCGTTGCCCATTGCCCCTCCCCTACCCTGTCCCTGTGATCGACACACACTGCCATCTGACCTTCCCCGACTTCGCCGGGCGCGAGGCGAAGATCATGGACCGGGCCCGGGCCGCGGGCGTGGTCGGCGCGATCACGGTCTCGACGACGAGCGAGAATTGCAACGACTGCCTGGCGCTCGCCGAGCGGCTCGAGAGCGTCTGGTGCACCTCGGGCGTGCACCCGCTGCACACGGCCGAGGACCCGCGGGACTACGCGAACCTGCGCCGTGTGGCCGAGCACGAGCGCTGCGTCGCGTGGGGCGAGCTGGGGCTCGACAGGCACTACGACGAGCCGGCGCTGGAGATCCAGCGCGAGGTCCTGGCCGAGCAGCTCGCGCTGATCGAGTCGGCGACGGACGACGGGCTGGTCAAGCCGGTCGTGGTGCACTGCCGCAAGGCGGTTCCAGAGCTGATCCCGGTCCTGCGTGCGTCGAGGATCGATCCCGCGCGGTTCGTGTTCCATTGCTTCACGGAGGCGCCGGAGGATGCCCGGGCGGTGCTCGACTTCGGCGCGATGATCTCGTTCACGGGGATCGTGACGTACAAGAACGCGCGGGAGGTCGCCGAGTCGGCGAGGCTCGTTCCCGACGACCGGATCATGGCCGAGACGGACGCGCCGTTCCTGCCGCCCGAGCCGGTCCGCGGCAAGCGGCCGTGCGTGCCGGCGTACGCGGCGCACACCGCGCGGTTCCTGGCGGAGCTTCGGGGCACGGCGTGGGGTGAGTTCGAGCGGATCATCGACGAGAACACCGAGCGGTTCTTCGGGATCCCGGTCTCGCGGCTCGGCGCAGCGGAGGGCTCGACGGCGTGATTCCTGGGATCGATCCAACGCTGGCTGAGGCGTGGCTGCACGGCTGGTCGGAGGTCGTGTTCCGGATCCCGGTGCTGGGGTTCCCGATCCGCTGGTACGGGCTGAGCTACCTGGCGGGGTTCCTGGTCGCGTGGCTGGTGCTCAAGCGGCTGGCTCGGCGCGGGCTGATCATGATCCCCGAGTCGCGCGTGTCCGACGCGATCGTGCTGCTGGTCGCGGGCGTGATCGTTGGTGGGCGGCTCGGCTACTGCGTCTTCTACCAGCCGAGCCTGCTGATCAGCTTCGACGCCGGCTTCCCGTTCTGGGGTCTGCTCCGCACGACCGAGGGCGGGATGGCGAGCCACGGCGGGATGATCGGCGTGGTCCTCGCGTGTTGGTGGATCTCGCGCGGGTTCAAGGACGAGTCGGGCGTGCGCGTCGGATCGTGCCCGGTGCTGCACGTCGCGGACTCGATCGCGCTGGTGGCGCCGTTCGGGTTGTTCTTCGGGCGGGTGGCGAACTTTGTGAACGGGGAGCTGCTGGGCAGGATCGTGACGCCGGCCGCGAGCGGCGAGGCGGCGCCGTGGTGGTCGGTGAGGTACCCGCAGGAGGTCGTCAACCGCACCGAAGAGTGGCTGGCGAACACGACGCCGGCGCAGCAGGGCGAGGTGCTCGCGCTGCTGGAGGAGTTCGAGCCGGTCGCGCCGGGGGCGGACGTCGTCTTCCGCGAGCGGTTCGCGCTGCTGCTCGAGCGGTTCCAGACGGGTTCGTCAGAGGTTCGGGCGGTGATCGGCGCGCGGCTGGAGCCGCTGATCAACGCGCGGGCGCCGAGCCAGCTGCTGCAGGC
Organism: Planctomycetota bacterium; assembly: GCA_038521625.1. Lineage (GTDB taxonomy): Bacteria > Planctomycetota > Phycisphaerae > Phycisphaerales > UBA1924 > JBCBKP01. The sequence goes on from JBCBKP010000031.1 coordinate 18,716, forward strand.
CGCCGCGGAGGGCCTCGCGGTCGGCGTCGTGCTCTGGCTGGTCGCGATGAAGCCGCGGCGTGCGGGCGTGATCGGCGCGTGGTTCCTGATGGTGTACGGGGTCGGTCGGATCGCGACGGAGTTCGTGCGCCTGCCGGACACGCACTTCGCCGAGGGCGCCGAGCGTCTGCTCGGTCTCAGCCGCGGGCAGTGGCTGAGTGCGGCGATGGTGCTGGTCGGCGCCGGGCTGCTGGCGTTCGTGACGCGGCGTGCGTCGGAGACCTATCTCGGCTGGCGATCGGGTTCGTCAGCGCTTGCGTCCGGCGCCGAGGCGTCCGAGGCCGTAGGTGAGCCCGAAGCCGAGCGCGATCAGGCCGGCTGAGCCGGCGATCTGGACGGGGCCGGGCTCGAAGAAGGCCTCGTCCCACTTGCCGGGCTTCTCTCTGAGTTCTTCGACGTTCTCGGCGGTGACGAGGTCGCCGCTGGCGAGGATCATGCCGGGCTCGGGCTCGACGCCGGCGCGGAAGGGCCAGAGTCCGGCGGGCGCGGCGAGGAGCAGGCCGAGCAGGAATCCGAGGGTGGGCTTCTCGAGCCGGTGGAGCAGGAGCTTGAGGATGTTGCCGACGACGGCGACGCCCACGACGACGCCGATGCCGACGGGGATGACGACGCGCATGGTGTCGATGAGTGCGCCCGCGTCGGCGTCCTTGAGCGCGGTGACGGCGGACTTGATGGCCTCGATGATGGTCTCGTAGAGGCCGAGCAGGAGCAGGAGGTAGCCGCCGGAGACGCCGGGGAGGATCATGGCGCTGGCGCCGGCGATGCCGCCGACGGCGAGCATGACGACGCCGGGCTCGCCGCCGGCGCCCGCGACGCCGGTGGTCTGGATGAAGACGAGGCCGACCATGGCGGCGACGCCGAGGATCAGGCCGGCGACGGCGCCGGCGCCGAAGGGTCGGACCATGGAGGCCATGAGCGGGGCGCCGCCGAGGGTAAGGCCGATGAAGAGGCTGTACATGCCCCAGCGGAACTCGGCGAGCCCGACGGAGACGATGCTGGCGCCGGCGCCGATGGCGACGACGGCGGCGCCGACGACGACCGCGAGCAGGAGGATGGCGGGGCGGCTGAAGCGGAGGCGCGAGAGGTCGCCGATGGCGTCGATGAAGGGCGTGTAGACGCCCGCGGCGACGAGCATGGTACCGCCGCTGATGCCCGGGACGAGGTTGGCGAGTCCCATGAGGGCGCCGCCGCCGGCGGCGCGGGCGAGGAAGCCGGGGGCGAGCGGCTTCGGCGCGGGTTGGGCTGTTGGCTCGGCGGGAGGCGGGGCCGGTGCCTGGGTTTGCTCGGGGGTGCCCTCGGGCCCGTCGCTGCGTGTGTCCTCGGCCATGGGGCGTCTCCGTGCGCGAACCCTGCGCGAGGCGGACCGTATCATCGCGCGTGAGTACGGGCGAGGATGCCCGGGAGGAAACGGATGAACGTGCTCGTGACCGGCGGTGCCGGCTATATCGGGTCGCACGCGGCCCAGAACCTGATCGCCGGCGGGCACGGCGTGCTTGTGGTCGACAATCTGTTCCGCGGGCACTCGGCGGCGGTCGAGCGTCTGCGCGGGTCTCTGGATGCGGAGGCGGCGGGCCGGCTGCGCTTCGCGGAGTGCGACATCGCGGACCGGGCGCGGTTGTCGGGGCTGATGAAGGAGCACGGGACCGAGGCGGTGATGCACTTCGCGGCGCACGCGTACGTCGGCGAGAGCATGACCGACGCGATCGGGTATCACCACAACAACACGGCGGCGGCGATCCAGCTGCTGGCGGCGGCGGACGAGAACGGGGTCGAGCGGTTCGTGTTCAGCTCGACGTGCGCGACGTACGGCGAGCCGGAGTCGATGCCGATCGTCGAGACGATGCCGCAGCGTCCGATCAACCCGTACGGGGTGAGCAAGCTGGCGTTCGAGCACGTGCTGTTCGACCACGCGGGGGCGTGCCGGCGGACGGGCAAGCCGTTCGGTTTCGCGGCGATGCGGTACTTCAACGTGGCGGGGGCGGATCCCTCGGGGGTGCTGGGCGAGTGGCACCGGCCGGAGACGCACCTGATCCCGATCGTGCTGGAGGTGGCGCTGGGTCGTCGCGAGAGGGTGACGATCTTCGGGGAGGACTACCCGACGGCGGACGGCACGTGCGTGCGGGACTACGTGCACGTCTCGGATCTGGTCGGGGCGCACGCCCTGGTTCTGGGGGAGCTGAGGGCGGGCGACGAGCGGACGTACAACATCGGGATCGGGCGCGGGTACTCGGTGCGTGAGGTGATCGAGGCGTGCCGTCGCGTGACGGGGCACGAGATCCCGGCGGCGCGGGGCGATCGGCGGCCGGGGGATCCTCCGGAGCTGTACGCGAACGCGACGAAGATCGAATCGGAGCTTGGCTGGAGGGCCGGCTTCACCGATCTTGATGAGATCGTCAGAACGGCATGGAACTGGTACCGGGCCAACCCGAACGGATACGACGCGTGATTCGGCGTGTGGCCATCGGGTTGTTGGCGTTGCTCGCGGGCGGGTGCACGGTCATCCAGCCGGCGGACCAGGCGGCGCGTGCTTGGGTGGCGCGTGCGGCGCCGGCGCTGGCCGAGCCGGTTCAGGGCGGCGAGGTCTCGTGGCCCGCGCGTTGGGGCGACGGGACGGCGGGGCTGGCGGAGGGCGGCGTCGGCGGCAAGGGCGTGATCGTCGAGCTGGAGGGCCCGGCGGAGGCGTGGCGCGGCGCGCGGCTCGGGCGATTCCATCACCTGCGAGCGGACGACGAGGACCGGGAGATGGTGGCGCGGCTGGCCTGGGGTCGCGAGACCGAGGCGGGGTACAGCTACAAGATGGAGGGGCCGAGCTCGTTCGTCTTCGTGCGTCGCGCCGAGGACGAGGCCGGCGGCGACGGGACGCCGGTGTTCAGCTTCGTGAGCGCGACGCCGACGGAAACGTCGCTGGCGACGGGCGTTCAGCGCGTCGAGGTGCAGCGGACGTGGTTCACGCTGAACGATCCGATCGGGCGCGACGCGCCCAGGGGACTGATCGTCTTCAACGTCGGGCTGTTCGGCGCGCCGGAGCCGGTGATCGACGACATGGTGCGGCGGCTGCGGGTCGGCGGCTGGGCGGTGCTGCGGATGCTGGCGCCGCCGTCGCGTCTGACCGAGCGCGTCGAGGTGGTGGTGGACGTCGCGGGCTCGCTGGAGGCCGAGGCGGAGCGGACGGCCGAGCTGCTGGATCAGCGGACGGCGGAGGCGGCGTACGCGGCGGAGGCGGCGCTGGCGCACACGCTCGCGCGGCGGCCCGAGCTGGCGCCCCTGCCGCGGGTGTTCATGGGCCTGAGCGCGGGGGCGATGACGGGCCCGGCGACGGTGGCGCGGATCCACGGGTCTGAGCTCGGTGCGGGCGCGGACGGTGGGCTGGGCGCTGGGTTGGGCGAGTTTGACGCGGCGGTGCTGATCGGCGGGGGCGCGGGGAACCTGTCGATCGCGGCGCGGAGCAGCTACGCGCCGTTCGTCGACGGCGTGATCTTCCGCTGGATGGGCGAGGACGGCGAGCTGAGCCGGCCGGGCCCGGTGGTGGAGCGGCTGGAGCGTCTGTACCTCGAGCACTCGACGCTGGACGCGTACCACACGGCCAGCGCGCTGGAGGGCGTGCCGACGCTGATGATCCACGCCTCGGGCGATACGGCGGTGCCGGCGGACTCGGGCGATCTGCTCTGGGAGCGGCTCGGCCGGCCGGAGCGTTGGGTGAGCCCGCTGGGCCACGCGGTGCTGTTCCTGACGATCAACCTGCGGACGGGCGGGATCCTAGACTGGATCGACGAGACGCTCGAGGCCGAGAACGGCGAGCGGGGCGAGTAGCGATGCTGACGCTCGCGATCAGCCCGTACCACCTGACGACGCGTGAGCCGGCGGCGATGGCGGGTCTGCTGCTCGCGGATCACGCGGTGACGATCCTGCCGACGCCGCTGGGGGCGACGCGCGATCACACGCTGGAGATGTCGAGCGCCGCGGTTGGGCGTGCGGTGAGCGAGAGCCCGCGGTACCTCGACATGATGGAGTCTTGGTCGTGGTCGGAGGCGCTGTTCTCCGAGCGTCTGATCGGCTCGGTCTTCGAGGGCGAGGACGCGGCGGCGGACGTGATCGCGGCGAGCCGTCGGATCGAGGAGGACGACGCGCTGGCTCCGCTGCGTCCCTTGATGCGTCCGGGCGTGTTCGAGGACGAGCGTGTGTACCTCTCTGCGATCGCGAGCGACGTGCTGAAGGCGGGGCCGGACCCGGCGGTCTCGGTGCCGGTGGCGGCGGGGCTGGACGCGTTCGCGGCGCGGCACGGGCTGACGGTGGTGCGGGCGCACGCGAGCTCGGTCGCGCAGAAGCACGAGGCGCGGCTGGCGGAGACCGGGTTCCGGTTCGTGATGCCGGCGCTGCTGCAGGCCTCGGCGGACCGGCTGCTGCTGGCGCGGGCGTTGCTCGAGGAGGAGCTGCTGGGGATGCGCGACGCGATCCTCGACGCGCGGGAGACGGGCGACGCGGGGCCGATCGAGGCGGCGGCGGGCGCGTACGGCGCCGCGTTCGAGCGTGAGCGCGGCGACCTGACCGCGCCGGCGGGGCGTGGGCAGGAGAACGAGGTCCGGCCGATCTGCGGGCTGGTGTCGGTCGCCGGCGTGACGCTGCCGTGCGGGGCGGTGCTGCGGTCGAGCGTCGAGGCGGCCGCCCGGATGCACGGGCGCGGGGGCGGGACCCCGGCGGTGATGGTCGAGGAGCTGTCGCAGCACTCGCTGGTGATCAAGCCGATCGGTCGCGGCGGGCGGTAGGACGGCGCGCGGCGCGGCCGTACCCTCGGTCATGCCCAACCGCCTCGCGCACTCGACCAGCCCGTACCTGCTTCAGCACAAGGACAACCCGGTCGATTGGCACGAGTGGGGGCCGGAGGCGTTCGGGCTCGCCCGGTCGCGCGGGGTGCCGATCTTCCTCTCGATCGGGTACTCGACGTGCTACTGGTGCCACGTCATGGAGCGCGAGTCGTTCGAGGACGACGAGACGGCCGGGGTCCTGAACGCGGGGTTCGTCCCTGTGAAGGTCGACCGCGAGCAGCGGCCGGACGTGGACGAGCTGTACATGGCGGCGACGCAGATCCTGACCGGTCACGGCGGCTGGCCGATGTCTGTCTTCATCGAGCCCGAGGCGCTGCGGCCGTTCTGGGCGGGGACGTACTACCCCAAAGAGCCGCGGCACGGTCTGCCGAGTTTCACGCAGGTGCTGGGCGGGATGTCGGACGCGTATGCGAACAAGCGCGGCGACGTGCTGGCACAGGCGGAGCGTCTGGCGGAGGCGGTCGCGGAGCACCTGGCGGAGCGTCCCGGGCCGGTGGCGGTCGGTCCGTCGCAGGTGACCGCGGTCGTGGGCGCGTTGCTGCAGTCGCACGACCGGGTCGAGGGCGGGTTCGGCGGGGCGCCGAAGTTCCCGCAGCCGGTCTATCTGGAGATGCTGCTGGACGCGCGGGAGGCGGCGGCGGACGACGCGACGCGGGACGCGATCGACGCGGCGCTGAGGCTCACGCTGGACCGGATGGCGCTGGGCGGTCTGTTCGATCAGGCGGGCGGCGGCTTCCACCGGTACTGCGTGGACGCGACGTGGACGGTGCCGCACTTCGAGAAGATGCTGTACGACAACGCGCAGCTTGCGTCGGTCTACGGGCGTGCGGCGGCGTTGTACGGCGATGCGTTCTACGGAGGGATCGTGGAGCGGACGCTCTGGTACGTCGAGCGCGAGATGACGGCGCCGGGCGGCGGTCTGTACTCGGCGCAGGACGCCGAGGTGGACGGGCGCGAGGGGCTGAACTACCTCTGGACGGACGAGCAGGCGGCGGGCGTGCTGACCGAGGGCGAGCTCGGTGTCGCGCGCGAGCACTACCCGCTCGGCGAGCCGAACTTCACCGATCCGCACCACCCGGAGGACGGCCCGACGACCGTGCTGCGGCTTGCGGAACGACCCGCCGATCCGGCGGCGCTGGAGGGGGTCAACGCGAGGCTGTACGAGGCGCGGCAGGATCGCAAGCAGCCGCATCTTGATGACAAGGTCCTGGTCTCCTGGAACGCGATGATGATCTCGGTCCTGCCTCCCGAGCCCGCGGCGCGGGCGGCGGGGTTCGTGCTCGGGCAGATGCGGGACGAGGGCGGGCGGCTGTTCCGGTCGTGGCGTGAGGGTCGCGCGGACGGCGACGGCGTGCTGGAGGACTACGCGGCGATGATCTCGGCGTGCTGCCGTCTGCGAGAGGTTGGGGCGGGCGGGTCTGACGGTGTGAGGGACTGGCTGGGCGAGGCGCGGGCGCTGGCGGAGGTCGTCGAGCGCGACTTCGCGGCGGGAGACGGCGGGTACTACGACACGCGGGCGGGTCGCGAGGATCTGTTCGTGCGGACGCGGGCGACGTACGACGGCGCGATCGCGAGCGGGAACGCGCTGATGCTGCACGCGCTGCTGGACCTGCACGGGCTGGACCCCGATGGGCCGTGGCTGGACCGGGCGATCGCGTCGCTGCGGTCGGTGAGCGGCGTGATCGCGGCGCAGGGGGTGGCGTCGGTGGGCTCGACGCGGGCGCTCTTGCGCGTGCTGCGGCTCGGCCCGGAGGTCGCGGAGCGGCTGGCGTTCGGGCCGTCGCCCGAGGCTTCGTCGTCGTCGCCCGACTTCACGCCGGTGGAGATCTTCGCCGACACCGCGCGGGTGGCGGTCTCGGCGGGTCGGCCGGGGACGCTGAAGCTGGTGATCAAGATCGCGCCCGGGCATCACATCCTGGCGGGTGATCACGTGGCGCCGGGCGCGGACCTGGGGGCGCTCGGGGCGTCGCTGGTGCCGCTGCGTGTCGGGCTGGTGAGCGGTCGCGGGGTGGCGGTGTACGCGGACTACCCGGAGGGCGAGGCGTACGGGGCCGAGCTGGTCGGGAAGGACGAGCTCTTGGTGCACACGAGCGAGGTGGAGCTGACGGTCGCGGTGGAGCACGCGCCGGGCGTGGGGGCTTCGGAGGGCGATCCGATCCTGGGTGTGACGTTCCAGGCGTGCACGGACGAGGCGTGTCTGGAGCCTCGGACGGTGGAGCTTGATGTGGCGGTAGACCTTGGTTGAGTCACGCCCTCCGGGCGTGAGGTTGCGTTGAGTCACGCCCTCCGGGCGTGAGGTTGCGACCGCTTGCCGACATGAAGCTCGGCGGCGCGGTCGGTGTGAACTGTTGGAGCTATCGCTGACGCGAGGGGCTCGTTGGTTGAGTCGCGCTTCGGCCGCGGTGGTGGGGGCTCAGTCGTTGTCGTGGCGGTGCTCGACCTCGAGGAGGCGCGTGGTGGTGTTGGTGCCGCGGTCGGTGACGAGCAGGACGTCATCGTCTTCGGCGTCGAAGGCGACGTCGTAGCGGACGGGCTCGGTGCCGGGGCGGGGCGGCTGGAAGACGAGGACGTCGCTGCCGGCGACGCGCTCGATCTCCCAGGAGCCGCTGAAGCCGCGGGTCTGGCCGCCGTAGTTGGCGAAGGCGGTGTAGGTGCCGTCGGGCGCGAGCGTCATGCCGCCGAGGCGGAAGTCGCCGGTCGAGGCGCCGGGCTCGCTGATCCAGGTGCCGGTGTATTGGGTGTGGCAGCCGGCGAGCGTCGCGGTGGCGACGGCGGCGGTGAGCACGAGGTTGCGTCGGTGGGTCTGCATGGCCTGGTCCTTTCCCCGGCGGCGGTCGGTGGTGGCGGCGTTCAGATTACCTCGGCCTCAGAGGACGCGCTTGGCCCGGAGGTGGTCGCGCATCTGGGCGGCGGTGTCGGCGGTGTGGTCGATCTGCTCGCTCTGCCACCCGGCGTCGCGGGCGGCGTGGACGTTCTCTTCGAGGTCGTCGAAGAACAGGATGGCGCCGGGGTTGCGCGCGAGGCCGAGGACCTCGGCGGCGGCGTGGTAGATCTCGACGCCCGGCTTGGCGAGGCCGAGGTCCTGGCTGGCCATGCGGTGCTCGAGGTGCGTCGGCGCGGTGAAGTCGGGGCCGGCGCCGTCCGGCCTCGGGAACTGGCGGGCCCAGTGGGCGGCGTTGGTGTTGCTGAGCATGCCGGTGACGAGGCCCTCGATGGCGGCGAGCTGGCGTGTGAGTTCCTCGGCGCCGTCGTATTCCTCGATGAGCCAGCGGTCGTGCAGTCGGCGGACGTCCTCGGTCGTCCAGGCGCCGCGGCTCTGGCCGGCGACGCGGGTGTAGAACTCGTCCATCGGCATCTCGCCGATCTGGATGAGGTGGACCCAGGTCTTGCGTTCTGCGAGCAGGTCGTCGCGTTCGTGGCCTTCCCAGGGCCGGAGCTCGGCGCGGGCGAGGCCCTCGGCCATGGAGCGGCAGATGCGGAGGAGCACGCCGCCCCAGTCGAAGACGACGGCGCGGATCTCAGGTTGCATCCGGGCGGGCTCCTGGATTGGCTGCGGGGTCCTGGTCGTCCGTGGCTTTCATGATCTCGGCCATGACGGCGGTGGCGAAGGCGCCGCGCGGGAGGTCGAAGGCGCAGCGGACGTAGGGGCCGTGCTCGTCGACGCCGCCCTCGACGTCGGTGCTGGTGACGGGGACGCGGAGCGGGCGTCGTGTGCCGCCGGTCATCTCGATGCGGAGTTCTGGGAGCCAGGCGAGGTCTTCGGGTCGGAGTCCGGCGCCGGCGAGGGCGTCGATCTCGGCCTGGTCGACGGCGCCGGCGGCGCGTGCCATGCCGGCGCCCCACATGGGTCCGGTGGGGCCGATCTCGAAGGCGCGGAGGCGTGGCTCGGTCTCGGGTTCGGCGAGGACGACGTCGTCGACGGCGAAGGTGCCGCGGGGGACGCCCTTGGCGATGCGGACGGCGACGTCGCCCTCGAGGAGTTGGTCGAGGGTGCCGGCCTCGAGTCGGTCGTCGAGGACGCGGTTGAAGACGGCGGACTGGAAGGCGCTGAGGAAGAAGCCGAGCAGGGACGGGTCGATGGCGTCGACGGCCTGCTCGGGGGTCTCGCCGGCGGCGAGCGCGGCGAGGGCGGCGCGTTCGGCGTCGCACCAGCGCGGCATAAGGCGGCGGGCGGGCTCGAACTCGCCGGCTTCGAACGCGGCGCGGGCCTCGGTCTGGTTCGGCGGCGAGGCGTCGCTGGGCCCGAGCAGGAGGGCGATGGCGGTCTCGTGGTCGCGGCGGATGAGGGCGCGGCCGACGAGGTGGTTGTTGCCGAGGTCGCCGAAGCGCTGCGGGCCGACGCGGTCGGGCAGGCCGACGCGTTCGAGCGTGTCGAGGGCGCGGCGTGCGGCGATGGCGGCGGTGGGCTCGACGCCGCGGACGCGGATCGAGAAGCGGTTGCCGGAGAGGTGGCCTCGGCGGAGCTTGTTCTCGTGCTGGTCGGCCCAGAGGATCGAGATGCTGTCGTGGGTGAGGCTGGGGAAGTCCTCGGCGCGTTTGCCGGGGGTGTGGACGGAGACGACCTGTCGCGTGACGGCGAGCTTGTCCTTCATGCCGGCGGTGCCGATGTCTCGGTCGCGGACCCCGAAGTGCTTGGCGACGGCGCGGACCATCTCGCGGGAGGTGAGGCCGCGTTTCTCGACGAGAAGGTAGATGTGCTCGCCGGAGCCGGAGGGCTGGTAGAGCGGGAGCTCTTCGACGAAGAAGTCGGTCTCGCGTTCTTTGAGGCGTCCGCCGATGCCGGGCGTGTCGGCGGTGAGGTACCGCGTCGGTGTTGCGCGGTTGTCGAAGCGGTCAGAACTCTTCATCGTTGGTCGCGGACTCGAGGACGTGCTCCTCGACCTCGATGGGGACCTGGGTGGCGACGCCGAGCGCGATGGCGTCGCTTGGGCGGCTGTCGATCTCGATGAGCTCGCCCTCTGCGGAGCGGACGCGGAGGCAGGCGAAGAAGGTGTGCTCGCTGAGGTCGTTGATGCAGATGGACTCGAGCGTGCCGCCGAGCCGTTCGATGATGGAGGCGAGCAGGTCGTGGGTCTGCGGTCGCTTGATGACGACGCCCTTGAGGCGGCGTTCGATGGCCTGCGCCTCGGGGAGTCCGATGACGATCGGGAAGGTGCGTGCTTCGCTCGAGCCGTCGAGGAACTCGCCTTCTTCGAGATCCTCGTCGCCCTCGAGGACTTCGCGGAGCTCGATGATCTGTGTGTCCTGCAGCTCGCGGATCAGGATCCGGCTCAGTTCCATCTGCACGGCCATGCGCGTCTCCCGCGCCGGCGGATCATGCCGCCGGCCCGTTGTGCAACAGTACCGCCCGTCGCGCGGTTCCGCGATCAGGCGGGCTCTCCACGACCGAGAAGCAGCGATGGGGGCACGCCGATGGGCGCGACGGCGATCTGGCCGAGGACGTCGGGGTCCGCTTCCTCGAAGCCGCGTTTGAGGCCGGCAAATGTCACCGTGATGTCCGCTGCGACGTGTGGGCCGTCGCACGCGCCGGTGTCGGCGTGCATCCCGGAGGGCAGGTCGAGAGCGAGGACGCGGGCGCCGGCGGCGCGGTGGGCGGCGATCTTCTCGACGAGTTCGGCGGCCTCGCCCTCGATCGGGCGTGCGAGGCCGGTGCCGAAGAGGGCGTCGATCACGAGGGCGGGCTCGTCGGGGTCGGGCGCGAGGAGGGCGAGCCGGTCGGCGATGTTGGCGTGGGTGGCGACGTCGGTGCGGAGGCCTCCGGATCCGCCGAGCACGCGGACGGCGACCTGTGTGCCGGCGACGTGGAGGAGTCGCGCTACGGCGAGGCCGTCGCCGGCGTTGTTGCCGCGCCCGCAGACGACGAGGACGGGCCCGGGGTGTTCGCGGAGCATGGCCTCGGCGACGCGGGCCGCGCCGATGGCGGCGTGCTCCATCAGGAGGATCGGGGGGATGCCGAGGGAGGCCTCGGCCTCGCGGTCGATGTCGCGGAGGTCGGCGGCGCTGAAGACGCGCCTGGGGAGGCTTTCGCAGGCGGTCCAGTCGATGGTCAGGCGTTGCGGGCCCACGCGGGAGCGTAGCCGCGGGAGGGGGCGGTTCGGGCGGGGTTGGCATAACCTCTCGGTCCTTGGATGCGCTTCTGGAGATTCTGGGGATCGTGGTCGTGCTGCTCGCCGCGTGCGGGGCGGTGTACTGGTCGGTGGTCGCGTATCGGGTGGTCTCGGCGGTGCGTGCGTTGCCTTCGGCGGCGCAGGCGCTGAAGTGGCCGAGCGCGCGGACGAACCACACGCCGTCGGTGTGCGTGGTGGTGCCGGCGCACAACGAGGTGCGGGCGCTACCGAACCTGATCCGTTCGCTGAAGGCGCAGGACTGGCCGGCGATGCGGGTGGTGATCGCGCTTGACCGTTGCACGGACGGGACGAACGCGGCGGCGCGGTCGATCATCGGGGCGGACGGGCGGTTCGAGATCGTGGAGATCGACGAGTGCCCGGACGGGTGGGCGGGCAAGGTGCACGCGATCCACGCGGGCGTGCATCGCTCGGAGGGCGCTCGTGACGCGGAGCTGCTGATCTTCACCGACGCGGACTGCCGGTTCGAGATCGGGGCGATCCGGGCGGCGGTGGCGTTGCGGCAGCGGCGCGGGCTGGACATGCTGAGCCTGCTGAGCCGTCTGGCGGTCGAGTCGATGTTCGAGCGGGTGATCCAGCCGGTGGCGAGCTTCGAGCTGCTGCGGCAGTACCCGCTCGAGCGTGTGAACCGCAGCCCGGAGGACACGGTCCGGCGGCAGCGGCCGTTCGCGAACGGGCAGTTCATCCTGTTCCGGCGCGAGGCGTACGAGCGTCTCGGCGGGCACGAGGCGGTGCGCGACGAGCTGCTGGAGGACATCGCCTTCGCCAAGCTGGCGCACGCGGCGCGGATGAAGGCGGGGTGTCTGCTGGCGGGATCGCTCGTGCGCTGCCGGATGTACGACAGCTGGAAGCGGTTCGAGGCGGGCTGGAAGCGGATCTACATCGAGGCGGCGAACTGCCGGTCGGGCCGGCTGCGGCAGAACGCGCTGCGGCTGGCGTTCACGGGGGCGCTGCTGCCGGTGTGCTCGGTGGCGGCGCTGTTCCTGGGCGGCGCCGCGGTTGTGGCCGGCGCCGCGGGGACGGGCGCGTGGCTGGCGGCGGTCTCGCTGATCGCGCGTTCGGCGGGCGCGGGGCCGGTGGCGGTGCTGGCATGGCCGATCGGGTGCCTCGCGGTGACCGGCCTGCTGATGGGGGCGGCGGGCGACCTGAGCGCGGGCCGGCCGGTGAAGTGGGGCGGGCGCGAGTACGTCCGTCCCGACCGATCGAAGACCGAGCCGCGCAAGGGCGAGCCCGCGGCGGTCTCGGTGTGAGGCGTTCTGTGGCATGAAGCTGCGTCGACGGCACAGTTCGATCCGGGTCGATCTCGCGCCGCTGATCGACGTGGTGTTCTTGCTGCTGACGTTCTTCGTCTTCTCGCTGGTGCTGATGATCCGGGCGGACATCTCGGGCGTGCGGCTGCCGGCGCTGGGGGCGGGGTCGGCGGCGACGCCGGGGCCGGCGGTGACGGTGGCGGTTCTGGAGGACGGCGCGCTGGCGCTCGACGGCGAGGAGGTCGAGGCCGAGGGGCTGGCGCAGGCGGTGCGGTCGAAGCTGGACGCGAACCCGGAGGCCCGGTTGCTGCTCGCGGTGGACGAGGGGGCGCCGGCGGCGCCGCTTCTGGATGTGATCGCCCGGTTCCGGGCGGCGGGGCTGGAGGAGTTCGGGATGCTCCAGCGTGCGTCCGGCGATCGGCTCGGCCCAGGCCCGGGCCCGGGCCCCGGACCGGGCCCGGGTCAGTCCCCGAACTAGATCGGGGGCTCGGCGGGCCGAACGGCGATCCGGGGCGGGGCCGGATTCGTAGGATCGAATGGTCATGGGCGCCCGGACGGCCATTTCGCAGGATCCTCTCGATGAGGCGGTGGGTGCGCGATTGGTCGCCGGCGCGGTGATCGCGCTCTTGGTGCAGGTCGTGGTGCTGGCGGCCCTCGGCTGGACGAGTTCTTCGTCGCCGGCGTCGCGGGCCGCGGGGCACATGAACGACCGGGAGCCGCGCGAACGGCAGCTCGCGGTCGGCGTGCAGGAATCCAGCGTGGTGACGGTGAACTGGCTGGGGTACGACGCGCCGCGGCCGCAGGAATCGACGCGTCAGGCGGAGCAGGAGCAGCCGCAGGTGGCGGTGGCGCCGCTGTCGCCGGTGGATGCGCCCGGCGCGGCGCCGACGCCGACGAGCCGTGCGAGCGAGAGCGCACCGGCCTCGGCCTCGGCGGCATCGCCCGAGCTGATCCCGCCGGCGGTGGAGGGCCCTGACCCGGCGGTGCCGATCGCGCCGGCCGAGGCGTCGGAGCGGCCGGCGGATCAGGAGGCGACCGAGTCGGAGCGGGAGCCGTCGGAGCGGCCGAGCGAGTCGGAATCAGAGGGCGCGGGCGAGTCGCCCTCGCCGCCGGAGCCGGGCGGGAGCACGAACGAGGGCGCGCCGGACGATTCGGAGGCGACGGCGACGAGCAAGGAGCCCGCGGAGGTGAGCCGGCGCGGGCAGGTGGTGGCGCGTGAGGGGCTGGAGATCAAGACGCGGCTGCCTGACCAGCACATCTACACGCGGTTCCTGACACGGATCGTGCGGAACCCGGTGTTCGTGGTCTCGTTCGGTCGCGACGGGACGGCGTACGACGTGAACTACGTGCGCGTGAACGGGCGGGCGCAGGGCTCGGGCTCGCCGGAGTACGACGAGGCGTTGATCGACGCGTTGTACCTGTGGACGGCGAGCGGCGAGGGGCTCTCCGAGCTCGACGAGGACGGCACGGTGGATCTCGAGTTCCGGATCATGGTGCGCTGAGTTCGGGACGATGATGGGGTTGCGATGCGGCGCGTTGGTCTGGCCAGCTCGGTTGTGATGGGGGTGCTCGGGGGGCTGTGCGGCGCGGCGGATGCGCAGACTGGCGGCTCCATCCTGGACCGCGCCTTCCGCGTGGATCAGGGGCTGTCGGACCAGGGGCCGCTGGGGACGAGCCTGAGGGCGATCGATCCGGGGCTGCGTCGGGTGGGCGGATTCGGTGAGCTCTTGCAGCTCCCGACGTCGGACGGCCGGGACGTCTTCGCGCGGCGGAGCGGCGGCATCACGGCGGTGTTCGAGCGGTCGGTGTACGTCGGCCCGTTCGCGACGATCCCGCCGGGGACGACGTTCGTGATCGGCGAGGTGCCGGACTGGTTCGCCGCGCGGTACGGGCTCGCGGAGGAGGCGTCGCCCGAGGTGCAGGCGCGGCGGTTGGACTACCGGATCGAGCCGGGGTTGGGGCTGGAGTCGCTGGAACCGGTGAACCGGGTGAACCGTGCGAAGCCGACGATGCGTCGGGATCGGTACCGGCGTTCGATCGAGGAGCTGCTGCGGGAGGCGGTCCGGCGCAGCGACGGAACGCCGAAGGCACCGAGCGACGGTGGCGCGGGGGAAACCCGTCGCTGACGCTCCGGGCTCTCGGATCCGTCGCGAGCTCCGGTTGTGAGATGTCGTCGTCTCGCTGACGCGATCCGGGTGTTACGCGATCTGGGCGTGATCGGTGTGCGGCGTTGGGCCTCACCCGTTGGTCACGCGAGGGGCTCGTCGGGAGCGGGGCGTCGTCAGGATCGGGCGTGTCAGGCGATGGGGCCTTCGCCGTTGTTGTCGTGGTCGTCGTCGCCGGCGATGGACTGTCGCATGGAGGTGTCGGCGACGACGTTCTTCATGCGGTAGTAGTCCATGATGCCCATGTTGCCGTTGCGGAAGGCGTCGGCCATGGCGCGGGGCACCTCGGCCTCGGCGAGGACGACGGAGGCGCGGTTCTTCTGCTCTTCGGCGCGGAATTCTTGTTCCTGGGCCATGGCCATGGCGCGGCGCTTCTCGGCCTCGGCCTGGAAGCGTCGCTTGTCGGCCTCGGCCTGGTCGAGCTGGAGCTTGGCGCCGATGTTCTCGCCGACGTCGACGTCGGCGATGTCGATGGAGAGGATCTCGAAGGCGGTGCCGGCGTCGAGGCCGCGGGCCATCACGACCTTGGAGATGTTGTCGGGGTTCTCGAGGACCTCCTCGTGGCTGCCGGCCGAGCCGATCGAGGAGACGATGCCCTCGCCGACGCGGGCGATGACGGTCTCCTCGGTGGCGCCGCCGACGAGGCGTTCGAGGTTGGTGCGGACGGTGACGCGTGCGCGGGCCTTGAGCTGGATGCCGTTCTTGGCGACCGCGTCGATGGTGGTGCGTCCGAGGGAGGGGTTGGGGCAGTCGATGACCTTGGGGTTCACCGAGGTGTTGACGGCGTCGAGGATGTCGCGTCCGGCGAGGTCGATGGAGGCGGCGGTGTCCCAGTCGAGGCCGATGCGGGCGCGCTTGGCGGCGATGAGTGCGGAGACGACGTTGGGGATGCGGCCGCCGGCGAGGAAGTGGGTCTCGAGCTGGTTGGTGGAGATGTCGATGCCGGCCTTGACGGCGCGGATGCGGCTGAAGACGACGGTGCGCGGTTCGACCTTCCTGAATCGCATCGCGACGATGTCGAGCAGCCCGACGCGCGCGTTGGAGAGCAGGGCCTGGAACCACAGGCTGATGAAGCTGCCGGCGAAGGCGATGAACACGAGGCCGACGACGACGACAACGCCGATGAGGACCCACCAGATGGCATCAAGAGTCAAACCGCGTCTCCCGTATGGGCGGGTGTTTCTCGCCCGCGGCGGAGTATACGGGTGGGGTCGGGCGGGGGCGGCGGTCCGCTAGGCGCGTCGGACGCGGAGCTCGTGGAGGTCGATGCCGATGACCTCGATTCGATCGCCGGCCTCGATCCAGCCGTCCTCGGCGAGGGCCTCGGATTCGACCGGATCGGCTCCCTCGGCGGCGTCGAGTCGGACGAGGCCGATCGGGCGGAGGTCGCTGAGGGCCTCGCCGCGGCGTCCGATGAGGGCGAGGCGTTCGCGCTCGGCCTGGATCTCGTCGAGCTCGCGTTCGGCGGCGGCGTCGTCGGATTCGGCGCCGATGAGCTTTCGCCCGAAGGGCGTGTACGGCAGCGCGTTGACGGACCAGAAGAAGGCGATCGGCCCGAGGACGAGGACCGTGAGCAGCCCGGTGACGCCCCATCCGACGTCGTGGCGGAAGAGCATGTAGATGCCCGCGACGGCGAGGACAAACGAGATCGCGGCGATGACGCCGCCGGAGGGGATGAAGGCCTCGGCGACGATCAGCAGGAGGCTGAGCAGCACGAGGACGACGCCCCAGAAGAGCAGCGCTTCGCCGGTCACGCGGTGTCTCCTTCGCGGCGTGGTTCGGCGGGGCGGACGCGCAGGCTGAATCCCTGCGAGCCGAGGACCTCGACGGGCTGCCCGGCCTCGATGTAGCCGCGGGTCGCGATGGCGTCGTAGGCGCGGCCGTCGACGCGGACGCGTCCGGAGGGTCGGAGCGGTGAGATGGTCTCGCCGATCGCGCCGGGCTCGACGTCGTCGGAGTCGGCGCGGGCGGCGGCCTCGAGGACGCCGACGGTGGTGGGCTCGGGTGTCTGGAGGATGAGACGCTTGAGCAGCGGCAGGCTCTCGGCGTTGCGGAGCAGGAAGAAGGCGCCGATGCCGGCGGTGACGAGGCCGAGGAGCGTGGTGGTCGCGCCGGTGAGCAGCGAGCCGGCGCCGGCGCTGCCGAAGGAAGGGCCGTCGGGGACGAAGGTGAGCATGATGCCGACGAACATGGCGCCGATGCCGGCGAGCCCGAAGACGCCGAAGCCCGGTATGAGCAGCAGTTCAACCGCAACGAGGATGATCCCCGCGGCGATGAGGATGAGTTCGAGGGCGCCGGCGAAGTCGGTGAGCAGCGACGGGACGATCAGGGCGCCGAGCGCGGCGGCGGCGGCGACGCCGGCGAAGATGACGCCCGGGTTGGTCATCTCGATGAGCATGCCGAGCAGGAAGACCGCGATCAGGAGGATCCGGACGGGCAGGCTCGACATGAATCGCGCGAGCTTGTACTCCCAGCCCATGTTGACGCGTGCGAGCTCGTCGGCGCCGAAGAACTCCTTGAGCTGCTCGTCGTTGGTGATGCTGGCGGCGGAGAAGCCGAAGCGGTCGAGCTCGTCGCTGCGCATGACGATCGGCGCGGTGCCGTCGGTGACGTAGACGGGGTTGATGAAGCGGCCCTTGAGCGCGGGCGTGATGGCGGGGCGGGTGGTCTCGGTCTCGAGGCCCTCGGAGATGCTCTCGCTCACGTCCGCGAGGGCGTCGCTGGCCGGGTTGAAGCGGCGTTCCTCTGTGATCTCGAAGACTTCCTGGGTATCGGTGGGTCCCTGCGGGCCCGGCGGCGGCGTCGCGGCGTCCGCGGCCTGCTCGCCCGGTGGGGTCTGCGGGACGGTCTGGGGTGTGGTCTGGGGTGTGGTCTGGGGGGCGCTGTATTCGGTGCCGGCGCGTCCGCCGGGGACCGAGGCGAGCGCGGGCTTGCCGCGGACGGGCTCGGCGTCGAAGAGGGCGCGGTGCTCGGACTCGTTGATGAAGAGGACGCGTCCGGTCTCGGTGTCCTCGACGGCCCAGAGCTCGACGCCGTCGACGACGATCGCCTGGACGAGGTACTCGTCGTATCCGTTGCGGCGTGCGGACTCGGTGACGTCGGCGAGCAGCGGGGGCAGCAGCTTGACGCGTTCGTCGGGCGTGAGCCCGCGCAGGCCGGTCATGGTGGCGGTGACGGGGAAGGCGTCGCCCATCGATGCTGTTGGCGCGGCGACGATCTCGCGGCAGGCCAGCGCGAGGATGGCGCCGCCGCTGTAGGCGTCGTCGTTGACCCACGCGACGGTGTTGGCGATCGAGCTGGACTTGATCGACTGGGAGGTGCCGAGCACCGCGCCGAGCTCGCCGCCGGGCGTGTCGAGTTCGATGACGACGGCGTCGGCGCCGGCCTTCTCGGCCTGGGCGAGGCGCCGGTTGACGCTGGCCTCGGTCCAGCGGTCGATGCCGCCTTCGACGGTGATGACCACGACGTTCTTGGCGAGCCGGGCCGCGGGGACGCTGGCGGGGGCCGCGGGGCCCGTGGCGGGGTCGGTGGCGGGCTGGATCCAGCCGGGGGCGAGCGAGAGCAGCGCGGCGAGCAGCATGACGGCGCGTCGCGTCAGGGCGATGCCGCCCGGTCGGTGGGCCCCGTTGCTGCGGATTCGATCGGATGTTCTCACGGCCATGAGTCTACTTCGGGCCCGAGGCGTTCCGGGTTTCGCGCGCGGATTCGGTTAGACGATCGCCGGCTCGGACTGCTCGATCGACCAGGTGAGCTCCGGGGCCGTGCAATCGATGTGCGCGGCGAAGAAGCCCGGGCGGGTCTGTCCGGGGCCGGCCTCGTGCTCTCGGATGAGGGGCCAGATGATCTTGCGGTCGGTCTCGGGCAGCGCGAGGGCGTCGATGGCGTCGTGGGGGTGCCAGGCGAGCTTGCCCTCGTCGATCTCGTGCTCGGGGACCACGACCGGGCCGAGGACGCGGTAGTAGAACAGCAGCCAGTGTCCCCGGCCCTCGAAGGCGGTCTCGGCGATGAGTCCGCCGAGGTGGAGGCGCTCGATCGGGACGTCGATCCCGGCCTCTTCCTTGATCTCGCGGACGGCGCACTGGGCGGGGCTCTCTCCGGTGGCGACGTCGAGCTTCCCTCCGATGGGGGAGAAGAGCCCCTTGTTCGGTGTTCGTTTGCGTTCGAGGAGCAGGACGCGTCCGTCGGCGTCGCGCAGGTCGCAGAGGCAGGCGAGCTTGTAGGGGAGCTCTGTTGTCGATCCGTGCGCGGCGTGGTTCACGGCGAAGCGTACGGCTCCCGAACCGGGGCGGGGCGGATGTGCACACGCGGTGCACGGGCCGTGGGCTGCACGCGGTGCTCGGTGGCAACCGATAGGGTCTCGGTGGGAGACCAGCGCATGGAAGCCACGGGAGCCAGGACGGCTGTCGCGAGATCGTCTGTCGCGAGCGGGGCATCGGCCGCGGGTGCGGGCGGCGGGTTCGGCGCGGTGCTCGGCATGTCGAGGCCGTATCTGGT
Organism: Planctomycetota bacterium; assembly: GCA_038521625.1. Taxonomy (GTDB): domain Bacteria; phylum Planctomycetota; class Phycisphaerae; order Phycisphaerales; family UBA1924; genus JBCBKP01. The sequence continues at coordinate 37,612 of JBCBKP010000031.1, forward strand.
GGGCGTCGGCGGGGCCGGGATGTCGGCGCTGGGTCGGCTGCTGGCCGACTCGGGCGTGCCGGTCCGGGGCTCGGATTCGACGCCGTCGCCGGTGACCGAGTCGCTCGCCGGGGCGGGGATCGGCGTCGATCTGGACGAGCGGTCCGAGGTGCTGCCGGAGGACTCGGACGGGCTGGTGATCTCTGCGGCGATCCGCCCTGACCACGGCCAGGTGCTCGAGGCGGAGCGTCGCGGGCTGCCGGTGCTCGGGTACGCCGAGGCGCTTGGGCGTTGTCAATCGGTGCGGACGGGCGTCTCGATCGCGGGGACGCACGGGAAGAGCACGACGACGGCGATGCTCGGGTGCTGTCTGACCGACGCTGGGTTGGACCCGGCGGTGATCGTGGGCGCGACGTGCGGGCAGCTCGCGCGGGGTTGTCTCGAGACGCCGAAGCCGGGGCGCGGCTCGGTTCGCGGAACGAGCGTGGGCGCGCCCGGGGTTGGTTCACGCCTCGGATCGCCGAAGATCCCGGTCGGGTCGCTGGCGGGGCGGCCGGGGCTGCTGCTGGCCGAGGCGTGCGAGTTCAACCGGTCGTTCCTCCATCACCGGCCGTCGATGGCGTCGATCGCGAATCTCGAGGCGGACCATCTCGACGTGTACGGCTCGCTGGACGCGGTCGTGGAGGCGTTCGCGGGCTTCGCGTCGTTGCTGCCGGGCGAGGGCGACGGCGGGTATCTGCTCGTCGGTCACGACGGCGCGCACCGTCGCGAGGTGACGGCGGGTCTGGGCGCGCGGGTGGAGACGATCGGCTTCGCGCCGGGCGCCGACTGGCGTGTGAAGATCACGCGCGGGCTGATCGCGATGGACGGGCCGGACGGGGTTCGGCTTCGATGGTCGCTGTCGATGCCGGGCGAGCACAACGCGATGAACTCGGCGGTCGCGGCGGCGATGGCGGTCGTGGCGGGCGCGGACCCGTCGATGGTCGGGCGCTCGCTGTCGGCCTTCGAAGGTCTGGACCGCCGGCTGCAGCGGGTCGGGCGGCGGATCGTCCGCGACGGGCACGTGGTCGTCTACGACGACTACGGGCACCACCCGACGGAGATCGACCTGACGCTTCGGGCGCTGCGTGACCATCTGCGTCCCGAGGACGAGGGCGGGCGTCTGGTGGTGGTGTTCCAGCCGCACCAGCACAGCCGGACGCGGTTCCTGCTGGACGAATTCGCGCAGAGCTTCGGACAGGCGGACGTCGTGATCGTCCCGCACATCTACTTCGTGCGCGACTCGGAGGCTGAGAAGCAGCGCGTGAGCTCGGCGGATCTGGTGGACCGTCTGCGGGCCAAGGGCGTGCAGGCGATGCACCTGTACCCGTTCGAGGCGATCGTGGAGCAGCTCCAGAACGTCTGTCGCGCCGGCGACGTGCTCGTGGTGATGGGCGCGGGGCCGGTGTGGACGGTGGCGCGGGACTACCTCGCCGCGGGGCGCAGCCGGGACGCGCGCGGGTGATGGGCGGCGCCGTCACGACGGGGGGGCTCGCGCTCCGCGAGGACGAGCGGATCAAGACGTGGTTCCGGGTCGGCGGGGCCGCGCGGCGGCTGGCGCGGCCGGCTTCGCTCGAGCAGCTGAGCGAGTGTCTCTCGATCGATCCGGCGGCGCGGATCCTGGGCGACGGGGCGAATCTGCTCGTGCACGACGGCGGCGTCGAGGAGCTGGTGGTCGATCTGTCGGACCCCGCGTTCCGCGCGGTCGGGTTCGAGGGCGATCGTGTGGTGGCGGCCGCGGGGGCGCGTCTACCGGTTCTGATCGGTCGGGCCGTGTCGCTCGGGTTGGGTGGTCTCGAGGGGCTGGCGGGGATCCCGGCGTCGGTGGGCGGCGCGGTGGTCATGAACGCGGGCGGCGTGTTCGGGGAGATCGGCGACGTCGTCGAGCGGGTGCACGCGCTGCGTCGTGACGGCGAGCGCGTGACGCTGGAGCGTGATCA
>JBCBKP010000032.1:0-36838 GCA_038521625.1 Planctomycetota bacterium
AGGCGGCAGACGTCGAAGAATATGACCCCGAGGACACTCGAGCCCGGGTGGCGATCTCGGAGGGCCTGGAGCATGCGGGTCGGGGGCTCAGAGGAGGTAGCTGGCGTCGAGGTCGTCGAGGCGTTTGCGAGCGCGGACCTCGAGCTCGTCGACGACCTGCTCGATCCGGAACGTAGAGGTATCGAGGCGTTCGGCGTCGTCCGCACAGAGGAGCGGGCCGTCGGTCCGCGTCGAGTCGAGGCGGTCGCGATCGACGATCTCGATGAGCAGCTGGGTCTCGTCGACCTCCCTGCCGGCCTCGCGGAGCTGCTTGGCGCGGCGTCGGGCGCGGATCTCCGGGAGGGCGTCGAGATAGAACTTCACGGGCGCGTCCGGGAAGACGACGGAGCCCTGGTCTCTGCCTTCTGTGACCAGCCGCGGGTGCTGGTGGCCAATGATCCGCTGCTTCTGGACCATGTGCTTGCGGAGGGTGCCGATCGCGGCGATGCGCGAGACGAGCTGGGAGACGTCGCGCTCCCGGATGCGCTCGTCGAGCGGCCGGAGCCACGCGAGGACGGGCGGCGGGTCGATCGCCCAGTCGAAGTGCAGGTCGGCGTCGAGGACGTCTTCCAGGAAGCCGCCGATGTCGTCCCGTTTGATCGATTCGATGTGCCCCTTGTCGATCGCGATGGCCGCGGCGGCGCGGTACATGGCGCCGGTGTCGAGGAACTGGAGTCCGAGGCGTTGGGCGAGGAGGCGCGCGACGGTGCTCTTGCCGGTCCCGGCGGGCCCGTCGATGGTGATGATGAGGGGGATCTCGGCCGGCACGTCGCTCCCAGCGTATTGCGTCTCGCGTGTGAGGCGTTCGCGGATGGGGGCGTTGCGTGTCAGAGCGGGCCTCCGGTCGGCGTCCGTGCCGGGCGGTTTGTCCGCTCGCAGATTACCCGCTGACCGCCTCGAGCGCGGCGTCGAGGGCGTCGCGGCTCTGGAGGACCCCGAGGGTCGGGTCGCCCTCGCCCCGGTAGTCGATCGCGATCGTGCCATCGAAGCCGACCGAGGCGATGGCGGCGATGAGCGGCTCGAGGGCGTAGGTCGTGTGCTCCGGGGCCTCGGCGGCGACGAGGGCCTCGGCGAGATCGTCGAGCGAGGCGGGCTTGTCGTCGTCGATCTCGGGGGCCTGGACCTCGGCGAACTCGAAGGTCTGGGCGAGGACGGCGGAGGCGTAGGGCGTGATGCGGCGGAGGTACGCGGCCGGGTCGTCCTGGCCCGCGGCGACCTGCAGGTCGGGGAGCGTGGCGACGCGGAAGCCGCCGATTTTCTTGATGGTGTCCGTGAGGCGCTCCGGGTCGGCGGTCAGGCCCTCGTGGGGGCGGAGGGCCAGGTAGATATCGAGCTTGTCCGCGACCGGGAGGATCTCTCGGATCCGATCGACGACGCGCTCCATCGATTCGTCGTCGTCCGCGGCCTCGACGCGGATGGCGGCGGAGTTGCAGCCGAGGAGGGACGCGGCCTGGAGGACACGCTTCCCGCGGTCGATCGCGGCGAATCCCTTCTCGTCGTCGGGATCGCCCAGCGGCTGGGGCTCGGACTCGATGAGCAGGAGGCAAGCGCAGCCGGCCTTGTCGGCCCGCTCTCTGAAGGCGTTGAGGCGGTCGGGGGTCGAGCCGACGAGCAGGTCGGTCGAGATCGAGAGGCCGTGGAGGCCCAGCTCGTCCTTGACGTAGGCGGGAACGTCGAGCAGCTTGAGCTGTGCCGGACGCTGCTTGTTGCCCCGGAGGAGCTGGCCGATCGAGCTGACATTGCAGGTCAGGAGCATGGGGCGGGCGGACTGTATAGTCGGTCGCGGGGCCGTTGCAAGGCCTGCTGCGAGAACAAGATTCGGGGCCCGATCGGCCCCCGCGAGAGAGGCCTGGACGATGGATGCGCCCGACGACCGGCGGTACAGCGACTCGCACGAGTGGTTCAAGGTGGAGGGCGACGAGGTGATCGTCGGGATCACGTCGTTCGCGGTCGACCAGCTGACCGACATCACCTTCGTCGAGATGCGGGCGGCGGGCACGGAGGTCGGGGCGGGGGACGCGCTCGGCGAGGTCGAGAGCGTGAAGACGACCAGCGACATCTACACCTCGGTCGGCGGGACAATCTCGGCGGTGAACGAGGCGCTCTCGGAGAACCCCGGCCTCGTGAACGAGGACCCGTATGGGGCTGGCTGGCTGGTGAAGCTCAAGGCGGGCGACGTCTCAGCCTTCGAGGGTCTCAAGGACGCCGCGGCCTACGCCAGCGAGAACGGCTAGGGGCCCATCGGGACGCCGGCGTCCGGGATCTCGGTGGTGGCCGCGGGCTACGATCGGCCCGATGATTCGGTGTGTGGATGTGCACAAGACGTATTCGCTCGGCGGTGAGACCGTGCACGCGCTCCGCGGGATCAACCTGCAGATCACCGAGCCTGGCTTCTATGCGATCATGGGGCAGTCTGGGAGCGGCAAGAGCACGCTCCTGCATCTCTTGGCGGCGCTCGACCGTCCGGACAAGGGCGAGATGGTCATCGGCGGGACCGAGATCCACAATCTGAGCGAGCGGCGGGCGACGGAGTTCCGTCGCAAGGAGCTCGGGATCATCTTCCAGTCGTTCAACCTGATCCCGACGCTGAGCGCGCGGGAGAACGTCGAGCTTCCCGGGATGCTCGCCGGCGAGGAGGCGGGCTGGCTGAGGCGGCGGTCGGGCGAGCTGCTCGAGTTGCTGGGGCTGGAGGAGCGGATGAGCCATCGGCCCGAGGCGATGAGCGGCGGCGAGCAGCAACGCGTGGCGATCGCGCGGAGCCTGCTGTACTCGCCCCCGGTGCTGCTCGCGGACGAACCGACCGGCAATCTCGACTCTGCGAGCAGCGCCAAGCTCTGGCGTCTGCTGGGCGAGGTGGCGACCGAGCGGGACATGACGGTGGTGATGGTGACGCACGAGCCGACGGCGGCGGCGCACTGCCGGAGCATCAGCGTGATCCGTGACGGGATGGTTCACGGCACGATCGAGACGGAGGGGCTCGATGCGGGCGGCGTGGCGGCTCGCTACCAGCAGTTTGTCAGCGCGGCCTAGCCGGTCGCTGCTGCTCGTCGGCGCGGTCGCGCTGTCGGCGGCGCTGATCTCGGCGGTCGCCTGCGCGCTCGCCTCGGCGAACGGCGCCGTCGGCAAGCAGCTCGAATCGCAGATCGGGACGGCGGAGCTCCGCGTCCGCGCGGTCGGCACGCAGAGCACGTTCGATGAGCGGGTGCTTGAGACGGTCCGTTCGTGGCCGGGCGTCGAGGCGGCCGTGCCGCGTGCGAGGTCCAGCATCGCGATCCAGTTCCGCACGCGCACGCTCGATCCGGTCGAGGGTCGCGAGAGCGAGTGGGCCCCGGCGACGCGGACGTTCAGCGCGACCGGGTACGGCAACGGCGTGGATCTGGAGACGGAGTTCGCGGTGCGCCCCCCCACGCTCCTGGCCGGCCGGCTCCCTACGGCGCACGGCGAAGTGCTGCTCGACGCCCGTTTCGCCGAGCGCCTGGGGTTCAACTGGTCGGACGCGCGGATGACGTCGTTCGTCCCGAACGCGCCCGGCCTGGACATCGAGTACCTCGGGTCGCCCACGCCGGCGCTGCCGGATCGGGTCACCGAGTCCGCGGAGGCGGACCGGCTGAACGCGCTTGTCGGCGTGCGCCCGGACGACGAGATCCTCGTGGTCCGCCAGTTCGCGATGCCGCTGTCGAGCGCGGCGCTGGCGCGGGTCGGGATCGACGCGAACATGAGGGCGACGTTCGCCCGACTCTTCCGCAGCTCGGCCCGCCTGCGTGTTGTCGGGATCTCGGAGCCGCCGCCGCTCGGCGGGGTCGCCCAGGTCTACATGAGCCTGCCGACCTTCGCGGCGGTCACCGGGCAGAAGGGGCGGCTCGACCAGGTCGAGATCGAGCTGGCGGCTTCGGAGGACCCGCAGGCCGTCGCCGAGGCGCTCGGCGCCGAGCTCGGCGACGACGTCGTCGTGCAGACGACCGAGAAGGTGACGAGCCGGCTGGACCAGAACCTCTCGAGCAACAACCTCGCGTTCGCGCTGGCCTCGGTGCTGGCGATGCTCTCGGCGGCGTTCATCATCATGACGGGGCTGACGACGGGGATCGCCGAGCAGCAGCGCGGGCTCGCGGTGCTGCGCTGCATCGGCGCGCACAAGTCGCAGCTCGGCCAGTCGCAGCTGATGATCGGCGGCCTGATCGGCGTCAGCGGCGCCCTGATCGGTGTCCCGTTGGGCGTCGGTTTTGCCTGGCTGATGGTGACGGTCTTTGACGAGCAGCTGCCCTCGGGGCTCGAGGTCCCGCCGGGCATGCTGCTGTTCGCCGGGATCGGCTCGGTCGCTGCGGGTCTGATCGGGGCGGCGTACCCGGCGGTGCGCGTCGTGCGGGTTTCCCCCCTGAAGGCCCTGACCGGGCGGGCGGAGCCGACGAAGCCGGCCGCGATCGGCCGGGTGCTCGGCTTCGCGCTCGCCGGCATCGCGCTGCAGTTCGCGATCGTGGCGTTCAGCCAGTCGCGTGAGACGCTGTTCTGGAGCTACGCGACCGCGGGCCTGCCGGCGATGTTCATTGGGTACTTCCTGCTGAGCGTGCCGATCATGATCGGCGCCTCGTACGCGCTCTCGGGGCCGCTCTCGAAGCTGCTCGGGCTGCCGCCGCGGGTGCTGGGGCGGACGGTCCGGGCGACACCGTTCCGTCACGGGTTCACGGCCGGGGCGATGATGACCGGGCTGGCGCTGATGGTCTCGATCTGGACCAACGGCGGCTCGATCCTCCGGGACTGGCTGAACAACATCGAGTTCCCCGACGCGTTCGTGAACGGCCTGCGGCTGCAGCCCGAGGCGCAGGAACGTATCCGTGCGCTCCCGTTCGTGACGAATACTTGCTCGATCGCGCTGCATTCGATCGAGACGGACGCCTTCGGGATCGAAGGGCTGAGCAACTACCGCACGACGTTCATCGCGTTCGAGCCCGAGCCGTTCTTCGCGATGACGAACGTCGAGTTCCTCCAGGGCGACGCCGAGACGGCCGAGCGCCGGCTGGAAGAGGGCGGGACGATCATCGTGAGCAAGGAGTTCACGGCCGCGCAGGGTCTCGGCGTGGGCGACACCTTCGTCTGCCGCGACAACGGCGAGACGTTCGAGTTCGAGATCGTCGGCGTGGTGACCAGCCCGGGTCTCGAGCTGGCGAGCAAGTTCTTCAACATCGGCGAGGAGTACCTCGACCAGGCGATCCACGCGGTCTTCGGCAGCCGCAAGGACCTCCGAGAGAGATTCAACAGCGACGCGACGCAGCTGATCCAGGTGGCGTTCGACAACGACGAGTTGGTGAGGCTCGCGCGGGAGCGTGGCGGGCCCGACATCGACCCGGACTACTGGGCGACGCAGCAGATCAAGGAGGCGACGCTCGACCTGGGCGTGCTCGACGCGGGGAGCGGGCGGCGGATCAAGAGCCGCATCGGGACGTTCATCGGCGCCACGCTTGTCGTGTTCAGCGGCGTCGCCGTGGTCTCGATGCTCGTCGCGTGCTTCGGTGTGGCGAACCTGATCATCGCCGGGATCGAGTCGAGGCAGTTCGAGTTCGGCGTGCTCCGGGCCGTGGGCGCCCAGCGCGGGATGCTCGCGCGCCTCGTCGCGGCCGAGGCGATCCTCGTCGCGGTGACCGCGTCGATCGTCGGCACCCTGATGGGGATGCAGACCGCCTGGGCCGGCTCGCGCCTGTACGAGCTGATCGCGGGGCTCGAGATGCGCTTCACGCCGCCGGTCGGCGCGATCGCCTTCGGCTGGGGGGTGGTCCTGCTCTTCACGGTCGGCGCGGCGCTGCCCGCGATCTTCCGGCTCAACGGCCGCCAGACACGCGAGTTGCTCGCGGCGACCCGGGGCTGAACGGGTTCCGAACGGGACGCCCGGACTCGGTATGCTCCCGGCGGAGGTCGGCCATGCTCCGCTGGGTCTTCGTGCTTGCTGGGATCTGCTTCGCCGCCGGGCTTGCCCCGGGCGGCGTGACGCTGCGCGTCTCGGACCGATACGCCGAGATCGAAGCGACGGGCGTGATCGGCGAGGAGATCACGGCGCGAGCGATGGCGGACGCGCTCGGCGAGGCGAGGCGGCGCGGCGCCCGGGCCGTGTACCTCTCGGTGGACAGCCCGGGCGGGTACATGTACGAGGCCGAGTCTCTGCTCGAGCTGTTCCTTCGCGGCCGGGAGGAGCGATCGCTGGTGGTCTCGATCGGGCCGTCCGGCGCGGCCGGCGCCGGGCTGGTCTTTGTCGCCGTGGCGGACCGGCTCGCCGTCCAACCGCACGCGGCGATCAGACTGCGTTCGGACTGGCGGGCACCCGAGATCGAGGGAGCCCGAGAGGTCGAGGGCGAGCCGGATCTCGAATCTCTGGACGCCTGGGCGTGGCGGCTCGGTGGGATCGCCCGGGACGGCTCGTTGGCGGCCCGTGTTCTCGACGGGCTCACCGGCGAGACGGGTCTGATCGGCGAGAACGAGCTGGCGGCGGAACGCGAGCTCGTGGAGGAGATGCGGGCCTCCCGCGGGCGTCCGGTGGGCTCGGGCCCGCAGAGGCGACTGGATCGGGACCGTGACGAACGGGCGACGCAGCGATCGCGATGGGTCGAGCTGATCGGGGCAATCGACTCCAGCGTCGGTTCGATCCCGGAGCTCAAGCCCTCGCGCCGCGGGATCTACCGCGTGGACGAGAACGGGTATCTGACGCCCGAGGGGCGGCGGCAGTGGCGCGCGAGCACGGACCTCGCGGTCGCCAATATCGACCGGGCGGGCCACGCGATCCGCGAGCTGATCGGCATCGCGGAGTGGGCGCAACGCGAGGGCGTCCGTCACCTGACGCTCGCCGGGGATCGGGACCTGCAGGCGGAGCTCGCCTCGCTGCAAGCCCGGCGGCGTCGATTCGTTGTGCAGAGGGACGTCCGGCGGCCGCTGGTCTCGCCGTAGGAGGTCGCGCGTCGGTGCGGGTTCCGCGCGTGTCTACCGTTCGGGGTCAACCCGCAGATCGGAGGAGCCGGTGAGTCTGAATCGCTTCTTGATGGCGCTCTTGGTGGCCTTCGCGGCCGCGGCCGCGGACTGCGACGTGATCCGTCTGACGAGCGGGCGCGTGATCGAGGGAAGGATCGTCGAGGAGTCCCCGGAGATCGTCCGGATCGAGACGATGATCTCGGGGATCCGGGCGACGCTGCGGTACAGACCGTCGCAGATCGACTCGATCGAACGGAAGCCGCTGCCGGAGGGGTTCTTCGATCCGAAGCCGCGGACTCCCGAAGAGCCCGAGGCGAAGCCCAGGCCGGAGCCGGACCGATCTCCGCCCGCCCCTGCGGCTGCGCGAACGGCGCCGTCGATCTACGCGGCGATCCCGGTTGAGGGCACCGTCGGTGAGGCGATCACGGCGCTCGGGCTCGAGACGGCGCTGGAGCAGGCGAAGCGGCGGCGGGTCACGCACGTCGTGTTCCAGGTCGACAGCCCGGGCGGGTACCTCTACGAGGCCGAGGCGCTGATCGAGGTGCTGCGGGCGTTCGAGGAGGAGTTCACCTACGTCGCGCTGATCGAGGAGGGGGGCGCGTTCAGCGCCGCGACGATCTTCATGGCGGCCGCCGACGAGATCCTGGTCCGGCCCGGCGGCTCGATGGGAGCCGCGACCGCTTATGCGCAGGACACGTCGACCGGATCGGCGCAGGTAGACGCGAAGCTGAACTCGGGCTGGGCTTCGCGGCTCGCGGGGCTGGCGGAGACGCGGGGGCACGCCGGCGAGCCGTTCCGGGCGATGGTCGAGATGCCCGTGCAGCTGTTCGGCAATCCGGATTCGGACGAGTTCAGCATCCGGGCGGTGCGCGGGCCCGGCTGGGAGCTTCTCGACGGGCCGCGGACGATCCTGACGCTGCGGGCGGACCAGATCGAGAGGTTCGGCGTCGGGCGCGTCTTCGACGGCGATCTGCGGGAGCTCGGCGAGGTGCTGGGGATCGAGAGCTGGCGGTCGGGCGGTGCGCGCTACGGGCGGGCCTTCGCCGCGCAGGGCCAGAAGCGGGTCGAGCTGCAGGAGGCGATGCAGGCCGAGCACGGCGTGTACAGCAGGACCGTGGACGCGTTCAACGGGATGACCGTGACAGACAGCACGTCCGGGCGGCTGGCGCTGAGCAGGCTCGACGAGATGCTTCGGAGCCTGGAGCGGATGGCGGCGCTGAACGCCGAGGCCCAGGAGACCGGGGCGCTGCACATCGAGATCCCCGACGAGGCGGGCCACGACGCGTACGTGCGGACGAAGCAGGTCCGTGACGACCTGGCGCGGCAGCTCGGGGGCTGAGCGGCTCTACACTCCCGCGTGGCTGAGCCCAAGCCGTTCGAGGTCGTCGCCGATTTCAAGCCGATGGGCGACCAGCCCGGGGCGATCGAGCAGCTCGTCGGCGGGATCGGTCGGGGCGACCGGCACCAGTGCCTGCTCGGCGCGACGGGCACGGGCAAGACGTTCACGATGGCGAACGTCATCGAGCGCGTGCAGAAGCCGACCCTGATCATCAGCCACAACAAGACGCTGGCGGCGCAGCTGTACGAGGAGCTGCGCGAGTTCTTCCCGGGCAACAGCGTCAACTACTTCGTCAGCTACTACGACTACTACCAGCCCGAGGCCTATATCCCGGGGCGCGACATCTACATCGAGAAGGACGCGAGCCGGAACGACGACCTCGACCAGCTCCGCCTCGCCTCGACCAGCAACCTGCTGAGCCGGCGCGACACGGTCGTGGTCGCCTCGGTCTCGTGCATCTTCGGCCTCGGTTCGCCCAGCGCCTACTCCGAGAAGGTGCTGACGATCACTCGCGGGAGCGAGATCTCGCGGCGCGACTTTTTCCTCGCGCTCAACGCGATGCAGTACCAGCGGAACGACATCGACTTCAAGCGGGGGACGTACCGGGCCCGCGGCGACGCGATCGAGATCTTCCCGGCCTACGAGCGGTTCGCGGTGCGGGTCGAGCTGTTCGGCGACGAGATCGAGCGGGTGGAGCTGATCAACCCGACGACCGGCGAGCTGCTGGCGGACGAGCGGCAGTTCTTCCTGTTCCCGGCGGTGCACTACGTGATGCCCGAGGACCAGCTGCAGGAGGCCGTCGCGGGGATCCGCAAGGAGCTGGACGCGCGCGTGCTCGAGCTGCGGTCCGCAGGCAGGCTGCTGGAGGCCCAGCGGCTGCTCGCGCGCACCAAGCACGATCTCGAGATGATCGAGGAGATCGGCATGTGCAACGGCATCGAGAACTACTCGCGCTACATGGACGGTCGCGCCCCGGGCGAGCGCCCGTTCACGCTGCTGGACTACTTCGACTATGCGCCGCCCGCTGTGGCCGGGCACGAGAGCACGGAGGCACGAGGGCACGAGGGGGCCGGGCGCGACATCGAGGAGGACGAGCGGCGCTACGGGATCAGCCGCCAGAACCTGGGCGACTGGCTCGTGATCATCGACGAGAGCCACGTCACGATCCCGCAGATCAACGCGATGTTCAACGGCGACAAGCAGCGCAAGGACGTGCTCGTCGAGCACGGGTTCCGCCTGCCGAGCGCCCTCGACAACCGGCCGCTGCGGTTCGAGGAGTTCGAGTCGATGACGCCGCGGATCGTCTACGTCTCGGCGACGCCCGGGAAGTACGAGCTCGAGAAGTGCGCGGGCGTGATCGCCGAGCAGGTGATCCGCCCGACCGGGCTGCTCGACCCGGTCGTCGAGATCCGCCCGGCGCAGGGCCAGGTGACCGATCTGGTCGAGGCATGCCGGGAGCGCGTCGCCGATGGCGACCGGGTGCTCGTCACGGCGCTGACGAAGCGGCTCTGCGAGGACCTGACCAACTACCTGGCCAAGCAGGACCTCCGCGTACGCTACCTGCACAGCGAGATCGACACGCTGGAGCGCGTGGAGATCATCACGGATCTCCGCGCGGGCGAGTTCGACATCCTCGTGGGCGTCAACCTGCTGCGCGAGGGCCTCGACATGCCCGAGGTCAGCCTCGTGTGCATCCTCGACGCCGACAAGGAGGGCTACCTGCGCTCGGCCACGTCACTCATCCAGCAGATGGGCCGGGCGGCACGCAACGATCGCGCACGCGTGATCCTGTACGCCGACCGGATGACGCCCTCGATGACCGCCGCGATCGAGGAGACCGAGCGGCGTCGCGAGAAGCAGCTCGCCTACAACGAGGCCAACGGCATCACGCCGCAGACGATCCGCAAGTCGATCCGTCGCGGCATCGAGGCGGAGCTAAAGAGCCGGCGCAAGGCCCGCGACGCGGTGGAGAGCGACGAGCCGATGGTCGAGGCCGACCAGCTCGTCTCGATCCTCGAGGGCGAGATGCTCGAGGCCGCCGAGTCGATGGAGTTCGAGAAGGCGGCCACGCTGCGCGACCAGATGAAGAAGGTCCAGGAGGTCATCGAGGCCGAGCGCGGCACGCGTGAGCCCGACGACGACGCCCCGGTGCTGCTCCGACGGAGCGAGATCGAGCGGGCGCTGGGCGGCAAGGGCCGAGGCTCGGGCCGCAAGAAGCGGCGTTCCAAGACCGGCAGGCCCGGCGGATCCGCCTCGGCCCACCGCAGCAAGAGCCGGCGGCCCGGGCGCTAAACTCACGGATGGCCCCACTGCCCCCCGACGGCGAGTTCCGCCCCCGCCCCGGCATGCCCGCGCCCGACACCGGCTCGACCTTCAGCCGGCGCCTGGGCATGTTCCTCGGCGGCGTGGCGATCGGGTTCGTGATCCTCGGGTTGTTCCAGCTCGCGAAGTACAACGCGACCAAGGCGCCGCCCGCCGACGGGCCGCCCGCCGAATCGACGCCGTCCGGCGGCACGAACGAGTGAACGAATCCCAGGGAGGGGACGCCGCGCCGATGCCGCCGAGCAAGACCGCCGAGATCGTCGAGAAGAAGCCCAAGCCGCGCCGGAAGTCCTCCAAGGCCGCCCCCGCCTCGAAGCCGGCCAAGCCCCCGGCGGCCGACGAGCGGTTCATCCGGGTCCGCGGCGCCAAGGAGCACAACCTCAAGAGCCTCGACGTCGCCATCCCGCGCGACAAGCTCGTGGTGATCACGGGGCTGTCCGGGTCGGGAAAGAGCTCGCTGGCGTTCGACACGATCTTCGCCGAGGGCCAGCGCAAGTACATGGAGAGCCTGTCGGCCTACGCCCGGCAGTTCCTCGACCAGCTCAAGAAGCCGGACGTCGAGGAGGTCGAGGGCATCCCGCCGACGATCGCGATCGAGCAGCGCAGCGCCAGCCACAACCCGCGATCGACCGTCGCGACCACCACCGAGATCTACGACTACCTCCGCCTGCTCTTCGCCCGCTGCGGCACGCCGCGTTCGTGGGCCGTGACCAGGTCCAAGAAGGACGGCACGGTCCTCGCACGATCGGGACGCCCGATCGAGGCGAGCAGCGCCAGCCAGATCGTCGACGCCGTGATGAAGTGGCTGGACGAGGGTGACGGGCGAGACGCCCGTCCCACGGACAAGCTCCGATTGATGGTCATCGCGCCGGTCGTCCGCGGCAAGAAGGGATTCCACAAGGACGTCCTCGAGGGCTTCTTCAAGGACGGCTGGCAGCGGGCCCGCGTCAACGGCGAGGTCGTCGATCTCCGCGATGCGTTGAAAGAGGGCGGCGAGAACCCGCTGAACCTGCACCGCTACAAGAAGCACACGGTCGAGGCGGTCGTCGACCGCCTGGCGCTGAAGCCCGACGCGCGCCAGCGGCTCGCCGAATCGGTCGAGGCCGCACTGCGGATGGCCCAGGGCTCTGTCGTCATCGCGCGTGAAGTCGGTGGGACAGGCGTCTCGCCTGTCCAAGACAAGTCGGGTGGTCGAGGCGCCCGCCCCACCACACAGTGGACCGACCACGCCTTCAGCGAGCACTTCGCCGACCCCGACCACCCCGAGTGCGCGCTCGAGGAGCTCTCGCCCAGGCTGTTCAGCTTCAACAGCCCGTACGGCGCCTGCCCGACCTGCCACGGCCTGGGCTCGATCCTCGAGTTCGACCCCGAGCTCGTCGTGCCCGAGCCAGAGCGGGCGCTGCTCAAGGGCGGCATCGCGCCGTGGAAAAAGAACGGCCCGGGCGGGATGGTGTACCCGCGCTACCTCCGCCGCTTCTGCCGCAACGCCGGGCTCTCGGGCTACGAGGGCTTCGCGGACCTCGACGAGGACCTGCAGCGGGTTCTGCTCCACGGCTGCGGCGAGCAGGACGAGGAGACCTACGGCTTCGCGTGGGAGGGCGTGCTGCCGCTGCTGCACGCCTGGTTCGAGAAGACCGAGAGCACCTGGGCCAAGGACCACCTGCACCAGTTCCAGTCCGAATCGGTCTGCCCCGAGTGCTCGGGCGACCGCCTGCGCATCGAGGCCCTGCACGTGCTGATCGAGAGCACGCACAAGGCCGACACCGGCCGCGCCTTCGGCCCCACCGTCATCGGCCGGCCGACAAGCGACGGCACGATGCTCAACATCTCCGAGCTCTCACGGCTGAACATTACCGACGCGATGGCGTTCGTGGAGGGGCTGAAGCTCAGCAAGGAGCAGGAGATGATCGCCGAGCCGATCCTGCGCGAGGTCGGCAACCGCCTCCGGTTCCTGGCCTCGGTCGGCCTCGAGTACCTGTCATTGGACCGGCGGACCGCGACGCTCTCGGGCGGCGAGGCGCAGCGGATCCGGCTGGCGACGCAGGTCGGCAGCGGGCTGGTGGGCGCCTGCTACGTGCTCGACGAGCCGACGATCGGCCTGCACCAACGCGACAACGACCGCCTGATCCGCACGCTCCGCCACCTCACCGACATCGGCAACACCGTGCTCGTCGTCGAGCACGACGAGGACATGATCCGCTCGGCCGACCACGTCCTGGACATCGGCCCCGGGCCCGGCGTCCACGGCGGCAAGGTCGTCGCCCAGGGCTCGGTCGCCGACATCTGCAACGCCGAGGGCAGCCTGACCGGTGATTACCTCGCCGGGCGACGCGAGATCGAGACGCCCGGGCAGCGCCGCCCGATGAGCGAGAAGCGGGCGCTGGTCGTCAAGGGCGCCCGCGAGAACAACCTCAAGAAGGTCGACGCGGCCTTCCCGCTCGGCGGCGTGATCTGCGTCACGGGCGTCTCGGGCTCGGGCAAGTCGACGCTGGTCAACGAGATCCTGCTCAAGGCCGTCAAGCAGCACCTGCGGGGCTCTGTCTCGCGCGAGCGGCCCGGCGCCCACACCCGCGTCAACGGCATGCAGCACGTCCACCGCGTGATCGAGGTGGACCAGTCGCCGATCGGGCGCACTCCGCGGTCGAACCCGGCGACGTACACCGGCGTCTTCGACGAGATCCGCAAGGTCTTCACCCAGGCCAAGGAATCCAAGATCCGCGGCTACAAGCCGGGTCGGTTCAGCTTCAACGTGCCGGCGAACCGGGGCGGCGGCCGCTGCGAGGCCTGCCAGGGCCAGGGCACCAAGCGGATCGAGATGCACTTCCTGCCCGACGTCTACGTCGAGTGCGAGGTCTGCCACGGCAAGCGCTACAACCGAGAGACGCTGCAGGTGACCTACCGCGGCAAGAACATCGCCGACGTGCTCGGCATGACCGTCGAGGACGCGTGCGGGTTCTTCGAGAACCACCCGAAGATCCTGCGGTTCGTCGAGTGCCTGCGGGACGTCGGCTTGGGCTACATCAAGCTGGGCCAGCCCTCGACGACGCTCTCGGGCGGCGAGGCGCAGCGGATCAAGCTGGCGACCGAGCTCGGCAAGGGGACGCGGTACGACGGCACGCCCTCGGAGGAGCACACGCTGTACGTGCTCGACGAGCCGACGACCGGCCTGCACTTCGAGGACATCCGCAAGCTGGTCAGCGTGCTCAACCGCCTCGCCAACGCGAACAACACGCTGATCGTCATCGAGCACAACCTCGACGTGATCAAGTGCGCCGACTGGCTGGTGGACCTGGGCCCCGAGGGCGGCGACGGCGGCGGCACGGTCGTGGCGAGCGGCACGCCGGAGCGCGTGGCGAAGACCGACGCGAGCCACACCGGGCGGTACCTCAGGGGGATGCTGGGTTAGTCGAGTCTGCGGTACACCACCGAGACGACGGGCGGCTGGTTTGTGATGCGCGTCAGACCCAATGGGAGATCAACATCAACATCGAGCGAGTATTGCGCGAACCCCAAGTCCACGCTGCCAGATGATGTGGGAAAGGACGAATTCGCACGCAGTCCTTGAACCAATCTCGTCCCACGAGATACGACATCAACCGCGCCTTCGGTGACTATGACCGAGACGAGGCGTATTCGTTCGTCTGATCCACCCACCACGAGAGACTCCGACTGCCCGACGCCGACCGTCAATCGTCTAGACTCAACAAGATTCGAGGGAAACAGTGTCGCGTCGAATCGATCGATTCGCGTTTGCAGGTCCGCAAGCGACGGCGTCGTATCGCCCACCGGCCCGGCCGGCGGATCGAGCTCGCCGCTGATCGGCTGCTGCGCCATGCCCAAGGCGAACGCGCCCAGACCGACCGCGCCGGCGCCCGCGAGCGCCCCCATCACCAGCTTCGATTGCATCGTGCGACTCCTTCCAAGCCCTACGCGACGCGTGAACATGCGCCACGGCGAGCGGGCCGGCAAGGATTCAACCCGAGATGATTTTCATGTCGGAACGACAGTGCGATCTATCTAGTTGATGAGATCAAACTTACGTCAGACATGCTGATCGACGAGGATCGGGTTCCCGTCCGGGTCCACGACCACGAAACTCCCCGGCCCGACGTCGCTGTCGATCGCCTCGGTCGCGAACTCGACCCCCGCGTCCCGCAGCCGGTCGCGGAGCAGACGGACGTCGTCGAACGCCTCCAGCTCCTTGGCGTTCTGGTCCCAGCCGGGGTTGAAGGTCAGGATGTTCTGCTCGAACATGCCCTGGAACAGGCCGATCTTGGTGTCGCCGCTGGACATGATCAGCCAGTTCTGGTTGATGTCGCCGCCGTACTCGGTGAAGCCGAGCTTCTCGTAGAACGCCTTGCTGGCGTGGATGTCCTTCACGGCGAGGCTGACAGAGAAGCAACCGAGCTGCATGGCCGGGCCTTTCGATGGGCGGGGGTCCAGCGCCCAGACTACCTTGCGGCCATGACCGATTCGAACCCCATCGCCAACCGCATCGACCGCATCAAGGCCGGCAACGACCCACAGCTGCTCGCGAGGATGCCCTCCGGCTACGCGATCCTCTCGAACCAACAGCCGCCCGCGGTCCGCGGGTGCTGCATGCTGCTGCCCGACCTGCCCGACGGCGGCACGCCCGCCCACCTGAACGACCTCAACGCGGCCGAGCGGGCGCTGTTCCTGATCGATCTGGCCCTGCTCGGCGACGCCGTGACCGCCGCGACCGGCTGCGAGCGGCTGAACTACCTGATGCTCTGCAACCAGGTCCCGTGGCTGCACGGGCACGTGGTGCCGAGGTACGCCCAAGAAGAATCGGAACTCCGCCTGAAGGGCCCGTTCGAGGCGTACGACTTCGCGGACGCGCCGCGGGCCGACGCGACCGGGCCGGACTCCGAGCTGCACGCCCGCCTGAAGGCGGAGCTCGATCGGCTCATCGCCGCCCGCCGCTAGTCTAGCGTCATGATCCCGACACGCATCCTCGGCAAGCTCCTCCGCGGCAAGGCAACACCCTTCCAGATCGCGCTGGGCGCGGTCCTCTCGGCCATGCTCGGCTTCATGCCGGGCGTCGGCCAGGCGCCCGGCCTCGTCGCGCTGCTGTTCCTGCTGCTGCTCGTGCTGAACGCGAACCTGTTCTTCGCGGGGCTGACCGCCGGCGTCGCGAAGCTCGTGGCGCTCGCGGTGCAGCCCGCGCAGTTCTGGACCGGCCAGCTGCTGATCGACGGCCCGCTCTCCGGCCTCTTCAAGCTGCTCATCAACGCGCCGGTCCTCGCCTGGTTCGGCTTCGACAACTACGTCGCGGTCGGCGGGCTCGTCTTCGGCCCGATATTCGGTGCCGGCGCGGCGTTCGTGTTCCTGACGATCGTGCGCCGATTCCGAGAGAAGTGGGCGTCGCTCGAGCACGACTCCGACCGCTACAACAAGTGGACCTCCAAGCCGTACGCCAGGGCGATGTGCTTCGTGCTCATCGGCGGCGGGCACGGCAAGAAGAGCTACGAAGAGCTGCTCGACAAGAAGATCGGCAACCCGATCCGCCCGCTCGGCGCCGCCGTGGCGGTCATCGTCATCGGGTTCCTGGTCGCCCTGCAGTTCTTGCTGATGGACTCGGCCGCGACGCAGCTGGTCCGCGACCAGCTCGAGCGCCAGAACGGGGCGACCGTCGACCTCGAGCGGGCGAACGTCAACCTCGCCGGCGGCAAGGCCATCCTGACCGGCCTGGCGATCGCCGACCCCGCAGACCTGGCCCGCGACCGGTTCCGCACGGACGAGATGACGATCGACTTCAGCACCGGCGACCTGCTGAAGCGCCGGTACACGATCGACTCGATCGTCTCGGAGGACGCGGTGCAGGGCGGGCTCCGCGAGACGCCGGGCCAGCTCACCCGCGGCCGGCCCGAGCCCGAGCCGCCCGAGGACGAGGAAGCCAAGACGATCGAGGACTATCTCGAGCAGTACGAGACCTGGAAGGAACGCCTCGAGAAGCTCCGCGACCTTCTCGACCGCTTCCGCGGCAAGGACGACGAGGCCGAGACGCCCGAGAACGCCCCCAGGGAGACGCTCCGCGAGCGGCTCGCACGCGAGGCCGCGCTGCGGGGTCACGCCAACGTCTACGCCACGCACCTGGTCGAGGACGTGCCCAAGCTGACGATCAAGGAGATCCGCGTCGGCACGCTCCGGATCGAGGGCCAGCCGCGGACCTACGACATCAACGGCGCGTGGCTCTCGACCAACCCGGGGTTGCTCACCGAGACGGCGGCGCTCGACCTCGGATCCTCCGACGACAGCGTCAGCGCCGGCGTGCGCATCCCGAGCGGCTCGCCGGCCGAGCTGAAGATGACGGTGATCGGCCTCGACGCCGACGAGATCGCGTCGAGCCTCAGCGTCACGCCCCCGCCGTTCGCCGGCGGCACGATCGATCTCGCCATCGACGCCGATCTCGCCGGCTCGTGGATCGAGGCGCCGCTGATGGCCACGCTGCGCGATTCGACGGTGCAGATTCCCGGCGCGGGGCCGACGCGGGTCGACGAGCTCGTCGTCCCGGTCCGCCTCCGCGGGCCGATCGACAACCCCACGATCGCCCTTGAGCCCTCCGACCTCTCCGACGCCCTCGTCGCCGCCGGCAAGGCCGAGGCGGCCCGGAGGCTCGAGGGCGCGATCGGGGACGCGCTCGGCGACAAGCTCCCCGAGGAGGCCGGCGGCATGCTCGACGAGATCAAGAAGCGGACCGGCGGTCTGGGCGATCTGCTCCCGGGGGGGAACAAGCCGGGCGGCGGCTGAGTTGCCGCGCCGGAGGGCCACGCCATGAAGTCAATTCTCGCCTCGGCCGCGCTCGTCGCGCTGCTGGTCTCGACGGCCGCCGCTCAGGTGAACCGCGTCATCGTGCTCGGCATGATCCACCGCGGCCACCGCACCGCGGAGATCTACTCGACCGATCGTCTGGAGCGGGTCCTCCGCGCGATCGAGCCCGGGTACGTGCTCACAGAGATCCCGCCTGACGCGATCGACGGGGCCTGGAGCCAGTGGCGAGAGGCCGGCGCGATCACCGAGGGACGCGTGCGGGTCTTCCCGGAGTACACCGATGTGCTCTGGCCGCTCACGGAATCGATGGGCTTCGAGATCATCCCGACCGCCGGCTGGACCGCCGAGATGGCGCGAGACCGCAGCGCGAAGCTCCGCGAGTGGCGCGAGTCCCGCCGGGCCGAGTCGGAGGAGGTCGGCGAGACTCGTGCCGCCGTCCGGGCAGAGATGAGATCCGCCGGCGATCCGAACGATCCGATGTTCATCCACACCGATGCGTACGACGAGTTCGTCCGGCGCGCGCAGGAGCCCTACAACCGCCACTTCAACGACGACCTCGGACCCGGCGGATGGGACAACATCAACGCGGCCCACTGGTCGCGCATCGAGGACGCGCTCGACGAGCTATCGGGCGAGGGCGCGACGGTCGTGATCACCTACGGCAGCTGGCACAAGTACTGGTTCATGGACCGTCTCCGCGAACGCGTGCGCGTCCGGGGCGATGTCGAGCTCGTCGACCCGCGGCCGTACTTCCGTGCCGAGCCCCCGACGCCGGTCCCGGTCGACCCCTAGTCGCCCGACCAGTCCGCCTCGGAGCGCAGCAGGCGATCGAACCCGTCCACCAGTCGGCGTGCGAGGGCCGCGTCGAACCGCTCGGGCAGCTTGTCTGGCGGAACGCGACTGGCGAGCAGGAGGAGCACATCCTTGATCACGGCCGAGGGCGGCCGGGAGCCGCCCGACCAGTGGTCGTGGTCGGCGTAGCTCATCGAGACCTCGTGCCGCCGGCGGCCCGCATCGGTCTCGACGTCGATCTCGAACGCCCAGCCACGGGGCGTGTCGGTCTCCAGGCCGATCATGACGGCCGGGGACGCGCTCGATTTGGGCTCGTAGGATCCCATCGCTACAGGCTATCGAACCCGGAGGAACGGACCGTTGAGCTTTCTTCTCGAGACCATCCGCCTCGGCCTCGCCAATCTCCGTCTGCAGCTGCTCCGATCGATCCTGACGGCGCTGGGCATCATTTTTGGCGTCGCCGCGGTGATCACGATGGTGGGCATCGGTGAGGGCTCGACGCAGCAGGCCCTGGCCGAGATCGAGCGCCTGGGCGCCAGAAACGTCATCGTGCGGAGCCAGAAGCCACCTGAAGCGGGCAGCCAGCAGCGCGGCGGCAACCGCAGCTTCGTCCTCCGCTACGGCATCACTCGCGCGGATCTCGCGGTCGTCGAGGACAACTTCCCGGACGTGAAGCTGGTGCCGCTCAAGGAGGTCGGCGCCGAGGTCCTCCGGGGCCCGCTCCGTGCTGTGAGTCAGACGTACGGCACGACGCCCGAGATGTCGGAGGTCGCGCGGCTGACGATCGACCGAGGCCGCTATCTGACCAGCTCCGACCTGGACACCCGCGCGATGGTCGCGGTGATCGGCAGCGAGATCAAGAGCAAGTTCTTCGCCGCCGAGGAGCCGGTCGGGCAGAGCATCCGGATCGACGACAAGGTGCTGGAGGTCGTCGGCGTGCTCGAGCCGGTCGGCCTCTCCGGCGGCGCCGGCGCCGCGTTGGTCGGGCGTGATCTGAACCTGGACGTGCACATCCCGATCACGACCGCCAAGGAGGTCTTCGGCGACACGGTGATCCGCCGCGAGTCGGGCTCGACCCAGGGCAGCAACGTCGAGATCGCCGAGATCTACCTGGAGTCTCCGTCGCGCGAGCGTGTGCTCGCCGACGCGGCGGTACTGCGCCGGATCATGGACACGCGCCACCCCGGGCTGACGGACATCGGGATGGTCGTGCCGCGCGAGCTGCTCCAGACGGCCAAGCGGCGGGCGATCACCGGGCAGTGGATCGCGGGCGCGATCGCGGGGATCAGCCTGCTCGTCGGCGGCATCGGGATCATGAACATCATGCTCGCGACCGTGACCGAGCGGACGCGTGAGATCGGCATCCGGCGCGCCCTCGGCGCGACCCGCAAGCACATCGTCAGCCAGTTCCTGGTCGAGACCGGGGTGCTGAGCAGCGTCGGCGGCATGGTCGGGGTCCTGCTCGGCCTCGGGCTGACGATCGCGATCGGGACGCTGGTGCCCGTCTTGCCCCAGGTGCCGCTGATCGGCCAGTTCGTGCCGGCGGACGTGACGCTGCCCACGACGATCTCGCTCTGGAGTGTCGTGGTCTCGTTCCTGGTCGCCGCGGCGACGGGGCTCGTCTTCGGTCTCTACCCGGCGCGGAAGGCGGCGCGTCAGGACCCGATCGTGGCCCTCCGTCACGACTGATTCTCGGCCCGCACCGCGGCGACGGATCCCGTAGTCTCGCCCCCGGTTCATCGGACGGTCGAGGAGGGTTTCTCTTGAGTCGCTACAGCATCGATCAGTTCGTCGAGTCGACGCGTCAGCGTGATCACGGCGAGGGGTTCTTCGAGCTCGAGAGCGAGCGCATGCTCGAGATCAAGCTCCAGGACGACTGGGCCTGGATGAAGTACGGCGCGATGATCGCGTACAGCGGAGCCATGAAGTTCGAGCGAGAGGGGATCCTCGAGAAGGGACTGGGCAAGAGCCTCAAGAAAGCGCTCACCGGCGAGGGCGCGCGCCTCTCCAGGGCGTCCGGGAGCGGCCGCGTCTATGTCGCCGACTCGGGAAAGAAGATCTCCATCCTCGCGCTCGAGGATGAGGCCATCGTCGTGAACGGCTCGGATATCCTTGCCTTCGAGCAGAGCATCGATTGGGACATCAAGATGATGAAGCGCGTCACCGCGATCGCGGCCGGCGGGCTCTTCAACGTCCGGCTGCAGGGCACCGGGCTGATCGCGATCTCGACCCACTTCGACCCCATGACGCTCGTGGTCGAACCGGGACATCCGGTCGTGACCGATCCGAACGCGACGGTGGCTTGGTCTGGCTCGCTCACACCGGAGCTCAAGACAGACCTTCAATTCAAGTCGTTCCTCGGTCGCGGCAGCGGAGAGAGCTTCCAGATGCGGTTCGAGGGCGCTGGCTTCGTGGTCGTCCAGCCGTACGAGGAACTGGCGCTGCAGACGGCGTCGTCCGGCTGACGGCGAAGACTGCCAGAGGGCCTATTCGCCGAGGAGGTCCGCGATCTCGTCATCGACCGGGTTGCTCGCCCGGTCGTCCGCCGGACCCTTGCCCCGCTTCGTGCCCTTGCCGGACTTCTTCTCCGGCTCCTCCCGCTCGCTCTCGTCGTCCTCGTGCTCGGCGGCGTCGGCCTCGAGCGCCTCGATCCGCGCCTTCTCGGCCTCCTCGAGCGCCTGCTCCTCGGCCTCGAGCTGCTCGGCGGACATCTTGCGCTTGATCGTCTCGATCTTGTTGCGGTCGGGCGCGAGCATGATGCTCGTCTGCCGGCCGGCCCAGCGCGGCGCCATCTCGATCTTCGAGACGTCGGATAGGTCCTCGCAGATCTTGCGGAGCCGGTCGAGGCCCAGCTCCTTGTGCATCATCTCGCGGCCGCGGAAGCGCTGCGTGATCTGCACCTTGTGGCCGGCCATCAGGAAGCGGCGGGCCTGGTCGACGCGGATGGCCACGTCGTGCGGGTCGATCTTGATCGACCGCCCGAGACGGATCTCCTTCAGCTCCTGCTGCTTGGCGTTCGCCCGGCTGCGCTGCTCCTTCTTGGAGAGCTCGTAGCGGTACTTGCCGTAGTCCATGATCTTGCAGACCGGCGGCCGGCTGTCGGGGACGACCTCGACGAGGTCGAGCCCCTGCTCCTGGGCCATGCGGATGGCGTCGTGGGTATCAACGACGCCGATCTGCTCGTTGTCTTGCCCGACCAGGCGGATCGGGCTGATCCGGATCATGTGGTTGACCCGCGTGCGTTGGACGGGTCCTGAGAGTCGGTAGAAGCTTCTGCGGGCGATCGTTCGTCTCCTTGTTCGGGCGTCTGGGCCGCGGCTCGCCGCCGCGCCGACCTCGGTGCCGGACCGAAAGGGTACACCCCCGCCGAGGGCGGGGGGGGGGCGGCGTGGCCGGGGCGGGGCTACGCGAGCATCAGGATGAGGTTGAGGACCATCGAGGCGACCGTGAGGACGCCGAGCGTGATGAACGCCGGGTGCGTCCAGAGCGACGCGTCGGCCTTGCCCGAGAGGTCGGTCTGGTCCTCGGGGACCTCGCCGGCGGCCTGGGCCTCCAGGCCCGCGAGCGAGGCGAGTTCGGCCTCGCTCTCCATCTCGGTGTGGGCGATCGGCGGGTGCTCGCCGCGCTGGACCACCCGCAGATCCACGAGCAGGTCCTTGGCGCTGGCGTACCGGTCGCGCGGGCTCTTGGCCATCATCATCTCGATGACCTCGCTGACACCCGCGGTGAGCTTCGGGTTGACGTGATCGGGCGCGATGAGCTTGGCGCGCAGGTGCTTGCTCATCACGCTCGTCGGGTCCTTGCCCTCGAACGGGACGGAGCCGGTGACCATGTGGTACAGCGTCGCGCCGAGCGAGTAGATGTCGGCGCTGGGTCCGATGTCCCGCTCGCCGCGGATCTGCTCCGGGCTGATGTAATAGGGGGTCCCGAACGCCTTGCCGGCCTCGGCCTCGGCGGCCTCCTTGTCGCTGATCGCCCGCGCGAGACCCATGTCGGCGAGCTTCACCATGCCGCCCTTGGCGATCATGATGTTCTTTGGCTTGACGTCGCGGTGGATCAGCCCACGCTCGTGGGCGTGGTCGAGCGCCTCAGCGACCTGGATGGCGACCTCGATCGCCTCGGCCTCGGCGAAACGCTTGTTCGCGACGATGTCGTCGTGGACCGTGCGCCCGTCCACGTACTCCATGACGAAGTAGTAAAGATCGCCGACGTTGCCGATGTGGATCGCCTGGACGATGTTGGGGTGGTTGAGCGACGCGGCGGCGCGCCCCTCGTCGTAGAAGCGCTGGATGAACTGCGGGTTGGCCGAGTGCTTGCGCGGCAGGATCTTGACCGCGACCGTTCGGTCGAGCTCGAGCTGCTTGGCCTTGTAGACGGTGGCCATCGCCCCGGCACCGAGCTTGCCCTTGAGCTGGTAGCCCGGGATCTGCTGGCTCGATCGCTCGGCCTCGGCCAGCTCGCGCAGGCGGGTGAGCTGACGCTTGGTGATGTAGTCGTTGCTGACGAGAAGCTCGGCGAGCGAGCGATCGCTCGCGTCGTCGCTCTTCGCCTGCTCGACGCAGTGGCGGACCTCGTCGGCGGTCGCGAGCTTCTGCTCGACGACCATCCGCCCGACGATCGTGTCGAAGCTGGTCCCGGACTTCTCACCGCCGTTGGACGCACCGGAGGCGGTCGTCACGCCGGGCGGTGTGTACATCGCGGTGTCGTCAGGCGAACCCATCGTCGCAAGCACCCGGCCAAGAACCGACCAAACCATCCGCCGCGTCGAGCGGCCCCACGATCAACCCCCGAGGCCGACGCTGAATCACGCCGGAGCGGGCGGGAACATACCCGGTCTTACGCTACGGCATCGGCCGGGTCGCGGATCATATCGAGGGAAATCAAACTCCGTGCGCGGACGCGCCCCGGCGCGACGAGAGATCGCCCGGCCCGAACGACTCGCGCCAGCCCGGCTCATCCGAGGAGATCTCGGGCCGACCACCCGCCGGTTCGACGTTCTCGGGCTCGTGCGTCCACGCACCTCACATGCCGCGGCCCGTTGCCTCAGGGCGACCGCGCCGGTGGTCCGGCGCTCGTCGCGGCCGAAGCTCTGCCGATCACATCGGGTCTGACGAAAGCCCCGACAGCTTCATCATCGAGCGTCGGGGTCGCGGATGCCAGACCGGCGTTGGAGAACCCGGGGACGGGTGACGGCCGTCCCCCGCCCGGCTAGCGTGTCCGACCGATGACCGAACCGAACGCGCTGCTCGACGGACTGACCGAGCCACAGAGACTGGCCGTGCTGCACACGGAGGGGCCGCTGCTCGTCCTGGCCGCGGCGGGCTCGGGCAAGACCCGCGTGATCACCCGGCGCATCGCGCGACTCGTCCGCGACGGCGTCCCGCCCTGGTCGATCCTGGCGCTCACGTTCACCAACAAGGCCGCGGGAGAGATGCGTGAGCGCGTGCACGCGCTCCTCGCAGGCCCGGAGGCGGACCCACGCGCCACGCGCGGGCTGACGGTCACGACCTTCCACAGCCTGTGCGCGAGGCTCCTCCGCCGGTACGCCGACCGGGCGGCCCTGCCGGGGCTGAACCCCGATTACACGATCTACGACAGCTCCGATCAGAGCGCGCTTATGAAGCGGACGATCCAGGCCCTCGACATCTCGACCACGAACTGGCCGCCGCGCTCCGTGCTCTCGACGGTCTCGAACGCGAAGAACGAGCTGCTCGACGCCGCGACGTACATGGCGTCCGCGACCGACTTCTACACCAAGCAGATCGCCCGGATCTACTCGGCGTACGACGCCGCCATGCGCAAGGCCGGAGCGATCGACTTCGACGACCTGCTGCTGCTCACCGCCCGGATGCTGCGCGAGCACGACGACATCCGCCGCGAATGCTCGGACCGGTGGCGCTTCTTGCTGATCGACGAGTATCAGGACACGAACCGGGCACAGTTCGAGATCGCCCGCCTCCTCGCCGGCGAGGGGCGCCCCCCCGACTCCGACCTGGCCGGCATGCCCGGGGTCGACCCGGCGGACCTCGAAGACGACGGCGACCCCGTCGGGCCGAACGTCATGGTCGTCGGCGACCCCGACCAGGCGATCTACGGCTGGCGCGGCGCGGACATCTCGAACATCCTCGACTTCGAGTCGCAGTACCCCGGCTGCCGGTCCATCACCCTCGGCGAGAACTTCCGCTCGACCGCGCCGATCCTCGCGGCCGCCGACACGCTCATCAAGCGCAACCACCGGCGGAAGGACAAGCCGCTGTTCACGTCCTCCGGCGGCGGGACCACGCCGCTGGCCGTGCTCTGCCGCGACGAGCGGCACGAAGCCCAGCTCGTGACAGACTGGTTCCGGGCCCTCCGGGAGGGCGAGCCGACCACGCCCGAGGAGAACGAGGGCGACGAGGACACGCCCAGGCTCAACTGGCGTGAGATGGCGGTCTTCTACCGAACCAACGCGCTCAGCCGCGTCATGGAGGACACGCTGCGGTCGGCGGGGATCCCGTACACCATCGCGCGGGGCACGGCGTTCTACGACCGCGAGGAGGTCAAGAACACCGTCGCGTATCTGCGCGTGATCGCGAACCCCGCGGACGACATCTCGCTGGCGCGGATCGTGAACACCCCGGCGCGCGGGATCGGCAAGACATCGCTCCAGCGAGCGCAGCAGGCCGCGGGCGATCGTGGTGAGCCCGTGTGGGCGGCCCTCAGAGAGGCGGGCAGGCTCGAGGGCCTGACGCCCCGCAGCGCGACCGCGATGACCAAGTTCGTCGAACTCGTCGAGGGTTGGAGCGGCGCCGGCTCGTTCATGGGATCGGAGGTCGCCGGCTCGCTGCCGGAGCTCGTCGAGCGCGTGATCGAGGATTCGGGACTGAGAGCACACTACGTCAAGCAGGCGGCCGCCTCCCAATCCGAAGCGGACGAGCAGCGGCTCGACAACCTCGACGAACTGATCAGCTCGGCACGCCAGTTCGAGGAGGAGTTCGACCCCGACGCCGATCCGATCAGCTTCCCCGGGGCCGGCGAGGCGGCCTCGGGCGTCGAGGCCGAGATCCCGCCGCTGCTCGCCCTCCTGCGGGCGTACCTCGAGCAGATCTCGCTTGTCGCCGACGCCGACGCCGTGGATCCCTCGCAGGGCGCGATCACGCTGATGACGCTGCACGCGGCGAAGGGCCTCGAGTTTCCCGCCGTCGCGATCATCGGGCTCGAGGAGGGGCTGCTGCCCCACAGCCGGGCGTTCGAGTCCGACGCCGAGCTCGAGGAAGAGCGCCGGCTCGCGTTCGTCGGCATCACGCGCGCCATGCGCCGGCTCGTGATGACGGCCGCCCGCTACCGCACGGTGCGTGGCATGACCGAACGCACGATCCCGAGCCGGTTCTTCGACGAGATCGGACCGGACCACCTCCGCACCTCGGATCAGTCCGACGCGCTCGGCGGCTATGTGGACGAGGAGCACATCGATCAGTCGCGCGGGGCCTGGGACGACTCCCCCGCCGCGAAGGGCGACCTCGAAGCGAAGCTGGCCGCGATCCGGACCAAGCACCGCGCCGACCGGGCGGCCTCCCGGCAGAGCGCGAAGACCGAGTACCCCGTGGGCAGCCGCGTGCGCCACCCGCAGTTCGGCGTGGGCGAGGTCAAGAGCGTCGAGGGCGGCGGCAACACCGGCCGGATCCGGATCGAGTTCAAGGGCATCGGGGCCAAGACGTTCGTCCTCGGCTACGTACGGCTTGATCGGGTGGGCGATCCGGGTTGAAATCCCGATGGACCGGACCGGAAAGATAGTGAATACTAGCTTTCTGGGAGGTGACATCGTGCGTGTCCTCAAGGTTCAGCAGCTCGTCGCGTGTGTGCTCGGCACCCTCTGGGCGGTGTTCTGGATCATCTTCGCGGTGCTCTCGGCGCTGACCGGATCGGGCGCCGACGTCTCGTCCGGCATCGGACCCGCGCTCGGGTTCGTTCTGCTGATCGGGGCGCCGGCCGCGATTCTCTGGTGGCGCCCGCGCGTGGGCGCGACGCTGCTCGTGCTCGCGGGGACGTTCGCGGCCTACTCCTTCGACGATCCGTGGGCGTTCGGGATGCTCGCGGCGCCGGCGGTGGCGATCGGGTTGCTGGCGTTGCTCGCTCCGGCGCAGGCCGGGCTCGCCGGTCAAGCCGGCCGAACGCCGCGGTGAAGCTGCTGGACCCGGTCGGCCTCGGAACGGCGGACGGTATCCAGGACGAGGCGGGGGACCTGCCACGCGTCGTCCTCGGTCGAGACGTTCTGGCAGTGCTCGGCGATGCACCGGTAGAGGAATTTGAACGCGTCCCGGGGCTGCTGCATCTGGTCGAGCGCGTCGATCAGATCCTGGCGGGTGACGTTGTCCGCGAACAGGTCGGCGAGCACCGCCGGGCGCTTCTCGCCGTCGGCAGGCGTGCAGGCGGCGATCCGGGCGTTGCAGAGATCGTAGAGCATCGGCCCGGTCCAGCTGAGCCGCTCGACGAGGCTCTGCTTGTCGAGGCGTGCCTCGCTGAAGAACGTCTGCGATTCGCGGAAGAGCGCATGGCGCAGCTCGATCGGCAGCAGCAGCTTGACGCCGACCCGGTCCAGCTGGAGAAAGCGGCTGTTGAACAGCGGCCAGATCAGCAGACGCATCTTCTCGGCATCCCCGGCCACGAGCGTCGGCTCGTCGACACGGTCGATCAGCACGAGGATGCCGCTGTGGCCGAAGCGTTGCAGGACGGCCGTGAACCGCTCGAGGAGCTGGTACCGGGCGGTCTCGCTGTGATCGGGATCCGGGAGCAGGCCCGGGATCAGTCGGGCCGGGTCGACGCTCGCGAGCGACGCGGCGATCGCGGACGGGGAGCGTGCGAGCGACCGCATCTCCTCGCGCGTGCGTCGCGCGAGACGGCTGCGCTTCAGGCGATCCCAGGCGAGGTACTTGACGAGCACCGCGCCGTACCCGACCAGCGCGACGCCGAGGGCGATCTGCCCGAGCAGCACGCCCAGGTCACCGATCCAGCCGCGGTCGGAGGCGCCCTCCGCCGCGCCGAACGCGCCGCTCGCCCAGATGATCCACGCCAGGGCGGCGGCCGCAGGGATCCATCCCGCGGCGCAGAGGAACGCCCTGGTCCCCGCGCCCTTGGGCGAGGGCATGCGCAGGCTGTCGCGCAGCTCGCGCGTGCGCGAGCCGTCGCCGTCCTCGGCGTCGAACAGCGCCTGGAGCAGCACGAGATCCTGTTTCATCGCCGGCGGCATGCGCCGGCCGGTGCGCCCGGCCTCCTCGCCGAACTCGCTGTCGCCACGCCCGAGGACGAGCGACGAGACGAGACGCCCGACGGCGAGCGAGAGCACCGCGTCCAGGTGATCGACCAGCCGGTACTTGTTGAACGCCGCCATGGCGTCCTTCGTCGAACCGAACCGGGCTTGCATCTCGCCGACGAACGGGTCGAGATCGTCGTAGAGGATGATGAGCTGCTTCGCGTCCGGCGATCGCGCGTTGTGCGCCCGCACGCGCTCCTCGATCTGCATCCGGATCGCCGTCTTCCCGCTGCCCTTCTCGCCGAACACGACCGACGTCGTCGGGCGAGAGAGCTCGCCGAGCACCTTGTCGAACTCGGAGTGGACCGAGGCCGCCGGCGCATCGACGCTCAGCGCGGCCCGGCGGAACACGCCGTCGTGGCGAGCCTCCTCGGCCCGGAACGGGTTCTCGGCGATCCGCCAGTGCTCGAGGAACTGATTGACGTTCATCCGTGCTCGGGCCCCCGGTCAGTGGTCGACGCGCGTGCCGAGGAGCGGGCTGAGCTCGCCGACGACCCGGTCCAGCGTCGCGGCGTCCCGTGCCTCGGCGTTGAGGCGCAGGAGCGGCTCGGTGTTGCTCTTGCGGATGTTCGCCCACCAGCCCTCACGCTCGAAGCAGTCGACGGTGACGCCGTCCAGATCGTCGATCGTGCCGCGCCCCGCGTACGTCGCGCGGATCTGGGCGAGCGCCTCGTCCTTCTCCTCGATCTCGAAGTTGATCTCGCCGGACTGGCGGTACCGCTCGACCGGCTCGATCAATGCGCTCATCGGCTTGCCGCGCTCGGCGAGGACCGTCAGCACGGTGGCCATCGCGATGGCGCCCGAGTCGGCGTTGAAGTTGTCCGCGAAGTAGAAGTGCCCGGAGAGCTCGCCGCCGAAGACGCCCTTGTGCTCCGCGAGCGCGGCCTTCATGAAGACGTGCCCGACGCGACCGCGGACCGGCTTCCCGCCGTTGGCGACGATCTCCTCCTCGACCGCCTTGGTCGAGCGGAGGTCGTAGGCGATCGCGGACCCGGGACGCTTGCCGAGGAAGTGCGAACAGAGCACGGCCGTGAGGTGGTCGCAGCCGACGATCTCGCCGCGCTCGTCGACGACGACGCAGCGGTCCGCGTCGCCGTCGAAGCACACGCCGAGATCCGCGCCGTGCTGCCGGACCGCGCCCTGGAGCTGGACGAGGTTCGCGGCGACGAGGGGGTTGGGCTCGTGGACGAACTCGCCCTTCGAGTTGTCGAAGTTCAGCTCCTTGATGGAGAGCCCCTCGACGTTCGCGCCGTTGCGGCCGAAGACCTTGGGGACCATCGTTCCAGCCATGCCGTTCGAGGCGTCGACCACGACGCTGAGCTCGCGGCCGCCGGTCTGACAGAACGAGAGGACGTGCTCCCGGTACGCCTCCCAGAGATCACGCACGTCGATCTTCGACGTCGCGTCGTTGCCGATCAGCGTCCGGTCGACCATCGCGGCCTGCTTGCGCACCTCGGCCAGACCCGTCTCCTCTCCGACCGGCTTCGCCTTCCGCTTCGAGACCTTGAAGCCGTTGTACTGCGGCGGGTTGTGGCTCGCGGTCACCATCACGCCGCCCGCGCAGTCCAGGTGGTTGATCGCGAAGTACATGAAGCTCGTGTCGACCAGACCGACGTCGATCACCGAGGCGCCCGCGTTGGTCAGCCCCGCGATCAGACGCTCGGACAGCTTCGGGCTGCTCGTCCGCATGTCGCGCCCGACGACCACGTTCTTCATCATCGGCGTGGTCTCGCCCGCCGCGGCCGCGTCGTCCAGCAGGAACTTGCCGCAGCCGAAGCCGATCTGCCACGCCATCGTGTCGTTCAGGAGATCCGGGTACGTGCCCCGGACGTCGTACGCCTTGAAGACTCTGCCGAGCATCCCCGCCTCCGACCCATTGCCAACCCGAGACCGAACAGCCCGGGGGCGTCCCGGGCCGAGACGCGAGCGTAGCAGGCGGCGCGGGGGCTCGACGCGCGCACGAGAAAGCACCCGGGCGATGTGCCGCCCGGGCGCTCGGGGATGGGACGCGTCGGTCGCCCGGCGATCAGTCGAACGGCATCGACACGGCGACCTCGGACGAGAAGGTCCTCAGCTGCAGCGTCGTCTCGATGCGGAAGTTCGACTGCGTCGTGTGCCGCTCGGCGAAGAAGAACTTCAGCGTGTAGGTCTGGCCGTCGCGCAACCAATCGAGGCGGTCGAGGTTGATCGTCTGCTCCGCCGCGGCGTGCACGCCGCCGAGGTCGATCACGCACTTGCCGTCGACGTACACCCAGACGTCGTCGTCGCCGATGAACTTGAAGACCTGGCCCGAGTTCGCCTCATACTCGAACTGCGTCTCGAGCTCGTAGGTGAAGTGGAAGTTCTTGCCCGTGCCGTTGAAATCGCCGAAGAGCTCGCCGTTGATCGGGAAGAACCCCCCGAGCCCGGCGAACCGCTCGTCCTCGCGATCGTCGAAGACGTACACGTTGGAGCCGGACTGCCGGCGGAGCGTGATGTCCTGCAGGCGGCTGGCGTTCACGCCGGGGATGTCGCGGTACCACTCCGAGAAGTTCTCGCCCGTCGTCAGCGCGCCCCCGTCGCTTCCGCCCGCGGACCCGGCGCTGTCGCCGTCCCTCAGCGGGAGGTGCGGACGCGGGGGCATGATCGGACGCCCCTCGGAGTCGCGCCAGGGCGTGCTCACGCGCCGGCCGCTCGAGGCCATGACGGGCTTGCCGTCCGCGTCGAGCTCGTCGGCGACCATGTACGCGTAAACACCGAAGCCGCCATCGGGCCGCCTCTGGAAGTCCGGGTGACCGCCGTCGTCCTGACGCGACTTGAAGTCCCGGACCGTGCCCGTCAGCACCAACTCGGCCGGCAGGTTGGCGTGCGGATCCGAGGAAACGACCGTCGCACCGACGGCCGACGTTCCGCCCGCCGTGCACGCGAGCGCGAGCAACGCGGACGTTCCGACGAGCGAAGCCTTGAGTCGAGCGAGCGTCCCATCCATGGCAACACCTCCAAACCCCACCCGACGCCGGACGAAGCGACAGCATCCCCAAACGAGGGACCCGGAATCAGTGGTCGATCGGACGAAGCCGAGATCGACCCAAGCTGCGACGGAGAGAACCGGGCGAATCGGGGCGGCCTGCGCCGGTGATGCGGCCTGCGAGGCCCATCAATCCAGCCGCTGCGGCTCAACACCCTCCGGGAGCGCACTCAGGAACGCCCGCCCGTATGGCTTCGTCAGCACCCGCGGATCGAGCACGACGATCCTCCCTCGGTCCTCGCCCGAGCGGATCAGGCGTCCGACGCCCTGCTTGAACTTGATCACCGCCCGCGGGATCGACTCTTCTCGGAACGGGTCGCCCCCCCGCTCGCGGATCCGCTCCAGCCGCGCTTCGGTCAGCGGCCGGTCGGGCGGATCGAAGGGCAGCCGGGTGATCACCACCGATCGAAGGGCGTCGCCGCGGACGTCGACGCCCTGCCAGAAGCTCGCGGCGCCGAGGAGGACGGCACGCCCGTCCTCTCGGAACCGCTCGACCAGCTCCGTGCGCGAGCCGCCCCCCGGCCCCCTGCCCTGCACGAGCAGCGTGTGTCCCAGCGCATCGAGCGGACCGGCGAGCTCGAGCGCGGCACGCTCGAGCATCGCGAAGCTCGTGAATAGCACGAACGCGCCGCCATCGGTCGCGGTGACATGGTCGAGGATGCGCGACGCGAGTTCACGGACGTGGTCCGGACTCGGTGCGCCGCGCGGATCCGGCATCGATGTCTCGATGTACAGCTCCATCTGCGTCCGGTAGTCGAACGGGCTCCCGAGCTGCAGCGTCTCCGCTCCCTCGGCTCCTGTCCTTTCTATACAGTGCGCGAACGCCATCTCGGCGTGCTCGGTCGGCTCGTCTTCTCGGGCGTGCCGCGTGGCGAGCGTGGCGCTGGTCATCACGACGCCGAACGACCGGTCGAACAGATTCTCTCTCAGCAGCGGCCCGACCTCGATCGGCGAGCAGCTGAGCCTGATACGGCGCGAGCGCCCGCGCGGCGCATCTCCGCCCGGCGCCTCCCCGCCCTCGAGCCAGTAACAGCAGCCCTCAAGGCTCTGCGTGACGAGCGCATCGGCGGAATCGGCGATGTCCGAAGCACGCTCGGCGTACGAGACGAGCTCGAACTTGTCCTGCTCGCTCCGCGTCTCGTCCTTCATGCGGCGCAGCGCGAGCACGAGACGGTTCATGGACTCGGTCAGCCCGTTCTCGATCAGACCGGGCCGGCGCAGGCGACCGCCCGGCGCACGCCCGGACTGCATGAGCCGCGCGAGGTCGTCGAAGAAGACCCGCGTCTCGTTCTCGGCCTCGCGCACCAGCCGCACGGCTGTCTCGACCGGGCGGAGGTCGCCGCTCGCCAGCTCGAGCTGCGCCAGGAACCCTTTGCCGGTGCGCTCGTGATAGAGCTGGCCCAGCAAGTGGTGCACCGCGCCCTCCGTGAGCGACAGCCCGAAGTGGTCCCCCGCGACCTCCTCGACCGTGTGCGCCTCGTCGAGCACGACCTGGTCGTAGCGAGGGAGGAACCCGATCTCCCCGCCGCTCCGCGCCCGCATCGCCAGCTCGCTGAAGAACAACGCGTGGTTCGTCACGAGCAGGTTGGCCCGCTCCATCTCGCGCCTCGCCGTCTGATAGAAGCACTTGTCGTAGGTCGGGCACTTCCGCCCCATGCAGTTGCCCGAGTCCGATCGCGCCCGGTCCCACACGCCGGGTCGCTCGATCTGCGGGAGCGAGGCGAGCGTCCCCTCCTCGGTCGTGTACGCCCACTCCTCGATCGCCTGCAGGCTCCGCCGGCTCGCGGCGTCGGGCAGCAGGCGCGCCGCCCGCTCGCTGGCGAGCTTGAGACGACGGAGACTGAGGTAGTTGCCGCGGCCCTTGACGAGGCAGGGCCGGAGCGGCGATGCGCCGTCCGCGCCGGGCGTCAGACC
Organism: Planctomycetota bacterium; assembly: GCA_038521625.1. Classification (GTDB taxonomy): domain Bacteria; phylum Planctomycetota; class Phycisphaerae; order Phycisphaerales; family UBA1924; genus JBCBKP01. The sequence goes on from JBCBKP010000032.1 coordinate 32,443, forward strand.
GAGCGCCCGCGTGAGCAGCGGGATGTCCTTGTGGAGGATCTGCTCCTGCAGCGCGATCGTGTGCGTGCTGACGACGACGGTCTCGCCGTGCTCGACGGCCCGCCGGATCGCCGGCACGAGGTACGCGAAGCTCTTGCCGACTCCGGTGCCGGCCTCGACGAGCAGGTGGCTCCGCTGCTCCATCGAGCGTTCGACCGCGGCGGCCATCCGGAGCTGCTGGTCTCGGGCCTCGTAGCTCGGGCCGAGCGCCCGCGCGATTGGGCCGGTGTCACCAAGCACAGCATCGGCGGGACCGACCATCCACCGAGTCTAGCCGGCCCTCAGTCCTTCTCGATCCCAAGGGGGCTCCGCTTCGGCTGCCCGTCGGCGCGCGGATAGTCACGCGGCGTGGCTCGGCGCTTCTCCAGCACCACGATCCGCCCGGTCGGCGTCTCGACCGTGCCGGCGTGCGAGGCGTGGAGCAGGTGCAGACCGGCCCTGGCTTCCTCGAGCTCCTCCTCGGCCTTGGCACCCTTCACGAGCACGCAGAGCCCGCCGACGCGCGCGAACGGCACGGTGAGCTCGGCGAGCGTCGCGAGCCGGCCCACGGCGCGCGCTGTCACGACGTCGAACGCGCCGCGCATCGCCCCCTCGCGCCGCGCGACGCCCCCCCGATCCACGCGCTCCCCCCGCTCGTGACCCGCCGCCTCGGCCCTCGCGCAGGCGACGTCGACGTTGGTGAGCGCGAGCTCGCTCGCGGCGTGCTGGAGGAAGCGGCACTTCTTCGCGGTCGCGTCGAGGAGCGTGAAGTCGGCATCGGGCATCGCGATGGCGAGCACCAGCCCCGGCAATCCCCCGCCGCTGCCGACGTCGAGGACCCGCAGCCGGTCGCGCCCCGCCTCGGGCTCGGCCTCCGCGAGCACCGGGAGCAGAGTGAGGCTGTCGAGCACGTGCCTGGTCCAGGCCTCGGCCGCGTCGTCGATCGCGGTGAGATTGATCACGCGGTTCGTGACCATCAGAAGGGCGAGGTAGCGGCCGAGCGTCTCGAGCTCGCCCGATTCGAGCTCGATGCCGAGCTCGGCGAGTCTCTGCTCGAACTCCGCGGAGGGGTCCAGCGGGGGCACGCCCGAGGGAAGCTCGACATCGGCCCGCCACGGACGGGCGGGCGGGCCGCGTTCATCGGTTGATGAGGAAGATGTTGAGGCCGGACGGCCGTCCCGTCGCCGCCGCGATCGTGCCTTCGCCATCGCGCTCATCGTACTCGAACGAGGGTCTGAACGGCGGCCGCGCCGGGTGGAGACCGACGTTCATGATCAGCCCGGTCATCAGCCAGACCGTGAGCAGGCTCGAGCCGCCGTAGGAGATGAACGGCAGCGTGATCCCGACGATCGGCAGAATGCCCAGGTTCATGCCGATGTTGACCGCCGCCTGCGCCGCCACAAACCCGGCCACGCCGACGCATATCAGCCGCCCCTCCGGCTCGAGCGTGATCGCCGACGTCAGCAGCGCGCCCGCGATCCAGACGAGGTAGAGCGCCATCAGCAGCATCCCGCCCGCGAGTCCCCAGCGGGTGACCGCGACCGCGAAGACGGTGTCGTTGTGCCTCTCCGGCAGTCGGTTGTAGCGGACGAGCGCGCGGGCCCTCGTGTCCTCGGCGCCGGCCAGCCCGCCGGCGCCGATGAGCGCCTGCGCGGTGTACGACTGAAAGTTGATGTCGCTCGCAGTCGAGGTATCGCCCTGAAGCTGCCGGATCAGCCCAACGATCCGGGTCTTCTGGTGATCCCGGAGGATCGGATAGCTCAGCGGCGCGGCGAGCGCCGCGACCGCGAAGATCAGCGCGATGTGCCGCATGCGAGCGCCCGCCGCGATCAGCATGCCGAGAAGCGCGGGACCGAAGAGCGAGGCCGTCCCCAGGTCGGGCTGAAGCACGATCAGGCCCACCATCGGCGCCGCGATCAACCCCGGGAGGATCAACCCGCGGAGCCTGCGGTGGCTCGAGCGCCATCGCATGTACCGAGCGACGACGAGCACGTAGGCGATCTTGGCGACCTCGGAGGGCTGGAAATCGACCGGGCCGAGATCGATCCAGCCGCGCGTGCCGTTCCGGGGCGTCACGATCGAGGCGGGCACGAACGGGAGCAGCAGGAACACCAGCAGCGCCAGCGACGCGATGTACGCCGGCCACGCCAGGACCGAGAGCATCCGGAAGTGCGGGAGCGCCACGACCAGCGCCGCCAGCAGCCCCACCACGCAGAACACCGCCTGACGCCACGCGAGCGCCGACAGCCCGCCCGCCGGAGAATCGGTGCCGAGATCGATCGCGAGCACGCCCAGCAGCGAGAGCAGCAGCCCGGACCCGACGCAGAGCCACGCCGGCGTCAGCAGCTTGAACGCCGGGATCGAGATCTCCTTCTTCGAGGCGCTGCCCCGGACGAGCGTCTCGGCCAGCCCGCTCTCGCCGCGGTGGACGAGCTCTCCGAGACTCACGGGCGTGTCCCGCTCGAAGCGACCTCGCCGGCCCCCCCGGGGACGCCACGGAGATACCCCTCGTGCGCGAGCGCGTGCACGATCTGATTGCAGATCGGCCCGCTCACGCGCCCGCCGGAGCCCGCATACTCGACGATGACGGCGATCGCGTAGCTCGGCCCGCCGCGCCGCCCGCGCACAACGACGACGTACCACGAGTGGTCACCCTCGCGGACGACCGTGCGCTCGAGCGGGCCATCGCCGTCGAAGTCGTGCAGGAGCGGCGGCGCCGTGGCCGTGCCGGTCTTGCCCCAGACGCTGACTCCCTCGGCGTTGAACGTCACCTCGCGCACGCCATCGACGGCCATGTCATAGCCGGTGCCGCCGTACTCGCCGACGGCCTTGCGCAGGCCCTCGACGATCCGGCCGATGGTCGCGGGCTCGATGCCGAGCAGCTCGGGATCTGTCGGCGGCGTGTCGGCGTAGAGACGCGGCGGCAGCTGCACCCCGCCGCGCGCGAGCGCCGCGTAGGCCGACGCCGCGTGCATCGGCGTCCAGTCGACCGGGCCCTGGCCGATGCCCAGCAGCCGCGACTCCCCCGCGTTGATCGGTCGCTCGCCCCCCGCCGAGATCGAGGCGGCGATCGAGCCGGGCCATTCCGGGCCGACGCCGAACCCGAAGCCGGCGCCGAGTCCGAAACGCCGGTACGCGTCCGAGATGCCCCGTCGGCCGGCGGCCTGATAGAGCCGCTCGCCGAGCGTGTAGTAGAAGATGTTGCACGAGACCTGCAGCGATTCGGGCAGCAGCACGGGCCGCCCGTCGTCGCTGTGCGTGACCCCGAACCGCTTGTAGATCCAGCAGCGGAACGCGCTGGCGTTGTCGGGGTGATAGTGGCCCGTGCAACGGATCCCGCTGCGGGGGTTGTAGACGCCGCGGCGTTCGGCCTCGGCCGCGACGAGGGCCTTGCTGATCGAACCGGGCGGATAGGGCACCGAGATCGCGCGGTTGATGTTCGGATCGATCCCCGGCCCGAACGGCTGCTCGGGGTCGTCGGGCGCCGCGCTGTCATCACCCGCAGCGCTGGGTGCAAAGGGCGCTGGGGTGCTCACCATCGCGAGCACATCCCCCGAGTCGACATCGAGCACGACGGCCGCGCCCGCGAGCTTCGTCCCGAGCGGGAGGAACTCGTTCTCGTGCCAGGGCTGCACGACGGCGAGCCCGAGGCGCGGATCGAGTATCGCCGCGACGCGGGCCTGCAGCGCCGCGTCGACCGTGACCCGGATGTCCCGCCCGGCCCGCGAACCGGTCTCGGTGCGGTCACCCGTGTCGACACGCGTCCGACGGAGTCCCCGCAGCCCGCGGAGATCGTGCTCGCGCGCCGACTCGACACCGGTCGCTCCGGCGCGGTCACCCGCCCGATACTGCCCGAGGTCCGTCCCGTCGGCCGTCAGAGCGCGCGCCGCGAATTCCTGATCCGAGCCGATCGCCTCGGCACGACGCTGCGCGTCCTCGGCGTAAACCCGGCCGCGGATATCCCCCAGCAGATGATCGAGCGAGCGCTCGACGACGAGCTCGATCGGTTCCGCCGTTCGCAGCGGGCCCGGGAACGTCGACGTGTCGATCTCGACGACGACGCGCTCGAAGGGCCGCTCCCGCCGCGAGACGTCCCGGACTTCGACACCAGGCAGCAGGTCGACCGTCGCCTCGAACGAACCGAAATACTCCAGCTCGGCCACGATCGTGATCGAGCGCTCAGCGGCCCGCAGCAGTTCGAACGCGGCCCGGTCCGTGATGTCCTCCAGCACCGCGTGCGGCCGACGCTGCTCGGCGATCGGCGCCCCGGCCTGCCTGCGGAGCGATTCGAGGTGCCCCGTCGTCAGCGGCCGCTCGCTGCGCCGGAGCCGGTCGATCTCGCGTCGCTCGCGACGCTCGGCGATCGAATCGTGCATCC
>JBCBKP010000033.1:0-35879 GCA_038521625.1 Planctomycetota bacterium
ACGGATCGTATATACGGCCATCCGGTTTGCCGGGGCACAGCCGGAGAGACTTCTGCCTATCGTCGCCGAGACCGCAGCCGTCGCTGCGTAGCAGACAAGAGGAGCGAGCCGTGAACCCATCCGTCACCTCTCGGACATTCTCAGAGGAAGCACTCATCCGAGAGTTCTTCGAACGCGAGCACGAAGCCGGGGCGAGGCCCGGTGTCCTGATCGACGTCGGGGCCTTCTTCGGGGGCGCGCTCAAACCCTACCTGGCGATGGGATGGGACGTCCACGCGTTCGAGCCCGACCCGATCAAGCACGATAAGCTGCTCGCCCTCGCGTCACGGCAGCCGTTTAGGCTGTGGACCTGCGCCCTGGGCGCCGAACCGAAAGATGGCGTCCCCTTCTTTGCGAGCAATGAATCGCAGGGGATCGCGTCGATGCTGCCATTCCGCCACTCGCACGAGGAGACATGCGTGGTGCGCGTGCGCACACTCGCCGACGTGCTCGCGGAGGCGGGTGTGAAGCGTGTGGACTACCTGAAGGTCGACGCGGAGGGCTACGACCTCCGGGTGCTCCAGGGTCTCGACTGGAGCAGCGTGCGTCCGCGGATGGTGATGGCGGAGTTCGAAGACTCGAAGACGACCAAGCTCGGGTACGGGACCCACGATCTCGGACGCTTCTTCCTCGAGCACGGCTATGAAGTCTGGATGTCCGAGTGGCATCCGATCGAGCGATACGGCGTCCAGCATAGGTGGCGTTCGCTGCGGCGTTATCCAGCCGAGCTCGAGGATGCGCATGCATGGGGGAACTTCATCGCGGTTCGCCGCGAGGATGCCGGGGCGTTCGCGCACGTCGCAGAGCCGTGGTCCTAGGCAGGCGGCTGAGCAGCGATTGTCAGGTCTTGCGCGATCGCATCGATCAGACGCGCTAGCACGGCCTCGTAGGTAAACTCGGCCTCGATGCCCGCACGCACTCTGAGGATGCGCTCGCGTCGATCGGCGGGGTCAGCGATCAGGGCGCCGACAGCCCGTTCGAGCTGGCCCGCTGTGCGGAAGGTGCAGTCCGTTGGCTCGTCGAGCGACCATCGGCCCGGCGCCTTCCGGTAGCTGTCGTCCAGCCAGCCCTCGGGCGCGAGCTGCGCGGCCCGATGGCAGATCGGGATCCTGGCCTCGACGCCGTCCTCGGCACAGAGCGATTCATACCACGCGCGGTACTGGCAGCCTTCGGGGGCGGCGAGAAGCCGGTCGTTGCGCTCGATGGCGGCCAGCATCGCGGCGCGGTGCGTGGGATCGCCGAGACGGGGCGCGAGCTCGCGACGCGCGCTCTCGATCGATAGCGTGTGCGCGAGATCCGCGGTGCGAGAGATCATCGTGTACCCGCCGGCCAGCGCGCACTCTATGACGCGCTGGTGGACGCCGCGTGACGTCGTGCCGTGCAGACTCGCGACGGCGCCGGAGTAAGCGTCTCGGAGCTCGTCGCCATGCTCGAGCAGGCCGGCGGCATAGCGGCTGAACTCGGGGGAGCCGTCCCACCCACGCCCGAACAGACGCAGCCTCCATCCGTTCCGCTCGCACACCTCCGCGGCCTGCCCGAGCATGCGGTAGCGAAACCGACGCTCGGCGATCGGAAGCCCGACCATCGAGTGCACCTGCGCAATCGCCGCGGGCGTCGTCGGAACGCCGAGAACCGCGAGCTCATCCCGGCACGCCCTCTTGAGCGTTCGTGCGACGACGAGCGAGGGATCCTCGATGATGCTCCTCGCGGCGACGTCCAGGCGATCGACCAACTCGGCGGGCAGATCGTGCTCCGCCAGATCCTCGCGGAGGCTCTCACGCAGCTCCTCGGGCGGGGGGCCATGATTGCTCACGAAGATCATCTCCGCCTCGAAGCCGTCGCTCCGAGGCTCGACCCCGCCGAATTTCGAGGTGCTCGCCGGCACCGGGCAGGGCATCATCCGCTCTCGCGGATAGCCGAAGTCTCCGAACATCCGCGAGAAGATGTGCCCGGCGAAGTAGTCACGCCTCGAGAGCTGGCCGGGCTGGATCGGGCACAGGAGCGGTCCCATCGCGTCCTGGATCCAGCAGAGCAACGGGACACCGGCCGGCAGCATTCCCGCGCTCTGCCAGCGCGTGTGATTGATGAGGATGATCAGATCCGGGTCGACGCGATCGCAGGTCTCGAGCAGGTCACCCGCGCCGAGTTTCGTGTGGATGTCGCGATCGATCAACACCTCGGCCTCGTGACCCAGGCGACGCAGCCCGTCGGCGATGTCCCTCGCCGAGTGGCGAACGAACGTCGAGAACCGCGTCGTGATCACGAGCGCTCGCAGATTCGACTCGCCGCGCACGATCGACGCGTACCGCTCCGCCCACCAGCCTGCGGTGCGACGCTGGTCGGCGTGCCGGACACGCGGCCGGAGCTGGGCGACGGCCACCTGCTGCCGCCGGTCCGCCTGCGCGAGTGCCGCGCCCGGCGTCGGGCCGCTGGGAGCCGCCGATCCGGGGCAAGAGAGCACGCCGCGGGGGAGCGGGGCGTGGCCGCACGAGGCCAGCGCGTCGGCGTACGACCGGACGGCGTTCTCCCCGACGTGCCAGGCGATCCGGTCGTCCGTCGCGAGATCGTCGATCGTGCTGAAGGCCATCCCGGCGAGCATCGCCGTCGGATCGATCTCCACCACATGGATCTGCGGCGCGTAGCCGTTGGGGTTCGGAGGCACGCGCCCGAGCGCCGCCTCGAGCAATACCGGCGGGAAGACCCCGTCGATCGTCGTCCCGTGCCGCGCCCAATTGTCTCGCGGCAGGGCCGAGTCGACCTCATCACGCGTCGGCATACGTCGCCAGTCGTCGCCCGGGCGGCGATAGAACAGGACGTCCGGGCCCATCGCAAAGCGCCACGCAGAGAGCGACGCTTCGAGATCGGACGGATCGATGCCAAGCCGTTCGAGCAACGCCGCGTGACGCCGGGCACGCTCGATGACGGCCGGCGGCGTCACCGCATCCGGCAGGCCGCTCCCGTCGCGCCCCCCGAGCGCGGCCGAGAGACTCGGGACGCCGAGCTGCTCGGCGAGCTGCCGAACCGCTTCGAGAGCATCGTCGTCCCCCGGGGCCGAACTCACCCACGAGCAGGCCACCTCCAACGCCGACCCGAGCCGGCCCTCACGCACGCACGCGAGCACGCGTCGCAGGAGTTGCTCTCTCTCGTTCGATCTCGTGGCGGTCGAGGGCACCCGTGTCTATCGACGCCGCCCACTTCTGGAGCACAGTTTGGACGCGAGCCGACACGCACGAGGTAGCACAGGAGGCGCCGGATGATCCAGCAGAACGAGCAGCGCGTCGCCCTCATCACGGGTGTCGCCGGCGGTATCGGGGCCGCGACGGCCGGGGTCTTCGACCGGGCGGGCTGGACCGTCGTGGGGGTCGATCGTCGGGGCACGGAGGTTCCCGGCGTGGCCACCCTGATCGAGGCGGACATCGCCGACGCGGCCTCGGCCGCGCGGATCTTCGAACAAGTCCGCGAGCGCCACGGGCGTCTCGACGCGCTGGTGAACAACGCGGGATTCCAGATCTGTAAGCCGATCGTCGAGATGACCGCCGAGGAGTTCGATGCCGTCATGGCTTCGAACCTCCGCTCCGTGTTCCTCGCCATGCGTCACGCCGTTCCCATGCTCCGCGAGAACAAGGGCGCGATCGTCAACGTGAGTTCGGTTCACGCGATGGCGACGAGCCCGAACATCGCCGCGTACGCGGCGAGCAAGGGCGCCCTGCTCGCGTTCACCCGGGCGATCTCCCTCGAGTTCGGCGAGTACGGCGTGCGCGTGAACGCGATCCTGCCCGGTGCCGTCGATACGCCGATGCTCCACGCCGGGCTCGAGCGCGGTCATGTCGCCGGTCGAAGCGTCGAGGAGCTCGTCCGCGGGCTCGGCAGCAAGCACGTGCTGGGTCGCGTCGGTCGTCCCGAGGAGATCGGCGAGGTGATCCTCTTCCTCTCAGACGGCTCGCGGTCCTCGTTCATCACCGGCCAGTCGCTGGTCGCCGACGGCGGTGCCCTCGCCCGCCTCAGCACCGAGTAGCGAACGCCGATCAGGCCGCCTCGGCAGGACTCGGCCGCGGCGCCGTCGAGCCCATCACGTCGGCGTTCTCACGGACGCGGACGGTGATCGTCGCCTCGTGACGGCGGGGCTCGCCGGACTCCTCGACGACGCGCTCTCCGCCGAGCGCGCGGTCGAACAGCGACGCCAGATTCCCGGTCTCACGCTCGGTCAGATGCCGGCTCCGGACCGCACGCCGGCCGCGCTCCGCCATCAGGTTCAGCACGCTCGCGTCCGATCGCGACGCCGCCTCGAACGCGTCCGCGAGCGCGTGGACGTCCCCGCAAGGCACGAGCCAGCTGTTCTCGCCGTGCTTGACGAGCTCTGGGATGCCGGCAATGTTCGGCGCGATGACGGGCCGACCGACAGCGAACGATTCCATACAGACCAGCGGAAGGCCTTCGGCGAAGCTGCTCAGGGCGAGCGCCCGGGCTGAGACGAGCGTCGCCCGGACGGCGTCCTCGTCGAGCCAGCCCGCGAACCGCACACGGTCCGCGATCCCGAGGTCTCGGACGCGCGTCTCCAACGCCGGCCGCATCGGACCGTCGCCGACGAGCACGAGCTCCGCATCGATGCCGCGGCCGAGGGCGTCGTGGAACGCATCGATCAGCAGCTCTGGACCCTTCTGCGCCACGAGCCGTCCGACGAAGACGAACGATCGATGATCCCGCCCGATCGGGATTTCGGAGAAGAACCGCTCGGGCACCGTACACCCAACGACGTGCACGCGGTCCCAAAGCGACCGTTCAACCCAACGACAGATCTGCCCGCGCGCGAATCGCGTGATCGCGACGACGAACGCGGCGTCCCCGACCTTGCCCGGCAGATCGATGCCCGCAGGGTCGTCGAACTCGTCCGGGCCGTGGACGGTGAAGCTATAGGCGGGACCGCCGAGGAGGAAGGATGCCCTCGCGATCGACGCCGACTCCAGGCCGAAGTGCGCATGCACGTGCCGCACGCCGGCGCGACGCCATCGACGGGCGCAGACGGCAGCGTCGACCCACGATCGAACGGGGGTTTCGACCGACCGCAGGCAGCAGCGGAGCGAGCGCCACGCCTTCGCCGGCGAGATCAGCGTGTTGGCGACGGCGATGGCGCGCTCGAGAAGTGAGGCGCGGCTGGCAACCCAGGTCGCCGCGGCCCGCGGATCACTCTCGGTCGAGCGCGCATCGCCACGAAGCGAGCATCGCATGACCGCCGTCCCTCTCCGCTCGATCTCCGCCAGCTCGCGCTGAACGTACGTCTGGTTGTTCGCGGGGTACGAGTCTGAGAGGTAGGCGAGCAACGTCAAGACCGATCTCCTGAGTACGGATCATGCGGTCGTCGGTGACCGGGCGCCCGCGGTTCGAGAAACGACCAAGGAAGGCCCCGCTGAGGCTCCGGCCGATCCGCCGATGAGCTCGAGTGCCGCTCGCCGGACGGATCCGAAGTCCTCGTCGCAACGCGATGCACCGAATCGACGCGCGGTCTCGCGCCACCCACGGCAGGCTTCGAAGGCGCTCTGCGGATCGGCGCCGTCGCCACCGCACCAAGACTCGAACACTCGGAAGGCTGCGCCCGCCCCGAGAAGCTCCGCACCCGAGACCGGCACGCGCCCAGTCAAGCGATCCGCGAACATGATGCGCGCACATTCCGGGTTGACGGCGCGCAGCGTCGCGGCCTGGTGGCCGAGCAGCACCTCTCGAATGAGCACGTCCAGCGCGGAGTACCGGTGCTCATGGAGCACGCGCGCTTCCGGCCGGAAGATCACGGGCACGCCGCTCGCCCGGGTCACCCGGTACGCCCACTCGAGATCATCGAGCATCGGGAACCGCAGCCGTTCGTCGAACCGCTGGCAGAGCTCGCGCGGCACCGAGAGATTGAGGGTCCAGGCATGTCGATACCCCCAATCCCGCTCGCGACCCCCGCGACGCATCTGGTCATAGAAGAACACGAGCGACGTGTGGCGGAGCATCCGATCAAGAGGTCGATCGTCCTCACGCACCGCCCACGGGGCGTCGCCGACGACGATCGCCCGCGAGAGTCCCGACGCCGAGCGCTCCTCGTGAGCACGGCGATGACGTTCGAGAAGCCCGGAATCGGGGATGGCATCGTCGTTCAAGAAGACGAACAGATCGCCGCGGGACCGCTCCAGCGCCCTATTCCTGGCGACACCAGGCCCGCCGGCCGGCCCGACGATCACCCCGGCACCGGCGTTCTCGAGCCACCGCGGTTGAGGGGTGCCATCCAGCGAGACGAGGATCTCGTCGCCATCTCGAAGCTGTGCCCGGAGCAGCTTCAACTGCCGCCTCAGAAGAACCGACCGGTCGCCCCGGGTCGGCACGATCACGCTGATCCGCGGTCGGTCATCCATCGCAGCGGCGATCGGCCGACGGACCCCGCACCGCTCAGTTTCGATCCTGGGCTATCGACACCAGTTCGGGCGGGCTCGACACCCGGCATTCCCTGCGCATGGAATCCATAGGCGGGCCCTGAGAAAGTCCGAATATCCAAGCCGGGCCCGAGCGATCGTGGCCTGCCGGGTCGCTGGGGTTGTTGCTTGCCCCCGGTTCCGGTAGCTTTGTGCCAACACACGCTCCCCAGGGCGAGACCATGGGGTCGAGCCCGGGGCCCGTCCGCGGGCTCATGGAGAGGAACTCGATGCTGAAGACCACCGCGCGACTCGCGCTCCCCCTGGCCGTTGCCGCCTCGGCCGCTCTGGCCGATCCCAAGCCGTACGACGACGTCATCAAGGACGATGCGGTGACCGACGCGGGTCTGTTCACCACGCACGTCGTCGGTGACAAGCTCTATTTCGAGCTGAAGCCCGAGATCATGGGCAAGGACCTGCTCTGGGTCACCTCGGTCGATAGCACGTCGGAGGGCTTCAGCTACGCCGGCATGCCCGTCCAGGACCGGGTGGTGCGATTCGAGCAGCGCGGCGACCGCGTCCTGCTCCGCGACATCCGCTTCGGCGTCCGGAGCCTCGACGGCGACGACGGCACCAACAAGGCGGTCCGGGAGAGCTCCATCGCCCCGATCATCCAGGCGATCGACGTCGCGGCGTATGGCAAGGACAAGTCGGTCGTCATCGACGCGACCGATCTCTTCACGAAGGACGTGAAGGAGTTCAGCGCGGCCCGCTCGCTGAACGCGAACTCGATGGACTCGAAGCGGAGCTTCATCGAGTCGGTGAAATCGTTCCCCGAGAACGTCCTCACCAAGGCCCTCGCCACCTACACGCTCTCCAACGCCGAGGGCGGCCGGTTCCGGAGCGGCATCACCGCGGTCATCGCCCACAGCATCGTCAAACTGCCCGACGACCCGTGGAAGCCGCGTCACTACGACGATCGGGTCGGCTACTTCAACGTCGACTTCCTCGACTACGCGGACGATTCTCAGCACGAGGTCGCCGAGGTCAGCTACATCAACCGGTTCCGTCTCGAGAAGAAGGACCCGAACGCGGAGATCAGCGATCCGAAAGAGCCGATCGTCTTCTACGTGGCAAGGGAAGTCCCGGACAAGTGGAAGCCCTACGTCAAGGCGGGCATCGAGGACTGGCAGCCGGCGTTCGAGCAGGCGGGCTTCTCGAACGCGATCATCGGCAAGTACGCGCCCGACCGTGCGGAGGACCCGGACTGGGACGCCGAGGACACCCGCTTCAGCACCATCCGCTGGCTCCCGAGCCAGATCCCCAACGCCTTCGGCCCGCACGTCCACGATCCGCGCACCGGCGAGATCCTTGAGGCCGACGTGCGCATGTACCACAACGTGATGAAGCTCGTCCGCGACTGGTACTTCGTCCAGGCCGGGCCAAGCGACGAGCGGGCCCAGAAGCTTCCGATGCCCGACGACCTGATGGGCGAGCTCATCCAGTTCGTGGTCGCCCACGAGGTCGGCCACTCGATCGGTCTGCCGCACAACTTCAAGGTCTCGAGCTCTTACACGATCGAGCAGCTGCGCGATCCGGAGTGGACCAGGAAAAACGGCACGGCGTCCTCGATCATGGACTACGCGCGATTCAATTACGTCGCCCAGCCCGAAGACGGGGCCGGCCTCTTGCCGATGGTCGGGCCGTACGACAAGTTCTCCATCGAGTGGGGCTACAAGCAGTTCCCCGCCGACGCCGACGAAGCGGCCGAGCTCGAGAAGATCGTCGACCGCCAGCTCGACGATCCCATGCTGCTCTGGGCCGGCGGGCTCGGTGCCGTCCCGACCGACCACACCGTCCAGACCGAGGATCTCGGGGACGACGCGGTCGAGGCGACGCGTCTCGGACTGAAGAACCTCGAGCGCGTCATGGGCTACCTCGTCGAGGCCACCAGCGAGAAGGACGAGGACTACCGGCTGCTCGGAAACATGCACAGCGCCGTCCTCGGGCAGTGGCGCCGTGAGATGGGCCACGTCGCCAAGGTCGTCGGCGCCGTCGAGGAGATCAAGTACTACTACGGCGATGACGACCAGCAGTACTTCCCGCTCGACCCGGGCAAGCAGCGGGAGGCGATGCAGTTCCTCCTCGACAACGCGTTCACGACGCCCGAGGCCTTCATCCCAGACGACATCGTCTTCCGGCTCACCGGGCAGGGCGTTCAGGACGCCGTCCGCCGAAACCAGATCGGGCTCATGCGGAGCCTCGTCGGCGCGACTCGGATCCGGCGGATGAGCGAGATGGCCGAGCGGGTCGGCCCGGACGCCTTCACGCCGGCCGAGATGATGAACATGATGACCGACGGGATCATGTCCGAGCTCATCGGGCGCCGGAAGTCCGATCCGGACGTTTACCGACGGAACACCCAACGCATGTACGTGGACACGCTCGCGGGGCTCCTCGAAGATCCCGAGAGCGACAGCGACCGCCCGGCTCTTGCCCGGAACGAGCTGCAACGCCTCATGATGGAGCTCGACAGCGACCAGTCGCCGCACGTCCGCGACCTGCTCGCCCGCATCGAGCAATCGCTCGATACCGACTGAAGCCGCCCCGCCGGCGGAGAGGATACCGAGATCGCGTCGGGCGCCGGTGAAAGCCGGCGTCCGGCGTTTTTGGGTCAGCTGATGGGCGGCCGCGTCTCCCACGCCCCGAGCCGTCGCTCGATCTCGTGCGCGACCTTCACCGCGGCCGCTTCCCCGAAGCTCCGCCCCCACACCGTGATCCCGTGCGGGCGCGTCTCGCTGCGGAAACCCGTCCGCACGACGGCGCACGGCGTCCCCGTGAAGTTGGTGAGGAGCAGAAGCCCCGCGGCGAAGCTCGGCGCGACCACGGCGTCGACGCCGTGGCGCGCGAGCTGGTCGTCCCAGTACTCGCAGGCCGCACGCCGGATGCGCTGCGCCTGGATCAGCTCGATCGCCGGGACCATCCACGCGGATCGGAACGTGTTGGGCCACGCCTGCGGCTGCTGCCACTTCAGCATCTCGTCCCGCCCCGAGAGCGTCAGCTCCTCGAAGGCCGCCGCCGCTTCGACGTTCAGGATCGTGCGCAGAGCGCCGAAGTTCTCCTGGTATTCGTAGTCAATCTCGACGAGCTCGCAGCCGGCATCGCGCACCGCCGCGAGGGCCGCCGTGTCATGCTCGGTCGCGCCCCGACCCTCGAACCACTCGGGCCGGTACCCGACGCGCAGGCCGTACGCGTCGCGCGTGAGGTCACAATCGAACGGCGCATCCACCGACGACGGATCGCCCGCGTCCGCCCCGTTGATGACCGAGAGCACCAGGGCGGCGTCGGCGATGGTTCGGCAGATCGGGCCGATCTTGTCGAGCGACCAGCAGAGCTCCATCGAGTCTGTCCGCGCCACGCGTCCGAACGTCGGGCGGATCCCCGCGGCCCCGCAACGCATCGAGGGCGAGACGATCGACCCGAGAGTCTCGGTTCCCAGGCTGAACGAGAAAAGCCCGGCCACCACGCCGGACGAGCTGCCCGCCGAGGAGCCGGACGAGCCCTGCGAGAGATCGAACGGGTTCCTCGTCCGCCCACCGAACCAGATGTCGCCGTACGCCAACGCCCCGAGCGTGGTCTTGCAGGCCAGCACGGCCCCGGCCCGCTCCAGCCGCTCGATCACCACCGCCGTGCGTTCCGGCACGCGCTCGCGGTACGGCTCGGCGCCGTAGGTCGTGCTGATCCCCGCGGTGTCGAACAGGTCCTTCGCCCCGTACGGAAGGCCGTGGAGCGGCCCGCGGTACCGCCCGTTCGCCAAATCGCGATCGGCCCGGCGCGCCTGCTCGATCGCGAGCTCGGGCGTCGCGGTCACGACGCACTCCAGCCGAGGGCCGAGGCGCTCGATGCGGTCCAGATACACGCGTGTGAGCCGCTCGCTGGTCAGCCGGCGAGTCCGGATCCAATCGGCCTGCTTCCAGGCCGGCGCGAACGCCAGATCCTCGTCGTCGTCCGGCGGCGACACGGGCGAGCCCGCCGAGGCCATCGTCGGTGCGACGACGCCTCGCCCGGCGTCGAGCGCATTGCCGATCTCGGGTTCGCCGAGGACGCGGAATACCTCCGACGGATGCCGGTCGAGATCGGTGCTCGCACGCCGACGCTCGAACCCATCCCGCTGGCGCGTGGCGCTGGCGGCAACCGCTTCCCGATCACCCGCACGGAAGCCCAGTGCCATCACGCGCTCGACGGCCGCGATGTCCTCGGTCGAGATCGCCGCCGCTTCGTCGTCGTTCGTCTCGGGCTGGACGGTCGCGCTCTCAAAGGCCTCGGCGTCGCGACTCAGGCCGGCGAGGGCGGCGACGGCCGCCGCGCTCACGCTGGCCGAGGCGAGGAACCCCCGCCGCGAGATGCCCTCGCCCGATCGCTCTTCGTGGATCTCCATGCGGCGAGACTACCGAGACGCGGCGGGCGGTACGATCACCCGATGCCCGACCACCCGATCAACGTCCTGCTCGTCGGCGGGGGCGGACGAGAGCACGCCCTCGGCGAGGCCCTCGCCCGCTCGCCGCGCCTCGGCACGCTCCACGTCACGCACCCGAATAACCCCGGTCTGGCGAGCATCGGCACACCCGTCGACGTCCCGGTGGACATCAAGGAGATCTATCGCCTCCAGCAGTACGCCGACCGGCACGACATCGGGCTCGTCGTCATCGGCCCCGAGGACCCGCTCGCCGAGGGCTACGCCGACAAGCTCTCCCAGAAGCTCGAGGGCGGCACGCGGTTCGTCCTCGGGCCGTCGGCCGCCGCCGCGAGGCTCGAAGCGGACAAGTCGTTCGCGAAGAAGCTCATGCGCGACGCGTCGGTGCCGACCGCCGAGGGCCGGTCGTTCACCGATCACGAGACGGCCCGCGCTTACCTCGAATCCCGCCGGGAGCCGCACGTCGTCAAGGCCGCCGGCTTGGCGAAGGGCAAGGGCGTGATCGTCCCGAGTTCCACCGAAGAGGCCCTCGTGGCGCTCGACGACATGATGCTCCACCGGAGGTTCGGTGACGCCGGCGGGACCGTGCTGATCGAAGAGAAGCTCTCGGGCCCCGAGGTCTCGGTGCTGGCGCTCGTCGACGGGCGAACGATCCTCACGCTCCCACCTTGCCAGGACCACAAGCGTCTGCTCGAGGGCGACGCCGGCCCGAACACCGGCGGCATGGGCGCGTTCTGCCCCTCGATTGCGGTGACCGGCGAGCTACTGCAACGCGTCGAGCGCGAGATCCTCGTCCCGACCGTCGACGCGATGCGTCAGCACGGCGCCGAGTTCACCGGCGTGCTCTACGCCGGTCTGATGCTCACACGCACCGGTCCCAGGGTCCTCGAGTTCAATGTGCGGTTCGGTGACCCGGAATGCCAGCCGCTCATGGCATTGCTCGAGTCGGACCCGCTGGAGCTCATGCTCGCGACCGCCAGCGGGACACTCGAGAGGTATGTGGACGCCGATCGGCCGCGGTTCTCGACCGGCGCGTCCGTCTGCGTCGTTCTGGCGAGCGAGGGCTACCCGGACGCACCGAAGACCGGCCTCGTGATCGAGGGCCTCGACGAGGCGAGCGCCGTCGAGGGAGTCACGGTGTACCACGCCGGCACGCGACGAAACGACCGCGGCGAGATCGTCACCTCCGGTGGTCGAGTTCTGGGCGTCACGGCGGTGGGGGACAGCCACGCAGACGCACGCGACCGCGCGTACGCCGCATGCGACAAGATCCACTTCGATGGCATGCAACTCCGCCGCGACATCAGCGCGGGGATCACCGTGGCGAACGCCTGAACCAAGCGGATGAATCTCAGGAACGTCGCCATCTTCGTCAGTGCGGCCCTCGTGCTCGCGGCGCTCGCGTGGGCATTCGTGTGGCGCGTGGCAGGCTTGCCATGGGAAACGCCCGGCCACGCGAGCATCCCCGCTGTCTCCGGGGAGGAGCGGTTCTCGCTCGGGCTCGATCCCGCGCAGATCACCTCGCTCGCGATCGGCGGCGTCGAGATCGCCCGCGATGCCCCGGCCCGGCCGTGGACGGTCCGTTGGTCGGATCGCGGTACGCCGCGGAGCTGGCCCGCCATCCCGGGTGAGATCCAGGCCGCGCTGCGGCGACTGCAGACGGCGGTCTTTCTCGAGACCGACGGCGGGGCGCCACGCGACGCGATAGAGATCGCTCTTGCCGAGCCCGACGGCCGGCTCTGGACGATCCGTGCCGCGTCGTCCTCGACCGCAGGCCGCACTCTGGTCGAGATCGCCAGGCCGGGCGTCGAACCGGTGGTCGCGACGACCTCCTCAGAAGTGATCGAGGGTCTGACCGAGGCGGCGCTTGTCCGATGGCGTGAACGATCGATCGAGGCCATCACGGGTCCGACCATCTCGGAAGTGTCGATCGGTACCCGCGAGGCACGGGTAGGGCTCCGTCCGGGCCCGCTTGGGTGGTCGCTCACCCACGCCGGCTCGGCGCTGAGAGCGAACGGTCCGCTTGCCCGCGGTGTCGTCCGAGCCCTCGGGGGAATGTCCATCGACACGCTCGCCGAAGAGACCGGGAGCGCTGCGATCGCGAGCTACACGCTCCGAGCGCCGGATCAATCCGTGACGATCGAGGACCTCGGCCCGTCGGGCATCACCGCCGAGCGCCGTCTCGTCCGCGTCACTCTCGGCGACGGCGCGTCGCTCACGGGCGAGATCGCCGCGTCCGCGTTCCCGTCCATCCCGACCGAGCCGGCTCGCTACCTCGACCCGCGCGCCACCCCCTGGCCCGGGACCGAGACGGGCGCTCTCGTGCTCGGGCAGATCACCGTGCGTCGCGGCGTCGGCGGCTGGAGCACGGACGCCGATCTGACGCCGGACGAGGTCACGCGACTCGGAGCGCTCGCTGAGCGCTTGAGCGAGCCGCTCGAGACAGGATTCGCCGAGCAGGCGGTCTCCGGCGCCTCGCTCTCGATCGAGCGGATCGGGGGTTCAGACTCGACATCGCATCGGATCTACCTCGAAGCGGACCGCCAGCCGGCCCGTCTCGTCCTTCAGGAGGGCCCGGTCGAGCGGATCCTCCCGCTCAACTCGGCGACCGCCGGCCTGCTGGCGCGTCTCCTGGAGCCCTAGCCCAGGCCGTTGCCGTCGGGCGCGAGCTGCGCCGAGTGCCGCACCCCGAGCGTCGCGTAGATGTCGAGCGTGGCGCCGGACTTGTTCAGCGTGTAGAGGTGAATCCCATCGACGTCGTGATCCAGCAGGTCGCGGCACTGCTCGGTCGCCCAGTGCACGCCGATGCGCTTGATGCCGTCCTCGTTGTCGCCGGCGCGCCGGATCGCACGCAGCAGCGGGGCGGGATAGCGGGCGCCCAGCGCGAGTTCGGCCATGCGCCGCATCCCCTTGGCGCTGGTGATCGGCATGATGCCGGCGATGATCGGCACCCTGATGCCCGCAAGGCGGCAGCGATCGCGGAAGTCGTAGAAATCGCGGTTGTCAAAGAAGAGTTGCGTGCAGACGTAGTCAGCGCCGGCGTCGACCTTCGCCTTGAGGTGGTCCATCTCGACCAGGCGGTTCGGTGTCCCCGGATGGCCCTCGGGGAACCCGGCCACGCCGATCCCGAACCCGCGCCGGTCCGGGTGTGACCGCGAGTCGTTGAATCGCCGGATGAACCGGACCAGGTCGGACGCGTGCCGGAAGTCCTCCGCGTTGGGGTCGTAGTTCTCGACACCGGCCGGGGGATCGCCGCGCAGCGCGAGCAGGTTCCCGATCCCCGCCTCGGCATACCGCTCGAGGATCGCCCCGACCTGACGCTCGTCCTGCATGACGCACGTCAGGTGCGGGATGGGGTTGAGCCGGGTCTTCCGCTTCAGCCGGACGACGAGCTCGTGGGTCAGCTCGCGCGTCGACCCGCCCGCGCCGTAGGTCACGCTCACGAACGAAGGGCCCAGCGGTTCAAGCTCGGCGATCGACTCGTACAGCGACTCGGCCGCCGAGTCCGACTTCGGCGGAAAGAACTCGAGCGATACGGTCCGCTTGTCGCGTTCGAACAGGTCGGCGATATGCAAGCCGTCTACTCCACTCGCTCGGTCAGCAGGCACCACGGCTCCGAGCCGAGCCGAAGGATAAACACGGTCAGGAGACGATCACCGGCTCCCCGCAGCTCGATCTGCGTCCGGTCCGGGTCGACCAGCTTCCCGCGCGTCTTTACCTCGACGACACCCCCGCCGAGCTCCGCAATCGCCTCCCGCGCCGCCCGCGGATCCCAGCGCATCGCCCGCTCGAGCCGGAATCGCCGCACCCAGTCGCTCGGCTCGCCGCCGACGAGCAGCCCCGTGCCCGGGTCCGCCAGGACCGAGCCGCCGGTCTCGTTCGCGAGCCACCCGAGGAGCCGCGCCCGCTCGACGGCGGGGTCGACTGCAGAGACAAGGTCCCCGGCCCGGAGCGCCGTCGGCTCGATCAGCCCGCAGCCCGCGTCCTGCTCGCCTTCGAGCGTGGCGCCCAGGTCGAGCGACGTGGCCCGAACCGTCTCGTTATCCCAGGCGAGCGACCCCATCCAGCAGAGACACTGGCTCATGCGGCCGCGCTCGCTCGTCCATTCGACCCGCGCGTTCGGCGGGAGCACCGCGCGGTCGATCCCGGGCGCGAGCTTGATGCAGGCCCCGCGGAAGCGGTCTGAGAGCGACTCGATCGACGGCCAGCCGGGCTCAAGACCCTCCAATGAGGCCCGGCGGGACGGACCCGCGGCGGACCGTCGCATCGGGTCCACGAACAGAAGATCTCCATCGGGGCAATCGCGCTGGACATCGTCGTGAACAAGATCGCACGATCCGACCCCGGTCGTATTCGCCCGAGCCATCTCCACGCGCGCCAGATCGCGATCAATCGCAACAGCCGACAACCCCGCTTCCGCCATCGCCCAGGCATTCACGCCGATGCCGCAGCATGCGTCGACGGCCGTGCCGCCGACCGCGGCGAATCGAGAGGCAGCGTGCCGCGCGGCTCGCTCGCTCGACGCCATCTCGTAGCCGTCGCGGTCCGCCAGCAGCCTCGCGGCGAGTCCGGGCATCTTGTCTTCCGCCCTCCGACGCAGGTCGACAAGGGTCAGCGCCGCCGAGACCGCGCGGACGGCATAGAGGCCCGCGGGCACACGCGGGCGGAGGCGTTCGATCTGCTTCGAGCTCGCGGGGTCGATCCGGGCCGCTTCGCCGACGAGCCCCTCACCCGCATCGGTCGAGAGCCACCGCCACAGCTCGGCCTCGGCCCGAGACGAAGCAGAACCAGCGGGCTCGATCGTCGCGGCGTTCATCGAAAGCCCGGCGGGGCCGTTGGGTCCGGCCGGGCTGTGGATCAGATCAGTAGCGGTAATGCTCGGGCTTGTACGGGCCCTCGACCGGCACGCCGATGTAGTCGGCCTGGTCCTGGCTGAGCTTGGTCAGCCGCACGCCGAGCTGGTCGAGGTGCAGCCTGGCGACCTCCTCGTCGAGGTGCTTGGGCAGCACGCGGACCGAGTCCTTCGAATACTCGGCGGCGTTCTCGTGGAGCTCGATCTGGGCGAGCACCTGGTTGGTGAAGCTGGCGCTCATGACGAAGCTTGGGTGGCCGGTCGCGCAGCCGAGGTTCAGCAAGCGCCCCTCGGCGAGCACGAGGATCGACTTGCCGTCCTGATCCTCGAAGACGAACTCGTCGTACTGCGGCTTGATGTTCACGCGGCGGACGTTCTTGTCCTTCGCCAGCGGCTCCATCTGGATCTCGTTGTCGAAGTGGCCGATGTTGCCGACGATGGCCTTGTTCTTCATCTTCCGCATGTGATCGAGCGTGATGATGTCCTTATTGCCGGTCGTCGTGATGAAGACGTCCGCACTCTCGATGACATCCTCGATCCGAGCGACCTGGTATCCCTCCATCGCCGCCTGGAGAGCGCAGATCGGGTCGATCTCGGTCACGATCACGCGGCAGCCCTGGCCCTTGAGCGCCTGGCAGCAACCCTTGCCGACGTCCCCGTAACCAAAGACGACCGCGACCTTGCCGCTCAGCATCACGTCTGTCGCGCGGTTCAGCCCGTCGATGAGCGAGTGGCGGCAGCCGTAGACGTTGTCGAACTTGCTCTTCGTCACGCTGTCGTTGACGTTGATCGCCGGGAAGAGCAGCTCGCCGCTCTTCGCCATCTGGTACAGCCGGTGGACACCGGTCGTGGTCTCCTCGCTCACGCCGATGATGCTCTCCGCGATCGCCGTCCACTTGCCGGCGGGGCCGGCCTCGAGCTCACGCTTGATCGTCGCGACCACCGCGCCGTACTCCTCCGGGTCGGTCTCCGGGTTGTACTCGGGGATCACGCCGGTCTTCTCGGCCTCGTTGGCCTTGTGCACCAGCATCGTCGCGTCGCCGCCGTCGTCGAGGATCAGCGTCGGGGTCTGGCCGTCCGGCCAGCTGAGGACCTTGGCCGTGCACCACCAGTACTCGTCCAGCGTCTCGCCCTTCCAGGCGTAGACCGACACGCCCTTCGGATGCTCGGGCGTGCCGTCGCGACCGACCACGACCGCCGCGGCCGCCTCGTCCTGCGTGCTGAAGATGTTGCAGCTCGCCCAGCGGACCTCGGCCCCGAGGTCGACGAGCGTCTCGATCAGGACCGCGGTCTGCACGGTCATGTGCAAGCTGCCGGTGATCCGCGCGCCCTTCAGCGGCTTGCTCGCGCCGTACCGCTGGCGCAGCGCCATCAGCCCGGGCATCTCGTGCTCCGCAAGGCGGATCAGGTGACGGCCCGCCTCGGCCAGCGAGAGGTCCTTGACCTTGAAGTCGAGGCCGCCGGCGGTCGTGGGGGTCACATCGAGTTTCGGGGTCGTCACAGTCGTCATGGTGTCTCCGATACGGTCGAATCCGGTCAAACAGTGGTACTCAAGAGGGCGCCAGCCAACCGGCGGCGGCGAACAGGCCCGGGCCCTTGCTCCCGGGCTCGGCTCTCAACTCAACGAATCGAGCCGGGCGGAAGCCCGACCCAATGAACAGCCTGTCGATCTCCTCGGCGCCGAACCCGAGGTGCTCGTGCCCCATCGTCCTGCGGAACTCCTGGCGGTCGTGGGGGAGCATGTCGATGACGAGAAGCACGCCGCCGCCGTTCTCCGGGCGCAGCACGCGGGCGATGTCCGACATCGCCCGCTGCGGGTCGGCGATGTGGTGCAGCACGAGCGAGCAGCACGCCGCATCGATCGAGCGATCCTCGAGCGGGAGCCGGCCGAGGGCGCCCTCCCGGAACTCGATGTTCGTCGCGCCGGACAGCCGCCTCCTCGCCGCGTTCAGCATCGGCTCCGACATGTCGACCGCGATCACCCGATCGACACGCGGCGCGAGCGCCTCGCTCAGATCACCCGTTCCGCAGCCGAGATCCGCCACCGTCCAGCTCGGCGGGAGCAGCCCGAGCAGCGCCGCCGCGTCGAACCGCTCGCCGAAGAGCTCGCGACGGTACTGATCCCACTCTCCGGCAACCCTCCCGAAGAACGCGAGACTGTCGGTCCGCCGGGAGGCGAGCACGTCGCGCAGCCGGCGGTCGTCTTCTTGAAGCGTGGCGCTCGACCCGAACTGCGCGTGGACGGCCGCCCAGAGCGTGCGGCTGTGGGCATCCAGGTCGTCGCGGAACAGCCGGTAGTAGCTCGCCGGGCCGGACGATCGCTTCGCCAGCCAACCGCCCTCGGCCAGGATCTTGAGGTGCCGGCTCACGGTGCTCTGAGGGAGCTGCAGCACGTCGCCGACCTCGCCCACCGAGAGCTCCTCTGCCTCGAGGACACGCAGGATCCGAAGCCGGACACCGTCGCCGAGCGCGGAGAGCCGGTCCACGATCTGGTCCGGGCCAGCCGGCAGAATGTTCGGCTCATGCTTGGTCAACGAGACATCCCTGCTGAACTTCGCACTCTTCATCGGGTGCAAGCCCGCATTCGCTTCATCCATTCATCCGGATGAAGCGTAGCTCGATTTCTGGGCGCGATCGACCTCGAGACCGATTCGACTCGTTATCGGGCGCAGGGGATTCGTCCGGTGACCAAGGCCGCGATCAGCTTCCCGGCCGTGGAGGGGCCTGACGGAACGCCGGTCCCGGGATCTCGCCGAGCTCACGCACCCGGGCGTTGGCCATCGGATCGGTCGGATCGAGGTACAGGATGTAGCTGAGACGCCTCAGCTCGCCGTCGCGGTCGCCGACCTCGCGTCGCAGCTGGGCGAGAGCCCGGTGTGCCTCGATCGAACGACCGAGGCCGACGGCGTCGGCTCGGGCAAAGCTGTCACGAGCCGCCTCTGGGAAGCCCAATCGTCTTTGCGTGTCCCCGGTGAGCAGCCACGCCTCCGGAGTATCCAGCCGTTCCGCCCGCTCGGTCAGCATCTCGATCGCCTGGGCGCCGCGGTCGTCGGCGATCATCGCGTCGACCTGTCCGCGGAGATAGGTCTCGTTCTCCGGATCGAGCCGGAGGGCGACGCCGAACGCGTTCCGGGCCTCGGTCGCGTTGCCGAGCGCAAGCTGTGTCCTGCCAAGGTCATAGTGCGAGCGAGCCTCGCCCGGGAGCTTGTCCCTCGCGGCGGTGAAATGCTGCAGCGCACCGGGGTAATCGCCCCGGTCGTACGCCCCGATGCCGCGGGCGCGGCTCGTCGAGCCCGACGGACCGTTGCATGCGGCGAGGAGGCTGGCGGCCATAAGTCCGGCGACGACAAGGCGAGTCCTGTTCATCCTTTATGCTCCCCGGGGTGCGCTTCTGTGCGCACGCCCCCTTTCTATCACGGCGCGGGGCGCGGTGCCGAGAAAGGATCGGCCATGCCGCTCGATGCCCGTGAATCGGTGCCCGGATCCGGGCGTTCGTCCGTGCTCCTGGAGCACGCGTTGCCGGACGGTACCCGTCATCTGGACTGGATGCTCGAGCGGGCGTCGAACGCGGAGCGCCGCCTCGTGACGTTCCGTCTCGAATCTGGGCTCGATCCGTGCGAGGAGCCGGTGTTCGAAGCCGAACGGATCGGCGATCACCGGGCGGCCTATCTCGAGTTCGAGGGAGAGGTCTCGGGCGGTCGTGGTGTGGTCCGGCGTGTCTGGCGCCGCCCTCTGCTCTCGCTGATCGAGACACCATCCGTGCATCGGATCGAGCTCGCGGACGGGGTCCGGCTGACCGGCACGATGGTGCGCGATCCGATCTGGCGGTTCGCAAGGGCGAGCTAGCGGGGTCTCCGCGAGTCAGCCCGGTCCATTGTCCGAGCCCGTGCTCGGCGCGTTCGGCGGCGGGGTCTTGGCGTCGACCCAACCTTCGGCAGTGTGGCGGACGATGGCGCCGGTGCTCTCGTAGATCACCTGCTCGGCGATGTTGGTGGCGTGAGCGCCCATCATGGCGCACTGGCTGGTCAGCTCCATGAGGTCGAACGCGAGTTCGACCCCGAGCGTCCCCTCGGCGATCGCGGCCTCGCTGTGGCGGCCGATCTCGTCCTTGAACTTCAGGACGGTGTCTTCGGCCTGGAGCACGAGACGCGCCAGGGCGTTGTCCTGCCGGTCGTACGCCCGGCCGATGTCTCGCATGATGCCGACGACGCTGTTGGTCATGACACGTGCCACCGGCGGGAAGACGACCGGGTCACCCGAGAGCGCCAGCGTGCGTTCGGCGATCTCGACCCCGGCGTCGGCGATCCGCTCGAACTCGTTGTTCACCTTGACGAGCGTGAGGATCGCCCGGAGCGGCGCCTCGTCGGGCATCGGCAGCGCCTCGCGCGCGGCCTCGGCGAGCAACGCCACGGCCCGGCGCTCGATCTCGACGTCCTCGTTGTCGATCTCGTCGTCGAGCTCGATCGCCCGCTCCGCCCGCGCCTTGTCGCCGGTGAAGAACCCGTCGAACGCGAGCTCGACGAGCGTGCGGACGCGCCGGGCCTGCTCGGTCATCTCGCCCCGGAGCCGGAGGAGTCGTCGGTTGTAGTCGTCGGTCGTCAGTGTCATCACAGCCCCTCGGCCCGTGGCTCGGGTCTCGCCCCCGTCGTGGCGACGGGGGTTCTATCCTCCCGCGCCACGCGACTTCCCGCAACGGAGAGACCCGATGCCCTTCGATATCGACGTCGTTCACGCCCGCCAGATCCTCGATTCGCGGGGCAACCCGACCGTCGAGGTCGAGATCGTCCTCGATTCCGGCGTCGTCGGCCGGGCCGCCGTCCCGTCCGGGGCCTCCACCGGCGAGAACGAGGCGGTCGAGCTCCGGGACGGCGACGAGGCCTACATGGGCAAGGGCGTCTCCAAGGCCGTCGAGAACGTCAACGCCCGCATCGCCCCGGCGATCGAGGGCATGGACGTGCGAGATCAGGAGGGGATCGACGCCGAGCTGCTCGAGCTCGACGGCACGCCCAACAAGTCCGAACTCGGGGCCAACGCCACGCTCGGCGTCTCGCTCGCCTGCGCCCGGGCCGCGGCGGAGGGCTCCGGCCTGCCGCTGTACCGCTACCTCGGGGGCACCTCGGCCAAGATCCTCCCGGTGCCGATGCTCAACATCCTCAACGGCGGCAAGCACGCCGATAACACGGTGGACTTCCAGGAATTCATGGTGCAGCCCTGGGGCTTCGACGACTTCAACGAGGCCCTCCGCGCCGGCGTCGAGATCTACCACACGCTCAAGAAGGTGCTCAAGGGCCGCGGCATGAGCACCGCCATCGGCGACGAGGGCGGCTTCGCCCCGAACCTCGAGAACAACGAGGACGCGCTGAAGGTCATCGAGGAGGCCGTCGACAAGGCCGGGTACAAGTGGGGCGAGCAGATCTTCGTCGCGCTCGACCCCGCGGCCAGCGAGTGCTGGAACGAGGCCCAGAAGGACGGCAAGGACGGCTACAAGCTCTTCAGCTCGACCGGCGAGATCCTCACCAGCGACCAGATGGTCGACTACTGGGCCGAGTGGTGCAAGAAATACCCGATCCGCTCGCTCGAGGACGGGCTCGCCGAGAACGACTGGGAGGCCTGGGCCAAACTGACCAAGAAAGTGGGGGACAAGGTCCAGCTCGTCGGCGACGACCTCTTCGTGACCAACAAGAAGTTCGTCGAGCGCGGTGTCGCGGAGAGGTCGGCCAACGCGGTGCTCGTCAAGGTCAACCAGATCGGCACGCTCAGCGAGACCTTCGACACCGTCAACTACGCGATGCGGAACAACTTCGCCTGCGTCATGAGCCACCGCTCGGGCGAGACCGAGGACGCGACGATCTCCGACCTCGCCGTCGCCACCGGCTGCGGCCAGATCAAGACCGGCGCCCCGGCACGGAGCGACCGCAACGCCAAGTACAACCAGCTCATCCGCATCGCCGAGGAGCTGGGCGAGCAGGGCGTCTACGGGAGCACCACCTGGGGCCGCTGAACTAACTCGCCGCGACGGTCGAGCAGACCGCCGCCAGGGCGCTGAGCGCGTACTCGGCATCCTCGGGCGTCGTGAACGGGCCGTAGCTGAGCCGCACCGCGCCGCCGCCCTCGGCCGTCCCGACCGCCTTGTGCATCCGCGGCGCACAGTGGATCCCCGCCCGGACCAGCACGCCGAACTCGCCCTCGAGCACACCGGCCAGCTCGTGCGGTGTCAGCACCTCGTGCACGACGCTGAACACCCCGACGCGGGATTCGACGCCGTGCTTCGGCCGCGGGCCGATGAGCCGGAGCCCGGGGAATGTCCGCTTGCTGCTCAGCACCCGCACGGTCTGCTCGATGAGGCGCTCCTCGTGCAGGCGGATCTCATCGACCGTCCGGTCGAGCACCCAGCGGACGCCCGCCTCGAGACCCGCGAGGCCGACCGTGTTGTGCGATCCCGGCTCGTACCGATCGGGCAGGCTCGACGGCTGGGTGTCCTGCTCGCTGCGGCTGCCGGTGCCGCCTTGGCGCACCGGATCGATGAGCCGCTCGAGTCCGGGCCGCATGTAGAGCCCGCCCGTGCCGAGCGGCCCCATGAGGTGCTTGTGCCCCGGGAAGGCGAGCAGGTCGATCGACATCGCCCCGACATCGATCGGGAGCCGGCCGATCGTCTGGGCCGCATCGACGAGCATCGGGACACCAAGATCCCGGCAGACCGCGCCGAACTCGCCGACCGGCTGGATCACGCCGGTGACGTTGCTCGCGTGCTGCACCGCGACCAGCGTCGTCTCCCGCCGGATCGCGCGCCGGAGGTCGTCGGGCTCCGCCTTGCCGGTGAGCGGGCTGACCGGGACGCAGGTCCACTCGACACGCGGCCCGACAGGGTCGCCCTGCAGGTGATTGAACGGGCGGAGGATCGAGTTGTGGTCGGCCTCGGTCGTCACCAGATGGATGGTCTGATCGTCGTCGCCGCGCTCGATCAGGCGGCGCCGGCGCCGCTGCACGAGGCCGTGGATCGCCAGATTCAGCGCGTCGCTCGTGTTCAGCGTAAAGGTGATGTGCTCGGGCGACGCGCCCCCGATCAGCTCGTTGATGGCCTCGCGGCAGCGCCGGATGATCGCGGCCCCCTCGAGGCTCTCGAAGTACGCCCCGCGACCGGGCGAGGCCCCCAGCTCCGTCGCGTACCTCGACATCGCCTCGGTCACCGCCGGGGGTTTCGGGAAGCTCGTGGCCGCGTTGTCGAGATAAACGCGGCGGTTTCCGGGCACGTCCGTCTGGGAGGAGTCGCTCACGCGTGACTGTAGCGATCGAATCGGACGCGGTGTTTCCCGTGCGGATCCGGCCGGGTATCGTGGTCGGACTCGGTTCGAACGGAGGTCATTGGAATGAATCGTCTCGCCGCGTGCGCCTCATTGCTTGTTGGAACGGTGGCCTGGGCGGGCGGGCTCGTGGCCCCGCCGACGCACGAACGCGGCTCCGCGGCGGACTTCGAGTCTCTGCCGAGCGATCCGGGCATACCGTCGCTCCGGCAGCTGATCGGGCACGAGATCGGCGAGCGCTTCACGCGGCACCACCAGGTGGTCGGCGCGTTCGAGGCGATCGCGGAGGCCTCCGATCGCGTGCAGGTCAGGGAGTACGGGCGGTCCCACCAGAACCGCCCGCTCGTCGTCGCGATCGTCTCTTCGCCCGAAAACCTGGCGAGGCTGGACGAGATCAAGGCGGGCAGCCGGCGTCTCGCCGACCCCGCCACGCCCGAGCGCGAGGCGCGGCGGATCATCGACGAGTCGCCGGCGATCAGCTGGCTGAGCTTCGCCGTTCACGGCAACGAGGCGTCGACGCCCGAGGCCGCCCTGCTGACGCTGCACCGTCTCGCGAGCGCGCAGGGGCCCGAGATCGACCAGATCCTCGACGAGTCAGTCGTCGTCATCGATCCGACGCTGAACCCGGACGGGCGGATGCGCTACGTCGCGTGGTTCGAGAACGCCTTCGGCCGGGCGCCGCAGCCCGACCCGCAGGCGATGGAGCACTGGGAGCCCTGGCCGGGCGGGCGCACCAACCACTACCTGTTCGACCTCAACCGCGACTGGATCTGGCTCGTCCACCCCGAGTCGCAGGCACGCCTCCGGATCTACCGCGAGTTCATGCCCCAGCTCCATATCGATAACCACGAGCAGGGGTACACCAACCCGTACTTCTTCGGCGCCGGCGACGACCCGTACAACCAGAACATCCCCGCTGTCACGCGTGATTGGGTCGAGTACTACGGCGAGCATTACGCCGAGATCTTCGACCGAGAGGGCAAGCTCTACTCCACGAAGGAGCGGTTCGACTATCTCTACCCGGGCTACGGGAAGGTCCTCCCGGTGTACCACGGCGCTGTCGGCATGCTGAACGAGCAGGGCGGCCACAGCCGCGCGGGCCTGGGGATCCGCATCGATGAGAACTACATCCTCACGCTCGGCGAGCGCTCTCGGAACCACTTCCTGGTCAACATGGGCGCAGTCGAGCTGACCGCGAAGAACCGGCGGGCCCAGCTCCAGCGGTTCCGCGACTACTTCACCGATTCGGTGTCGCTCGCCGACCGCGATCCTTGGGCGTGCGTTGTCTCCGCCGACAACGACCCCGCGCAGCTCGAGCTCCTGTGGGACTTCTGCCAAGCGCACGGGATCCGGATCGACCAGTCGCGACGGGCGATCGACGGCTCGCGGCTGCGGTCGTACCGGACCGGCGAGGCCGCCTCGGACGACAGCGCGCCCGCGGGCAGCTGGATCATCTCGGCCGACCAGGCGATGGGCCGTCTCGTCCGCGCGACCTTCGAGCGCAACCCAGAGCTGACCGACATCGATACGTACGACATCACCTCGTGGTCGCTGCCGGTCGCGTTCGGTCTCGAGGCCTGGTACGCCGAGCGTGACGTCTCGAACGGGGCCCGGCCGCTCGCGAGCTGGTCGAGGCCGGACGCGACATTCACCGGCTCGGGCAGCGTCGCGCTCATCGTCGACTCCGGGCAGCACGAGTTCCCGAAGGCGATCGCGATCGCGGAGCGCCACGAGCTCTCCGCGCGGCTCTCGGGAGATCCGATCGAGATCGAGGGGGCCGGCGCGGGGCGGAGCTCGCTTGTGATCCACCTCCTGCGGAATCGCCACGTCGACGTGGAGGCTGTGGTGCGGGACTTCAACGCCGCCGGCCTGAGCGTCCGCCAGGTCGATCGGGGTATCACCGAGAGCGGGCCGGTGCTCGGCGCCAACGCGAACCGCGATCTGGAGCACCCCGCGGTCGCGCTGGTCGGCGGAGCCCCGGTGAGTAGCTACAGCTTCGGTGCGCACCGTCACGCGCTCGACTTCCACGCGGAGATCGACTACTCGGCGCTCTACGCCGATCGGCTGGCCCGGACCGACCTGTCGAAGTACACCACGATCGTCATCCCCGACGGTCGAGGGCTGGACGACGCGACCGCCGAGGCGCTGGGCGAGTGGGTGCGGGACGGCGGCACGCTCGTCGCGACCGGCGGCGGCGCGAGCTGGGCCGAGGAGGCCATCGGCGGGCTCGAGCCCGGGGAGGTCGACGACGAGCGGCCGCCGCTCGAGCTCCTGAGCAACGAGGAACGCGAGGCCCGCCGGGTGCAGGATCGGATCTCGGGCGGGCTGTTCCAGGTCACGCTCGACGCGAGCCACCCGCTCACGGCGGGGGCGGGCGAGTGGGTCGGCGTGATCAAGCGGAACGACCGTGTCCTCACCACGAACGACGAAACCGAGGTCATCGGCCGCTACCACGCGTCGGAGCCGGTCATCGGCGGCGCAGTGAGCGAGCGGAACCGCGAGCGGCTCGCGGGCCGGCCGTTCATGACGCTGCACCGGATCGGCGCCGGCAGGGTGATATGCATCGCCGACGACACGACCTTCCGAGGGTTCCTCCACGGCTCGCGTCGGCTGCTGCTGAATGCGATCACGCTCGGGCCGACCTGGTGAGCCCGCCCGCGGGCCCGTCGATCCGGCTGGAGCCGGCCCGGCTCGGGGTCTAAAATCGCGACCAACACCGGGCGTGTACCCAAGTGGCCAACGGGGGCAGACTGTAAATCTGCTGGCTTTCGCCTTCGGGGGTTCGAATCCCTCCGCGCCCATTCCCGCCGTCTGCTGAGCGAATTGCTCTTCTCCGCGCGTCGCCGGCGGCCATCGCGGAGCCGGTGGGCCTCAGCCGTTGGGCAGATGCACGAGATCGGTCCAGTGGATGAAGATGCCCTCTACGAGGGCGACCAGGTCGCGGAACTCGAGCGGCTTCTTGAAGTACGCGTTGCAGCCATCGCGATAGCAGGCCACGATGTCGGTCGGCTGGTCGGATGTCGAGAGCATGAGCACGGGAAGCGGCGCGATGAGCTCCTGGGCCCTGACGTGGCGCAGCAGCCCGCGTCCGTCGAGCCTGGGCATGTTCAGATCGACCAGCAGCAGGTCCGGCAGACGATCCTCGAGCTTGAGCGATTCGAGCTTCTCGATCGCGTCGAGGCCATCATTGGCGGTGACCAGCTCCAGGCCAGAGCACCCGCAACGCTCGACCGCGCGGCGGACGAGTTCGAGGTCGTCCTCGTGGTCGTCGACGAGCAGGATCCGGAACAACCTCGGCGCCTGGGTAATCATGCTGTGCTCACCACGGACGGGAGTGTGAAGACGAACGACGAGCCGCCCTCCGGGACGCTCTCGACCCAGATCTCGCCGCCGTGCCGCTCCACGATGCGGCGGCAGATCGAGAGCCCGACGCCCGAGCCGGCGAACTCCGACCCCGCGTTCAGCCGCTTGAACGGTTCGAAGATCGCTGCCCGGAACTGAGAGTCGATCCCGATCCCGTTGTCGGTCACGCGGATCCTGGTCTCGCCGTCGCGGTCGTCGCGAGAGACGGCGACGCGCGGCGGCTTGTCCCTGACGAACTTGATCCCGTTCGCGATCAGGTTCCGCAAGACCTGCGCGATCATCCGCGGGTCCGCGCGCACGACGCCGAGCGGCCCCGAGACCAGCTCGCCGCCGCTCTCGGCGAGGTCCGTCTCGAGATCCGCCCGGATGCCCTCGATGATCCTGTCGAGGTCGGCGTCGTCGATCAGGCAATCGGCACGGCCGACGCGCGAGTAGGCAGAGAGGCTGTCGATCAGCTCGCTCATCCGTCTGGTGCCCGCGAGGATCTTCTCGAGGTGCCGATCGGTCGTGCCGTTCTGGGCGTTCTCGGCGGGGCCGCGGCCCATGATCGCGAGCTCGGCGTTTCCCGCGATCGTCCGGAGCGGGGCGCGCAGGTCGTGCGCCGCGACATGCGCGAACTGATCCAGCTGCTCATTGCGGTCGGCGAGGGTCTGGACGTTGGCCGAGAGCTCCTCCGTGCGGGCCGCGACGCGTGCTTCGAGCTCGCTCTTCGTGGTCTCGAGCGCCTCGCGTGCGCTGACTTCATCGTGCACATCGACGATCGAGCCGGTCAGCACGACCCGGTTGAGCCCCGGCTCCGTGTCTCGGAGCGCGCGGAGCTGGAACCAGCGGTAGTTGCCGTCCTGCGTCCAGAGGCGGAGCCTGACGCTGAGCAGCCCGCCGTGATGCGCCAGGCGATCGAGGCTCTCCCTCGTCATGTCGAGTTCGTCCGGGTGGATGCGCTCGTGGAACGACGACAGAAGCGGCGGCGGGTGATCCTCCCTTCTGAACCCCAGGATCTCCCAGAAGTGGTCGGCGAACCAGCAGGCCTCGTCGGGCGGAACCCACTCCCAAACACCCTTCTGGGCGCCGTTGATGGCACGCTCGAACCGCTTCTTCGATACCTCAAGCTCAGCGGTCCGCTCTCGCACGACCGATTCGAGATCGGCGTTGACGCGCTCGAGTTCGAGCTGCGCTCGCACGACGTCGTCGACGACCGTGAGCGTGCCGACCACCCGCGCCGGCACGCCCTCCTCGCGTTCGTAGACCTCGCCGATCGACCTGACCCAGACCGGGCCGCCGATCTTCGCGTTGATCCGGTGGGTGCGGTCGAGGCGGGCGGTCTCTCCGCGCCGGCAGGTCTCGATCGCGTCACGCAGCGCGGGCCGGTCCTCGGCGTGGACCACCGCGAGCAGCTCGCCCGTCGAACCGATCTGGGCCTCGAACGGCTCGTAGCCGAGGGCGGCCTTCCACTCGTCGCTGACGTGCAGCTCGTCCGTGCGAAGATCGAGCGTGAAGTGGCCCTGCTGGGCGGCGCGCTGAGAGAGCTCGAGGAGCCGCGATGTTCGCACGAGGGCGTCCTCGGTCTTCTTGACGTCGGTGATGTCGGTTGTCACCGCGAGCAGCCCGTTGACGGCGCCGTCCTCCCCGAATAGAGGAACCTTGTCGGTCCGCACCCAGCGCTCGGAGTCCTCGGAGTCTCGCACGGGCTCGATGATGCCCAGCTTCGGTGTGCCGGATTTCATCACCTCGCGGTCATCGCGGATGTAGCGCTCCGCCTCGGCCGGGTGCAGCTCCTCGGTCGACTTGCCCTCGATCTCGCTGATGGGCAGCCCCGTCAGCTCGGCGGCCGCGCGGTTCGCGCGGACGATCCGGCACATGCGGTCCTTGTACCAGACCATCGCGGGGATGTGATCGAGGATGAGCTGGTTCTGTGTCGAGAGCGCCGCGGCCCGCTGCTCGGCCTCCTTCAGCGAGTCGATATCGACGATCGTCACGACGACGCCGTCGACCAATCCCCGGCCCGTCCGGTACGGATTCACGCCGATCAGGAGCGCGACCCCGCCGCCGCCGAGCGCCTCGAACTGCTCCCCGGCGCCGCTCTCGAACACGCGCCGCGCTCGGTCGATGAGATCGGGGGCGCGGATGCGGCTCGAGATCTCGTCGAGCGGCCGGCCCACGTCGGAGTCTCTCAGCCGGAAGTGGTCGGTCACCGCGCTCGTGAACTTGCGGACGGACATGTTCGGGTCGAGGAACAACGTGCCGACGTTGGTGCAGCCCAGCAGGTTGTCCATGTCGTCCGTCAGCTTGGTCAGCTCTCTGATCTTCTGCTGGTGCTCCGCGTTGACGGTGTGCAGCTCCTCGTTGACAGACTGCAACTCTTCGTTGGTCGACTGCAGCTCTTCGTTCGACGCGATGAGCTCTTCGTTGGTTGCGTTGAGCTCCTCGTTGGTCGTCTCCATCTCTTCGATCGTGGCCTGCAGACTCTCCTTCGTGTATTGAAGCTCGTGCTCGAGCGCGTCGAGCTTCTGCATCGTCAGCTGGTCCGCTTGGAAGTGCTCCGTAGACTCGCCCGCGTCGGCGCCGTCCCGCACGGTCGCGGGCTTCGGCGGCGCTTCGGCGTCCGTGATCGTGATGATCACGTACGGCGGCCCGTCGCCCGTAATCCTGATCGGCTTGGCCGTGATGACGCGGGGCCGCGTTGTCCCGTCGATCTCGAGCGAGACGTTCGTGTAGCCGATCGGCTTGTTCTCCTTGATCGCGCGGACGATCGCCGCGCCGAGCGGGACCCGGAGCTCGGGGTCGACCATCTCCAGGACGTCCAGGCTCACCCTCCCGCTCGGGGGGCGCATCAGGCTGTTCGCGGAGCCGAACGAGTGAAGAAGCTCCCGCCGGTCGTTGATCAGGAAGCCGGCCGGGACCGCGTCCGCGAGAATCGCGTCGTACGCCTTCTGGACGCGCGCGTCGCCCTGATTCACGTGAACCACGGGCGCGGTTGCGCGCGGGGACACGTCGACCCGCGGCGCGATCCCCGTGATCTCGCCCTGCATCAGCAGCCGCACGTCCCGGATCTTCTGATAGATCCGCCAGTGCGGATCGATCGTCGTGAACTCATCGTGGAACTTCCCGGCCGTCTCGCTCGATCCGAGGATGAGCACGCCCTCACGCCGCAGCGCGAAGTGCAACAGCGCGAGCGAGCGGTGCTGCGCCGGTGGCTTGAGGTAGATCAGCATGTGCCGGCACATCACCAGATCGATTCGTGTGAACGGCGCATCGGTCAGGATGTCGTGCGGCGCGAACGTGATGATCCCGCGGAGCTCCGGGCGGACCTGGTAGGTGTCCCCGGTCCTCAGAAAGAACCGCTCGAGGCGGTCCGGGCGGACCCCCGAGATCTGCTGCTCGTTGTAGACTCCCGCGCTCGCCGCGGCGATCGATCCGCGGAAGACGTCAGTCGCGAAGACGCGGACCGGGAACGAGAGCTTCTCCCGCTCCATCGCCTCGCGGATCAGGATCGCGATCGAGTAGGCCTCTTCGCCCGAGGCGCACGCGCAGACCCACACCCGGAGGCCCTCCTCGCGGTCGGCGGCCTCACGCACCAGCGTGGGGATGACTCGGCGCTCGAGCACCTCGAACGCCTCGGGGTCGCGGAAGAACTGCGTCACGCCGATCAGCAGGTCGCGGTACAGGTTGTCCTGCTCGCTCTCGTTGGCCGTGAGCAGCTTGACGTATGCGGCGATCGACTGCGTCCTCGTGATGTGGAGGCGGCGCTCGATCCGCCGGAGCATCGTGGTGATCTTGTACTGCGAGAAATCGATCCCGAAACGCTCGCGGAGGATCTCGAGCACCTCGTAGATCCCCGGCGTCGCCTTGAGGATCGACGGCCGCACGCCGTCGCTGTCCTCCTGGCCCGTCAGCAGCGCCGGCATGTCGGCGGGCGAGAGCACCATGTCGACGCATCCGGTGTCGATCGCGGCCTGCGGCATCCCGTCGAACTTCGCCGTCTTGTCCTGCGCGATCGTCCGCCCGCCCGCGGTGTGGACCTTCTGGATGCCCCGCGACCCGTCGCTCCCGGTCCCCGAGAGAACGACCGCCGCGCAGCGCTCGCCGTACTCGGTCGCCATCGAGTCGAAGAACACGTCGATCGGCGTGGGCGGACCGTCGCCCGTGCGGACCTGGTCGGTCAGCCGGAGGCGACCCTCCGACACACGGAGGTTCTTCCGCGACGGGATCACGTAGACCGTGTTCGGCTCGACCGGCGTGTCGTCCTGCACGCGGAGGACCCGCATCGACGTGTGGCGGGCGAGCAGCTCGTCCATCATCGAGGGGTGATCCGGCGAGAGATGCTGGATCACGACGAACGCCATGCCCGAGTCGATCGGCATCGCGTCGAAGAATTCCTGCAGCGGCTCGAGACCGCCCGCCGAAGCACCGAGTCCTACGAGCTGATCCGCCGCGCCCATTCAAGCCCCCGGTCGTGTTCTCCCCGTCGAAAGCAGCGTATCGTGGCTCGGACGCGCGCGTTGAACCGAATCCACGGAGCCCGGCCGGTCAGCCGCGGCGCGCGGGATCGGTCCAGAAGCTCAGCAGGCCCTCGAGCGTCGTCATCATGCCGCTGAAATCATCGGGCTTTCGCATGAACGCGTTCGCGCCCGCATCGAAGCACCGATCGATCGTCTCCTGATCGTCGGCGCCGCTCAGCATCACGACCGGGAGCCGGCGCAGCGCCTCGGTCTCGCGGATCCCGCTCACGACCGCCTCGCCGCTCCGCCCGGGAAGGTGATGATCGACCAGGACCAGGGTCGGCTCATCGCCGGTCGACGCCGCTCCCGCCAGGTACTCGAGACCTTCCTCGGCGGAGGCACGCCGCGTCACGGATCCGACGCCCAGCAGGGCGAACGCGGTGTCGAGCAACTCCGCGAACCCGTCGTCGTCCTCGATGTAGAAGATGCGGATGGCGGCGTAACGGCTGATCGCCGCGTCCTGGTTCGGCGTCACTTCGTCGCGCAGGATCTGGACGTGTCGCGGCGCCTCGACCGCGATCTTGACGCGGTTCCCCGATCGCACCTCGGAGACCTTGACGCTCGCGATCCCCGCGATGTTGAAGCCTTGTCCAGCTCGGCGCTCGAATAGCAGCATCGACCACGGCCTCCGCGCGCCGAAGTGGCCGGCGCGACCAACCGAACTACCCCCGTCCAGTGGGGATTGTCGGTCCTCCATCCACGAGTTCTACCGATCGGGACCGGGTTACTCCGCGTTAGACAGACGTTTCGGGATGGATTCCCGTGTTCAGGGTGTTGCCCCAGAGCGTATGCCCTGGGGCATCCACCCGGTGCGCTCGTGGCTCCCCCAGGCGCGGCATCAAGCCCCCCGATCCTGCGGGGCCATGCGCGAGCCGCCGCCGCCCGCGCGCGAACGCCCGCTCGAGCGCCGATCGTCATAAGATCATCCGGGCGTCCGTTGCATGCCCGCCCGAATCCGAGGTGCATTGATGCTTGGACCGACCCGTGACACGCTGCACTTCCTCATCGTGGACGATGACGAGAGCGATATCGAGTTCGTCGAGCACGCGCTGCGACGGATCGGCTCGTCCGCGAAGGTGTCGTCGGTCGACAACGGCTTCGACGCGCTCCGGTTCCTCCGTCGCGAGAGCCCGTTCGAGCACGTCGACGCCGTCGATGTCGTGCTCCTCGATATCAGCATGCCCCGGATGAGCGGGCACGAGGTGCTCGCCCGTATCCGAGGCGATGCGAAGCTCGCGGCGTTGCCGGTCGTGATGTTCACGTCGTCCGCGAGCGACCGCGATGTCGACCGCGCGTACGAATCCGAGGCGAGCAGCTACGTGGTCAAGCCGATCGACGTCGGCGAGTTCCGGGCGGCGATCGAGTCGATCCACTCGTACTGGTCGCAGCACTGCTCTCTCCCGCCCGCGAGCTGATGCCGATCACAGCGCGCTCGGATCGAGCGCTATGGATGACGTTCAATGATCCGTTCACGGGTTCAAGCCCTGTCTTCGCCGGACCTCTCGGTCTGCGACCGCGAGCCCATCCACACGCCCGGCAGCGTCCAGCCGGACGGGTGCCTGCTCGCATTCGACAGGGCGTTGCGGGTTGTCGCTCGGAGCCAGAACGTCGCTGATTGGTTCGGACCCGGCGAGATAGAGCTGGGGGCGGCCGCCCAAGATCGCCTCGACGATCGGACTATCGAGCTGCTGCGGCGGGGGGCATCGGGAGCTCCCCCCGGTCCGCACGACACCCACACCTCGGGCTGCGCGCTCGGCGACGCGCCCGGCCGGGTCCACCGGAATTCGCAGGGGCTCCTGATCGCCGAGATCTTTCGACCCGAGAGCACGATGACGGCCGAGCGATTGCGCGCCCTCGGCGTAGCGGGGACGAGCCTGATGGAGCTCGGCGCCGAGGGGGACGACGTGGAGCTCGTCGCGCGTCAGGTCTCGGGGCTCGTCCGAGACGCGATCCGGTACGACCGTGTCATGGTCTATCGGTTCGCCGCGGACGGCGCTGGCGAGGTCGTCGCCGAATCGAGACGCGATGATCTCGAGCCCTTCCTCGGTCTCCGATATCCGGCCAGCGATATCCCGACGCAGGCGAGGGAGCTCTACGTCCGCAACCCGGTGCGACAGGTCTCCGATGTCGGCGGCCCGACCGTGCAGATCGAGGTGGCGGAGGAGTGGGAGGGCGGGCCGATCGACCTGGGCGAAGCCGCGCTGCGGTCGGTCTCGCCGGTGCACCGCGAGTATCTCCGAAACATGAGCGTGGCCGCCAGCATGAGCGTCTCGATCATCGTGGACGGGAGGCTCTGGGGGCTGATCGCCTGTCACCACGAACTGCCGAGGTCGCTCCCGATCGAGGCGTGGCCGATGGTGCGATTGCTCGGCATGGTCGCTTCGACTCGGATCGCGGAGATCGAGCATTCTTCCCGGTTCGGCGGGAGGCTCCGGGCCGCCGAAGTCTCGCAGATGCTGCTGTCCCGGCTCAACGAGGCCCAGTCGCTGGACGCCGTGCTGTCCGCCGGGCTGTTGAACGTCAGGGCTCTCATCCGGAGCGACGGGGTGCAGATATCTCACGCCGGCCGCCTCTACGCCGACGGCGCCGTTCCGCAGCAAGCGCACGCGCGAATCGTCGGAGCGATGAAGGCGGCCGGTGACACATCGGCATCGCCGGCGACCCTGGTCCACGCCGAACAGGGCCTCGGCCCCGGCTGGGACACCTCGATGCCGGGCGTGCTGGCCGTCGGCGGCGATGATCCGAGCGACTACGTGGCGTGGTTCCGGGTCGAGCAGGCCCGCTCGGTCGATTGGGCGGGCGATCCGTCGAAGATCGTCGAGCGGGTCCTCGACGGCGAGGTCCGGCTCGCTCCGCGGAAGAGCTTCGCCAAGTGGACCGAGATCGTGCGTGGAACCTGCGCACCCTGGTCGGCCGAGGAGATCGCGGTCGCGGGGTCATTCGGCGAGAGCCTCCGGGGTCTTGCCCATCGCGATGTCGTGCTCCGCAACGCGGCGCTGCGCGACGAGATCGAGCGCCGGAAGCGATCCGAGCGGGAGCTCCGGGAACTGACCCGAGAACTGGAGGCGTTCGCGCACGCCGCGAGCCACGACCTCAAGCAACCGGCGCGGAAGGTGACGATGCGGCTCTCCATGCTGGCGGAGGCCCTCGGCGACCTCGACCCGGAGTCGCGCCGCTCCCTCGATCGCGCGCTCGCCGACGCACACGATTTCCATCGGATTATCAACGCGATGAACACGCTCGCGAACTCTTCCACGACCGAGCTCCGAATGGGTGTCGTGCACCTGCGCCAGATCGTGGGCGAAGTCGTCAACGAGTGCGCGACTGATCTCGAGGACGCCGGCGGCGAGATCGCGGCTCATGACCTTCCCGCCGTGCTCGGCGACCGAACGCTGCTGAAGCGTGTCTTCGCGAACATGATCGAGAACGCGATCAAGTACCGCCACCCGGATCGCTCTCCGCGGATTGACATCTCGGCGTCACCTGCCGACGACGCCCGTCGGGTCTGCCTCGAGGTGCGCGACAACGGCCAGGGGATCGGCGACGACCAGCTCCCGCGGATGTTCGAGGCATTCGCCCGGTGCTCGGCGGATCGATCGATCGAGGGGTCGGGCCTCGGGCTCACGATCTGCCGCCGGATCATCCAGCGGCACGGCGGCGTGGTTTGGGTGGACTCGTGTGCCGGCGAAGGCACGTCGGTGTTCTTCACGCTCGAGCGCGCCGCGTCCCCGCCGCCGTCGGGCCCATAGCGCGCGTTCCCGGTGAGCGAGGATCCTCGATCGGGCCGGCGCGACCGCCGGGGGGCGGGGCCGAGATCAGGCGATCGCGTGCCTGAATCCCGCGGTCGATTCGCCGATGAACAGCACGGGGGCCTCCGGTGTCAGCGCCAGCGGCCCGGCCCACGCCGCTTCCTGACCCGAGAGCCAACCGGCGAGCCGGTCGAACGTGCGCTGTATGTCGGGCATCTCGAGCCCGGTGATCGAAGGGACGGAGTACCGGCCCGACGGCTCGTTGTTGACCGCGCAGATCCGGACGTCCTCGCCGACACGGATCCCGACATCGGCGCAGGCGCGGATGGCGCCGATCGCCGCCGGGCTGGTCGTGCAGAAGATCGTGTCTACGGGATCCGATCGCCGCTCGAGGAACCCGAGCATCGTCTTGTGTGCGCGGGCCAGTGCGCTCTCGTATGCCGGGGCCGGGTCGTCGATCAACGCGCCGTCGACATGCGTCGTCCGGATCCAGTTTCTCCAGAGCCCGATGCGACGCTCGACCTCTTCGTTGCGGCCCTGCGTGTTCAGGCATTCCACCCGACCGCGGCCGAGCTCCGCGAGGTGATCGAGCACGAGCCGGATGTGCTCGTCGGGGAAGAGCTCGATCGACACGATGCCCAGAGCGCTCAGATCGGTGTCGAACGCAACGACCTTCGAGCTCGGCTCGGCGAACTGCCGGGCGAGCCGGTCCGGGATCGGCTCGCTGCTCGGGATCAATATCAGCCCGTTCGACGACTCGAGGCACTCCTTGACGATCGGGTCGTCCCAGTACATGTACTCGAACGGCCGCACCTGGAAGCCCAGGTTCTTCGCGGCCATCGTGATCGCCAGCCGCGAGCGGACCAGGTGGGCCGCCGGATACGCCGGCATCAGCAGCGCCAGCTGGCCGCGGGCGATCCGCCTCTGGTGATCAGGCGAGACGATGAGCGTGCCGTTCTCTCGGCGGGCGAGGACGCCCTCATCGATCAGCGCGAGCACGGCCTTCCGCGCCGTCATGTAGCTGACATCGAGCTCGGTGGCCAGGCGCCGCTCGCCGGGGATATCGCGGAACATGTACTCGCCCGCCGCGACCCGGCGCTCGATCGCGTCCATGACCTGCGTGTAGATCGGGGTGCGTGGCATGCGGGATCCGTTCGGGCGGCGTCAGCCATCCTAAGGGGGTGGCCCGAGGATGGCGATCTGAACGTAGCACGGGTGC
>JBCBKP010000034.1:0-32755 GCA_038521625.1 Planctomycetota bacterium
CAGCTTCCCAAGCTGGATGTCGTCGGTTCGATCCCGATCACCCGCTTTGGCCGAGATGACCGACCGCCGTTGACGCCAGGGGTCAGCGGCGGCTTTCTTTCGCCCGGGGCGTCAGTTGCGCGAGGTGGGGTGAGGTGCCGGGCAGGAGGCCGGTTGGCGTCGGCGTGCCCGGAGATGACGGCGGGTCACGGTTACACTATTAGAGAATGGAACAAGGACTGGGGGCACGCCAGAAGATCGCCTGGAGGGGATGGTCCGAGGCATCGGCACTTCGCCTCGCGACATTGCAATCAGCCCTGCTTCGACACACGTCACCGGAGAGACTCGCCTGACACCAGCGAGCCTAGGGCAGCGCCTGTACTCGATAGATATCATCCTCAGGGACCAGCTTCAGACCGCCCCAGTCTTCCGAGATCTCACCAACGCCAGCTGCATCCAGCCTAACCGGTTGTGGTGCCAACCCGATCTCCGGCGCACACCAGAACAACTCCTGACTCATAGGCACACGGCGTCCGTACGCCATGCCTCTAGGCAGACCGACGACCACCGAGTCGGTGCGGAGCGCCGATTCATCTCGAGGGATGTAGCTGTTCACAGACTCGCTTCGATACACCGATCCGTACGGCACGAGCGCACAGATCACAATCACAGGATCGAGCGAGCAGACTACGCAAGTGATCGGGTACACTTGACTCGCGCGATCAGATGACACGGGATTCGCCATAGCCAACTCATACTGATCCAGCCATGACGCATCCGCCATCTCGATCGGCTCATTTTCGACGCCATGTTGCGCCATGAACTTCGCCGCCTGCTTCGCGACGGACGAAGCGGAAACCGTCCTGCCATCGTCTGGATGCTTCCAGGTTAGCGTGGCCTTACTCGGGTGCAAGAGATTGCTAACATAGTCCACGCTGGCAATCGCTTGCCCTTCGCCACCGAAGAAGGGTTGTGTCGTCGCGGCATCCTTCATTGGCGATTGGCTCGCACAGGATGCGACTGTCGCCGTGGGCAGCAGCATACATGCAGCCACGATCGGAGCAGAGACCCAGCGTCGTAGCATTTGCATCTTCATCGTCCTCTCAATCGCCGGATGATCCCTGCCTGAACTCTCGGGTCCCCAACGATCCAATTGTGCGGGCCGATCCAGAACAGATCTCGATCAGCACCGTTCGGATCATCCCCCGGCCTGACGAAGTTGACAAGACGATTCTTACTATCACCACCAACTAGTCGATACCCCTGCAGCCGAAATTCAGGGCCGGGCCAGAAGGGAAGCCGGAAGCTCGCGCGATCGTCGTGGGGCCAGAGGGGCGTCGGCGACTCGACGAGAGCGACCTCCCGATCGGGATCGTCGACGACACGGAGTACGTATCGGTCTGCGCCCAGCTCGAACAGAACGACAGCTTGTTTCTCTTCTCCGATGGCGTGTTCGAGGTGCTGCTCCCCAGCGGACGCCAGCTCGGGCTCGGCGGCGTCGAGACGCTCATTGCGGACGCTGTGCAGACCGCCGAGGCCCCCGTCGACGCGATCATCGAGTCGGTCCGTCGGATGGGCGGCAGAGATCATTTCAGTGACGACGCGACGGTGCTCGAGGTGGTCCTGCGCTAGCGCATGAAAGCGATTGATCGCACAGGCTTCCGCAGATCACGCCGTGAGCCCGGCTTCGTCGTCGTCGAATCGGCGGAGGTCCCGAGGCGAGTCCCGCGCACACATACTCAGCGTGTCGTCCGTCACCGACGGGGCCGCCTCCAACGACCCGGGGCTCGGGCTCCACCGCTTCGGTTCCTTGGAGCGCATGCCGCCCTGCGACTTGCCCATTTCTGCGAATCGCTTGCCGATTCCTCTCCGTGAGGCACAGAGACGACTCGCCGCGTGTCATGGGGGATATTCTCTCGCCTTGGACGCAGCCGACTCGATGCCGATCGACGACCTCGCTTCTGAAGCCGCGAGTTTCTTCCCAGCGAATCCGATGGGCTCGATGCAACTCGCAGAGCCCGGCCCTGGCTTGCAGATCCACCGCTACGGATCGCCGTCGGCCATGGAGGCAACTCTCTACACGCCGTCCATCTGCCTTCTCCTTCAGGGATGCAAGGAGGTCGTCCTCGGGGATCAGACCTTCGCATATCGAGCGGGCGAGTGCATGGTTGTCAGCCACACTCTTCCAGTCACGACGCGCGTGATCGAGGCGAAAGAAGACTCCCCGTTCCTCGCGCTTGTCGCCTTTCTCAATGTCGAGAGCCTCCGGGGGCTTCAGGCGGAGATTGCCGCGACTGGCGCCGACCCTATCGAGGCGCAGT
Source organism: Planctomycetota bacterium (assembly GCA_038521625.1). GTDB lineage: Bacteria > Planctomycetota > Phycisphaerae > Phycisphaerales > UBA1924 > JBCBKP01. The sequence goes on from JBCBKP010000034.1 coordinate 2,301, forward strand.
CGATCGAGGTGAGCCGTCCGGCTCCGGCCATCGTCAACTCGCTGGCGAGATTGGTTGAGCTCTCGCGCTCGCCAGCCGAGGCGCCGATTCTCGGGCCCCTCGTGTGGAAGGAGCTCCACTTCCATGTGCTCCGTGCGCCCAACACAGGGATGCTGAGGGCACTGCTGAGCGAGGACAGCCCTCCGAGCGGCGTCACCCGAGCGATCGAGATGCTGCGCGAGAACTTCGCCGAGCCTGTCAATGTTTCGCACCTCGCCAAGCATGTTGGCATGAGCAGCTCGTCGCTGCACGCTCATTTCAGATCGATCACCGGAACAACTCCGCTGCAATTCCAGAAGAACCTCCGTCTACTAGAGGCACGCCGACTACTGATCGAGGAACGATGCGCCGTCAAAGCCGCGGCGATCAGGGTTGGCTACGAAAGCCTTTCCCAATTCAGCCGGGCATACTCGCGCAAGTTTGGTATCGCGCCCAGTATCGATCGAACAGAGCACAGCATCACATCAAACTGAAAACGAAAGCAACACCGATGAAGCTTCTCATTGTTCTGACATCTCATGACCAACTCGGCGACACCGGGAGGGCAACCGGGTTCTGGCTTGAAGAGTTCGCGAGCCCGTACTATGCGTTCAAACAAGCCGGCGCGTCGGTGACACTCGCTTCGCCACTCGGCGGCCAGCCTCCTGTGGATGCGATGAGCACTCAGCCCGAGTTCCAGTCCGACGAAACGCGTCGCTTCGAGGCCGACGCAGACGCGCAGAGAGAACTCGCGGGCACGGCGAAGTTGGCGGAGATGAAGGCCGCGGACTTCGATGGGGTGTTCTACCCCGGCGGCTACGGGCCGGTCTGGGACCTTCACAGCGACGAAGACTCGATCGCGCTGCTTGAAGCCTTCGTCTATGCCGCGAAACCGGTTGCGACCGTGTGCCATGGTCCCGCAGTGTTGCTCAAGGTGAAGAACCCCGACGGGACGCCGCACGTTCAAGGCAAGAGGGTCACGGGATACAGCAACTCGGAAGAGGCCGCGGCCGGACTGACCGAAGTCGTACCCTACCTGATTGAAGACCAACTCACGGCCCTCGGCGCACAGTACGAGAAGACAGACGACTGGCACCCTCATATCGTCGTCGATGACAGGCTCATCACAGGCCAGAACCCAGCATCTTCTTCCGCCGTCGCCTCTGCGTTGATAGAGGCGCTGAAGTAACTCAGGCGCCCACAGATACTCGGCAGCGGCCCCGCGATACCCTCCATGCCCGGTTCGATCTTTCGTGAGCATGCACCTGGCAGTACTCACTCGGTTCAGATTCCTTCGAGTCGGCGCCGACGATGCGCCTTGATCTAAAATCGGCTCGCGGCGGCTTCCCGTGGGTATTCGGGTTGTCTGGCGTACGGCTAATTCCGCGATCGCGACGATCCGATCGAGTTCACGCCCGCCAAGCGGTTGTCCGACGCGGATGCCGCGAGGTCATGAATGCCCGCGCGGGCCACCACCCCGCGATCGTCGTGGGGCCAGAGGGGCGTCGGCGACTCGACGAGAGCGACCTCCCGATCGGGATCGTCGACGACACGGAGTACGTATCAGTCTGCGCCCAGCTCGAACAGAACGACAGCTTGTTTCTCTTCTCCGATGGCGTGTTCGAGGTGATGCTCCCCAGCGGGCGCCAGCTCGGGCTCGACGGCTTCGAGACGCTCATCGAGGACTCCGCACAGACCGCCGAGGCCCCGGTCGACGCGATCATCGAGTCGGTCCGTCGGATGGGCGGCAGAGATCATTTCAGTGACGACGCGACGGTGCTCGGGGTCGTCCTGCGGTAGCGTGTGCCTGCGATCTGCGATGCAAGCTGCCGCAGATCGAGGCAAGAGCCCCATCCCGACAGCTGTTTTTTGCAGAGGCTTGGAGCGACGGCGCCAGACGCGGCATTCAGCGGTTCAGATATTCACAAGCTGGACCTCGCCGGTCCGATTCCGATCCCCCGGGTTCGCAAGCCGATGCAGGCCAGAGTCTCGCCGGCACGCTCCTGGATTCGTGCCGGACTGAATGGACGCTCAGCCGACCTCGCACGTCCGATCTGGTTCCACGAAGAGCCCGTCGGCTACCGACCTCGCCCTTGACTCCACGAGTTGTAGCTACAACAATTAGGGACACATGGCACCCCCGCCCCCTCAGCCCAGCCCCGCCGCCGAGATCATGGGCTCGTGCCTCGCCGGCCGGACTCGCCTGCTCAACCGTGCGATCACCGGCCTCTACGACGAATCGCTGCGCGCGGTGGGAGTCACCGCGGCCCAGCTGACGACGCTCAGCTTCGTCCACGAGCTGGGACCGATCGCGCCGGGCGAGATTGCGCGGACGCTCATGATCGAGAAGTCGACGCTGAGCAGGAACCTCGGTCGCATGGAGCGGCACGGCTGGATTTCCATCGCGCAGGGCGAGGCCGGCCACACGCAGGTGATCGCGATCACACGCCGGGGCCGCGCGCTGATCGCGAGAGCGCTCCCGAGGTGGGAGCGGGCTCAGGCGAGGGCCCGCGAACTCCTCGGCGAGGGCGGCGCCGACGCCGTCATCGAGGCGTTCAACAGCGTTCGTGCGCGTGGTGCGTATCGGTAGCGTTTTTCTCGACCACATGTTGTATCTACAACAATATTCGCAGTAGTAACATGACCAAATCAACGATCCTGATCACCGGCGCCAGCGGCAAGACCGGCAGCGCCGCGGCCCTCGAGCTGCTCTCGCTCGGTTTCCCCGTCCGTGCCCTCGTTCACCGGGAGGACGCGCGGTCCCGGGTCCTGAGCGACGCGGGGGCCGAGATCGTGACGGGCAAGCTCGAGGACCTGGCCAGCCTCTCCCGAGCGATGACGGGCGTGCGGCGGGCGTACTTCGTCTGCCCCTGGACAGAGAATCAGCTCGATATCTCGCTCAACTTTGCGGTCGCCGCGGCGGATCACGAGCTCGAGCACGTCGTCGCGCTCGGCCAATGGCTCTCATCGCCCGAGCACCGTTCGATCGCGACCCGACGCACGTACCTGATGGACCGCGTGCTGGAGTGGATCCCGGGGAGCACCTGGACGCTCATCAACGTCGGGTTCTTCGCGGACAATTACATGGCGGTCCTCGAGCCAATCGCTCAGCTCGGCGTGATGCCCCTGCCGCTCGGCTCTGGGCTCAACGCGCCGGTCTCGAACGAGGACATCGGCCGGACCGTCGCCGGGGCGCTCGCCGCTCCGGAGCTCCACGCGGGCCGGACGTACCGCCCCACCGGCCCCGCCCTGTTGAGCCCGGACCAGATCGCCGATTCGTTCAGTCGGGTGCTGGGACGCGGGGTTCGGCACCGGGACATCTCGCCCCGCCTGTTCCTGAAGGCCGCCCGATCGATGGTGGTGCCGACGGGCCTGATCGCGCAGCTCGATCATTACTTCCAGGAGTATCGCCTCGGCGCCTTCGGCGTCGGGGCCCCGAACGACGCCGTGCGGTTCGTGACGGGTCGCGAGCCGGAAGACTTCGACACGATCGCCGAGCGCTACATCGACACCGCGCTGATCACCGGGCTGGTCCCGGCCGCGGCTCGGCGGGCCCGCACGCGACCCACGGTTTCCAACAAGGCGCGCGCGCTCGCGGGGATGGCCCGCCTGCTGCTGACACCGGCGCCGCGGCTGGAGCGATACGAGCTCGATCGGGCCTATCCCGAGATCGGCTCGCCCGCGTACGCGATGTCTTCTCCCGGATGGCTCGGCTCCCACGACAAGCCCGGCGCCTTCGGATCGGAACCGGTCCGAAACGGAGACCACTGAGAGGTCGGGATCGGCCGCGGGGCGTTGCTGACACCCCATCACCCATCGGCGGAGACACAGATGTCGACCATCCAAAGACTTCTCCGACGCGACGCGGCCCCCGGCGCGTCTTTCCGCTCGTGGCGGGCGGCATCACCCGGTCGGCGCTCCTGTACGACGTTGAGGCGGCCGGCTCGCTGAGGCGCGAGGCGTGCTTCGTTCGATTCTCTTATCTCGGTGGACCAATCATGGCAGACGCCAATACTGTTGCAGCCGTTGAACGACGACAGCTCCGGTTCAGCACAATGACCGACATCCTCGCCGATGTGGACGCGATGTCGGACGTCGAGACTCGGCATCTCGGCGACTGGACGCCGGCGCAGATCATCGACCATGTGCGGCGGCTCATCCGCGTGTCGCACTCGGGGGCGCGGTTCAAGGTCCCCCTGCCGATTCGCGTGATGGCCCGCCTGATGAAATCGCGCGTCCTCAGCTCGCCCATGAAGCCGGGGCTTCAGACGGTCCCGGACCTGGAGCCGCCCGCCGAGATCTCGCTCGACGACGCGGTGGCCGCGTTCCGGGAGGAGATCCGCGTGGCGCGACAGCCGGGTGCGATGTCTCGCCCGAGCCCGCTGCTCGGCCCGATGACGCACGAGCAGTGGGAGCAGGTGCACTGCCGTCACGCCGAGCATCACTTCGGCTTCATCGTTCCGTCGTAAGCTCTGCTTCTGGCGCGTCGTGCCTGATCAGGAGCGCGAGCGCCCCGTAGACTCGGTCATGGACCGTGAGGGCGCAGCCCGGTTCGACACGACGCACTGGAGCCTGATCGCCGCGCTGCCCTCTCGGGGCGGCGGCGCCGAGGCCGGGCGTGCCCGCGAGGCCCTCGAATATCTCTGCGAGGCCTACTGGCGGCCGCTCTACGTGTTCGCCCGGTACAGCGGGCACGGCGCCGAGGACGCCCGCGACCTCACCCAGGCGTTCCTCGCCCGGGTGATCGAGACCGGCGGACTGGGCGGCGCCGACCCTGACCGCGGTCGTTTCCGCTCCTACCTCCTCGGCGCGATGAAGCACTTCATGGCCAACGCGCGGGAGCGGGCGCGGGCCGGCAAGCGCGGCGGCGGGCAGCGGTTCGTCCAGGGCGACATCGCCGAGATGGAGTCCCGCATCGCGGGCGAGACGACGACGCCCGCCGACGCCGACCGGGCCTTCGATCGCGACTGGGCACGCGAGACGACCTCGGCCGCGCTGCGCCGGCTCGAGTCCGATTGGGCGGGCCGCGGACGGGGCGGCCAGTTCGAGGCCCTCCGCGCCACGCTGACTGGCGAGGGCCCGGCGCGGTCCGAGCTCGCCGGTCAACTCGGCATGTCCGAGAACGCGGTGGCGGTCTCGATCCACAGGCTGCGCCAGCGGTACGCCGCCCTGGTCCGCGAGGCTGTCGCCCGGACGGTGGCGGACGAGGCGGACATCGAGGACGAGATGCGGCACCTGGTCGACGTGCTCAGAGAAAGTTGACCCACCGGCTGTAATCTCGGGGGTCGGGCCCGTCAGGAAGTGGTGAACCAACCCACCGGGAGGCGCACCATGAGCCGCACAACCGAACACACCTGCCCCGGCTGCGGCGCGGCCATGAACGGCGCGAGCGCCGACGGGCTCTGCCCGGCCTGCCTGATGTCGGGCGTCCTGCGTGAGGGTCCCCCCAGCCCTTCGGCCGAGCCGGGGAGCGAGGGCGAGACGCTCTCGCTGGATCCCGCCGAGCCTCTGAACGAGCACGAGCGCGAGGCCGAGACACTGAGCGCGGCGCCGAGGCGGCGCAGCCGCGCGCGGCCCGCGTTCGAGCTGCCTCGCGAGCTCGGCGGCTACACGCTGGTCTCGCGGCTCGGGCAGGGCGGCATGGGCACGGTGTATGAGGCCGTGCAGCGCTCGACGGGCCGCCGGCTTGCCCTGAAGCTGCTGGACCAGAGCCTGGACTCGCCCGAGATGCACCAGCGCTTCCTGCGCGAGGGCCGGCTCGCCGCGCGGGTGAACCACCCGTCCAGCCTGTATGTCTTCGGCAGCGAGGAGATCGCCGGGATCCCGGCGATCACGATGGAGATCGCTCCCGGCGGCACGCTGCAGGACGCGATCGACCGGCGCGGCCCGCTCCCGGTCGCCGAGGCGGTCGATGCGGTTCTGAACATGATCGACGGGCTCGAGGCGGCCCTGGATCGCGGCGTCCTGCACCGCGACATCAAGCCCTCGAACTGCTTCATCTCGCCGGACGGGACGGTGAAGGTCGGCGACTTCGGACTCTCGGTCTCGACGCTGCCGTCGGCCGACACGTTCGTGACCGAAACGGGCAAGGCGATGGGCACGCCCGCCTTCGCCTCGCCCGAGCAGCTCCGCGGCGACGAAGTCGACGTGCGATCCGACATCTACTCGGTCGGCGCCACGCTGTTCACCCTGCTCACGGCGCGCGCCCCGTTCGAGGGCCACAACGCGGTGCAGGTGGTCGCCAATGTCATCGACAAGCCGCCGGCCGCGCTCTCGCGGTTCCGCGACGACCTGCCCCCCGGGCTGGAGGGCGTGATCACGCGCTGCCTGACCAAGGAGCCCGCGGGCCGCTACGCGGGCTACGCCGCGCTCCGCGACGCCCTGCTGCCGTTCAGCTCGGTCGTGCCGGAGCCGGCGATGCAGGCCCAGCGCACCGCGGCCGGCTGGATCGACTACCTGACCGCGTTCCTGCCGACCTATGCGGCGCTCATGATCACCGTCGGGCCCGAGGCGATCTTCGTCCGCCCGCTCTACGAGCTCACGCCCGCGGCCTGGCGGTACCACCTGCTGGTCTTCGCGATGGGCTTCCTCTACTTCGCCGTCACCGAGGGCATCTGGGGCACCGGCCTGGGCAAGTGGATCATGAACCTGCGCGTCGTCCGTCGGAACGGGCGGACGCCCGGTGTCGGTCGCGCGCTGCTCCGGATCGCCATCCCGGTCGCCGCCATCGAGTTCATCCGCATCCCGCTCTCCATCGCCACACTGCCCGAGGGCGACTGGAGCACCGTGAACTTCTTAGTCTTCACCGGCCTCGCGGTCTTCTGCCCGTGGGTCGTGGCGCTGCTCTGGCTCCCGGCCCGACCAAACAACGGGTTCGCGACGGTCTGGGATCTCGCGACCGGCACGCGCGTCGTAGTTCGGCCGCGCGGTCAGCAACGACCGGCCTCGGCGGTTGCCTCGGAGGCCGAGGCCGGGCCGGAGCCCTCCCGCTGCATCGGACCGTTCCGCGTGACCTCGGAGATCGAGCCCGGACGCTGGCTCACGGCGGACGACCCGGTGCTGCGTCGCCATGTCTGGCTGATCCGACGCGCGGCCGACGCGCCCGCCGACGCACGGCGGGTCGCCGCCCGCCCGGGGCGCCCGCGCTGGCTGCAGCAGATCGAGGCGAACGGCGAGCTGTGGGACGCCTTCGAGGCGGCCCGCGGCACGCCGCTCTCCGAGCGGATCGCCGGGGGCCCGGTGCCTTGGTCCACGCTCCGGTTCTGGCTGCACGATCTCGCCGCGGAGCTGCGGGCGGCGGAACGCGACGGCACGCTCCCGCCGGCGTGCGGCCCGGGCCACGTCTGGATCACGGACGACGGACGCGCCGTGCTCCTCGACGCGGCCTGGCCGGACGGGTCGGGGCCGAAGGGCTCTTCGGAGGGCGCGATACCGGCGGAGCCGATCCCCGTCGACAGCCTCGCCGGGCAGCAGCGATTCCTCGCCTCGATCGCCGATCACGCCGACCCGCTGAGCGTCCCGCTGCACGCCCGGGCGGCGCTGCAGAACCTGCGCTCGGCGTCGTTCGAGAAGCTGACGTTCCTCGCCGGGACGCTGCGCGGCTTGCTGAACAAGCCCGCCGACGTCACCAGGGGTCTCCGGGCCGCCTCGCTGTTCGTGATCCCCGGGTACGCGTCGATCGCGACGTTCCTCGGCATCGCGACCAACACCGACCCGTCCGCCGGTCCGCTCGTCTGGGCCGGGCGCGCCGCGGTAGCCGTGCTGGTCATGATGCACTTCATCGCCCTGTTCGACTTCATCCTTGCGATCTGGAGCAAGTCGTCGGGCCTGACCACCTTCGGTCTCGAGATCGTCACCGAGCGTGGGCGGGCCTCCCGGGCCCGCATGCTCGCCCGCTGTGCGATCATGTGGCTGCCGGTCGTCGCCCCCACCACCGTTCTCGGCGCCGTCGCGCTGACCGAGGGAAGGTGGATCGAGTTCAACGCGGCGGCGACGGTCGGCTCGATCGCCCTCGTGGGCGCGGCCGTCTTCGCTGTTTCGGCCCTCATGAATCCGGCCCGCGGCCTGCACGACCGGCTCGCCGGCGTGTGGGTCGGCCGCCGCTGACCACGCACGCGCGTCCGCACGCAAGCCAGTTCTTGGGGCGGCCGCGGAAGGTCCCGGCCCCCGGTTCCGAATCACCTCTCGGCCCGTTCCTCGCGAACGGAGGAGTCCCCGCCATGCAGAGTTCCAAGACCCGCAGGCACGCCACCTCCCGCGCCTCGACCAACGCGCTCCTGATCGCCGCGATCACGGCGGCCCCGACTCTCATCGTGACGGGCTGCGGCGACGCCGGCGACGTGCGGGAGGTCCAAGCGGACCGCCCGGCCGCGCCCGCGATCTCCCTCGAGGCCGCGGTCATCGGGGGCGACGATCACGCGGTCCGTGACCACATCATCGCCGGGACCCCGGTGAATACCCAGAACATGGCCGGCGACACGCCCCTCAGCATCGCCGCGGCCATGGGGCGGACCTACGCCGCCGAGGTGCTGGTCGGCGCCGGTGCGGATCTGGAGACCAAGAACAGCGCGGGCGCCACGCCGCTGTTCAACGCCGCGTTCTTCTGCCACCTTGGTATCGTGCGGCTGCTGATCGACGCCGGGGCGGATACGGGCACGACCGACCAGTTCGGGACGCCGATCCGCCAGATCATGGAGATGCCGTGGGCGCAGGCCGAGCCCATCTACGTCGCGGTGCACGACGCGATCGGGATCCCGCTCGATGCGGCGCGGATCGAGTCGACACGCCCGCGGATCGCCGAGATGCTGCGCTGAACCAGGACGGGAGCACGCCATGACCACGATGACGCACATGCCGATCACGACTCCCGAGCAACGGCCGGAACTGGCGTCGGATTCGGCGCCGCCGAACCCGCGGCGTTACGACCTCGACGCCCTGCGCGCCTTCGCGATGCTCCTGGGCATCGCGCTGCACGCGGCCCTGGCGTTCGCGCCGATCCCGTGGCTGGCGATGAACAAGGAGACAACGCCCGCGTTGGTCGTGTTCTTCGAGGTCATCCACGGGTTCCGTCTGCCGCTGTTCTTCCTGATGAGCGGTTTCTTCAGCGCGATGCTGCTGCAGCGCCGGGGCATCGGCGGCTTCCTGAACCACCGGTGGAAGCGGATCGGCCTGCCGTTGCTGCTCGGGATGTTCACGATCCTCCCGGCGATGTGGGGCGTCATCATCGGCGGCAACGTCCTCAAGGCGATCGTCCCCGCCCCCGAGCGCGACTGGGGCGGCGACGACGGCGCGGCGAGCATCTGGCATGCCTCGGCGTCCGGCGATCTCGCCAGCGTGCAGCTGCTCGTGCGCTCGGGCGTGCCCGTCAACGAGCCGGACCCGCGCCTGTCCACGCTCCCGCTGGCGTGGGCCGCCACCGGCGACCACGCCGAGGTCGTCGCGTTCCTGCTGGAGGCCGGCGCCGATCCGAACCAGCGCATGGGCGACGACAACGTCCCGCTGCACACCGCGTGCTTCTTCGGCGCCGCCGAATCCGCCGCCCTGCTGCTCGATGCCGGCGCCGACCCGACAGCCGAGAACTCGCGCGGCGAGACCCCGGTCGAGGCGATGCGGCACGGGCGCGGGGTGGTTGAGTTCATCGCCGATCTGCTCGGCGTGGAGGTCGATTTCGAGCGGGTCGAGTCCGGACGCCGCGAGATCACCTCGATGATCGGCTCGCGCGGGGACGAAGAGCAGGCCGAGAATCCGGCGACTCCGATCCGTGATCTCCTCGTCGGGTTCATCGGCGGCGAGCTGTTCATGCACCTGTGGTTCCTCTGGCATCTCTGCTGGTTCGCGTGCGCCCTCGCCGTGGTCTCGATGCTCCTGCGGCTGCTTCCGTGGAGGAACGTGCCCGGCGTCCTGGTCGCCACGCCGCTCTGCCTTGTCGGCCTGATCCCGCTCACCGTGCTCACGCAGGGCTGGCAGGCCGGCTTCGGGCCCGACACGTCCGCGGCCCTGCTGCCCGCCCCGCACGTGCTGGCGCACTACGCGGTCTTCTTCGGGTTCGGCGCGCTGATGCACGGCGCGAAGGGCGCCGCCGACCGGCTCGGGCGTGCCTGGTGGGTCTACCTGCCGATCGCGGCGGTGGCGTGCGTCCTGGCGCTCCGCCTGACGCACGACCCGCTGGCGTTCGCCGACCGCGGGATCGACGCCGAGGCGGGCGCGCTGCTCGGTCCGGTCCTGCAGTCGGTCTTCGTCTGGACCACGTCGTTCGGCCTGATGGGCCTGGCCCGGGTCCTCATCAGCCGACCGAGCGCACGGGTTCGATATGTTTCCGACTCGTCGTACTGGCTCTACGTGGCGCATCTCCCGCTCGTCGTCGCGGGGCAGTTCGCGCTGGCGTACGTTTCCCTCCCGCCGCTGGTCGAATTCGCGCTGCTGACGGTCGCGACGACGGCCGTGCTTCTCCTGAGCTATCACTGGCTCGTCCGCTACACCTGGATCGGTCGCCTGCTGAACGGCAAGCGGGTCCGCCCGGGCACGGCGAGCGATGTCGGCCGGGAGCCCACCAGCGCCGACGCGCCGCACGCTTCGGCTCCGAGTATCCGGATACCTTGAATCGATGCGACGAGCACGGCGGCTTGCATGCTTTCTGACTCTGGCCTGTGTGCTCGGCGGGTGCCACGAGCCGACCGGCGACTCCGGGATCACCGGGAAGGCGGCCGAGGTCACGCGGATCGAGACCGCGCACCACAGCCTGGTCGTGCACACCCGCACGAGCGATGCCGGCGGAGGCGACCCCACGCTCGTGGTCCTGCTCCACGGCGATCTGCCGACGCCACCGCCGGACTACCACGTCCGGGTCGCGAGCGAAGTCGCGAACCGCCATCTCGGCGTCGTGGCCGCGGCGCTGCTGCGCCCCGGATACGGCGACGGATCGGGCAACACGTCCTCCGGCCCGCTCGGGCGGGCCACCGGCGACGGCTACACGAGCGAGGTCGTCGATTCGGTGGCCGGGGCGATCCGCCATCTGCAGTCCGAGCACGGGGCGCGGTGCACCGTCGTCGTCGGCCACTCGGGAGGCGGCGCGATCGCGGCGCTGGTCGCCTCGCGCCACCACGGGCTCGTGCATCAGCTCCTCGTCGTCGGGTGCCCGTGCGACCTCGGTGCCTGGCGGGTGCACATGGGGCGACAACGGCCGGGCGTGGATTGGGACACGGGCGAGAGCCTCTCGCCGATCGAGGTTGCCCAGGACATGGATCCGGCGGTGGCCGTCGGCGTGATCGTCGGCGAGGACGACGATGTCGCACCGCCCGCGATCAGCGACTCGTACGCGCGCGAGCTCGAGTCGCAAGGCATCCGCGCGACTCTGACGCGGCTGCCGGGCGCGGGGCACAACATTCTGACCTCTCCGCGCGTGGGCGAGCTGATCGATGCGGCGATCGCCGCCTGTGACCGATAGCCCGCGCGAAGGGACAGACGCGCCCTGACGAAAGCACGCCGCGCGAATCTCGAAGGCCCTCCCATGATGACCGGCGATCGCGGAACGTCCATCCTGACCGCCGGATTCGTCGCCGCGACCTGCGCGGCCCCGGCTCTCGCCCAGGCCAAGAGCGAGCCGAACGACCCCAGGTTCAACGAACAGTGGGCGCTGCACAACACCGGCCAGTTCGGCTTCACCGCCGACGCCGACATCGACGCGCTCGAGGCCTGGACGATCCGGCGTTCGGCGCCCGGCGTGATCGTCGCCGTGATCGATTCCGGCGTCGACTACCTCCACCCCGACCTGCGTGACAATATCTGGACGAACCCCGGCGAGATCCCGGGCAACGACATCGACGACGACAAGAACGGCTATGTCGACGACGTGCACGGCTGGAGCTTCGTCGAGGGCGCCGAGGGCGACCCGATGGACACCGACGGGCACGGCACGGCGGTCGCCGGGGTGATCGGCGCGTCGGCCGACAACGGGATCGGGATCGCCGGCCTGTGCCGGGACGTGCGGATCATGGTCGTCAAGGTGAACGAGCGGAACCGCTCGACGACCGCGGCGATGGCCGCGGGGATCCGGTACGCGGTCGACAACGGCGCCCGCGTGCTCAACATGTCACACACGTGGGTCCCCGACCGCGCGTACCGCCGGGCGCTCGAGCACGCGGACCGGGCGGGCGTCGTCATGGTGACCGGCGCCGCGAACGATGACCGGGGCGGGCGCGACCTCGACCGCGATCCCGTCTATCCGGCCGGGTTCGAGCTCGAGCATAAGGTGGTCGCCGCCGGCTCCGGTCCCGGCGGCGGGCCCGCGCCGAGTTCGAACTTCGGACGGCGCACCGTCGATCTCTTTGCCCCGGCCGAGCTGATCACCACGACCACAATCGAGCCACCTGGCGAATACGCGGCCTGGTCGGGCAACTCGCTCGCCGCGCCGTTCGTGTCGGGGACGGCGGCGCTGATCATCGCCGAGCGACCGGAGTGGAGGGCCGCGGAGGTCATCCGCGCGATCCTCGAGAGCGTGGACCGCGCCGAGGCGTTCGGCGGGCTCGCGAGGACGGGTGGCCACCTCAACGTCCACTCGGCGCTCCGCGCGGCGCGGGCGGAGGACCACCGGGAGTGAAGGGGCGATCAGGATCCCCCACCGATGTCGCGCCCGAGGTACGCTCGGCGGCGGGATGAGTCCGGCATACCGATCGGGGGTCACGATGAGAATCGCCGTGCGCTGCATGTCCTTTGCCCTTCTCGGCTTCCTGATTCTGCTCGCCCCGCGGCGCGCGATGGCCCAGGACGCGCCGCCCGCGTTCGGCGACGAGAAGCTCGAGCAGCTCGTCGCGCCGATCGCGCTGCACCCCGACGAGCTGGTGTCGCAGATCCTGATGGCCTCGACGTACCCGCTCGAGGTCGTTCAGGCGGCCCGCTGGGTCGACGCGAACGCGAACCTGACCGCCTCCGAGTTCGAGCGTGCGCTCGACGAGACGAGCTGGGATCCCAGCGTCAAGAGCCTCACGAACTTCCCCGACGTGCTGGCGATGATGGACAGCAAGCTCGACTGGACGACCGAGCTGGGCGACGCGTTCATCGCGCAGCAGGAGGACGTTCTCGCGGCGATCCAGCGCTTGCGCGCTCGAGCAAATGACGAGGGCAACCTCGAGTCGAACGAGCAGCAGAACATCGTCGTCGATTCGTCGTCTCAGACGATCGTGATCGAGTCGAGCGACCCCGATGTCGTCTACGTCCCGTCGTACAACCCGACCGTCGTCTACGGCTCTTGGCCCTATCCGGCTTATCCGCCGTACTACTACCCGCCCGCATACCCCGTCGGCGCGGCCGCGGTGAGCTTCGGCGTCGGCGTCGCCGTCGGGGCCGCCTGGAACTACGCGTGGGGCGGCTGCGACTGGAACCGCGGCGACATCGACATCGATGTCGACAGGAACGTGAATCGCAACACCAACCGCAACCGCAGCATCACAGAGACGCGCGACTACCGGCGCGAGTCGAGCCGGCGGGGCGAGCGGGGCGGCCGAGACCGGTCATGGAGCCACGACCCGACGCACCGGCGCGGCGCGTCCTACCGCGACGGCCGCACCGCCGAGCGGTTCGGGCGCGGCCCCTCGAGCGACGCGGCCAGGTCGAGAGAGCAGTTCCGAGGGCGTGCCCAGGCGGACCGCGGCCGACTCTCGAACACCGCCGGCGGGCGCCGCGGCGGCGCGACGGCCGGACGCCGCGACGCCGGGGCCCGGCGCGGCAGCGCGGGGCGCGGATCCCGTGATCGATCCGCCTCGCGAGGCCGAGCTTCGCGGAGCGGCTCGGGGCGGTCGGCGATCGACCGGTCGCGTGGCGGTCGCTCGTCGCGTGAAGCCTCCAGCCGCGGAAGATCCAGCCGGTCCACAGCCAGCCGCGGCTCGCGCGGCGGGCGGTCGGGTGCCAGCCGCGGCGGCGGCCGTCGCGGTGGAGGGAGACGCCGATGAACCGCATACCAGATCGAGCCGGGACCGCCGCCGGCGCCGTGCTGTTGGCGGGCCTGCTCGCCGGCTGCTCGAGCCAGGGCCAGACCTTCGACACGCGCGAGGCCGCCGCGGCGGCGCTCATCGGGGCGATGGATCCGGAGTTCGACATCGATTCGCTCGCCGTCGTGCTGGGCGCGGAAGCCGAAGAGGCCGTCGGCTCGGGCGACGCCGTTCAGGACCGCGAGCACGCCGCTCGGTTCGTGCAGGCTTACCGCGCGCGGCATGCATTCGAAGCGTCGGACGACGGCTTCACATACCTCGTCATCGGGGACGACGACTGGCCGTTCGCGATCCCGCTCACGCCCGAGGACGACGGGTGGCGGTGGGACCTCGACGCCGGGCGCGACGAGCTGCTCAGCCGCCGGATCGGCGCGAACGAGCTCGACGCCATCGAGGTCTGCCTCGCGATCGTCGACGCCCAGATCGAGTACGCCTCGCGGGACCGCGACGGGGACGGCCTGCGCGAGTACGCCGGCCAGATCGTGAGCACGCTCGGCTCACGCGACGGCCTCTTCTGGCCCACGGGTCCCGGCGATCCGCCGAGCCCGCTCGGCGGGCTCGCCGCCGAAGCCGCGGACGAGGGATACGGCGAGGGCAGCGAGCCGGGCGTCTACCACGGATACCGGTACCGCATGCTGACCGCGCAGTCGGACGACGCGCCCGGGGGCGCGCAGGACTACGTGGTCGACGGGAACATGATCGGCGGGTTCGCCCTGATCGCGTGGCCCGCGACCTACGGCAACTCGGGGATCATGACCTTCATCGTCAACCACGACGGCGTCGTGTACGACCGCGACCTCGGGCGCGACTCCGACGCGCGGGCGAGGGCGATCGAGTCGTTCGACCCGGGCGACGGCTGGGAGCCGGTCAACGAGACGCCGTTCGAGTTCTGAGCCGAGCCGGGGAGCGACCGGGGATGCCCGAAGCGGGCGTTCGGCCGGCGGTCGGCGAGCCTGTACCATGGTGCGGTCTCGCGGTCCCCCCGCCCACAGGAGGCACACGATGCTCCGCCAACTCGCCGTTCTCGCCGCCCTCGCGTCGTCCGTCGCGGCGCAGCCGATCAAGACCGAGATTGTCGAGGCCGGCGGCAAGTACCAATTGCTGCGCGGCGGCGAGCCCTACTTCGTCAACGGCGCCGGCGGCCAGAGCCACCTGGACGTGCTCGTCGAGGCCGGCGGCAACTCGATCCGCACCTGGCACATCGACGACGCCGAGCGGCTTCTCGACGAGGCCCACGCGCTCGGCATCACCGTCACGATGGGCATCTGGCTCGGGCACGAACGCCACGGCTTCGACTACTCCGACCCGCAGCAGGTCGCGGCCCAGCGGAGCATGGTCGAGCGCGCGGTGCTGGATCTGAAAGACCACCCGGCGCTGCTGATGTGGGGGCTCGGCAACGAGGTCGCCCTCGTCGGGGATCCGCGCAAGCTCTTCCCGCACATCGAGTCGCTGGCCGCGATGGTGCAGGAGCTCGACCCGAACCACCCGGTCATGACCGTCATCGCGGGCGCCGGCGAGGACAAGATCCGCGCACTTGCCGAGCTCTGCCCGAGCATCGACGTGGTCGGCGTCAACGAGTACGGCGAGGCGAGCCACGTCCCCGGCCTGCTCGAATCGTCCGGCTACACGGGCCCGTACCTGCTCACCGAGTTCGGCCCGCGCGGCTGGTGGGAGTCGCCGGAGACCGACTGGGGTGCGCAGATCGAGGAGACCAGCGCCGAGAAGATGGCGTCGTACCGGCGCAACTACGAGTCGGCCGTCGCGTCGCAGCCCGGGCGCTGCCTGGGCAGCTACGTCTTCCTGTGGGGTCAGAAGCAGGAGGCGACTTCGACCTGGTTCGGCATGTTCCTCGAGGACGGCTCGAGGACCCCGGTCGTCGACACGATGACCCGGCTCTGGACCGGGCGCGAGCCGGCCGACCCCGCTCCGGTCGTCCGCTCGATCATCTGCCGCATCGCGCGGCGCGAGATCGGGCCGGGCGAGCGGTTCAGCGCCAGCGTCGACGTGTTCGACCCGAACGGCGATGAACTCACCGTCGACTGGGTCATCGTCGCCGAGTCGACCGACCGGCGGATGGGCGGCGATGCCGAGGCCGCTCCTCCGAGCTTCCCGGAGCTGACGCGGAACAACCGGCTGCGCAACGCGCGTTTCCGGGCGCCGTCGGAGCCCGGTCCGTACCGACTCTTCGTGACCGTCAAGGACCCCGCCGGCAACGCGGGCACGGCGAACATCCCGTTCCTCGTCCGCTAAAGCCGTGCGCGACACCGGTCGCCCTCGACGACCATCGCCCGATCCGCGAGACGCAGTGATCGCGTTCGTCCGCGATCTCGCCGTCGCGAGCGACGGGACGCACGATCTCCGCGCCGCAATCGAACTCGCGTTCGACCGCCTCGCGGGCGGCGGGCTCTTCGACATCGATCCCGAGCTCGACGCCGGGACCCGCGCCGTCGACACACCCAAGACCGGTGACGTGGCGTTCGCCACGCTCGCGTCGTCGTACGAGTCTCTCGTCGGGCTCGAGCTCGAAGGCCGGGGCGAGCGGCGCCGGCTGATCCCGCGACGGTCCCGGCGTCGAGCCGCCGGCGCCTTCTACACGCCCGCGCCGCTGGTCGAACACATCCTCAACGGCGCGCTCGACCCCATCATCGAGGCAAGGCTCCGGGACGGCACGCTCGGATCGATCCGCGTGCTCGACCCTGCCTGCGGCAGCGGCAACTTCCTCGCCGCGGCCGCGCGCCGTCTCGAACCCCACCTCGGCCCCCCGGCCGCGGCATCGCGCGTCTTCGGCATCGACATCGATCCGACCGCGGTCGTCCTGGCGCGGGCGTCGGTCTCGCGAGAGCACGAGCTGACCGGCAACATCCGGGCGGGTGACGCGCTGACGGACCATCCGTTCGACCATCCGTTCGAAGAGCCGTTCGACGTCGTCGTCGGCAACCCGCCGTTTCTCAATCAGTTGCAGTCCGACACGGCCGTCGACCGGGAACTCGCCCGGTCGCTACGCGATCGCACCGACGGCGATGTCCGGGGCTACTCCGACATGGCCGCCGCGTTCCTGCGTCTCGCGCTCGACTGGTGCCGGCCGGGCGGCAGGGTCGGTCTGGTCCTCCCCGATTCGATCCTCGCGACGGCCGACGCGCGCCCGGTCCGCGCGTCCGTCGCCCGACGGGCCACGCTCCGCGAACTCTGGATCGCCGACTCGCCCGAGTTCGGCGCGGCCACCGTCACGACCTGCGCCCCGATCCTGGAGATCGGCGGCTCGAGGGTGGCATCCGTCGCGCGCTCGACGGGCGCGGGATTCGAGCCGCTCGCGCCCCTCGATCTCGACCACGACGAGTTGGCCGACGCCGAGACCTGGTCGCAGCTGACCGCCTCGATGCGAGGCATCCCGCCCATCGAACTGGCGGACGGCGCGACGATCGCGGACCTCGCCGACGCGACCGCGGACTTCCGCGACCAGTACTACGGGCTCGAAGGCTTCATCCTCGACCTGGCCGAGGCCGACGACGACTTGTTCCCCCCCATCGTCACGTCCGGTCTCATCGAGCCCGCCGCGTGCCTCTGGGGACGCAAGCCCACCCGGATCCTGAAGCGCCGCTGGGACTGCCCCAGGATCGATCTCGCCCGGATGCGCCGCGACGGCGAGTTGGCCCAGTGGATCGATCGTCGCCGGATTCCCAAGGTGATCGTGGCAACGCAGACACGCGTCATCGAACCGTTCGTCGATAGCGCGGGAAGCCTGGTCCCGAGCACGCCGCTGATCACCGTGACGCCGAAGCCCGACCGCTCGCTCTGGACGATCGCCGCGGCGTTGGCGTCGCCCGTCGCCACCGCGCTGGCCCTGGGTCGGTACGGCGGCGCCGCGCTGTCCGCCGATGCCATCAAGCTCAGCGCGAAGCAGGCGCTGCGGCTCCCGGTCGCGCCGGCTTCGGCACGCCGGGACGAGGCCGACGCGCTGTTCGAGGCCGCGCAATGGGCGGACGAGGCCGATCGCCCGGCGCTGCTCCGCAGGTTCGCACACGCCAGCATCGCGGCGCACGGGATCGAGGACGACTGCTCGCTCGAACGCTGGTATCTCAGCCGCCTGGAGCGCCGCCCGCGCGGTCGCGCAGCCGCTCGTTGAACGCCCGCGTCCCACCGGGCGCGATCGTGAACCACGTCCAGTTCTCGGTGCCGACGTGCGTCCGTGCGATTACCGCGATCTGGCCGACGTGGCCCGCGAGGTGGTCGATCTGGCGGACGATCGCCGCCTCGACCGAATGCGGCACGCCCCGGATCGGCACGTCCCGCCCGAGATCATCGGGCGTCAGCGAACGCAGCGTCTCGAAGAGGAGCCTCCAGGCCGCGTCCCACTCGCGCGTGATCGACTCGCGCGTCTCGACCGTCTCGGGCTCGGGCGGCACGAACTCCTCGTCGCGGTCTCGCCACTCCTTCTCCCCGTCGGTGGTCAGAAAGTCGGTCCAGCGGCTCTTGATGTTGCCGGACATGTGGCGCATCAGGACCGCGACGCTGTTGAGACCGGGCCCCGGCGGGATGAAGAAATCGCGGTCGCCCATCTGCCCGATCGCGTGGTCGGCGAGCGCCTTCTGGCGTTCGAAGACACGCAGCGACACCGCCAGCAGACCGCCGCCCACGCCTGACTCGTACCGATCGGCTCCCTCGACGCTCTCCGGCATGCCGTCCTCCCTCGCGGGTCGAAAAACAACAACGCCCGGCGACGCCGGGCGCTCGAAAGGACTCAAATCAGAAAGCGGGTGATCGGATTCGAACCGACGACATTCACGTTGGCAACGTGACGCTCTACCACTGAGCTACACCCGCGTTGTCGCCCGCGGGACGGCCCGAAAAAGGCCTCCCGCGCGGTCCGAACGGTATCTCCGATCCCGGTCGGCGTCAACGGCCGAGCCGCCGGCCGCGACGGCGTGCCCTGCCCGGCGGGGCCCGGGGGCCTGATGCGGGCGGGTCAGCGGGCCGAAACGCGCGTCTCGCCGCCCGTCGCGGCGAGGGCGGAGCGCACCTGGTCGCTGGTGTATGCGTTCGACTGCCAGGGCTCGCCGCCCGGGCCGTAGATCACGAGGAGCGGAATCCCGGTCTGCCCCAGATCGGCCATTTTCTGCCAGCCGGGCGCCTTGCTGCTGGTGAGGTCGGCGGTCATCGCGACGACGTCGTCCGAGCGAAGCATGCTCTTGACGGGGTCGACGTTGAGCACCGCCTTCTTGAGAGCCTTGCAGTTCAGGCACCACTCGGCGGTGAAGTCGATCACGACGGTCTTCCCGTCGGCGCGGGCGTCGGCGAGCGACTCCTCGCTGAACGGAACCCAGAAGTTGTTGCGGGCGTCGATCGTCGCCCCGGCGACGTACGCGGTCGCGCTGCCCGAGACGATCAGCGCCAGCACCGCGGCGCCGAGGCGGGCGGGCGCCTTGGGCGTGATCTTTATCGTCCGCGCGACGAGCCAGATGCCGGCGGCGAGCGCGAAGCCGGCCACCGCCCACCAGTGCAGCATCTTGCCCCACCACGGCAGCAGCGAGACGTCGCCCTTGATCTCGCCGGCCAGGCCGATCGCGCCCGAGCCGATGAAGTATGCCGCGGCGGCGAGCAGCAGCAGGCCCATGATCTGCTTGACGAGCTCGCTGGCGGGGCCGGTCCGCGGGATGAAGTTCAGCAGCTTGGGGAAGACCGACAGCACGAGGTACGGCGAGGCCATCCCGACCCCGATCGACGCGAAGACCGTCATGATCTGTCCCGTGGGCATGGTCGCCGCGCCGGCGAGCAGCGCGCCCGCGACGAAGCCGAAGCAGGGCAGGCCCAGGATCGCGGTCATCACGCCGAAGACGAACGACCCCTGCGGGGAGTCGGCCTTGGGGTTCACCATGTAGACCTTCTGCGGCAGATTGATCTGGAAGGCGCCCATGATGCCGACGCCCATCGCCGCGATGATCACCCCGATGCCCGCGGTGACCCACCAGATCCCGAAGATCATGCTCGGGTCGGTGAACCCCGCCGCGAACGCGACCGGCAGGCCGATGCCGACCCAGAATGCGACGACCCCGATCGCCATCCACAGGCCGAGCGAGAACGCCCGCATGCGGTTCTCGCCGGCGTGCTGGCTGAGCGTCATCACCTTGATCGGGATGACCGGGAGCACGCAGGGGGTCAGGTTCAGAACGAGCCCGCCGAGGATGCCGCCGAGCGCGAGCCCGACGATGCCCAGCGAGCCGATCTCGATGCCGAACCAGGACCGCGAACCGCTCGCGCCGGCCGGCGCGTCGGTCGAGGCGCCCAGCGCCTCATCGATCCAGGCCTGATCCACACCGGCGAACAGCGCGGCAGAGTCCTCGGCCGCGGCGGTCGCCTCGCCGACCGTCAGCGTGAGCGAGGCCTGGTAATCCTCGGGCATTCTGCACACGGAATCGTCGCAGCTCTGGGCCGTGACGAGGAACTCGAAGCCGAGCTCCGAGCCGATCTCCGCGTCGTCCGCGATCCGGATCGGCACGAGGATCACCGCCTCGCCCTCGTAGACCGTGATCTCCTCCGATCCGTCGCCGCCGAGCGCGGCCCCGACCGGATACATCTTGGGCTCGGGCCAACGCATCGCGCCCGAGGCGACCCCCGCGGGGAGCGTCGGCTCGACCGACGTCGAGATCAGGAACGAGACGATCCCCTCGGGCCCGTCCATCAGCTCCCGCGGCGGGTAGCTGTGCCAGCCCTCCTCGTGATCGAGCACGACCGCGATGACGCTGGTCGCGCCTGGCGCGACGCTCGAGTCACGGGCGACCGCTCGAACGGTCGCGATCGGGTCGTCGCCGAAACCCGGCTGCGCGCGCACGATCGGAGCGAACGCCGATACGGCGAGCATCGCGACCAGGGTGAGGATCGATCGAGAGAGCGTGTCACGCATGCCTGGTCTGCCCCTGCGGGGGTCCGCCCGCGGCCCGAGAATCCGTCCGATGAGGCCAGCGCCACGCGCCACCCGCGGGCAGAATGCACACCCGCGGCCGATTGTTCCACCCGGTTCGGGCCCGGGGATGGGGCGCAGGCCCTGCGCCGCGAATCTCGGGGACCACTCGGCCCTCAAGCGGGATCCGTCCATGCTCCGATCCTCGCGAGGCCGACCAGCCGGTCCGGACGGGCAGGACGCCCGAACCGAACGAGCCGCGAACGGAACTCGCCATGGACGTCCTTGACCAGAACGAAGTCGACGCCCTCCTCGCCGCGGTGGATTCCGGTGAGGTCGAGGAGTCCTCTGCCTCGGCCCAGATCTTCAGCCGGCACCGGAAGGACTTCGAGAACATCGAGGTCCGCGACTACGACTTCAAGCGTCCGGAACGCGTCTCCAAGGACCAGATGCGGGCGCTCCAGACGCTCCACGAGGGCTTCGCAAGAAACTTCGGCGCCGCGCTGTCAGGATTCCTCCGCACGATCGTCGAGGTTAAGGTCGCGACCTGCGAGCAGATGACGTACGGCGAGTTCATCAGCGCCCTGCCCAACCCGACCAGCTTCAACCTGATCCAGTCCGACGGCCTCGACGGCCAGATGTGCCTCGAGATCAGCCCCCTGATCATCTATCCGATCATCGACCGCCTGCTCGGCGGCACCAGCCACGATCTGTTCATCCCGCAGCGCCCGATGACCCAGATCGAGACCCGCCTGATCGGGAACGTCACGGAGCGCGGCCTGACCGCGCTGGCCGAGGCCTGGGAATCGGTCCGGCGCCTGCAGTTCACGATCACGACGTCCGAGAGCAATCCGCAGCTCGTGCAGATCGTTCCCCCGAACGAGGTGGTGATCGTCGTCGGTCTTGAGATGAAGATGTCGAACCGTGCGGGCACGATGAACCTGTGCATTCCTTACAACGTGATCGAGCCGGTGATGGAGGATCTCTCCGCCCAGAGCTGGTTCAGCGTGACGAAGGAGAGCGCCGGGAAGGAGAGCCGGCGCCGCCTGAACCACAGCGTCGGACGGGCCGCGGTCACGCTGACGGGCATCCTCGCGCGGACCACGATCACGATCGACGACCTCCGCTCGCTCCAGCCCGGCGACCTGCTGCTGACCGAGAAGCCGGCGACCCGCCCGATCACGCTGATGGTCGGGGGCGAGGCCAAGTACTTCGCTCGCGTGGGGCAGCACCGCGGGAAGCGTGCGGTCTGCGTCAGCTCGCTGATCGAGCCGGGCGACCGCATCTCCTGAGGGTCGAGCCCGGCCCGAGGGGCTTGAATCGCCCCCACCGACACTCGTAGACTCTGTCTTGTCGCGGCCGGCGTTCGGCCGCGGCGTGGCAGCAGCCCGCACGTTGCACCCCGAGAGGCCGCTCCGGCGTCCTCCTTTGTCTCGAGGACCCGTCATGCGGTGACCCGAGCGAGATCGAGGCGAGCAGTCGGCATCGGACGCCGGCGTGCGGGCGGCCGCGTGGGCTTGAGGGCCTTTCGCGGTCGTCATGTTTTTTGTCGGGCGAGGGTCCGGCGACAACCCGGGCAGCGGACAACACGGCATCCGGCAGCACAACCAGACATCAGAACAAGAGGGACCGGCGGCATGAACAACCAGGAGATGATCCGGATCATCGACTCGATCGCCCGCGATCGGAACATCGAGCGCGAGACGCTGCTCGAGGACCTCGAGCAGGCGATGGTCACGGCCGCCCGGCGCCACTTCCGCACCCTCGACACCGAAGAGTTCGTCTGCAGCATCGACCGCCTGAGCGGCGAGATGGAGTTGCTCCGCCACGGCGAGCCGATGGAACTCGATCCCGAGGGCTTCGGCCGGATCGCGGCCCAGACGTTCAAGCAGGTGATGATCCAGCGCTTCCGCGACGACGAGCGGCAGTCGCTCATGGAGGACTTCTCCAAGAAGCTTGGCACGATCGTCACCGGCACGGCGCAGCGGTACGACCGGGGCGCGCTGCTGGTGCAGGTCGACCGCGCCGAGGCCGTCATGCTCCGCAGCGAGCAGATCCCGGGCGAGCAGTTCGCCGCCGGCGACCGGGTCCGAGCCATGGTGCTCGACGTCAAGGACATGGGCAACCAGGTCAAGATCTATCTCAGCAGGGCGCACCCGGACCTGATCCGTCGGCTCTTCGAGGTCGAGGTCCCCGAGGTCGCCGAACGGATCATCGAGATCAAGGCGATGGCGCGCGAGGCCGGCTACCGCACGAAGCTGGCGGTGAGCTCGATCGACAGCAAGGTCGACGCGGTGGGCGCGTGCGTCGGCGTCCGCGGCAGCCGGATCCGCAACATCGTCGACGAGCTGAACGGCGAGAAGATCGACATCGTCCGCTGGAACGAGTCGAGCCAGATCCTGATCCAGAACGCGCTGAAGCCGGCGGAGGTCGCCGAGATCAGCCTCTGCTTCGAGCTGGGGCGCGCGACGGTCGTCGTGCGCGACGATCAGCTCAGCCTCGCGATCGGCAAGCGGGGCCAGAACGTGCGCCTCGCCGCCCGCCTGACCGGCTGGGACGTCGACATCCTGACGCCCGAGGAGTTCACCAAGGGCCTCGAGATCATGTCGGAGACCCTCCAGCAGGTCGAGGGCATCGACGAGTCCATGGTCGACCGTCTGGCGGCGCTCGGCATGGTCAGCGTGTTCGACATCGAGGAGGTCGGCGCCGAGGTGGTCGCGACCGAGCTCGAGATCGACGAGGAAACGGCGCAGTTCGCGATCCAGCTCGCCAGCGACCGCGCCAAGATCGTCGCGGAGCAGCAGGCCAAGGAGAAGGCCGAGGCCGAGCGGCGCCGGGCCGAGGACGAGGCGGCGGCGCAGGCGCTCTTCGGCGCTGTCGCGGGCGAGGGCGAGACCGACGAGCAGGCGGAGGCCGCCGCATCGGCGATCCTCGGCGGGCCGGCGCCCGCCGGCGATGTCGAGCGGGACCCCGAGCCGGCCGCCCAACCTGCCGCAGAACCGGCCGCAGAACCGGCCGCAGAACCGGCGGCTGAGCCGGCCGCCGTGTCGGGACAGGAGACGGCCGCGGCGGTGACACAAGAAGGCCAGCCGGATGCACCGGCGGCTGACGAGGGCGAGACGACCTCTGGCTGATCTGTGAGGCCGATCGGGGTGGGCTGATCGGGGCGGGGCGTTCAGGAAGCAGGCGAGCCGCGCGGAGCGGCCGAGCACACGGAGAGCAGTTTGGCGACCAAGCGGATCCATCACATCGCCAAGGAACTCGGCGTCAAGTCGAAGGCCATCGTGGAGAAGTGCCAGCAGGAGGGCATCCCCGACGACGTGGTCAAGAACCACATGTCCGTCGTGGGGGCCGGTCTCGAGGCCACCATCCGCGATTGGTTCGACACCGGCCACGGCGGCGGAACCGCCGTCGAGACGGCCGAGAAGGTGGATCTCAAGCAGGTCAAGGCCCCGCCCAAGAAACTGGCCGAGCCGACGCCCGCCGATTCGAGCCCAGAGGACACGGACGTCGCGGCCCGCGAGCCGTCGGTGAACGGCGAGAGCAAGCCCGCTGTCGCCGCCGAGCTGGCCCCGCCGGCCGCGGCCGCGAGGGCGCCCGCGCCGAGCGAGGCGCCGCCGGCGCCCCCGCCGGGGCCGGTCGCCGCGCCGGCGCCGCTGCCGAAGACCGAGAGTGCGCCGCCGATTTCGGGCCCGGGATCCGAGCCGGGTTCTGGCCCAGACTCTGGCCCAGACTCTGGCCCGGTCGCGCCCGCGCCGGATGAGCCGGACCGCCCCCGCGTGGCGGCGAAGCAGAACGTGCCCGACAGGCCGAAGGACGTCGCGCCGGCCGGGCCGCAGCTGGACAAGAAGGCACCGGTGCGCCTCAGCGGGCCGAAGGTCGTTCGTGTCGAGGCCCCGGAGCGCCTCGAGCCGCCGCGCCCCAGACGCAACACCGGCCCGCGTTTCGACGCGCCCGGCGGCGGCATGGGTGTGCCGATGGGCCCGGCGGAGGGCGCCGGCGATGGGCGCAGCCCGCGCCGCGGTGGCGGCGGAGGCGGCGCCGGTCGCGGCGGCCCGGGCGGCGGCGGCGGAGGAGGAGGACGCCGCAAGGGTCGCGGCGAGAGCGGCGGCGGCTTCACCGAGCAGGACCTCGCCGAGCGGGAGGCCCGGCGGCAGCGCTCCGGCGGCTTCCTCAAGCAGCGCCGCAACGAGCAGCTGCGTCGTCAGGGCGGCCACGACAAGCCGCAGACGCCCGCGCAGCGTGGCGGCAAGGTCACGATCTCCGAGCCGTTCACGATCAAGGAGCTCTCGGCCGCGACCGGTGTCAAGGGCGCCGAGATCGTCAAGAAGCTCTTCATGCAGGGCGTGATGGCGAACATCAACTCGGGCATCGAGACCGAGGTCGCCCAGGAGATCATGATCGACTACGACATCGAGCTCGAGGTGGTCGAGGCCAAGACCGCCGAGCAGCAGGTGTCCGAGCAGTTCGAGGACCGCGAGATCATCGACGAGCGCCCGCGCGGCCCGGTGGTGACGATCCTCGGCCACGTCGACCACGGCAAGACGAGCCTGCTCGACAAGATCCGCGACGCCAACGTCGCCGCGGGCGAGGCCGGCGGCATCACCCAGGCCACCAGCGCCTTCCGTGTGCCGCTGAAGATCGGCGACGAGGACCGGACGATCGTCTTTCTCGACACGCCGGGCCACGAGGCGTTCACGTCGATGCGTGCCCGCGGCGCGAACATGACCGACATCGTGGTGCTGGTGGTGGCGGCCGACGACGGCGTCATGCCCCAGACCGCCGAGTCGATCAGCCACGCGAAGGCGGCCGGTGTGCCGATCGTGGTTGCGCTCAACAAGATCGACAAGCCCGAGGCCACCGACTCCAACATCCAGAAGATCCTCGGCCAGCTCGCCGAGCACGAGCTGAACCCGGTCGACTGGGGCGGCGAGACCGAGGTCGTCCGGACCAGCGCGATCAAGGGCGAGGGCATCCAGGAGCTGCTCGAGATCCTCGACCTGCAGGCCCAGGTGCTCGAGCTCAAGGCCGACTTCGGCGGCGCCGGGCGTGGCACGGTCATCGAGGCCCGCACGCAGGAGGGCCGCGGCTCGGTCGCCAACCTCCTGCTGCAGGAGGGCGAGCTCAAGGTCGGACAGTTCGTCGTCGCGGGCCGCGCGTTCGGCCGTGTCCGCGACATCACCACCGACCGCGGCGAGCGCATGAAGAGCGCGACGCCGCCGATGCCCGTGCAGATCTCCGGCATCGACGGCCTGCCGGACGCCGGCGACAAGTTCTACATCGTCGACACGCTGAAGCAGGCCGAGCAGGCCGCGCAGCAGCGCCGCGACACCGAGCGTGAGGCGCAGCTCGCCGCGCCGAAGATGACCACGCTCGACAGCATGTTCAGCGCGATGGCCGACAAGGCGGTCAAGGAGATCCGCGTCGTCCTCAAGGCCGACGTCCAGGGCTCCGTCGACGTGCTCAGGGGCGAGATCGAGAAGGTCCAGTCCGACGAGGTCCGCTGCCGGGTGCTGCACTCGGCGATCGGCGGCGTCACCGAGTCGGACGTGCTCCTCGCCGAGGCCTCCGAGGCGGTCATCGTCGGCTTCAACGTCATCCCGTCTGGCAAGGCGCGCAACCTGGCCGAGCAGAAGGGCGTGCAGATCCGCCCGTACCAGGTCATCTACGACATCGTCGAGGACATGACCAAGGCCGCCGAGGGCCTGCTCGCGCCGGAGCTCCGCCAGGAGGTCCTGGGCCACGCCGAGGTCCGCAAGGTCTTCAAGGTCTCGAAGGTCGGCATGATCGCCGGCTGCTACGTGACCGACGGCACCGTCCAGCGCGACGCGCTCATCCGCGTGACCCGCGGGGACATCGTCATCGAGAACGACCGCGTGCTCGAGCAGCTCAAGCGTGTCAAGGACGACGTCAAGGAGGTCCGGGCGAACACCGAGTGCGGAATGAAGATCGCCGGCTACGACGACATCAAGGAGGGCGACATCCTCGAGTGCTACAAGCAGGTCGAGGTGGCACGCAAGCTCTGACCGGCCCGCCCGCGTCGCATGATCATCGCCGTGCTCCAGTTCGAGCTCGCCATCCACGGCGCCGAGTCCCTCAAGGACAAGCGCCGCGTCGTCCGCTCGGTCAAGGACCGCCTCCACCGCGAGCACATGGTCTCTGTCGCCGAGGTCGCGCGGCTCGACAGCCTCGCCGTCGCCCGACTCGGGGTCGCCGCGGTCGGCAACGACGGCAAGCACCTGGCGTCGGTGCTCGACCGGATCACGGACAAGCTCCGCGCCCTCACCGACGCCGAGCTCGTCTGGACGACGCGCGAGCTCATCCGAGGACGCGAGCCCGACGACGGGCCGGCCGAGCTCGACGAGGACGCGCTGGCGGCGGAGCTGCTCGCACGGGCCGACGCGATCGACGAGGACGCATGACCGACTTCCGCTCCAAGCAGATCGCCAGCGTCCTGCGCGAGGAGATCGACCGCGTCCTCAGCCGGGGCCTCCAGGACCCGCGGATCCGCGGCATGATCACGATCACCGCGGTCGAGGTCACCCCGGACCTCAAGCGGGCCGACGTCCGGGTCTCCGTGCTGCCCGAGGAGCACCAGGAGTTGACGATGCACGGCCTCCGCGCCGCGGCCCGCCACATCCGCCGTGAGGCGATGGGACGCGTGCACGGGCGGGACATGCCGCAGCTGAAGTTCGTGCTCGATCGGGGCCTCAAGGAGCAGCGGAAGGTTCTCGAGGCCCTCGCCAGGGCGGCGGCGGAGTCCCCCGCGGCCGGCCCGGACGCCGATGCAACCGGGGGGCCGGACGGTGGCGAACCGGGTGCCAACGATGGCGTCGTAGAGGGGCGAGAGGGGCGCGCAGCGCCCGATCCGGAGGAAGACGCGACGTGAGTGGACCCGACCTCCATGCGACCATGGGCGAGCTACTGGAATTCCTGCGTGAGAAGTACGGCGATCCGATGCGCGGGGAGGAGCTCGGCAACGAGATCGGCAACCGCGCCTCGCACGGCGACCCGCTGGTCGACGAGCTCGTCCGCGCGATGCTCCAGTGGGAAGCGCAGCACGCGCAGGCGAGGAACGCCTACGACCGGATCCTCGGCACGTTCGTCGACTACAACGAGCTCCGCGCCGCGCTCGGCGAGCAGATCGTCGAGGCGCTCGGCCCGCGCTACCCGCGCGCCCAGGAGCGGGCCGAGCGGCTCCGGCTCGCGCTGACCGCCATCTTCGAGCGTGAGGACGCGCTCTCGCTCGCGCACCTGCGCGACTCACCGAAGCGCGAGGCCCGGGCGTACGTCGAGTCGCTCGAGGCCCTGCCCCCGTTCGCCGCCGCCCGGGTCGTCCTGCTCGGCCTCGGCGGCCACGCGTTCCCGCTCGACGGTCGGCTGGTCGGCGCACTCGTGAAGGCCGGCCTGATCGACAAGGACGACGAGCCGGACGCCGTCTCCGGACGGATCGAGCGTGCGGTCCGGGCCGGCGAGGCGCGCGAGGCCTACGAGCTCCTGGAGCTCTGGTCCGCCGACGAGGCCAAGGGGTTCAAGATCAACGCCGGCGGCAGGAAGCCGCCGAAGCGCCGGGCGGCCAAGCAGGCGAGCGCCGAGTGACCCCGAGATCGTGGCCAACCCGCGCGACGGTGGTGCTCTTGCTCGCGGCGTGCCCGTTGCTCGTGGAGGGCTGCGCGTCCGGGCGGCAGGGCGGGCCCGAAACGGCTCGTCCGAGCGCCGGCTCCGAGCGATTCTCAAGGCTCGCGGCCCTCGCCCGATCGCAGGATCGCGAATCAACGGACGCACGCCCCATCCAGCAGCCGCCCTTCGCCCTGACGGTCGAACCGCCGGAGAACGAGGCTCTCGCGGTCGAGCCGCTCGACGATGTGATCGCCGCCCTGGCCGCATCGGTGCGCGTCGAGACACCGGCCCGCGACGAGGACCGCGCGAACCGAGCGCTGCTCGCCTACGCCTCGGCGCGCTCCGCCCAGATCGGCGGCGACGTCGAGACCGCGATCCGCCTGCTCGAGCGGGCCGCGGATCTCGATCCCGCGTCGCCTCAGATCCAGCGTGCGCTCGGAGATGCCTACGCCGAACAGGGCCGCGGCGCGTCCGCGGCCGAGGCGTACAGCCGGGCGGTCGATCTCGGTCTGAGCGAGCCGGTGCCGGTCTTCCTCGTGGCCCGAGAGGCGATCTCCTCGCGCGACGTGGAGCGCGCCGCGGTGCTCCTCTCGATGCTGCTCGACGACGGGCTCGGGAACCAGGACCCGGCGCTGCCGGTGCTCGTGCGGGCCGGCCTGGGTCGGGCGTTGCTGGCGACCGGCCGGCTGCGCGCCGGCGCCGAGGCGATCGAGCTCGCCCTCGCTCCGGCCCCCTCGCTGACAGGCCCGACGCGCCTCTCCCGCGCGTGGGCCTCGGGTCTCGGTCAGCGGCCCGAGCTGCTGCTCGCGGCGGGCGACGCGTGGCTCCGGCTGGGGGAACCGCAGCGGGCGGCGCGCGTCTACGACACGCTGAGCGAGCTCGAGGACCGGCGTGTCGCGGAGCTTCGAGCCCGCCGGGCGTTCATCGCGCGGGCCACGGGGCGGCCCGCGGCCTCCGCGCTCCTCATCCTCGAGCGCCTCGCGGAGACCGGAGGCGTCCCGAGCGATGACGACCGCGCGTTCCTGATCGAGCTCTCGTCGGGGCAGCGCGAGCGGCGTGCCATCGACGAGGCGCTGGCCGAGCTCGCCGCCATCACCAGCTCGCCGACGGCCATCTCGGCGATCGCCCGCACGCGGGCCGAGATCGATCCCGACAACTCCGCGGCGCTCGTCGATCTGCTCGCGGCCGAGTCGCTGCGCTCGCCCTCGCGCGGCACGCTGACGGCTCGCGAGCTGCTCGGGCCGATCGGATCCAGCGAGAGCGCCCGGCTGGTCGAGCGAGCGCACGAGCTGATCGACATCGCGCCGTCGGCGATCGGACCGGTCGGGGCGGCGCTGGTGACACACACAAGCGATCCGGGGGCCCTGCTGGCCGAGATCGCGGAGCGGTCGAACACCCCGGAGCGCACGGCGCTGCACGCCGCGGCCCTCGCCGAGCTCGCCCGCTACACCGACGCCATCGGGGCGGCGGGCGTGATCGATCCGGCACAGACCGAGGACGGCTCCCGAGCGGGGATCGAGGCCGTCGTGGCGCTCGCGGCGATCGCGGCCGGCGACTGGGCCTTCCTCGAGCAGTGGCTCCCGGTCACAGCCGGCGCCCCGATCCCATCGAATCAGGACCTCCTTCGCGTGCGCGCCCGGCTCTGGGCGACGCTCAACAACACCGACCGCGCGCTCGCTCACGCGCTGGCGATCCCCGAGGCAGAGCGGAGCGTGCCGGACCTGGTCCGCATCGCCGCGCTCCGGGAGCTCGAGGGCGACGCGGAGACCGCGAGAGAGCTCCTGCGCCGCGCGGCCGAGCTCGACCCGTTCGATGCCCGGGTCGCCGAGGCCCGCCTCGTTCTGCTTCAGCGGATCGGGGAGCCGGCCTCCGGCGAGGTCGCCGACATCGCGCGGCAGCTCCGCGAGCAGATCCCGGCGAGCGACACCGTCCGCCGGGCG
>JBCBKP010000035.1:0-32033 GCA_038521625.1 Planctomycetota bacterium
AGCGCGATCCCGCCAGCGTTCGTGTGCATCACGCCCAGCTCGACCTTCAGGATGTCCCCCCGCGCCCGCGCCCAACCGAGCAGCCTCGACAGCAGCGCCCGCCCGAGACCGACGCCGCGGTAGCGCTCATGGATCATCATCGCCAGCGTTGTCACGTGCCGGCTCTTGCCCTTGCCCGGCGTCTGCAGCCCCGCGTAGCCGACGATCTCGTCGTCGTCGAGCGCGACCAGCAGCAGCCCGGCGCTGCCCGGCTGGCCCTTCTCGATCTCCTTGGTCCAGCGCTCGCCGTCCCAGTCCTCGCCCTCGGCGATCGACGTGAACTCGGTCGTCCGGCGCACCGCCGCGCCGAACCGCACGATCTCGTCGAGATCACTATCCCGGACCAGCCGAACGCGCAGCGTCCCCCCGCCCCGGAGCGTCACCTCGAACGCCGACTCGAACTCCGACGCATCAGGCAATGGCGTGTGCCCCCGTGCCTTCCTCAGGCCGTCTCGAACACCGGCAGCTCGCCGACCAGCGGCGTGCAGTAGTCGATGAACGCCTGGCTCACGTCGTTGCCGCCCTCGAGGAACTCCTCCGGCATGTGCTTGGTCTTCGCCGCGACTTCCGACAGCTCGATCCGGTCCAGCTCGCTCCGGTACTCCTCGCCGCCCCAGCCCCGACCCGTCCGCACGATCGCGACCGAGCCGTCGAGGTCGCCGTCGGTCGCGAGCTTCGCCGCGTACCGACCCGCGCGCCGCGCCTCATCCGCGTCCACCGGCGAGCGGTCCGGATGGCACCGCTGGATGTACCCGAACGTGTCCGCCCGCACCCGCGGCGACTTGCCCGTGATCGTCGCCAGCTTCGCCTTGAGCAGCCCGGCCAGCTGATCGCCGATCGCGCCCGAGCCCGAGAGCTGCACGTTGCCGTGCGCGTCGGTCTCGCCCTGGATCAGCATCGCGCCGATCGACTGCCCGTCCTTGTCGACGATGCCCTCGCTGACCGCGACCTGGCACCGCCCGTACTGGTCCATCGTCCGCGCCACGTCCTGTACGAACCGCTCGATGTCGAACGCCGCCTCCGGCACGTAGATCAGGTGCGGGCCGCCCGCCGGGCCCGAGCGGGCCAGCGCCGCCGACGCCGTCAGGAACCCCGCGTGCCGACCCATCACGACGTTGATCTTCACGCCCGGGATCGCCGCGTTGTCCAGCCCGTCGGCCATGTGCGCCGTCGCGACGAACCGCGCCGCCGAGGCGAACCCCGGCGTGTGGTCGTTCTTCACCAGGTCGTTGTCGACCGTCTTCGGCACGTGGAAGCACCGCAGCTCGTAGCCGCGCTCGTTCGCCAGGTCGTTCACGATCCGGCACGTGTCCGAGCTGTCGTTGCCGCCGATATAAAAGAAGTACCGGATGTTGTGCTTCTCGCACGCGTCGAAGATCCGACCGCAGTAGAGCAGGTCCGGCTTGTCCCGCGTCGAGCCCAGCCCCGCCGAGGGCGTCCGCGCGATCGCGTCCAGCCGCGCCTGATCGTGCCCCGTCAGGTCAACAAGGTCGCCCGCCGTCAGGCCGCGCACACCGTGCCGCATGCCCAGCACGCGCCCGATCGAGTGCCCCGAGGTCCCCGCGCCCGCGGCACGCAGCCCCTCGACCACGCCGACCATCGACTCGTTGATCACCGCCGTCGGACCGCCGGCCTGCCCCACCACCGCGTTGCCCTCAACCAGACCCATCCCGGGCTCCTTTCCTCATCCCGGCCGCCAACACCCAAGACCGGTGCCACAGCCTAGCTGCGATCCGGATCGCGCCGATTCCCAGTCCCAAGTCCCCGGTCCCATGTCCCATGTCCCAAGTCCCAAGTCCCAAGTCCCAAGTCCCCCATCCCCCTCTGGACTCCCCCAGCCTTCTGATACCCTCGTCCCCATGAAGACCACGAAACGGGCCGCGCTCGCGGCCATCGCCGCGCTCGTCGGCACGACCCACGCCCTCCAGCCCACCTCCGACTCCCCCCTCGACCCGCCCCCCAACGGGCCCAAGAGCGCCGAGGTCAACCACCACATCCTCTACGGCGCCACCGTCCACACCGCCCCCGGACGCACCCTCGAGAACGCCGTCGTCGAGATCCGCGACGGCGTCATCCTCACCGCCCGCGAGCTCCGCCGCGGCGAGCAGCCCCCGACCCAGCGCGACACGCCCGCTCGGCTCCACGACCTCACCGGCGAGTTCATCTACGCCGGCTTCATCGACCCCTTCGTCGAGGTCAGCGCGCCCAAGCCCGACAAGGACGAGCCCGGCGTCCACTACAACGCCCTCATCACCCCGCAGCGCAGCGCACTCGACGGCGACGGCCTCAGCGAGTCCAAGGCCTCCGCCCACCGCAAGCTCGGCTTCGTCGCCGCGAACATCGTCCCCGACGGCGGCATCTTCGCCGGCACGAACGCCGTCGTCTCCCTCGCCGAGGCGCCGGGCGACACCTCGGCCGCCTTCGAACGCGTCTACCTCGACGGCCGCGGCAACACGGGCTGGCACGTCATGAACTTCGAGACCGCCGGCTTCGGCGGCGGCTACCCGACCAGCCACCCCGGCGTCGTCGCCGTCATGCGCCAGACCCTGCTCGACGCCGCCTGGCAGTCCGGCTTCCGCACCGGCGCG
This sequence comes from Planctomycetota bacterium, assembly GCA_038521625.1. Taxonomy (GTDB): domain Bacteria; phylum Planctomycetota; class Phycisphaerae; order Phycisphaerales; family UBA1924; genus JBCBKP01. The sequence goes on from JBCBKP010000035.1 coordinate 2,628, forward strand.
CCCAACGCGCTGACCCCGCTCGAGGATCAGGCCGCCCGCCTGCTGATCAACATCGGCAACGAGCACGAGCTCTTCCTCGCCCACGACGTCGCCACCGAGATGGACCGCAGCGCCGCCTTCGTCGGCAACGGCGCCAGCTACCAGTGGATCGACCCGGTCGCCGGCATGGGCCGACCGATGATCGTCCCGCTCGCCTTCGCGACCAAGCCCGACGTCTCGACCATCGCGGCCGCCGAGGGCACCGAGCTCGCCTCCATGATGGCCTGGGAGCAGTCGCCCGCCAACGCCGCACGCCTCATCGAGGCCGGCGTCGACATCGCGCTCACCGCGACCAAGCTGCCCAAGGGCCAGACCTTCAAGAAGAACCTGCTCTCGGCCGTCGAGCACGGCCTCGAGAAGGACCGCGCCCTCGCCGCCCTGACCGTGACCCCGGCCCAGCTCCTGGGCGTCGCCGGCCAGCTCGGCGCCGTCGAGCCCGGCAAGCGGGCCTCGATCATCGTCGCCTCCGGCGACATCTTCGAGAAGGACACCAAGATCTACGACCTCTGGATCGACGGCCGGCCCCACAAACTCAACGACCGGCCCGAGGGCGAGGACGCGGACGCCGACGACCCGGCGCTCGCGAAGAAGACACGCTTCAACGGGAACTGGGAGATCACCGCCCCGGCGCTCGGGATGACCGTCGCCATGAAAGTCGACGGCAACAACGTCACCGTCCGCCCCAGCGGCGCCGAGGACATCAAGGTCGACGGGGTCAAGAAGACCGCCACGTCGCTCCGCTTCCTCGTCCCCGAGACCGCCGGCTCCGGCCTCCACCAGGCCATCCTCGAACGCCGCGCCGACGGCTCGCTCCACGGCCACGCACGCTGGTTCGACGGCTCCGAGACCGTCGAGATCTTCGCCGCCAAGCTCTCCGACCTCGCCGCCGCAGACGACGCCGAGGACGAAGCAGCGGACGAGGCCTCGCCGGCGCAGGCCGACGACTCAGATGATTCCATCACCGAGGTCGCCGACCACCCCGGCTACCCCTTTGGCCCCTATGCCATCAAGCAGCCGCCGGCCCAGGACGACCTGGTCATCACCGGCGCCACCCTCTGGACCATGGCGGGCGAGGGCACCATCGAGAACGGCACGCTCGTCATCCAGGGCGGCAAGGTCCGCTACGCCGGCCCGGCCCGAGGCGCGCCGCGACTGCCCGCCGCGACCCGGATCGACGCGACCGGCAAGCACATCACACCTGGCCTGATCGACGCCCACTCCCACACCGGGCTCTTCCGACTCGGCGTCAACGAGGGCGGCCAGGCCGTCACCAGCGAGGTCCGCATCTCCGACTCGCTCACCCCGGGCGACGCCAACTTCTACCGCCAGCTCGCCTCCGGCGTCACCACGGTCCTCAGCCTCCACGGCTCGGCCAACCCCATCGGCGGCCAGAGCGCCACCCACAAGATCCGCTGGGGAAGCCGCACGCCCCAGGAGATGCGCCTCGAGGACGCGTACCTCGGCATCAAGTTCGCCCTCGGCGAGAACGTCAAGCGCAGCCGCGGCAACCGCACCCAGACCCGCTACCCCGCCAGCCGCATGGGCGTCGAAACCATCATCCGCGACCGCTTCCAGGCCGCCCGCGAGTACCAGCGCGAGTGGAACGGGCTCTACCAAGACAACCGGCGCAGCCTCCGCGGCCTGCCCGCGCCCTTCACCGACGAGGCAATGGAGCGCCCGACCGGCTACTTCGCGGAGCTCGCACGACGCCTGCCCGACGGCGTCACCGTCCCGCGCCGCGATCTCGAGCTCGAAGCCGTCGCCGAGATCCTCCGCGGCGAGCGCCTCATCCACTGCCACTCCTACCGCCAGGACGAGATCCTCATGCTCGCCCGCATCGCGCAGGACTTCGGCTTCCAGATCGGCACCTACCAGCACGCCCTCGAGGTCTACAAGGTCGCCGAGGTCGTCATGGAGGTCGCCCGCGGCGCCAGCATGTTCGCCGACTGGTGGGCCTTCAAGATGGAGGTCCAGGACGCCATCCCCTACTCCGGACCGCTCCAGATCGAGCTCGGCCTGAACACCAGCTACAACTCCGACTCGAACGACCTCGCGCGACGTCTCAACCTCGAGGCCGCCAAGGCGCTCAAGTACGCCCGCCGCGACGACAACGGCGACCCGCGCGTCACCCCCGAGCAGGCCCTCGCCGTCGTCACCATCAACCCCGCCTACCAGCTGGGCGTCGACGACCGCATCGGCTCGCTCGAGCGGGGCAAGGACGCCGACTTCGTCATCTGGTCCGGCCCGCCGATGAGCACCCTCAGCGCCACCGAGGCGACCTACATCGACGGCCGGCGCTACTTCTCCATCGAGGACGACCTCGCCCACCGCCAGAACATCGCTGCCGAACGCGCCCGCCTGATCGCCAAGATCGAGGGCATCGAGGACGACGACGAGGAGACCGACGACGAGGTCGCCGACGCCCGGACCGCCGACGAAGAAGCCGGCGAGCTCCGCCTCAGCCTCCGCGACCGCGCGCTCGCACGCTTCATCATGGAGTCCACCGCCCGCGGCATCGACCCGCGCAACGGCCACCCCGGCGACTGCGGCTGCATGCTCATCCACCACGCGCTCTACTTCGAGCTCACCGACCAATTCAACGACAACTAACGAGCGCACGAAAGGAACCAGACCCATGAAGACCCTGATCAAAGCCGCAGCGCTCGCCCTCGCCACCCTGACCGCCGGCGCCCAGGACCTGACCCACAAGGCCCCGCCGCAGACGACCCCGATCGTCCTCACCGGCGCCACCGTCCACACCGTCTCGGGCGAGACCATCCCCAACGGGGCCGTCGCGTTCCGCGACGGACGCCTCGAGTACGTCGGCCCGGCCCGCGCCGGCTGGCAACGCATTTACAACGTCATCGAGCTGCCCGCGGACCGCCACGTCTACCCCGGCATGTTCGCCAGCGCGACCTCGCTCGGCCTGACCGAGATCAGCTCGGTCCGCGACACCATCGACACCCGCGAGCTGAACGAATTCAGCCCCGAGGTCCGGTCGGTCGCCGCGGTCAACCCAGACTCGACCCTCATCCCCGTCGCCCGCTCCAACGGCATCCTTCTCGCCGGGGTGTTCCCGACCGGCGGCGTCCTCCAGGGCCGCGCCGGCGTCATCCGCATGGACGGCTGGACCAACGAGGGCATGACCGTCGAGCCCTACGCCGGGCTCGTCCTCGACTGGCCGCGCATGAGGCCCGTCACCGCGTGGTGGATGACCCAGTCCAAGAGCGAGCAGCAGAAGCGCATCGACGAGAACCTCGCCGAGATCGACGCCTTCTTCAGCGAGGCCGAGGACTACCGCGCCGCCCGCGAGGCCGACGAGACGCTCGCCGAGGACCTCCGCTACGAGGCCGTCCTCCCCGCCCTGCCCCGGTCCTCGGGCGCCGAGGACCAGCGCCCGCTGATGATCCAGGCCAACGACCTCGACGAGATCACCGCCGCGGTCGAGTGGGCGGTCCGGCGCGGCCTGCGCCCGATCATCGTCGGCGGCGCCGAGGCCCACCTCGCGACCGGCCTGCTGAGCCGGCACGACGTCCCGGTCGTCCTCCGCGGGCTGCATAGCTTCCCGCGCCGCTCCGACGCCGCCTACGACGAGTCCTACACCCAGCCGGCGCGACTGCTCGAGGCCGGCATCACGTTCGCCATCGACAGCTCCGAGGAGACCGGCCACGTCCGCGGCCTGCCCTACGAGGCCGCGATGGCCGCCCGCCACGGCGCCGTCATGGCCGCCCGCGGCGAGCCCGGCTTCACGCCCCAGGACGCCGTCCGCGCCATCACGCTCGGGCCGGCGGAGATCTTCGGCGTCGCCGATTCCTACGGTTCGCTGGAGCGCGGCAAATCCGCGACGCTGATCGTGACCGACGGGCCGATCCTCGAGATCCCGACGCAGGTGCTGCACGCCTTCATCGACGGGCGCGAGATCGACCTGTCCAACAAGCAGACCAAGCTGCGCGACAAATACGTCGACAAGTACCGGCAGCTCAACATGCTGGACGACTGAGACACCGTCCGCTCGCCGGGCGGGAACGCCCCGCGAGCGCTTAGCCGTCCTGGACCTCGGCGCGGAGCACGTAGCGGTTGCGGAGGCTCGAGGGGTCGCCGTCCGGCCCCGTTGTGTCGAAGGTGACGCCGAGCTCGACGAAGCCGGACTCGCCGCCGGGGCCGTGGCCGCTCAGCGCCGCGACGACCTCGCCCGAGAGCTGGCCCAGGCGGACGCGGTAGGTCTGGGTGGCGGTATCGAAGTACCGCGAGTTCACCGCGGGATCCGCGAGATCGACGTCCCAGCTCAGGGCGTTGCGAAGCTCGCGCCCGCTGGGGGTGATCGGCACCAGGGCGACGACGCGCAGGCGCCCGGGGGCCTTGAGCGGGTCGCGGAAGGCGTCGAGGAGCTCGAAGTGCAGCACGACGACGGGCTCGCCGGCCTCGGTCGTGTCGAAGTGCGTCAGCGGGTAGACGCGGATCTCCTCGACCGGGAAGGCCGGCACGAGGACGCGATCGCCGCCCGCGGACTGGCCGCCCGCGCGCGGCACCGACTCGCACCCGCCGCACACGCACAGACCGAGAATCGCCGCCGCTCGCCGCACGCCGTGAGTCTACGACGGCTCGCGGGCCGGCTCCTCGACGCGGCGTCTCGCCTTCTCGGCCGGATGCCGGATCGTGGGTTGGTCGAGCTTCCCGGCGAGCATCTCGATCGCCCCGCTCAGACGGCGATGGCCCGCCTCGAGCATCGTGACCGCCCGCGTGCTGTCGCGAAGCGCGCCGAGCAGCACATCGAGCTCGCGTCGCTCGCGCTCGAGCCGCGCGTGCGACTCGTCGAGCATCCGCTCGCGCTTCGCCGCGAGCCGGCGCTCCACGAGCCACATCGCCCCGACCAGCCCCGCGACGCCCGATTGCGCCAGCATGGAGATCGCCTCGGCCTCGAGCATCGACGACCCCCTTACGGCGTCGGCCCCGCCAGCCGGCGGAACCGCGCCTCGTACGACAGCGAGAACACCCGCCCGCGGTCGATGCGCGGGCCTTCCTCGAACCGGTAGAGCCGCATCCCGGAGTGGCTCACGCCCGCGGTGTCCACCAGCGTGCCGGTCGAGGTCGCGTAGGCCGACTCGGCCGCGATCGCCTCGCGCAGCGCAAGCAGGCCGGCGAGGTCCGGCGCGACGAGGCGCCCGAAGACGGCGACCTCGAACTCCAGGTCACCGACCGAGTCGCTGCCGCGCGCCGACGGATCGGTCAGCAGGACCGCCCAGGGCACGACGAGCTGGCCGCGCCGGGCGAAGACCATGCGGTGCGGTCCGGAGCCGAAGAGGTCCTTCGATCGGAACGAGCTCACGAGGCACCTCCGATCCCAGCCCCGTGCAGCGGCTCGACCGTCATGGGATCCGTCGATCCGTCCGCCGAGACCGCCTCGAACTGCACGATCCGGCGCGCCGGACGGCCGGCCCCGCTCGCCCCGCCCGGCACCTGGTACGACACGTCGGTCACCACCGCCACGACCCGGACCCGCACCGCGCCCGCGCCGCTCGCGTTCGTCGAGGCCTCGAACGACAGCTCGCCGAGATCGCCCGGGTTCGGCATCGAGAGTTCCGTGCCACGCACCTCTCTCTCGACGCGGACGCCGATCCGCTGCTCGGGCACATCGACGAAGCCGGCGAACGGCCCGAAGTCGCCCTGCTCGCGCGCGGTCCGGGCGGCGCGACGGTCGATCTGGACGAAGCGGACGCCCTCCCACCGTGTCCCCGCGAACGACACAGCCGTTGGATCGAGCACGAGCACGATCAGGCCCTCACCATCGCGACCGAGGAGAACGACCGGGCCGCGTCGGCGACGCCGTCGGCGTCGGTATCGATCTCGGCGCGGGCGCGGCGGCGCTCCTGGTCGAAGCGCAGCCGGTACCACTCGGCCCGCTCGGCCTCGCGGGCATGCTCGCCGCCCGAGGCGGACGCCCCGGCCCAGATCAGGTGCAGCGCCCCGAGGGCCTCGAGGCGCCAGAGCTCGCCCGCGTTGACGATCGAGGGTTCGTCCGCGCCCTCCATGCCGACCATCGTCAGCAGGCGCCGGTGCACGTCGGCGAGCTGCGGCCCGAAGGTCGCGATCTCGAACGCCGCGCCCGTCTGCGGGGGCGGCCGCCGCGCCGGGGATGATGGATCGGCACGGACTCGGGACACCTCGAGCGTGCTCTGCGCCGTGACCGCGATCACCTCCATCGGCACGCCGCCGGCGAGCACCACCATGCCGGGCGTCACCCCGGCGTCCTCGAAGCCGACGTCCTGCTCCGTGGCCGCCAGCGTGGTGCCGGTCACCGCCCCCGTCCCGCGCACCAGGCGTTGCCCGACCCACGCCACGCGCGTGAACAGGCTCGGCTCCAACACCAGCAGGTCTCGATCACTCGCGAACATCCCGGGTCCCCTTTCTCTGCATCGCTCCGCCGCCCAAGCGCGGGCGCGCGCGTCTCCGCGCGGGCCCGCCCTGATGCCCGATCGGACGCCTCGAGTCAGGCGGCGAGGCCGGTCAGCGTGGCGTGCGCGTTCTCGTTCTTGAGCTCGAGCGTGTACTCGCCGATCACCTGTCCGCTGACGGCGTCACCCGTCTCGGCCAGGCGCTTGAAGTGGAAGCTGCGCCCGCGCAACGGCAGGACCGAGACGCGGCTCGAATCGAGCAGCAGCAGCGTGTCGGACGGCACCCAGCGGCTCATGATCACGCGGCAGACGCCGAAGTCGCTCTCGTAGACGCTGAGCATGTCGCGGTAGCGCGTGTCCTCGGGCAGGTAGGCCCGCGCCGCGGTCGCGAACGAGTTGATGCGGCGTTTCTGGGCGCCGCCGCAGACGATCGTGTCGACCGTTCCCGACGACTGCTCCCAGACCGCGCGGAGCGCCGCGTTCAGCATCGGCTCGTCCATCTCGTTCGCGGCCGACTCGCCGGCGGGGATCGGCCCGCTGTCCGGCTGGAATGCGTTGGTCGTGAGCGAGCGGATGATGCCGTTCATCGAGCGGCGGACGGTCGAGCTGCCCTCCTGGTCGGCCGCGGGCGCGACGCCGTTGATAACGGTGTTCTCGAGGTCGCGGAGCAGCTCGCGCATGCGTTCCTGCTTCTGGAAGTCGAGCTCGTCGGCGACGCCGTACGCGCGGCTGGCCTGCATCGAGCCCGAGACCTCGACCGATGCGGTGAGGATCTGCGTGAAGTTGCGCTTCCTGACGCGGCTGGTGAACCGCGCCTCGGGTGCCGTCTCGCCCTCGAGCGCCGCGTTGCCGATGACCGCCAGCGGCATCTGGTCGGCGAGCGTCGCCTGCGCGGTGCCGCCGTAGCCGCGGGTGACCTGGACGCCGCTCGTGCCCGCGTTGACCGCGGTGACGAGCATCACCTCGGCGCTGTCGCCCGGGCGGACGAGGTCGCCGACCGAGAACGCCTCGATCTCCGCGACGACGAACGCCGTGTCGCCGCCCGAGACCGAGGCCTGATCGATGCTGCTCGCGTTGGGCAGCAGCGTGTCCTCGATCCACTCGTGGATGGTGCTCGTCGCCGGCCGCTTCGCGTCGCCGATGTGGTCGAGCAGCGGCGTCTCGTGGGGGCTCACGATCCCGATGATGTCCGACACGTCCTCGACCAGCTCCGGCAGGTCCGCGCCCGCCCCGTACGTCGCCTTGCCCGTGAATGCCATGCTGTTCTCCTCTCGGTGGGTGGTTCTCGTTCCGTGCTCTCTCGTTCGTTCTCAGGCGCCCCGGCGCAGGCGCAGGTAGCGCAGCAGCTCGCGCCGGTCGCCGGTCTCGCGTGCGCTCGCGGCGATCTCGTCCAATCCCTGCCCGTCCGGCGCATCCGCGAAGGGCGCCGCGCTGAAGGTCATCCCGGCGGTCGCCGGTTCGGAAGACCGGAACAGAAACGGCTTGGTGGCCCGCAGCGTCGCGACGGCCGCGCCGACCTCGAGATCGCCCGCCGCGCTCAGCTCTGACTCGACGACGAGCCGCGCCGTGTCGAGGTCGACCGCGCCGGCCTCGAGCAGCACCGCGTCGATCTCGGTCTTTCGCTCGGCGCGGGCCAGCGCGGCGAGCGCCTCGCGGAGTTCGTCTTCCAGCTCCTCGACGCGCGCCTGGCGTGCCGCGGCGAGCTCGGCGACGCGGGCGCCGTCGCCCGTCTGCGGCTCGGCCGAGGCCTCGCCGGCCGGCGGCGCACCGCCCGAGCCGCCGTCGCTGCCCGGATCGCCCCCTCCGTCTCCCGGATCGATGAGCCCCGGCGTCTCCGGCAATCCGCCCTGGTCTTCCATCACACGCTCCCTTCGTCTTCGGCGCCCTCGGGCGCGCCGTACCCCAGCTCCGCGAGCACGCGCCCGCGGTCGACACCCAGTTCGACCTTGGTCTGGGCGCTGCGCACCGCCTCGGCGTCGCCGAGCGGCAGCACGTCGGGCCAGACGACCCGCGCGCCGGCCTCGGCCAGCCCGCCCGGCAGCGCGCCGGCGCGGTCGAGCGCCGCCAGCACCATCGCGCTGAGCCGCTCGATGGCGTGCCCGTAGGTGATGCGCTTCCGCTCGGTCTTGGTGATCAGGCCGAGCATGGTGATCCGCAGCGCGTTGCCGCTCGAGAGGTTGCCGACGCGGCCCTGCAGCGAGCCGCTCGCGACCGGCGGCACGGCGCTCGATCGGTCGAGCGCCTCGCGGATCTGCGCCACGTGCTCGGACTCGGACGGGCTCTCGCCGTCGCCGCCGAACGCCTCGATCGACGCCTCGTGGTTGTCGGTCGAGAAGACCTGGCCCGGCCCGACCGGCCCGTCGGCGAAGCCGTCGAGGCCCTTGGCGAGGTACATGCGGAAGCTCTGCAGCGTCACCCGGCTCGCGCGGTCGCTGAGTCGCGTGTTCAGCTCGTCCTGCAGCGGGATGAGCCCCTCGACCTCACCGATGCCCTCGTAGCAGAACGGCTGGCTGAGGTTCTGCACGTGCACGACCGGCAGATGGCCCGGCAGCAGCACGCTGCGCGTCGCGCGCCGGAGCTCGCCGCCCTCGTAGAACCTCGTGCCGCCGCGCTCGATGACCTCGAGCAGCTCGACGCGCTCACGCCGTGCACCATCGCGTGATCGCCCGCCGAAGAGCCGCCGGACGCGCTCGGGGCGCTTCGGGCCGGGTCTCGCCACCTCGCGCTCGACGGCGATCAGCAGCGCATCGAGCGTGCGCCAGTCGCGCTCGCTCGGCACCGGCGCCCCGCGTCGCGGCTCGATCGGCTCGATCTCGACCAGGCCCCGCAGGTCTGGCCGGCGTCCAGCCTCGATGGCCCGGCGGATCGTCCTGGCCCCGCGCAGGATCGCGTCCTCGTCGAGGCGCAGCACCAGATCGACGTAGCCGTAGACGTGGCCGAGCAGCGCGACGTCCTGCAGCAGCGCCAGCCCGCCCGAGGCCTCCCACGCCGCGGCGAGGGCGAGATCGGCCCGGGTGCGTTTGGTCTCGTCTTCGAGGCGCGAGACGATGCGGACCTCGCGCCCGAAGAGGAAGTCGACCATCGTCTGGATGCGCCACGCGATGTCGTTCTCGATGACGATCTCGCGCCGCTGGCGGTCGTCACGCAGGAGGCCGTCCGGGTCGCCGGTCAGCCGTCGCGGCAGGCCGCGTTCCTGGAAGAGCCGCCGGCCCCCGCCGGTGGGCGGCGCCGCCGGACTGTCGAGGGGCGCGTGGCCGGCCGGTGCCTCGTGGTTGCGGAAGTAGCCCCAGAAGTTCTGCAATCGGGGCGCCCGCTCGCGTCGGTGGTGCTCGAGCGCGGAGCGGATCCGCGTGTCGTCCACCGGCGCGGCGTGTGCGCCGCCGTTCGCCTCGGCCCGTGCGGGCCCGTGGGCCTCCGCTGTTTCGTGCATCCGGCCGGCCATGAGAGCGCCCTCGCTATCTGGAGCGCTCCGTAGCGCCCTCCGGGCGCACAGTCGCTCCGTGACGGCCGCGCCGGGGGAACCCCGGCGGGCCTGATCTGCCCTGGGCCCTCGAGTTGCAGGGCCCCACACCCCTTGGCGCGGCGGGCCGCCTGCGCGCGCACGAACGGCGACATGCGCGCGGAGGGAGAGCGCGAACCGGCGTGCAAGTCACCGTGCGAACGCCGGATACGAAAGTCGAGTTTTTCTCAGGATCGATCGCCCGGGTCGGCCATCCGGCGGCCCGGCGCGCGCACAAACGGGGCGCTACGGAGCGGTATCGATCAGTTCGAGGTTGCCGTGTCGAGGGCCTCGACGACGCTGTACTGGTCGAGGTTGCAGACGACCAGCTCGCCGTCGGCCTTGCGGAGCTCGACGCGGTCGAGCCAGAGCTTCTTGTCCTTGGAGTGGGCGAACCAGGAGCCGGTCTTGGACTGGCCGAAGCTGACGACCTCGCCCTCGACCTGCGTGGTCATGGTGCCGCTGAGGCGCGGGACGCTCTGGGTGATGCGGACACGGCTGCCGAGCTCGAACTGGAATTCCTGCGCCATAGCTGATCAGGATAGCCGGGGCTCAGCCGGCGATGTGTTTCTCGACCTCGGCCAGGATCTCGCCGGCCAGAGCCTCGGTCGGGGCCTCGCAGATCAGCCGCATGATCGGCTCGGTGTTCGACGCCCGGACGTGGACCCAGCAGCCCGCACGCGGGCCGGAGAAATCGACGCGGACGCCGTCCTGGAGGTCGACCGACTCCTTGGCGTAGGCCTCGGCCACCGCGGCGACGGCCGGGGCGGCGTCCTCGCGGGCCTTGATCTCGGCTTTGCGCTTCACGATCGCGTAGCCACGCCCGCCCTCGGAGTAGGAATCGATCTGCGCCACGAGTTCGCTCACCGTCTTGCCCGTCCGCGCCATCAGGCTGAGGGTCAGCGCCATCGCCGAGAGCGAGTCGCGGACGTAGGTGACCTGCGGCCAGATGACGCCCCCGTTGCCCTCGCCGCCGAGATAGACCGCCCGCCCCTGCCTGCGCAGCTCGATCATGCGCTCGACGACGTTGGCCTCGCCGACGGGCGTGCGGACGACCTCGGCGTTGTGCCTGGCGGCGACGTCCTCGATCATCCGCGAGGTGGAGAGGTTGCAGACCAGCACCCGCTTGCCGAGCGACTCGGACCAGATTCGACCGGTCAGCACGCTCTCGGCGGCGATGGCGAGCGTGTACTCCTCGCCGATGTAGCGGCCCTTCTCGTCGATGATGGCGAGGCGGTCGGCGTCGGGGTCTTGGGCAAATCCGATGTCGGCCTTGAGCCCCGGGACGGCGTCGCAGAGCCCGCCGGGCCCGGAGAGGTTCTCCCGCGTCGGCTCGGGCGTGTGTGGGAACCGGCCGGTCCCGTCGCAGAACAGCGGAGCGGCACGGCCGAAGTAATAGAGCTCTGTAAGGGCGATCGTCGAGCCCGACGCGTTCACCGAATCAACGACGCAGAAGAACTCACGCTCGTCCGCGGCCTCGAAATCGCCGTGGCTCTCGGTATTCAAGGTGCAGCTCGCGCCGTAGACGTGATGTACGTGCTCCACGGCCGCGCGCTCGTACGGCCCGACGCAGACGCCGAGCGTCGACGGATCCTTCGGCGGATCACACTCTTCTTCTTGGACGGGCTCGTACACAGGGCCGCGTTCGAATCGGTCGATGATCGCGCTCGCATCGGCGACCCCGGGCGCCCTCGCCATACGGCTCGGTACCAAGACCAGATCGGTGTTGGCGAGATCCTCATCGGTGTTGGCGAGATCCTCGTACACGATCAGCGACTTGAGCCCGTTCCACAACGCCGGGTTATGGCTGGCCGTCACGACCATCGCCGCGTGCGCGAGCTGTTGCGCCACGATCCCGGCTGTCGGTGTCGTCGCGACCCCGATCGGGAGCACGTCGCACCCCACCGCGAGCAGCCCCGAGATCGCCGCGTGATAGATCGACTCGCCCCCCTCCCTGCCGTCGCGTGCCACGACGACGCAGCACGCGCCGGCTCGGCCGAGGCGGATTCGGCGGTCCGGCACAGGGATGCGATCGTTGATGAAGTTGCCGAACGCGGCGGCGTACCGCACGGCCACCTCGGGCGTCAGGCTCTCGCCGACGATCCCGCGGAGGCCGCTGACGCCGAGAATCAATGGAGCATCCGACATCGGTCCTGCACCCCGGCCCCCGCGTCACCACGGGTGCTCGTTCGTTGCTTCGCGGGTCCGCTGCGAGGAACGAGCCCCTCTCGTGAGAGAGGGGCCAGGCTCGCACCTCTCGTGGCCCCCGTCTGACGACGGGGCTCGTCAACTCGGCAGAGCCACGCCCTCCGGGCGTGAGACGGCGACCGCTTGCGAGTGCGTCCCCCGCCGGCGCGGTCGTGCCATCCTGCCCGCCTACGCGATCGTGACCGAATCGTCCAGGTACACGTCCTGGATCGCCTGCAGCAGCCCCGCGCCCTCCTTCATCGGACGCTGGAACGCCTTGCGACCCGAGATCAGCCCCATGCCGCCGGCACGCTTGTTCACGACCGCGGTCATCACCGCCTCGGCCAGGTCGCCCGCGCCCGAGCTCGCCCCGCCCGAGTTGATCAGCGGGCTGCGCCCCATGAAGCCGTTGACGACCTGGTAGCGGGTCAGGTCGATCGGGTGCCCGCCGTTGCCCTGCGCGTCGCTGCCGCTCAGCTTGGTGTAGACCTCGTCGCGGAACTTGCCGTAGCTCGAGTCGCCCGAGTTCAGCGCCTTGTAGCCGCCGTTCAGTGTCGGCAGCTTCTGCTTCAGGATGTCGGCCTGGATCGTCGCGCCGAGGTGGTTGGCCTGGCCGGTCAGGTCGGCCGAGGTGTGGTAGTCCTTGCCGCCGGTCTTGAACGCCGAGTTGCGGATGTAGCACCAGAGCACGGTCACCATGCCGTACTCGTGCGCCTCGGCGAACATGTCGCTGACGTACTGGATCTGGTTCGTCGAGTCGTCCGAGCCGAAGTAGATCGTCGCGCCGACCGCGACGGCGCCCATCTCGAAGCACTGGCGGACCGTGCCGAACGGGATCTGCTTGAACTGGTTCGGGTAGGTCATCAGCTCGTTGTGGTTGAACTTGACCAGGTAGGGGATCCTGTGGGCGTACTTGCGGGCCGTCGCGCCCAGCACGCCGTAGGTCGAGGCGACCGCGTTGCAGCCGCCCTCGATCGCCAGCTTGACGATGTTCTCGGGGTCGAAGTAGTCGGGGTTGGGCGCGAAGCTCGCCCCGGCCGAGTGCTCGATGCCCTGGTCCACCGGCAGGATCGAGACGTAGCCGCTGCCCGCGAGCCGCCCGGTGTTCAGGATCAGCTGCATGTTCCGCAGCACCGCCGGCTTGCGGTCGGTGTCGGCCATCACCCGCGTCACGAAGTCGGGGCCCGGCAGGTGCAGCGCGTTCCGGCTGACGCTCTTGGACTCGTAGTTGAGCAGGCTGTCCGCGTCGCCGCCCAGCACCTCGCGCACGTTGATCGACATGTTCGGTCCCCGTCAGGAATCTGGGGCCCACGGCAGCCGCGGACCAATCACCCTTCTCGCGCCCGCCGCGCGGGCGCGTCCTCACTCGGCGCGATTGTAGGAGCTCGGTCTCCGAAACTCGGGTCTTCGAAACTTCGGGCCCGTGCATCATCCCGAGCCCCGCCCGGCGCATCCAATCCGAGGACACATGCACCCAGCCGGCCAGACGCCAACGACCGCCCGGGCCCCGTCGCGCGATGCGGCGCGGGACGCCCCGTCGCGGGTCGGAGCGGGCGCGACCGACGCGGCGCTGCTCGCCGAGTTCGTGGGCGGCGACCGCGAGGCCCTGGGGCGCCTGGCGGCGCGCCACGAGGCGGCCCTGATCGGCCTGGCCCGCGGCCTGCTCGGCGGCTCGACCGCGGGGGCCGAGGAGGCGGTGCAGGAGGCATGGGTCCGCGTGATCCGCGGCGCCGCATCGTTCCGGGGCGACGCCGCGGTGAAGACCTGGCTGACCCGGATCGTCATCAACCGCTGCCGAGAGATGCAAAGGCGTGAACGAACCCGACGCAGGCACGAGCCCGATCCGCCGGATCGCGAGAACGACCTCAGACCCAGCGGCGAGCTCGAGCGCGCCGTGCGCGGGCTCCCGACCGAACAGCGGGAGGCCGTCCTGCTCTGCCACTGCCGATCGATGACGAGCCGAGAGGCCGCCGCCGTGCTGGGCGTGCCCGAGGGCACGCTCAAGTCGCGCGTCCGCCTCGCCCTGAGCCGGCTCCGGAGAACCCTGCGCGACGAGGACGAGTCATGAACGAGCTCGAATCACAACTCGCGAAGCTGACCGAGCCAGCGCCGGCCGAGGGCACGCCGCTCTGGGAGCGCGCCCTCGAGCAAACCGACGCCGAGAGCGACGAGCGCGTCCGGCGCGCGTCGGTCCTGACGGTCTTCGCCCGCCCGGGTCTCTGGTTCTCCGCCGCGGCGGCGCTGCTGCTGATGGCCGGCGTGCTGACGCTGCCAAACCTCGGCGACCGATTCGACCTCGCCGAAGGAAGGCGCGGCGTCACGATGGACGACCTCGACAACGATCGCGCTCAAGATCTGCGTTGGCTTGACGAGGCCGCGTCGGGACTCGCGATGCGTTCTGCCGAGCCCGCCAGTGCCACGAATCGATGGGTAGAGAACTTCGCCCTGGGTCGAGAGGCCGCCCAAGCGGAACTCGCCGGACCGTCCCAGACGGTCCTGCTCGACAACGACGACCCGCGCTGGCAGTACAACTTCGATCCCAACGCGCCGTCGAGAGCGGGCGTCGAGTATCAGCGCCAGTACACCGACGCGGAGCAGGAGAGCGCCGACACCATATCGTGGACCGCCATTCGCCAGCCCCAGCCGGTCGTCCGCCTCGTCGCCCGCACCGGCTCGATGAACCTCGAGGTCGAGACCGTCCGAGACGCCTCGGCGGCCATCGCCTCGATGATCGACGCGCCCGCCGGCGAGTACATCCAATCCCGCCGGGTCCGCGGCGAGGGCGGCGACGCCACCGCCAGGCTCGTCCTCCGCGTCGCCGACGCGCGACTCGAGTCGGTGATGGACGCGGTCTCCGACCTGGGCGAGGTCGGCGCCTCGGGCATCGAGTCGCAGGACCTGACCGACTCGATCGTCGACGTCGAGTCGCGCCTCCGCAACGAGCGCCGGGTCGAGACCGAGCTGCTCGAGCTGCTCGACCGGTGGACCGCGCCCGACGCCGCCCGCGGCGAGGACCCGCTCCGCGACATCCTCGCGGTTCGCGGCGAGCTCTCCCGCGTCCGCCTCGGCATCGAGCGCATGGATGCCAGCCGCGCGAAAATGCTCCGGCGCGTCCGACTCGCGACGCTGACCGTCGCGCTCGAGGGCGCCGACGAGGACGACGCCGGCCGGCCCGCGACCGAGCGCCCGGGACCGCTCGAACGCTTCGCCGATGACCTCGCCGGCGCCGCGGGCGACGGGCTCTGGTCGATCGCGGCCTCGGCGACCTGGCTCACCCGCGCGCTGGTCTCGATCGCGCCCTGGGCGCTGATCGCCGGGCTGGCGCTCTGGCTCGCGTGGCGCCGTGTGCGGAGGTCCCGACCGGCGCCGCTGCCGGAATGACCGGGAGAGGTCGGGCCGCGGATCAGCGATCGCGACCGAGCAGCCCGTCGACCGTCCAGAGCCCGGCGAAGGGGTCCGGTCTGGGGATGCGCGCCGCGAACGCGTCCGGAAGCCCGTTCCGTACGTGCTGCTGCGTCGCGCTCCCGTCCGCGTGCGACAGCGGATACACGATCTCACCACCCTCGCCATCTCCGCGAGCGACGCGACCGCGGTGCAGCGCCATCAGGATCGTCTTGTCAGACGGGAAGCGGATAAGGCGCCATCGCTGGGCGTCGTAGTTGCCGCTCTGAAACCCGATCGGCTCCAGGCTCCAGGCCGCCGGCGCGGAGAACGCCGTCTGCGTCAGCCAGAACGGCGTGGGATCTCCGGCCGTCGCGTCGTCCAGCCCGGAGGTGGCCACGCGCCACGCGCCCGGGTCGCGGTCATAGATCGCGCTCACCCAGTACCGGCTCAACGCACGGTAGTAGCCGTCGTACTGCCTGCGGTCGAACGGCAGCCGCTGGTCCGCCCCGGGGACAAGCCCCGGCTCTATGACGTACGGAAACGCATCGCGGTAGTCGGACGCGTAGTCGTAGAGCGCGCCAGAGAGCGATCGAAGATCGCTGAGCGATTTCGTATCGCGTGCCGACTCGCGCGTGCCCCGCAGCGCCGGCAGCGTGATCGCGACAAGGACCGCGACGACCGAGATGACGACCAGAGTCTCGACGAGCGTGAACGCCCGAGCGGGCGCGACCGCGGGACGCCCGAGCGGGCGCGACCGCGGGACGCCCGACCGCCCGCTTGCCGCCCGCATCCGGCTCCGGGCCGCTCCGTTCAGCGATCACCGTCCAGACGAGCAAGCCCGCCAGCGCGAGGTTGCGAACCACGCCGGGCACCACGCCCGCTCTCGATTCCGCGGCGGCGATGGACAACCCGCCGAGGCAACCGCACGAGGCGTCCGGGTCCGCCGTCGCGAGCACGATCAGGACGCCCGTGAAGAACAGGAGATTCGCGGCCGCGACGAGCGACAGAAAGCGCGGCCGCCACGCCAAGAGCAGCAGCACCCCGAGGAAGATCTCCCAGACCAACACCGCGACCGCGATCGATACAAGCGGCCTCGCTCCCAGCGTCAGACCGACGCTGCCAAGAACCGGATCGATGACCGTGGCGAACGCGCCGGGCTCGGGCAGCTTCATCGCCCCCGCGACGAGAAACAGCAGGCCGACCAGCGCTCGCAGGATCCACGCACTCGTCCGTCGCCAACCCGACATGGCCGAGTCAGGCTTGCTCAAAAGGAGACCCCGAAACCGAGCGAGCTGATGTCGGGAGCGTGCTGCGACTGACACTGATGCCACCAGCGCCCGGTTGATGGATCCCAATAGACGTGGAACATCGTGACGAACGGCTTCCTGCCTTCCTGGCGAACCAGCGTCCCGATCAGCCCAACGAAGACCTCACCCCGATCCACGAGGATCTGATCGCGAGACCGCTCCGGCACGTACCACGACCAGGACGTGTACGCGTCGGAGCTGTGCCAGTCCTCGAACGTCAGCCCATCCCCGACGAGCCGAAGCCGCGCAGACTCCGTCCGGGTCATCCTCCCGAACGAGGCCGCGATCGGCGCGCCCAGCGCCAGCTGAGCCGTCGATCTCGCCCCGGCGTGCTGCTCGCGCGAGAACGCGCGGAGTCGAGCGTATGCGTCTTCGGGCGTCGACTCATCAGGAAGATCCCGCAGCGTCGAGATGACCTCACGCATCTCCTCGAACGAGACACCCTGGGACCGCTCGAACCCGTCCAGCGTCACGATTCGGTAGCCGTGCTGCCCGCGCCACCGATCGTAATCGGCGTCCGTCGTCGCGAGGTCGAAGCCGAACCGCACGAGGCCGTCCATGAGCGAGGCCAGCTGCGCGACGGCCGCCGGAGATCTCGCCGCCGACGGCAGCGACGAAGTGGATAGATCATCTGCGATACCTTCGCGCAGCATCGTCCCCGACTAGGTCGATCTCTGCACCGCGTCGCGCTGCAGGCACTGGAACGTGCCGAGCCTCGACTCGTGGTCGTCCGGCAGCCCCGTCTCGGCCTCGAGCCGCTCGTACCGCCCGCCCGGCAGCAGACGCCAGGCGTTGCGCCGGTCCAGCGCCAGCACGCCCATCAGACGGCGCAGCTGCGAGCGCGCGTCGGGGCAGTCCACCGGCGCCGAGGCCTCGAGACGGTCGGAGAGGTTCCGGCTCATCCAGTCCGCCGAGCTGATGAAGTAACGCCCGGCCTTCGCGTCCTCGGGCAGGCCGGTCGCCTCATCGATGCGGTCGCCCTCGCCGAGCGGCTCGCCCGCGTTGGCGAAGAAGAAGACGCGCGAGTGCTCGAGGAACCGGCCCACGACGCTGCGCACTTCGATGTTCTCGCTCAGCCCGGGCACGCCCGCGCGCAGCGTGCAGAACCCGCGGACGAACAGCAGGATCCTCACCCCCGCCGCCGAGGCATCGTAGAGCTTGTCGATGATCTCCTCGTCCTCGAGCTGGTTCATCTTCGCGACGACGCTCGCCGGGCGGCCCTCGCCCGCGGCCGCCATCTCGCCCTCGATCATCGCGAGGAAGGCGTTGCGCATGTCGTGCGGCGCGACCAGCAGACGCTCGAACTCCTGGCGCTCGACGCTGCCGGTCAGCGTGTTGAAGATCCGCACGACGTCCTCGGTCAGGTCCGGGTCGGCCGTCAGCAGGCCCAGGTCGGTGTAGAGCTGCGCGGTCTTGGGGTGGTAGTTGCCCGTGCCGATGTGCGCGTACGCCCGCAGCCCCGGCTGGCCGTCGACCGTCTCGCGCCGCACCACCAGCGAGCACTTGCAGTGCGTCTTCAGGCCGACCACGCCGTACGCCACGTGCACGCCCGCGTGCTCGAGCTGGCGCGCGAACGACACGTTGCGTTCCTCGTCGAACCGCGCCCGCAGCTCGACCAGCGCCGCGACGTTCTTCCCGCTCTCGGCGGCGCGGATCAGCGAGCGCACGAACGGGCTGTCCGGGCTCGTGCGGTAGATCGTCTGCTTGATCGCCAGCACGTCGGGGTCGGCCGCCGCCTCGGCGATGAACCGCTCCACCGAGTCGTTGAAGCTCTCGTAGGGATGGTGCAGCAGCACGTCGCGCTCGCGGATCACGTCGAAGATCGACCCCACGCCCGCGTCGTCCTCGTCGCCGTTCTCGATCACAGCGCCCCGCCCGCCGACCGCGCTCCGCGGGCCCAGCCGAAGCAGCTCGGGCGCCGGCACCGGCGACCACGGCTCGCGGTGCAGGTCGGGCCGGGGCAGCGACACCAGCGCGAACAGGTCCTCGTACTCCAGCGGGCCCTCGCGCCGGTAGATGTCCGCGTCGCCGATCCCAAGCTGCGTCGTCACGAACTGCAGCACGTCGTCCGAGGCGTCCGGCGTCGTCTCGATCCGCACCGCCGACGCGAACCGCCGCCGTCGCAGCTCGTCCTCGACCTGCTGCAGCAGGTCGTCCACGTCGTCGTCGTCGTCCGCGACCGCCGCCGAGCGCGTCACCCGGAACGCCGTCACGTCGGTGATCTCCGCGCCCGGGAACAGCCGGTCCAGGTGCCCGGCGATCACCTCGTCGAGCGCGACGAACCCGCCCGAGCCCGACTCGTCGCCCACCGGCACGTACCGCGCCACCACGCTCGGGATCTTCACCCGCGCGAAGATCCGGGGCCCCGCGCCGCGCCGGATCATCAGCCCGAAGTTCTCCGACATGTTCGAGATGAACGGGAAGCGGTGGCTCGGGTCGACCGCCAGCGGCGTCAGGATCGGGAAGACGTTCCGCTCGAACCAGCGCGTGATCTGCTTCTTCTCCGCGCCCTCCAGCTCGCCGAAGGCGCGGACCTTCACGCCCGCCGCCGCGAGCGAGGGGCGGATCCCCTCAAGCCAGCACCGCGCCTGACGCGTCTGCAGCGCCACCACCACCCGGCGCATCTCCGCCAGCAGCTCCGGCAGCGTCCACCCGTCCCGCGGCGACGGCTCACGCCCGACGCCCTCGGCCAGCCGGCGCTTCGCCAGCCCGAACCGCTTCATGAAGAACTCGTCGAGGTTGGTCGCGAAGATCGCCAGGAACTTCGTCCGCTCCAGCAGCGGCAGCCGCTCGTCCTCGGCCAGCTGCAGCACCCGGTCGTTGAACTCCAGCCAGGAGAGATCGCGGTTCAGCCCCAGGGCGTCGCGGACCGACGCGGGCCGGTCGTCGGCGGACTTCTTCGGCTTGTTCTTCTTCGCGGTGCCCATGGATCGCCTGTCAGCGGGAATTGATAGGCGTCGGCCCGCCCACGCCGATCGGATGAGAATCCGACCCGAGTTTAGATCCGGCCCCGCGAAGGACTTACGCCCGGTACACCGCCCGGCAGCCCGGGGCCTCGGTCACCGAGACCCACGCGACACCCACGCCCTCTCGCAGCCCCAGGTCCCCCTCGAGCCGCGTCGCGATCTCGCGCGCGATCGCCTCGGCCGTCGGGTTCACCCCGTCGAACGGCGGCGTCTCGTTCAGGTCGCGGTTGTCCCACTCCGAGCAGATCTCCCGAAGGGCGGCCTGCGCCTCGTGGAAGTCGACGACCAGCCCGTCGCTGTCCAGCTCCCGCGCGCCGAACGACGCGGTCACCTTGAAGTTGTGCCCGTGCTTGGGCTCGCGCAGCCCGACGACGAACAGCGCGTGCGCCGCGCAGAACTCGTGATCGATCTGGATCTCATACATCGCCGCCCTCCTGTGTCGAGGCCGCCGCGCCCGAGACCGGCGCGTCCCGCGCGTCCTTCCGCCACTTCAGATACCCACGGCCGTTCATGTAAATGAACACCACGTTCGCCAGGATCCCGGCCACCGACGGCACAGTGATGTTGAACGCCGTCCACGCCAGCCCCGCCGCCAGCCCCCAGACAAACCCGTCCCGCTTGTGCTCGGAGAGCCGGTAGAGGCTGAGGAACGTGAAGACCATCGCGGCCCAGTCGAAGCCGTAGTGGTTGCGGAGCTGATCGGTGAACCATTCCATGCCGCCAGCCTACGGCGAATAGACCCCGCCCCTCGGCAGATACCCTCCGCCATGCCCACAGATTCCTTCAAAGTCGCCGCCGCGCAGATCGCGCCCGTCCTCCTCGACCGCGAGAAGACCACCGAACGCGCCGTCAACGCCATCGCCCGGGCCGGCGAGCGGGGCGTCCGCCTCGTCGCCTTCGGCGAGTGCTTCCTCCCGGGCTACCCCGTCTGGCTCGACCGCGCCGGCGGCGCCGAGTTCGAGCACCCGCTCCACAAAGAGCTCCACGCCCTCTACCTCGACCAGGCGATCGAGACCGACGGATCCCGCGGCTACGCCGGGCACCTCGACCCCATCCGCGACGCCGCGAAGACCCACGACGTCGTCGTCGTCATCGGCATCGCCGAGCGGCCCCGCGACCGCGCCGCCCACACCATCTACGCGTCCGCGGTCACGATCGGCACGACCGGCGACGTCCTCAGCGTCCACCGCAAGCTCATGCCCACGCACGAGGAGCGGCTCGCCTGGGCCCCCGGCGACGCCAACGGGCTGCAGGTCCACCGCCTCCCGCGCCTCGCGCCGTTCGCGCTGGGCAGCCTCAACTGCTGGGAGAACTGGATCCCGCTCGCCCGCGCCGCCATGCACGCCCAGGGCGAGGACCTCCACGTCGCCATCTGGCCCGGGCGCGACTTCAACACCAAGGACATCACCCGCTTCGCCGCGCGCGAAGGACGCAGCTTCGTGCTGAGCGCCTCCGCCCGCCTGAGCCTCGCCGATATCCCGAGCGGATTCCCAGGACGCGAGCACCTGCTCCGCCCGGACCGCGGCGGCGAGCACGAGCTGATCCACAACGGCGGCTCGGCCATCGCCGGCCCCGACGGCGAGTGGATCACCCCGCCCGACACGACCACCGACGGCCTCGTCGTCGGAGAGGTCGACCACCGGCGCGTCCTCGAAGAGCGGCAGAACTTCGACCACTCGGGCCACTACGGGAGGCCCGACCTCCTGCGCCTCTCGGTCAACCGCCGACGCATGACCTCCGCCGATTTCACCGACGAATAGCACCGACGCGTAGCACCGACCCGACCGCCTCCCCCGTCGCCGACGGGGCGGGTGCCGAGTGCGGCTCGAGCGGCCGCGCAGCGGGGGCCCCACCCGCGAGCGGTCGAACTCTCACGCCCGGAGGGCGTGACACAGCCAACGCAATCTAGAACGCGACGCCGAGGCTGATGAACGCGTTGACATCGTTCCGGTTCGTCGGAGCGCTCACCGCCGTGCGGTACTCGTGCTGCAGACCCGCCGAAAGCGTCAGCCCCTCCGCCAGATCGTCCAGCTTCAGCCGCCACGCCGCGTCGGTCAGCAACCGGAACTCGTCGCCCTCGTTCAGATCAACGAACGTCCGGTGCCGCACGTTGAATGAGTTATTCTCCGAGATCTTCTGATCCCAATCGAAGCCCGCCAGCGCCTCGGCGAAGATCTCGTCACGCGGGCTGTCGAACTCGCGCGTGAAGCCGAGACCACCCCGAACCGTGAACTGGGTCTTCTCGTTGTCGATCAGCCTGTAGCCGATGCCGCCCGAGAGCGACGTGCGGTGCAGGAACGCCTCGAACTCATCGTAGTCGTACCGCCCCTCGACGAAGTACAGGTGCCGCTTCTCGGGGAAGAGCCAGTCGTGCAGGATGTCCACACGCGCCTGGTCCTTCGACTCTTCGCCGCCGTCGGTCTCGTAGAGATACTGCGCACGCAGCGTGAGCTTCGAGCGCTCGGTGTCGCGGATCGACTCGATCGCCGTCCGGAACCCCAAGGTCTCGGTGTTGCCGTCGCTGTAGGTCAGGCTCAACTCGGCGAAATTCTTCCACTTGTCGACCTCGGGCTCGGGGGCCGGGATGGCGGCCGCCTCGCCGTCAGGGCCCGGCGTCTGCAGCCGCTCACCCTCGCCGGCCGCACCGTCCGGCTGAGCCGCCTCGCCCACCGGAGCCTCTTCTTCGGGCTGCGCGACCTCGTCCGGGACCATCGCACCGGGGATCACCACGCTCCCGTCCTCGCCCGTCCGCACGCCCTCGGGGATCTCCACCCCCGCCGCACGAAGCGCCTCCAGCAGCTCCCCCGCAGTCAGAACGCGCGCATCGGGGTCCGGCGACGCCTGCTGCGCCAGCGCCGATCCCGAGACACACGCGCCGGCCACCATCGCCGCGAGAGCGGCCGTCATCTTCGTCGACATCACCAGGTCTCCTGTGCCAACCCCTCGAAGGACGGACACGCTAGAGCCCGCCCCGCACCGCCGCAAGCGCCTCCTTCCGAACCGATACCCTCGAACCGTGAACGACAGCCCGACCGAACGCGCCAAACCCACGGTTTTCCTTGACCGCGACGACACGCTCAACGTCAACGCGACGCTCCCACCCGAGGCTTTCCCCGGCACCAAGGGTGATCTCTACCTGCCAGAATTCGTCGAGCTGATCCCCGGCGCCGCGGATGCCTGCGTCGCGCTTCGGCGCGTCGGCTACACGCTCGTCGTCGTCACCAACCAGGCCTCGATCGCCCGCGGCACCGCCTCCCACGACGACATCGACGCGACCAACGCGCGCCTGATGGAACTCCTGCCCGACCCCGACCGGCCCGGCGACTCGCTCATCGAACGCTGCTACTACGCGCCCCACCACCCCGATGCCGTCGTCGACGCCTACCGCTCCGGCCCCGGCACGCAATGGCCGGGCGACCACCCGGACCGAAAGCCCGGCCCGGGCATGCTGCTCCGCGCCATCGACGAGCTCGGGCTCGACCCGGCCCGCTCCTGGATGATCGGCGACAAGGACCGCGACGTCATGGCCGGTGTCAACGCCGGCCTCGACCCCGCGCGCTGCCTCCGAGTCGGCGACGCCTCCATCCTCGGCGAGCGTGCCTCGGACGCCGACTTCCCCAGCCTCGCCGCCGCCGCCGAGTTCATCCTCCGCCGCGCGCATCTCGATACCGCGAGCGAGACAACGACCCGCGAGGACACGATCGAAGAGGCCGCCTTCGAACTCCGCCTCGTCGAAGCCTCCACCGTCACGCTCCGCGACCCCACCGCCGAGCCCCTCGCCGACCCCGACACCCGCGAGACCGTCGAGTCCGCCGCCCGCGCGATCGCCGAACGCACCGGCATCGAGCTGCTCGCGCTCGAGACCACGAGCGACGCCGTCACCGCGACGCTCGCGACACACAAGCTCGCCGCCACCGCCTTCATGGCCGAGCTCCGACGCGCCACCAACCAATGGCACGCCGAACACCGCGGCGGCCTGCTCTGGCCAGAGAAGCGACAAGACTGACCCCCGCCGATGGACACGCCCGATCGCGTCAGCCCCGCCTCCCCGCAGACCAACCGCCTCCTGGTCGTCCTCCCCTCATGGGTCGGCGACGCCGTCATGGCCACGCCCGCGCTCCGCAAGCTGCGGAGCACCATGCCCGGCGCCTACATCGGCGCCCTGGCACGCCCCGGCATCGACGCCATCCTCGACGGCCTCGCCGACGACTCCGGACGCCCGGTCTTCGACGAGTGGCACGTCGAGCGACCCACCGGCGTCCTCGGCCCCAAGCTCGTCGCCTCCAAGCTCAAGCCCCGCCGCTACGGCTCGGCCCTGCTCCTGACCAATTCCTTCAGCACCGCGCTGATCGCGCGCGTCGCCGGCATCCCACGCCGCGTCGGCTACGACCGCGACGGGCGGGGCATCCTCCTCACCCAGCGCCTCCGCGCCCCCAAACGCTCGGACCAGGGCCTCCAGGGACCGGGCTGGGCCGTTGTGCCGGCGGTCTCGTACTACTGGCACGCCGCGCTGGCGTACCTCGACCCAGACACGCCCCCGCTCACCCCACCAGCGCTCGACAACGTCGCGCGCGTCACGATCGATCTACCGGGCGACGAGCGCATGGCCCTCGCCGTCACCGAGCGCGACCGCGCCGACGCCGAAGCCACACTCGCCAGCGCCGGCCTCGAGCCCGACGCGCCGCTCGCCATCCTCAACCCCGGCGGCAACAACCACGCCAAACGATGGCCCGCCGACCGCTTCGCCGCGATCGCGGACCATCTGAGAGACCGCGGCCTCACCGTCCTCATCAACGGCTCGCCAGCCGAGGCCGAGCTCTGCCGCGAGATCGCGCAGCGCGCCGAGTCCGACCCCGTCGTCCTGCCCGACCACCAAGGCACTCTCCGCGGACTCAAGTCGCTCTGTCAGCGCGCCAGGCTCATGGTCACCAACGACACCGGGCCGCGGCACATCGCCATCGCCCTCAACACGCCCACCGTCTCGCTCTTCGGCCCCACCGACGCACGCTGGACCACCGTGCCTGTCCACACGAGCCTGGATGGCCCTGGCCGCGAAGTCGTCCTCGTCGCCGACCCCGACCTCGAGCGCACCGAGCTCGCCAACGACCACCCGGACCGGTGCTCGGTCGATCGCATCACGACCCAGCGCGTCCTTGAAGCCATCGCCCAACTCGGCATCTGATCGGGGGAACGGACGCCCCGAGACCCCCGCCCGCCTTGATCGGCCCAACGGCCCCTCTACCATCCCGCCGCGACATTCCGGGCCCGCCCGGTCTGCCAGCGGGGGCTTAGCTCAGCTTTGGTAGAGCGCATCCATGGCATGGATGAGGTCAGGGGTTCGAGTCCCCTAGCCTCCACTTGAACACGAACGCCGCGAGCCCAACGGCCCGCGGCGTTTGTCATTCAAGTGAGCCAGCCACCGCAAAGAAATGCGCCAGTCCCGCTTAGCGCCGGCGACGACTCCACGCGAGATAGCCCACGAACACCACGCCGGCCGAGCCCGGCGATGGAGTCACCGAAATGTTGTCGAACAGCACCACGCCGCCGCTGCCGGCATCATTGCTGCTGAACAGACGAATCTCGATGCGTGCGACGCTCGCCTCATCGAGGCCCGGAATCAGCGTCGATGTGTCGATGCTGACCCGCGTCCAATCAAAGACCTCGTCAACGACCTCGTTCGTGCTGAACGCCTCTGGCGGGAACCGGCCCGGCTGCGTCTCTCCGTAGTTCGGCCCCCGCTCGCTCCACCTGAGCTTTCCAAGTTCCTCGCCCGCGGCGCCGTAGAACTCAAAATCAATCTGTGAACGCCCCCAAGACTGGTGGCTCTCGGTGACACGCCAATCGAAAGAGATCCCGAACGACTCCGCCGACTCGGTCAGCTCGATCGTCTGCGCACGACCCACGCGATAGTTGCCCGATGTCGTGGAGCTGAGTTCGAGCGCCGCAACGAACGAGCCGGAATCGACGACCGAAGCGGTACCGTTGAAGATGCCACCCCCGCTAAAGATGCTGCTCTCGTCGCGCCAGCCACTCAGCCCAGCGGAGAAGTCCCCGTTTACGACTAGGTTCTGCCCCTCGGCGGTCCCGACGAGGATCGCGAGAATCAACACTGCGAACGACGATGACATACGGGTCATGACTCATCTCCTCTCTGCTCCTCCGAGCGGGCCGCAGTGTAACGCGAGTCGGCGCTCCGACCGCAGGAAGTTCAGGCACGAGCCAGTTCCGCTGGGTTCTGCGCACGCGATCTCCGGTTCTCTTAGCCTGCGTTCGAGCCCGCTCCGGACCCGAACGCCATGGATAGCAGCGACCAGCCCGCCGCCGAGCCTCCCCCAACGGCAGCCCAACCGGCCGCAACCCTGACCGCGCTGCCCGCAACCGGCACCGAGGAACACCGCACACCACTCGCGCCCGCCGGCGTCGCCAAGCTGCTCGAAGACCGCTGGGCCGTCACCCTGCCCGCCGGGCTCGGGCGCGGCGCCGCCTACGAGGACGACGCGTACCGCGAGGCCGGCGCCACCATCGCCGAAGCACCCCCCGCCGACGCCGACGCCGTCCTCTGCATCACCCCGCCCACCGACGAGCAGGCCGCGACGCTCCGCGAAGGCTCGCTCCTCGTCGGCTTCGTCGACCCCTTCGGCCGCCCGGACCGGATCCGCGCCCTCGCCGAGCGCGGCGTCTCGGTCATCGCCGCCGAGCTCGTCCCGCGCAGCACGATCGCGCAGCCGATGGACGCGCTCAGCTCGCAGGCCAGCCTCGCCGGCTACGCCGCGGTCCTGCTCGCCGGCGAGCGGCTCCGCAAGGCGCTGCCGATGATGTCCACGCCCGCCGGCACCATCCGCCCCGCCAAGATGCTCGTCGTCGGCACCGGCGTCGCCGGGCTCCAGGCCATCGCCACCGGCGTCCGCCTCGGCGCCCGCGTCACCGCGTACGACGTCCGCGACGCCGCCCGCGAGCAGGTCGAATCGCTCGGTGCGCGCTTCGCCAAGATCGAGCTCGAGGCCTCCGCCGAGACCGCGCAGGGCTACGCGACCGAGGCCACCGAAGAACAGCTCGAGGTCCAGCGCCGCAAGCTCGCCGATCTCTGCGCCCAGAGCGACATCCTCATCACCACCGCCCAGGTCTTCGGACGCCCCGCGCCGACCATCGTCAGCGCCGCCATGCTCGACGCGATGCGCCCCGGCGCCGTCGTCGTCGACGCCGCCATCGCCACCGGCGGCAACGTCGAACACGCCGCGCCCGACCGAGAGACCGACCGCGCCGGCGTCACAATCCTCGCGCCCACCTCGCTCGCCTCGCGCGTCGCCACCGACGCGAGCGACATGTTCTCCTCCAACATGGTCGCGCTGCTCACGCGCGTCCTCGACCCCGAGACCAAACGCCCGAGGCCCGATCCGGACGACGACATCGCCCGCGCCACGCTGCTCGCCCACGACGGGCAGATCCGCGACGAACGCGTCCGCAAGCTCCTGGAGGACGCCCCGTGCTGATGCTCCTCGTCCTCGTCCTCTCCGCCTTCCTCGGCGTCGAGCTCATCCGACGCGTCCCGTCGCAGCTCCACACCCCGCTCATGTCCGGCTCCAACGCCATCTCCGGCGTCACCGTCGTCGGCGCGATCGCCGCCACCGCCGCCGAGGGCACCCTCGCGGTCGCGCTCGCCTGCGTCGCCATCGCCGCCGCCACCGTCAACGTCGTCGGCGGCTACATCGTCACCAACCGCATGCTCGGCATGTTCGGCCAGCGCAAGGCGGGCGGGTCATGAACGACCAGCCGACCCTCGAGAACGCCCTGCAGCTCGCCGCGTGCGTCCTCTTCTTCGTCGGCCTGCGCATGCTCCGCGGCCCCGCGACCGCCGTCCGCGGCAACGCCGTCTCCGCCGCCGCCATGGCGATCGCCGTCGCCGCCGCCGTCATCGCCACCGGCGTCAGCCTCACCCTCGTCGCCGCCTCTGTCGCCGTCGGCGCCTCGATCGGCCTGCTCCTCGCGCTCCGCGTGAAGATGACCGGCATGCCCGAGCTCGTCGCGCTCTTCAACGGCCTCGGCGGCCTCGCCTCCGCCACCGTCGGACTCGTCGAGCTCATCGACCCCGAGACCACCGCCGCGCTCAGCCGCGCGCCCGCCGCCGCCGCCGTCGTCGTCGGCGCCATCGCCTTCACCGGCAGCCTCGTCGCCTACGGCAAGCTCTCCGGCAGGATCGAGACCAAGGCCATCGTCTTCCCGCTCCAGCTCGCCCTCTCCGCGGCCGCGCTGCTCATCACCCTCGGCCTCGGCGTCGGCGCCGTCCTCGTCCCCGAGTCGCGACTCCTGCTCGCCCTGCTCTCGCTGCTCGCCCTCGTCCTCGGCGTGCTCGCCGTCGTCCGCATCGGCGGAGGCGACATGCCGGTCGTCGTCTCGCTGCTCAACGCCTACTCCGGGATCGCCGCCGCGCTCGCCGGGCTCGCGCTGGCGAGCCCCGTCCTCGTCGTCGCCGGCACGCTCGTCGGCGCCAGCGGGCTCATGCTCACCGGCGTCATGTGCAAGGGCATGAACCGCTCGCTCGCCGACGTCCTCTTCGCCGGTTTCGGCTCAGAGGTCGCCCCCGCCGGCGCCGCGCAGCAGGGCGAGGTCCGCCCCGTCTCCGCACCCGACGCCTTCCTCATGCTCGAGGCCGCGCGCTCCGTCGTCATCGTCCCCGGCTACGGCATGGCCGTCGCCCAGGCCCAGCACGTCGTCCAGGAGCTCGCCGAGATGCTCGCGGGCAACGGCACCGACGTCTCCTTCGTGATCCACCCGGTCGCCGGACGCATGCCCGGGCACATGAACGTCCTGCTCGCCGAGGCCGGCGTGCCCTACGAACAGCTCGCCGAGCCCCAGGACGTCAACCCGAACATGGCCGCCATCGATCTCGCGCTGGTCATCGGCGCCAACGACGTCGTCAACCCCGACGCGCGCGAGGACGAATCCAGCCCGCTCTACGGCATGCCGATCGTCAACGTCGACCAGGCGCGGACGACGATCGTCCTGAAGCGCTCGATGAACCCCGGCTTCGCCGGCGTCCAGAACTCGCTGTTCTTCAAGCCCAACACCCGGCTGCTCTTCGGCGACGCCAAGAAGTCCATCGCCGAGGTCCTCGCCGAGTTCAAGAGCGACTGACGTCGCCTCCCAGCGGATCGCTACAACCCCGCCCAGCCCACCGCCATCAGATACAGCGGCACACCCAAGCACACGTTGAACGGGAACGTCACACCCAGCGACATCGACAAGAACAGCCCCGAGTTCGCCTCCGGCACCCCGATCCGCAGCACCGCCGGCACCGCGATGTACGACGCCGACGCCGCCAGCACCATGAAGAGCAAGCCGTTCCCGGGCGAGAGCCCAAGCGCTGCCGAGATCCCCAGACCGATCGCCGCGTTCACCACCGGCACCACCACCGCCGCCGCCAGCACCAGCGGCCCCACCTTCTTCAGCTCACGCATCCGACCGCCCGCGACAATCCCCGCCTCGAGCAGGAACAGCACCAGCACGCCGTGGAAGATGTCGAACGTGAACGCACGCAGCGGCTCGAAACGCGACGGCGAGATCAGCAGCCCCGCCAGCAGGCTCCCGAGCAGCAAGAAGACCGGCCCGCTCGTCAGCGACTCCCGGAAGAT
Source organism: Planctomycetota bacterium (assembly GCA_038521625.1). Lineage (GTDB taxonomy): Bacteria > Planctomycetota > Phycisphaerae > Phycisphaerales > UBA1924 > JBCBKP01. Next base: position 32,031 of record JBCBKP010000035.1, read on the forward strand.
CTC
>JBCBKP010000036.1:0-30066 GCA_038521625.1 Planctomycetota bacterium
CTGCGCCGGCGACGACCGGCTCCGACGCGAGGTCGAGGAGCTCATCGAGACCGACGAGCGCATGCCGACCGGCTTCCTCGACGGCGCCGAGGCCACGCCGCTCGGCGAGCCCGGCATGCCCTCGAGCATCGGCAGCTACCGTATCCTGCGCGAGATCGGCCGGGGCGGCATGGGCGTCGTCTACGAGGCCGAGCAGGAGAGCCCGCGAAGACGCGTCGCGCTCAAGCTCATCCGAGACAGCTTCGCGACCGAGGAGATCCGCCGGCGCTTCGAGAACGAGGCGAACGCGCTCGGTCGGCTCGAGCACCCGGGCATCGCGCGCATCTACGAGGCCGGCGCGGCGCAGCTCGAGCGGCAGGTCTGCCCGTTCTTCGCGATGGAGTTCATCGACGGGCCGCCGATCGACCGGTTCGTGCGCGACGAGGGGCCGCGACGCGTCGAGGTCGTGGAGCTGATGGCCCGCGTCTGCGACGCCGTCCAGCACGCGCACGAGCGCGGCATCGTCCACCGCGACCTCAAGCCCGCCAACATCCTGGTCGAGAAGGTCGGCACCACGACCGCCACCCGCCACTCGAGCCAGACCGCCGGCCCGGCGGCGCCGAAGATCCTCGACTTCGGCGTGGCGCGGTTCGTCGACCCCGACGCCCGCGCGATCACGGTCCAGACCGGCGCCTCCCAACTCGTCGGAACGATCGCCTACATGAGCCCCGAGCAGCTCGACGGCGACCCCGCCCAGATCGACGCCCGGACCGACGTCTACGCGCTCGGCGTGATGCTGTTCGAGCTGCTCGCCGGCCGCCCGCCGATCGAGCTCTCGGGCGTTCCCATCGCCGAGGCCGCACGCCTCGTCCGCGACACCCCGCCGCGCACGCTCACGAGCGTCGACAAGTCCCTCCGCGGCGACCTCGACACCATCGTCGCCACCGCGATGGAGCGCGATCGCGACCGCCGCTACGCCAGCGCGGCGGCGCTCGCAGAGGACCTGCGCCGCTACCTCGCCAGCGAGCCGATCGCCGCGCGCCCCCCGAGCACGCTCTACCAACTCAGCAAGTTCGCAAGCCGCAACAAAGCGCTCGTCGGCGGCGTCGCGGCCAGCTTCGCGCTGCTCGTCGCCGGCGTGATCGGCACCAGCATCGGCCTCGCCTCGGCGCTCGAGGCCAACCGATCGCTCACCTCGGCGAACCAGGAGCTCGAAGAGCTCAACGAGACACTGGAGAAACGGAACGACGAGCTGCAAGAGGTTGGGGGATTCCAGGTCGAGCAGATCCGGAGCATCGACCCGCAGGACATGGGCGAGACGCTCCGAGCCTTCATCCTCGACAACGTCCGGGACGATCAGCGCACCGCCTTCGAGCGGAGCACGAGCGGCGTCAACTTCACCTCGGCCGCGCTCGAGATGCTGCGGAAGGACCTGTTCGAACAGACCCGCGGCGCGATCGAGAACGACTTCGAGTCGCGCCCCGAGATCCGCGCCAACCTCCTCGAGGCACTCTCCACAACGACCGGTCAGCTCAGCCTCTACGACCTCGCGATCCCGACCGCGCAGTCGGCGATCGAGGTCCGCTCGGTCGCCCTCGGGGCGACCGCCGACCAGACGCTCGCGATCAAGATGGACCTCGCGAAGTTCTACGTCGATACCCGGGCGGTCGACGAGGCCGAGGCGCTCTACCGAGAGGTTCTCCCCATACTCGTCGATCGCTACGGCGAGACGAACACCGACGTACTCGCCATCCGGCGCGATCTCGCCCAGATCAAGGGTTTCCGCGGGGACTACGCCGGGGCGGGCGACGATCTGACGGAGATCCTGCGGCTGCTCCGCGAGAACGCCGGCGACGACGACCCGCAGACGCTGGACGCGATGTTCCAACTCGCGAACGTCCTCAACAACACCGGGCGTGAAGCGGCGGCGGTGCCGCTCCTAGAGGAGCTCGTCGAGGGTCGGACCGCCCGCTACGGCCCCGAAGACCAGCGGACGCTCTCGGCCAGGGGCGAGCTCGCCAGCGTGCTGACCGCGCTCGGCCGCTTCGACGAGGCCGAGGCGATCGCCCGCGAGATCGCCGATCTGCTCTCGGCGAGCCTCGGCGACGACCATCGAGTGACGACTGGCGCTCGGAGCGAGCTCGCCGAGGTCCTGTTCGCCTCGGGCCGCTTCGCACAAGCCGAGGCGATCCACCGAGATGTCCTCGAGCGCCGACTCCGGACGCTCGGCCCGGATCACCAGAACACGCTCACGACCCGCAACAACCTGGCCGGCGCGATCGACGCCCAGGGCCGTTTCGCCGACGCCGAGCCGATCTATCGCGAATCGCTCGACGCGATCGAACGCGTCCTCGGCCCGGAGCACCCGAGCACGATCATGGCGATCGGAAACCTCGGCTACGTGATCAATCAACAGGGCAAGCGCGACGAGGCCGAGGTCTACTACCGGCGCGCGTACGAGCTCTCCGCGAGTGTCCTCGGCCCCGACAGCCCGCGCACGCTCACATCCATGAGCAACCTCGCCCAGCTCCTGCTCCAGAAGGGCGAGATCGACGAAGGCACGCGCATGAACATCGAGGCGTTCGAGGGCCGCGTCCGCCTCTTCGGCGAGGACCACCCCGCCACGTTCATCGGCTACTACAACATCGGCTCGATGCTGCTCAACCAGGGCAAGCCGGAGGAGTCCGAACCCTACAGCATCAGCGCGCTCGAGAAGTACGAGTCGCTCGGCTCCGATCACATCGGCACACTCCACTCGCTCGGGCTCGTCGCCCGCCTCCGCGACGCGCAGGGCCGCAGCGACGAAGCCCTCCAGTACCACCGCGAGGCGCTCGACCGGCGCACCGAATCGCTCGGCCGCGGGCACCCGCTCACGCAGGATGGCCTCGGGGATCTCGCTTTCGCGCTGCTCGATATCGGCCGCCCGGCGGAGGCCGAGCCGTTGTTCCGAGAGCAGTACGAGACGCTGGTCGAGACCGTCGGGCCGGATGAGCCCAGCACACTCAACAACCTCGCCGCCGTCGGCCGCGCGATCCTCGACCAGGGCGACGCGGCCCGGGCGGCGCCGCCCATCACCGACGCGTGGCAACGCCTGACCGCCGCGTTCGGAGAAGACAGTCCGAACGTGAACTTCGCCCGCTTCACCCTCGCCGCTCTCCGCGAAGCCCAGGGCGATCTGCAGGGCTCGCTGGTGCTCTTCCGCCGGACGTACGAGTCTCGGCTCGAGAGCCTCGGACCCGATGACGATCGAACGATCAAGGCCCGCGAGGCCGTCGATCGTGTCGAACGCGCCATCGCTGACCTGGACGCCTGACCGCCAACACCCGCTCGGACGCTCAGCCCTCTTCCAGCCGCAGCCGCGCGAGCTCTCGCGATCCGCCGATCGGCCGCTCGAGATCCAGCTCGATCACCGAGGCCTCGCCCGTCCGCAGCCACTCGGCACCGCCGTTGACACCCTCGGTCAGCACACCGACGAGCTCGGTCAGCTGGTTGTTGTGACCGAACAGCCCGAGCACGCCCCCGGCCTCTGCGCCCGACTCGATCAGCTCGACCACCGGCCCGACCGGCTCCTCGACGAACAGCCGGTCGTCGAAGCTCAGCCCGACGCCGCACGCCCGCGCCACGAACTCCGCCGTCTCCCGCGCGCGCACCGCCCCGCTCGAGACGATCCGGATCTCCGGCTCGATCTGAGAGATCGCCCCCGAGAGGAACGCGGCCTGACGCTGCCCGCGGTGTGTGAGCGCCCGATCCGCGTCCATGCCGCTGTCCGCCCGTGGTTCCGCCTTCCCGTGCCGCACGACATACAGACGCATCACGCCGCTCCCCCCCGAGAAGCCCCCCAAAGCACCAGCCTCGCGACGGCCAGCCCGCCGCCCAGCGCCAGCAGCACGCCGAGCACGTTGCTCAACATGACATACGCCAGCGCCGTCGCCACGCGACCCGCCTCCACCAGCCGCACCGTCTCGATCGCGAAGCTGCTGAACGTCGTGAACCCGCCCAGCAGCCCGGTGATCAGCAGCAACTCCTGATGCCGGCGCTGCCAGACGCCCCCGCCCGACCCGTCGCGCTCGCCCGCGAGCACGAACCCCGCCGCGACGCCGATCAGCAGGCACCCCGCCAGGTTCACGCCCAGCGTCCCGACGGGCAGGTGCTCGCCCGAGACGCGCCGCAGGCCGCCGTGGTCCTCCAGCAGGCGCCCGAGCCCGAACCGAGACACCGCGCCGACCCCGCCGCCCAGGAACACCAGCAGCCAGTCTCCGGCCCCGCCAGCCATGGCCCCCAACCTACCCTCTGGCTCCACCCGATGAGCCAGGACGACCACCACAACACCTCCGAGACCGCCGCCGGCCTCGCGCTCATCCTCCTGACACTCGCCGGGTGGACCGCCGTCCCGATCCTGATCTTCATGTTCAAGGACGACGTCGACCCCTGGACCGCCAACGGCTGGCGCTACGCCTTCGCCGCGCTCCTCTGGTCGCCGCTGCTCATCTACAAGATCGCCTTCGGGAAGTGGTCCCGCGGCCTGCTCCTCGCCGCCCTCGTCCCGGGCCTCTGCAACGCCCTCGGACAGATCGTCTTCACCTACTCGCTCTACAAGGTGGAGCCGGCCGTCATGTCCTTCGGCCTGCGGTTCCAGATCGTCGCCGTGACCGCGCTCGCCGCGATCTTTTTCCCACCCGAGCGGCGCATCATCCGCAAGCCGCTCTTCATTGCCGGGCTCGCGCTGCTCGCTCTGGGCGTCTTCGGCACCGCCGCCAGCGGGGGCATCCTCGACTCCAAGTCCGGCCTCGAGGGCATGATCTACGCCATCGCCGCCGGCGGCATGTTCGGCTGCTACGCCCTCGCGGTCCGCGGCTTCATGAAGCACTTCGGCGCCTTCGAGTCCTTCGCCGTCGTCTCCCAGCTCACCGCCGCGACCATGCTGGTCCTGATGTTCACGTTCGGCACCGCACACGGCACGACCGCCGTCGCCATGGCCGCGCTCGACCCCGGCCGCTTCGGGCTCTTCCTGCTCTCGGCTGTCATCGGCATCGCCGCCGGGCACGTGCTCTACTACCTCGCCATCCGGAATCTCGGCGTGACAGTCTCCTCCGGCGTCGTCCAGCTCCAGCCGTTCACCATCGGCATCGTGAGCTCGCTCCCGCTCCTCGCGCACTTCGAGGGCTTCCGCCCGCTCGCCGAGATCAAGGGCCTCACGCCGCTGCAGTGGCTCACCGGCGCCGTCGCCGTCGGCGGGGCGATCCTGATGATCGTCGTCCAGCACGCGGTCAAGCAGGCCGACAAACGTGCCGCGATGGGTGGCACGGGCGTCTCGCCTGTGGCCGACGACATCGAGGCCTTCGAGGACCTCCCGCCCGACGCCATCGCCAGCCAGACCATCACTGAGCACGAGGGCGAGCTCGAGGACGCCGCCGCGAGATAGAACACGCACGGATGGCGTGAGCGACCCGCCCCGATCTCGCTCCACGCGCGGGTAGTCTGATTTCTCCGATCGACAGGAGGGGCCACGCCGTGTTCGTCCTCAACAGCCGCGACATGACCGTCCCGCCCGATGTCCGCTCGACCTTCATCAGGGGCCGCTGCGAGCCCGTCCTGCTCCGCACCGGGCACCAGCTCTTCAAGTACTCCCAGCACGGGCTCGTCAACCCCAAGGACGGCTCGATCACCCCCTGGTGGTCCTCGGTCCGCCCGATCCACCCCGACGACACCGGGCTCGCCGAGCACGAACGCCGCGCCGAGGGCGCCGGCCACTCCGGCGCCGACCTCGCCCGCGCCCGCAGCGCCGTCGACAAGGCCTGGAACGAGATGACGGGCATGCTGCGGATCGCGCTCAAGGTCGACGCCTGGGCGATCGCCGGCCGCTGCAGCCACCAGAAGTACGACTCCCGCAATCCCTCGCTCGACAACGTCGTCTGGATCGGCGGCGCCTACCAGCTCTGGCTGCCGAACCTGCGCCGGGAGCACGTTCGCGGCTAGCGGCTACCGTTCCGCGTGGAACTCGACCGCGAACTCATCAACGACCACATCGCCGCCCACCCGCATCGCCTCCTCTTCGTGACTCTCAGCGGTGCGCACCTCTACGGCTTCCCCAGCCCGGACTCCGACTACGACCTCCGCGGCGCCCAGGTCCTCGCCGCCGAGGCCATGCTCGAGCTCGACCCGCCCCAGGAGACCCACGACCACATCGACAAGGACGCCCGCGTCGAGATCGATCTCGTCGCCCACGACGTCCGCAAGTTCTTCCTGATGCTCCTCAAGAAGAACGGCTACGTCCTCGAGCAGATCATGTCGCCGATCGTCCTGCACGAATCCGACGGCTTCGAGGAGCTCAAGGCCCTCGCCGCCCGCTGCGTCACGCGGTTCCATCACTTCCACTTCGGCAGCTTCGCGCAGAACCAGTGGAAGATGGTCAGCGGCCCCGCCCACGGCACGGTGAAGGGCCTGCTCTACACCTACCGCCCGCTCCTCGCCGGCATCCACCTGATGCGGACCGGCGTGATCGAGTCCAACCTCGCGACGCTGAACGGGTCCTTCGGCCTCTCCTACATCGATGAGCTCATCGGGGCCAAGACGACCGGCGCCGAGAAGCAATCGATCGGCGACCGCGACATGACCCAGCACGAGGCCGAGTTCGAGCGGCTCTCCGCCCTGCTCGAGCAGGAAGCCGAACGCTCCGGCCTGCCCGACAGCCCGCCCCGCGAGGTCCGCGCCGCGCTCAACGACCTGCTCATCCGCCTCCGTCTCGCGCCTTGCGACTGATCACGCGTCAGGAGTCTCGTGTTCTCGTGGGGAATCAGCGCATACTGCTCCCGGATCCGCGGGAGAAGGCGAGCAGAGAGGATTCCCATGGCCCGCGCGACAACGCTCACGCGGCCCGCCAACGCGACCCGGTGAGCTTGTCACGCCAGTACCGGACATCACGCTCATACCTTGCGAGGGAACGCGTCAAGGTCTTTGCCAGAATGCCGGCGCCGTGGATCACGTTCCAGGCCAACGCCGACGCTTGGATCGTCCAGAACGTCTCGATCGCAAGAATCCCACTCGTGACCCGGTGGACCGCGATCGATGCGCCCGCCGCGAGGATCAGCGTCCATACGGAGAGGCTGCGCGGGAGCACGAGCAACTGCACGGCGGCTGTCCCCGCCGTCCCGATGATGATCCCAAGAGCCATGAGGTCCGCGAACACACTCGGAACGCCGTCCGCGAGTGACGCGGGCACGAAGCAGATCGGGAATAAGAGCGCCCATCCGAAGATGACGATCAGCACGCCTGCGCGAGGTCGCACGTTTAGCACACCGAAGCATGCGAGCATGCTGCAGCAGTAGATGATGAGCCATGGTGCCGCGTAAAACCAAGTGAATGCAAGCCAACCCACGCGTCAACTCCGCCCTCACCCCACCCGCCACCTCGTCCCGTCGCGCTCCACACGCCGGTACAGCGTGTCACGCTCCACCGGCTCGTACCCCGCCTCGCGGATCGACCGCTGCAGGTCCAGCACGCTCGTCTCCTGGTGCGTCGACGCCCCGCCAACCTTCGTGATGTCGTACCACACCACCGTGCCGTCGATGTCGTCCGCCCCGGACTGCAGCATCAGCTCCGACAGCGGCAGCGTCTGCATGATCCAGAACGCCTTCACATGCGGGAAGTTGTCCAGCATCAGCCGCGCGATCGCCACAGTGCGGTAGTTCTCGATCCCGCTCGGCCCGGCCAGGTGCTCCATCTCGCTCCCGTCCGGGATGAACGGCAGCGGGATGATCGTCTGGAAGTAGCCCGCCCGTGGCACGGGCGTCCCGCCTGTGCGCATCTCACCGTACCCGGCCATCTCCGGCGTCGGCTGCGGCACGCCCTCGCGCGTCAGCGTGATCACCGGAGCCCCGATGCCCTCGATCGCCGCGAGCCCCTCCGTCGCTTCGTCGCTCTGCCACTCCGTCCCGGAGTAGCCGATCCTCGCCAACGCCTGGTCCTGGGCCCGTCGCAGGATCTCCATGTGCACCAGCCGCTCGCGCCGCTGGTCGATGTGCCCGTACAGGATCGTCGCGTTGCTGTTCAGCCCCAGCTCGTGCGCCACCAGGTGCACGTCCAGCCACTCGTCCGAGCGGATCTTGCCCTTGTACGCCTCGTCGTGCACCCGGTCGTCGAAGACCTCCGCGCCGCCCCCCGGCAGCGACCCCAACCCGGCCTCCTTCAGCTCGCTCAGCACCGCACGGATGCCCGCCGTCCGATCGCTCCGCCTGTACTTCTTCGCGATTTTTGCCAGGTGCACGACCTCGACCGCCGTGAACGCCTTGATGTGCAGATCGACGCCGCGCTCCTCAGCCACCGCACGGATCGTCCGCATCATCTCCGGGTAGTAATCCCATGACAGGTACGGCTGCAGACCGCCGACGATGTGCATCTCCGTCGCGCCGGTGTCGCACGCCTTCCGCGCTTCCTCGGCGATGTAGTCCATGTCGCGCGTGTACGCGCCGTCGTCGCCCTTCTTGCGGTAGAACTCGCAGAACTTGCACGACAGCGCGCACACGTTCGAGTAGTTCATGTGCCGGTTGATGTTGTAGTAGCCGACGCCCGGGTGCAGACGGTCCCGCACCATCCCCGCGAGCTCCACCACGCCCCAGATGTCCGGCGTCGCATAGAGAAGCTCGCCCTCATCCAGCGTCAGCCGCTCCCCCGCCAGCACCTTCGCCCGGATCGGGTCCAGCGCGGGGTCCCGCCCCGGCAGGCTCGCGGGTCGTTCCAGAACGGCAGCGTCAGACGTGCTCTCGAAGCTATTCATATCACCATGATCGTACGGCCACCCTCTCTTGATTTCAGTGATTTCTGAAAGTTCCGCCTAGATCCGACGCCTCGCCCGACCAGCCCCGCCTGTACACATCAGTACGGAGAATACTCGGCATAGTATCGCGATTCAATAGGGAAATGATCGGGTTCAAGAACGACACGGCTCGACGACGCAAAGTCCGGTATCCTGTTTGGCCCGCACGCCCGGCAAGGAGGCTCGCCAGTGCACCCAAGCGTCGCGCCGCGCCGCCGTTTCGTCGCCATAACTTTCATAGCAGTTGGTATTTGCATCGGTGCGGCACTCACCCTCGCCGCCACCCTCGCCGTGCTCGTCTTCACCGAGCCCCGTGAGCCGATCGTCCTCGCCGCCACGCCCGCGACCGAACTCATCGCCACCCCCACATCAAGTAAAAACCCCATGAAAGCTCTGGCGGGGTATGCGTGGTCGGTGGACGAATCGTGGAACGGCGATTCCAAGCCCTGGACTCGGAACGAGTTCCAAATCGTGCTCGATGGGGCCTTTGTCGAGAGTCGCACCTTCGTCGAGACCGAAGACGGCCGGCTTGAGCCCAGGTTCATCACCCTCTACCGGTGGGAACCCAACGCCGAGCGGCTCACCGCCCACGGCTTCGCCGACGATGGCGCGACCTCGGTCCTTGACCTCGAGCTCTCCCGCTCCGAGTCCGGACGGGTCATCCTGACCACCTACTGGACGATCGAGACCGAGAGCGACCTCATCGAGCTCAAGCAGGAGATGGAGCTGCTCGCCCCCGACCGCTACGCCTGGCGGCTCTGGTCCGCCCCGCTCGGCTCCGAGGACTGGCAGCCGCTGATCGACACCATCTGCCATCGCGGCGAGCCGCTCTGACGGCGGGCGTCGTTAGCCTGAACGGGTCACGCACGCACCAAACCCGCCAGGAGACCCGACGATGCCACGCCTCCAGACGCTCCTCATTCCGACGCTCTCGCTCGCGCTGATCTCGGCCACCGCACCCGCGCAGCAGCCCGAGCGGACCCGCCGGTTGCCGCGCGAGACCCAGCCGGAGCGCCCCGACCAGGACCAGCGCCAGCGTGACCGGGCGCCGTCGCGCGTCGAGATGCACGAGGACTTCGGCCCGCTCGGCGACATGGCCGGATACGAGTGGACGATCGATGCGTCCTGGTCGGACGGCTCGCCGCTGCGGGCCCGCAACCTCTACCGCCCGATCCTCGGCGGCCGCTACATGACCGCGCAGACGTTCGCCGACGACGGCGAGGGCGAGTACGAGCGCTACTTCACGGTCTACTCGGTCAATGCCGAGACCGGCGATATCGACGCCCACGGCTTCGGCTTCAACGGCGCGACCTCGACGGTGAGCCTCGAGCGCGTCGGCGACGCCGGCTCGATCTACCGCGGCCAGTGGCCGGACGGCCAGACCGAGTACAAGCAGGAGATCGAGATCAAGAGCGATCACTGCCTCTGGCGCGTCTGGTCCCGGCAGCTGGATACCGAGGAGTGGTCGCAGATCATGGACGCCCGCTGGGACCGCGGCCGCCGACTCCGTCCGCTGCCCTCGCAGCCGATGACCCCCGGCTTCCGCCGCCCGGGCGGCGGCAACCGCGGCGGCGGACGGTAGAGATCAAACATGGCGCGGCGAATCGCTCACGGAATCAGCTTCGCTGGCGGCGTGCGTCGCGTTCGGCGGCTGCGCGACCGTGTCGCCGGTCACACCGCCGCACGAGCCGTTCGGTCCCTGGGCAGATCTGGCCGGGTTTGAGTGGGAGATCAGCACAGCGTTCTGGAACGGGGCACCGTACCGCGCCAGGTGCGAGATCGAGCTCGATGAGTTCAACCGGACGATCGAGTGCCGCACCTACGAATTCCCGGGAGCGAGCACGGCCGGGCCGGGCCGGCTGGTCGTCCGATCGTCCTACTGGGTCGATCGGAACTCCGGCGATCTGATCGTCCGCCACATCGACTCCGCGGGCCTCACGTCGACGGGCGTCTACGAGTTCGGCGAATCCGCCGAGGGGCACCCGCTCTACCGCACGGAATCCGAAACCGTCGAATCCGGCTCGCCCGTCGAGCGCCGCACGGAGTTCGAGCTGCGGGGCGACCACTTCCTGTGGCGTGTGGCTACGAGGCCCGCCGGCTCGAACGGGGATTGGTTCATCCGTCTCGACGGGCGTTGGGAGCGGTCGGAGCCCATCGGGGACTGAAGCGCGCCGCGGGGTTCGGCTGCCATCCTGGCAGTCGAGGCGGGGCGTCTTGCCCCGCCTGTGAGCGCCGCGGTTTGGCACCCGGGTTGCACCTCTCCCGCCGTCCAGATTTGCGGAGGTAGCAGGCATGTCCAAGATCATCGGCATCGATCTCGGCACGACGAACTCGGTCGTGGCCGTCATGGAGGGCGACCAGCCCAAGGTGCTCATCAACAGCTCGGGCAACCGCACGACGCCCTCGGTCGTCGGCTTCACCGACAAGGGCGAGCGCCTGGTCGGCCAGCCCGCCAAGCACCAGCAGGTAACCAACCCCAAGAACACGGTCTTCTCGATCAAGAGGTTCATGGGCCGCCGACACAGCGAGGTCGGCAGCGAAGAGAAGCTCGTGCCCTTCGAGGTCACCGGCGGCGCCGACGACTTCGTCTCGGTCGGCGTGCGCGACAAGAGCTACACGCCGCAGCAGATCTCGGCGTTCATCCTCCAGGAGCTCAAGCGCACCGCCGAGGAGTACCTGGGCGAGAGCGTCGACCGCGCCGTCATCACCGTCCCGGCCTACTTCAACGACGCGCAGCGCCAGGCCACCAAGGACGCCGGCGAGATCGCCGGGCTCAAGGTCGAGCGGATCATCAACGAGCCGACGGCCGCCGCGCTCGCCTACGGGCTCGACAAGAAGACCAACGAGAAGATCGCCGTGTTCGACCTCGGCGGCGGCACCTTCGACGTCTCGATCCTCGACGTCGGCGACGGCGTGTTCGAGGTGCTCAGCACCAACGGCGACACGCACCTCGGCGGCGACGACTGGGACCAGCGCCTGATCGACCACCTCACCGCCGAATTCAAGAAGATCGAGGGCATCGATCTCTCGAACGACGCGATGGCGATGCAGCGCCTCAAAGAGGCCGCCGAGAAGGCGAAGATCGAGCTCTCGAACAGCCAGCAGACCACCGTCAACCTGCCGTTCATCACCGCGGACCAGAACGGTCCCAAGCACCTCCAGGTCGAGCTGACGCGCAGCAAGTTCGAGGACCTCTGCGCCGATCTGTTCAAGCGGCTCCGCGAGCCGTGCGAGACCGCCATCCGCGACGCCAAGCTCGACGCCTCGAAGATCGACGAGGTCGTCCTCGTCGGCGGCTCGACCCGCATCCCCAAGGTGCAGGAGATCTGCCGCGAGATCTTCGGCAAGGAGCCCAACAAGACCGTCAACCCCGACGAGGTCGTCGCCATCGGCGCCGCCATCCAGGGCGGCGTGCTCACCGGCGACGTCAAGGACATCCTCCTGCTCGACGTCACCCCGCTCTCGCTGGGCGTCGAGACCATGGGCGGCGTGATGACCAAGCTCATCGAGAAGAACACCACGATCCCGACCGATCGCTCCGAGACCTTCTCGACCGCCGCCGACAGCCAGACCAGCGTCGAGATCCACGTCCTGCAGGGCGAGCGCGAGTTCGCACGCGACAACCGGACCCTCGGCAAGTTCCACCTCGAGGGCATCGCGCCCGCGCCGCGCGGCGTGCCGCAGATCGAGGTCAACTTCAAGCTCGACGCCAACGGCATCCTGCAGGTGACCGCGACCGAAAAGGCCACCAGCAAGAAGGCCGACATCCGCATCGAGAACTCGGGCGGTCTCAGCAACGACGACATCGACAAGATGAAGGCCGACGCCGAGGCCCACGCCGAGGAGGACCGCAAACGCCGCGAGGTCGTCGATCTCAAGAACCGCGGCGACGGGCTCGTCAGCTCCACCCGACGTGCCCTCGAGGATCACGGCGAGAAAGTCAGCCCCGAGGTCCGCGGCAAGATCGAATCCGCTGTCAGCAACCTGGAAGGGAAGCTCAAGGAAGATGACAGGGAGCCGATCGAGGCCGCCATCAAGGAACTCGAGACCGCGAGCATGGAACTCGGCAAGGTCGTCTACGAGGCCGAGGCGACCAAGGCCGCGAACGGGGGAGGAAGCTCGCCCCAGCCCGAACAGGCCGGCGGTGACGATGTCATCGACGCGGATTTCGAGGTCAAGGACGACGATAAGTCCTGATTCTGAGACCGCTTCCGCGAATCGGAACCTCGCCCGGGCCCGAATAACTCGCCCCCGGCGAGAACATCTTTGGGTGTTTGGCCGTACGTATCCGTGACGGCTTTACCACGGGCCGTTCAGAAAGTATTGAGCCGATCGCAGAACGCGGTCGATAACCGAGTGTTCTCACTCTCTCCTCCACGCGGCCGCCGGACTAACGCCGGCGGTCGCGTTTCTTTTTGGACCAGCCCCCCGACCGGACCCGTTCCGGCCCCGCCCGATCCGAATCGGCCCCCAACCACATCCCGATCTCCCGCCTGCGCCAGACCTCAGGCCAGACCTCAGGCCAGACCTCAGGCCAGACCTCAGGCCAGACCTCAGGCCAGACCTCAGGCCAGACCTCAGGCCAGACCTCAGACGAGACCCGAACGCAGCCGCTCCGCGAGCCGGCGCAGCGCCTGACCGCGGTGGCTGCGGGCGTTCCTCTCGCTCGCGGGCAGCTCCGCAGAGGTCTGCACGAACTCCGGCGCCGCCAGAAAGATCGGGTCGTACCCGAAGCCGCCGTCGCCAGCGGGCACCCGCGGCGGCCGCCCGATGCGTCCCTCGAACGCGCCCTCGGCGGTCGCGCGCACCGTCCCGTCCGGCTCCGCGATGGCCATCACGCAGACGAATCGCGCGGTGCGTCCCGAGTCGGCGACACCACCCAGCTCTCTGAGCACGCGGGCGCTGTTCGCGTGGTCGCGTTCGGCCCGCGGCATCCCGATGTCGCGACCGTCGGTGCAGTAGTGGCTGGAGATCACCCCCGGCCGGCCGTCGAGCGCGTCGACGATGAGGCCCGAGTCATCGGCGAGGCACGGCATGCCGGTGGCCAGGGCGTAGGCGCGGGCCTTGATCGTGGCGTTCGCCAGGAACGTGTCGCCGTCCTCGACCGGTTCGGGGGGCGCCGAGTCGAGCTCGTCGAGCCCGGTCAGGGCAAGCCCGAGATCGGCGAGCACGGCCCGGATCTCCGCGAGCTTGCCCGGATTGCCGGTGGCGATGAGCATCCGCGAGCGTAGGGAGTTGATCGGTGTCGCGATGGACGGCCCGACCACGCGGGCCTCCCGCGCTCCATATGGTTCGCCCGGTGTCGTCGCGGCGCAGCACGCCCGGCGCTCCCGAGGGTCTTGTCGTGATCGAGAACGGAGGTCGTGCCTTGGGTGAGAGTCCACTGGTCGCATCGGACGGGCTCGCGGAGCGCGCGCTCGAGGGCGTGACACAAGGCATGAAGATCGGCTTCGGCGCCGGGCGGACGCCCGCCCGCGCGATCGACCTTCTGGGTGTCCGCGCGACGGCGGGGCTCGATGTCGCCGTCGTCGCGGCGAGCGAGTCCGCCGAGGCCCGCTGCCGCGCCGCCGGGCTGACCGTGCTCGATTTCGCAACCGTCGAAGAGCTCGACCTGCTCGTCGACGGTGTCGACGAGATCGACCGCGACATGCGCGCGCTCAAGGGCAGCGGGGGCGCGATGGCGCGAGAGCGGATCATCGCCTGGGCCAGCCGGCGCACGATCTACATGGCCGGCGCGAACAAGGTCAGCGACCGCATCGGCACGCTCGCGGCGCTCTCGATCGCCGTGCTCCCGTTCGGCCTCGCCTCGACGCGCGCCGCCATCCGCCGCGTCGGCCTCAACGGCGTCGTGCGCCTAGACATGAACGGCGGCTTCTTCGTCACCGACAACGGCAACCTGATCCTCGACGTGAGCCTGCCGGGCGACGAGGACTTCGAGGAACTCGCCGGCGACCTCTCCGCGATCCCGGGCGTGCTCGACCACGGGCTGTTCCTCCACGAGGCCGATCGCGTGCTCATCGAGCAGGCCTCCGGCGAGGTCGAAGAGCTCGAGCGCGCCTGATGCGGTCCGCCGCGCCGGCGATCCTGCTCGCAGGCTGCGCGGGCGCCCCGGCCGTCGTCGAGGGCGACGACCGCCCGGTCTGGCCCGACGTGCGCCTCGAGGGGACGGGCCAGGACGACAACCAGGAATCCCCGCCGCCCACTCCAGCGCCGACCCCGGTCCCGGGCCCGACCGGCTGCGACCGCCTCACACTGCCGGGCGACCTCGCGGCCGAGGCCGACGAGTACCCCTTCCGCCCCCTGCCGATCGACCGCCGCCCGGCCGTCGTGCACCAGATGTTCAACGGCCCGGAGTGGGCCCCGAACATCCGCCGCCAGCTCAACGACTCGGCCGACGTCGACCCGGCCGACGGTATCCCCGACGGTTTCAACCGCCTGCTCGAATACCTGGACGAGCTCTACGACGAGGGCTGGCGCCGGATCGTCCTGAACCGCGCGGCCGGCGGCATCGGTCTCAACTTCGCCGACATGACCCGCCACCAGCAGGAGGGCTACCTGCGCCACGTCCGCGCCTGGGCCGACGCCCACCGCGACTGCTCCCTCGAGGTCTACATCCGGATGAACGCGCCCTACGAGCGCGACTTCAACAACCGCGACGGCGTCTGCGCCATGCAGAAGGTCCTCGCGCCCTGGCTCGCCGCCGGCATGTCGGTCGCCTGGCTCGACGCCATCACGACCGGCTCGAACCCGGGCGACTGGGTCATCGTCGAGCAGCTCAACCGCTCGCCCGACCTCTACGACGCGTCGATGCGCCGGCGCCTGGTCGTCGGCGCCGAGTCGGTCGTCTGGGACCCCCGCGCCGCCGGACGCCCGCTCGCGATCGACAAGGTGCCCTGGGTCGCGGCCAACCAGAACCCCGTCTGGAGCGTGATCGACCTGCCGAACCGCTCGTTCGACCCGCGGACGACCGCCGTGAACTACTGGGTGACCAACTTCGGCGAGGGGCGCGGCTACCCGCTCGACTCCATCGGCCGCCTCGCCGACTGGAAGGACAAGGGCCTGGTGCTCTGGTACTTCTGGGCGCCCGACTTCAACCAGCGCGACTGGTTCAAGCGCATCTACCAGTTCGGCACCATCGAACGCCCGGCCGACTTCGACGCCGACGGCGAGCTGACGACCTCGGACATCGATCAGTTCATGGCACGCTGGCGCGACGACTCGAGCCCGATCACCTGGGTCAACGGCGACTACAACCTCGACGGACGCCGCGACCAGGCCGACGTCCGGGCCTTCCGCGCCGACTTCGACCGCGGCGGCGGCCGCCCGATCAGCTTCGGGCCGTCTAGATAGCGCTCACTGCCCCTGCGCGAGGCTGTAGCCGCGCTGGCCGTCGAAGCTCTTCAGCGGCGTGAAGCTCACCACCTCGAACTTCTCGGCGATCCGCCCCAGCAGCTTCACGCACGGCTGCACGCCGAGCGAGCCCGCGGCCGCCGCGTCACGCAGCTCGAAGCGGCAGCGGTGGTGGTCCACCAGCTCGGTGTAGACCGAGCCCGACGGCCACACCTGCGTGCCGCGGTTCGAGATCAGCGTCAGCTCGAACGGCGTGTGCTCGCAGGCCCGCTGCAGCCGCTCGGCCAGCTCCAGCGGCGACATCGGCGACTGCAGATACACGTCGGCCCCGTGGTGCTCGTGCACGACGTTCTCGATCGTCCGCATCATCTCGTTCGTCTGCGGCCGCGCCGGCGGCGTGAAGTCCACCCTGTCCTGGTCCCCGACCGGGCGGGCCGGGCACGAGCCCGGCGTCTTGCCGAGGTTCGAGGCGATCGCGTCCGCGAACGCCTTCGTCCCGACCGGGTCGCGGTCGCCCTTCACGTCGCCGGTGTGGATCCCCGACTCCAGCGTCGCCAGCAGCGAGTTGTTGATGATCGCCGCCTGCTTCGCCAGGCCGATGTGGCGCAGCATGATCAGGCCCGAGAGCAGCAGCGACGTCGGGTTCGCGACGCCCTTGCCCGCGATATCTGGCGCCGTCCCGTGCACCGCCTCGAAGATCGAGACCCGGTCGCCGATGTTCGCCGAGGGCGCGAAGCCGAGACCCCCGACCAGGCCCGCCGCCAGGTCCGACACGATGTCGCCCTGCAGGTTCGGCAGCACGACCATCTCGTACTTGTCCGGGCGCAGCACCAGATTCATGCAGAGCGCGTCGATGATCACGTCGCCCTTCTCGATCTCCGGGTAGTCCTCGCCGATCAGCTTGAATCGGTCGAGGAACAGCCCGTCGGTCATCTTCATGATGTTGGCCTTGTGGCCACAGTGCACCGTCTTCAGCCCGAGCCGCTTGGCCGTCTCGAAGGCGAACCGGCTCACCTGGTCGCAGCCCGGTGCCGAGATCAGCCGCAGGCACTCGACCACGTCGTTCGTCAGCCGGTGCTCGATCCCGCCGTACGTGTCCTCGATGTTCTCGCGGACGACGAAGAAATCGACCGGCACGCCCGCCCGGCTGAACACCGTCTCGACCCCCGGCAGCGACTGAAACTCACGCAGGTTGGCGAAGGCGCCGAACGTCTTCCGCAGCGTCACGTTGATCGACTTGCCGCCGCCGCCCACCGGCGTGCCCATCGGGCCCTTGAAGATCAATCCGGTCGACTCGATCAGGTCCATCGACGAGTCGTCGATCCCCGACGTGTTCCCCTGCGCGAACACACGGTCGCCCATCGGCGCCTCGGCGAACTCCACGCGGTCGAGCACGCCCGCCGCGTCGAACACGTGCAGGACGGCGTCCATGATCTCGGGGCCGATCCCGTCGCCCGGGGCCATCGCGATGCGCAGCTTGCTCGACACGTCTGTTCTCCTGGCGTTCGGTGCGTCCCCCGGTTCCTCGGCGTTCCGCGGGCCCGGGCGGCAGGATAGAGGGCGCGATCCTGACCGTCGCGTGCCGCGACCCGATTCGACCGCCTCAATCGGTGGCCGCGGCGCGGCGCAGACGCTCCAGCACCGCGGCCCACTCGGGCGACTCGCGGGGCTCGCCCACGACGATCAGCGCCGGCCCCAGCGCGTCCGCCTCGCGCAGCGCCGCGTACAGCTCGCGCGCGTACCCGGCCGGATCCGCCGGCATCGTGAGGTGGCGGTGGGGCGGGCCGACCGTCACCGGAGCCCCGGGCGGCGAGATCACCACCACCGCGCCCCCGGCGCGCCCGATCAGCCCGCCGATCTCGGCCACCGTGCGCGCGAGCCTCAGCGGCGCGCCCGGCCGGTAGTGGGGGCCCACGCGACCGGGCGAGCCCTCGGCGGCGCTCGCGCCCGCCCAAGCCTCGACCACCTCGAGGCCCGGCACGGCCAGAGCCAGCTCGCCGGCGCCGAGCGCGCCCGGACGCAGGATCCGCGCCGGCGACACCGTCAGATCCAGCACCGTGCTCTCGATCCCGATCTCGCACAGGCCCGCGTCCAGCACCGGCACCTCGCCCTCGGGCCACACACCGCGCACGTGCTCCGCGCTCGTCGGCGAGACGCCGCCCGAGGGGTTGGCGCTCGGCGCCACCAGCGGGCCGCCGAACCGGCGGATCAGCTCCAGCGTCGGTGCGCACGCCGGGCAGCGCAGCGCCACCGTCGGCCCGCCGGCGGTCACGACCTCCGGCACGCGCCCGGACCTCTCGAGCACCAGCGTCAGCGGCCCGGGCCAGAACCGCTCCGCGAGCGCCTGCGCGCGGTCCGGCCACGCCAACACCAGATCGCGGGCCATCCCGATCCCCGAGACGTGCACGATCAGCGGGTTGTCCGACCGTCGCCCCTTGAGCCCGAAGACCCGGCGCACTGCCGCCCGATTCAGCGCGTCCGCCGCCAGCCCGTACACCGTCTCCGTCGGGATCGCCACGGCCCCGCCGGCGCGCAGATGCTCCGCGGCCCGATCGAGCTCGTCCTCGAGACCGGGGTCGCGCCCGGACGCCGTCATGGATCAGCCGTCGTCGCCGAGGCGGTAGTCGAGCGCCGAGTTGCCCTCGAGCACCTGGTTGGTGTCCGGCACCACGAAGTCGATCCGGTTCCGCTGCAGCGATGTCCCCATCGCGCGGTGCAGCGCGGCGATGGAACGGTTGTACGCCAGCAGCGCGAACACCTCCGTGCGCTCGGCCTCGGCCAGCGCGTCCTGCGTGTTCAGCTCCACGTCCAGACGCTCGACGGTGAACCCCCGCTCGGTCAGGCGCTTCTCGACCTGCAGCGAGCGGAGCGCCTCGCCCGCCGCGATGCGGCTGATCCGAGCCTGCTCGGCCAGCTCGTAGCTCGTCACCAGATCGTCGATCGCGTCCTTGATCTCCAGCACGATCCCCTGCAGCGTGTCCCGGTAGCTCACCACGCTCAGCATCCGCTGAAGACGCGCCCGCCGGTACCCGGCCTCGGCGGCGCGGTTGCCGATCGGCTGCTCGAAGACCGCGCCCAGCAGGAACTCGTCGAGGAACTCGGTCTCGTCCAGGTCGGAGATCGCGTTGCCCAGGTTCTCGTCGAACGAGATCAGCGTGACCTCCGCCCGCAGGTCCAGCGACGGCAGCCGGTTGTTCGCCGCGACCACCGTGCCGATCGAGGCGTCGTCGATGTCCAGCACCGCCGAGTCGAGCTCCGGACGCTCGTTCGAGGCCGTGCGGATCGCGTCCACCAGGCTGTAGCGGATCGGCTCGTCCACGCCGTCGTCGGCCGGGATCAGCATGATCTCCGACCCGACCGGCAGCTCCGGGTCGTTCATCAGCCGCTTCAGCGCGTCGCTCGCGCGGCGCAGCTCACGCCGCGCCGTGATCAGCTCGCCCCGCCGGCGCTCGGTCGTCGCGACCGCGTCGGCGACCTGCGCCTGGATCGCGTCGAGCACGCGGCGCACCTTGATCTCGTCCCGCACCGTCTCGCCGCGCTCCAGCACCCGCGCCGAGATGATCAGCTCGCGGTGCGAGGCCACCAGATCCCAGTAGGCGTTCTCGGTGCTCGTCACCAGGTCGAGCAGCGTCGTCTTGAGCGCCGCGATCTGGCGCCGCTCCTCGTTCCGTGCCAGACGCACCTGCGCCAGCGCCACGTCCGAGCCGAAGCCGCGCAGCAGCGGCTGGTCGATCCCGATCGTGTAGCTCGCCGTCGAGCCGGGGTTCGGGCTCGGCAGCGGGCCGAAGCCGCTCGAGCGGATGTCCGAGTACACGAACTCCTGCGCGATCGACAGCTCGCCGCCGGTCGTCAGCGGGCGACGCAGCGACGTCGTCGAGTTGATGCTCTGGCTCGCCTGGACCGTCTCGTCCAGACCCAGGAAGCCCGCGCCGGAGCCCGGCGTGTCGGTGTCCTGCCACGCGACCGAGGTCGTGAAGACCCAGTCGAACGCCGCCTCCGCCTCGACCACGCTCGCCTCGGCGATCGCCGGCGTCAGACGCGCCGCCTGCGTCGTCAGGTTGTTCGCGACCGCGCTGCGGATCGCGCGCTGAAGACCCAGCGAGACCACCCGCTGATCGCGCCCGAGCAGGTCCTTGCCGACCAGCTCGTCGATCTGCGACACCCGCCGCTCGGGGGCCTCAGCCTCCAGCTCGCCCTCCTCGAGGAAGTACCGGTCCGGGTTGTAATCCCGCTCGACCTCCTCGAGCAGGTCCTCGCGCAGCTCCAGCCGCTCGAGCCCGCCCTCGTCGCGCGTCGTGAGCAGCGGCTCCACGTCAGCGCCCGCCTCGGCCAGCTCCCGGTCCAACGACCGCGCGATCGACGCGCGCAGCTCCGACTCCGATCGCGCCCGGATCGGGGAATCACAACCAGCAAGAAAGAGCGAGAGGCCTGCGAACAGAACGCCAACGCCGTTCACGCGCTGGCTCCCGACTCCCCGGATCCGATGTGTCTGCATCCGCTGCTCCACCGGGCCGTAGGTCGATCCATCTTCCGCGGGCCGCAGTCCGAAGCGTACCGCGTACACTGGCCCCGGTCTTGCGAGCCAAGGCAACGACGGGGCCCAGGATGGGGCCCCCAGCTCGTTCGACAGACATTGACGAGGTCGCCATGCACGATGCCATCAGCCGACACCTGTCCCCGACCGTCGCGATCGTCTCCCTGGCCGCGGGCCTCGCCCACGGACAGATCGAGTCCCGAGAGGTGGCGTGGTACGCCGCGACCACCGATGACACCCCGATCTCGTGCGACAGCATCGACTTCGCCTACGCCGTCGCCCGCCTCGACGCCGGCGACCTGGTCCGCGTCGACGGCGCCGACAGCGAATGGGCCCGCGTGATCTACGCCCCGAACCAGCCGGCCCTCGTCTGGGCCCCCGACGCCGAGATCGTCGCCCCCGACGAGCAGGGGCGGACCCTCCGCCTGAGCGGCAACTCGCCGCGCATCCGCGCCATCAACGCCGACCGCGACGACCCCGCCTCCAGCTCGTGGCGCTCGATCTTCAACCCGCGCCTCGCCGCCGGCGCCATGCTCGAAGTCCTGGGCGAACTCCGCAACGAAGACGGCGAACTCCTCGCCTACGTCGTCCTCCCGCCCAGGCCGCCGGTCGCGCCGCACGAACCCCGCGGCTACGTCAAGATCGCCAGCCTGCGCGAGGCCACGCCCGAAGAGATCGAGGCCTGGCAGAACCGCGCGCCCGAAAGCGAGAGCGAGTCCGAGGACGACGCGCCCTCGATCGCCGACTCAACCGATACGCCCGCGCCCGATGCAACCGACACGCCCGCGGGCGAGACCGAGCCGGTCGAGATCGCCCAGGGCCAAACGCCCGGCCAAACGCCCGGCCAAACGCCCGGCGAAGACCCGGGCCAGATCCCCGGCGAGGGCGACGCGACCGCCGACGCCGCGCCCGGCGAGACGACCGAGACCGCGCCCGCCATCGCGCAGCGCCCGCCCGTCCAGCCGCTCACGCCCGAGCGGCTCGAGATCGAGTTCCGACGCGTCCGCGCCCTGCCGCGTGAGCAGATGGACATCGCCATCGACGAGCTGCTCGAGGTCTTCAAGGTCAGCCGAGCCGAGCTCGCCGAGAGCCGCACGCGCGACGCGATCGACGACCGCATCGCCTGGCTCGAGCTGCGGCGCGACGTCCGCGACCGACGGATCGCCTTGGACGAAGTCCTGAACGCGGCACGCCAGCGCGAGACCGGCATCCTCGAGTCGCTCCGCGCGATGCGCGAGTCACGCTCGTACGACTACGTCGGCCGCGTCGTCCCCTCGACGCTCTACACCGGCGAGACGCTGCCCAAGCTGCTCCGCCTGGTCTCGGCCGAGAACGGACGACGCGTCACGCTCGGCTACCTGCGCCCCGCCGACAGCGAGGAACTCGAGTCGATGGTCGGCCGCCTGGTCGGCGTGGTCGGAAGCTCGACCGTCGAGCGCGACCTCGGCGGCGTCCGCGTCATCCGGCCCGAGCTGCTCGACGAGATCGAGGCCGACGGCTGAGGGCCCGCTCAGCCCTCGGCCGGCCCGCGGTCGCCCGCCTTCGGACGCAGCCCGAGCAGCACGACGAACGCGGCGATGCTCAGACCGCCGAGCGCGAAGAGCGTGTACATCAGGTAGCTCTTGTCGTGGTCCTCGACCTGCTCGTCCTCAGAGCGCTCCGCGTTGACGGTCTGGATATACGTCTCGAGCGGGACCGATTCGTCGATCTCGCCTGTCGCGATCGCGGCGCCGTGCTCCTCGACGACCGCGTTGTAGCTGTCCACCGCCCCCTTCGCCGCGAACGCGCGCGGGATGATCCCCCCCGCGAAGACCAGCGGCAGGATCAGCCCCAGGTGGATGCCGATCATGCCCACCGGCTTCGAGGCCCGGAGCAGCAGCGTCATCACGGCGCACAGGACCATCAGCCCCGCGGCGATGCCCGGCACGATCAGCGCCGTGGTCGCGTTCGCGCCCGCGGGCGCCATCGCATAAGCCGCGCCCCCGCCCCCGAGCATCAACACCGCGTACCCGATCATCGCCCCGGCCGCCTTCGCCGGCGTGTTCTTCTCTGCCATCCGTGCCCCCGGTCTGTGGTGCCCCGCCGAACAAATGGACCTTCGCGGACCGTGCCGCCGGCCATCTCCGAATCTTTGCCCCCCCGCGCGTGTCTCGCCGATGTCGGATTCGCTGTCCGTCGGGCACACGACGCGAAAGGACGGTCAGGATGCGTGTCTCGCAGCAACACGAGCGGATCAGGACGGACGAATTCGAACCGGAGACCCCGCGGCGCGACCGCGAGATCGCCGAGGCCGCACGCCTGATCGCCTCCGGCGGCCCCAAGCGTCGCTCACGCCAGCGCGACGCCGCCGCACGACTCGCGCGGGTCCTGCGCGACGCCGCGGCCCAAACCGGGATTCAGCCCGAGACCCAGCCCGACAAGCGGCCCCAAGCCCAGCCGTCGAGCCCGCCCGAGGCGCCGGTGATCGAGGTCCTGGCCAAGTTCCCGCTGCCCGAGTCGATGACCAGCTGATTCTGCGCGACGCGCCGAGGGCAAGCCCGGTTCGGGGCTCTACAGTCCGAACGCATGGCAGCGAGCGGGCCCGAGCCTGGTGATGATCTGTCGTTCGGATGGGGCCTGGCCACCGGCCAGACCCCCGAGGCGTCCGCCCGACGGGCCGCCGAATCCGCGCTCGAGCGCGCCGGCGGCGACCCGCCTGACCTCGCGCTGGTCTTCGTCTCCCGCCCGTTCGCGGCCCAGACCGCGACGCTCGCCCAGCAGGTCAACGACGTCACCGGCGCGCGTCACGTGCTCGCCGTCTCCGCCCAGGACGTCATCGGCGGGGCCGAAGAACCCGAGGGCGCCGCCGCCGTCTCCGTCCTCGTCGGCTCGTGGCCCAACGCGTCGATCCGGCCATTCACGCACGCCGACCTGCAGGCCGAGCGCGCCGCCGACATCGACGACCCCGCGCTCTTTCGCGCCGCGCTCGGGCTCGACGACGAGAACGCCCGCGGCGCCCTGCTCTTCGTCGACCCCTTCAGCGTCCCGATCAGCGGGCTGCTCAAGGGCCTCGCCGACTCGATCGACGCCGACGATCGCGCCATCGCCCCGGTCCTCGGCGGCGTCGCCTCCGCCGGCACACGCCCGGGCCAGAACATCCTCGCCGTCGACGGGCAGGCGGTCCGCAGCGGCTTCGTCGGACTGACCCTCCGCGGCGACATCCGGATCGACACCGTCGTCAGCCAGGGCTGCCGCCCCATCGGGCCCCGGATGGTCGTCACCAAGGCCAAGGGCAACCTCGTCATGCAGCTCGGCGGACGCCCCGCGATCACCGTCGTCAAAGAGATCGTCCACCAGCTCGGCGAGGACGAACGCGACCTGCTCGCCGGCGGGCTCTACGTCGGCATCGCCGTCGACGAGTTCAAGGAGCACCTCGGCCGCGGCGACTTCCTTGTCTGGCAGATCATGGCCGCCGAGGAGTCCAGCGGCTCCATCGCCGTCGGCGACGTCGTCCGCGTCGGCAAGACCGTCCAGCTCCACCTCCACGACCGCGCGACCGCCGACGAGGACCTCGGCCTGCTCATGGACGCCCAGCAGCTCTACGAGCGCCCCGCCGGCGCCCTGCTCGTCTCCTGCAACGGCCGCGGACGAAAGCTCTTCTCCGAGCCCGACCACGACGCCCGCGCCATCCAGCAGGCCTTCCGCATGGCCGAGGCCGGCCCCGAGCTCGCCCGCGGGGGCCAGGCCCTCGGCGGCGACGAGCCCACCGTGCCCCTCGCCGGGCTGTTCGCCGCCGGCGAGATCGGACCCATCGCCGGACGCCCCTACCTGCACGGCCACACCGCCAGCATCGGTCTGTTCCGACCGCGCCGGTCGTCCGGCTCCTGATCCGGGCATCTCGCTTCACCCGCCCCCGCCGTGCTCCGATCCGATCTGGCGGAGGGGCGGCGTTCGACCGCCCGAGAGGGCACGCATGCGCGACGATCAGCGACGATTCGAACGCCAGGACCTCAGCCGGTTATCGCTCGTCGTCTTCGTCGACGACGCCTACCGACGCACCGGCTGCGACTTCGTGCGCACCCTCGACCTCTCGCTCGGAGGCGTCGCGCTCCGCGCCAAGAAGCCGATCCCCGTCGGCGCCCGCCTCGTGCTCCGCCTCGACCGCGAGTCCGGCGAGCCCGTCATCGTCGCGGGCGAGGTGCGCCACGCCGAGCAGGCCGAAGACGGCCACCACGCCGGCGTCGAGTTCGTCTTCCCGCCGCGCACCGTCGACCTGAACGCCATCATCGAGGCAGAGGCCGCCTGAGTCAGATCTTCGGCGCCGCTTGCACAACCGCGCGGCACGAGCCGAAGCCGATCCGCCTCCGGCCCTCGCGCTCGCAGAAGCCGCGCAGGATCACCTCGTCGCCGTCCTCCAGGAACACGCGCCGCTCGCCCGTCGGCAGCTCGATCGGCGTGCGCGCGGTCCCCGGCGCCGCGACCGGCGGGCTCGCGAACGGGTCGCCGTCCCACGTCAGCTCGAGCAGGCAGCCCCGGCTGTCCCGCGTCGGACCGCTGACCGTCCCGCTGCCGAGCAGATCCCCGGGCTGCAGGTCGCAGCCGCCCGAGCTGTGGTGCGCGACCATCTGCGCCACCGTCCAGTACATCTTCTTCAGATTCCCTCGGCTCAGGCGCACCGGCTCGAGCTTCTTCTGCCGCATCTCCTTCGACGACAGGTAGACCTCCAGCGTCACGTCGATCGCGCCGCCCTCGCGGTTCGGCCCGCTATCCAGGTGCGGCAGCGGGCGCGGGTCGTCGCCCGACCGCTCCGGCGCCGGCGCGCGGAACGGCGCCAGCGCCTCCATCGTCACCACGTACGGCGAGATCGTGCTCGCGAACGACTTGCTCAGGAACGGACCCAGCGGCTGGTACTCCCACTTCTGGATGTCCCGCGCCGACCAGTCGTTCAGCAAGCACAGCCCGAAGACGTGCTCCTCGGCGTCCGCGATCGCGATCGGGATCCCGCGCTCGTTGCCCCGCCCGATCACGAAGCCCATCTCCAGCTCGTAGTCCAGCCGCTTGCTCGGCCCGAACCCCGGCGCGCCGCCCTCTTCGGCCGGCTCGGTCTGGCCCAGCGGCCGGCGCACCGGCTCGCCCGAGCGGATCACCGACGACGCCCGCCCGTGGTACCCGACCGGGATCCACCGGTAGTTCGGCAGCAGCGGGTTGTCCGGGCGGAACATGCTGCCCACATTCGTCGCGTGGTGGATCGAGGCGTAGAAGTCCGTGAAGTCCTGCGTCTGGAACGCCGGGATCACGTCGGCGCCCTCCCGCTCCAGCAGCAGCTTCTTCTTGAGCTTCTTGTCGTCCCGCAGGTCCTTGGTGTCCTTGGCCAGCAGCCGGCTGATCCGCCGGCGCAGCTCGGCGCGGAACCCCGGCGTCACGTCCGGGTCGCCGATCGCGTTCAGCGGGGCGCCGTACGCGATGTAGCTGTCGAAGTCCTCCTCGTACTTCCCGCCGCCGCCGAGCACGCCGCTGCGCACCGCCTCGGAGATGTTCAGCAGCTTGTCGCCGATCGGGACCACCAGGTCCTCGAGCCACGTGTCCTCGTCGTCGTCGTCCTCCACCGGCAGCCGGCAGGCCGCGATCGGCAGGTTCTGGATCGGGAAGTCGCTCTCGGGGTCCTGGGCGGATTCGATCCAGGACTCCAGCGCCGGGTCGTGCGTCGCGTCGATCTCGTAGGCCATGACGAGAGCCTAGTGGCTCACATCAACCCCAGCCCGCGCAGATCGTCCATCGGCTCCGCGAACGAGCACGACCCGTACCCCAGCGCGAACCGCTCCCGGCTCCGAGACAGACCCACCAGGTCCACCTCCAGCTCGCCCCGGAACGAGATCTTCTCCTCGCTCAGCACGAACGCCCCGGGATCCGCCTCCTCCAGGATCTCGACGCACTTCGCCTCGTCCGCCAGCCGCGCCTTGACCAAGGCCGACGCCACGAACACGTTCAGGAACCCGTGCATCACCGCCCGCGGCGGATCCGCCTCGTACGTCAGCGCCTGCTCCGCCCGCACCGGGTGATGCAGCCCCGCCGTCGCCTTGAACGCCACGTCCGCCGCGCCGCACGCCACGATGAACCGCGCGATCGCCCCCGACGGCGGGATCATCTCCGCCTTCACCCCGCCGCAGCGGATCTTCGCCGCCGCCCCCTCATTGCCCGCGACCGCCGCGATGAACCCGCGCGGGTCGCCGCCGATCACGACCTCCTGCGGCACCTCGAAGAACGGCCGGATGTCCGCCGGGATCGCGTCCAGCGCCTCGTCGATGAACCCCGGCTCCGGCGCCCGCACCTCCAGGCAGTCCGCGCGCGCCAGCCCCTGCTCCTCGGTCGCGTGCCGGTCGTTGAACGCGTCGACCCGGTCCACCGCCTCGCCCAGCGGCGTGTCGACGACCACCGAGACGCCCCACGGGTCGGTCATCCCCGCCTGCGCCATCTCGCGGTACCCGCTCGTCGCGTACGTCCCCGGCATCAGCGTCCGCGCCTCCGCGCTGAACTCGTCCAGCCGCGACGCCGGGCAGATGAACCGCCCCAGCGCGAACGCCTCCTCCGACATCCGCCGACGCCCGTACTCGGCCACCGCCTCGGCCATCCCAAGCGTCGCCGGCGGGAACAGCCCGGCGTAGTCGATCAGCCCGTGCAGCAGCGTGTGGAGGCTTCGTGTCATGGCTGAGTGTTGGTCCGGCGCGCTCGCCGGGCGAGCCGACCGCCGATCACTTCGCCAGCCGGGCGATCAGCCGCCACAGGTCGTGCCGGCTCAGCCCGCGCCCCGTCTGCGTGTTGAACCGCTCCAGGATCTCGTCGAACTCGCCCGTGAACGGCAGCCGGTCCCGCTGGCCGAGCGAGCCCACCGCGCCGACCACCAACTCGGCCAGCCGCGCCTCCTCCTCCGGCGGCAGCTTCGTCGCCTTGCCCGCGCCGCGCCCCAGCCGCGGCAAACGCCCGGCCTTGCGCATGTTGTGCAGCCGGTGGAACACCCCGCGCCGGTCGAGGTTCGACGCCTTCGCGACCGACGTGTACAGCTGCTCGAACTCGTCCGTGTACGGCAGGTCGTCCAGCGTCCGCCCGGCCGCCTCGTACGCCCGCGCCAGCTCCCCCTCGACGCCGTCGGACGCCGGGGCCCCGTCCCCGTCTCCGTCCCCGTCCCCGCCGAACAGCGAGCCGGTCTCCGAGCCCGCGCCCACCGGATCGATGTGCCCGCTCGCCGCCCAGTCCGCCATCACCGCGCCCGGCTCCTGCGAAGGGTCCAGGAAGTCCGCCGCGCAGCGCTCGAACTCCGCGTGCCGCCGCGCGTTCTTCAGCCCGGTCTCCGCGTGCCCGTGCGGCACGACGAACCGCCAGCGGTGGCCCGGGTCCGCCCCGATCGCGTTGAACACCGCCGCCGCGCTCGGCGCCGGCACCACCTCGTCCCGCAGCGCCAGCTTGCACAGCACCGGCGCCGACACCCGGCTCGCCAGCACCACGCTGTCGCAAACCCGAAGCCTGGTCCGGATGATCTCCGCACGCTCCGGCCGCGCCGCGATCAGACGCGCCACCTCCGCGCCGGCCCCCTGCGCCGGCTGGGTGAGTCGCCAGGGCCAGTCGCCCATCGAGGGCAGCGCCAGCACGACTCGCGCCGCGCGCGTCCGCCCGCGCTCGCGCCCCGCCAGCATCGCCGCCGCCGCGATCGCCAGCCCGCCCCCGAAGCTCTCGCCGTGCACCATCACCGGCGGGTCGCGCTCCGCCCCGACCGCCTCCAGGTGCCAGCGCAGCGCCCGCGCCGCGTTCACCAGGTCCGCGACCGCCTGCGGGTAGACCCAAGAAATCAACTCCCGCGGCCCGGCCGCCTCCGCGTCCAGCCCCCGCGTGATCCAGCCCAGACCCGCGCTGTCCGGCTCCTGCAGGTCGCCCGTGTCGAGCCGCGACCCCGCGAAGCCCCGAACCCGGATGTTCAAGACCGCGACGCCACGTTCGACCAGCGGCGCGAACAGCCGGTCCCGCGCCTCGAGCGGGTCGCTCGCCGCGTACCCGTGCGTGCTCACGACCCCGCCCCGCGGCGTCCCGCTCGGCATGAGCAGCCGAGCCCCGATCCGAACGCCCCCGAAGCTCGCGAACGCGTGCGACGCGGTCTCGTCCGACGGGTCCATCTGGCTCGGCCCGAGCCCGTCCGCGGCACGCTCGACCAGCGACGGACGCTCGGCGACCACCCGGTCACGCCACGCCGACCAGAACAGCGCGTGCTCCGGCGCCGGCGTCGGGTCGCCGACGTGCGCGAGCGTCATGACGGGCGAATACCCGAAGTCGTCCGGGATGTTGCTGCCGCCCTCGGCCGTCATGACCGCAGGGTAGTGGCAACCGGCGTTAGTCGACGCCCTCGAAGACCTTCCGGACCAAGGCCACCTGGTCCACGTCCGCGACCCAGAGCTGGCTGCTCGGCCGGCCCTCCCCCTCCGCGAGGGGCCCACGCTGCGCCGTCCACATCATCTGCGAGCCGTCCGGGCTGAACACCGGAAGCCCGTCGAACCCGTCCGCGAACGTCAGACGCACCGGCTCGGCCCCCGTGATGATCTCGCCGTCATCGGTGAACACCGGCAGCGCGAAGACCTCGTAGTTCCAGTGCCCGACCCGGCTCGAGGCGTAGATCAGGAACCGGCCCGACGGGTGCCAGAACGGCGCCCAGTTCACGTCCTTGCCGTCGGTGACCTGCGTCTCGTTCGTCGAGCCCGTGATCGCGCCGCTCTCGTCGAAGACCAGCTCGGTCACGAACACCTGCAGCAGGTTGTTGCCCGAGCGGTCCGACCGGTACGTGATGTGCCTGCCGTCCGGGCTGAAGAACGGCCCGCCGTCGTACCCCGGCGCCTCGACGATCCGAATATGGCTGCCCGTCTCGGTGTCGAAGATCCACAGGTCCGCGTCGTTCCGCCCGATCGCGTTCGACCGGTCCGCGTCGATCTGCGCGTACAGAATGTGCCGCCCGTCCGGCGAGTACGAGCACTCCGCCGTGTACCCCGGGCGGTTGATGATGATGCTGAGCGCGCCGTTCGGGCTTTGGAACTCGGTGCCGCCGTTGCGCATCTCGCCGATGCCGTTCGATCTCCCGGCAATGCCGCGGCCCCGCTCGACGATCAGCATTTCCGCCGGGAATGCCCAGCGGTAGCGCGAGGTACCGCGCTGGTAGCCGGGCGTCTGGTCGGTGCTGGGCGGGGTGAGCGTCGAGGCGAAGAGCAGCACACCCGACTCTGTGGGGTGGAACCAGGCGCAGGTGTTGGCCGAGCCGGGGGGGCTGATCTCCCGTGCAAAGTGCGACGACTCGCGGTACGTCGCCGGCCGCCGATCGTCGCGGCTCAAGAGCGCGATCCGATTCGCCTCGTCCCGGCGCCCCGTCGGGCTCGCCCAG
>JBCBKP010000037.1:0-29942 GCA_038521625.1 Planctomycetota bacterium
CGCCTCGACGCGGGTCGACAACAGCTTCTACCCCGACTTCACCGGCTTCGGGGACAGCGACTTCGAGCGGAACGGCGCACCCAATCTGACCGGGACCTCCGGCGCGACGCCGCACGAAGTCGCTGTCCCCGAAGCCGGTGAAGTCGGGGTAGAAGCTGTTGTCGACCCGCGTCGAGGCGGCCACGCTGGGCTTCGGGCGGTGTTCTGGCGAGGAGAGCCGCGTGCCGTCCGGGGCGAGTCTGATCTCGACGTCGCCGCGGCCCGAGAAGCCCGTGACGAGCCCGGTGTTGTACCGCAGCGCCGCGACGGCGATCGCGTCGCGTGCGGCGTTCTGGCCGGTCAGCGTCGGGCCGTCGGTGCGGTCGGGGTCGGTGATCCGGGCGCGGAGCTCGCCGGCGTCGACGTCGCGGCCGGTGGTGATGACGAGGAGTCGCAGGGCCCGGTCGGACTGCGCCGCGTCCCGCTTCACGATGCGCAGCCGCAGCGTCGAATCGGCGAGGAGGGTGGGGGAGCTCACCATCTCGATCGGGTCGAGGCCGAGCGTTGTTCCGGCGCCGTCCGTCTGTCTCCGCCGGCTCGCCCGGATCAGCACGCCGTCCGCGTCGAGCAGCTCGAGGTCGTAGTCCGCGAGATCATCGAGAGACACGGGCACGGCGTCGAGCGACGGGAACGGGTCGTCCCACTGCAGGTGGACCGTGATCGAGTTCCCGGCCTCGACGAGCACGTCGAGTTCGCCGTTGCCGCCTCCACTCGGATCGAAGTCGTGCACGAGCGGATCCGGTGACGGATCAGACCCGGTCGGTTCGGTCCGCGTGAAACGACCGATCCAGCCGTTGGAGCCCCAGTTGCCGGCGGCGCTGACATAGACGATGCCCGACCGGATCGCCCGGTCGACCGCCCGCGCCGCGTGGCCGTCCTGGAACATCGGGGCACGCGCGTTCGGCGCATCATCGAGGATGATGTCGCAGCCGGCCGCGGCGAGGGCGTCGATGGCCGCGCCGATGCTCGCGTCGTCATTTCCGTCGGCGGCGTGGAACTTGATGCGCGCACCCGGCGCCAGATCGTGCACCACCTCCGCCAGCGCACGGCCCTCGTCGACGCCGAAGAAGGCGTCGGCGAGGATGTCGTTCGCGGCGTCGAACGAGCCGGGCAGCTCGCCGGTCGAGATCGCGTCGTCGATGAACGGCGTCGGCGGCCCGCAGTCGGTCGAGGGATCGAAGAGCAGGCAGTAGAGCCTGTCGAACGAATCGCTGATGACGCCGACCGTGACGCCGCTCCCGTCGACGCCGAAGCGTTCGCGTGCCAGCGCCGCGTTCAGGCCGCCGGGCGCGTAGTCGGGCATCGAGGGGTCGAGGCGCTGGAAGTCGCCCTGTGATCGGACCTGGGCCGCGGCGGGCCGGGGAGCCGTCCCGATCGTCGTCGCGGCGGCGATCACGCTTGCGAGATGGGCGAGCGAGCGTGCGGGCACGGGGTCCTCCGGGGGGGTTGTACGGGGCGGTGCAAGGGCGAGTTTCGCCTACGATCGCTCGTCGGGGCCGGGATCCGGCCGCCGGATTGGTGGGATGGCGGAGCGGTTGAACGCGCCGGTCTTGAAAACCGGTAAGGCCTTTGGTCTTCGGGGGTTCGAATCCCCCTCCCACCGTTCACCACCGGCCATGTGCCGGCGGGACAGCCGGGAGACTGAGGAGAACGGGCACACTTCGAACGGGGCGCACAATCTTCTGGCCCCCCTCGGAAGCTCCGAAAGGAGGCTATCGCCACTGATCAGCTCATCGATCCGCGAGACTGGCTATCTGGGAACGACGCGGGAAGGCGATGCGGAGAGACTGTTCGACATATCCCGGGATCGCCCTCCGCTCGTCGTCGGAATCGCGTTGCACACAAACGAGAGAGAGAAAAGCATGCTCATGCACCGAATGCCCGCTGTTACCGTTCTCGCGGCCTGCGCCGCGCCCGCGTTCGCCCAACTCGGTTCGCTCGCCCCGCCGGCCGGCCCCGTGATCGACACGGGCCCGAACCTCCGCGAGATCGAGCCTCGCACCATTGTCAACGAGACGAACACGCCGAGCGGGGGCAACTTCGATTTTATCATCAGCACGCCGGGCCACTACGTTTTCGACGGCAACAAGTCCGTCGAAGCGGGCCGGGACGGCATCCTTATCACCGCGTCGGATGTCGTGCTCGACATGAACGGATTTTCGCTCACTACCCCGCTCGCGATCATCTTCGCAAGCGGGATCACGATCTCGCCCGAGTCAGAATCCAACGTCACGGTCCGCAACGGGACGCTCCGCAACTTTGGTGATGGGGGAGTCATCCTGCCAGCCAATTCCCTCGTTGAGAACGTCAAGGTATTCAACGGCTTCAGCAGCGGGATCACCGCGGGCGACAACTCGACAGTTCGAAACTGCCTTGTCTCCGGGAACACCGGCCCCGATACGATTCACGGGATTCTCGTCGGCGACGACTCGCGCGTCGAAAGCTGTACCGTAAAGACCACTCAAGGCTCCGGCATCACCTGCGGTGAGCAGGGCCAGATCCTCGGGAACACCGTCGTCGACACACAGGCGGCCGGCATCAACGTGGGCGACTCGTCACGCGTGGTCGGAAATCTTGTGGAGAACATCGGAACGAGCGGCGTCATCGCCGGTGCGGCGTGCTTCATCTCGGATAACACCGTGAGGAACACCCTGGCGTTCGGCATCCGGGCGGACATGCGGGCGCGCGTTGTCGGGAATCACGTCGTCGATATCGGAACAAGCAGCATCGGAGTGGATCAGGGGAGCACCGTCTCCGGCAACACGATCTCGGAGGTGGCCATGTTCGGCATCGTCATCTTTGCCAGCGACTGCACGGCAGACGGGAACTCCATTTCTTTCTGCGACTCCGGCGCGTTCAACATTGGCGCCGACTTGAGCAGGATCACGCGGAATGATGTCAGCGCTTCGGGCGGCACAGCCGGTGCTCCCGGCGACCCGGGATTCTACATCCAAGGCAACCCTGCCATTCTCACTCGGTCCTTTATTGGCCCGACCAACGACCTGATGAGCCCGTGGACGAACGTCGTTGACTGACCCCGTGCTATCCGCATATTCAGTCATAGAAGAGATCGTCTTTGGTCAGGTCAACCAAGACTGAGAGTGGCGGGCGAGCAGGCCCTTTGAACGCGGCAACCGTGATCGCCACTTATCCTGCGAAGCTCACGGCTTGCAATCGTCTGTCGCCGCTCAGCATCGCACGATTCCGACCGTTCGAGGTGGGCAAGGAGTTTGTGCGCTCACGACGGGCCAGGGGTTTGTTGTATTTCGTCAATGGCGTTTGCTACGCCGCCAAGCGCTGCCTTGGCTTCGCCGTGATCACGGATTGACGGGGCTCACGCTGCCCTCAGCCTGAGGCGGCCGAGAGACTGTTCGACATATTGGGGATCGCCCTCCGTTCATCGCAATATTCGTGCGTGCCGATCGATCCTCCGCCTGTTCTACTACGGATACCGGTGACGGAGGACCCGATTTGACCCGGATGCAGCCGATCTGGATCACGCTCTTGTGCCTGGCGTGCGCCGCCGGTCTCGCGACCGCCCAGCTCCGCCCAGACCAGGTGCTCGTGGTCTACGACAGCCGCGTCGCGGACTCGATCGCCGTCGCGGAGCACTACGCCGGCTCGGCGAACGTCCCGGGCGGGCCGTCGGGCTCCGCGCCCGGCGCGCGGCCGGGCGTGCGGGTCGTCGATCTCGCGTCGCTGGGACGGCCGGTGCTGCAGGGCAGCGACCTCCCGGTCGCGACCTACCTGAGCGACCTGCGCGACCCGCTGCGTGGCTACCTGGAGTCGGCCGGGCTGGTGTTCGACGTGCGGTGCCTGGTGCTCACCAAGGGCCTGCCGCACCGGATCCTCGACCTCGACGACCCGCAGGCCCTGATCAACCCCGACGTGCAGCGCCCGATCGGCGACATCCCCGAGTCGCAGCTGAGCGAGCGCCTCGCGGGCGACGCGAGCGCGGCGTCGGTCGACAGCGAGCTGACGCTGCTCTGGCAGGACACGCTCGACACCGAGCTGAGCGAGCCCGGCGACAGCCTCGCCGACGGCGCGATCAAGAACCCGTACCACACACGGCTGGTGTCGATTAATACGTTCAGCAACGCGAACATCCGCGCCGCGAAGTCGATCGGGAGCATCGAGGGGACCTTCTTCACGCAGGGCGCCGTCGGCGGCGGTCTGTCCCCGTCTCGGTTCACCGCGGGCGACATCCTGCTCGTGACCCGACTCGACGGCAACACCGTCGAGGACGTCCGCGCGATGATCGACCGCGCCGCCGACATCGTGTTCGACCCGACCCGCGACGCCCTGATCCTCGACGAGAGCGGCAGCGAGGGCGTCCAGGACCGGGACGACAACGACGACGAGTTCGACAACCTGACGCTCGTGCTCGGCGCCAACGACGACTACGAGGCCACGCGCGACGCGCTGCTCGCCGACGGGCGGTTCGCGCCGGGGCTGATCCGCTACGACCCGGACGCCGGACCGGGCAGCTTCTTCGTGGGGGGCGAGGTGCCGGTGGTCGACGCCAACCCGGCGTTCGTGGTCGCCGAGCCGCTGGTGCTCTTCGCGTCCCTGAACGAGAACCACGGCGGCGGCGTGCCGGGCGGCCCGGCGACCGCGCGCGAGATCGCCCGCACGTTCGACTACCGGCCCGGCGCGATCTTCAACACGATCGAGAGCTTCAACGGCCGCGGACTGAACGGCCTCGCGACGCTATTCAATCAGGAGCAGGCGGCCGACTTCGTCGGCGAGGGCGGCACGCTGGCGGTCGCCAGCGTCTACGAGCCGATCTCCGACTCGGTGCCCGACAACGAGTGGCTCGTCCGGAACTTCGTGCTCGGCGGGATGACCTGGGCCGAGGCGGCGTGGAGCTCGATCCCGGCGGTGAGCTGGATGCAGATCGTCCTCGGCGACCCGCTCGCGATGGCGCGGCTCGAGGTCGAGGTGGTCTGCAGCCCGGCGGACCTGGCCCGCCGGTTCGGCGTGCTCGACGAGCTCGACGTCCGGGAGGCCCTCGAGCGATTCACCGCCGGCGACGCGACGGCGGACTTCGACGCGAGCGGGGCGCTCGATATCTTCGACCTGATCCTGTTCTTCGAGCTGTTCGACGCCGGCTGCGGCTGACCGGCTACCGACGCCCGTAGGACCCGAGACGCCACGACTCGAGCTCGGCGAACAGCCGCTCGTCGTCGAGGCGGTTCTCGTTGGTCGCGTAGAGCGCCCCCCAGACCGCCAGGCGCGTGATCGGGCTTCGTCCCTCGGAAACGACGTGACCGGCGCCGCCAAAGCCGGCGCGGCGGACGCGCTCGAGGCAGCGCGGCAGCGACCCGGCCAGCACCCCCCGGTCGGGCGCGATCCCGCGCTTCTCATCGGCGTAGGCACGCTTGAGCGTCGCGACGGCGCTGAACACCCGCGCGTCGTCCAGGAGTGGATCCCCGGGGTCCAGCATCGCGGCGAGCTCCCGCTCGATCGCGGCGGCCTCCGCGGTCACGTCCACCTCGGCGTCGTAGGGGAGCGTCAGGCTCACGGCCCGCTGGAACCGCAGCAGCAGCGCCGCCAGCGATCCCGGCTCGACCCGCTCGAGTTCCAGTTCGAGGATCTCGGCCATCAGCTCGGGCGTCGTGAGCTCCTCGATCGAGCCGGCCAGCGGCCGCTCGAATAGCAGCAGTTCGAGCGCGAGCAGCGCCGGCAGCGTGTTGTTGATCGACTCCTCCTCGCCGAGGCGCCCGATCTGATCGGCCCGGATCTGCTCGAGAGCCGCCCGGAGCCGGTTCTTGTTCCGCTCCATCACGATCCGGTCGGCGGTGGCCACCGAGCCGATGACCACGCCCGCCGTGATCGCGGCGATCGCCGCGGCCTGGAGCGGGGAGCGGCGGATCCAGAGACCCAGCCGCCCGAGCGGCGATCGATCGAGCCACGGGATCGCCCGCCCGAGGAGCCATCGACGCAGGTCGTCGGCGAACTCCGCGGCGGACGCGTGGCGCTCGGACGGGTCGTCGGAGAGCGAGCGCTCGATGATCGCGTCGAGACGGCCGGGCAGCGGCGGGCGCGGCGTCTCGCGCTGACCGGCGTCGCCCGGGAGCGAGCCGTCGATCGTGTACCGCAGCATCGCGGCGAGGCTGAACAGGTCGGAGTGCACCGTCGCGAGCGCGCCCGCCCGGACCTCCGGGGCCATCAGGGCGAGATTCCCGATCGGGCCGGTGCTCTGGCTCAGCCGGCGCAGCGATCCCAGCCGGTCGGCGCCGTCCCAGAACGCCAGGCCGAAGTCCGCCAGCTTGGCCCTGGGGCGGTCGGCCTCGGGGCCGTCGAACAGCAGCACATTGTCGGGCTTGAGGTCGCCGTGGATCAGGCCGCAGGTGTGGGCCGCGGCGAGGCCGTCGCCGACCTGGGCGATCAGCGCCGCCGCGCGCCGGGCGTCGAGCGCGGGCTCCCGCTCGAGGAGGCTCGCGAGGCTGCCCCGCGACGCGAGCTCCATGACGACGAACTCGCGGTCGTCCGGCGCGCGGCCCCGCTCGTGGATGGTGACGACCGACGGGTGCTGCACCGCGCGGGCGCGACGGCCCTCCTCGGCGAGCAGCCGGCGGTCGCTCTCGCTGAACTCGCGCAGCGCGAGGATCTTCAGCGCGACCTCGCCGGAGCCGTCGTGCTCGGTCTCGATGTTGCGATCGACGGCCCGGTAGACGTCGCCGCTCAGGCCCGAGCCGAGCAGCTCGCGCAGCTCGAACCGCTCGTAGCCGTCGTCCGCGAGCGGGCCGAACCGCGCCGGCAGCGGGATCGATGGCTCGAACGACGCGTCGAGCGCGCGGCTATCGAATATCTCCGAGATGGCGCCCGCCACGCGGATCTCGCGCTCGAGCTCCGGGTAGCTGCCCACGAGGGTCTCGATCGCCTCGCCGGCGCCGTGCCCGTGCGCCATCAGATCGGTGAGCGCCATCTCGAGGACCGCGTCGAGCACCGGCGCGCTCGTCCGGACCGACGGCGCCTGGTCCAGGATCTGGCGGAGCTCGAGCGGGTCGCCCGACTCGCGGCGCCGTCGCATGAGGCTCTGCAGCGATTCGGCGAGCGCGTCGTCGTCGTTCGGCGAACCGGCGACGAGCTGTGCGATGCCCCCCTCTTCGGGCGCCGGCTCGGGTTCGATGTGCCCGACCAGCCTCATGTCGCGACACCCATGTGCTCGCGGAGCCGTTCGCGCAGCCGCGACCAGCGCCAGCGGGTCGTGCCCGCGGGCTCGCCCAGGATGATGCCGATCTGCTGGAGCGAGACGCCCTGGAGCCACAGCGAGAGCACCGAGCGTTCCTCGTTGTTCTCGAGCGCGTCGAACGCCTGCGTCAGCACGTCGGAGTGTGCGTCCTCGCCCGCCGACTCTGCGACACGGTCCCGCAGCCGGTGCGCCCAATCGCTATCCGGGCCCTCGGCGGCGTCAAGCGAGCGGAGCGCCCGCGTGCGATCGATCAGCGCGTTATCGGCGATGCGCACCAGCAGCGCAATCAGCTCGCCCTCGGACCGGGCGCGCAGGTTGCCCTCGGCGGCGAGCGCATCCACCCGTCGATACAGCGTCGACATGATGTCCTGCGAGTCGAACAGGCGCCGGGCGCCGGGGCGGAGCTTGCGACGGATCCGGGCACGGATCAGCGGCGCGTGCTCGGTGACGAAACGAGCCAGCACGTCGCGGGTCTCGGGACCGAAAGCGCCCGGGCTCTCGATTCGATTCTCGCTGGCAGGTGCGGGCATGTAAGTATCCCTCCGGCGAGATGATAGGTCTCTCTCCCGAGAGTACCGGCAACCCGCGCCATCTGTACGGGCTGTCTTGGAAGCCGAGTTCGACATTTTCTTGAGACCAGCGCCAGCGCACCCCATCGTTCCCTCGTCTGTCCCCGTGAGCCGGCCCGGCGGCCGGGGACGGAGAGGGAGGTTGTTGTATGTCAGGGACGCGATTACGCGTGGCGCGATCGTTGCGCGCCATTGGCTCTTTGGTTGTGCTCTTTGCCCTGGTTGTCCTGGGACGTTCCGGCTCGGATACGGACGTTTTGAACCGGATTGACGCGGGCCAGATGCACACGGTCGTCGAGACGCAGCAGGCGGGCATCATCGACGACATCATCGACGCGATCGATGAGTTCCTCGGCGGGGAAGACCCGGATAACCCCGACGACGATACCCCGCCGCCCCCGCCCTGATCGGTCCCCGGACCGGCGGAGACGGTTGATCACGCCCGAGACGCGAAGAGGTTGAGTCCGAGGTGTCGGAATTGCGGTTCGAACTCGAGATCCACGAACGCCTCGTCGAGGTGGTGGGGGATCTGCGCACCGACGAACTCGCCGCGATCGGCGGCGTAAGCCGCGATCTCGTCGAGCTCTACATGGCCGGCTCGACGC
Source organism: Planctomycetota bacterium (assembly GCA_038521625.1). Taxonomy (GTDB): domain Bacteria; phylum Planctomycetota; class Phycisphaerae; order Phycisphaerales; family UBA1924; genus JBCBKP01. The sequence continues at coordinate 8,412 of JBCBKP010000037.1, forward strand.
CCTCGATCGGGTTCGTCACCCGAGTCGCGCTGCGGCTCGGCGTCTCACTGGACTGGCTGCTCACCGGCAAGGGCGAGCGGCTCCTCGAGGACCGCAGCGGCAGACTGCTCGAGTCGGTGCCGATGCACGAGCTCCTCGCCGAGCTCGCCCAGCGGTTCGACACGCTCGACACGCGGATCTCCAGGGCCGAGACGATCGTCCGCGATCTCAGGGAAGAGTCCGACGTCGAACAGCCCGCGCCCCCGACGATCCACATCGTCGACCCCGCCCGCCGGCGCGCCGCCAAGCGAACCAGCGCCGAGGGCTGAGGCCTCTCGCCCGGGGCGTCAGCCCCCGGCGCAAGGGCCGGCCTGCAGGTCGCTCAAGAACGCGACAACGTCGTTCTCGTCCGACACCCCGTCGCGGTCGTAGTCGGCGTTCGGCCCGCCGGCCTCGTGGTCCGCGAGGAAGGCGATGATGTCGAAGATCGTCGCGCCGCCGTCACCCGGGTCCATGTCGGCCGGGCCGGGCACACGGATCCGCACGAACTGCTCGCCGGCGATCCGGTCGAACCGGGTCGGGTCCAGATTGACCGAGTCGTTCGCGACGCCCGGCAGACTCTGGTTCGCGTTGGCGGAGTAGTTCGGGCGGAGCATCGCCATGACGCGGATCTCGCCGCACGGGGTCATCGCCTCAGCCAGCAGACCGTTCGGCAGCAGGATCTCGAATCCACGCGTGGCCGTGTCGGCGCCCGCGACGCTCGAGGTCGTGACCCCCGCGAGGTTGCCGCCGTCATAGGCCAGCTGGAACCCCGCTCGGGGTGTGGTGCTCCCGGTGAGCACGCCGGAGCCTCCGGAGGCGGGTGTCGAGCCGCGGTAGGTCTTGACGAAACCGCCCGCCGACAGGGTGAACTCGTCGACGTACACGGTGCCGCCCGCCTGGTTCGCGAGGATCATCGTCTCCGGCTCGAAGCCCGGATCGAACACCGAGCCGGTGAGGAACAGCGGCGCGTTCGGCGGCGGGTTGAGCTGCGTGAAGTCGAGCGAGGAGACGCCCGCGTTCGGATCCGCGTCGATGAAGAGACAGAGCGCGCTCCCGCCCGAATCGGTGTTGCCGGTGAGCCCGACGTGCAGATTCCTCGAGGCGAGGGCGTCGAACTCGGCGAACAGCTGGTTGAGCTCGAGGTTGTTGTCGCCGAGGGCGGTCGGCGTGTCTTGGGTCACGACCAACGCACCGGGCGCGAAGTCGGCCGGGATCTCGCGTCCGTCGACCCGCACCGGCGGCGGCGCGATCGCCCGGACGTCGGCCTCGAGGACCCGGTAGCCGTAGCCCGGGACGGCGACCGCGTAGCCCGCCTGGTTCGACGACGAGATCACCGGCTGCGCGGCGCCGCTCCGAAGGTCGGTCACCGCCACCGACGGCGCGCCGAGCTCGAAGCCCGAGAGATCGAGCGAGACGGTCGTCGCCTGACCCCGCAGATTCACGAGCGCGACGACCGCCTGCGTGGCGTCGGGGACCGGTCCCTCGCCCTGCTCGTAGCGCCGCAGGAAGGCCCAGACGCCGTCGTTGTTCACCGGGACGGCGTCGTAGTCGCCGCGGTGCAGCGCGACGTTGTCCCGGCGCAGCGCGATGAGCTCGCGGTAGGTCTCGAGCAGCGAGCCGGAGACGCCCGCCTGCTCCTCGACGCTCCGCCCGTCGTTGTTCCGCGAGTAGCTGTTGTTGTACGCGAGGAAGTTCAGCCGGTGGTAGCGCGACATCGGCGCCGACTCGACCGCACTCCACTTGAACGGCTCGCGCATCGGGATGTCGTTGGCGTCAGAGCCGTAGTTCTCCTTGCGGCCGAGCATGCCGATCTCGTCGCCCTGGTAGATGATCGGCGTGAAGGGTTGCAGCATGAGCACCGCCGCGGCGCTCCGCTCGCGCCCGCGGGCGGACGCGCTGTCGGCACCGATCGTGGAACTCAGGCGGTCGACGTCGTGGTCGCCGATGATCGCCATGTACGTGCCGCGCTCCGGCAGGCTGTTGATCGTCGCCGCCATCGTGCTGTACAGCGGCTCGGCGTACTCGCCGCCGACCGCGCCGCGGGCCGCGAACTCGAACGGCTTGGTGAACGCCGCGTCGAACGCCGGCAGCAGCTCGTCGCCGAAGATCCCCCAGTTCGCCTGCTCCGCGAACGTGAAGACGTCCGGGTTCGCGTCCCGCAACGCCGCGTGCCATTCCATCCAGAACGGGTCGAGGTCGTAGCCCCAGCCCTCCGGGTGCTCGCCGCGGTTGTACTCCCGCCACACGTGGTCGAGCCGGTACCCGTCGATGCCGTCGCTCGGGTCCCCGTCGCCGTCGGGGTCGAGCCAGAGCCGGCCCCACTCGTTGATCAGCGACTTCACCTGCGGATTGCGCAGGTCCCAGTGGATGAAGCCGACCGTGTCGCCGGTCCACGTCGGGAACGTGGCGCCGGTGTACTGCGTGTTGCCGAAGTTCTTGAACGCGAGCCAGTCGTCGAACCGGCTCGACGGATTCCCGAACGCGCCGTCGAACCACACCGAGTCGTGGCTGATCCCATAGACGACGAAGTCGAGGTAGACCTCGATGCCGCGCGCGTGCGACGCGCTCACGAGCTCGAGGAACTCTTGCTCGGTGCCCAGCCGCGGGTTGATCTGGTCGGCCGGGCCGTGCTGATAGCCGTGGTACGCCGGGCTCGGGAAAATCGGGTTCAGCCAGTACCCGGTGATCCCGAGGTCGTCGAGATACCCGAGCCCGGCCTCGATCCCGCGGAAATCACCGAACCGGTTCGGATCGACCGCATCGCCGTCGGGCCCGTCGCGCCAGGTCATCGGCATGATGTGGTAGAAGACGTCGCCGGCCTTCGGGTTTTCCGCGAACGGGTTGTCATGAGCCCGGCACGACGCGGGCGGGGCGCAGGCGATCAGCGCGGCGGCGCCGAGGGCGGTCGAACGAATGGCGTGCATGGCAACTCCTGTCGCGGGCGGGGCACCCCCGGGCCCAGGCCCCCGCGTCTGACTCCGGTCGCCTCAGGATAGCGGTCCCGGCCGCATTCCCGACACGCGAGTCCTCGAATGCGGTAATGGATCCGGTCGGGGTGGCCCGGGCGTCGGTCAAGGTTCGAAGAAGAGCCCCGCCGCGCCTGGCCTTCGCCGATCTCAGAGCGAGACTTGCCCCATGACCAAGCCGATCATCGCGTCCGTACTCGCCGCAGCGACGTTCCCCGCCCACGCCCAGACCAACCCCGCGATCGCGCTCGACGGCGATGACCGGGAGTGGGGGGCCGCGATGGCGGCCGCCGACGCCGAGTTCTACTACTTCCGCCTGCCCTTCGGTGAACTCCGCTCGCTTCGCGTCGCCGACCGCCCCGTGCGGATCCACCTCGACCTCGACTCGGACGACACCACCGGCGCGGCGAGCCCGGAGGCGCCGGAGCTCGGCGTGGACCTCTCGATCGAGATCACCGCGGGGGAGCGGTGGGGCGACCCGTACTTCTTCGCCACGGTCTACGACGCGACCGGCACCGCCGAGGCGCTGCCGTTCGAGCGCGTCGAGCCGCTGCACATGCCGAACAGCGCGGGCGAGACCTTCGAGCTGCGCGTCCGCCGCGATGCGCACCCGGCGCTGCTCGAGGGCGGCCCGGCCCGCGGCGTGACGATCATGGAGGGCGCCCGCTGGGCACGATCCGGCCGCGACTGGTCGCTGACCGACGCCGCCGAGGCGTACGACTTCGAGGCCCCGGCGGGGCGCGAGCTCGCGCCGGTCGAGGCCGAACTCCCGGCGAAGGCGCCGGGCTCGATCCGTGTTGTCGCTCACAACGTGCTCTGGACCGGGCCCGAGTCCAACCCGGAGCCGTTCGCGCGGATGTACAGGGCGCTCGACCCCGACATCTATCTCATCCAGGAGTGGGGCCAGGGCGAGTGGTCGCCCGGATACGAGCGGAGCCTCGAGCGCTGGTTCGAGCTCTACGTCGACGGCACACGCGACTGGACCGCGATCCGCTCCGAGGCCTGGGGCGTCGCGCTGGTGACGCACCACCCGGTGATCGGACGGACGCCGCTCGACCTCCGCGCGGAGACGATCACCCGCTGGAGCTTCCCGGTCCGATACGTCGGCGGCGTGATCCTGACGCCGGAGGGGCCCGTCGCCGCCGCCTCGATCCACCTCAAGGCCGGCGGGGCGCTCGAGACCCCCGAGGACCAGCGCCGCTTCGACGAGATGCTCGTCATCCGACGCGAGCTCGCGGAGATGACCGCCGACGCCGCACAGGCCGCCCGAGGCGCCACACCGATCACGATCCTCGGCGGCGACTACAACCACAACGGACACCCGCTGGTCGTCGAGACCGGCCTCAAGGGCCTCGACGCCGACGGCACGCCGCTCGAGCTCGCCTACACGCCGGTGCTGGGCACGAACGCCCGCTACTCGTTCGGCGGCCCCGCATACGGGCACCGGCGATCGTTCCTCGATTACATCGCGTACTCCGATGCCGTCGCCGAGCTCACCGCCGTGTTCGTGCTCGACACCGAGATCCTCAGCGACTCCTCGCTCGCGGGCATGGGCCTCGAGCGCTCGGACAGCAGCGCCGCCGACCACCTGCCGGTCGTCGTGGATCTCGATCCGATCGATTGACCCTTGGCATCGAAGCGGGTTTCATTCTCGTCCTTTCTGCATGGCGTGACGGGCAAACCACCGAGTGCACGAAAGGAGCGACATCATGGGACGCAGTACGATCAACCCGGACCATCATCCGAGAGACACAGACCGCTTTTGAGTCGATGAGTAAGCGCCGGAGGGGCTTTCAATTCGGAAGCCGCCGTGAAACGCGGGTATCGTGAGATCTCAACAGATCTCGGGCCAAAAGAGCTGCTCGAGAAGCTCGGTCGAAACGATCCCTGTCCATGTGGCAGCGGCCTGCGGTTTCAAGCGGTGCTGCCTGAGCTCCGGCTCGTTCGACGGTTCGAACCGATCTGACTACTACCGCTGAGTCACGAAGGCCGCCCTCGGGCGGCCGTTTCTTTGCGCCCCGTGCCGCTCGGGCCGGAGTTCGCTGGAGTCACGACGGCAGGAACCGCCGGCTGAATCGCTTCGCGCGAGCACCAAACACGCGCTCGGAGATCGCCGAGCTCGCGCCGAGCAGCTCGCGGCGCTCCGCCTCGATCGCCCGCGCGACCGAGCGACGCTGGTCGCGATCGATGTCCTTGGATTCGTCGAGCAGCGACTCGAGCACCGCGAGGTCGTTCAGCTCCCCCAGCAGCTCCGAGAGCCCGTGGATCCGCCGCCGCGTCCCCCTGCTCCGGTCCGGCGCGAGCCAGCGGACCTGATTGCGCAGGTGCCGCGTCCGACGCCGCCAGTCGTGCAGCCGTCCCACGGTCGGCTCCCGTCTCGCCAGCCGCCGGGCCCGGCGCGCCGTCCGGAACGACCGACGCAGGCCCCGGCGCACGGTCTTCGACGAGCAACCCTCGATCTGGGCACGCACGCGGGGCGCGATCGCCGCCAGCCGGTCCGCGAGCTCCGCCGCGGTCGCCCCGACCGGCCGGACGGTCTCGTTGACCCCCCCGATCGCCCGCGCCGCCGCGCGGATCGCACGGCGCTCGGACTTGCGCGACGCCCCGCGCGCCAGCCGATCGAGCGTTTCCGTCGCCACCTGCCGGTCGCGACGCCCGCTCAGCGCGTGCGCGGCCGCCCGCAAATCCGGATCAAGCTCGTCGAACTCCGCCCGGTCAATCGCCTCGCGGATGAGCCGCAGCGCGCTGCGCGCCCGCGTGATCATCTGGCGGACCCGGTGGACCGCGTCCGGGTCATCCACCCCACGCTCGCGGAGCAGAGACTCGGCCTCTCGCAGCCACGCGCCCGCGGTCTCCGCGAGAGGGTCGCGAGCGGGGCTGGATCGCGTATCCGTCACGGCCATCTCGAATCATACGCGGCCACGGTGCTCGGGACCAAACCGCGGCCCCCGATCCCGCGGAAACCGGAGTCTCATCGCGCGCGGTTCTGACTGCGCGTTCCGAGCGAGTTGTTGCTTCGAGATACTCGTGATGCGCGGTAGCGTGCCGTGTATGACCCCGGGAGCGCCCATGCGAACGATTCCGATGATCGGCCTGGCGGCGTGCGTGTGCTCGGTGGCGATCGCGCAGCCCCGCGTTCTCTTCATCCGCGGGGCTGATCGAAGCGGCGGCTTCCTCGAGGCGGGCGACGACGAAGACCGGACCGAGCAGCTCGCCGACATCGAGAACGCCTCGACGAGCGGCCGCAACCACGGGTGGTTCGAACTCGCCGAGGCGCTGCGATCGGCCGGCTTCGCGCTGACGCAGATCGAAGAGCCGCTCGCATCGGCCGATCCGTCGAGCGGCGCGACGTCTGGAGCGCTGGTCGACTTCTCCGAGATCCCGCTCGGGCTGTTCGACCTGCTCGTTTTCGGCTCGAACAACGCCGCGTATCCGCCCGAGCAGGTCGATCGCATCGAGGCCTACATGCGCGCCGGCGGCGCGGCGCTATTCATCTCGGACGCAAACTTCGGTGGGTCCTGGGCCGACGCGCCGACCTCCGACCAGCCGTTCCTCGACCGGATCGGCTGGGCGATGCAGCAGGACCGCGGGACCTACACGCTGCGACGAGACGACGGGGACTTCTTGGCCCCCGATCACCCGATCCTCGCGGGCGTCGATGCGATCGACGGCGAGGGCGTCTCGCCGATCGTTGTGCCCGATGCGGACCCGGTCCCCGGCGTCTCCAGCCGGATCGTCGTGCGCGCCGACCCCGGCGCCCAGACCCGCAACAACGACCGGTTCCCCGGCGCGGGCACGAGCCGACCCGTCGGACCGCGCGACGCGGCCTGCGCCATCGCGACGATCGACCGCGGTCGTGTCGCGGGCCACATCGACCGGAACACGTTCTTCAACCTCAACGGAGCCGGGACCAACATCAACCGATTCGACAACCGGACCTACGCGATCAACCTCTTCGGCTGGCTGACCAGCGGCCCGGGCCTCGCCTGCGGGAGCGACCTCACCGGCGACGGGGCGTCCGACCTCCTGGATGTCCGTCTCGCACAGAAGCTGCTTGCATCCGCCTCGCCGGAAGCCGACTTCGACGGCGATGGCGTCGTGACGATCTTCGATTTCGCTCGCTATCTGTCGCTCTTCGACGACGGGTGCCCCTGATCCTCGGTCCGCGCATAAGAAAGGCCCCGGGACGCGTCTCGCCCCGGGGCCCTCCGATCAGATCACGGCCACTCGTGCGCTCAGTTGCTCGGGCAGCCGAGGAAGAACAGACGCACGAACTCGTCGACGTCGGTGTTCGAGACGATGTTGAACGGCGAGGCCAGCGCGGCGACACTGGGGTCGTTCGCGAAGAACAGCGCGACGAACTCGTCCACGTCCGTGTTCGAGATCACACCGAACGGCGAGGCGAAATCGACCGGGCTGCACGGCGCACCCGCCGCGAAGCTCTCGATGAGAAGCTCCGCGTTGATCAGCCCGACGCCGACCTCATCGACGGTGCCGAAGCTGTCGTCCGAGGTCGCCTGGAACGCCGCGTTTAGCTCCGCGAAGTCGGGCGTCGTTCCCAGCTCGCGCCGCGTGAACTCGACCGCAAGCGCCGCGACCGCCGCGGCGTGCGGCGCCGCGGCCGACGTGCCGAAGAAGTTCGGGAAACCGGTGCCGTCGAAGTCGCCGCCGCCGAAGAACGTGGTGTCCGTGCCGTCGGTCGCGGCGATCTCGGGCTTGGCGCGGACCTCCGGGCCGGGCAGGCGGTTGCCCGACTGGTCGAACAGGATCGTCGAGGGGCCGCGCGAGGAGAAGCCCTCCACGGTCGTGCTGTCGTAGGCGACGGCCCCGACCGCGAACACGCCGCTGGCGAGGTGCTGCCCGCGGACCGTCGGGCTGAAGGTGAAGTCGTCGTCCGCGTTGATGAAGCTGCGGAAGAACGTCAGCTTCAGGAGCCGGCCGGCGCCGCCGCTGAAGTTCTGGATCTGGATCAGGAACTGTTGCTGCGCCGCGCCCGTGTTCGCGAAGCTGACGATCTCGACCGGGTCGGCGCCGTTCGGCGAGCCCTGCCCGACCGTGCTGGAATCCACCAGCGTGCCGCCGGTCGTGAAGACCGCGAGATCGAAGTCGGCGAGGGTGGCGCTCGCCGGTGCGCCGACCGAGGGGAACGGGTCGTCCCACTCGAGCACGGCGATCACCGAGCCGCCGGGGTTGACGGCGACATTCAGGCCCGTGTCGACGCCGGCGTCGAGCTTGAAGTCGTGCAGCGGGCTCGAGAACGGGAACATCGGGTTCGTCTCCCCGCTGTCGTTGAACACGCCCTCGTACGAGTTCCGCCCGCGGTTGCCCGCCGAGGAGAACAGCAGCAAGCCCTGGTTCGCCAGGTTCGTGCAGGTGATCGCGTCGTTGTCGTCCAGGAAGCTCGCGCCCGTGAGCGCGCTCAGGTCGTCCACGATGATGTCGCAGCCCGCGTTGGCGAGCTGCTGGTACGCGAAGCCGATGCTGCCGGTGAAGCCGCTATGGAAGTACAGCTCCGCGCCCGGCGCGAGATCGTGGATCAGCTCGGCCATGCCGCGGCCCTCGTCGATGCCCTGGCCCGCCGGCAGGTCGTTCAGGTTCACGACCGGCAGGGTGTTGCCGAACGGGTTGCCCGGCCCCGGCAGGTCGCCGCTGAAGACGCCCGCGCTCTGCCCGCCCAGCGAGTTGAACGCGTCCGAGATGATCCCGATCCGCACGCCCGACCCGTCCACGCTGAACCGCGACCGGGCCGCCGCCGCCGCCAGGCCGCCCGGCGTCGGGAAGATCGGCGGGAAATCCGCCTGCGAGGTCGCGGCGCCGATGTTCGTCGTCACGAGTCGCTCGGGCCACGGCTTCGGATCGACGAGCTGCTTGAACGACGTCCCGACCGGGTACTCCGCCCGCGTCGCGTCCCGGATCACCCCCGGCATCGGCGCCTCTTGCAGAACCTGGGCACGGACGCCCGCGGCGGGCGCCACGGCGCAGCCCGCGATGATCGCCACGCGGAGAGCGGCGCGCGTATCAGACATACTCACTCGATCTCCCTTCCACCAATGGAGCTTGAGAACCTCGCCCCGAGAACCCCCGCAAGATACCGCGAGGCCCCGCCGGATTGAGTCCAACGGTCAGATAGACTCTTGAAGACCTGGTGATCTGGGGTATCCCGGGGGGGCAGCCGGCGAGGCCGGACCCCACGCCCGATTCCGCGCCAGGTATCCCGCACCATATAGAGTGCCGCAGTGAACGCCGCCGCCCGAGCCCTCCGAGAGAAGATCGAGTCCCGGACCGTCACCGTCGGCGTCGTCGGCCTCGGCTACGTCGGCCTGCCCCTCGTCAAGGCCGCCCACGACGCCGGCCTCCGAGTCATCGGCTTCGATACCGATCGGCGGAAGATCGAAAAGCTCGACCGCGGCGAGGACTACATCATGCACCTCGCCGCCCACGAGGGCGTCGGCGGTGTCGCCGCGATGCTGCGCGATTCCGACCGATTCACCGCTTCGGCCGACCCCGCCGCCCTCGCCGGGGCCGACGTCCTCCTGCTCTGCGTCCCCACGCCACTCGGCGACAACCGCGAGCCCGACCTCTCCAGCGTCCACGCCAGCGCCGAGATGCTCGGCCCGCACCTCCGCCCCGGACAGATGGTCGTCCTCGAGAGCACGACCTACCCCGGCACCACGCGCGACGAGCTCTCGCCGCTGCTCACCGAGACCTCCCAGGGCCTCCGATGCGGCGAGGAGTTCCTCTGCGCCTACAGCCCCGAACGCGAGGACCCCGGACGCCGCGGCTACACCGCCAAGTCGATCCCCAAGCTCGTCGGCGGGCTCGACCACACCGCGACCACCCTCGCCGCCGCGTTCTACCGCCTGTTCATCGATGAGGTCCACGAGGTCGCCTCGGCGGAGGTCGCCGAGGCCGCGAAGCTGCTCGAGAACGTCTACCGCGCCGTCAACATCGCGCTGGTCAACGAGCTCAAGGTCATCTTCGACAAGCTCGGCGTCGACGTCTGGGACGTCATCGAAGCGGCCAAGACCAAACCGTTCGGCTTCCAGGCCTTCTACCCCGGCCCCGGCCTCGGCGGCCACTGCATCCCGATCGACCCGTTCTACCTCGCCTGGAAGGCCCGCCAGGCCGGGCGCGAGACACGCTTCATCGAGCTCGCCGGCGAGATCAACCGCGCCATGCCGGCCCGCGTGGTCGCGCAGACCGAAGAGACGCTGGCCGCCGACGGCAAGCAGCTCTCCGGGGCACGGATCCTCATCCTCGGCGTCGCCTACAAGCCCGACGTCGACGACATCCGCGAGACGCCCGCCGCCGAGATCATCGAGCTGCTGAGCAAGGCCGGCGCGTCGGTCGGATACCACGACCCGCACATCCCCGTCTTCCCCGAGATGAAGCGCTACGCCCACGACCTGCGGAGCGTCGAGCTGACGCCGGACGCGCTCGGCGCGGTCGATTGCGTGCTCATCGTCACCGACCACGCGGCCGTCGACTACCAGCTCGTCGCCAACGAGGCGTCGCTCGTCGTGGACACACGCAACGCCATGGCCAAGACCACGACCGCACGCGCGAGGGTGCAAAAGGCCTAGCGCCCGATCTTGCTGAGATTCACAGGCCCGCCGGATTCACTCCGGCGCGGCCGTGGAAAAGCGAGTGTGCGCCCGGAGGGCGCTACGGAGCGATCCGGGTGGCTCTAGGCACCCGCGCCGGCGAGCGCCGCGCCCGCGTGCTCGGTCACATACGCGATGATCGTCTTGGCGACGTGCGCCTTCTGCTCCGCCGTCAGCTCCGAGTAGATCGGCAGCGCCACCGTCTCGTTCGAGGCCGACTCGCTCTCGGGCATATCGCCCTCGCTGTAGCCGAGGAACGCGAAGCACTCCTGCCGGTGCAGCGAGACCGGGTAGTAGACCTCGTTGCCGATGCTGTTGTTCTTCAGGTGCTCGCGAAGCCCGTCGCGGATCCCGGCCGGCACCCGGATCACGTACTGGTTGTAGATGTGACGCGCCGGCTCGGCCGTCGGCGCGGGCGTCCGCAGCGGCAGGGCCTCGCCCGCCTCGAACGGCGTGCCGGAGAGCTTCGCCCCGGCCTCGCCGAACATCCGGTCGTAGTCCGCGGCGTTCCGGCGCCGCCCGGCGTGCCAGCCCTCGAGGTGACACAGCTTGATCCGCAGCACCGCCGCCTGCAACGCGTCGAGCCTCGCGTTCAGGCCCACCATCGCGTGGTAGTACTTCGGCTCCATCCCGTGGTTGCGCAGCAGCCGCATCCGCTGGGCCAGATCGTCGTCGTTCGTCGTGCAGAACCCGCCCTCGCCGAACCCGCCCAGGTTCTTCGAGGGGAAGAAGCTGAAGCAACCGATGGCGCCGCGGCTGCCCGCCATCGCCCCCGTCGAGTCCTTCGAGCCGATCGCCTGCGCCGCGTCCTCGATGATTGGCACGCCCAACTCGTCGCCCAGCGCCAGCCACGCGTCCATGTCGACGCACTGCCCGAACAGGTGCACCGGCATGATCGCCGCGAGCTTCTCGGTCTTCTTCGCCACCTCGCGCGCGTGGTCGATGTCGAGGTTGTACGTCACCGGGTCGATGTCCGCGAACACCGGCATCGCGCCGAGGCGGTACGTGCTGCCCGCAGTCGCGAAGAACGTGTAGGGCGGCATCAGCACGCGCCCGTTGTGCCCGCCGCCGCAGCCGATGTTCAGCGCCATCAGCGCCAGCGTGATCGCGTCCGAGCCCGAGCGGCAGCCGATCGCGTGCTTGGCGCCGACGTACGACGCCAGCTCCTCCTCGAGCCCCGCGACCTCCGGCCCGCCGATGAACCACTGCGACTCGACCACGCCCCTGATCGCCGGCTCGATCTCCTCGCGCAGCGTCGCGTACTGGGCCTTCAGGTCGAGAAGCGGGACGTTGATCTGATCGGACATCGGCACGCCTCCTTGGAGCGACTCCTATCGCTCGGTAGCGCCCTCCGGGCGCACACTCGCACTCTCACCGCCGCGCCGGAGTGAATCCGGTGGGCCTGAGCGGAAGCGGGCGCACCTCCCGGGGGCGCCCGTGCTCGTCGTGGGCGCTCGGAATCCGGTCGCGCCCGCGTCGATCGGCGAGTCTAGCGCTGCCCCCGCTGTGGCGCACAGGCGAGCGAGCCGGGTCGGCTCAGCCCTCGCCCTCGCCCTCACCGTCCGGTGCGGCATCCGGCGCGACGTCGGGCTCCGCATCCGGAGCGAGCATCGGCGGTACGTAGAAGTCCGGCGGCGGGTTGTCGTTGCTCTCCCGCCAGTCGCGCGGGTCGATCGGCGACCAATCCACCCGGCTCGCGCCCAGTAGCGTTCCCGTCGCGACCGCCAGATCGATCTGCGAGATCTGGTAGTCCACGATCGCCTGGATCTCCGTCAGCCTCGCCTCGGCCAGCGTCGTGTCCGCGTCCAGCACGTCGTCGCTCGTCGAACGCCCGACCTCGAACTGCCGGCGCTCCGCCTCCAGCGTCCGCGTGTTCAGGATCACCGCCCGCTGCGCCGCGATGATCCGCTGCCAGCCCGCGTTGATCCGGTCGACCGCGTCCAGCACCTCCTGGCGCACGGCCTGCCGGCGCGCCTCCCGGCTCGAGAGCCGGCGCAGGCGGCTCAGCACCGCCTGGCGGACGCGCGCGTTCCGCGACTCGTTGCCGAGCGGCAGCTCCGCGTTCAGACCGACCGCCCAGTCCGTGAACCGGTTCTCGCTCGAGACGCGGATCGCCTCGTCCACGTTGTTGCCCAGGCCGTTGAGCCGGTAGGTCAGCGTCGCGTTCAGCAGCGGCAGCGCCTCGTTGCGACGCAGCGACTCGGTCGCCTCGTCGGCCGCCAGACGCAGCTCGAGCTCGAGCAATTCCATCCGCCGATCGAGCGCCCGCTCGGCCAGGTCCGTCCCGTCCAGCTCGTACCGCACCGGGTCCGGGTCGCTGATCGGGCTGACGAACGTCTCGCTGTCGATGTCCAGACCCGGGATGTTCGCGATGCGCTTCAACTCACGCTGGGCCAGCAGCACGTCGCGGTAGCTCGCGATCAGCTGCTCGACCCGGTCGGCCAGGCCGGACTCCGCCCGGATCACCTCGATCTCCGCGACCGCGCCCACGTTGAACCGCCGCTCCGCCGTCGTCAGCTGCTCCTGGGCCAGCTCGTACTGCTGGATCCGGACGTTCAGCGCCTCCTGCTGGGCGTACAGCCGCCAGTACGCCCGCTCAGCGTCCGACAGCGTCTGGATCACCTGCAGCTTCGTCGAGGCCTCGACCGCCTGGCGGTTCAGGTCCGCGATCCGGATCGGTGCCACGTTCGCGCGACGCCCCGCGCCGCGGAGCAGGTTCTGCGACAGGCTCACCTGCAGATCGCTCGTCGCCGCGGGGTTCAGCGTCGCGAACGGGTTGTCGTTGTTCGTGCGGCTGATCGGGTTGCTCAGCTCGAACTCGCCGCCCGTGCGCAGCGGGATCGTCAGGCTCGGGCTGAAGTTGAACCCGTCCGCCTGCCCCGACTGCGTCGCCAGCGCGACGGCGTCGTCGTTGTTGAAGAAGGTCGCGTTCGCCGCCAGGATCGCCTCGAACGCGCCCTCCTCCTCGCTCACACGCTGCGCCTCGATCTCGGGATCGATCAGCACCACGCGCAGATCCAGGTTGTTCGAGAGCGTCGCCGCCCGGATCTCCTCGATCGAGAGGTCCGCCCGATCCCGCTCGTCGAGCCCGACCCGCGCCGCCTCCACGTCCTCCACCGCGCGAGCCAGCGAGACCGACACGTCCTCCTCGACCTCCTCCTCGGCCGCGCCGTACGAGTCGATGGGCAACGCCTGGATCGAACGCAGCCGGCTCACCGGCACCCGGCGGTCGTAGTCGCCGTCGTCCCCCGCCAGCGGGTTGGCGCAGCCGCCCATGATCCCGGGAAGGGCAAGCCCGGACACCGCCAGCCCGGCTGCGAGGAGGTAGACGGCGATCGCGCGGCGTTGTGTCGTGTCGTGCATGGGATGGCCATTGTGCCGCGTCCCGGCGCGGCGTGCAGCCCGCTGGCTACTCGTGTCTCAGGGCGTTGATGGGATCGAGGCGCGCGGCTTTCAGCGCGGGGATGAGGCCGAACACCACACCCACGCCGGCCGAGAAGCCGACCGCGAGGAAAACCGCCCAGTTCGGGACGTTCGAGCCCTCGAGGAACTCCACGGTCTTCAGGCCGCCGACCGCGGCAAACCCGATCGCCATGCCGATCGCCCCGCCCACCAGGCAAAGCACGACCGCCTCGACCAGGAACTGCAGCAGCACCACGCCCGACTTCGCGCCGACCGCCTTACGCAGCCCGATCTCGCGCGTCCGCTCCGAGACCGAGACCAGCATGATGTTCATGATCCCCACGCCGCCGACGACCAGCGAGATCGAGACCACCACCGCCGCACCCGCGCCGACCGCGGCGCCGAACGCGTTGATGTCGTCGACCGCGCTCTGCGAGACGAACGCGTCGAACGTGTCCGGATGGTCGCCCCGCAGGCCCCGCGCGTTGCGGAGCAGGAAGCGGACCTCCTCGCGGGCCTCCTCGGCCTGGTCCGGGTTGGTCACGAGAGCCTCGATCACCGTCCACGAGTACGGGTTGATCGCCTTGCTCGTCGTGAACGGGATAAGCAGCTCGGTCTGAGGGTCGCCGCCGCCGAACAGGCCCGCGGCCTCCTTCTCCTCAAGAACGCCGATGATCAGGAACCGGCGCCCGCCCAGCAGCACGAACTCGCCCACCGGGTCGATCGGAAGCTTCAGCTCGTCGATCGCAGGCTCGTTGATGATGCAGACGTTCAGCTGCTGGTTGACGTCCGTGTTCGACATCTCCCGGCCCAGCCGGACCGTGTGGTCGTTCACGATGTGCCACGGCGGCCGGACGCCCAGGACCCGCACGCTCCGCGCCAGCTCGCGCCCGTAGGTCACGTCCAGATTGATCGAGCACCGCGGCGTCAGCGTCTCGAGCGCCTCCGACCGCTCCAGCAGCACGTCCGCCTCGCCCTCGGTCAGACGAACGTCGTCCCACGAGGTCGTCGTCTCAAGCTCCTCCGGGACCTCGCCCCAGATGAACATCTTCCGGGCGCCCACCGCGCGGTCGAACGAGTCCAGCAGGTACGCGTTCATCCCGCGGATCCCGCCGACCACGATGATCACCGCCGAGACGCCGATGATAATGCCCAGCGACGTCAGCACCGAACGCCCCTTGTTCGCCCAGACCTGGCCCAGCGCCAGGAACACCGTCTGGATGACCAGCCGCAGGAGCTTGAGCGGCACCGACAGGATCGCGCCGAAGAACTGTTGCATCAGGCCGTCTCCGCGTGCTCGGGATGCGCCACCTCAACGACGGCCGGACCGGCCTCCCCGTTGGCCTGGGCCGCGTCGGGCGCGGCCTGGGCCGAGGCGTCGGTCCGCCGCGGCTTCTCCGCCCCGGTCCCCATGCCCGAGGCGATCATCCGCACCCACTCGGCGTGAACCGGGTCGTCCTCGGTCCTGTTGTCGCTGATCACTTCGCCGTCGCTCAGCCGCACGATCCGGTCGGCGTGGCCAGCCACGTCCTCCTCGTGCGTCACGACGACGATCGTCTGCCCAGCGTCGTGCAGCTCCTCGAACAGCGCGATGATCTCCCTGGTCGTCGTCGAGTCGAGGTTGCCCGTCGGCTCGTCCGCCAGCAGGATCGCCGGGTCGTTCACCAGCGCCCTCGCCACCGCCACGCGCTGGCGCTGACCGCCCGAGAGCTGGTTCGGTCGGTGGTCCATCCGGTCGCCGAGGCCCACGCGCTCCAGCGCCCGCTTGGCACGCTTCTTGGCCGTGAACATGTGCCGGTTCGAGTACAGCATCGGCAGCATCACGTTCTTCAGCGAGGTCGCCCGGTTCAGCAGCTCGAAGCTCTGGAAAATGAACCCGATCTCCTCGTTGCGCACCTTCGCGGTCGACCCCGGGCCCATCTTGTGCGTCGGCTTGCCCGCCAGCCGGTACTCGCCCTTCGTCGGCTTGTCCAGGCAGCCCAGGATGTTCATCAGCGTGCTCTTGCCCGAGCCCGACGCGCCCATGATCGCCACGAACTCGCCGCGACGGATCAGCAGATCCACGCCGCGCAGCGCCCGCACGCGCTCCGCACCCATCACATAGGTCTTGTGGATGCCACGGATCTGGATCGCGGGCTCGCCGAGCTCAGCCATCGGACGACCCCGATCCCGTCTCCGACCCGCCGGATCCGGCGCCGCTCTCGACCGGCTCTTCGGTCCGCTCTTCGCCCTCCGCGCCACCCGCCGCGTCGTCCGAACCGCCGGCCTCGTCCGGGGCCTGGCCGTCCTCCGCCCCGTCCTCGGTCGTCTCTTCCTCGGTCGTCTCGTCATCACCGCCGGCCGCGCCCCGCTGACGCGCCTCCTCCTCGCGGGCCGCCTCCAGCTCGTCCTTCACCACCGCGTTGGTCTTCAGCACGCCGTCGGCGAACTGCTTGAGCACCCGGAACGGGCCGCTGATGTAGGGCGTCTCCGACTCGATCCCGCCCTCGACCACCGTGTGCGTCACGTCGCTCGGACCGATCGAGACCGGCGTCGCAACCGCCTTGCCGTCCTCGATCCGGTAGATCACCGGCGTGAACGTCTTGTCGTTCTGCACGTGCTCGTTGTCGCGCAGCGCGATCGGCAGCTCGTCCACGCGCTGGTCGACGATCGCCTGGCTCTCGACCCGCACGATGTCGTAGAACGGCTCCACCTGGATGTCCGTGCTCGCGGTCAGACCCGAACGGAGGATCTCCGTCCCCTCCGTCACGTCCAGCAGCACCTCGACCTCGAAGTACCCCGTCCCGCTCGTCGAGACCTGACGCTTCAGCCCGATCCGCTCCACCGTCCCGCGGTACTCCGCGTCCGGGAACGCGTTGATGTACACCGTCGCACGCTGGCCCTCGCGCACCGGCGCGATGTTCGGCTCGTCCACCTGCGCCGTCAGCAGCATCGTCGACAGGTCCGCGATCTCCATGATCACCGACCCCGGCGTGTTCGTCGTGCCCACGATCGCCGTCTCGCCGACCTCCGTGTTCAGCGCCGTGATCACACCGTTGATCGGCGACTCGATCGTCGTGTTCGCCAGGTCCTCGCGCGCCTGCTGGATCCCCGCCTCCGCGATCGCCACGTTCGCCTCGGCCGACTTCACGTCCGAGGTCGCCCGCAGGTACGAGCTCTCCGCGACCTCGAACTCCGACTCCGGCGCGTCGCCGGTCTCCAGAAGCTGGATCAGACGCTCGTACTCCAGACGACGGCTGATCAGCTCCGCCTTCGCCCCGTCGAGCCCCGCCTCGGCCTGCAGCAGACGGGCCTCGGCCGACGCCAACGCCGCGACCAGGTTCTCGGGCTCCAGACGCACCACCACGTCGCCCTGGTTCACGCTCTCGCCCTCGCGGAACGGCAGCGCGATGATCCGTGCCGAGACCTCCGACGAGATCTGGATCAGCGTCTTCGGCTCGATCGAGCCCGGCGCCGAGACCACCCGCACCAGGTCGCCGGTCTCCGCCGCGCCCACGCGCACCAGCGTCGGATCGGGCTCAGACCCGAACCCGAAGCTGAACCCGCCGCGCCGCCCGCCCTCGCCGTTCGAGGCCGCAGCCGCCTGGCCGTCCTCGCCACCGCCGGCGCCGCGCTGCATGAACGCGAACGCGCCCGCACCGACCACGATCAGCACGATCACCACGATGGCGACGATCCATTTCAGCAATGTGCACCCCCGCTTCAAGCATCCGGGCGGGCCGCCCGGACGGGTCGGGCCGTCCGCTGTCCATCAGCCACGCGTGCACGCGGCTCGGTCACCCGCCAGGACCCGGCCCGACGGTTCCATTGGGGAATGATGCGCCCGGATTGCGCGCCGGTCACCCCGAGCTGTCGATCCCGACCACCTTTACATGCCCGGCCGGCCCCGGTGGCGTGGGCCCATCCTGCGATCCGGAATCCGTCCTGTCAGACCGGAATTCCGGGCCTCAGCCGTCCCCGGACAGCCGATCGGCCACGTAATCGGCCACCCGATCGATCCCGATGCGGTCCTGCGCCAGCGTATCCCGGTCCCGGACCGTCACCGTCTGGTCCGAGAGCGTCTCCCCGTCGACCGTGAAGCAATACGGGCACCCGGCCTCGTCCATCCGCGCGTACCGCTTGCCGATGTTCTGCTTCGCGTCGAACTCCACCAGCCCGTCCCGCGCGAACCGCGCCGCCAGCTCCCGGTGCAGCTTCTCGCCCGCCTCCGGCATCCCGTCCTTGTTCACCAGCGGGAAGACCGCCGCCTTGATCGGGCTGATC
Organism: Planctomycetota bacterium; assembly: GCA_038521625.1. GTDB lineage: Bacteria > Planctomycetota > Phycisphaerae > Phycisphaerales > UBA1924 > JBCBKP01. Next base: position 26,668 of record JBCBKP010000037.1, read on the forward strand.
CGCGGGTGCAGCTTCATGTACACCTTGCTCGGCCGCTCCGGGTCCGGCGTGTACGCCTCGCAGAGCAGCGCCAGCACGCCCCGGTCCAGACCCGCCGACGGCTCGATCACGTGCGGCAGGTACCGCTCGTTCCGCTCCTGGTCGAAGTACTCCAGCTTTACCTTGCTGTGGTCCTGGTGCTGGCGCAGGTCGTAGTCGCTGCGGTGCGCGATCCCCTCCAACTCCCCGAAGCCCGGCGCCGTGAACGGGAAGCGGTACTCCACGTCCGACGTCCCCGCCCCCTCCTTGGCGTAGTGCGCCAGCTCGTCGCTGTCGTGCTCACGCAGGATCAGGTTGTCGCCCGCCAGACCGAGCGACCGCCACCACGCCATCCGCCAATCCCGCCAGAACGTGTACCACTCGCGCGCGTCGTCGGGATGACAGAAGAACTCAACCTCCATCTGCTCGAACTCGCGGCTGCGGAAGGTGAAGTTCCGGGGCGTCACCTCGTTCCGGAACGCCTTACCGGTCTGCGCGATCCCGAACGGCACGCGCACCCGCGTCGTGTCCACCACGTTCTTGAAGTTGATGAAGATGCCCTGCGCCGTCTCCGGGCGCAGGAACGCCTTGTTCGCCTCGTCCCGGATCGGCCCCGGGATCGTGTCGAACATCAGATTGAACGCCCGAGGCTCGGTCAGCGTGCCCCGCTCCTTGGTGTCCGGCCCGACCGTCATCGCCAGCTGCTCGGGCGACATCGCCACCAGTTCGACCAGCTCGCAGTCGTGCTCGCCCAGGTCACGCTTTACATTCTTGCCGAGCTTCTTGAGCGCGCTCTCGAAGCTCTTCTCGTCGCCGTCGACGTACGCGAAATAGACCGGCTCGTCCGCCCCCGTCGCGTGGATCGCACGAAGGTGGTCCGCCCGGTAGCGGATCTTGCTGTCGCGGCAGTCCACCATCGGGTCGTTGAACCCCGCCACGTGCCCCGAGGCCTCCCAGACCTTCGGGTTCTGGATGATGCACGTGTCCACCGGCACGATCCGCACGGGCTTCCCGTCCGGGCCCGCCCTCCCCGAGCAGCCCAGCATCACCACGTCGGTCCACCACGCGTCACGCAGGTTCTTCTTCAGCTGCGTCCCAAGCGGCCCGTAGTCCCAGAAGCCCTGGATCCCGCCGTAGATCTCGCTCGCCCCGTAGACGAACCCGCGGCGCTTGCACAGCGCCATGATGTCGTCCATCGATTTCACGGTCGCGGCGGGGGCTTCGGCGGTCATCGATCGCTCCTCAGGCTCGGGTCCAAAGCGATCCTAGGAGAACGCACGCCCGCCGTCGGACAAAGGCGGCCGCACCTCGGGCCCCCAACGGCGTCGAACGGCGACGATCCGATCCGCCGATGCCCGCCGACGGCGCCTAGCCGTCGGCCGACGCAAGTATCTCGTGGCTCAGCTCACGCGTCGTCATGTGCGCCTCGTGCACGTCCACGCCCTCGACCTCGCGCGGACGCAGCTCCGTCGCACGCGGGATCCTTGCGATCGTGTGCCGCTCCGCCCGCAGGTGCTCGACCAAGTACTTGCACGCCTTCTCCGGGATCGCGTGATCCCCGCAGGTGAACACGTCCACCGCCGCGTACCCGATCTCCGGCCACGTGTGGATCGAGATGTGGCTCTCCGCCAGCAGCCCCAACGCCGTCACGCCGCACGGCTGGAATTTGTGGTTCACCTCGCCCAGCCACGTCGCCCCGGCGTGGTCCGCCGCGTCCCGCAGCGTCTTCGCGATCGCCGCCTGGTCGTCAAGAAGGTCCTTCGGACAGCCGTAGATCTCGAGCAAGCAGTGGATGCCGACCGACGCCATGGGCGAATCTCCTGGCCCCGACGCGCTCGGCCGGGCCAAAACGATACGCAGCGCCCACGCCGCTCAGAACTTCTTGTGGCTCGCACGCTCCGCCGGCGGCCTGAAGCCGCCCAGCGCCCGCACCACAGGAAGATCATGACCACGCGTGATCTTGATGTTCCGCGGATCGCCCTCGACCGCCACCACCGTCTCGCCCAGCCGCTCCACCAGACCAGCGTCGTCCGTGCTCGCCAACTCGTCCTGCGCGTACGCCCTGCGGAGCAGCCCCGCCTCGAACACCTGCGGCGTCTGGATCGCCATCAGCTCCGACCGGTCGACCGTCCCCAGCACGGGCCGCGCCGGCGAACGCGCCCCGCCGGTCAGCAGCGCGTCCAGCGGGTCCGCCTCGGACTCCTCGGGCTCCGGCCCGACCCGCTTCAGCGTGTCCGCCACCGGCACCCCCGGCACCACCGCCGCGTGCTCGCGGGCCGCACGCAGCACGCGCTCGATCACCTCGGGCGGCGTGATCGGGCGCGCCGCGTCGTGCACCGCCACGTGCGTCGCCTCGTCCGGCACCTCGGCCAGCGCGTTCGCGACCGATTCGTACCGCTCGGTCACCCCGCCCCGGCACAAGACCGCGTTCAGCAGCTGCAGCCGGTCGGCGTGCCGCAGCGAGAAGTCGGCGAAGTCCTCGTCCGCGGCCGGCCCGGCCACGACGATCGAGAGGACGTCCACGCCGTCCAGGTCCAGCTTCGCGAACAGCTCGATCGAGCGCTGCAGCACCGGCCGCCCGCCCAGGTCCTCGTCGAGCTTGTGCCGTCCGCCCAGGATGTTGTCCGCCCCGCCCCGGTACCGCGTCGCGGCCCCGGCGGCTGGGATGATCACGGCGAGCTTCATGCCCCGAGGTTATCCGGGCCGCCCGCGAGGCCGATGAACCCGCCCGCGTACCATCTCCATGGCCCGCGGGGCGGTCCCGCGGGTCCCGGCTCTGACGAGCCGACTTGGGGCCGACTGGTTTCGACCGTACAGGGAAGGCTTGACGTGGCGTGCCGAGGGGCGTGCTGGCCTCGTAAAAAGCACGCAACACTATCAACTGCCGAACCGCAGTTCGCTCTGGCGGCCTAATACAGGTCCGTCTGATCCGCCCCCGACGCCCGATGAGGGGCGGATCAACGATCATCGGGCTGGGTCGCGTGTGGCGCCTCTTGGCGCGCGGCCGAGGAGGTTCCGAGAGGCTGGGCCGAAACCCAGGGTGTCCGTTCCCGGGGTGACGCCGAGATCAAACGACGGACTACGCACGTAGAAGCGTCTTGCTGACTGTCACGGCACGGGGGTTCGAATCCCCCCGGCTCCATTCTTCGGGCGGCGACACCCGGGTGACTCGCCCCGCTCACGGCGCGAACTGGTCGAACGTCTGCAGCCACGCCGACACGTCGCCCGCCGTCAGCCCCGGGATCATGTCCGCCTCC
>JBCBKP010000038.1:0-28261 GCA_038521625.1 Planctomycetota bacterium
CGTCTGTACGCCGACCTTCGCCAGCCAAGCGTGAGAAGCGTCGCCGCGTGACCGAGGCCGATCGGAGGGTCGCCGCCGAGCTGCGGCGGCTGCGGATCGACACCGGGCTGACGCAGACGCCCCCCAGGTCGCCCAGCGGCTGATGCGGCACAGCGACTACCGGACGACGCTGCGGCACTACACCGATCTGGGACTTGGCGACGCGGCGGCGGCTCTGGATCGGCTGCCCTCCGTCGCGACAGACGGGGACCACGCCACGCACTGCGACCACCAGCAAAAACGCCAGCAGTGGATGCACGAAACGATGCAAAATCGCGCTTCTGGGTGCGAGGACGCCCGCGAGGTCGCCAGGGCCAAAACAGCCGATGAAGGGTGCAGAGAACCCTACTCAGACCCAGAGAGCGGCGATCGTGGTATCATCTCCGACAAGACCTGCGGGCGTAGCTCAATGGTAGAGCGCCAGCCTTCCAAGCTGGATGTTGACGGTTCGAGTCCGTTCGCCCGCTTTCGCCGTTCGCCGAGACGCGACGCGACGCGTCAGCCCGACGGCGTCCGCACCACCACCACCGCCGTCAGGTCGTCGTCCTGCGCGGTTCCGCCGGCGAATTCGGTGACCGCGCGGCGCATCGCACGGATCAGCCCCTCGGCCGTGCCGGCGTTCTGAGCGATGCACGCGCCGAGCCGCTCGGTGCCGAACTGCGTCCCGTCCGCTCGGGCCCACTCGAAGAAGCCGTCGGTCACGAAGACCAGGGCGTCGCCCGGCTCGAGCTTGAACCGCTCGGGCGTGTCATACTCGGCCGCGCCCGGCATGATCCCCAGCGGGATCCCGTGCGCGTTGAAGGTATGGACGGTCCCGCGCGCGGCCTGGAAGTGGACCAGCGGGCCGTGCCCGGCCGAGAGGATCTCGACCTCGGCGTCCGCCGGGTTCAGGACCCCGACCGCGCAGGTCACGAACCGCTCGCCGCGCAGGTCCTCGCCGAGCAGGTCGTTGACGCCGGACAGCACCGACTGGAGATCGGTCGAGCCACGCAGGCTCGTCCGGACGTACGCCCGCGACACGGCGGCGACCAGCGCCGGCCCGACGCCGTGCCCCGTGACGTCGGCGATCGTGATCGCGATCTGACCGTCCGCGAGTTCCCGCCAGTCGTAGTAGTCGCCGCCGGTCTCGTCTGCGGGCTCGTTGAATCCGGCGATGTCGAACCCGGGCGGGCTCGGGGCGGTGATCGGCAGCAGCCCCTGCTGGATCGACCGCGCGAGCTGCAGATCCCGCGACATTTTCTCCCGGGCCTCGCCCTCGGAGATCTCGGCCGCGGCGTGCTTGCGGACGCGTGCCGCGACGAACGCCGCGACGATCCCGCTGAAGAGCAGGATCACCGGGAACGTCCAGTAGATCGGCAGGCGGAGCAGGCCCTCGGCCTCCGGCGGCCCCGCGCGCACCAGCGTCAGTGTGAGCACGCCGGCGTGCCCGAGCCCGCAGGCGAGCCCCGCGATCACGCAGAGGCCCGGCGAGAGCCGCAGCGTGGAGAGGATGATCAGGATGCCGTAGACGACGATCACCGGCGATGTGAGCGCCTGGTAGGGCTCATAGAAGTCGTTCCACGTCGCGAACACCATGAACGCGGTCAGGAACGAGCATTCCACGACCGTGTTCACCGGCCAGAGCCACGGGTGCGGCGCGATGCCGCGCTCGATGCCGCGACGGACAAAGAGCAGCGCCACGATCTCGTACGCCGACATCAGCGAGAGGATGCCCACGGCGGGCACGGCCTCGCTGTACCAGCGCTCCGCCGGCGCCGACTCGATCGCGAGCCGCAGGATGACCACGAGCCCGACGGCCGCGAACACCGCGAGCAGCGAATAGATCCGAAGCCGCTCGCTCGCGAGCATGACGCGTTCGAGCGAACTCGCGTCGCGCTTCCCGCCCCCGTCTGCCACGTTTGCGCTCCCAGAAAGACCGGGGGGCGGCCGGAGAGGGCCGCCCCGATCGTCGACGCGCCCGATCTGCCGGCTCTCAGCGGCCGCCGGGGTTCGACTGCATCTGCTCGAGCACCTGATCGATCGTGAAACTCGCGGGCTTCTGTCGCGGGGGGAACTCGCGGAAGGTCGCGAGGAACTTCGCGACGTACTGCTGCGCCGGCACGAGCAGGTAGACGCGGTCGATCATCCAGTCGAAGTACGTGTTCGAGGTCTGCATGCCGCGCTCGAATGGATCGCGCCGCAGATTGACGATGTACGGGATGCGGAGCTGGATCCATGGCTCGATCCAGGCCTGCAGCGTCGCCTCGGCCCGCTGCTCGAGGAAGATCATCTTCCAGTCGTCGTACCGCAGGGCCGTCAGCTCCCCGGTGTCGGCGAAGTAGAAGATCTCTTTCCGCGGCGATTCCTCGGTCTCGCCGAGCAGCAGCGGCAGGATGTTGTAGCCGTCGAGGTGGACCTTGTAGCTCCGGCCGAGCTCCCGCGAGCGGTAGCCGTCGAGCAGGTCCTCCTTGATGTCGTCGTCGCCCGCGGCCGCGAGGAATGTCGGCAGCCAGTCCATGTGGTGGACGATCTCGTTGGTAACGCTGCCGGGCTCGATCCGCCCGGGCCAGCGGACGAACGCCGGCACGCGCCAGCCGCCCTCCCAGTTGGTGTTCTTCTCGCCCCGGAACGGCGACCAGGCCGCGTCCGGCCAGGTGTTCATGTGCGGCCCGTTGTCGGTCGAGTACATGACGATCGTGTCGTCGGCGATCCCCAGCTCGTCGAGCAGGTCGAGGAACTTGCCGATGTGCATGTCGTGCTCGACCATGCCGTCGGCGTACTCGTCCTGGCCCGAGATGCCGCGGAGCTCGTCCTTCACGTACGTCCGGAAGTGCATCCGCGTGCCATTCCACCAGCAGAACCACGGCTCGCCGGCCTCGTGCTGCCCGCGGATCCAATCCAGCGCCGCCTCGGAGGTCTCGTCGTCGACCGTCTCCATGCGCTTACGCGTCAGCGGGCCGGTGTCCTCGATCCGCTGCCGGCCGCGCACCGCCTCGGACCGGATCACGCCGCGCGGCCCGTACTGCTCGAGGAAGGTCCTCCCGCTGGGCAGCACCGCGTCACGCGGGTAGTCCTCGTTCTCCGGCTCCTCCTCCGCGTTGAGGTGATAGAGGTTGCCGAAGAAGACGTCGAAGCCGTGGTTGGTCGGCAGGTGCTCGTCGCGATCGCCGAGGTGGTTCTTGCCGAACTGGGCCGTCGCGTAGCCGCGGTCCTTGAGAAGCGACGCGATCGTCGGGTCCTCCTCCTGCATGCCGAGCTCGGCTCCGGGGAGGCCGACCTTCGATAGGCCCGACCGGAACACGCTCTGCCCCATGATGAACGATGCGCGCCCCGCGGTGCAGGACTGCTCGCCGTAGTAGTCGGTGAAGCGCATGCCCTCGTTGGCGATGCGGTCGATGTTGGGCGTTCGGTACCCGACCATCCCGTGTGTGTTCGCGCTGATGTTCGTGATGCCGATGTCATCGCCCCAGATGACGAGGATGTTCGGACGGTCCTGGGCGTCCGCCGCCCCGATCGCCAGCGCCGCCGCGGCCGCCGCAAGTATCCGCATCAACATGCTCAGTCTCCTCGATCGTCCGGGTTCGGGGCGTCCGCAACGCAGCGGAATCCCAGGTGACTCATGCTCGAATCGGGTGTCGAAGCCATCTTCGCGCTTGGTCGGTAGCTCTCGCAGTAGCTCGCATGGCACAGGAACGAGCCGCCCTTCTGCACGCGCGAGTCCGAGGCGTGCGGGTTCCGCGGGTCCGCCGTCGTTGTCGGCCCCTCCGGGTTCACGCATCGCTCGCCGGGCTCCATCGCCTCGAGGCGCATGGCGTACGCGTCCGGGCGGAACATGTCGGCCGTCCACTCCCAGACGTTGCCCGCCATGTCGAACAGACCGAGTTCGCTCGGCGCGTACGTGCCGACCGGCGCCGCCGCGTTGAACCCGTCGTCGGTCGTGTTCAGGACCGGGAACCGGCCCTGCCAGATGTTGGCCCGGTGCTCGCCGCCCGGCGTCAGCTCGCCGCCCCACACGTACTTCTCGCCGTCGCGCCCGAACCGGGCCGCTCGCTCCCATTCGGCTTCGGTGGGCAACCGCTTGCCCGCCCACTCGGCGTACGCGTTCGCGTCGTACCACGACACGTGCACGACCGGGTGGTCGTCGAGGCCCTCGATCGAGCTGCCGGGCCCGGCCGGGCGACGCCAGCTCGCGCCGGGCGTCCAGGCCCACCACGACGTAAAGCTGCGCGGACGCGAACCCGCCGGCGGAGGCGTGAAGACCAGCGATCCCGGCTCGAGCACCAGATCCGGTGGGCGCTCCGTCCCCGGCGGGAGCTGCGCCGCGATCTCCTCCCACTCCGGCGTCCGTTCCGCGGTCGTCACATACCCGGTCGCCTCGACGAACGCCCGGAACTGTGCGTTCGTCACCTCGGTGGCATCGATGAGGAACCCGTCGACGTAGACCCGGTGCGCCGGGCGCTCGTCAGGACGTCCCTCGGGCCCGTCCCAGCCCATCTCGAACTCACCGGGGGGCACCCAGACCATGCCCTCGCGCGCGGCCCGCACCTCCTGCGCCCCGGCGCTCGCGACGACCGCCGTCAAGATCAACGGTATCAACAGCTTGCAGCGAGACAATCCGGTGCTCCTTACGTCCGATGCGAGCGCAGCGTACCAGATCGCGGTCCGAACACCCACGGCGAGACCGCCGGTGTCCCCATCTCCTGATCCGCCGCATCGCGCGACACCCGCGGGAACCACGTCCTGCTCCATCTCGTACGCGACCGCACCGGGAGCCACCGCGTGACACAGGACGCCCGCTCGGACGCCAACGAATTCTGCTGCCGGGTCGGCGGCTTCGAGCACGGCCGCTTTCGGCTATCGCGCATGCACCCTCGCTTCCGGGAACTTGGTCCGATCGGCCCGCCGACGGTCGTCTTCCCGCGCGAAGCGGTGCGAATCACGCAGCAGGACGCGGACCCGGTCGTGACCGATCCGACGGTCGTCGTCTTCTACAACGCCCGCTGCACGTACACGCGCGAGGCGCTGGGCCCACGCGGCGACCGCTGCGAGTGGTTCTCGCTGCCGACCGGGTTCCTCGATGACCACGGCCTCGATCCCGAGCGGCCCTTCGCACGCGCGTACGCGCCATCGCACCCGTCCCTCTACGCGGAGCAGCGTCGGCTCACCGAATCGATCCGCGCGGGACGCCTCGATGCCCTCGAGACCGAGGAGCGGCTCCTGGACCTTCTTACGCGGGCGACGAATCTCGGCATCGAGCGTTGCGCCGGACCACCCGCCGCCCGGGCCGGGACCGCCCGGGCCCACCGCGAACTCGCGGAGGAGACGCGCCGGATCCTCGCCACCAGATTCGCCGAACCGCTCACGCTCGCATCGCTGGCGCGGAGCGTCCACTCCTCCCCGCACCACCTCGCACGCGTCTTCCGCGCCCAGACCGGTTCATCGATCCACGCCTGCCTCCGTCATCTCCGGCTCACGAACGCCCTCGAGATGATCGCCGCCGGTCTCGACCTGACGCGCATCGCGCTGTCCGTCGGATTCGGGAGCCACAGCCACTTCACCGCCGCCTTCCGCACGCTGTACGGCGTCCCTCCGGCCAAGTGGCGAGCGAATCTGGCCGGATCCTGAAACGAGCACGGATCTGATAGCGGCGACGGCGGGCGATCCGGAAGCTGCCCCTTATCACACCGCCGGGCGGGCCGGCGGAGAACCAAGGGGATCCAGATGCAGACGCTCCGTTCCATCCTGGCCGCCGCGGGCACCGCGGCCGCCGTCTCGACCGCCCACGCCCAGTTCGTCGAGCCGACGACGATCGTCTTCTCGCTGACCGGAGACCAGCCGGGGGCCGGCTTCGGCTGGGCGCTCGCCGACACTTCCGACCTCGACGGCGACGGCGCCAACGACCTGATCATCGGCGAGCAGGCCTACTTCGCGGCCCCGACCGACCCGTTCCCCAAGGGGCGCGTCACCGTCGTCTCGGGCCGAACCGGCGCAACGCTGTTCGAGTTCGTGCCCGAGGCGGGCGGTCGCATCGGCTTCGCCGTATCGAGCGCCGGAGATATCGACGGTGACGGCGTCGACGACGTCCTCGGCGGAGCGCCGTTCCGCGGCGCCACGACACCGGCGGGCTTCCTCCCGTTCATGGGCGCCGTCGAGGTCTACTCGGGTGCCGACGGCTCGCCGCTTCTCACCGTCACCGCACCCGTCCTAAACCAGGGCTTCTTCGGAGCCGCCGTCGCGGACGCCGGCGATGTCGATGACGACGGCACGCCCGACCTCCTTGTCGGGGCGCCGTTCGACGGCCAGCTCGACGCGGTCGCCGGGCGGGCGTTCGTCATCTCCGGCGCCGACGGGGCGGTCATCCGCGAGTACGAGCCGTCCGGCGCCCAAGAGGAATTCGGCGCGGGCACCGCGAACGCGGGAGATATCGACGGCGACGGAGCCGACGATCACATCATCGGCGCCGCGCGGATCGGCAAGGCGTACCTGTTCTCCGGCGCGTCCGGCGCACTGCTCGCCGAGTTCATCGCGCCGAGGAACACGGGCCGCTACGGCGAGTTCTTCGTCGACGGCCTCAACGACCTGAACGCCGACGGCGTCCGCGATATCTATGTCGGCGACTACGCCTTCGACTTCGACGCCGCAACCGGTCTCGCGCCCGGGGCCGTGTTCGTCTACTGCGGATCGACCTTTGAGCTGCTGTACCAGCTCGACGGCCCGGCGCCGGACAGCGGACTCGGCCCCGGCCGCGGCGCAGGCGACCTCGACCGGGACGGACGCGAGGACCTCGTGATCGGGCAATACACCGACAGCAGCGGCGCCCAGCAGGGCGGCCGCATCACGGCCTACTCCGGCGCCGACGGCTCCGAGTTGCTCACGATCACCGGCACCATCGCCGGCGCACAGCTCGGTTTCGACGCCGTGGGGATCGGCGACGTCGACGGCGACGGCGGCGACGATCTCGCGCTCTCGGCCGCCTCAGGCGACATGGTCACGGTCGTCGCCGGGCCGACGCCCCCGTGCCCCGCGGACGCCGACCGCGACGGGGCCGTGACGTTCCATGACATCGTCGTGTTCGTGGGCCTGCTGCTCGATCACGACCCCGCCGCCGACCTGAACCGCGACGGGATCATCGGCCAGGCCGACATCGCGATCTTCCTCCACGCGCTTCTGCGCGGCTGCGACTGACCGGAGGACCAGGTTCCGCACCCGGCGTCCGCGGCCTCAGCCGGCCGCGGTCGTCCTTCGAAGCAAAAACGCCGCGCGGAGCCGATGAGCCCCGCGCGGCGTCGTGATTCTCAACGAATCTCGGTTCTTAGTAGACGCGGACGATGTCCCAGCCGGTGAACGACGAGTTGCCGTCGCTGTTGAACGCGCGGATCCGGAACCGGAACCAGCCCGAGCCAACGCCGGCGGTCGCGGACGTCACGTCGGCCCCGACCGTGCCGTTCGAGGTCGAGCCCCACGAGCCGTTCCAGCGCTGCCACTGGGCTTCGAACCCGTCCTCGTTGTTCGAGTTGTCGGTCCAGGTGAGCAGCGTGACGCCGCCGCCCTGGTTCGCCGCGTTCAGACCGCTCGGGGCGTTCGGCGGGCCCGAGGCCGGAGGCGGCGGCGGGGGCGGCGCACCACCGCCACCGTTCAGCGCGTCGACGGCGTTGAGCGCACCGCCGGTGACGGTCACGCCGGAGAGCGCCGAGATCGAGCGCGTGTTGTTCACGATCGCGGACTTGATCTGCGACCAGCTGTATGACGGGTTGGCCGAGAGCACGAGGCCCGCCACGCCCGCGGCGTGCGGCGACGCCATCGACGTGCCCGTCAGGTAGACGTAGCCGTCGCCGTTGTACGTGCTCGCGACGTTGTGGCCCGGCGCCCCGATGTCGACGCTGGTGGCGCCGTAGTTCGACGTCGTCCACAGCGTGTCCGTGTTCGTGATGTTCGCGACGTTCAGGATGTTCGCCAGGTCGTACGAGCCCGGGTACGCCGGCTGCGAGTCGGTATTCCGCCCGTCGTTGCCCGCCGCCGAGACGAACAGGTGGCCCTGGTTACCGGCGTTCGCGATTGCGTCACGCAAGGCCGTGCTGAAACCGCCGCCCCCCCAGCTGTTGTTCGAGATCTGGGCGCCGTTCGCCACCGCGTAGTTGATCGCCGCGATCGCGTCGCTCGTCGCACCACCGAAGGGCCCGATGAACCGCAGCGGCATGACCGTACAGTTCCAGCACGTGCCGGCGACGCCGATGCTGTTATCGCTCACCGCCGCGATCGTGCCGGCGACGTGCGAGCCGTGGCCGTCGGCGTCGTCGGGGTTGTTGTCGTTCGAATAGAAGTCCCAGCCGCGGACGTCGTCGACGTAGCCGTTGCCGTCATCGTCGATGCCGTTGCCGGCGATCTCGTCGGAGTTGTTCCAGATGTTCGCCGCGAGGTCCGGGTGATCCCACTGGACGCCCGAGTCAATCACCGCGATGACGACATTCGAGCTGCCGGTGGTGATGTCCCACGCCTCGGGTGCGTCGATGTCGGCGTCGGCGGTGCCGAAGATCCCGCCGATCTGCTGCCCGGTGTTATTGAAACCGTATTGGAGCGAGTAGAACTGGTCATTCGGCGTCCGGGTGACATCGACGACGTAGTCCAGCTCGGCGTACTCCACGAACGGGAGCCGGCGCAGGATCTGCACGGCACGCTCTTCGTTCGAAACCGACAGGTTCTCCATGCCGCCGAGCCGGCGGAACGCGCGACGGAGCGTGCCCGACGCGAGCGCCCGGCAGTTCAGCTTCAGGTTCTCCCCGACGCCCTCCTTGAACTTCACGATCACCGAGCCGGGCACGCAATCGAGACCCGGACGGATCGGCTGCGCGACAACACCACCAGCCGCCACAACGAGCGCAGCGACAGCAACACATCGACGATGCATAGACAGACCCTCTTTGCTAGTAAGAACTCGGCTCTCTCGAGCCAGAACACGCGCAGACCGACCCGGTCACGCGAGACCCACGACGAATATCGACCACGAGAATGTGAACTCGGGGACCCGAATCAGATCGGCCCCGCGATGATCCGGACGAAGTTATCGGCTAGGGAATAGGGACGCAAGAGAATATTGCGTCTCAATCCAGATTGTTGCTTGACCACACCAGGGCGCTTGGGTCAACGGCGTGCGCAACCTCCCGACTGTTGCCACGATGCAGCGAACCGCTACGCTCGCCGCATGTCACACGTCACGCATCTCGAGGCCGCGATCGACGGAACAGAGCTCGAAGCCGGCACGGTTCAAACGCTTCACGCCGGCCGCCCGATCTGGGTTCGCTACGACCTCAATTCTGTGCGAGAGCACATGTCGAAGAGCGCCGTCGCCGAGCGAGCGCCCTCGATGTGGCGATACCGCGAGCTGCTCCCGTTCCGAGACGAGTCCAACATCGTCAGCCTCGGCGAGACCACGACGCCGCTGCTTGAATGCCCGCGCCTCGCCGACGAACTCGGCGTCGGCCGCCTCATCATCAAGGACGAGTCGCGCCTGCCGACCGGCAGCTTCAAGGCCCGCGGCATGGCGATGGCCGTCACCATGATGAAAGAACTCGGCATCACCCGCGCCGCCGTCCCGACCGCCGGCAACGCGGGCGGTGCGCTCGCCGCCTACTGCGCCAGGGCCGGGATCGAGTGCACGGTCCTCATGCCGGAGGACACGCCGATCGTCAACCGGTACGAGGCCGCGCTCTTCGGCGCCCACACATTCCTGGTCAACGGGCTCATTCATGAGTGCGGGGCGATCGTCGGCGAGGGCAAGGAGAAGGCCGGCTGGTTCGACGTCAGCACGCTCAAGGAGCCATACCGCATCGAGGGCAAGAAGACCATGGGCCTCGAGCTGGCCGAGCAGATGCACTGGTCGCTGCCCGACCACATCTTCTACCCCACCGGCGGCGGCACCGGGCTCATCGGCATGTGGAAGGCCTTCGCCGAGCTCGACGCCATCGGCTGGCTCGACTCGCCCAAGAAGCCCGCGATGCACGCCTGTCAATCCGACGGCTGTTCGCCGATCGCGACCGCCTACGCCAACGGCGAGCGCTTCGCCGAGGTCCCGGAGAAGCCGCACACGATCGCAAGCGGCCTGCGCGTGCCCAAGGCCGTCGGCGACTTCATGATCCTCGACGCCGTGCGCGAGTCCGGCGGCCGCGCCCACGCCGTGCCCGAGGCCGACCTGGTGCCCTGGATGCGCCGGGCCTGCGAGCTCGAGGGGATCAGCCTCTGCCCCGAGGACGGCGCCTGCCTCGGGGCCCTCAGGGCCTCGGTCGAGGACGGCACCGTCGGCCCGAGCGACACGGTCGTCGTCTTCAACACCGGCGCCGTCCAGAAGTACGTCGAGGCGATGGCCACCGAGCTGCCGACGCTCGACAAGAACGCGATCGATTGGGACCGGCTCCGCTAACGACTCACGGCGTGTTCGTCAGGAACAGGTACGCCTCGATGTCGTCCTGCGTCAGTACACCGTTGGCGTCGACGTCCGCGCGGATGTCCCCGGCGTCGAACCGACGCAGCAGCTCGAGCAGGTCGAACACGTCGACGCCACCGCTGAGATCGACATCGGTCTCGAAGGGTGGCTCGAATATGATCTGCGTCAGCTGCGTCGACCACTGGTTCGACGTGCTCGCGAACTCCTGGTTCGTCCAGAAGCGTCGCTCGTTCGTCGGGTCGATCACGGTCGAGGAGTAGTCGCCCCAGCGGTTCCGCCCGACGCTGTCCGTCCGGCTGTACGAGCCGAGCCCGGCGCGGAGCAGGATCGGCGGGCCGAACGACGTCGAGCTCCCGTTGAAGCTGCCGGTGAACGCGTACGAGCTGATGAACTCGGAGGACGAGAGCCCGCTGCACCCGATGACGATGTCACCGAACCGGTTCACCGCGATCGACGGGTACGAGTAGTTCCGCACCGGGTCCGTGATCAGGCCCGACTCGCGGAGCGTGCCGTTGTTCGGATCGATCCGGAGCCAGCGGATCGCGACCCGCCCGTTCACGTTGACGCTCTGCACCGCCCACAGATTGCCCTGCTGCAGGACCGTGTTGCCGCTGAAGCGCGTGTCGCCGGTGTCGACCACCGGCCCGTTCAGCTGCGGTGCGTCGAGCGGCGTTGGGAACGCCGCGCCACTTATGAACGCCGTGCCCGAGATCGACGGGCTGAAGATCGACCCGCCGACCGTCGACAGCCGTTGGAATCCGGCCGGCGTGTTGAAGTTGGAAGCCACGGGCAGCGGAAGCCCCGAACCATCGAGATCCACGACCGGCTGCAGGATCGAGCCTACATCGTTCGGCGAGAGCTCCTCGAACGCCGTAAAGCCGGAGATCGACGGGAACGTCGCGAGCAGCGAAGCCTTCGGGAAGACCCAGAAGTTGATGTTGAACGGCGCACTGGACACCGCGAACATGTTCGCTCCGACGTAGATCCCGTCCGCGTCGATGCCGAGCGACGGGAAGTCCGCCCACTGCAGGTTGTTGCTGTCCGCGTCGATGCGGAACCCGTCCCATCCGTCGAGCGGGTTCGACGAGCGCGACACACCCACGAGGATCCCGCTGTTGACCGACCTCGCCTGATCGACCGCGACCGCGTAGAACCGCCCCGTGGGCGGGTCGTAAACGATCCGCGGGTCGAACGAGCTCGATGTCGACGCGCCCGCGGCCTGCCAGAACCCGTTGAGCGAGCTGCTCGTGAGCAACGCGCCGTCGCGCGTGTAGACCCCGTAGAACCCGTTGATGAGCTGCGCCACGTGATCCGGCCCGATCGCGGCGTTGGTGTCCGGCGGGATGAAGAAGGACTGGAGTCGATTCGCCGTCTCAAAGTTCGTGCCGATCCGAACGCCCGCGGGCGCCGCGGCCTCGACCTCGAACCGGTAGAACTGCACGCCCTCGCTCGGGATCGAGCCCGAGATCGCGGTGCCGTTCACCTGACCCGCGATCGTCCCGCCCACCGAACCGGGACCCCGGATCACATCGAAGTTCGATGAGAAGCTGCTGTCGAATCCAGCGACCGCGAGGAAGTACGTCCCGGGCGCGAGCATCTGACCGCTCAGCTCGCTCGTCACGCCGCCGCCGGGCCGATCGTCGTTGGAGGCGAGCAACGTGCCGACCGCGTCCCATAGCCCGATCTCCGTGTCGAACGAGCTCCCGGCCGTATCGATCGAGAACGTCATGTTCGAGTCCGCGACGATGCCGAGCGGGATCGCGAGATCGACGTCGGTCGGCGAGATCTCGAACCGATAGAACTGCACCTCGCCGTTGATCGCCGCGAAATCGCCAGGCGTGATCGTGGTCGAGAACGGTATCGAGTTGACCGAACCCGCCGCCGTGCCGCCATCGCTGAAGATGTCCGTGTCTGCGCTGAAGCCCGGGCTAAACTGGGTATCCCACCCCGAGACCGAGAAGAAGTACTCACCCGCCTCCAGATTCGGCAGGCTGATCTGGCTCGTCAGACCCGGCCCGCCGTCATCGTCAAGCGACAGCAGCGACCCCGCGGTGTCCCAGAGCCCGAGCTCCGTGTCGAAGTTGCTGCCCGACGTCTCGATCGTCACCGTGTCGGTCGAGTCGCCCACGACCCCGAGATTCAGAAAGCTCGCCGGCGCGTCCGGGAACGGCATCGGCACCTCGCGCTGCACGTTGGGCACGCGCACCTTCGGCACCTGCACGCCGGCATTCCGACGGTTCCACGGCGCCGGGTCGTGCAGCCGGAGCCCCTGCCCAGAGACCGGCTCCCCGAGCGGCTCGGGGATCAGCGGCTGCTGCCCGTGCGCCGACGTGACCGAACAGCAGATCAGACCCATCGCGGCCGCGCGAATCACCTTCTTCATCACGATCCCTCTCCGAGTTCGTCTGCCCGGCACCGGCCGGCTCGCCCGCCGACAGCATACCGGCCGCGGATCCCTCGCCAAGACCCCTCTCCGAGCTCGAGAGCGGCTCCGTCGTGTAAGATCGGACGTCAAGAACGAGGGGAACCCCGATGACAACGCACGCAGCCAACGAATCCACCCTGTACGACGGCGAGGCCGAACACCTGCTCAACGCAGACATGCTCGACCACCGCGTCAGCCTGCTCCCCGGCGACGACACACCGATCACCGCCCGGGAGCGCGTCCGCATCCTCTGGGGCCAGGACATGCTCCGCGACGTCGTCGACGGGCGATACCGCGCCGTCGTCTGCGGTGTCAACGACGCCGACAACTCCCACGGCATCGTCGCCCAGATCGTCGACCTGATCCGGACCAGCCAGTGGACCGTCGACACCGTGACCAACTACGCGAAGATGTTCCAGCAGTCGGTCGCGACCCACGCCGGACGGGACAGCGAGCCGTACGTGCTCAAGTACGACCTCGACTCCGTCCTCGTGCTCGCGCTGCTCCGCCCGAAGGGCCAGGACCACTTCACGCCCGACGACCTCCGCCGCGGCTTCGAGACCGTGACGAGCATGCTCGAGCACCGCATCGACCGGCGCCCCGCCGCGACCGTCAGCTTCTGCGGCGCCCGCTCGAACCGGCTTCTTGACCCCGCCACCGGACGCGAGCCGAGCTTCGAACGCGTCCTCGGCATCATGCACGAGGCCGGGTTCCGCGGCGACGTCTACCCCAGCCCCGCCATGTGGGACAAGGCCTCGGCCGGCGTCTTCGCGACCTACCCGTTCCCGGCCGGCTTCGCGCGCATGCGCGAGGGCAGCAGCTAGGACGCGATTCACGCCCCGGGCGTTCCCCAGCCGCCGCCCCCGGGCGTCTCGACCCGCACGCGGTCGCCCGCCTCGATTTCCGCCAGATCGGACCACGCGAGCGGGTCGATCTCCCCGCTCGCACGCACGACCGAGTGCCGCCCCGTCGTGCCGTCGCGCCCGCCGTCCACGCCCGGCGCGCCCTCGACCCGCCGCTGCGCAACCGTTGTCACGGTGATCGGCTCCAGCGCCTCGATCTCACGGACGGCCCCGTCGCCGCCCCGCCAGCGACCGTCGCCGCCCGAGCCCCTCCGGATCTCGAACCGGTGGACGCGGAGCGGGTAGCGACGCTCGAGCACCTCGGCGTCGGTGATTCTCGTGTTGGTCATGTGCTGGTGGACCGCGTGCTCACCGTCGTGCCCGGGCGCGGCGGGCGCCCCACTGCAAACCGTCTCATAGACCCCGAATCCCGCGTTGCCCAGCAGCGTGTTGTTCATCGTCGCCGGCCCGCCGGCGCACAGCCCGAGACCACGGAGCAGCGCGTCGGTGATCCGCTGGCTCGTCTCCACATTCCCCCCAGCGACCGGCGGCGAACGCTCCGGGTCCGCGTCGAACACCGGGTTCAGGAAGCACCCCTCGGGCACGCGCACGTCGATCGGCTCCAGGAACCCGTCGTTCAGCGGGATGTCATGATCGAGAATCAGACGCACGACGTACGCGACGGCGGCCCGCGTGACCGCGAGCGGCGCGTTGATGTTCTTCGCGTGCGTCGCCGACGTGCCGCCGAAGTCGAGCACGAGCCGCTCGCCCTCGCGGCTGAACCGCACCCGGATCTCGGCCCCGTCGTCGAGCCGCTCAACGACCGACGCCGGTAGCCCCCCGATGGCCGCGATTCGGGCGCGGACGAGCCCGGCGGTGTGCCCGTTGATCCAGTTCATCGCCGCGAGCACACGATCGCGTCCGTCGCGGGCCACGAGCCCGCCGATCAGCTCGCCGGCGTGCGCACCCGCGACGACCGCCGCGGCGAGGTCCGCAACGTTGTCCTCGATCGCGCGAGTCGGCGCCCGGTGAGCGAGGAGCACGCGGCGCAGCTCGTCCTCCAGAAAGACCCCTCCCCGCGCGATGAACAACGGCGCGATCGGAACGCCCTCGTCGGCGAGACAGACGGCGTGCGGCGGCATCGAGCCCGGCGTGAGCCCGCCGACCTCCGCGTGGTGCGCCCGGCTCGCCACGTACGCGACGCGCTGGCCGTCCCCGTCGAAGACCGGCTGGACGACGGTCAGGTCCGGCAGGTGAGAGCCGCCGAACGCCGGGTGGTTGGTGAGCACCGCGTCGCCCGGCCCGAGGTGCCCGACCGCGTCGATCACGCCCCGCACGCACGGCCCGAGCGCGCCGAGGTGCACGGGCATGTGCGCCGCGCTGCTCACGAGTCGCCCCTCGGCGTCGAGCACACCGCACGAGTAATCACGCCGGTCCTTGACGTTCACAGAGATCGCGGCCGTCTCGAGCGCATCGCCCATCTGCTCGCTGATCGCCGCCAGGCGCCGTACGATCAGCTCGCGCGCGATCACCTCGGGCCGCTCCGCTCGCGCGTGCTCACCGGCGTGCTCGAGCCGCAGCGTGCCGTCGCCGCTCCGCCGCACCCGCCACCCGCCGGGCACCCAGGTCTGCGTGCGCCGCTCCCGCACGATCGCCGGACCGTCGATCGGGGCATCGAGCTCTTCCGACGCACGGTCAACCACACGCGCCTCGACCCAGCGCTCGCCGTCGTGCACACGCCGCCTCCCGGACGTACCGACCGGCGGCTCCCCCGCATCGAGCGCCGGGAGCGGCTCCGACGGCGCCGCCCGCGCCACGACGCGCAGCCCGGCGACCTCGACCGCCCGATCCGGCGCCACGCCGCGGAACCGGCGGTACGTCTCGACGAACCGACCGCCCAGCGACCCGCGCTCGCCGTCGTCGATCTCGATCGCCGAGTCCTGCCCCTCGAACCTGAGCCGCACCGACCGACGCACATCCACAGCCTCGCCGAGCTCGGCCGTGGCATCCGCCTCGAGCTCGTCCAACATCTCCCGGATCGCACCGCCGGTCGCCTCGAGAGGCCGCTGCACCTCGCGCTCGCGGATGGTCTCCTCCCGGGCCTCATGCAGCCCGACGGCGCTCAACAGGCTGGCGTCCGGCGGAACGATGACCGTGCGCACGCCGAGCCGCGCCGCGACGTCGCACGCGTGCTGCGGGCCGGCGCCGCCGAACGCGACCAGCGCGTGTTCGGCCGGGTCGTACCCCTCCCGGATCGACACCCCGCGGATCGCCTCGGCCATCGTCTCGCAGGCGATCTCGAGCACGCCCGCGCAGAGCTCGTCGCGATCGATCCGCTCGCCGGTCGCCGATTCGAGCTCCGCGCGCAGCGACTCGCCCGCCGCCGCCGCCGCGCCCTCGTCGATCGGGATCTCGAACGCCTCGGTGTCGAGCCGGCCCATCAAGAGGTTCACGTCTGTGATCGCCATCGGACCGCCGCGCCCGTAGCACGCCGGCCCGGGATCCGCGCCGGCGCTGTGCGGCCCGACCGCCGGCCGGCCGTCCAGGACATGGCAGACCGACCCGCCGCCGGCCGCGACCGTTCGGACCGCGACCGCCGGCCGCACCACCGTGACGTCGCCCACGGTGTGCGATGGCGAGAGCGTCGGCGGACCCTCGATCCGCGCAACGTCCGTGGAAGTCCCGCCCATGTCGAACGCGATCGCCCGCGCCTCGCCCGCGTCGCGCGCCGCGGCCCCCGCGCCCACGACGCCGCCCGCGGGACCCGAGAGCAGCGAGTCGACCGGCCGGTATCGCTCCGCCGGCGTCAGCCCCCCGGCGCTCGTCAGGACCCGCAGGCTCGAACCGGCGAGCGGCCGCCGGACCTCCTCCAGGTACTCGGTCAGCACCGGCGCCAGCGCGGCCTCCAGCGTCGCCGCGATCGCGCGGTGCCAGAGCCCGATCCGCGGCGCCGCCCGAGATGACAACGCGACCGTCTCGAACCCGGCCTCCCGGCAGATCTCCGCGGCTCGAAGCTCCTGCGCGTCGTTCGCCCAAGCCCCGACCAGGCACACCGCCGCGGTCTGTGCTCCCTCCCGGCGTGCCCGGTCCGCCGCGTCGCGCACGCCGGCCTCATCCAACTCATCCACAACCGAACCATCCGGCCCGACGCGACCCCGAACCCCCAGCGTGAGTTCGGTCAGCGGGCGCGGCTTGCGGACGTTCAGCTCGTAGACGTCCGGCCGGCGCTGATCGCCGATGCGCAGCACGTCGGCGAAACCCCCGGTCGTGATCAGCGCCGCCTTCGCGAAACGTCGTTCGAGCAGGGCGTTGGTCGCGCGGGTCGTCGCCAGCCGGAAGTCGCACGCCGGAAGCGGCTTCCCGAACGGCGTCCGCGTGACCATCCGCGCCGCGAGGATCGGCGCCGGCTCGCCGGTGCCGAGCTCGACAGCATCGCCGACCGAGAACCCGTGCCCCCGACCGAGCGTCAGGGTTCCGCCGGACACCGCCCTGATCACGCGATCGCCCGCACGCCCGCCGGCGAGGACCGCGAGCCGATCCGACCACCCCCCGGCGAGCACGATCGTCTCGTCCGTGACCGACCCGATCCTCGCCCGCAGCACGCCGGTCGATAGGACCTTCGCGGCGTGACGCGCCCCCCGCGGATCGACCGCGACGCAATCCGTGAACGTGCCGCCCACGTCTGTGCGAATGAGCCAGCTCATGCGTCGCGAGGCTTTGTCGCGAGCGAAACCGCGACGTTGACGACGAGCGCCGCGACGAACGCGACGGTCAGGTTGTAGAAGGAGGCGTCCACCAAGCCCCGATCCGCCAGCTGCTTCCACGCGATCGCCGTGACGAACCCCGTCGCCATCCCGGCGATCGCGCCGGCGTAGCTGCTGCCCCTCCAGAGCAGCATCAGCGCGAGCTGCGGGCCGAAGCTCGCCCCGAGGATCGCCCATCCGTACGTCAGAACATACTCGTAGACCGTGAATTTCGAGTCGATCACGAACACGCCCGCCCCGATGCCGAGCGCAAGCACCGACGCGCGGTTGAGACTCTTGACGAACCGGGTCCCGCCGGCGACGCGCTCGTACCCGTCGGTCGAGACCGCGCTGGCCGCGACGATCAGCTGGCTGTCGGCCGTCGATGCCATAGCGCTGACGACGGCCGCGAGAACGAACGCCCCGACAACACCCGGCAGCACCTCGCCGGCGGCGATGATCATCGCCAGCTCGGTCTCGCCCGCCCCGATCTCGGCCGCCCAGCCCGTCCCGCCCTCCGCCATCGCGCGCACGAGCACGCCCGTCCCGATCGCGCCGGCGTAGATCAGCGTCGTCCAGGAGATCTGGATGATCGAGCCGCCCCGGATCGCCCGACGATCACGCAGCGCCATCAGACGCACGAGCACGTGCGGCTGCCCCGGGTAGCCGAGGTTCACGCCGAGCGCGCCCGATCCCAACACGAAGCCGACGAGGGCGAGCCCCGAGACCTCCGGGAGCGCCGCGACCAGACCCGGGTCCGCGGCGCGCAGCGTCGCGACGACGCCGGCCTCCCCGCCAGCCCCGATCGCGAGCAGAACGATCGGCATCATCACCATCGCGACCAGCATGATCGAAGACTGAACCATGTCGGTCCAGACCGCCGACCGGAACCCGCCGAAAACCGTGTAGGCCAGCACGATCGCGACGCCGATGCCCACTCCGGCCTGATACGGCAGCCCGTCGAAGACGTACGCGAACATCTGCCCCGCGGCAGCCATCTGCGCGCTGACGTACAAGAACATGGCGGACAGGATCACGCCCACGCTCATGAGCCGAAGCACCGGCGCCCGCTCGCCGTAGTGCATGCTCAGCAGGTCCGGCACCGTCACCGCGCCGAGCTCGACCGCCCGATCCCGCATCCGCCCAGCGAGCACGAACCAGTTGAACGAGATGCCGATCAGCACGCCGGGGATCAGCCAGAACGCCCGGAGCCCGCTCGTGAACGCGAGACCGACGAGCCCCATCGTCACCCACGCCGACGAGCCCGAAGCGCCCGACGACAACGCCGACAGCACCGGGCCGAGCTCGCGTTTGCCGAGGAAGTAGTCCTCGCTGTCGGCGTGCGTGCGACGCCCAGCGAGGATCCCGACGCCCACGACGCCCAGCATGTAGACGGCGAAGGCGCCGATCAGCGTGCCCATCGCGACAGGCTAGCGGCGGAGGATCGACCGAGCCTCAGCCGGGGTTCTGGACGATGAACGACGCCATCGCCCGATACCGCGTCGCACGCGCGGCAAAGACCGGCTCGGCCACGCCCTCGAAGAAGCTCTTGGTCTGCTGCGTCGGCCAGGCGCGCTCGCCGCGACGCGACAGACGAAGCCAGCGCTCGAGCCGCTCGTCAGCCGTCGCCTCCACGAAGACCGTGTGCGCGTACAGCGGGCGGACGACCTCGTTGAGCGCGTGCAGCCCCTCGCACACGATCAGATCCGCCGGCGCCACCGTCTCCTCGCCCTCGCGCCGGTGCGTCTGGAATGACCAGACCGGGATCTTCGTCGGCCGGCCGCCCACCAGCTCCTCGAGGTCGCGAGAGAGCCGCGCCAGATCCGAGCGCTCGGGCAGGTCGCGCTCCGACTCCGGCGTCTCGTGGTAGTCGGGCAGGTAGCGGTCGGTCGAGATGACCACCGCCCCGGCCCGCTCAGACAGCATCGTCGCCAGCGTCGACTTGCCCGATCCGACCGGACCGGTGATGCCGATCGCGACCGGGCCGGGGTCCAGGCTCGACACGGCGGCGACGACCGCCTCGGCCGCCTCGCGGAGGCCCACGATGGTTCGTTGACTCGTTACGATGGCGGACTTTAGCTCGCCCGGCCCCGGAGATCCCGCGCCCCCATGGATCGACTTCACGGCTTTATCGGTATCGCGATGCTGCTCGGCGTCGCGTGGCTCCTGAGCGAGGCACGCCGCAGAATCCGCCCACGAGTCGTCATCGTCGGGCTGCTCCTCCAATTCGCGCTCGCGCTGCTGCTGCTCAAGGTCCCGGGCGTCGCCGGCGTGTTCGACCACGTCGCCGCGGCCTTCAGCCGCCTGCTCGGCTTCGGGCGTGACGGCGCCCAGTTCGTCTTCGGGAATCTCGCCGAGGCCGGCCCCGGCTACGAGTGGGGCTTCATCTTCTTCGTCCAAGTCACCTCCGTCATCGTCTTCTTCGCCTCGCTCATGGGCGTGCTCTACCACCTCGGGCTCATCCAGAAGCTCATCGCCGCCCTCGCGTTCATGCTCCGAAAGACCCTCGGTGTGACCGGCGCCGAGGCCCTCGCCGCCGCCGCCAACGTCTTCGTCGGCCAGACCGAGTCGCCCCTGATCATCCGCCCGCTCCTCCCCAAGCTCACACGCTCCCAGCTCATGCTCGTGATGACCTCCGGCTTCGCGACCATCGCCGGCAGCGTCTTCGGCCTCTACGTCACCACGCTCGGCAAGGGCGACACCGACCTCGAGACCGAGATCGCCAAGCACCTCCTGACCGCGAGCCTCATCTCGGCCCCCGGCGCATTCGTCATGGCCAAGATCCTCATCCCCGAGACAGAGGACCCCCCGGAGGAGGCCGAGACCACAATCGACGAGAGCGACCACGCCTCCGGCGTCGTCGACGCCGCGGCCCGCGGCGCCTCGGTCGGCATGCGCCTCGCCATGAACGTCATCGCGATGCTCATCGCCTTCGTGGCCCTCATCGCGCTGATCAACTGGCCCCTCGGCGCCATCGGCGACGCGTTCGACACCGAGCTGAGCCTGCAGGTCATCCTGGGTTATCTGTTCGCGCCGGTCGCCTGGGGCATGGGCATCGAGTCCGGCGACGTCCTCGAGATCGGCCGCACCCTCGGCATCTCCGTCGTCGCGACCGAGGTCCTCGGCTACCAAGAGCTCGCCGCCCTCGCCAGCCCCGCCGACGGCTCCGACCCGCTCGTCAGCGCCCGCTCACGCATCGTCGCGACCTACGCCCTCTGCGGGTTCGCCAACTTCCCCTCGGTCGCCATCCAGATCGGCGGGCTCTCCACACTCGCGCCCGACCGCCGCGGCGAAATCGCATCGATCGGTCTCAAAGCCATGCTCGCCGGGGCCCTGACCTGCTGGACCACCGCCTGCGTCGCGAGCGTTGTGATCTAGGGAACAGGCTCTATACTCCCGGCATGCCGTCGCAAGCCCGATCGCGCCGCGGATTCACGCTCATCGAGCTGCTTGTCACTATCGCGATCATCGCGCTACTCATCGGGATCCTCCTCCCCGCCATCGCCTCCGCCCGCAACTCCGCCATCAACGTCAGCTGCCAGGCCAACCTCCGATCCGTCCACCAGCTGGTCGTGCTCTACGCCAACGACAGCCGCGATCAGCTCCCTCTCGGCTACCGCGGCGGACGCGTGCAGTGGAACACGATGGTCTACTCGGGCTTCGGATCCGGGAAGTTCGTCCTCTTCGGGCGCCTCTACGTCGGCGGGTACATCGAGAACGGCACCGGCGAAGCCCTGTACTGCCCCGCCGAGCAGGCCGAGGGGCAGTCCTACGACACCGACGCCAACCCGTGGCCGCCCGGCACGCCGGGCGTGAACGTCCAGGGCGGCTACGCCAGCTACCCCTTCGTTGATTGGGGCTTCGGTGAGTTCCCCTCCGACCCGATGCCGCGCCTCGACCTCCTCGAAACGTCGCAGCCGCTGCTCTCCGACGGCGTCGGCCTCGCCGACCGCATCGAATCACGCCACAAGACCGGTGTGCACGTCCTGCACGCCGACTCCGCCGTCCGGTTCGTCAAACGCGATATCTTCGAGGAGCCGCTCCGGCGGATCACCGCGATCTCGCCGGAGGCGAACGACGACCAGCAAGCCATCTGGCAGATCCTGTCCGACGTCCGCTGAACCAACGAGGCCCGCAGGGAGAGCACCACGATGAACCGCACGACCGCATCGACGACGATCGCGGCGATCGCCGCCGGCATCGCGATCCCGATGGTCTTCCTGCCCGTCGGTGGCACCGGCGCCGCCGGCTCCGCCATCGCCGAGGTCACACACGCGTCCGCCCTTGAGATCGAGGACGCCGCCGAGCTCTACGCGACGCACTGCGCCCAATGCCACGGCGAGGACCTCAACGGCGGCAACGGCGGCAGCCTCATCGACGACGTCTGGAACCACGGCCGCGAATCGAGCTACATCTACCGCAACACCAAGTTCGGCATCGCCCAGTTCGGCATGCCCGCCTACGACGAGGTCCTCAGCGACCGCGAGATCATCTCGATCGTCCGCTTCATCCAGGCGAGCGCGGGCGAGGCCGCGCTGCCGCCCACGCCCCTGCCGGAGATCATCCAGACACGCGACTACGACCTCGGTGTCGAGGACTGGATCCCCGAGATCGAAGGCCTCGAGATCCCCTGGGGCATCGAGTTCATCGACGACACAACGGCGCTCGTCGCCGAACGCCCCGGCAGGCTCCGCGTCGTCGAGAACGGCCGCATGCTGCCCGACCCCGTGCGTGGCACGCCCGAGGTCCTCCACGCCGGGCAAGGCGGACTGATGGACGCCGCCCCCGATCCCGACTACGAGAACAACGGCTGGGTCTACCTCGCGTTCAGCCACGCGCTCGACCCGAGCGACCGGCGCGGCACCGGCGCCATGACCAAGATCGTCCGCGGCAAGCTCCGCAAGACCGGCTCGACCTACGAGTGGACCGACGAGCAGACGCTCTTCGAGGCCGACCACGACGACTACCTCAGCACGCGTCTGCACTACGGAAGCCGCATCGTCTTCGACCCGGACGGCTACCTCTACTTCGCCATCGGCGACCGCGGGCGACGCCCGCTCGCCCAGGAGCTCGATAAGCCCAACGGCAAGGTCTATCGCCTCCACCCCGACGGCCGCGTCCCCAGCGACAACCCGTTCAACGGCCGCCGCGACGCCTACGACCAGATCTACAGCTACGGCCATCGCAACCCGCAGGGCCTCTCCATCCACCCCGACACCGGCCGCCTCTGGATCACCGAGCACGGGCCGATGGGCGGCGACGAGGTCAACCTCATCGAACCCGGCGTCAACTACGGCTGGCCCGTCATCAGCTACGGCATCAACTACAACGGCACCATCATCACCGACAAGATCCGGCAGGACGGCATGCGCCAGCCGAAGCTCTACTGGAACCCCTCGATCGCCCCGTGCGGCATGGAGTTCCACGATGGCTCGTCGTTCCCGCGGTGGGACAACAACCTCTTCGTCTCCGGCCTCCGTCCCGAAGAGGTCCGGCGCCTCGTGATCGAGGACGAGAATGTCGTGCATCAGGAGGTCGTAATCAAAGGCCTCGGCCGCGTCCGCGACGTCGGTTTCGACAGGAGCGGCAACATGTACGTCGTCACCAACAACCCAAGCCGCGTCCTCAAGATCACGAACGCGGGCCGCGCCCTCCGCCAGTAAT
Source organism: Planctomycetota bacterium (assembly GCA_038521625.1). Classification (GTDB taxonomy): domain Bacteria; phylum Planctomycetota; class Phycisphaerae; order Phycisphaerales; family UBA1924; genus JBCBKP01. The sequence continues at coordinate 23,131 of JBCBKP010000038.1, forward strand.
CCCCCGACCGATCAGGGTACGCTGGCGCGATGGCCCATCTCCTCGCGCTCGACCAGGGCACCACCAGCAGCCGCGCGATCGTTTTCGACGAGTCACTCACGCCGATCGGCGTCGGCCAGCGCGACCTCACCCAGCACTACCCGCGCCCGGGATGGGTCGAGCACGACCCGGCGGAGATCTGGTCCACCCAGACCGGAACCTCCGCCGAGGCCATCGCCGACGCCGGCATCGAAGCCTCCTCGATCGCGGCCGTCGGCATCACCAACCAGCGCGAGACCACGATCATCTGGGACCGTTCCACCGGCGAGCCGATCCACAACGCCATCGTCTGGCAGGACCGACGCACCGCGCCACACTGCGACCGCCTGCGCGCGGGCGGCCTCGAACCGCTCTTCCAAGAGCGCACCGGCCTCCTGCTCGACGCCTACTTCTCCGGCACGAAGATCGCCTGGCTGCTCGACAAGGTCCCGGGCGCCCGCGCTCGCGCCGAGCGAGGGGAGCTCTGCTTCGGCACCGTCGACAGCTGGCTCGCGTGGAAACTCACCGCCGGCGCCCGCCACATCACCGACCACTCGAATGCCTCACGCACGCTCCTCATGAACCTGCGCACGCTCGCATGGGATGACGAACTCCTCGGCATCCTCAACATCCCACGCGCGATCCTCCCCGAGATCGTCCCCAGCGCCTCCCTCTACGCCGACGCCACCACCGGCCCACTCAAGGGAGCCCCCATCGGCGCGATCGCCGGCGACCAGCAAGCCGCGACCTTCGGCCAGGCCTGCTTCCGGCCCGGGCAGGCCAAGAACACCTACGGCACCGGCTGCTTCCTCCTCGTCAACACCGGGCCCGAGCCCCGCGCCTCGACCAACAGGCTCATCTCGACCTTCGGCTACTCCCACGCCGACACGCGCACGTATTGCCTCGAGGGCTCCGTCTTCGTCGCCGGCGCCATCATCCAGTGGCTGCGCGACGGCCTCGGCATCATCCGCCGCGCCGACGAGATCGAGCACCTCGCCGCCTCCGTCCCCGACACCGGCGGCGTCGCGCTCGTCCCCGCGCTCACCGGACTCGGCGCGCCGCACTGGGACCCCGGCGCCCGCGGCACCATCACCGGCATCACCCGCGGCACCACCGCCGCACACATCGCCCGCGCCGCGCTCGAGGGCATCGCGCAGAGCGCCGCCGATCTCGTGCAGGCGATGGACGCCGACCTCGCGGCGCCCATCACCGAGCTCCGCGTCGACGGCGGCGCCGCCGCCAACGACCTGCTGATGCAGCTCCAGGCCGACACGATCGGACGACCCGTCGTACGCGCCGCGGTCGCCGAGACGACCGCCCTGGGCGCCGCCGCCCTCGCCGGTCTCGCCTCGGGCCTCTATACCTCCACGGATCAGATCGCGTCGATCTGGAACGCCGGCCGCACCTTCGAACCGGCGATCGACGACGCCGGGCGAGCCGAAGCCCGCGACCGCTGGGCCGACGCCGTCGGCCGCGCCCTGAGCCGAGATCGCGTCGCCCGGGGGTAACTCCGGGACGATCAATCAAAGATTCGGCATCGCTCACCCAAACAGCGTGAGGATCACCGGCGACATTTGCTACCATCGGACTCGGAGAGACTTAGGGAGACAGCCGTGCGCGCAACCCGCCGCCGGCACCACGGAGAGAAGGACCACCACATGCGAACCGCCGCGATCGCCGCCGCGCTCTGCACGAGCGCCGCCTCGGCCCAGATCGTCTTCACCGACTCCCAGTTCGGCTTCAACAGCAGCTTCGACTCGTTCCAGGGCGTCTCCGGCTACGACGACGGCGGCGGATTCGGCGTCTCCAACGCCAGCCCGAGCGACATCCCCGGCGACGAGATCGACCCGAACGCCACCTTCGGCGGCGGCACCTCCGGCGGCGTGATCGACGAGGGCAACCTGACCGCGTACTCGTACGCCAAGATGGAGCTCGACTTCGACAACACGACCGTCACTTCGGGCAGCGCGGTCATGAACGGGGGCAGCGCGCCGAGCTCGCTCACCGCGGTCGCCACCGGCGAGATCTTCTTCGACTCGACCTTCGACGCGACGATCGACGACCCGGTCTTCGGATTCTGGGCCGGCGACATCAACAACGTCGGCTACTCCACCGCCGTCTTCTGGGACTACTTCTTCACCGTCGAGGGCGGCGAGCCGGTCGAGTACACGCTCAACGTCACGACGACCGTCAACGGCATCGCCGTCCCCGCCGGCGTCATCGACCTCGAGTTCGCGCTCAACGGGCCGGACGGGCGCGTGCAGGAGGGCATGGGCCTGCTCACCCCGGGCGAGTACCGCCTGAGCGACATCGACTTCGGCATCCGATTCAACGCGAGCCAGATCGGCCTCGAGCAGATCCTCGCGGGCGGCAACGACTTCCTGGCCTCGGTCGAGGTTCGCTTCGAGCTCGTGCTTCCCACCCCTGGGGCGGCCGCAACGCTGGGTGTGGTGGGGATCGCCGCGACCCGTCGCCGCCGCTAACTTGATCCGTGGCGGGGCCAGAGCCCCGCGGGACCAAGACGACCGTCCGGGATCGTCCCGGGGCGGAGGGGAGATACCATGCGCGCACTCTCGGCAGCACTCTCGGCAGCACTCTCGGCAGCACTCGGGGCCGCCCTCGCGGCAACCTCGTCGGCCCAGATTGTCGTCACGCCCGAGCAGTTCGACTTCAACACCGGCGGCGACAACTTCCAGGGCTCCGCGGGCTTCGATGAGGGCCTCGGCGTCGGCGCCACCAACGCATCGCCCGGCCAGATCCCGGGCGCCTCGCCCAGCCCGGGCCTCATCTCCGGAGGCACCTCCGGCGGCGTCATCGAGGACGACCTGCTGCTCGCGTATACATACGCGAACATCCAGGGCACCTTCTTCAACTCGCTGATCAACGAGAACACCGAGACCCGCGCCGCCGGCCCCGCCGACCCGAGCCGCCTCGAGTTCACCTCCCGCGCCGAGATCTTCTTCGACTCGACCTTCGACCCCGCGAACGTCACAAGCCCGGTCTTCGACTTCTTCCAGGGCAGCTTCGAGAACGTCAGCTTCTTCAGTGAGGTGTTCTACGACTACGAGTTCACCGTCGTCGGCAGCGAGCCCGTCCCCTACTCCCTCGAGATCATCGTCGCGCTCGAGGGCGAACCGCTCCCGCCCGGCATCCTCAGCTTCGGCGTCGACCTGCTCGATCCCGGCGGCAACTCGGTCAGCGAGGGGACCGGCGTGCTGACGCCCGGCGTCTACACGCTCTCGTCCTTCAACTTCAGCGTGAACTACAGCGCGGCGGACCTCGACCTCGAGAACTTCCTCGCCTCCGGCCAGGACTTCTTCTCGGCCGCCGAGCTCACGCTCGTCCTGACGCTGCCCGCACCGGGCGCCGCCGGCCTGCTCAGCCTCACCGGCTTGCTCGCCACACGTCGCCGCCGCTAGTCCGTCTCCGGCGGGGCACACATCTCGAGGACGAAAGCACGCTGGGCGTCGATACGCTCGGCCGCGACCGACGGCTCAGACTCCAGGTCCGAGAGCACCCGCTGCGCGGTCGCGCAGGCGTCGCCGATCCCGTCGCGCCGCTGCCAGCGCGCGAGCCCGTTCGCGTAGCGCACGACCGTGTCGTCAGCCGCGCCGTCCTTCTCGCGGTACCCCTCCACCGCCCACGCCCGGAGCCCGTGCGCACCCTCGAGGTCGCCGAGGCGCCGGCGAACGAGCGCGGTGTTCATCGCGCACTCCAACGTCCGCCAGTGACGCTCGCCGCTCACGCGACGGTGGAGCTCGAGCGCCGCCTCGAGGTGCTCCGACGCCTCCTCGTTCTCGCCCGCCCGCGCGAGCAATCCCCCGAGCTCGGTCCGGACCCAGATCGCGATCGTCCGCTCCGGCTCCAGGTGGGCGAGCGCCCTCGCGTGGGCTTCGCGCATGAGCACGATCCCTTCCTCGAGCTGGCCCATCGGGATCCTGAGCAGCGCCCGGTCGTACTCCGCGGTGAGCGCCGCCTCTGAAAACCCGCCATCGAGCGCGTCCTCGTAAAGCCCCACCGCGAGGTCGTACGCCGCCGCCGAATCCTCGTACCGCCCCACGTACTTCAGCGCGCTCGCGCGAAGCTCGTGCGCCTCGGCGAGCGCCTCGAGCCCCGCGCCGGAGGACTCGCGGCTCGCGACCAGGCGGTCGGCCATCTCGAGCGCCTCGTCGTAGCTGTCGGCGCGCCACAGGTGCCCGATCAGCCGGGCCGCGCTCTCGAGCGTCTCCTCATGGTCAGGCCCCAGCAAGTCGCGCCGCAGCTCGTACGCGCGCCGCAGCTGCGGCCCCGAGTCCGACAGCAGCCCCATCGCCTCGTAGGTCCCACCGATCGAATCACGCACCGCCGCCTCGATCAGCGGCTCGCTGTCGTAGCGCTCACCGACGCGCTCCGCCGCCGCCGCGAGCGCCTCGGCGACCGTCACATCGACTCCCAACCGATCAGGATCCGCGGCGAACAGGATGTCATTGCGCAGGAACTCGACCGTCGCCTCGGACACCCGCCGCTGGTAGTCCGCCTCGGCCCGCAGCGCCGCCTGCACGCCGGCCACGACCACCGACGCGGCCGTCAGCCCGACCAGAAGCGCCGCCGCCACCGCGACCACCCCCACCGCCAGCCGGTTCCGCTGCACGAACTTCCGTGTCAGGTAGACCCGGCTCTCGGGCCCCGCCTCGACCGCCTCACCGGCCAGATAGCGGCGCAGGTCCGCGGCGAGCGCCGCCACGGTCGCGTACCGCCGGTCCCGGTCCTTCGCGAGACAACGCATCACGATCCAGTCGAGCTCGCGACGCAGCGCCCGGTGATGCACCGTCGCGTTCACCGTGGCCGGCGCCGAGCCCTCCGCGGACCTCTTCTTGATCGCCGTCTCGCGGGACGCCAGCCGGTTGCTCGGACGCTGCGGCTCGACCTCCCGGATGATCTTCAGCGCGCCGTCGAGACCGGCCGAGCGCAGGCGCTCCATGTCGAACGGCAGCTCGCCGGTCAGAAGCTCGTATAGCACGACGCCGAGGCTGTAGACGTCCGCCCGCGTGTCGATGTCGAGCCCGCTCCCCGAGGCCTGCTCCGGCGACATGTACGCCGGCGTCCCGATCACCATCCCCTCGACCGTCACCTC
>JBCBKP010000039.1:0-27769 GCA_038521625.1 Planctomycetota bacterium
CGTCGGTGGGCGGCGCGGTGGTCATGAACGCGGGCGGCGTGTTCGGGGAGATCGGCGACGTCGTCGAGCGGGTGCACGCGCTGCGTCGTGACGGCGAGCGCGTGACGCTGGAGCGTGATCAGATCGGCTTCGGATACCGGCGGAGCGGGCTCGGGGGCTTGGTGGTGACTTCGGTGGAGCTGCGGCTGGAGCCGGGCGACCGGGAGGCGCTGCGGGCGCGGCGGGACGAGTGCATGGCGCACAAGAAGGCGAGCCAGCCGCTGGACGCGTCGTCGGCGGGGTGCTGCTTCAAGAACCCCACGCTCGAGGCGGACCTGGACGAGATCGGTGCGGCCGGCCGGCGCGTGAGCGCGGGGCTCCTGCTCGACCGCGCGGGCTGCAAGCGGCTGGGCGTGGGCGGGGCGCATGTGAGCGAGCGTCACGCGAACTTCGTCGTGACGACGCGGGACGCGCGGGCGTCGGACGTGATCGGGCTGATGGAGGAGATGGCCGGGCGGGTGCGCGACCGCTTCGGCGTCGGGCTCGAGCGCGAGGTGGTGGTTTGGGGGGCGTGAGCTCGGTGGTCGTCCTGGGCGGGGGTCCGGACGCTGAGCGGGACGTGAGCCTGCGCAGCGCGGCCGAGGTGGCCGGGGCGCTGCGGGCGCACGGCGGTTTCGAGGTTCACGAGGTGACGATCGGTCGCCCGACGCTCGAGGAGATCGCGGGCTGGCCGGCGGGTGTCGTGGTCCCGGTGCTGCACGGCCCGTGGGGCGAGGGCGGGCCGATGCAGAGCCTGCTCGAGGCCTCGGGGCGTGCGTACGTCGGCTGCGGGCCGCGCGCGGCGCGGCTGGCGATGGACAAGATGGCGACGAAGCTGGCGTGCGTGCGTGCGGGCGCCTCGACGCTGCCGGCCGCGGTGCTGAACACCGGTGACCCCGAGCCACCGCTCGGGCTTCCGCTGATCATCAAGCCGGTTCACGAGGGCTCGAGCGTGGGGCTGTTCGTGTGCCGTGATCGCGCGTCGTGGGACGCGGCGCGGTCGCGTGTCGATCGCGTCTCGATGGTCGAGCCGTTCTGCGCGGCGCGCGAGATCACGGTCGGGCTGATCGACGCGGGGGACGGGTCGCTCGTCGCGCTGCCGCCGGTCGAGATCCGCGCGGCGACGGGCGTGTACGACTTCGAGGCGAAATACGGGCGCGACGACACCGAGTACGTGGTTGGGCCCGAGCTGCCCGAGGGCGTGGGGGCGCGGTGCGGGCGGGACGCGCTCGGCGCGGCGCGCGAGTTGGGTGTTCGGCATCTGGCCCGCGTGGACTTCCTGGTGGACGGTGAGGGCTCGTGCTGGCTGATGGAGGTCAATACGATGCCGGGGTTCACCGCCGCTTCGCTCTTGCCGAAGGCGGCGGCGGCGAGCGGGCTCGACATGCCCGGGTTGTGCGCGCGGCTCGTCGGCTGCGCGGCGGGGTCCGGGGCGGTCTGATCGGGACGCGATGGCGACGAAGAAGCGGAAGAAGAACACGGGCGGCGGCGTGCCGTGGGGTCCGGTCGCGCGGGCCGGCGGCGTGGTGCTGGCGGTGGTCGTCGGCGTGGTCGGCGTGTCGGCGGGCGTGATGCTGCTGCGCGGTCAGGCGGAGGCGGCGCTCGAGCGGCGCGTGACGCGGGGCGTCGAGTCGGGCGAGCCGCGCGGGGTATTCGATTGGCCGAGGCTGGGCGGCACCGGCGAGATCTGGATGGATCGGGTCTACCGCGAGCGCTTGGTGGCGCTCTGCTCGGGGGCGCTGGACGCGGTTCCCGCGGGGGGCGCCGGCGCGGGGCCGCTGAGCCGTGCGCCGCTCGAGCGGGTGGTGGAGGCGGCGAGGCGGAGCGGCTGGTTCGTGACCGAGGGCGGCGCGCCCGTGACGGCGCGGCGTCTGGCGAGCGGCCAGGTGAAGGTCGAGGGCGATTGGCGGCGCCATTTCGCGCAGGTCCGTCGGGGCGCCACGATGCACCTGATCTCGGATCGCGGGATGGCGATGGACGCGAGGTTCAACCCGCAGGAGGTCGCGCTCCCGGTGATCGCGGGCGCGAGGTTCGAGCCGGCGGCGCCCGCCGCGCAGCCGACGGATCGGTACCTGAGCGTGTGGCCGGGGGCGGACGTCGCGGCCGGGCTCGAGCTGCTGCTGTTTCTTCGTAGCGAGGACCCGTCGGTGTTCGGCGAGATCCTCGCGGTGGACGTGGGCGACGCGATCGAGCGCGGCGGGCGTGCGGGGCGGCTGATTCTGTTGACCGAAGGGAACTCGCGCATCGTATGGGGCGCGCCGGTCGGGCGCTTCGCGCCGGGCCAGCAGGACGCGGAGACGAAGCTCGACTGGCTCCGCGCGTTCCGCGCGCAGTACGGGCGGATCGACGGCGGGCGTGGTTCGATCGATCTGACCGGCCCCGTGCCCGAGGAACTCGACCGGATGAACGGGATCCTGCCGTGAGCCGTCGCGCGGGCAAGAGCGAGGCGCCGCCCGCGCGAGAGCCGGAGCTCGACATCTTCGGGAAGTCGTCGCCGACCGGGGACTGGTCGCACCGGCGTGGCGAGCCGCGCGGGCTGCTGCTCGGTTGGACCGTGTATCTGATGGCGGCGTCGGTGGTCTCGCTCGGCGCGGGTGCGCCGATGATGGGGCTCGACCCGCTGTCGTACCGGCCGGGCGCGCGCAAGCTGGTGGTGCTGATCGCGATCGGTCTAGCGGTGCTGTTCCCGGTGTTGCGTCTGAGCCAGCACGCGCCGCCCGATCGCCGGCTGCGTTCGCTGCTGCGGGACGTCCTGGTGATGATCGCGCCGCCTCTGGCGTTGCTCTGGCCGCAGGTGTTTCTGGCGGGCTGGCCCGTGTCGGTGGTGCTGGCGCTGACGGCGTGCCTGCTTGCGTGGACGCTGGTGGCGGGCGGGATCGTGGCGTTGGTCTACGCGCCCGGCGGGAAGAGCGCGGCGGCGCGTTGGATCGCGGCGGTTGCGGTCGTGGTGGTGGCGTTCGGCGGTCCGGCGGTGCTGGCGGCGCGGCCGTCGGGTCGGGAGGCGCGGCTCGGTCCGATGCCCGGCTGGATGCTGAGCCCGATCACCGGCGGGTACGAGATCGTGCGGGATCGTTCGTGGAGCGGGCGGCCGGCGCGCGTCGACGGCGGGCACTGGTCGGCGATCGGGATGACGGGCGGCCTGGCCGGGATCCTGTGGCTGGGGGCCGGGGTTGCTCGGGTCGCGTCGCGCGAGCGGCCCGCCTAGCGTCCTCGTTCCGGGGCGTGCCCCCGGCGGCGAACGCGGAGCACGGCGACATGGCGATGCTGACCGAGGACGAGAAGAAGAAGCTGGAATCGCAGCTGGAGAAGCTGATCGCGAACCGCCCGGTGATCTCGGAGAGGATCGCGGAGGCGCGTGCGCTGGGCGATCTCAAGGAGAACGCGGAGTATCACGCGGCGCGGGAGCAGCAGGGTCTGGAGGAGGCGGAGATCCGCAGGATCGAGGAGCGCCTCGCCGGTGCGCAGGTGGTCGACGCGGGGCTCAGCGCGAGTACGGGTGTCGTGTTCCTCGGATCGACGGTGAAGCTGAAGGATGTCGGGAGCGGCGAGGAGGAGACCTTCCGCCTCGTGGGTGAGTTCAGCGGTGAGGACGACGAGGACGTAATCGAGGTCACGGCGAGCAGCCCGATGGGCGAGGCGTTGCTGAAGGCGCGGGTCGGTGAGACCGTGCGCGTCAACGCCCCGCGGGGCGTGAAACGCTTCGAGATCATCGAGCTGATTTAGGCTGGCGCTTCGGCGGCGTTTCCCGGCGCGGCTGATCGCCCTGCTGCGTGTCGGTCTGATTCGTGAGCAGGCCGCAGCGCCCGAACGGCTTGGTCTCGTAGCGGCGATCGGCGGGATCGCGTGCGGGCTGCTGTTGTTCGCGTGGGTTGGCGGCGTCAAGCATTGCGGACCTCCCGAGAGCTATTGTCGCATGGAAGGTCCTGCGATGCCATCGGTTGGACTTCGAAACTTGGAAGCGCTTTCGTTTTTGACCTGAATCGGGTGAGTTGATGCGGTCGGGTCCGGGAGCGAGGGGACGGCGCATGCTGCGCGACGTGCTGTACTGCAAGATCCATATGGCGAAGGTGACGGCGGCGCACCCGGACTATGTCGGGTCGATCACGATCGATCGCGATCTGCTCGAGGCGACGGGGCTTCGCGTGAGCGACAAGGTGCTTGTCGCGAACTGTCGAAACGGGGCACGTTTCGAGACTTACGTCTTCCTCGGAGAGCCTGGAAGCGGCGCGATCGAGTTGAACGGCGCCGCGGCGCACCTGGTGGAGCCGGGCGACAAGGTGATCGTGATGCACTTCGCGGCGATGGACGACGAGACGTACCGCTCGCACCGTCCGCGCGTGGCGATCGTGGACGACGACAATCGCTTGACTGAGGTGCTCCGCTATACCCCCGGGGGCGGGTGACCCAAAATCCGGGTTCCGCGGGTGTTTTCTCGTCTGATGCGAAAACGACACGGGACGCGAGGCTTGTCGCGGTGAAGGGACCCAGGGCTACGGACGGCCCGCGTCGAAAGACAGGTCCCTTCGAGCGGTCGAGGCGTTGAGGCCGAGACTCCTTTCCTTCCTCTCCGGTGCCGCACGACCGTCAACGTTCGCGCGGCATCTTCTTCTTGTCACGCGCACCCGTGCACCGGTCGCAGGTGCCGAAGAGCGTGATCTCGTGCTTGGTGACGTCGAAGCCCTTCGGGGCGATGGCTTCGACGTCGAGCGGGCATCCTTCGAGATCGATGGTGCGGTCGCAGCTGATGCAGTGGAAGTGGTGGTGGTGTTCGAGGCCCGCGGGCTCGTATCGGACGGACTCGCCCGGGATGTCGACCTGGGTGATGTCACGGTCATCGAGGAGCAGGCGGATCGTGCGGTAGACGGTCGCGAGGCTGAGCGTTCCGACCTCGGTCGATGCGAGCTCGAGGATCTCGTGTGCCGAGAGCGGCCGAGCCGCGTCGTGGATGGCGCGCTCGATGGCGTCGCGCTGCTTGGTGGATCGTCGCTGCGGAGGATCGGTCGGCACGCCGGATGGTGGGCCGAGGCAGACGGGCGGTCAAGCGGCATGCTCTGCCCCTGCGTCGGGGCTCGCTGCCGGGTCTCGCTGCCGGGGCTTGCTGCCGGGGCTTGTTGGTCAGGCCTGGACGAGGCCCTCGCGGATCGCGTAGCGGGCGAGCTCGACGCGGTCGTGGACGTCGAGCTTGCTCATCAGGCTGGTCGAGTGGTTGTCGACGGTCTTGACGCTGATGCACATGACCGACGCGATCTCTTTCTTGGAGAGTCCTCTGGCGATGTACCGCAGGACCTCGGTCTCGCGTGGCGAGAGCGTCGCGCCGCGGGCGACGTGCTGGGACCCGCCCGAGGTCGACCTGGCGACAATGCGGGCTCTGACGCTCTCGGAGTAGCTGGACTCGCCGCGCGCGGCCCGGCGGATGGCCTCGATCAGGCGGGTCGGCGGCTCGTCCTTGGTGAGATAGCCCGCGGCGCCGATCTTCAGGGCTTCGGCGATGTCGCGGTCGTTGGTGTGGGCGCTCAGGAAGATCAGGCGGGCGCCGGGCAGGCGGGCGCTGATGGTGCGCCACGCGTCGAAGCACTGGCGGCCCGGCATCTCGATGTCCATGACCACGACGTCGGGCGTGCTCCTGCTGCAGAATTCCACGGCCTCGTCGGCGGTCGAGGCGGAGCCGACGACGGCGATGTCGTCCTCGATCTCGAGCCGCTGCGCGAGCGAGTCGCGCACGAGCGCGTGATCGTCGGTCAGAAGAACCTTGATTTCTGCGATCGGCATGCGGACGGCGCCTTCTGCTAGCGAACGACCGAATGCCCCTGCTCGGTCGTTCGCGTTCAAGGGATTTCCTTAAAGGTCGGACGCGAGATCGTGACGCGTGCAACCGGGAGAAGACCCTTCGGTCGGCCGGAGTATCGCCGAAGAAGTTCGTATCGGCGACCGAGGTGAATTCCTTATTGATTTGTTTCCGAGAGAACAGGTGTTCGATTACGCTTGATGATGTGTCGGTTGGCACGAATCCGGGGTGCGGTATGTCTTCGAGCTCGGATCGCGATGCATCGATGAACGCCGGGGAAAGCCCTCGCGGCGGTCTCGATTCGACGGAGCGGCTCGAGGCGCACCTGCGCAGCACGCCGCTCGCGGCGATCGAGTTCGATCTCGAGCGTCGCGCGCGCCGCTGGAATCCGGCGGCTGAGCGGATCTTCGGCTATTCACACGAAGAAGTCCGGGATGTCGACTGCTTTCCTTTGCTCGTGCCGTCGGAGCTCGGGTCTGAGGTCGATCAGATCTGGCAGCAGCTCGTCGCGGGGCGCGGCGGCGGCGCGAACACGAATCTGAACCGGACCAAGGATGGCCGCACGATTCTGTGCCGTTGGTACAACACGCCGCTGCGTGACGAGCGCGGAGAGGTCGTCGCGGTTGCGTCGCTCGCGGAGGACATCACCGAGCGTGCGGCGGCTGAGCGCGAGGTGCGTGAGAGCAGGTCGCGCTTGGCCGCGGTCGTGGGGCACCTTCCGGTGCTGGTCTGGGCGCTCGATGCGTCGGGCGAGGTGACGTTCTGGAACGACTTCGCGGCCTCGACCTCGGGGTATTCGCGGGAGGCGCTGCGTGGAACCGAGGGCGGGTGCGGCGGCTTGACGGGCCGTCGGGGGAGTTTGCACGCAGGTCCCGAGGGGACGGGTCGTGACTACGACCGCTGGGAGCTCCCGCTTGAGTGCGCGGACGGGCAGTTCCGGCGGATCATGTGGTCGGGGCTGGCGGAGCGTTGCCCGATCCCCGGGTGGGCTTCTTGGGGCGTGGGCATCGATGTGACCGACGCGCGGGACGCCGAGGAGGCGTTGCGTCGGTCGGAGCGTCGGTTCCGTGAGGTGCTCGAGACGATCGAGCTCGCGGGCGTGATCCTCGACCGCGACCAGCGCGTGCTGTACTGCAACGAGTTCATGGAGAGGCTGACCGGGCTGCCGCGGGATCAGATCGTCGGAACGGATTGGGTGGAGACGTTCACCGAGCCCGACCGGCGTGCCGAGGTCTCGCGGGACATGCGTGAGGCGTTCGAGGGTCGGGCCTTCACGCGACGTGTGGACGGCGCGATCCGGAGCGTGGACGGCAGCAAGCGGATCGTGAGTTGGAACCGCGCGGTGATCCGCGACTCGGTCGGTCGCGTGACGGCCGCGACGGCGCTCGGGCTGGACGTGACCGACGCGCGGCAGGCGGAGCGTGAGCTTTCGAAGTACCGGGCGGAGTTGGAGCGTCTCGTGCACGAGCGGACCGAGGCGCTCGACGAGTCGCGGCGGCGCCTCGAGGCGGCGGAGCGGCTGGCGGCGCTCGGCGAGCTGGCGGCGGGGATCGGGCACGATCTGGGGAACATGATCTTCCCGCTGCGCTGCCGGCTGGACAGCCTGGTCGATCGCCTCGGCTGCTCGGATCCGGATCTTGCGGCGCTGGCGACGGGCATCGACCTGCTCGACCGGCTCGGCGGATCTCTGCGGCTGCTGACGCGCGAGCGCGAGCGGGGGGCGAGGCTCGCCCGGACGGATCTTTCCTCGTGGTACGCGGCGACGGCGCCGCTCATCGAGTCGCTGGTGCCCGAGGCGATCTGGCTGGAGGTCGAGATCGCGGACGGGCTGTCGGCGGTCGGCGTCGAGAGTCATCGGCTGACGCAGGCGGTGATGAACCTGGTCGTCAACGCGGCGGAGGCGATCCAGGCGCTCGGCGAGGGTGCTGTGGTCGACCGCAGGATCCGGGTCATCGCGCGTGAAGGGCTTGATGATGAGGTCGGCGGCGCTGTCGTCGAGCTCGTCGTCGAGGACAGCGGGGCGGGGATGCCGGACGCGGTCCGGCGCCGCGCGCTCGAGCCGTTCTTCACGACCAAGCACCGCGCGATCTCGACGGGGCTGGGGCTTGCCGTCGTGCACGGCGTGGCGCGGAACGCGGGTGGCCGGGTCGAGATCTCGGACCGCGAGGGCGGGGGGACGCGGATCTCGGTTCTGCTCCCCGCCGTGGATGAAGCCTCGCTTCGGCCCGGGGAAGCGGTTACGCTACGTTTAGACCTGCACGACGCGCGGGCCCGTGCTCTTCACAGGGCGATCGCGGAGGCGTTGGGCTTCTGGGTTGTCGAGGCGGGAGAGCCGGCCGATGTCGCGGTGAGCGACAGCGAGCCGATTGCGGGCGCCGAAACGGTCGCAGAATTACGGGCCGGATACGCGCAACTGCAACGGGAGCGTGCGCTGTGCAAAGGTCGATGATGCAGGAATCGGAGTCGGCGGATCTCGGGCGGTCGGTGATCAAGGTCATCTGCGTGGATGATCATGCCTTCCTGATCGAGGGGATCCGGGCGCGACTCGCGCTGGAGCAGGACCTCGAGATCGTCGCGACGCTCGGGAGCGCGGACGACCTGGTCTCGGTCGCGGGGCGCGAGGCGCCGTGCGTGGTGCTCTTGGACATCGAGCTTCCGGGCCGCGATCCGTTCGAGGCGATCGGTGACCTGGCGCGGGTCTGTCCCGACGCCCGGGTGATTCTCCTGAGCGCGTTCGTTCGCGACAGCTACCTCGACTCCGGCGTCTCCGCCGGGGCTTGGGGGTACCTCTCGAAGCGCGACGAGCCGAAGAAGTTGATCGACGCGATCCGACGGGTCTCGCGCGGCGAGTTCGTCTTCGGCGACGAGATCGTCGAGCGGTGCGGCTGCGAGCCGGGGGCCGGCGGGCGCCCGGCGCCGGGGCTCAAGACCTCGCGTCTCGGGCTGCTGACGCCGCGGGAGCGTCAGATCCTGAGCATGATCGGGCGCGGGCTCTCGAGGGCCGACATCGCGGCGGCGATCCATCGGAGCCCGAAGACGGTCGATGCGCACCGGGCGTCGATCATGGAGAAGCTCGGGCTGCACGACCGTGTCGAGCTGGCGCGGTTCGCGATCCGCGAGGGGTTGGCCGAGCTCTGAGCGGCGGACCGGCTCTCGTCGTTCTTTGGGAATGATGTCGTCGGTCTGCGGCGGTGGGCCGCGGGCGTCGTGCCGCGATGCGGTGATCGGGCCCGGAACGAAAGCGGGGCGTGGCCTTTCGACCACGCCCCGTGAGATTCAGGTCGTTCCGGGCGTTGCCCGGTGAGTTTCGCGTTCCCGATTACGGGGCGGCGAAGAACTCGCTGACGAACAGAGCGACGTCGGCCTGGCTGATGACGCCGAACGGGGCGGCGATGTCGGCCAGGAGGTCGTTGGCGAAGAACGCCGCGACGAACTCGCTCGAGTCGTTCTGCGAGATGACGCCCAGGTTGCCGTCGAACTCGGCGAGGGTCAGGCCCGGGTTGCCGTTGCTGACGTCGTCGCTGTCGACGTCGCCGTCGCCGTCGAAGTCGCCGTCGCCATAGCTGGCGGGGCTGGTGCCGTTGGCGCGGCTGGTCTGGGCGATGCGGCGGTCATTGAGGTCGAAGTCGCCGTCGAGGTCGAAGTCGCCGCGGACGGTGCCGAGGGCGCCGAGGATCTCGTCGACGTCGGTCTCGTCGATGATGAGGTCGCCGTTCATGTCGGCCGAGGCGTCGATGACCGACGCCTGGAAGGCGCGGAGCCCGTCGTCGGCGGCCGAGACGGCCTGGAGGAGATCGGCGAAGTCGCCCTTGTTGCCGCGGACGTAGTCGATGTCGTTGACATCGATCACGCCGTCGGCTCCGACCGGGGCGTAGCCCGGCGTGGTGCCGACCGAACCGGCGACGTCGGCCTTCGACGCGCCGAGCGTGTAGGCGGCGCCGGTGGCGAGGGTGGTGCCGAAGAAGTTGTTGTTGCCGGTCTCGGCCTCGTAGGCCGCGTCGACGGCGTAGAAGCCGGCGGTGCGGTTGAGGACGTCGTCCTCCTGGCCGTCGCCCTGGACGAGGACGCCGCCCTGCGGGGCGATCGGGCTGACGTCGCGCGAGCCGCCCAGGCCGTTGGCCGAGGCGCCGAGCACGAGGCCGTCGGCCCAGTAGCGGATGTCGTCGGCGCCGAAGTTGCCGTCGTTGTCGCCGTCGCCGAGGATCTCGATGACGGTGCCGGCGGCGCCCTGGCCCGGAGCCCACGGGGTCGCCTCGAAGCGGTCACGGAAGGCGCGGATCATCGGGACCGCGTCGGCGAGCGAGCGGACGCCGTCGCCGTTGAAGTCGTAGGCGACCTGGCTGTTGTCGGCGACCACATCGATGTCGGCGCCGTAGGCGATCGAGGCGCCCGACTGATCAAAGTAGTTGTTGACGCCGGCGCCCGAGCCGTCGCCGTAGGCGACGTCGGTGGTGCGGGTCGGGACAACGCCGCCCTCGGTGGTGGCGTTGCCGTACTGCGGGAGGTTGAGCGGGCTGGCCGAGCCGCGGGCGAAGGCCTCGACGGCAGGGCTGTTGCTCGGGTTGACGATGAGCGGGATCGGCAGGCCGTTGGCCGCGGCGGCGGCGAGGTTGCCGGCCTCGAGCTCGTTGGCGTTGACGGTCGAGGCGACAGGAGGAACTGGGTGGCCAGCAGTTCACCGGGGGTGAGGGCGGTGAACGACGAGCCCGGGGCCTGGTTGAAGGCGGCGATCGAGCGGGTGATGTTGTTCAGGTAGGCGCCGGCGGCGCGGTTGGGCGTCGGGAGGCCCGGGACCGAGACGGGGTCGCCGGCGTCGAAGCCGTTGCCGCCGAGGTCGGCCGAGAGGGCGCGCGGGTTGCCGAGGTGCGACAGCGACGCGGGGCCCTGGACGTTGTAGCCGTTCGGGCCGGCGTCGATGACATTGTCGAGCGTCGGGCGGGCGGCGACGGTGCCGCCCTTGATGTCGGCGAGGATGCCGAGGACCTCGAGGTCCTGCGGGTTGCCCGGGGTGTTGATGATCCAGCGGGAGCCGCCGCGCTCGGCGCCGGTGTGGCCGATGCCCATGCGGGTGTTGACGGTGGTGCCCTCGTTGCGGCTCGAGCCGCCCTTGTTCGACGGGGTGTAGTTCGGGCCGACGCGGTCGTTGGCCGACGAGGTCGAGCGGTTGCCGATGTTCTCACCGGCGCCCCAGGACGGGTCGAGACCGAGACCGTTCATGAAGGCGTTGCGCGTGCCCGAGCCCGAGTCGCGCGTGACCTTGGTGAGGTTCTCGCCGTTGTTGCGGCGGCCGGTGGCGGCGAGGTGGCGCAGGTCCGACATGTAGATCTCGGACGCGCCGAGGCCGAAGTTCAGGCCGGTGCCGGGGTTGGTGATCGCGGCGACCGGGGTGGCCGAGATGGCGGTGTCGAAGGCCTGGAAGGCGGGGTCGCTGCCGTCGGTGTTGAGGCGGTTCAGCGGGCGGAGCAGGTTGCTCTGCTGCAGCGTGTTGCCGGCGAAGTCGGTGGCGAGGCGCGGGTTGGCGCCGTAGCCGGCCGTCGTCGGGAGGGCGTCGGGCTCGGGCAGGCCGCCCGCGATGCCGAACCAGGACAGCGGGACGTCGGAGGCCGAGAAGTCGACGGTGAAGCCGACGAACTCCTCGGTGCCCTCATCGGCGTCGATCAGCGCGGTGCTGAAGACGACGCCCTGGTAGTCGTTGGCGCGATCCGGGACGAACGGCAGGCCGCCGCGGATGGCGGCGTTGCCGAAGCCGGCGAGGGTGGCGAGGCCGCCCGACTGGAACACCAGGTCGGCGCGGTTGTAGATGGCCTCAGGGGCGAAGCGGCTGTTGCCCGGGACGGCGCCCTCCTGGACGAGCAGGTCGTCGGCGGCGTCGATGGCCTGGTCGCCGTTGAGGTCGGTCACGGCGAAGAGCGTGGTGACCGGGTTGCCGTTGGTCAGGATGAACAGATCGCCGCCGTTGTCGCGCAGGCCCGAGAGCGGGCGGGTGAGCGAGTTGTCCGAGTTGATGTCGGAGCCGCCGGCGAAGGTGTCGAGCTCGAGGATGCCGTTGCCGGAGCCGATGATGCGGTAGCTGAGGAAGAAGACGTTGTCGTTGGTCGGGTCGGCGTCGCCGTTGAACGCGCCGACGCTGGTGAAGTCCGGGGTCAGCTGGTCCGGCGGGAAGCTGTTGAACCGTCCGGCCTCGCCGTCGCCGTCGACGTCGATGAAGTCATTGGTCGAGACGGGTGAGCGGAAGAACGCCTCCTGGAGCGTGGCGCCCGCGCCGGACACGACGCGGTTCTGGCCGGCGAGCTGCGCCGACGCGAGACCGGAAGCGGCGCCGCACGCCGCGAGCATGATCGCAATCTTCTTCTGCATTTGGGTGATCCCTCCGAAAGAATCGATCTACACAACGCGAGGGGGGCGTGCCTGCACCGATCGCCCGCCGGCCCCCCGAGGGTCGGGCGATGGGGTCGCATCTGGGTTGTCGGTGGCACTCGCTCTCCTCCGTGTCGAGCGATTCACGGATGTGCCGCCGAGAAGAAACAACAGACGACGCCGCTGGGCGTCGTCTGCGTGCGTTTGAATCAGTTCTCGCGGTCTTCCCTCAGGGCCCGAGTCTCGACGCGGTTGTCGCCGGTGAGCGAGTAGACCTTCTGGCCCCACTCGCCGATGTCCACGAGGGTCTCCTCGATCGTCTTCTGCTCGACGTGGCCGTCGAGATACCCGAACGTGGTCTTCTCGCCCGGCACCTGACGGCTGAGCGCGTTCAGCTGGAAGGACTCGGGCCTGCCACCCCTGAAGATGCCGCTCTGCACCCCCTGATAGCCGGTGCTCCGCGAGTCGTACTCGAAGAGCAGCGTCTGGGTATCGTTCGCCGAGGGAACGGTGAACCAGTTGCCGTCGGGGTTCGGGAACGTCCGGGCCGGGATATCGATCAGTTCGCCGCCGATCTCGTTGACGAACGGGAACACCGGGCGGTGGCTCTTCGAGACGCCCCAGGGACCGGTATCGTTCTCATCGCGCTCCGTGATGAAGCGGTATTCCTCGAACGGCAGCCAGGTGGTGATGCCGATCGTGCGATCGAGGAACCCGATCTCCGCGTCCTTCACCAGCTTGTTTCGGCGTTCGACGCTTCGGTTGCCGGTGCCGTCGAGGCCCAGGCCGGGGTCGAAGAACTTGTTGCGCGGCATGATCGCGGCGTTCGCGGTGTACGCGAGGCGAGGGACCTGCCGGTCGCGGACCGCTGTGTTCGGCGGGCTGGCGCCGGTGTTGCCGGCGTCGTCGCGCTGCGTCTGGTTGATCCAGTCCTCCTGGTTCGGGCCAGGGTTGCTGGGCGGGGCGCCGCGGGACGGGGCGAGCGGGGACTCGAACGCGTCCAGCGGCACGTTGCCGTTGTCGAAGAGCGCGTAGCTCCAGTGCGAGTAGCCGTTGTCTCGGGAGCCCGACCCCTGCTGATCCTGCAGGAGCCAATCAGAGCTGAAGGGACTCCGCGGGTAGACGTAGCTCGCGGGGTAATACTCGCGGCTCTCGGCGGAGTACGTCTGGACAGCTTGGACGACGCCGCGGGCGTTGACGCTCTCCTTCAGGGCCTGGGCGCTCTTGCGAGCGGACCCGAGGGCCGGCAGGAGGATGCCGATCAACAGGGCGATGATGGCGATGACGACGAGTAGCTCGATGAGCGTGAACGCTCGCGAAAGCGGTTCCTGATTCCGCTGATGCATGGGTGCCTGACTCCTCATGGCTGCCGGATCTGGCCTCCCCCGCGATGCCGTGCGAGACGATAGATCGCGACGGCGGGGGGACGGTGGCGTCTCCGTCGGACCTTCACGGTTTATTCATCAGGCCGATCCGTCTCGGGAGCGTGCCTGTCGCGCGCGTGCGGGCGTGCGTCTTGGGGGTTTCCGCCGGGTTCCGCACGGGTCATCCTCGTCGCCCCTTGGTCCCAGGGCCCGCGTCGCGGGTCTCGGGAGGGCGAGGGGGAAGACCAATTCATGCCATGTCAATCCGGCCGCACGTCAGCGAGGCTCCGGCCTTTACCGAATCTTCGCGCGTATCAACCGCTTTCGCGCCGTGTGATGTGGGCGAGGGCGCTCTAAGTGCTTGGATGACAGTGGAAAGTGGCGGGGCGGAGAACTCGCCCGAATCGGCGCCGGGGGAATGGAGCGAAGGGGATTCGAACCCCTGACCTCATCATTGCGAACGATGCGCTCTACCAACTGAGCTACCGCCCCAGGCGAGCCAGAACGTTAGCCCGGATCGCCGCGACGAGCAATCGTTCACGGGCCCTCCGGTGGGGTGCTCCGATTCGCACGGCGGCGGGCGGGTGTCTACGCTATTGCGAATGGATTCTCAATTAAGGGTGGGTGTGATGCTGCGATTGGTTTTGGCGGTCCTTTGCCTTTTCATCGCGGCTTGCTCGGACCGCGGGGTCGACACGCCCGCGCCCCGCGCGCGGCTGGTGGTGGCGACCATCGAGCCGCTGGCGTCGATGGCTGGGCCGCTGCTGGCCGAGGACGTCGAGCTGCGGGTCGTGATGGGCCCTGGGATCGACCCGCACTCGTTCGAGCCGACGCCGAGCGAGGCGGCGGTGCTCTCCGAGTCCGGCGCGGTGCTCGCGGTCGGTCTCGGGGTGGAGGCGGGGCTGGAGCGCGCGATCGGGCGTGCGGTGATCGACCGTCGGGCGGTGCTGATGGGCGAGGCGCTCGGCTTCACCGGCCACGACCACGGGCATGATCACGACCACGAGGGGCACGACCACGCGTTCGACGCGCATCTGTGGCTTGATCTCGAGCTGTGCGCCCGATTCGTGGAGATGCTCCCCGAGTTGCTGCCCGCCGAGCTGCTCGCCGAGGACGCGGGCGTGCGTGCGGCGTCCCTCGCGGATGCGTTCCGTCGGATCCGGGACGAGGCGGTGCTGGAGTTCGCTTCTTTGGAAGGCGCCGGGGTGATCGTGCAGCACGACGCGTGGCGGCGGATGCTCGAGCCGCTGGGGGTCGAGACGGTTCTGGCGGTCCGCGGCCCCGGGCACGGGGAGCCGTCGCCCTCGGTCCTGGCCGAGGCGAGGATGGCGATCGAGGGCGGGCGGGTCCGTGCGATCGTGATCGAGAGCACGCAGCCCTCGACGTTCGCGCGTCGGCTCGCGGAGGAGACCGGGCTGCCGATCGCCGAGCTGGATCCGGTCGGGCTGGGCGAGGACGGCGCGATCGCGCGTCAGAACTTCTCGGCGCTCGGGGCGGCGTTGCGCGCTGCGATCGCGTCTAATTGAGGCGTGCCTGCCAGTTCCGGGTCATCGGAGGTCGCGATCGAGGTCGACGGCGTCACCGTGCGCTATCCCGGCGCGGTGGAGCCGGCGGTGCGTTCGCTGTCGCTGCGTGTGAATGCGGGCGAGCGTCTGGGTGTGCTCGGTCCGAACGGCGGCGGCAAGTCGACGCTGCTGGGCGTGATCCTCGGCGGGGTGCGGCCGAGCGAGGGGCGGGTGCGGGTCTTCGGGCACGAGCCGGGCCGAGCGCTCGCGCTCGGGTTGGTCGGGCACGTCCCCCAGCGCCCGTCTCTCGAGCGCGGGTTCCCGCTGACTGCGAGACAGGTGGTGCGGCAGGCGGTCTCGATCTCGCTGCCGGCATGGCGTTCGTTCGGGCGGGACGCGGCGTCGCGGGTCGACGAGATGCTCGGCCTGGTGGACTCGACGGCGTACGCCGATGAGCTCGTCGGCTCGCTTTCGGGCGGGCAGCTGCAGCGCGTGCTGATCGCCCGCGCGGTCGCGCCCGGGCCGCGGGTGCTGCTGCTGGACGAGCCGACGACCGGCGTCGACGTCTCGGGGCAGCGCCGGTTCGCGGAGATGATCGACACGCTGGTCTCGACGCTCGGGCTGACGGTGGTCACGGTGAGCCATGAGGTTCGCACGCTCGCGGCGACGTCCGACCGCGTGGCGTGCCTGAGTCGGACGCTGCACTACCACGATGCTCCGCACGGGCTGACGCGTGAGGTGTTGGCGGAGCTGTTCCAGCACGATGTCGAGGCGGTGCTGGATGGCGGCGTTACGGCGCACCCGCACGCGCCGGGCGAGGCCGGCGTGCATGAGCGCGGCGGGGCGGCGTCGTGAGAACGATCGACTACCTGTTCAATCCCGTGTACGACGGTGACTACTGGCCGCCGGTGATCGCGACGCTGCTTGTCGCGCTGCTCGCGGGACCGCTCAGCGTGCTCGTGGTGCTGAAGCGATTGGCGTTCATCGGGCAGGGCGTGAGCCACAGCGCGTTCGGCGGCGTGGGGTTGGCGATGCTCGCGGCGGCGACCGGCGTCGGGTTCTTCGGCGCGAGCGAGGGCGGGCGGCTGCTGTCGCCGCTCGCGGCGTCGATCGTCGTGCCCGGTTTCGCGTTGCTGTCGGCGCTGGCGATCTCGCGTCTGTCGCGATCGAGCGGGCTGGACGCGGCGATCGGGGTCGTGCTGGCGGTCTCGATGGCGATCGGCGTTCAGGCGCAATCGTCGGCGGGTCGGCTGGCGCTCGAGCGTGGCTTGGCGCGGCCGCCCTCGCTGGAGCGCACGCTTTTCGGGCACGTGCTCGAGGTGGGCTGGTTCGATGTGGCGGCGTCGGCGGCGGTCGCGATCGCGGTGGGGGCGGCGCTGTGGTGGTGGCGCCGGCCGCTTCTCTTCTGGGCGTTCGACGCCGAGGGCTCGCGCGTCCGTGGTGTGCGCGGCGGTCGGATGCGCGCGCTCCTGCTCGGGATGCTCGCGATCGCGGTGGTGGTGGTGATGCAGGTCGCCGGTGTGGTGCTCGCGACGGCGATGCTGGTCTTGCCCGGCGCCGCGGCGCTGCGGCTCGGGCGGACGCTCGGGCCGGTCTTCTTGTGGTCCGTCGTGCTGAGCGTGCTGGGTGCGGCGGCCGGCGTGGTCATCGGGTTCGAACTGGATCTTCTCTTGGGGCCGTCGATCGTTGCGGCCCAGGCGGTCCTTCTCGCGATCGCGATGGCGGCGGGCGTGGCGCGGGGCAAGATGGCGCGGGGGCGGCCGCGGTAGCATGGCCTCGGAGCGAGACCCGGTGGGAAAGGGGCCCGATGAAGAAGATCAAGGCGGAGGTGCTGCTCGCGGAGTTGAACCGGCTCCGCAAGGACCTCGATGAGGATCAGAGCGACGTGGAGTGGTTGACGCTGCACCACGCGTTCTGCTTCGTGTCGTACAAGATGGGTGAATTTCAGGCCTATCTGGATGAGCAGGCCGAGCAGGGTGCGTTCGATGACTTCGAGCCTTGAGCGCCCGGGCCTGCATGCCTGCTTGCGGGGGGCGAATTCGGCCGAACCGGCTTGATCGGCCGGGCGTATTTCTCCGATACTGAGGCATCACGCGCGGGCCGGCTGCCGCCGAGCGGTGAGAACCACCGCGGACGGGGCGTCGGGGCCGGCGTGACGACCGCGGCGCGTGTTCTCGTCGCGTCGCGGGCGATGAGCCCCGGGCGACGGTCCGGGGAGAAGAGCCCGGCGGTGCGGGTCGTACCCCGCGCGACGGCCGGGTCGGTCGGCCCTCGTGGCCCGTTCCGAAGGGGGTGATCCAGTGTTGATCGAGAGTACGAAGGGGCTGCGTCGCTGAGGCGCGAGCTCGACGGGGCTCGCGTGCTACGCGGCCCACGCAGGAGACCTGCGCAGGGAACCGGCCGGTGCCGGGCGCCCTCGGCAGGCGACTAAGCTCCTACGGCTGCCGGGTCCTCTGGGTCCGGCAGCTTTTTTTCTTAGGTAGTCTTGCTAGCTCGTGCCGAAGTTTCGCTGGACTGTCACAGCGCTCTTGGTCAGGATCCGGGCTCTCGTAAAATGCGTGTTGGCGCGACGGCGCCGGAGTGAGAACGGATGTCCTGGCCGGGAGGCGGACACCGTCTGTGTCTCGCCTGGTCGGGCAAAGGAAAGGGTGGCGTGGGATGAACAGGTCGCTTGCGATCCTGGCTGTCGGTGCGCTGAACGCGTCGGCATCGGGGCAGTTCTTGAGCGGTGATTTGGGTGCGGTGCTTCAGATTCGCGCGGACCCGCTGACGGAAGAGCAGGTCGAGCAGTCTCGGCTTGCCGGGTTGCTCATCGGCGAAACCGCCTCGGTGCTCGCGAGGGGCGCGGTGCACAGCGCGGTGTACCCCTCGCCGGCGGCGATGGGCGTCGGGCTGGTCTCGGCGACGGCGGCCCTCGAGGCGACGTCGGTCAGCGGCGAGATCTCGATGGGCTGCGCGCTCAACGAGTCGTTCGGGGAGACCGTGATGGTCCACGGCTTGGCGGGGCTGATCCTTGAGTTCGAGGCCGCTGCGCGGCTCGATGTGCTGACGCTCAGCAGCGTCGGGCCGGACGAGGGGATCTTCACCGCGTCGCTGTTCGCGTTGGATGGCCCGAGCTCTCCGCTCGATCTGACGCCAACGGGGGGCACTGTCTCGGTCCGGCTTGATGAGGGCCGCTACCAGTTGATGCTCATGTGGGACATGCTCGCGATCAATCCGGCGGGCGGATCGTCATCGCTGCTGGATCTGCCCGGGCCGTTCGCCTTCGACGCGACGCTGACGCCCGCGCCCGGGACGATCGGGCTGCTGGCGCTCGCGGGTCTGGTGGTCGCCCGACGCCGCCGCGGCTGAGAGCGCGGGGGAGTGCAGGACCGGCCGACGGGCAGGGCGGGCCGTCGGCCGGATTGTCGGGGCGGTGGTCCCGGTTGCCGTCTCCGTCCGGGCCGTGCGTCGGTGGTACGTTAGTGGGATGACCACCGCGGCGGAGCTCTGGGGGGCCGAGGGCCAGGCACCCGACATGACGCTGATCGAGTCGGTCGGGATCGGCGAGATCGATGCCGCGGCTCGGCGGCTCGCGGGGCGTGCGCACCGCACGCCGGTGATGACTTCGAGCCGCCTCGACGCGCTGATGGGCACGCGCGTCTACCTCAAGTGTGAGAACTTCCAGCGCGTCGGCGCCTTCAAGTTCCGCGGCGCGTTCAACGCGCTGGCGCTCGTCCGCGAGGCCGCGGGCGAGGGCGAGACGCCCGGCGTGATCACGTACTCCTCGGGCAACCACGCGCAGGCGGTCGCGATGTCGGCTGCGATGCTCGGCATCCGCGCCGTGATCGTGATGCCGCGCGACGCCCCGGCGACGAAGCTCGAGGCGACGCGGGCGTACCTCTCCTGCGCCCCGGCGGGGAGCCGCGTCGTCGAGTACGACCCGTCGGAGGTCGCCCGCGAGCAGTACGGGCGCGAGCTGGCCGCGCGCGAGGGCCTCGAGCTCGTGCCGCCCTACGACGACCCGCGTGTGATCGCCGGGCAGGGGACGGTGGCTCGCGAGTTCTACCAGCAGCTCGCCGAGCGGCGCGAGACGATCGACGAGCTCTACGTCTGCTGCGGCGGGGGCGGGCTGCTGTCCGGCTGCGCGACGGCGTCGCGGGCTGTCTCGGCCGAGACGCGTGTGATCGGCGTCGAGCCGGAGGCGGGCGACGACGGGGTGCGCAGCTTCCGCGACCGGGTGCTCCGGACGGTCAAGCACCCGGACACGATCGCGGACGGGGCGCGGACGAGCTACCTGGGCCGGTACACGCTGCCGATCGTGCTCGCGCGGGTGGACGAGATGCGGGCGGTCTCGGACCGCGACCTCGCGTCGTTGGTGCGGTTCTGCCTGCAGGCGATGAAGATCGTGATCGAGCCGTCGGGCGTGCTCGGCCTGGCGGGCCTGCTCCGGGCGAGCCGCGAGCGGCGTGAGGCAGGGCGCGAGCAGCCCGGGGCGGTTGGGGTCGTCGTGAGCGGCGGGAACATCGACCCCGAGGGGATCGCGGCGGTGCTCGGGCTGGCCCCGGATCTGCACACCTCGGAATAACGCCCTAGTTCGCAACCCCGTACGTCGACCGGCTCTGCTGGGGAATACCCGCGGTGCGCATCCGGTTCACGAGGTCGCAAGGGGAGATCAATCCGCTAGTTGGACGTTCGAGGAGTTGGATCATGCTCGGAAGGGCTAGCGCGATCTTGGTCATGACCACGCTCGTGGGGTGCGAGCGTGCGGATGAGAGCGCGGCGGGGCCCGATGGGGTCGCCGGCCGTGGGACCGAGGAGATTGCAATGGGGATGAGCACGACGAAGACTGTGACGCGGCTGCAGCCGGTCCTGGACGAGCGGAAGGACGCTGCGGCGACGCCGGAGGACGTCCGGAAGATCTGGGAAGACGGGATCGAGGCGGTTCGGGATTCTGGCGTCACCATGCAAGCAAAGAATGTCGGCGACGGCGCCCCGGAGTTCGAGCTCCCGGACGCCCGCGGCGAGACGGTGGCGCTGGCGTCGCTGCTCGAGCGCGGCCCGGTGGTGCTGCTTTGGTATCGGGGGGGGTGGTGCCCCTATTGCAATCTGACGCTGCGTGGGTACCAGGAGATCCTGCCGCAGCTGGACGATGCCGGCGCGACGCTGGTGGCGATCAGCCCGGAGCTGCCCGACAACTCGCTCTCGACCTCTGAGAAGAACGAACTCTCGTTCACGGTGCTCAGCGACGTCGGGAACACGGTCGCCAAGGAGTACGGCGTCGTGTTCGAGGTGACCGAGGCGGTGCACGAGAAGTACAACGAGTTCTTCCAGTTCGACGACTGGAACGGCAACGACACGGGCGAGCTGCCGCTAGCGGCGACGTACGTGATCGATACCGATGGGGTGATTCGCTGGGCGTTCCTCGACGCGGACTACGTCGCCCGGGCGGAGCCGGCGGACGTGCTCGCGGCCGTCCGCGGGCTGCAGTCCGACTGACCCGAAGCAACCGATCTGATCCGGGGCCGCGAGGCCCCGTCGCTCCTTTTACGGGATATCCACGGAGATTCGCATGACCCGCAACCGTTCGATCGCTCTTGTCGCTGGCCTCGTCGCCGGTCTGGCCGCGCCGCTGACCGCGGCTGGCACGCTCTCTTCGTTCGAGCCGGCCCCGACCGCCGAGGCGGCCGCGGAGAGCGCCAAGCGCACGGGCGATACCGCGCCCGACGTCACGCTCACGAACACCGACGGCGAGCGGGTGACGCTCGGGACGCTGCTCGAGGACGGCCCGGTCGTGATGATCTTCTACCGCGGCAGCTGGTGCCCGATCTGCAACGGCTCGCTCAAGAAGTTCGACAAGCTCCACAGCGAGTTCGAGTCGGCGGGCGCGACGGTGATCGGCGTGGCGCCGGAGCTGCCGGCCTCGGCGCTCGCGTTCGAGGAGAAGAACGGGTTCCGTCTCGGCATCTACAGCGACGTCGGCAGCGAGGCGGCGCAGGCGTTCGGCGTGTCGTACGAGGCGCCGTCGAACTACGCCCGTTTCCTTCGCCAGGCGAACGGCGACGGGCCGCTGCAGCTCCCGCTGGGCGTGACCTACGTGATCAACACCGACCGGACGATCTCGTGGTCGTTCGTCGAGGACAACTACCGCAAGCGTGCGAAGGCGAAGGACGCGCTGGAGGCGGTCGAGTCGATCAACTGACCGCGGGACACTGAGAGCCAGGATCAGCCGCCGCGAGGGCTATTTGGCCGTCGCGGCGGTTGTTTGTTGCGCGGGCGGGAGCGGGCGGTAGTAGAGAGCAACGATCGATGAAGAATTGAACCCAGCCCAGGCGAGCTGCACGCCGTTTTCCGCGACGACGTTGATCTCGGAGTGTGTTGAACCCTCGCCAAACCCACCCCCGCTGTTCGCTGCGAATTGCTCTGCGAGCCCGATCATTCGTCCGTTCGCTGGGAATCCGACGTTGTCGACTCTTCCCGGGCCGTCGAACACCTGCACGAAGCCACGATACACGACGACCGCGTGGACGAGGTTCCGGCCCGGCACGATCGGTACGGAGAGGTCCTGATCGCTGATACCAAGTTCCACAATCTCGACCTCCCAAGGCCCATTGCTCATCGCCGTCGTCACCTGCTGCGACTGGATGGCGTCGAGCTGCGCTCGGATCTCGGCGAGGTCCGGTGACGTGTCCGCTACCGGGCCGGCGGGTGGATCCAGGGGGCCGAGGGCGGACGGCTGGGACGTGGCGCGGACGGCGATCGCGGCGGAGAGCGTCACGAACGACGCGATCAGGACGGCGGCGGCGGCTCTGCGTTGCATGCGCGTGTCTCCTTGAAACGTGAGTGCGCAAGCTACCGAAATGAAAGCGGCCCGCCGAGGGGGCGGGCCGCGATTCACGTGTTCTTCACGTCACCGCTCGGAGCCGTGTTTCGGCCGGGCCCGAGCGTCACAGATTTGTGTCTCGGACGGGCCCTAGTTCAGGCCGAGCAGGCCGCCGATGATCGGGCCGTAGGCGACGATCAGGCCGGCGAAGACGACCGAGACGATCGAGATCAGCTTGATGAGGATGTTGAGCGACGGGCCCGAGGTGTCCTTGAAGGGGTCGCCGACGGTGTCGCCCACGACGGTGGCCTTGTGGTCCTCGGAGCCCTTGCCATAGACGTAGGCCTCGCCCTGGCCGGCGGCGATCATCTGGTTCGCGCGCTCGAGGATCTGCGTGCGGATCGGGGCGGGGATCTTGTTCTGGACCTCGGGGTTGTTGACTGCGTCGTTGGCGGTGATGCGCCCGTAGCTCTCGAGGAGCTTCTTGGCGTTGTCCCAGGCGCCGCCGGCGTTGGCCATGAAGACCGCGAGGGCGAAGCCGGCGGTCAGGCCGCCGGCGAGCATGCCCATGACGCCCGGCACGCTGAGCACGAGCCCGACGACGATCGGGATGAGGATCGCGAGGACGGCGGGGATCACCATCTCCTTCTGGGCGCCGGCGGTCGAGATCGAGACGCAGCTGGCGTAGTCGGGGTAGTGGGTGCCCTCGTGCTCGATGCCCTCCATGGGCCAGTTGTCGGGGTTGGCGGCCTCTTCCTCGCTCATGCCGCCGGCGACCAGGGCGGCGCGGATCTTGCCGAACTGGCGGCGGCACTCGTCGATCATGCTGTAGGCGGCGCGGCCGACGGCGTTCATCGTGAGGGCGCAGAAGACGAAGGCGAGCATGACGCCGATGAAGATGCCGCCGAGCAGCTGCGGGTTGGCGAGCGTGACGTTGTAGAAGCGGAGGACATCCTCGACCGAGCCGTTGCTCGATGAGGCGAGGGTGAGCTGGTAGATGTCGTCGTGGTCGTCGTGCTCGACCTCGACGACGAGGCTGTAACGCGAGCTGCTGTCGCCGCTGCCGACGAGGAAGGTCTGGCCGACCTCGAGCGCCGGCTCGCCGCCATGGCCGCCGGAGGTCTCGAGCCACATGGCGCCGTCGATCTCGGGGTCCTCGTCGTCGTCGATCCCGTCGGGGCTGACGATCGCGAACTTGCCGTAGCCCTCATAGACGGCGAAGGTCTCGGCGCCGCCCGGGCCGGCGTACTCGCCGGCCTCGACGAAGGTCACGCTCTGCGTGGTGATCTGTGTCTGGACGATCTGGATGTACGCGGCGAAGAGGGCCATCGCGGTGAGCGCGGCGGAGCCGATGGCGAAGCCCTTGCCGGTCGCGGCGGTGGTGTTGCCCAGCGAGTCGAGCATGTCGGTGCGCTCGCGGACGTGGGGGGGCTGGCCGGTCATCTCGGCGTTGCCGCCGGCGTTGTCGGCGATGGGGCCGTAGGCGTCGGTGGCGAGCGTGATGCCGAGGGTGGAGAGCATGCCGACGGCGGCGATGCCGACGCCGTAGAGGCCCATGAGGAAGTTCTCGCCGCCGCCGGAGAACGCGTAGGCCGCGATGATGGCGACGACGACGGTCACGAGGCTGGCCCAGGTGGACTTCATGCCCTCGGCGATGCCGGAGATGATGACGGTGGCGGGGCCGGTGAGGGCCTGCTGGGCGATGCGTTGGGTGGGCTTGTGCTCGTAGCTGGTGTAGTACTCGGTGGCGCTGGCGATGATCAGCCCGGCGCCGAGGCCGCTCAGGACGCTGAGCCAGGGGCCCCACCAGCTGACGATGCCGGAGAGGTCGCTGACGATCGTGTCGTTCGAGCCGAGCAGGAGGTAGAACAGCCCGCCGGCGAGAAGTGCGATCAGGCCGGAGGCGACGTAGACGCCCATGTGCAGGCCGCTGAGGAGTTGGCTGAAGCTGGCGCCCTCCTTCGCGCGGACCGTGAAGACGCCGGCGATGGAGCAGAGGATGCCCAGGCCGGCGAGGCCGAGCGGCGCGACGACGAGGGCCATCGCGAGGGGGCTCGAGATGTCGCTGGCGCCGATGACGCCGGCCGCCGCGGCGCCGAGCGCCATGGTGGCGAGGATCGAGCCGTAGTAGGACTCGTAGAGGTCGGCGCCCATGCCGGCCACATCGCCGACGTTGTCGCCGACGTTATCGGCGATGGTGGCGGGGTTGCGGGCGTCGTCCTCGGGGATGCCCGCCTCGACCTTTCCGACCAGGTCGGCGCCGACGTCGGCGGCCTTGGTGTAGATGCCGCCGCCGACGCGGGCGAAGAGGGCCTGCGTCGAGGCGCCCATGCCGTAGCTGAGCATGATGGTGGTGATGACGGTCAGGTCGAGGCCGCCGATGCCGGTGGCGTTGAAGATCAAGAACCAGGCGCTGATGTCCAGGATCGCGAAGCCGACGACGACGAGACCCATGACGGCGCCGGAGCGGAAGGCGACGGTCAGGCCGTCGTTGAGCGACTCCTTGGCGGCGAAGGCGGTGCGGGCCGAGGCGTTGGTGGCCATCTTCATGCCGAACCAGCCGCAGAGGCCGCTGAAGAAGCCGGCGACCGGGACGCCGATCAGCGTCTGCCACGACTGCAGCTTCAGCAGGTACATGCCCAGCAGGAACACGATCAGGAGGACGAAGACGCCCGCCACGACCTTGTACTGGCGGCCGAGGTAGGCCATCGCGCCGTCACGGACGGCCTGGGCGATCCGGACCATGTTGTCGTCGCCCTCGGACCGCTTCATCACGGTGGAGGAGAAGACGAACGCCATCACCAGCGCAAGCACGCCGCCGATCGGGGCGGCGAAATACGCCGGGTGGATGTCTTCGAACGCGGCGAGGGTCGGGGTGGAGTTGGTCAGCAGGTCCGCGAGCATCATCGCTTTCGATCCCCTCGAGTGGTCAGGGACGGCCCGTTCCGATGGGCCGCGTCGTGTCGTGGGTGGTGCGATCGCGGGCGGGGTCTGTCATGTCCCAGCCGCGAAGGCGATCAGGATAGACCGACGTCCCGGCCGGATCCGCAGATCCGGCTTCGGAATCGACCGATTCGCGATGGTTTGCGGGGTTTGGCGACGCGAACGCGACGCCGGGGAGGGCGCGGTCAGTTCGCCTTGATGCGGCGGTTGTCGCTCTTGCGTGCCGCGCGGCGGCGGCGCTCGGAAGGCTTCTCGTAGTACTCCTTGCGCTTGATGTCCTTGGTTAGGCCTTCCTTCTCGCAGAGCTTCTTGAAGCGACGCATCATCTGCTCCACGCTCTCGCCGCCACGGGCCTTGATCCGGATCGCCATCAGGACTCCAAACGCAGGTTCGTTCCGCCGGCGCTTTCCACACGCCGAGATCGCCGACGTATTCCACACGCCGGCGTCTTTTCCTTCCCGGCCGGTGCCGGGCCCGAATGAAAGCGCCGCCCCCGTGGCCGATCAAGTCCGCGGTAGCCTTCGCCCGGATGCTGGTCGTCGACGCCTACAACGTCCTCCACGTGACGGGGGTGCTGCCCCAGCGGCTCGCCGGGCTCGGCGTCGCCGATCTGATCCGCCTGATCGCCCGGAGCCGCTACGCGCGGCGGAAGCTGACGGTGGTCTGCGACGGCGGGGGCGGCACGCGATCGAGCGGGGCAAAGCTCGGCCATGCTCGGGTATTGTTCAGTGGTGATCACGAGGAAGCGGACGATCTGATCGAGCGTCTCATCGACCGATTCGCGCACGGCGGCGGTCTCTCGGTCATCAGCAGCGACAAGCGGCTCCGCAAGGCGGCCCGCCGCCGGCGGGCTGAGTCGATCCCGAGTGATGCGTTTCTGGCCCAGCTGGTCGAGGACGAGTCGCGCCCGGCCGTCCCGGGCGAGCCCGCGTTCACGACCGAGGTGCCCCTGGACGCCTATTCGGTCGCCCACTGGCTCGCGGAGTTCGGGCTCGAGGCGCCGGACCCGGCGACGAAGCCACGGGAGGTCCGGTCGGCCGAGCCGGCGCCGGGGCGCAAGAAGGTGCCGCCGCCCGGTCCGCAGGGCGCGGGCGTGTTCGGCGAATCGCTCACGATCGAGCTGCCCGAGCCCCCAACACCGCGGGAGCGCGCGGCCGCGCCAGAGTCTCATGAGGCCCCGCCCGCCGTGCCCGAGAACGCGACGGATCCCGAGTCCGAGGACGGGGCCGGGCTCGAGGTCGATCCGCTGCTCCGCCGGGCGCTCGAAGAGTGGCGGGGGCTGATGAGCCTGGACGATCTTGACATGCGCAGATGGATCGACGGCGTCCAACCCCTCCGCGTCTCGCGGCGCTCGCATTGACCAGCGCAATCGCTGCGCTCTCGCTCCCTTCGTGCATCATCGTCCCGCCGAGCGCCGGCGCGGGCGCCGTGCGTCCGCCGCCGCGGTACAGCTTCAGCGGCAGCACGCTGCGGGTTCGGCTGCCGGTCGAGGCGACGGTGATGGGCGCGTCGATCGCGGCCGAGCGGGAGCTGGTCCGTCGCGGTTACACGATCAGCAAGCTCGATCGGACGGCGGACTTCGCGTACATCACGGCGAAGGCTCCGGACCACAGGCTGGTGCACAAGATCACGTGCCGGGCGCAGCGCGAGGCGGACGCGGTGTATTTCGACTTCCGGCCGTTCCCGGGCGACGAGGAGTTCAGCCGGAGCTTCATGGCCGGCGTGCTGTACCGTCTGGGGCTTTGACCCTGTCGCCGCCATCCGGCGGCGAGGTTTGACCCTGTCGCCGCCATCCGGCGGCGAGGTTTGACCCTGTCGCCGCCATCCGGCGGCGAGGTTTGACCCTGTCGCCGCCCTCCGGCGGCGAGGTTTGACCCTGTCGCCGCCCTCCGGCGGCGAGGTTTGACCCTGTCGCCGCCCTCCGGCGGCGAGGTTTGACCCTGTCGCCGCCCTCCGGCGGCGAGGCCGGAGCCGCCTCTGATCACCGGCGGGCGATGAGTCAGCCGGTCGTTGCCGGATGGCGATGACTCGGTCTCTCATCGCCGGAGGGCGACGACTCAGTCTCCCATCGCCGCAGGGCGATGACTCAGCGCTGATCGAGCGGGACGTATGGCGCGTCGTGCGGGCCGACGTAGCTCGCGGTGGGGCGGAAGAGCCGGTTGTCGGTGAGCTGCTCGATGATGTGGCCGGACCAGCCGCCGAGGCGCGAGAGGGCGAACATCGGCGTGAAGAGGTCGAGCTTGAGCCCGATGCAGTGGTACGTGGTGGCCGAGTAGAAGTCGACGTTTGGGTAGATGCCCTTGGCGCCGAGCTCGCGCTCCATGACCTGCTCGATCTTGTGGCTCTTGGCGTAGAGCTCTTCGTTGCCCGTGTCTTTGGCGAGCTGCTCGGCCAGGCCCTGGAGGGCGTGGGCCCGCGGGTCCTTGGTCTTGTAGACGCGGTGCCCGAAGCCCATGATCTTGTCTTTGCGCTCGATCATGCCCATGACGTGCGGCTCGACGTCGTCGAGCGACGGGATGGCGTTGAGCATGTGCATCACGCCCTCGTTGGCGCCGCCGTGCAGCGGGCCGCGGAGCGAGCCGATCGCGGCGGTGAGCGCCGAGTAGACGTCGCTGAGCGTCGAGATGACGACGCGTGCGGTGAAGGTCGAGTTGTTGAGGCCGTGGTCCGTGTGCAGGATCATGCAGATGTCGAAGGCGCGGGCCATCGCCTCGGTCGGCTTCTCGCCGTTGAGCATGTAGAGGAAGTTCTCGGCGAAGCTCAGCGAGGTGTCGGGGGCGACGAAGTCGAGTCCGCGGCGGTAGCGGTCGAAGTAGGCGATGAGGGCCGGCGCGTGGCCGAGCACGCTCAGGGCCTTGTGGCGTGCGGTCTCGACGTCGATGGTGTTGGGATCCGGGTCGTGCATGCCGAGGGCCGAGACGAGCGTGCGGAGCACGTGCATCGGCTGGGCGTCCTTCGGCAGGCTCCCGATCCGGTTGATCAGGCTGTCGGGCAG
>JBCBKP010000040.1:0-26639 GCA_038521625.1 Planctomycetota bacterium
CTCGAGGGCATGCTCAAGGGCGTCGAGGTCAAGGCCGCGACGCTGGTCGGCAAGATCAAGAACCGCGGCTAGGCGTCGGATCGAAGCCTCTCAGAGCTTCTCGCCGCAGAACTTGCAGACCA
The DNA here is from genome assembly GCA_038521625.1 of Planctomycetota bacterium. Classification (GTDB taxonomy): domain Bacteria; phylum Planctomycetota; class Phycisphaerae; order Phycisphaerales; family UBA1924; genus JBCBKP01. Next base: position 123 of record JBCBKP010000040.1, read on the forward strand.
GCGTCGCGGCCTTGACCTCGACGCCCTTGAGCATGCCCTCGAGCGCCTCGCGGTTGGGGGCGTGCTGGCGCGCGGTCTTCAGCTCGATCCACTCCTTCTCGACCAGCTCGCCGAGCGACTGGTTGAAGTTGTGCATCCCGTCGCCCTTGCCGTTGGCGATGATCGAGGGCAGGTCCTCGTCCTCGGCCTCGCGGATCTTGTCGCGCACCAGCGGCGTCGCGATCAGCACCTCGGTCGCCGGGACGACCGCCGATTCGAAGCCCTGGGTCGTCGGGAGCAGCTTCTGTGCGCAGATCGCCCGCAGGCTGGATGCCAGCGAATTCCGGATGAACCCGCGCTCGCTCTCGGGGAAGAACTCCAGGATTCGGGTGAACGCCTGGGTCGCGTCGGCCGTGTGCAGCGTCGCAAACACCAGGTGCCCCGTCTCCGCGGCTTGGAGGGCCGCCATGACCGTCGCCTGGTCGCGCATCTCGCCCACGAGGATCACGTCGGGGTCCTGACGCACGACGTACCGCAGCGCCATCGCGAAGCTCTCGACGTCGATCCCGATCTCGCGCTGGCTGACGATCGACTTTGCGGGCTTGAACCGGTACTCGACCGGGTCCTCGACCGTGATGATGTTGACCGCGCGAGTCTTGTTGACCTGATCGACCATCGCCGCGAGGGTCGAGGACTTGCCGGACCCGGTCACGCCGACCACCATCACCAGACCCTGCACCGAGTCCGAGACGATCTTGCCGTAGATCGGCGGGAGGTGCAGATCGCCGTAGCTCGGGATGTCGGCCTTGACGCGGCGCGCCGCCATGTGCGTGTGGTTGCCCGAGCGGTACATGTTGATCCGGAACCGATCGCCTCCCTCGAGATGCCAGGCGAAGTCGAGATTCCCGCTCTGGGCGAACTGCTTCTGTTGTTCCTCGGTCAGGATCGGGTCGATCAGGTGGTCCGCCTCGTCCTCGCTGACCGGCTCGGTCTGGATCGGGCGCAGGGCCCCACCGATCCGGTACGTCGGAGGGATCCCGACCTTGATGTGCAGGTCGGACGCGTCGAGCCGTGCCATCGCCGCCAGAAGCTTCTTGATGCCCACGCCGCCCGAGCCCACGTGCGGTAGCTCTTGATGCGCGGCCGCGTTCGACTCCACCGTCGAGGTCGAGATCGGTTCCCCAGTCTCACCCGATCCGTTCACAGAACCCGATTCGACCATCGCGCGGCCCCCAGATCGCGGCGGCTTCAACAACGAGCGGCACGCCACCCGCCCGCATCCGACAAGCGGAACGCAGAGCGGCCGGCAACCCGGCCGGTGGGCCGCCGCGAGCGATCCCACCGGACGATCTGAGCATATCAGACCGCCCGGGCGACTCCGCCGGTCCTAGAACCGCACCGCCACCATCACGTCGTTGAGATTGGTTCCGCTCGGCCCCGTCCGGATCAGAGCCCCGGCAGCGTCCAGGGCCGTGTGGCTGTCGTGCCTCGCCAGAGCGTCTTCGGGCGCGATCCCCTTGCTGCGGATCAACGCGGCTGTGTGCGCATCCACGACGGCGCCCGCCGCGTCGGTCGGGCCATCCACGCCGTCGGTCGCGAGCGAGAGCACGCCGATCCCATCGATTCCCTCGATCTCGAGCGCAGCCGCGAGCGATAGCTCCTGGTTTCGGCCGCCCTTGCCGCTTGCCGAGCCGACCCAGACGGTCGTCTCGCCCCCGAGCACCAGCGCACTGCGCGGCGCCAGGCTCCCGCCCTGTTCCGCCAGCTCGCGCCCCACGACCGCCGCCTCCCCGCGCACCCGCCGGCGGACCTCGGCGACCTCCAGCCCTTCTTGCCGGAGGGCCGCCGCGGCCGCATCAACCGCGGTGTCGTTGTTGGCGATGATGTGGTGCTCGACGACATCGGCCGGGTCGCCCGGCTTGAGCGTCTCCTCGATCTCGCCTCTCGCCCCGCGTTCGAGATGGGTGCGTGCCGGCTCGGAGCGGGCCCCGCGGCGTTCGAGCACATCGAGCGCCTCCGCGAACGTCGTCGGGTCCGCGGCGAGCGGGCCGGATCCGATTGTTCCGATGGGGTCGCCGAGCACGTCGCTCAGGACGTACGCGCTGCACCATGCGGGTGCCAGGAGCTTGGCGAGCCCGCCGCCCTTCAGTGACTCGCAGTGCTTCCGAACGGCGTTGAGCTCGTCGATCGTGGCGCCGCTCCGGAGCAGCGCGTCGGTCAGGGCCCGAAGATCATCGAGCTTGATCGGCGGGATCGGGCTGGCGAGGTACGCCGAAACGCCGCCCGAGAGCAGCGCCAGGACCCGGTCGCCGGCCCCGAGAGACGCCGCGAGGCCCGCGACGTGGCGCGCCGCCTCGAGATTCGAAGCGGTCGGAAGAGGGTGATCACAGCCGAGAACCTCGACCGAGTCGGCTATGGCCTCGGCCGTCCGATCGACGTGATCCCGCGGGCACAGCACCACGCCTCGCGCAATCCGCTCCCCGAGCAAGCGCGAGGCCTCTGTTGCCATCGGGCCCGCCCCCTTGCCGATCGCGATCAGCACGAGCGGGCCTGCGAGCGACGGGTCGTCGAGTCGCGGCTCCAGCGCTGCGCACAGGGACGCGCAGGGATCGCAGGCCGCGAGCACGGCGCTCGCGACCCGAGAGAGCAGCCCGTGCTGGCCTTCGCCGCCCGACGCGTCAACCATCGATCATGCTCCAACCCGGCGACACCGCCCCGCCGTTCACGCTGACCGACCAGAACAACGAGGAGCATTCGCTCGAGTCGCTGCTGCGACGCGGGCCGCTCGTCCTCTATTTCTATCCGGCCGACTTCACACCCGGGTGTACCGCGCAGGCCTGCGCGATGCGCGATCGGAGAGCGGATCTCGAGGCCGCCGGCGCAACCGTCGTCGGCGTGTCCGCTCAGAGCGGCTCCACCCACGACAAGTTCGAGTCCCGATTCAAGCTCGGCTTCACACTCCTCTCCGATCCCGGTCGAGCCGTCGCGAAGCAGTACGGCGCCGTCGGCCTGGGCGGCGTGCTGCCCCTCCGCGTGACCTACCTGCTCGACCCGGACGGCACGGTCGCGGACGCGGTCCGCGCCGACCTGGCGATCGGGAAGCACGCGGCGTTCGCCGACCGGGTGCTCGAGCGCCTCCGGGGCACTCAGAGCGCGACGACCTGATCACCGGCGATCGCGAACAAGTGCTCACCGCCCTCGGCACGCACCGACACACCCGCGGCGAATCCGCTGAACGCGGGCAAGACAAACCGCGCACTGCCGACGTGGAACGCGGGCAGCTTCAGCTCGTCGCCCCCACCGCGCAGGACCACCGCGGGATGGACGTGCCCGCAGACGACGTATCCGCCCTCGGCCTCCTCGCCACGCTTGCCCGGCTCGTGCTTCAACGTCAGGCCACCAACCCGGATCTCCGCCGGCAGGAGTTCGAACCCGAGCCGCCGGCAGACCTCGCCGAGCCGACGCACGCCGAGCTTGAGATCGTGGTTGCCCGGAACGAGCTCGAACCTCGCGGCGATGCGTCGGAGCCGCCGACCGAGCCGCTCGACGAACTCGTCTCCGACGCCCGCCGGCGCGTGGAACAGATCGCCCAGCACGATCACCCGCGACGCGCCCGTGCGATCGACGGCCGAGTCGAGCCGCGCCAGCTGCTCGTCCTGGGTTCCCATCGGGATCGGCACGCCCGAAGCCCGCATCGACCCGGACTTGCCCCAGTGCGTGTCCGCGACGAGTAGCGCCCCGTGTTGTGGCAGATACGCCGCCCGCTCGGGCAGCAGTCGGACAGGCTCGCCGCACAGCCTCGTCTCTACGTCGACCAGCTGCGTGGCCTCCCCTGTCATTCTTTGTCCCAAGCTGCGCGCATCTTCGCGACGCGCTCGGCGATCGATTCGCTGCTGAGCCGGGCCCCGACACGCTCGATCACGAGCGGCAAGCTGAGCGGCGTCGGGCGGTTCAGGATCTCGACCGGCAACGGGTTCTCGCCAAGCCGCCTGAGCGTTCTGCCGAGCCGGCTCCGCTCGAACTGCTTCTCGAGAACCTCGCGCCGCGCCTGGAGAAGCAGCTTGTTCTGCGGGTCGAACTGCTCGAAGACGTCGTAGATCAGGCTCGAGCGTGCCTGCACCTGACGCATGCTCCTGGGCGCGCCGGGCTGCGACGGGCTGATCAGACCCGCCACGCGGGCGACCTCGCGGAACTGGGTCTTCGCCATCGCCGAGAGGTTCACCGACTCGACCGCGTCCTCTGCCAGGCCATCGGTCGTGAACAGCGCGGGCGAGAGCAGCTCGGCAAACGGGTAGTTCTTCTCGGTCAGGAGCTCGAGGCCGTAGTCGTTCACCGCGGTGCTAAAGGTCGCGGACCGGAGCCGGCTCAGGCGGAGCGCGAGCAGCGCCGCGAGCCCCCCGTGCACCAGCCGACCCTCGAACGGGAACAAGAACAGGTGCGTTCCCTCCCGCGTGGTCGTGATCTCGGCGAGCGTCTCGCCCGCGTCCGGGAGCCTGCTCAGCTTCACCTGGGTCCCCACGAAACGCCGGGCCGCCGCGAGCTCGGGCTCCGCGATGGCGTCGTAGCGCCCGTCGCGGGCCGCCTCGATCGCGTCTCGGACCGCGTCGGAGAGGCTCTCGCTGATCGGCAGGCGCGTCCCGCCCCAGATCGGTGTGTGGTTCGTGCGCCCGGTCGCCGGCCGGACGAAGGCGGTGAGGTCCTTCACCCGCTCGAACGCGAGCGTCCGCCCCGCGAAGAAGAACGTCTCCCCCGGGCGCAGCTTGTCGATGAACGACTCCTCGATGAAGCCAATCTTTTTGCCGTTCTTGAACCGGATGTCCATCACCGCGTCGCCCGTGATCGTGCCCACGTTCATCCGGTGCAGCTGGGCGAGGCGCTTGCCTTCGACGCGGTGCACGCCGTCCTCGCCGGCGACGACCCTGTGATACTCAGGGTACGCCTTGAGCGTCTCGCCGCCGCGGACCACCAGGTCGAGCGCCCACTCGAACTCTTCGCGCGGAAGGTCTCGGTACGACCAGGCCGTCCGCACCTCCTCGTGCATCGCGCCCGACTCGAATCCGCCGCCGAGGGCAACGGTGACCAGGTGCTGGCTGAGCACGTCGATCGGGGCCCGCTCGCCGACCCGGGGCTCGATCGCTCCGACCTCGATCGCCCGTCGCGCCGCGGCGATCTCGAACAGCTCGAAGGTGTTCGTCGGCACGCACCGGATCAGGCACGGTGCTCCGGGCCTATGGCTCGCGCGCCCGGCCCGTTGCATGAGTCTCGCGACACCCTTGATCGAACCGATCTGCATGACCCGTTCGACCGGCGCGAAGTCGACACCGAGGTCGAGACTGCTCGTCGCCACGACGAGCCGGATCTTGCCCGATTTCAGCCCCGCCTCGACCGCGTGACGGTCGTCTCGGTCGATCGAGCCGTGGTGCAGCCCGATCACCGGGCGCCACTGAGGGCGCGCCGCTTCGATCGCGTTGAACCACCGCTCGGCCTGGCTCCGGGTGTTGACGAACACGAGCGTGCTGTGGGCGGGCAAGCCGTCCGAGTCGGTCTCGACCGACTCGAGCGCCGCCGGCAGCATCACGAGCCCGAGATGCCCCGCCCACGGCAGCGTGTCATCCTCGCGAGGCAGCACCGTCTCGACGTTCACCGGCCGCTCGAGCTCGCCGCCCACGAGCACCGGCTCGACCCCGACGCCGACGAGCGTCCGGGCCGCCTCCTCGAGGTTCGACAGTGTCGCGCTCATGCCCCAGGTCGTGAGCCCGGGCGAGAAGCGGCGCAGGCGCGCCAGCGCGAGCTCGACCTGTGTCCCTCGCTTGGACGCGAGCAGCTCGTGCCACTCGTCGACGATCACCGTTCGCACGCCTCCGAGCTTGATGCTCGCGTCGTCGCGTGTGAGCAGCAGCGAGAGCGACTCCGGCGTTGTGATCAGCACGCTCGGGAGTCGCTCACGCTGGCGTGCCCGCACCGACGACGACGTGTCGCCCGTCCGGCTCTCGACCGAGACCCGGTCGGCGAGATCCAGTTCCTCGATCGGAAGCCTCAGCGCCGCTTCCGTGTCGCGCGAGACCGCGCGAAGCGGAGTGATGACCAGCACCCGCAGCCCCTCGACGGAATCCATCTCCGCCTCGGCGATGAGTTCGGCGAGCGGCCCCATAAACGCCGCGTACGTCTTCCCTGCGCCGGTCGGGACGTGGATCAGGCCCGACCGTCCGGCCAGCTGTGCCCGCCAGGTCTCGCGCTGAAACTCGAAGGGCGCCCATCCTCGTGAGGCGAACCACGACTCGATCGGATCGAGACTCACCCCGGATCTTGCTCGCTCGGCGACAGGCATGATCGGATCACGTTAGGATTCCCCGCCTGCGATCGCCAGGACCGCCTCCAGCGTGTCAGCCCCGTCGATCCCGAGATCGCGCCGCCACCGCTTCATCCGCGGGAATCGCAGCGCCACGCCCGACTTGTGGCGGCCCGAGAGACGGGCGGAATCGAACGCGATCTCGAAGACGTGCGCCGGCTCGACCTGGCGCACCGGCCCGAACCGCTCCTTCGTGTGGCGTCGGATCCAGCGGTCCATCTCGGCGAACTCCTCGTCCGTGAGCCCCGTGTACGCCTTCGTCACGGTCACCAGACGACCCTCGCCGGGCTCGGACCCGTCCCAGACCGCGAACGTGTAGTCGGTCATCACGCCGGCCCGCCGGCCGTGGCCGGGCTGGGCGTAGACGAGAACGGCGTCGATCGTGAGCGGCTCGATCTTCCACTTCCACCAGTCTCCACGGCGACGCCCCGAGCGGTAGGGCGATCCACGGCGCTTCAGCATCACACCTTCGACCCCGCGCGCACGCGATGTCTCGCGCTCCGCGGCCAGCTGCGCCCACGACTCGAACGGGATGATCGGCGATGCGTGGAGCCGCGCGGGCGCGTGCGTCAAGATCGAGGCGAGGGCGTTCCGACGTTCTTCGAGCGGGGACAGCCGCAGGTCCGCGCCGTCAGACTCGAGCGCGTCGTACGCGAGAAACGCGACCGGGGCCGCGCTCAAGATCTTGGGCCCGATCTGCGTGCGGCCGATCCGGCGTTGCAGCACACCGAATTCCATCGGCCCCCCCGGATGATCCTCTTCGGGACCGTTCCCATGCCAGCAGATCACCTCGCCGTCCAGCACGCTCCCGTCTGGAAGGCGGGCGGCGGCCTCGGTCAATTCCGGGAGTCGCTCGGTCAGATTGTCATCGCCGCGCGACCAGAGAAAGACCCCGCCCGCCCGCTTGATCAGCTGCGCGCGGATGCCGTCCCACTTCCACTCGGCGAGCCAATCCGCCGCGTCTCCCAATTCTCGGGCGACGAAGTCGGTCTCGGTGCCGTCGAAGCCCGCGGGCAGTTCCGGCGGGACGATGGGGCTCGCGAGGAAGAACGGATACGGGCGGCCGGCATCGACGTCCGCGTCGTCCGTGGAGATCAGACGCTCGAAGAAGCCCGCTGTCGGCTCCCGGTCGCCCATCAGGCGGTGCGCGATCACGGACTGCTCGACGCCCGCCATCTCCGCGATCGCGCGCTCGACCGTCGTGCGCGAAACTCCGATCCGCATCGCGCCGGTGACCATCTTCAAGATCAGGAAGAGCTGCTCGCGTGGCAGCCCGCCGGTCCACTCTGTCAGCCGTGCGTCCTGCTCGGCCGAATCGAGGCCCCGGAGCGTGAGCAGCCGACCCTCGACCCAATCGCGAAGGCCAACGGACGCGGGAGGCTCGTTCGTGCCGATGACCGCGTCGATCAGGAGCGTGACCGTCTCGGCGAGATCCCCGACCGAGGCGTAGGCCTCCTCGAAGAGCCAGGGCTCGATATCGATACGCGAACGAAGCCACTCGCGGACGCGCCTCGATGGCAGCAGCCGCTTGAGCTTGCCGCCCGCGAGAAAGTGCAAGCCCCACGCGGCGTCCGCGGGATCCGCCGACTCGAAGTACGCCTTGAGCGCGGCGACCTTGCCGTCGGTCGAGGTCGTCCGGTCGAGCCGTTCGAAGAGCGCCGCGAATGCGCGCATCACTCGGCCTCTTCCGTCTCGTAGGCGGTCTCGATCGGCGAGGCCCCGACGCCCCGTTCACGGAGATATCGCGCGAGAGTGCCTGAGTTCCCGTGCGTGCAGAGCACATGACTCGCTCCGGTTTCGATGCATGTGCGGACGAGGCCCGGCCAATCGGCGTGGTCGGAGATCACGAAGCCGCGGTCGTAGCCGCGCCTCCGACGAACGCCACGGACGCGCATCCATCCGCTCGCGAACGCCGTCTCGACCGACTTCGCGGGCCCGAAGCGCTTCATCCAGGGCGATCCGACCGCCGATGGCGTCGCCAGCACCAGCTGCCCGGCGAAGGGATTCGACCTTCCCCTCGCCCGGGAGGTCTCGTGGATGCGCCAAGTATCGAGCATGTCGACGCCCGCGTCGCGGTAGCAGCCGATCATCGGCTCGAGTGCCCCGTGGGTGAACACGCGCCGCCGCTCCTCCCGTCGGCGGTCGAGCGCACGCGCGAGTTCGGCGAGCAATCGCTGGGCCTTGCCCAAGGCGTAGGCACTCAGAACACTCACCCGCCCCGACTCACGGTTCGCGTCCCACCAATCGAGGATCTCGCCCGCGATGACGGCGGCGGGATACCAGCGGTAGATGGGCAGAGCGAACGTCGCCTCGGTCACGAACGTATCGCATCGAACGACTTCGAATGGCGCACAGGTCGGATCGGCGGCGCGCTTGTAGTCGCCGGCCGCGACCGCGACCTCGCCCCCCGACTCGACTCGGACCTGGGCCGACCCGAGACAGTGGCCGGCGGGATGAAACGAGACCTCGACGTCCGCCAGCCGAACGACCTCGCCGTACGGAACGCCGGTGATCTCCGCGCCGGCGCCGAGCCGCTTCCTGAGTACCGGAACGCCCGGCTCCGCGGCGATGTACCGCCCCATCCCGGGCCTCGCGTGGTCGCTGTGCCCGTGCGTGACGACCGCCAGCGGCACCGGCTTCCAGGGATCGATCCAGAACCGTCCCAGCGGGCAAGCGATCCCTCGGTCGTCGGGCTGGAGCAGGCGGCTCGCCACAATCGACCCTACGCGGCATCCGTTCGGCGGGTGGTGCCGAAGACGGCCCGGACGCGGCATGACCCGCGGAGGGGAAGACCCATGTGGCTTGCAGTTCTCGCGGCCGTCATCACGAGCGGCCCGGCAGTGACCAACGGAGTCTCGGCACCGGAAACCTCGGACAATTCGGTGATATTCCGCGTCGGCGGCGCTCCGATCGGCGAGGTCGAGCAGCGTGGCGACACGTATGTTGTGGGCCGCTGCTTCACGGGCTCGCCGCTGCCCGCGGGGTACCCGAGGCCGACGCCGCCGGGTGCGATGGAGATCAAGCGGTACCCGAGCGTCCGCCGGGCGTACGTCGAGGGGGGGGGCGACGCCCGCCGCTCGTCCAGCCGCGGCTTCTGGCCGCTCTTTCGCCACATCAGCGACCGCGACATCGCGATGACGGCGCCGGTCGAGATGGACTACGAGATGGAGGGTGACGCCGAGTGGCGCATGGCCTTCCTGTACCGCACCGAGGACCTGGGACCGACGGGGAACGCCGAGGACGGGGTCGTCGTGGACGACAGCCCGGAGGTGACCGTACTCTCGCTCGGCATCATGGGCGGCCGCTCGGGCAGGACGATCGCCGAGGCGGAGGCGGCGCTCGACGCCTGGCTGGCATCGCGCGACGATTGGCAGGCGACGGGCGACAAGCGGTGGATGGGCTACAACGGCCCGTCGCAGCGGCGCGATCTGCAGTGGTGGGAGCTCCAGTTCGTGATCGAGCCGTCGCCCGGGCGGGGCGAGTAGCCTCGCGGGATGCGAGCACTCGTATGGTTCCGCAGCGATCTCCGCGTCCGCGACAACACGGCGCTTGACCTCGCGTGCCGGAGAGCAACCGACGGCGTGGTTGGCGTGTTCGCGGTATGCCCCGAGCAATGGCTGGAGCACGACTGGGGAGCGCCTCGCGTCGACTTCTTGCTCCGCAGCCTGCGAGCGCTCGGGACCGAACTTGCCGAACGGAACATCCCGCTTCGGATCGTTGCGACCGACCGCTTCGACGGAGTACCCGCGGCGCTGACCTCACTCGCAGAATGTACCGGCTGCACAGCGCTGTTTTACAACCGCGAGTACGAGGTCAACGAGGTCGCCCGCGACGAGAGCGTCTCGTCCTTGTTTGCTGAGCGTGGACGGGCGGTGCGGGCGTGCACGGACAAGGTCATATTCGCTCCGGGCGAGGTGCTGACCAAGCAGGGAGCGCCCTACACCGTGTACTCGCCGTTCAAGAAGAACTGGCGCGCGAGGTATCTCGAGGGCGACGCCCCATCCGCCGTCGGGCTCTGCAAGAAGCAGCCGGAGATCGACGTCCGGCCCGATCCGCTTCCCGAATCGATCGAGGGCTTCAACTTCGGTGAGATCGGCGTCCGGCCCGATCTCTGGGAGGCTGGAGAGCAAGAAGCCAAGCGCCGGCTTGACCGGTTCGTCGAGTCGCGGATCGGCGACTACAAGGAGCACCGCGACCTCCCAGCAATCAGCGGCACGAGCACGCTGAGCCCGTACCTCGCGCACGGCGTGATCTCACCGCGTCAGTGTGTCGAGGCGGCGCTCGGCGTGAACCAGGGCCGGATCGACTCGGGCGATCCGGGTGTCATCGGGTGGATCGAGGAACTGATCTGGCGAGAGTTCTACCAGCACGTCATCGCCGCGTTCCCGCGGGTCTGCAAGGGGCGCGCGTTCCGTACGGACATGGACCGCGTCGAGTGGTCGCACGACCAGGGGCTTTTCGATGCGTGGCGCGAGGGACGCACGGGCTACCCGATCGTCGATGCGGCAATGCGCCAGCTCGCGCAGACGGGCTGGATGCACAACCGTCTCCGCATGATCGTCGCGATGTTCCTGACCAAGGACCTGATGATCGACTGGCGCTGGGGCGAACGCCACTTCATGAACCGCCTCGTCGACGGCGACTTCGCGAGCAACAACGGAGGATGGCAATGGTCGGCGAGCACCGGCACCGACGCACAGCCGTACTTCCGCATCTTCAACCCGACGACGCAGGGCGAGAAGTTCGACAGGGACGGCGAATTCATCCGCCGCTTCGTCCCAGAGCTTTCCGAGCTCCCGGGCAAGGCGATCCACGATCCGAGCTCCGCCGGCCTCTTCGGCGAGCTTGACTACCCGGATCCGATCGTGGACCACCGGGCCGCCCGCGAGACGACGCTGGCGAGGTTCAAGGCGCTCGCGGCTGGCTGACCTGTACATTGCCGTCGTGAGCAATGCGGCGAGCCAGGCGGGCGTGGTCGGCGAGGGCGTCGTGTGCGTGCGCTGCGGCTACGCCCTGGCAGGGCTCGCCCGCGACGGCGTCTGCCCCGAGTGCGGCATGCGGGTCGAGGACTCACTGCGTGGCGATGCCCTCCGCTACGCCGACCCGGCGATGGTCCGTCTTCTGCGGCGCGGCGCCGCGTTCGCGTCGTGGATGCTCGTCGCGGGCTTCGTCGTCGGTGTCGCCGCCCCGATCGCGGTCGCGGTCGCCGGGGCGGCGATGCGGGCCGTCGGACCCGGCACCGGGGTGATCGGCGACGTCCTCGGGGTCCTGTACCTACTCGCGATGCTGGCCATCTCGATCGCCTGGGTTCTGGGGTGGTGGTGGCTCACCGTGCCCGATCCGAGGTTGAGCGAGGCGGACGAGGACCACGCGCGGCGGGCGAAGCGCGAGCGGGTCCTGGCGCGGTCGAGCCCGTTCCTGCTGATCGCAGCAACCGCGGCGCTCGTGATCGTCAATGGCGGGTTCGAGCTGCTCGCGATCGCCGGGATCGCCCTGGCCCTGCACGGCTGGTACGCGATGAGCCACGCCGCGACGCTCGCCCGACGCCTGCGCGACCCGCGGCTCGTCCGGCGAGCCCGCGAGTACCGGTGGCTGCTGGGGATCTGCGCGACGATCGGCGGGGCCCTCTGCGGCGTCGGCTGGATGCTCTACCCGATCTTCTATTTGCACGTGCTCCTCCGGCTCGGCAAGGATCTGAACTGGGTCGTGCGGCTGCTCGAGGACCGGGCACAACGGGCTTCCGATCGGGCGGACGACTCGGTAGGCTCCGCGGCATGAGCGAAGCGACCGTTGGGTTCGGGATCGACGCCCGCGGCATGATCCGCGATGGCCTGCTCTGCATCGAGTGCGGCTACGACCTGGGCGGACTGCCGCCAGAAGCAAGCTGCCCGGAGTGCGCGCTGTCGGCCGACGAGTCGCTCCGAGCGCCGACGATGCTCGGCCGCTCGGCGGGGTTCGTGCGAGGCCTTCGCGACGGCGCCAGGTTGATTCATGTGATGATCCTGTCGGTCGTCATCGTGTCGATCGTCGTCGCCGCGATCGCGGGGGGAGCCGCCGCGGCCGCCGTCGGCGGGCTCTCGCTGACGGTGATCATCGGGCTGGCGGCCGTGCTCCAGACCGCGTTGGTTCTCGGATTCCACTGGGGCTGGTGGCGATTCACAGGACCCGATCCCGGCGGCATGAGGATGGGCGAGACGGACGGCGCCCGGAAGACCACTCGCGTCGCGACCGCGATCGCCGCCGCGATCGCCCTGCTCGCGTTGCCGAGCCAGCTCATCACGGCATCGGTGACAGCGACGCCCGCAGCGGGGAACCCGAACGCGGGCCCGTCGGCGCTGTTTCTCATCGCGATGATCGTCTCCGCCGTACTGGGATTTCTGTCGTTCGGCGCGTACGGCACGCAGTTCATCGCCGGCCTGATCTACGTCCGCCAGATCGGCAGACGGAGCGGCGACGAGACGCTTCGCCGCCGCGCCGCGACCCGAGTCTGGCTCATCCCTGCCCTCGTCGTCGGCGGCTACGCGATGATCTTCGTGACAGCGATCGCCGCCGCTGCCGTCGGCCCGGTCGCGCTGGTCGGCATGCTGTTCCTGCTTGTCGGTCTCCTCGGCGCCCTTGTGATGTACTACAACCTCTTCATCCGCGCTCGAAAGACGCTGACCGGCGTTCTCAAGGAGATCGAGCTGGAATCAGCGAGACGACAAGCGCTCGCCGACGCTCCGGCAGAATCCAGCGAGCCTCGATCTGCCGAACCGCCGAGTAACTAAACGGTCATCATGGACGGTGCCGCGACGAACGAGATGACACCCGGCGATCGGAGGATCCTCCGCGGGCGATGCTTCGACTGCGGATACGAACTGCGAGGGCTCAAGACTGACGGCGGCTGTCCGGAATGCGGCGCCGCGATCGCCGACAGCCGTCTCGGGCCGCTGTTCCGGGAGAACCCGATCGCGTTTGGCCGCCGACTGGCTCGGGCCATATCGAACGCACACCGTGCGATCATCCTGCTCTTCGTCTCCTGGTTCGCACTGTTCGCGATCGGCGCGCTGATCGCCGCGTTCACACCCGCGGCGACCGTGTTGCGGCTCTTGCCCATGGTCGCCATGCCGCTGGCGATGATCGGCTGCTTGATCTGGTTTCTGCGCGGATGGTTCATGTTCGCCACGCTGCCACCAAACGGCGCGATAGGGGGTGAGACCGACACCGCGCGTCAGCGAACCCGGGCTTCGGCCCAGATCTGTCTGATCGCTCTCGGATCGGTGATCGCGATCCATACGCTCCAGGCTTCCGTCGGAACGCCCCAAGGAATGCTCGCATGGGCTTGGTCCGCGGCGGCGATCGTCCTCTGGCTTGTGGGGCTGATCGGGATCATCCGGCTCTTCATCGAGGGGAGCTCATATCGCGAAGCAGGCCGTCGATAAGCGTCTAGAGGAGACGGCACGTCGGCAGCGAGGGCTGCTGCCGATGCTGGTGGCCGGCAGCGTCGCGGCCCAGGGCCTCTCCGAGCTTCTCAGTCTTAGGACGGGATTCATCGAAGCCGCGTCGGGGCTCGCGGTCCTCACCGCCGCGGTGATGTATGACCGGCTGCTCTACAAGACGAGCATCGCGATCGGCGAGGCGCTAACACGTCATCCGGACGCGCCGAGCCCGGGCGCGAAGCCAAGAAGCCGCGCCGCCTCGAGCGCCGGCTCTGACCAGGGCGCCGCCTGACAGACGCCGTCGAGCAGGTCCCTCGCCTCGTCCGTCTCGGGCGGGGTCTCGCCGAAACGTTCGCGGTACTCGGCCAGCAGCGATTCGGCCTCCGCGAGGCCCGCCTCGGCGGCCTCGCGACGGGGCCCGTCCACCCACATGAACGCCTCGCGGAATTGATCCGGGCTGCACATCGTGTGCCCGAGCTCGGGATAGTCGAAGAACCGGGCCTCGTAGCCGTCACGCCGCAGGCGCTCGGTCCGGTTCTTCATCTCGTTGTAGTTGCCGTCGGTCGGGCCGGTCACCGCCGCGATCCGGCGCTGCAGACGGAGCCGCTCGATCTCGCCCGCGGGCTTCGAGAAGCTCGAACGCCAGTAGTAGTTCGCCTCGCCCGTGTGGATCTGGTGCTCGCTGTTGAGCCCGACGATCGAGACGAAGCCCATGAAGACGTCCGGCGCGGAACGGTGCAGGAACGAGGTGATCCGTCCACCGCCCGAGAGCCCGCTGACGTAGACCCGCTCCCGATCGAGGTTCACATGGGCCGCGACGGTCTCGACGGCGTCGCATGCCAGCTGGACGCGGTCCATCGCCGGGCGCTGGTTGTGCGAGTTGTTGAAGCCGATGCAGACGAGCCCGAACTCGTCGGCCGTGCGCCAGACCGAGCCCGGCGGCGTGCCGCGGACGGACGGGCTGACCCACACGAGCACCCCCCACCGCTTCGACGGGTCGTAGCCGCGTGGCAAGCGCACGACCGCGGTCTCGTTCTCGATCGTGCGCGTCGTGCCGAGATAGACGCTGCGCCCGCCCTCGTAGAAGCGCCTCCGCGTCTCCGCGTCGTCGAACAGGATGGGCGAGGCAACCGGCGTCGTCGGGATCTCGGCTGGCTGGCCGAGCGGGAGATCGCTCCACGCGTCCGTGTCGGGCGGCTCGGACGACGCCGGGAGGTGCCAGGCCGACGAGACCGCTTCGAACCGACGCTCGTCGACGCTGGCGACCCAGACCCGGCCGTCTTCTCGACCACTCGCGCGCACCGCGACGAGGTCGCCCGAGCTCGTCCCGAGCATACGGACGCTGTGGGTACCGGCGACGTTCAGGCGCCAGCGTCCCTCGCCGGCGGGCTCGCTCATCAGACGCGGGCGTGTCGGCATCGCCCGGCGGAGTTCGCGGAGGGCGCCCGCCTCGGCGGAGGCGATCACGCCCGCGAGGTCGCGGAGCATCCTGGCCCGGGGGATCCACGCGGGCACGTCGGACCCCGGCGCGAGCACATCGACACGTCGGACGGGCGATCCGGGGTCGTCGAGGATGTGGCGGAGGCCGCGCTGCTGCGCGAGCGCCGGGCTGCCCGCCGCGCTCAGGAGTGCGACGAGAACTGCGATGAAAGCGGACGTCTTCGTGGTTGACATACGGCCTGCGACTCCGGTCGCCCCCACGCGACGAACCGATTTCAGTCTACAGTCCCCCGAGGAAACCACGATGACCGAGAACCGCCCATCGAACCTGGCCGAGCTTCGCGATTCCGGCTGGCGCAGCCGGAGCGTCAAGGACGAGCTGCGTGCCAACCTGACTCGGGCGCTCGGGTCGGGCGAGACCCTCTTCCCGGGCATCCTCGGGTTCGAAGATACGGTGATCCCGGAGATCGTCAACGCGGTCCTCGCGGGGCACGACATGCTCTTCATGGGCGAGAAGGGTCAGGCGAAGAGCCGGCTGATGCGGGATCTGGTCCGCTTCCTCGATCCCAAGGTTCCGCATCTGGACCTGCCCGGCTGCCCGGTGCACGAGGATCCGCTGGCGCCGATCACGTCGATGGGACGGGCGGCGGTCGGGGAGCGCGAGCCGCACCACGTGCCGATCGCGTGGTGGCCGCGCGAGCAGCGCTACGCCGAGCGGCTGGCGCCCGGGACCAAGTTCGCGGACATTATCGGGGAGATCGACCCGGCGAAGATCCTCGGGATGGGGGACGAGGGCACGGGCGGTGTCTCGATGGGCTCCGAGGACGCGCTGCACTTCGGGCTGATCCCGCGGATGCACCGGGGCATCTTCGCGATGAACGAGTTGCCGGACCTCGACGATCTGGTGCAGGTCGGGCTGTTCAACATCCTCGAGGAACGCGACGTTCAGATCCGCGGCTACCCGATCAGCTTCGACGTCGACGTGCTGGTGCTCTTCAGCGCCAACCCGCAGACGTACAACCGCTCGGGCAAGGTGATCCCGCAGCTCAAGGATCGGATCGGGGCGACGATCCAGACCCATTACCCGCGGACGCGCGACGCGGCGATCGACATCACGGTCCAGGAGGCGGTCCGCGACGGGCTCGACCTCGGCGATCCGGAACACCCCGAGACCTTCCCGGTGCTGGTGCCTCGGTTCATGCAGGAGGTCGTCGAGCAGGTCTCGATCGCGGCGCGCCGGAGCAAGTACGTCGATCAGGACTCGGGCGTCTCGGCCCGGTTCAGCATCGCCAACTACAAGCAGATGGTCGCCAGCGCCCGCCAGCGCGCGATCAGGCTCGGGTCCGGTGGAGAGTCGCTGCCGGCGGTGCCGCGGATCAGCGACCTCGCGCACTTCCACGCCAGCGCCCTCGGCAAGCTCGAGCTCGACATGATGGGCACGCACCAGATGACCGAGACGCAGGTGCTCGACGCGCTGCTGGCCGAGGCGGTCGGCGTGGTCTTCGAGGAGTACGTCGACGAGCACGGCCTCGGCGAGATCGCGGAGATCTTCGCCAAGGGCGTGCGGATCGAGGTCGGCGACATGCTGCCGAGCGCCGCGTACGAGCGCGTCCTGCAGCGCGTCCCGCCGGTGTGGGAGCGGGCGTTCCGTGTCAACGCGGCTGAGAGCCCGGCGGTGCGGGCGAGCTGCGTGGAGTTTGTGCTGGCGGGGTTGTGGGCGACGGACCGCGTGAGCCGCGCGGTTCGCCACGGGCGCGTCGAGTTTGAGATCTGATCCAACGAGCGGCTGAACACGCGTCGCCTCGATCGACTCCGCTCTTGCGCGGCGAATCCGTTCCCGGCTGAAATACCCGAGCCCGAGATCCGATTCATGTGCAAGAGGCCGGGCGATCGGTCTCGCCACACGGAGGGCTGACACATGTTCGGGTGCTGCTCAGGTTCGTGTAAGTCTCGTGTCGCGGTCGGGATCGGCATTCTCACCGCCACGGTCGTGCTCGCGGGGCTCGCCATCGCGCTCGACGACGGCGAGCGTAAGGACGGCGAGAAGGACGACGGCGACATCGTGATGTTCGCGGCGCTCGTCGCCGGGGCGTCGTCGTCGATGCCCCTGCTGATGGGCGCGAACCGAAAGGGGCGCTGCCGCAGCCGCGGCGACGACTTCGTCGCCGGCGCCTGAGGACCCGGTACCGCATCGGGCCGGCCGGCCGCGACGTACCGTTCCGCGATGACCTCGCGCCAGACGCCCGGCGGGCTGATCCACACGTATCAGGGCTACGACCCACGCAGGTTCCCGTCGCCGACCGCCCCGCCGCCGCACGTCGCCGGCGCCGCGATGGAGCACCAGCTGCTCTTCGGCGACTCGTACCGGATGAGCGAGGACGAGCTGCGCGACGCGGTCCGGATCGACCCGAGCCAGATCGCCGGCCTCGGCCCCAGCCTGGACGCGCTGATCAAGATGCTCGAGGAACGACGCGCCAAGATCCTGGCGCGGTACGAGACCGACTCGGCCTGGAAGGACGCCGACGCCCGTTGGACGAGAGAGGCCGAGGGGCTGCGGGCGCCGAAGGGCCTGCGCGACGATCTGAAGCGGGCGGTCAAGCAGGAGCAGATCGCGGACCTCGAGAGCCTGTGGGAGGCCGCCGAACGGCGGGCTCGCCGGGAGCCTCGCGATCCCGACGCCGACCCGTCCTTCCACGGCGCCCTGCTCCGGGCGATCGACCGGCTGGGCGACCGGATCGAGATCGAGCAGCTCGAGTCGAGGTACACCTTCACCGGCAAGGAGGGCATGACCGCCGAGCAGGCCCTCGAGGTCAAGCAGGAGCTCGAGACGATCGACCGGCTGCTCGAGCAGCTGCGCGAGGCGCAGAAGGACGCCAAGGTCGGCGTCATCGACCTGGAAGAGCTCAAGAACTTCGTCGACGACGCCGACATCGGCCGTCTCCAGGAGTTCGGGCGTCAGATCGAAGAGTACCTCCGGGAGCAGGCCGAACTGCAAGGCCTCGAGCGGGACAACGCCGGGAACTACACGCTGACCCCCAAGGCGCACCGGCTCTTCCAGAACACGCTGCTCGACCAGATCTTCAGCGAGCTCGAGGCCGCCCGTTCCGGGCGACACCGCGGCCCGATCGAGGGCGAGGGCGTCGTCGAGCTGCCCAAGACGCGCGGCTACGAGTTCGGCGACGCCCCCACGCACATCGACCTGCCGCAGACGGTGACCAACGCGGCGATCCGTCGCGGCGCTGGCGACGACCGGGCCGGCGTGATCGCCGAGGACATCGAGATCCACCGGACTCGGAATACACCGAAGTGCGCGACCTGTCTGCTGGTCGACATGTCGGGCTCGATGCGCCAGATGGGCCAGTACGTCGCGTGCAAGCGGATGGCGATCGCGATGGACGGCCTGCTCCGCAGCGAGTACCCGGGCGACTTCCTTCAGACGATCGGGGTGGCGACCTTTGCCAAGGCCGTCCGCCCGGGCGACGTGCCGTCGCTTCTGCCCAAGCCGGTCACGATCCGCGACCCGGTCGTGCGCATGCGGGTGGACATGTCGGACCCGCGCGTGAGCGAGTCGATGGTGCACCCCCACTTCACCAACATCCAGCACGGCCTGAGCCTGGCGCGGCGTTGCCTGGCCGCACAGGACACGCCCAACCGGCAGATCTTCCTGATCACCGACGGGCTTCCGACGGCGCACTTCGAGCGCGAGACGCTCTATCTGCTCTACCCGCCGGATGCCCTGACCGAAGAAGCGACAATGCGCGAGGCCCAGGCGTGCGCCCGCGACGGGATCACGATCAATTTCTTCCTGCTGCCGAGCTGGAGCCAGACGAGCGAGGATGTCGCGTTCGCGCAGCGGATCGCCGAAAGAACGAACGGCCGAGTCCTGTTCGCGGGTGGGCAAGATCTCGACCGCTTCGTCGTGTGGGACTATGTGAACCGGCGGCGCGCGATTATCGGCTGACCGCACGCGGCCACCCGATCGCGCTCACTCGCCGCAGCCGGCGAAGAACAGGTCGACGAACGCGTTCACGTCGGCCTGGCTGACCACGTTGAACGGCGCCGCGAAAGCCGCGACCTGCGGGTCGTTCGCGAAGAACAGGTTCACGAACTCGTTCACGTCCGCCTGGCTGATCACGCCGAAAGGCGGGGCCAGGTCCGCCGGGCTGCACGGCTGCGGCTCGGGCTCGACCAGCAGGCGGATCATGTCGAGCTGGACCTCGACCTCGCTGATGATCGTGAAGTTCAGAACCGGGCGGTTCGGCCCCAGGCCGACCGCGAGCTGGTCGTTGCCCTCGTTGTCCACGATCATGCCCCTGTACTGCAGACCGAACGGATAGACCGTGCTCGGGTGGCCGAGCGTGGCGTCGGTCGCGTCGAGGCGGGCGTCGGTGTAGATCACGCCGAGGATCTCGCGCTCGAACGCCATATCGGCCCGCCGATTCACGCGGGCGGTGCCGACCGAATCGAAGTGGATCTCGATGACGTCGACGACCGTCCCCGCGGGGATGACGCCCTCGGGCGGGAGCGGCGCGGGGACCGGGCTCGCGAAGCCATCGCCGAGGATGTCCACCTCGACCGCGGCCGCGAGCGTGTGACCCGTGCGGCTGCGCCACAGCCGGAAGTCGTCGTTGTCCTCCAGTGCCCCCTCGACGGCCGAGACGGGCGGCTGGATGATGTCGACGTTCTGCGCCGGGAATCTCAGCTGGGCCGAGGCGGTCCCCGCGGCGACGGAGGCGAGCAGAACGGCGGATCGGGCGCACGGCATGGCTGTCTCCTTGCGGCAAGTCCCCGGATGGGGCATCGGGCGATCGAGCGACCTCGGGCGGGCCCTGGACCCGGGCCGCCCCTCAGATCCGGGCCTCTGGAACGCGGCCCGGACACGGGGAGAGCGAGGGACCCGCGCGGGGTCTCACGCGCTGGAGCGGGATTGGCATCCAAGGCCGGCCGGATCGTCCAGATCGGCTCCGGTCGGGGCCCCGGACGGCCGAATGGAGCTTGACGGCCGGACGGCCGGGTCTACGCTTGCAGTCGCCGCGTCCGGGTCTCGATCCGGGGGACGGCGAGACATCCGATCCCCGATAGCTCAATGGTAGAGCGAGCGGCTGTTAACCGCTAGGTTGTAGGTTCGAGTCCTACTCGGGGAGCTTGGCAGGCCCGTGTCCAAAGGACGCGGGCCTGTTTGTTTACTGGGGCGGGGTCGGAGCGGGCCGCTTTGGTGCGTCCGGGGCGGGGTGCGGCGCTCTCGGGTTTGACGTTGGCGAGTGGGTGGCGACCGGAACCCCCGGTTGGCCGGGCCGGTCGGGCCGAGACTCTCGGGCTCTCTGACTCTCGGTTAGCAGCGGTGCGAGGAATGGGTGCTCTTGGGCGTCAGTTTCGATGGCGAAAAGCGTGCGTTCACGTGCAAAGCACATACATCGCTGTTTGGCCGGTACCATCCATTGGGGACCGGCGACTAAGCACTCCCACCGCTTGAGGCTCCGGCAGCTGCGTGCTACTCTGACTGGATGCTTGAGCCGGCCACCATCCAGTCAGTCCGCTTCTCGGGTCACGAGAGTTTCCCACTTCGGTTCTCGTGGCTCGCAAAGGCCGTTCGTGCGTGCAGCGAAACGCACCAACAAGACGTCTTCGTACGCGATGACGCAGTCGTCATGCTCGGCGTTGGGAAGAACATGGTCCGGTCGATGCGGCATTGGGCGCTTCGCTCTGGAATGATTCAACCGGCCGATGACTCGAAGCGAGGGGGACGATACGAGCCAACCGATTTAGGCTGGTATCTATTCGGTCATGATGGCGTTGATCCATATCTGGAAGACCCGGCGACCACGTGGCTAGTGCATTGGGGCCTTTGCAGTAACCCGGAAGTGTCGCCAACCACTTGGTACTTCCTTCTCAGCCTTCTGCGCGAGCAATCGTTCACCATCCACGAATCCGTAGAGGCGCTGCTCCGATTCGCTGAGCCCGCCGGTGGCAAGCCCGCGAACCGAAACACGGTAGAACGGGACGTGCACTGCTTTGTTCGCACCTATAGCCGCTACGAGCCCGACCGCAAGATCTCCCGCGAAGAGGCGTTCGACTCTCCGCTCTCTGAATTAAATCTGATCCGACAGGCGCACGAGTCGGATCGCATTCTGATCGAGCGTAGTGAGCGGCCGACGCTTCCGCCCGCTGTCTTTGCGTTTGCATTGTTGGATTTCTGGAATCGGCAAGGAACGGAGGGTCACACACTGTCGTTCGAGCAGGTCGCCTACGGCCCCGGAGGCCCTGGACAGGTCTTCAAGCTCTCCGAGAACGCTGTGGTCGATCTCCTCGACCGCCTGCCGGATGCGACTCGCGGCGCGGTCGCGTTCGATAGCACCGCAGGCCTGCGACAGGTCCTCAAGCACAAGAGACTGCCTCAAGGATTGGCAGTGCTGACGCAGCACTACGGCGCCCACGCCGCGATGGAGGTTCGCAGTGACGCGGAGTAAGCAGTCGGCAGCGAAGGCTGCCCGGTCTCATCGATCTGTGAATGTCGAGCGCGATGCCGCACAAGGTGGCTCCGCGGGCCGCTATCTCGTAACCCCTACTGCGGTACGGGCCGTCGATGCGATCCTCACCGAGCTCTCTGCCGGGCGGGGTGGTGCCTGGACAATCACAGGCCCATTCGGAACGGGTAAGTCCGCATTCGCATTGTTTCTGTCTGAGCTGCTGCACGCAAGTGATGCGTCCGCGCGCAAGCGTGCTGCGTCCGCTCTCGCTTCATCTGAAGCGGGCGCAACTCGCTCGGAAGAGTGGGCCGGCTCGGCAATGCCGCGATATCTACCGGCACTGTGCGCTGGGGCTCGCGAGCCACTCGCGGTCGGTTTAGTACGATCTGTGGCGGCTGCAGTTTTGGGCTCGCGGCACAAGCTTCCGACAAAGATCGCTTCTCGTCTGGGGCGAGCGGAGCGGGCGGCTGTGAAGGGCTCCTCTCTGCAGTCGCACGAACTGATCAGCTTGGTGGAGGACGTCGCCGCGAGTATCGCCAGTTGTCGCAGTCGAGCCGCAGGCTTGCTGATCGTCATTGACGAGCTTGGCAAGTCGTTGGAGTACGCCGCGGCCGAGCCCGAGATGTCCGACATCTTCTTGCTGCAGCAGCTCGCGGAAATGGCCTCGCGTAGCGACGGAGCTGTCGCGCTCATAGGTGTGCTTCACCAAGACTTTCGCGCTTACGCCCATGGCTTACCGCCGGTGGACCGAGCCGAATGGGAGAAGATCCGAGGACGCTTTGAAGACATTGTGTTTGAGGAACCAGCCGAGCAACTGCTCCGCTTTGTGGCGATGGCCTGGGCCGGCGTTCGGGCCGATAGGGGCCTGAGCTGTAGCAAGAACGTCCTGAGCGCTACGAAGGCATCTGCCGCGCGGCTCTGGGAGCACGGTCTTGCACCGCAGGGCCTGCGGATCAAGGACGACGGTGAACTCCTCGCGGCGGCAGCGCCGATGCATCCGCTCGTTGCGAGCCTGCTTGGCCCGCTTTTTAGGCGTTTCGGCCAAAATGAGCGGTCGGCATTCGGGTTCCTGCAGTCGGAGGAACCTTCGGGTTTGCTGGCCTTCTGCCGCCGCCCGGCGTCGCACGGGCGTCTGCTGTACGACGCGGTAAATCTGTACGACTACCTGCGTGCTTCACTCGGTGCGACATTGATGCATACTCCCGACGCAAAGCGCTGGGCAGAAGCCTTTGAGACCGAAGCACGGCTCACGACACTTTCTAGCGACGCCGTAGTTGTGCTACGAACGGTTGCGCTGCTGGGCATCGTATCGCGTTGGTATCCCGCGCGAGCTACTCACGAGATTCTTGCCTTCGCCCTGTCCGATCGTCTGGATGCGCAGCGCATTGACTCTGCACTTCAAGAGCTTCAAGTGGCGCGGGCGATCGTGCACCGGCGTTACAACGACAGCTACGTTGTGTGGGAGGGAAGCGACGTTGACGTAGCCGCCCGTCTCGAGGAGGCACGCTCGCGTCTCGGCCGAACAGCGACCGCAGCGACGCTGCTTCGGCGCCATGCCGGTTTGCGGCCCGTGCTCGCCCGACGCCACTCGTTTGAGAAGGGCACACTACGCTTCTTCGATGTATCGTTCGAGTCCTGGAGCGAGCCCGACGAGAGTGAGCCACTCGAACATGACGGATGCATCGTCGTGCTGCTCGACGCGGCAAAGCGTGGTCGAGCTGATCGCACGAGAGGTGGGCCTAGAAGACTGTACTGCATTCCTGACGATGCCAGCAGGCTTGACGAGTTTGCACTCGAACTTGCCGCGTTGGACTGGGTGCGCAAAAACACGCCGGAACTGAACACCGATAGCGCTGGTCGCCGCGAGCTCCACGTCCGGCGGCTTGAAGTCGAACGACTTCTCGATCTTACACTCGACCGCCTTCTTCGGACCGATGCTGCTAACTGCAGGTGGTATCTCGACGGAGAGATCGTAAGCGTCTCTGGGCCGCGGGAGCTGAACGAGTTGCTGTCGCACATCAGCGACGAGACGTTCCATGCCGTGCCGCCCATCGACTGCGAACTTCTGAACCGGAAGGAGTTGTCAAGCGCCGCCGCGAAGGCTCGTAGTACGCTTCTTGCCGCGATGATTCAGAATTCAGACAAGCACGAGCTCGGTCTCGTGACTGGCGACCCGCCGGAACGCAGCATGTATCGCTCGGTTCTCAGCGATGAGGGCGGGCTCGGGCTGCACGTCAGCCGAAGAGATGGCGAAGCCGCGTTTGTGCTCCGCCCGAAAGTCGAAGCTAGCCGGAACATCTACCGGGCCCTTGACCAGGCGATGGACGAAGCTGGGGATCAGCGTGTTGGCCTAGATGAACTGTTCCAAGTGCTCGCTCACGAGCCTTTCGGGTTACGGGACGGCGTGGTACCCGTACTGGTCTTTGCCTACCTGCTCGCCAATGAGTCCGACTTCGCCATCTACAGCGACGGAGTCTTCTGTCGTGAGTGGAGCCCCGCGCTCGCGGCACAGGCAGTCAAGCTACCAAGGCAGTTGAGTGTCCGACGACTTCGGGTCAAGGGCGTGCGGGCTCGTGTTTTCGACGAGCTCGCTCGTGCCCTCGAGTTGACCGAGTATCCCGCCGGTGGTTCAAAGAAAGTCCTGGCTGCCGTACGTCCGCTCATGCGGTTCGCCGCTCAACTACCCGAGCACGCCCGTCTCACCGAAGATCTAGCCGACAGTACTATCGCTATTCGCGACGCCCTCGTGAACGCTGTCGAGCCAGAGACGCTGCTATTTGTCGACCTGCCCCAGGCCTGTGGCCTTGACCCGTTCCATGCACGTGGGCGAAGACGAGACTCTGATGTCACCACGTTCGTCGAGACCGTAAAGCAATCGGTCTCCGAGCTTCGGGATGCACTACCACGGCTGCTTGCCGAGTGTGAGGAGGCAATCATGCAAGCCTTTGGCCTACCCGACGACGAGTCCGCCTTTGCCGTCTTGCTCTCTCGCGCTCAAGCGATGTCGGAATGGGCCGTCGAGCCAGATTTGAAGCTATTCGTACAACGCGTTCTCGCCGGTGACGGCGTAAGCGGTGATACGGCGTTTGGAGTTGCATCGTTGATGGCGGAGAGGCCGGTCGACAAGTGGCGCGACAGCGATCGGGCAAGATTTGCAGTACGCCTGAAGCAGTTCGCAAGACGCTTTGCGATGTTGGAATCGACGGTGATCGAGCCCAAGTCGGGTCGCGGTAAGCGACGGTCTGCAGTACGGGTGGCTCTCGTCGCACCCAGTGGAAGACAGATCGATCGCACCCTTCACCTATCCGCGGCTCAGCAGAAGAAGTCTTCAGCAATTGAAAACAAGCTTCGGAGATCGATATCGAAGGAGGAAGACTCGGCAGCGATCATGGCGGCGCTGTGCGGTCTAATCGCAGACCTAGATGATCCTGCGGGCACATCCATGGACGGAGCACCATTATGACCACACCTGATGATCAGGGACGGCACATCGTCTCGTTGTCTGGTGGTAAGGACAGCACGGCGCTCGCCATCTATCTGCGAGACAAACTCCCGAAGGTAGAGTATGTCTTTTCGGATACCGACAAGGAGCTTCCGGAGACCTACGACTACCTCGACAAGCTTGAAGCATACCTCGGCCAAGAGATCGTCCGACTCCGTTCCGAGCAGGGGTTTGACCACTGGCTGAAGATCTATGGCGGGTATCTTCCCTCAGCTCGCATGCGATGGTGCACCAAGGTGCTGAAAATCAAACCATTTGAGCAGTACATCGGTGACGACCCCGTGAAGATGTACATCGGGATTCGAGCCGACGAGAATCGGGGAGGGTACCGCCCGACAAAGCCGAACATCACGCCCGTGTACCCATTTATCGAGGCCGGGTACGATCTCGATGACATCCATCGCATTCTCGATGAAAGCGGGATTGGCTTCCCCGAGTACTACTCTTGGCGGTCACGATCAGGCTGTACATTCTGTTTCTATCAACAAAGGCAGGAGTGGGTTGGCCTGAAGGAGAATCATCCAGAGGCGTTCGAGGAGGCCAAAAAGTACGAGAAGATCGACCCCGACACCGGGAACCGCTACACATGGTCTGAGCGAGAGTCTCTTGAGGAGCTGGAGCACCCAGAGCGGATTGCGGAGATCAAGGCCAAGGCAGAGGCGGCTAGGATCAAGCGGGGCTCAGGATCGAAGAAGCTTCTGCATATTCTTGGCCAAGATGATGACGACGATTTCGTCGAACCCTGTTCTTTCTGCCATATCTAGACGCATGCCATGAATATTTTTATCGCAGCGCATTCCCAAGAGATGGCAAGAAGCGTCAAGCGGCAGCTAGAGGCTCTTGGTCACACGGTCGTCGCACGTTGGATCGAGAACGACACCAAGTTTGGCCAGGGTGCCGCTGCTTATTCGTACGACGAACGACGGGCGCTTGCCGAGATGGACGAGGCGGATGTCAGAAGATCTGATATGCTCGTTCTTCTTGCGGAAACTGAAGGCAAGCTCGTCCCAGGGGGGAAACACGTTGAAACCGGTATCGCACTAGGACTCGGGCTTCCCGTTGTTGTCGTCGGACGGCGGGAGAACATTTTCCACTGGCATTCTGGGGTGAAGGTTGTCCAGTCGATCGACTGCTTGTTCAAGCTGCTCGATGCTCGTACGCGAATCGCTGGCCGGGCCGGAGTTGTCGCGGTGAGCGACAGCGTAGATGAGACCGAAACTGAAACACACTAGAGCGGCTCCATAGATAACCCATCGCTGCCAGAACTTGACCTTCGCGGACAGCGAGGGCCAACAACTCGGTCTCGCGCGAATCGAACCAGACGAGAGCGGTGGCGGTCGGCCCTGGTACGCAAAGGTCAAG
>JBCBKP010000041.1:0-23261 GCA_038521625.1 Planctomycetota bacterium
ATCGTCCGGCTTCAGGAAGACATCCGGCTGCGTCCCCTCCGCGATCGCGCGCAGGTTCAGCATGATCGTCGCCTGCCGGTCCGGGCCGACCATCCGGGTTAGGTCACACCGCTCGGGGATCGCCAGGCCGCTGAGCCCGCCCGCCGCCGTGATCGCCCGGGAGAGCGTCAGTCGCCCGAACTGCGGCAGCGTGTAGACGCCCGGCCGGGCGACCTGCCCCGCGAGGTAGACGTTCCCGAGGTCCGGCGGCTGCACCCGCACAACGTCGCCCGGGCGGACCACGAGGTTGAACCGCGCGTCGCCGGCCAGCAGCGGCTCCAGCGGCACCCGGATCACCCGCTGGGTCACGACCGCGGCGAGCGGGTCGCCGTCGTCGGCCTCGGCTTCGTCTTCGGCGTTGCGCGGTGCCGATCCCACCGCCGTACGCACCCAGCGGCCATTCAGGAACACCCATCGCGTGCTCGGCGCCGCCTCGCCCGTCGGCCCACGCGCCGGGCTCTCGGGCTCGCTCGCGAGGTCGTCGATCAGGTCGATCACGGGTGTCCGCTCGGGTGTCTCGGGCTGCGGCCGCGCCGATGCCTCGAACCCGTTGAGCCCGACCTCCGACAGCCCGATGACCCCGGGGTCACCCCCGCCGGGAGCGCCGCCCGGCTCGCCCAGGATCTCATCGATCAGCCGCAGCGGGTCGTCGTCCGGCAGATCCTGGACCTCGCCGGCCGCCGGCGCGAGGTCGCCGTCCAGGTCGATCACGGGAGCCGCTCCGGGCTCGCGCTGCCCGCCGGCCGCGGCCTGCTTCAGCGGCACCTGGCGGATGATGTCGACGTTCTTGCTGCTCGCACCGCTCACGCCGCCGGCCTGGATCAGGGCCTCCAGCAGCCGGTAGTCGGACGCCGGGATCTCGAACAGCCCCGGGCTGGGGACCGCGCCCATCAGGCTGTACGACTGCGCTCGCCGGCTCTCGACCGCGACGGAGACCAGCGGGTCGGCGACCAGCGGACGCACCCGCTCGGCGATTGCGCCCTCCGCCTCCTGCTCGTTCAGGCCGCCCAGGAAGATCCGCCCGAGCTGCGGGAACTCGATGTAGCCGTTCTGGTCCACGCGCCGCGTCACGCTGAACGGCTCCCCGGGCACCAGGAGGTCCCAGACCGTCACGTTCAGCACGTCGCCGGCGCCGACCTGATACCGCTCGACCTCGGGCAGCAGGTCCTCCTCGGTCACCTCCGAGTACTCGACGAACCCGCCGCCGGTGTCCTCGATCGCCGCGATGTTGTCCAGGATCGGCACGATCGCCGGCGTCTCCTCCCACCGTCCGAGCACGCTCGGATCGAGGAACGAGTCGAAGCTGCATCCGCAGAGGCCCGCGAGCGCCGCAAGCGCGCCCGCCCCACCGGCGATACAACCACCCAAGCGACGTCCGACCTGCTGCGCCATCGAGCCTGATCCAATCTGCTGCGAACTCACGACCGAGCGCCCGCACCGAGCACGGCCTCTCCCGGCCTATTCAACGCACGCCGACCCTACCGGGTTCGAGATCGTTGGCAATCCTCGCCCCCGATCACGGCCCCGATATCGGCCGATCATCGGCCCCGCTGCACGCGCGCCATGACCTTCCGCTGGGCCCGGCCCGCCCGATCACCGAAAATCCCGAGAGAGCCGGCGCTCGAACCTACCATCGATCCCATGGACGGACCGAATCCCACCCCCGATTCAAGCCCCGGTTCGAGCGCCGGTTCGAGCGCCGTCAAGGGCCGCCAGCCCGGCCCGTCGCCGACCGCGCTCTCGCGAACCCTCGCCCGCCATCCCAAGCCGCTCGGGGGCGACCCGGTCAAGAACTTCCGCCCCACGGTCAGCCTGTCGCAGATGGTCCTCAACAACGAGGACGAGGCCCCGCAGACGCTCCTCGCCAAGCGCAAGCCCCCGTGGCTCCGCGCCAAGGTCCCGGGCGGCGACGAGTACCGCTCGCTCAAGACGAACATCGACACCCACGGCCTCCACACCGTCTGCGAGGAGGCCGCCTGCCCGAACATGGGCGAGTGCTGGGCACGCGGCGTCGCCACGATCATGATCCTGGGCGACACCTGCACCCGGTCGTGCGGTTTCTGCAACGTGAAGAGCGGCCGCCCCCCGGTCTACGACAAGGACGAGCCCCGGCGGGTCGCCGAGAGCCTGGCGCTGATGGGCCTGAAGCACGTCGTGATCACGTCCGTGAACCGGGACGAGCTTCCCGACGGGGGCGCGGGAATCTGGGCCGAGACCATCATCCGAGCCCGCGAGGCGTGCCCGGGCATGTCGATCGAGGTCCTGATCCCGGACTTCATGGGCAACTGGGCGGCTCTCCAGATGGTCATCGACGCCAGGCCCCACATCATCGCGCACAACCTCGAGACCGTGCCCCGGATGTACCCGGCCGTCCGACCGTCGGCCAGGTACGAGCGATCGCTCGAGATGCTCCGCAGGATCAAAGAGCAGGGCGTGGTCGCCAAGACCAGCTTCATGGTCGGCATCGGCGAGAAGGACGAAGAGGTCCTCGACGCCATGGAAGAGCTGGTCGAGTTCACCAGCGGGCACGGGGGCCCGCGGGACGAGCACGATCCGTCACGCGGCGACCCGTGCGACATCGTCACGGTCGGCCAGTACCTGCAGCCGACGCGCAACCACCTGCCGATCGACCGCTGGGTCCACCCCGACACCTTCGCGTGGTACGAGACCGAGGGCCTGGAGCGCGGGCTCAAGGTCGTCCAGTCGGGGCCGCTCGTCAGGTCCAGCTACCTCGCGGACGCCGCGGCCGACCGGCTCACCGGCGTGCTCGACGAGCGCGCCTCGGACGGCTCGCCCTCGCCCGAAGCGGCCCGCGAGCGGGCCCAGACCAAGTCCAAGCTCGACCGCGTGTCGAGGCTCATCGAACGGCCCTGACATGTCGATCGACGCCGAGACCGTCGAACGCCTGGTCCGCGAGATCGAACAGAAGGATCTCTCGACCGCGGCGCACACGTGGCGGGTCGTGCTGTACCTCCGAGCGATCGCCGAGTCCCGCGGCGCCGGCGCCGCCGACCTCGACCGGGCGACCAGGGCCGCGGCGCTGCACGACATCGGCAAGCTCGACGTCCCCGACCGGATCCTCCAGAAGCCCGGGCGGCTCACCGAGGAGGAGTTCGGGGAGATCAAGCGACACCCGGGGGCCGGCTACAAGCGGCTGCTCGATCTCGGCGAGACCGACGAGTGGGTCCTCGAGGTCGCCCACGACCACCACGAGCGGATCGACGGCGGCGGCTACCCGCGCGGGCTCCGCGACGCCGCGATCCCGCAGATCGCGCGCGATTTCGCGGTGATCGATACCTTCGACGCCCTGACCAGCATCCGCCCCTACCGCCGGGAGATCGGGGACAAGGCCGCCGCCGCGGCGATCAAGCTGATCGAAGCCGAGGCGGGCAGCCACTTCTGCCCCGATTCCGCCGAGCGGTTCGTCAAGCTCTACCGCGCCGGCACGCTCGAGTTCATCATGGAGCACCACAACGACG
This sequence comes from Planctomycetota bacterium, assembly GCA_038521625.1. Classification (GTDB taxonomy): domain Bacteria; phylum Planctomycetota; class Phycisphaerae; order Phycisphaerales; family UBA1924; genus JBCBKP01. The sequence goes on from JBCBKP010000041.1 coordinate 3,519, forward strand.
AGGCGACGCTCGCCCGCGATGCGCTCAGAGCCCGCTCATCGCCCTGAGCTTCGCCGCGAGCTCGGGCGGGACCTCCATCACGCTCAGCCTCGACTGCTTGACGAGCGCGAACTCGGCGAAGGCCGGGTCGGCCTTCACGTCGGCGAGGGTGCATTGCCCCGACGCTGCCTTGACGGGCGCGAGATCGACGAGCACGCGTTTCGGATCACCGTTCGCCGTCTCGCCGGGGTGATCTGGGTCTGGGTACGCGCCCCTAACCACCCTGGCCAGGCCGGCGATGCGGCGCTCCTTGCCGGTGTGATAGACGAACGCCTCGTCGCCCTTGCGCATGGAACGCATCGCCATCTGCGCCGCCGGGTTGGCGACGCCGTCCCAGGGCTCCCGCTTGTCGCGCACGAGGTCTTCGTAGCTGTAGTCGTCCGGCTCGGTCTTGCACAGGAAGATCGCCATGCCGGATCGTTGGCCGCGCCGTGATCCAAAACGACAACGGCCCCGAGCGGTGCCCGGGGCCGTCGACCATGGCTCGATGAACGTCGCTTACTGGTTGTTGCTCGCGACCTGGGCCTCGACGACCTCTTCGCCCTCGCAGCTCTTCTCGCAGGCGTCGGCCTTCTCGGCGTCGCAGGTGCTCTCGCAGGCCTCGCCCGCAGCCGCGACGGTCGTGACGACGACCTCGTCGCCGCTGCAGGTGGACGCGCAGGCCTCGCCCGTCGAGGCGACGGCGGTGACCGCGGCATCGCCGCTGCAACCGAGCGCGCAGCTCTCGCCGGCTGCGACGGCCGTCACGGCGACCTCGTTGCTCGTGCAGCTCGACGAGCAGCTCTCGCCCTCGGACGCGACGGCCATGACCGCGACGCCCTCGTCGCTCTTGCCGCTGCAGCAGCTATCGCCGGCTTCGCCGGAGACGAGCGTCGTCGCGGCCTCGCCGCCGATCAGACCGCCCGAGGGACAGCCGGTGGTCGCCCAGTTGTACGCGCCGACCCCGCCGATGGCGGCTCCGACGGTGAGGGCGGCGATCTTCGAGACAACGGCGGCGGAAAGGCTCATGGTGGGCTCCAGAATTCGTTCGCGACAATCGGGTACGGGTTCGGTTCGTGACCGCACCCGGTGGGGACAGCATATGGCGGATCAGCCGCCGCCGGAAGCAACATCGACCCGCGGGCCGAAATTCCTGACCTTCAAGATGAATTTCGAGTTCAAGCGACCCGGGTCGGCTCGACCGGCAGATCGCTCAGCGCGAGCCGCATCATGCCCGAGAACAGCCGCACGGCCGAATCGCCCTCGCCGCGGACGATCGCGAATCGGACCGCGCCGGATTCTTCGACCGGGAGCGAGGCCGTCGTCAGCACGCCCTGAGCCTCGAACGACGTGAGCTCGCCCCCGAGCGTGTCGTCGTCGCCCAGCCGGACCACCCGATACCGCTCGCCGTCCGGGAGATCCTCGAGGCGGAACATGAAGAGGCGCGCGACACGCGCCTCGGGGTTGTACCAGAGTTGAGCCTCGGCCTCGCCGACGTCGCCAACCGCGGTGAGCGTGACCTGGCGCTTGCGATCGTCGAAGAGCAGCGCGTGCAAGCCCTGGCCGCTGATGGTCTCGAAGATCATGCGCTCGACCAGACGGTCCTCGCGGGCGCGGGTATCGCGGATCACCTGCACGTGGAGCGTGCCGAGCGCCACGATGGCCGCGGCCAGCGCGAGCGCTACCGGACGCCAGAGGCGGTGGACCGGGCGTCCACGCCCCCAGGGCGCGAAGGCGAGCGCAGCCGCCGCCTTCGACCGAGGTTCGACGGGCTCCGTCCCGGTCGAGAGACGGACCGGCCGGTCGCTCGCCTCACGCTCGGCGATCGCCACCCGCACGGCATCGAGGACGCGCTGTCGGAGCTCGGCCGGCGGCGCGACATCCGGGAGCAGGTGCTCGAGATCTGCCAGGATGCTCTGCTGGTCCGCGAGCTGACGCAGCAGCCCGCTCGGGGCCGACCGCAGCATCGATTCGAACTCGCCGACCTCGCGATCATCGAGCAAGCCCAGCGAATCCAGGATCGCAAGCTCGTGCAAGCGATCCACCAGACGCCCCGCATCGTTCGAGCTGGGCATCGACGCGGGCGTCGAAGTGTGCGTGCCGGGATTCGTCGTGTGGTTCTCGCGACCGTTCATCACAGATCCTCTGCCGTCCGCTCTCGCAACCTCGCGAGAGCCCTGCTGAGCGCCGACTTCACCGTGCCGAGCGGCTTGTCGAGCTCCTCGCCGATCTGCCTGAGCGTCTGGCCGCCGAGATAGGCCCGGGTTAGAACCGCCCGCTGGAGCTCAGGCAACGCAGAAATGCGTCCCATCAGTTTGTCGAATTTCTCGCCCCGCTCCAAGTCCGTCTCGGAAATCGGAGCAACTTCTACAGCACCGCTCGATTCGTCGATTCCTCGGGCGCTGATCCGACTTCTTCCGCGCCGCATGCGATCAACGAGATGTCGACGGGTGAGAAGCATGACCCAGGTCACCAACGCCGCCCGACGCTCGTCATATCGGTCCGCGGTCCGCCACAAACGCACAAACACTTCCTGAACAGCGTCTTCGGCCTCAGCCCGAGTGGGCATCGTCTGGATCGCCATCCGAAAGACGAGCGAGCCAAACCGGTCATAGAGCGCCTCGACCGCAGCCGGATCGCCAGAAGCAACCCCCCTCATCAGGGCTCCGTCAGCGATCGCATCTTGGGAAGTCGGATTCTCGGGGCGGACCCCGTTTGCAGGGACTTGGCGCGGGGCACCACCCGATCGGATGTCTTCGTTCCCACGCGCTGGCATCGCGACGATCTCCCAAGATCAGCCCTGACAGCCTATCGCACACGGTCCCTACGTCGGCGTTACCCGAATAGTTTCAGATCATTGGAGGTTCTCGACGGGCGACCGCCGGCACGATGTCGTGCCGGAATCCATTGAGTCCGTGTTTGCGATCCGATAGAGTGGTGCGATCGCCCGGGGTCCAGCCCCCCGGCCGGCGAAGGGACTTGCCGATCGAACGGGCTTCAGGCATGATCGGAGAGGGTCGCTTGAACGGAACAACGGGCCAGACGACACGGCGCCGCCTTTGGCGCAGCAGCCGGCGTGGCTTCACGGCGGTGGATCTTCTGGTCACACTGTTCGTCGTCGGCGTGCTCATGGCGATCATGCTCCCCGCCATGCGGGGCGTGCACGAGGCCTCAAAGCGGCTGGTGTGCAGCTCGAATCTGAGGCAGACCGGCCTCGCGATGGTGCTATACGCCGACGATCACAACGGACATCTGCCATACACGCAGTTCGTGGACGGTCCGGCGATCGACAAGAATCCGCTGGACACCGTGATCGTGCGGGCTCAAAGGGCCGCCCACGGGATCTTCCCCGATGTCCTCCCAGATCAGACGGACTGGGACGGTCTCGGCCTGCTGGTCATGCACAACTACCTCTCGACCGGTGAGGTTTTGTACTGCCCGGCCCACGACGGCCCCCACCCCTTCGAGCGATACGCCGATGCATATCTCGATCGCTACGCGCCGGGCGCGGGCGAGATCGTCGGCAACTACCAGTATCGGGGCGCAGGCCCGAACCGCGAGCGTCGGCTCGCGCAGATCGATCCGATGGCCTCTCTCGCGAGCGACGGATTCCGAACCCTGGACGAGTTGAACCACAGAGATGGGTTCAACGTGCTGAACGCCGCGCTCGCGGTCCGCTGGACGTTGCAGTCGCCGACCGAGCTCGCCACGATCGCCGAGAGCGTCGCCTCCGAGGTGTCGACCGGCGGCGGCGGGAATCCGACTCTGTCGGACCCGTGGAAGACGCTGGATCGCGAGGGCGAGCGCGAGCGTGAAGAGGCGGACGCGGCGCGAGATCGCGTCGACGGCTCGATCTCGACTTCCGTCACGCTCGGCGGCTTCGGATCAGAGGGCCGCTGACGCCGGTACACTCCGGCATGCCGATTTTGAATCACATCCGACCGATTGTCGCGTGCCTTGCGCTCGCGGCCACGACCGTCCTCTCGGAGGCGCAGATGATCCCGCAGAAGCTCTACTACGGGGTCGGACGCCCCATCCTCGTGAACGTGAACACGCCGCAGGATGGCGAAGCCGAGATCCGCCTGTACAGGCCCGGGCAGCCCGCACGTACCCCGCACGCCAGCGCGACCATCCCGGGCCGCGGCGAGCACGACCTCGCCCAGTTGTTCCCGGAGCTCTGGGAGAGCTCGGACCCCGCACTTTTCTACGCCCAGCCGTTCCAGGGCGGGCTGCAGTTCGGATCACCGCTGGTCATCCAGCCGCTGGTCTCCCCGCCTCGCGCGAGGTCGGCCGGCCAGCAGATCTCCTGGCAGGCGGCGCCGCCGCAGGTCTCGGGCGTCCGCGTCTATGTCGAGCGGCACGCGATCATCGAGACGAGCATGGGTGAGATCACGCTGCGAATGCGCCCCGACGAGGCGCCGAACACCGTCTACAGCTTTCTGCATCTCGCGGAGAACGGCTTCTACGACGACGTGATCTTCCACCGCATCATCCCCGACTTCGTGGTCCAGGGCGGCGACCCGACGGGCACCGGATCCGGCGGGCCGGGGTACAACATCGATCTCGAGCGGTCGCAGCTGCCCCACGACTTCGGCGTCGTCTCGATGGCCCGCAGCAGCGACCCGGACTCGAACGGCTCTCAGATCTTCATCTGCCTCACCCGCGAGCGGACCTCCATTCTGGACGGGCGCTATACCGGGTTCGCCGAGGCCGTGGAGGGCGCGGACGTGATTCGCGAGCTCGGCGCCGTTTCGACGGGGGCGGGCGATCGCCCGGTCGACCCGCCGGTCATCCGCCGTGTGCGGATCGAGCCGGCGCCGCCGTACGACTCGGCCGGGCTCAAGCCCGTCTCGCAGCAGTAGGAAAGATCCCGGGCCGGAGACGGCCCGCTAGAACCGCAGACTGATCTCGACCCCGGCGAACACGACCGGGTCGAGGCTTTCGTCGGCCACCTCGCCGCCGCCCGCGTCGAAGAACTGGATCTCGCCCGCCACGGCGGCGCCGATTCGGCCCGTGACGTTGAACCGCGGCGCGGGCGAGTAGCTCACACCGAACGCCACCGGGAATCGCCGCTCGCGGAACGAGCCGCCGGGGAGCGGGCCGTCGTCGTCGAGCCCGTACTCGGGCGTGATGAGCGTGGCGTCAACGGACAGACGCCAAGCGCCGATCTCGTACCCCGCCGAGATCCCGCGTCCCGAGGTAACGAGGGAGAACCGCTCGGTCGGGTACCACTCGATCACCGGGAACGGGAAGACTGTCGGATCGCCATCGAGGCCGATGCCGCCGCGAACACCGAAACCGAGCCGGAGGTTGTCGTTGACCCACCAGCTCGCGGCCGCGAATCCGTCGCCGTAGACGGCGTCTTCGAACTCGACGCCGGGCTCGCCGGCGTAGACGACGCTGCCGCCGACGAACCACGACCAACCGTCGGCCTTGTCGACGCGGTAGACCAGGCGGAGTGGGACCTCGTAGGCCTCCTCGATCGGCTCGCCGACGCCGGGGGCGAACGGCAGGATGCCCCCGGCGTTCTCGAAGTCGTAGAACGCCGCGCTGGGCTCGGTCACGATGATGAGGTCGGCGTCGTCGCTGACCTTGATCGACAGTCCGAACTCGCTGGTGAGCCGGTTGACGGAGAAGTCGCCGCCGCGGTCGAGATCCGCCGAGCCGGTGTAGTTGTACCCGAAACCCGCGAGGATCGTGACGGGCTCGCGCTGCGTGCGCCCGTAGATCGTCTGGTCGCGCCGGTTCAGGGCGAAGAAGTCGTCTCGGCTCTCCACGACCGGGATCTCCGGCCCGCGGCGGATCGGCTCCTCGAGACGCAGCGGGTCGGTGGGCAGCGCCTCGACCACGTCCGGCTGGTCGTCCTGGGCGAGCGCGTTCCCGGCGGCGAGGGCGAGCACGATGGTGGTTCGTCGGATCGGCATGGGCGGAGCGTACTAGCTCGGAACGGTGTCGGCGACCAGCGTCCACAGGTAGTACGCGGCAAAGGCAGACCAGACGCCCACGCAGACGAGACTGAACACTCTGAGACCGCGTCCCGGGCGGTCCTGCTCGGGCACGGCGGGCGACGTGATCGCGCGGTGGTTCAGCCACGCGATGACGGGCGTGCCGAGGAACGACAGGGTTGTCGCGAGATTGACGAGGGCGCGGAATTGGTTCTTGCCCGCGAACAGCCCGATCAACGCCACGGCACCGACACCGACCAGCACGAGGAATAGCCAGTACAGCGGACGACGCATCCGTTCTGTCCCGAGCCGTCGCGGCGCCGCGGCGCCCGCGATCGCGGCGCAGGTCCGGGGGATGGCGTCGAAAACGGTCAGCGTCGTCGAGAGCATCACGGCGATCGCGCAGGTGACGATGAGCGGGCGGGCCCAGTCGCCCATCGAATCGCTGTACAAGCCGACGAGCTGCGTGGCGAACGGCCCGGCCCCCTCGGCGGGCGCCTCGCCATTCAGGTACAGCACGCCGGCGCCGAGCACGACGAACGAGACCGCGGTGACCACGCAGAGCCCGTAGCCGATCCGGAAGTCGAGCTCGCTGTGCTTCCTCGTCGGCGTCGAGCCGGTCTGCCGGGCCCGCTCGAGCGTCCAGAGCGAGTTCCAGGCGGTGATGTCGAGCGGCGCGGGCATCCAGCCCACGAGCGCGACCGCGAAGAGGATCCACGCGGGATCGGTGACCCACGGCGCGACGCGGACCTCGTCGAAGCTGCGCAGCACCGCCGGCGCCTGCGACGCCGCGGCCCAGATCGTGCTCACGAGCAGGATCACCATGAGGATCTTCAGGAGCCGGTCGAGCAGGCCGTAGCCGCCGATGCAGTTCAGCGCCGCCGCGACGGCCAGCAGCCCCGCCGAGGTCACCCACAGCTGGGGCGCCTCGCCCAGGATCGGCTCGAGCAGGTAGGTGCCGACCAGCGCGGCGGTGACGATCGTCACCGCGGCCTGGATCGTGAACATCGTGCCGAGCGTGATGGCGGCGAACACCGTCCACGAGAGCCAGCCCTGCTCGCGATAGGCGTCCGGCAGCGATCGCCCGGTCGCCGCGGCGTACCGCGGCCCGAAGACCATCGCCGGGTACTTGAACAGGTGCGACATCAGGACCAGCGGGACGAGCGCGAGCCCGTAGACGGCGCCGGCGGTGGTCGACTGGACGAGGTGGCTGACGCCGATCGCGGCGCCGGCGAAGAGGATGCCCGGGCCGAGGGCTTTGCGGAAGCTCGTGGCGGCTGGATCGGGTTGCTCGGTCACGGCGCGGAGCGTATCAGGAGCGGTCGGCGCGACGCTTGCCGAACACGCCCTCGCCATCGAACGGGTCTTCCAGCGCCTTCTTGTCCATCGCGTCGTTCGGGCCGAAGAAGGCATCGAGGAGCCAGAGCACGAAGACTAGCGAGGGCAAGATGATCACGAACGGTCTCCAGTATCGTGCAACGACAACCGCCCGTTCTGCAAACCAGATCAGCACGCCGATGTCCGTCTCGGCCATCAGCACCAGGCATTGGTACATGATCACCGTCAGGAGCAGCGCGAACGCGAGCCCGTAGCACCAGAGCGCTGTCCGAGCCGAGACGGGCCGCTCCAGCGCCGCGAGGTCGTACCGCGCCTCCGCCCCAGCTTTGATGATCCCGTCCTCCAGCGTCGTTCGCGAAATCTCAGGCTGGGGCGTTGCGACCACATCGATCTCGTTCGCCTCGCGCCCTTCGGCGATGGCAGCCTCGGCCTCGGTCCGCCTCGCCTCGTCGATCTCGTCCGGGCCGTCGTAAAAAAACGAGCGGGGCAGGCGGCGCTGCTTCCAGCGGATGTCGGAGATCTCTTGCGGGAGCCACATGGTCCGGGCGTTGACCTCGATTAGATCCGGGTGCCACGCGCGACGCAGATGCTCGTTCTCGCCCGCCGCGCGGATGTCGTCGCGGGCCTCGAGCAGGCGGCTCTCGCCCTCGCGATCTCGCGTGCGCCTGAACTCCTCCATCTCCTGCTCACGGAACTCGAACCGGCTCCGCCCGCGGATCAGGTCCGGGCAGCGCCCCCGATAGCACATGCGGCCCACGACCACCAGAAGCGCGGCGAAGAAGACCGTGACCCAAGCCCACGGCAGAACCGAGGGTGGATCGACCCGGAGCCGCTGTTCGATGTACGAGGTGATCGTGGGCCACACGGCGGCGATGACGGGCACGACGCCCAGCGCGGCGAGCGACGCGCGCGCCAGGATGTCCATCTCGCCCAGCACACGCGCGTTGCCCCAGTCCGCGATCGGCCGGTCGGTCAGTCGCACGCGCGAGGCGAACCGCCGGACCATCATCATCCAGCCGGTCGGGCCCAGCAGCCGCCACCACCACCACGGACGCCTGCGCCGATGGGGCGGGAGCATCCGGATCGCCGATTCGGCCCGTGCGCCGCCGAAGGCCGCGCGGTCCTTGCGGGTCTGGGCGAAGCTCGCGGACCGCATCGACCCGGTGCCCTGGAATCTGCCGTCCCAGAACCGCGCCGACCACCACCGCGGCTGGCGAGCGAATGTACAATCAGCGAAGTCTGTGTAACCGCCGATCCGGGCCCCGCCGAACCCCGCGTCCCCGCCGATCCGGGCCCCGCCGAACCCCGCGGCCCCGCCGATCCGGGACTCGTGGAACATCGCGTCCCCGCCGATCCGGGCCCCGCCGAACCCCGCGGCCCCGCCGATCCGGGAATCGTGGAACCCCGCGGCCCCGCCGATCCGGGAATCGTGGAACCACGCGGCCCCGCCGATCCGGGACTCGTGGAACACCGCGTCCCCGCCGATCCGGGACTCGTGGAACACCGCGGCCCCGCCGATCCGCAGCGCGTATGTGGTGATCGAGGCCGGAAGCGAGAGCCCAGAAGCATCACAGCGAGGCACATCACAGGCCCGCAGCGCGGCGCGGACGCCCGCGATCACCGTCGGCTTGTCCTCGTCGATCGAGCTCTGCGTCCACAGACCACGCTCCGCGAGTCGCCGCGACACGCCGCGCAGCAGGTCGCCGAGATTGATCGACCTCGGCCCTCCCTTATCGTCGGTCTCGTTGGCATCGACCAGGCGTACACGATCGAGCACGCCGGCGTGCAGGCCGGGCCGATCGCCGAATTCCTCGCTGTCCCAATTGCCAACAGCGGGACCAAGCTCGGGCACCTCGGGGTCGCTCCAGGCCTCGACGACCGCCGCGATGACCCGATCGCGCAGCTCGCCGGGCGAGCCGCTCAGGGCGATGTCGTCGCCCGCGGATCCGCTGAAACGCTGTCTCAGCATCGCCTCGAAGTTGGCGCGCTCCGGATCGTTGCGCTCGACATAGCGCGGGACGAGCGGATCGAGGGCGTCGTACTCGACCTCGCCGAGATTGCTGTCGAAGAAACCTGACATCCGGCAGGCAATGTAACCGGCCGGTACAACTATGCAAGATGGGCAAGCTGCTCGACTGGATCCTGCTGAGTATGGGCATCACGCCGCCCAAGCCGCGGCCGAAGGGCGCCCCCAAGCGAGACGGCCCGACGTCGAGGCCCGCGGGCAGCGTGAAGCTCGTTCGGGTCGAGCCGGAACGGGTCGAGCCGGAACGGGTCGAGCCGGAAGAGCAAAGCGGCCGCGCCGGCGGCAAGGCCGGCGCGACCGGGCAGACCGCGGATGGCGACCGCTAGTCCCGCTCGATCGCGCCGAGCACGCGCCCCACGAAGCCGTCGATCGCGCCGCCCGCGATCCAGCGCGCGACGATCACGAGGTCGTTGTCGCGATCGACGTAGATCATGTTCGTGCCGCTGCCCAAGTGCACGCCCGCGGACTCCGGCGCGCTCGGCATCCGCTCGCGCCCGGTGTTCACGAAGAAGTTCATGTAGCCCGGCAGTGGCCGGCCGTCGCCCTCGGCGTCGGTCTGCGTCTCCGCGAGATCGAAGAAACGCTCCGAGAGCAGCCGCTCGCCCTCCCACTCTCCGCGCCGCAGCAGGAACAGCCCGAAGCGCGCCTGGTCGTAGGCCGAGATGAACATCCCGCCGCCCCAGTGCCCGCCGCCCGATGGGACCTGGACCATCTGGCCGTCGAGCTCGATCCAGCTCGTCTCGTACCCGTGCCAGCGCCATGTCCGGCTCGCGCCGATCGGGTCCATGATCCGCTCGCGCAGCACCCGCTGGATCGGGCGCCGCCAGACGTGCGTCGCGGCGAGCGCGAGCGCGTTGACCCGAACGTCGTTGTAGTCGTAGACCGAGCCGGGCTCGTTCCGCGCCCGATCACGCCAGGCCCGAAGATCCCGCCCCGGGCGGTCCGCCCAGTCGGGCTTGCCGAACAGCGTGCCCTCCCAATCGCTGGTCTGCCGGAGCAGATGGTCCCATGTGACCCGCCGGTTGTGCTCGCTCTCGAACTCCGGGATGCCGAGCCGCTCGAAGACGGTCTCGTCCGGCGAATCGATCAGCCCGTCGTCCATCGCCAGCCCGACGACGGCCGAGAGGAACGTCTTGCTCACGCTGAACGTCATATCGACTCGTCCGGGCTCGCCCCACTCCGCGACGATCGCGCCGCGCCGGACGATCACCCCGCTCATCTCGCCGCGCGGCTTCAGCGGCCCCACCGCCTCGTCGAACGGCTCTCGCCCGCGTGTCACCGCGTGCTCGGCGATCAGGTCGCGCGAGGCCCGGGTCTCGTTCTCGATCGCGAAGGCGATCGCTTCCCGCAGCTCCGCGCCATCGAAGCCCGCGTAGGCCGGCTCCATGCGGGCCCAGTCGCCCGGCTGGGCGGCGCATGGTCGAACGAGGAATACGATTGTGAGGAACGCGCAAAGAACTCGTGCCACGGTGACCTCCCAGTTCCTACCCTACCGGACTTACGAAGCCCGGGATCCGGAAAGTTCGTGGGTGAGTTCGCCGCCGACTTGTACGCTGCAAAGCGAGGAGGTCACTCGCTATGCAGAATCGCCGCGCCGCCTGCGCCGCACTCTCCCTCGTCGCCGCGGTCGGGTCGCCCGTCTCGGCCCAGTGCACCGCCGACGGCATCGTCAACACGTACGGGTGCCAGGCGGGTGAGCCGTGGACTTTTGGAAATTGCTGGTTCTTTACGCGCCCGCCGCTTGGTAACGAGACGGCCGCGATGGCGTCTGCCGGCACGGTGCCGCTCGCCGCCGCCGGAGCCTGCAGCGACCTCTCGCTATTCTCGGGCTCGAGGGTCGCGATCCTGCAGGGCGGGACGCTCAACATCTTCGGGGACTGCATCGCGCTCTCGCAGGGGGGCGTCGATCTGATGCCGGCGCCAGCAACGATGGGCTCGGCGACGATGATCATCAATGGGGCCGCGACCGCTCTGACGGGCCCGCCCGTGTTCAGCGGCACCGCCGACGGCGTCTCACTGGCCGCCCGGACCGAGGCAACGCTCGCGGACGCGTCGCTCGTCGGCGGCGGGAGCCTGGTCATGTCCGGTCGCGTGTCCGTCGCCGGAACGGGGACCGTCGGGATCGGCATCACCAACAACGCGCAGCTCCCCGACGAGCCGCCGCTCGGGCGCGACTTCGGCGTCCTCGCGGACGTCTCCGGGCGGACGCTGTACGTCACCGGCGGCGGAACGAACAACGGCGCCCTCGAGGCGCGCGGCGGCGGCATCCTCTCCCTCGACGTCACCGGCTGGATCCAGGGCCCGACCGGCACGATCCGCGCGCGCGACGCCGGGAGCCTGGTTCTGATCAACACCGCGATCGCCGGGGGCACGATCGACGCGCGCACCGGGAGCGCCGTCAACATGACCGGGCCCGCGACTTACACCAACCTCTTGATCACGGGCGACGGCCAGCACACGCTGATCGGCTCGCTGCTCGGCACGATCGACATCGCCCCGGAGTCGAGCCCCGTCGCGCCGGTCGGCTTGTTCGCGCCGGGCACGGTGATCAACAACGACGGCCGGCTCACGCTGGGCGACGACACCGGCGACGACTCGCTGATCATCAACTTCCCGACCATCATCCAGGGAAGCGGCGAGCTCGTCCTCACGGCCGTGAGCGCCGCCAACCCGCAGGATTCCCAGATCATCCCGGTGATGGGCGGCGCGACGCAGGTGCGGCTGACGAACGGTACCGGGCACGACATCCGGGGCGCCGGCGACATCAACGTCCCGCTGATCAACGACGGCCGCGTGATCGCCAATGTCACGGACGTGCCGATCCAGATCGACTTTGTCTCCGTCGACAACGCCGGCACCATGCAGGCGAGCAACGGCGGCTTCTTCGATTTGGCCTTCAACACCATCGACCAGGCCGGCGGCGGGCGGATGCTCACGACGACCTCGCTCTCTGGCGGCCAGAGCCGGTTCCAGATCGAGCGTGACGTCGCCGTCCTCGGCGGGCAGATCGCCGGCGACGTCGTCGTCACGAGCTTCCGGAACCGGTTCGAGAACGTCCGCCTCGGCGACACGACCGGCCCCAACGCCGACGCGCTCGTCGAGGTCCTCCCCGGCGCCGACCTGCAGCTGATCGGGACCATCGAGAACTTTGGGACGCTCGCCGTTAACCCGAACGCGAGCGCGGGGCAGGCGATCCTGTCCGGCCCGTCCTTCGGCGCCGTCGCGACCGTGCTGGGCGACGGCGAGATCGTGCTCAGCGCCGAATCGGATGCCAACCTCGCCTCCGCCACGATGGGATCGGGCTTCTTCATCGGCCCGGACCAGACCCTTCGGGGGACCGGGCAGGTCGCCGGGACGCTGCTCGCCGTGGACGGCACGGTGAACGCCGACGTGCCGGGCCGGACCCTCGAGCTCGGTGCGGTCGAATCTCGCGCCGGCGCCGTCGTCGGCTCGACGGGCGGCGGCACGCTCCGGATCCTCGGACGCGTCACGGGCGACGGAGGCGTGACCGCGTTCGACGCCAGCCGCGTCGAGATCGGCGAGTTCGGCGACGTCGAGGCCACGACGCTGCGTGGCGCCGGCACCGGCGTTGTCGCCTTCATCGACACGCCCGCGGGCGGCCCGCCGCTGCTGCGCAACGGCGTCGTCTTGGAGGGCAACGCCGAGATCGCCAGCGGCGTCACGCTCGACAGCTTCGCCGACACGATCGTGAACAACGGCGTCCTGACCATCGGCGACCGTTCGGCGGCGATGAACGCGGGGCTGCGCCTCCGCAACGGCAGCGTCCGCAGCATCTCGGGAACCGGCACGCTGCTGCTCAACGCCGCCGATCCGGCGAACCTCGCCGAATCGCAGCTCGTCAGCCTGAACCTCACGGAGCTCCGCAACGAGGCGGGCCACACGATCGCGGGACGCGGCCTGATCCGGCGCGAGTCCAACGGCACGCGCTTCGCCAACGAGGGCACGATCGCCCCCGGCGGCGTGGGCGGCGACGAGACCGCGGTGATCTTCGTCAGCAACATCACCACCGAACTGCGGGCGGGCGGCGCCCTCGAGCTCGACATCGCCGGCCCGCTGCCGGAGACCGGGCACGACCAGCTCGGCAGCGACCGCAAGATCCTGCTCGGGGGCGACGCGGTGCTGCGGTTCGCCCCGGGCTTCACGCCGAGTGCCGGCGACTCCTTCGACGTCGTGATCGCGCCGGGCAATGGCATCTTCGACGACATCACCGGCACGTTCGACCGCTACGAGGTTCGCGGGCTCACAGGCGGGCTCGGCGCCGTGCTCCGCTACAGCCCCTCCGCTGTCACGGCGGTCGTTCTCGACGTCGACCTGAACGACGACGGCGCGGCCAACATCTTCGACTTCATCGAGTTCATGCGCCGCTTCGATCTCGACGATTCCTCGACCGACATCGACGGCGTCGCCGGCCTCACCTCGGGCGATGTCCGCGCCTTCATCCAGGCGTTGCCGCTCCCGCTCTGATGACAAGTCCGCCCCGGCTACCGATCCAGCGTGAACGTGAACGACCCGACGAGCGGTCGGCCGGAGGCGGCGAGATTCCGGACCTCGATGTTCCAGGCCTCGGTGCCGACGAACCGGATCACGATCTGGCGCCGGACACCGTCGACGCTCACGCGCTCCTCGTCCAGCGTGAAGACCGTGCGGTCGCTCGACGAGCGCCCCACGAAGCGTGAGGGCGACGGCGCGTTGTCGAACCGGCTCTCGAGCGTCACCCCGCGACCGGGCTCGGAGCCGAGCAGCAGCGTGCCCATCGAGGTCTCGTCGCTCCCGTTCTCGACCTCGGCGGTCACGTCGAGGTTGATGTAGTACGACCGAAAGACCGATCCGACGGCGGTGCCGCTGACCGTCGTTCGCTCGCCGCTGATTAGCTCGGACCAGCCGACCATGGTCCACCGGCCCTCGAGCCGGCCCAGCGCGACCCGGTCGCGGTCGGCGTCGGTCATGTCCGTCGGCGCCGTGTACTCCTGCTGCCGGCTCGGACGCTCGCGGGCGTCCGCACGCTCTTGCTCGAACCGCACCTGCTCGGCCGCCTCCCGCTCGTTCGCCCGACGGTTCTGGTCACCGATAACGGCCCCGCCGGCGGCGCCCGCGATCGCGCCGATCGCGGCGCCCGCGCCCGCGTTCCCGCTGAGCGAGCCGATCGCGAGGCCCGAGAGCGCCCCCACGCCGCCGCCGGTCAACGCCCCCTGCCCCGCGTTCTCGCAGCCGATCGACCCGAGCAGGATCGCCGTGGGCGCGGCGGCTGTGACCAGAACACTCCGAACGCTGTGACCGGCCATCGCTGCCTCCCGTGTCGGGTGCCTCTCAACGCCGCGTGCCGGTGGCGCACGGTCGCTGGAGAACAGAATACCCCGCGCAGCGACCGCGCGCCAGGGCCGACAACGAGGCCGCGCGGTGGTCCGTCCGGTCGTCTGTGATCAGCGCCGGCGGCGCGCCAGACTCGGTCGTCATCTCCATGATGTTGATCGGCGCCCAACCGAGGAAGCTCGAACTGTCTCCGCCCGGGAACGTCGCCGTCCCGGTCGGGACCGGCCCGAAGACCGCCGAAAACTGGTTCTCCGGCGTGAACAGGAAGCCCTGGGTCTCGAGCGGGTTCACATCGCTGACATTCAGGATGTCGACGGTGATGCCCTCGAAGTCGATCACCTGCGCGCTGGCCACGCTCCCCGCGACCGCGACGATCACTGCCATTCCCTGAATCCTTGCCGGTCGCCATGCATGCGAGAACCGCCAGGATCGCTCACTCGGCTTCGCGAGATTAGTGCGCCCCACACTCCCGGCCGGGCCCGGAGTTACGGAACGCAGCGCACGACCGTCGCGACGACTTCGACCGAGGCGCCCGCCGGGTTGACCAGACGCAGCTGATCAAAGTTTGCGCCGAGCTCGACCACCGTCGTCTCGCCGTTGAACACGGAGACGTGTGCAATCGTGACGAACGAGGACACGGACACACGCGACCGGAGTTCGAACCGCGTCGGGCTGCCGTTCGGGCTATTGCGCGAGTTGCTCAGCAGCAGCCGCTTCACGCCCGACGGCTGGCTCAGCAGATCGACGAGCCCGCCCTCGTCGGGGACCTGGTAGCTCGTCGTCGTGACGGTGCCCTCGCACGCGCAGCACGATCCGCCGGCACCGCCCAGCCCCTCGAGCACGGCATCGAGCTTCGACTCCAGGTCATTGAGCGTCGGGCCGCTCTCGCCGATCTCGCCCCTCGGCGGCGTGACGGGGCCGAGCCCGAGCACGACGACGAGGAGCATCGCACCGAGCGCGGACACAATCATTGCGATGGGACGCATGCGGTTCTCCTTCATGGAGACAGCCTACAGACCCTCGCGGTACGCTCGGGCCGGGACAGCGAGCGGCACGGAGACCCGCCGGGGGCCCGGGACCACCGACCCGAAGACAGTTTCGAGCGGCGGCCGCCCGCCCCAGAAAGACGATCAGCATGGCGAAGAAGTCACCGGCACCCACCTCACAGTCCGAGCTCTCGGCGCTCTACGACGCGCTCGACCGGGTCCAGGCGATCATCGAGTTCAACCTCGACGGCACGGTGGTCCGCGCCAACGAGAACTTCCTCCAGATCTTCGGCTACGGCCTCGACGAGATCGTGGGCAAGCACCATCGCATATTCTGCGACCCCGATTATGCCGCGTCGCCCGAGTACGCCGAGCTCTGGCAAGACCTCGGCGCGGGTCACCCCCGCGAGGCGGAGTTCAAGCGGCTCACGAAGAACGGCGCCGAGGTCTGGCTCCAGGCCTCCTACAACCCCGTGCTCGGGGACGACGGCAAAGCGACGAAGGTCGTGAAGTTCGCCACCGACGTGACCGCCGCCAAGCAGCAGACCGCCGAGTACGAGGGCATGGTGGCCGCGATCGACCGCGTCCAGGCGGTCGTCGAGTTCGAGCTCGACGGGACCGTCATCCGTGCCAACGACAACTTCCTCGAGATCTTCGGCTACACCCTCGACGAGGTCGCCGGCAAGCACCACCGGATCTTCTGCGACCCCGCCTACGCCCAGTCGCCGGCGTACCTGGAACTCTGGCGGGCGCTCGGAAAGGGCAGCTTCAAGGCCGGCGAGTTCCGCCGGATGCACAAGAACGGGACCGAGATCTGGCTCCAGGCCTCGTACAACCCCATCTTCGACGCCGACGGCAGGCCCCGCAAGGTCGTCAAGTTCGCCTCCGACATCACGGCGCAGGTCGAGGCCCGCTCCCTGGCCATGCTCGAGATGTCGACACCCGTCACCGAGGTGTGGGAGGACGTGCTCATGCTGCCCATCGTCGGCATGATCGACTCGAAGCGGGCGCAGGACATCATGGCCGCCGTCCTCACCAAGATAGGCGAGACCCACGCCCGCTCGATGATCCTCGACATCGGCGGCGTCGCCGTCATGGACACCGCCGTCGCCAACCACCTCATCAAGATCTCCAAGGCCTCGCAGCTCATGGGCTCGGTCTGCATCATCTCCGGCCTTTCCCCGGCGATCGCGCAGACGATGATCGAGCTCGGCATCAACGTCGGGGACGTCCGCACCACCGCGACGCTCCGCGACGCGCTCGCCGTCGCTCTCAAGGACGTCGGCGTGCAGATCACCAAGTCATGACGCCGGCCATCGTGCACACCGACGTCGAACGCGTCCCGCTGCAGGTCGTCCGCGGCTGCGTCATCGCGTCGGTCCAGATCGAGCTCGGCGACGAGATCCTCCGCGTGTTCCAGCAGGACCTGCTCGAGGAGCTCCGCCGGACTCGCGCCCGGGCCGTCATCCTCGACCTCTCCGGCGTGGAGATCCTGGACACCAGCGATTACCGCTCGATCCACCGCACACTCCGCATGAGCCGGCTCATGGGCGCCGAGCCGATCATCGTCGGCCTCCGGGCCGGCATCGCCGCGTCGCTGGCCGAGCTCGGCGCCGAGCTCGACGAAGTCCGGGCCTTCGGCAGCCTCGCCCAGGCCATCGACCTCGTCGACCGTCGCGCCGAGACGAGGGGCTAGCCGTTGGAGTACCGCGTCCCGATCAACGCCGAGCACGACGTGACACGCGCGGTCCTCCAGACCAAGCGCTGCGCCGCCGCCGCCGGCTTCGACGACGCGGCCGCCTCCATGCTCGCGACCGTCGCCTCGGAGCTGGCCCGCAACATCGTGAAGTACGCCCGGACGGGCGAGGTCGTCGTGTCGGTCCTCGACGAGGCCGACGGCCCCGGCGTGCAGATCGTCGCCGCCGACCAGGGCCCCGGGATCGAGGACGTCGAGCAAGCCATGCAGGAGAGCTACAGCTCCGGGGGCACCCTCGGCCTCGGGCTCCCCGGCGTGAAGCGCATGGTCGACGACATGCGCATCGATACCGCCCCCGGCCACGGCACGACCGTGACGGTCCGAAAGATCCTCCCGTGACCCCCGCCGGCTGGGAGGTCGGTTCGTCCATGCGTCCCGCGCTCGGCCAGGACCTCGGCGGCGACCGCGCGATCACCCGCGAGATCGACGGGACGCTCCTCCTCGCGATCATCGACGTGCTCGGGCACGGCCCGCAGGCGGACGGCGTCGCGCGCGTCGCGGCCGACTTTCTGGCGAACGCACCGGCCCGCAGCGCCGAGGCGCTGCTCCGCTCGCTCGACGCCGAGCTCGCCGGTTCGGTCGGCGCCGCCGCCGGGATCGCCACGCTCTCGCCCGAGCCCGGCCGCGGCAGTTTCGCGGGGATCGGCAACACGGTCTGCAAGGTCCTCGGCGACAACAACAGGACGCTGGTCTCGGCCGACGGCGTCGTCGGCCAGCGGGCCGGGGCCCTCCGCTCCACGCCGATCCATGTCAACAAGGGCGAGACGCTCCTGATGCACACCGACGGGATCAGCTCGCGCATCGACTGGCCAGAACGCTTCCCGGAGATCACGCACGCCGAGCCCGAGCTCGCCGCCGGAGAGATCATCCGGCGCTTCGGCCGCCCCCACGATGACGCCGCGTGCATCGTCGCGAGGCCCGCGCCATGATCGAGCTCGGCGCCGTCACGCTCCACGACGACGAATCGTCGACCCTCACCAGGGTCAAGCTGCTCGGGCTCATGCGCGCGCTCGACGCCGGAGACGTCCTCTCGACGCGCGTCGCGACCGGCGTCTCCGAGATCGCCCGGATCTACACCAGGGCCGGCGTCCGGGCGCAGTGCGTACTCGCGCTCGACCGGACCGATTCGGGCGTCTCCCTCCAGATCACGCTCGAGGGCCCCGGCGCCCCGCCCGACATCGCCCCGCTCCGCGATATCACGACCAACCTGCGCGTCGAGCGCACCGACCCCCACGCCATCCGCACGAACATCCCGCTCCGGACGCCGCACCGGCTCCTCACCGCGGGGTTCATCGATCGCCAGCGGGCACGCGTGCAGCAGCGCTCCAGGCGCGAGCTCATGGACGAGCTCCGCGAGAAGAACGCCCAGCTCGAGGCGTACAACGAGGCCCTCGAGCAGACCGTCGCCGAGCGGACCGCCGAGCTCCGAGACGCCAACCTCCGCATGCGCCGCGACCTCGAGGCCGGCGCCGAATACGTGCGGGGCATCATCCCCGAGCCGATCGAGACCCCGGTCAACATCGACTGGCGCTACATCCCCTCATCAGACCTCGGCGGCGACACCATCGGCTACCACTGGCTCGACGACCGCAGGCTCGCCCTGTACCTGCTCGACGTCACCGGCCACGGCCTCGACTCCGCGCTCCTCGCCGTCACCGCCACCAATGTCGTCCGCTCCGGATCCCTGCACGACGTCGACATGGCACGCCCGGACCAGGTCGTCGCCGCGCTGAACGACGCGTTCCCCTCCGAACGCCACGGCGGCAAGTTCTTCACCGTCTGGTACGGCGTGTACGACCTCGAGGCCGCACGCCTCGACTGGTCCGGCGGCGGGCACCACCCCTCGCTGCTGATCGAGCCCGGCGCGGGCGAGCAGAAGCAGCTCGAGTCGACGGGCCCGCTCATCGGGGCGATTCCGGGGCTGGAGTTCCCGGCGGAGACCACCTCCGTCGCCCCGGGATCCCGCCTGTTGATCTTCAGCGACGGCGTCTTCGAGATCATCAACAACGGGAAGATGACCTGGTCGTTGCAGGAGATGCTCGATCATGTCGCCGAGCTCGCGCGGCGCGATGCGCCGCTCCTCGATCCGATCATGGAAGAGGCGAGGCGCCGTCGCGGCGAGGGCCCGTTCGATGACGACGTCTCCCTCATCGAGGTGCGCTTCGGAGACTAGGTCGGGGCGAACGCGAACGCGGACGCGTCGGTATCCACCGAGAACGGCCCGGCAGACGAAGGCGGGCTCGAGAGGCGCATCTTTCGCGTCCGCCGCTGGCATCAACGGGATCTGCGCCCAAGATAGACAGACGGCTCCCGTGAGAGCTTCACCGACACCGCGTGTCGGGC
>JBCBKP010000042.1:0-21537 GCA_038521625.1 Planctomycetota bacterium
CGCCGTAAACGATGTGCACTAGGTCGAGGGAGCTCTCACGCTTTCTCGGCCGAAGGAAAACCGTTAAGTGCACCGCTTGTGTGAGCCCCCGTCAATTCCTTTGAGTTTTAGCCTTGCGACCGTACTCCCCAGGCGGTGCACTTAACGGTTTTCCTTCGGCCGAGAAAGCGTGAGAGCTCCCTCGACCTAGTGCACATCGTTTACGGCGTGGACTACCGGGGTATCTAATCCCGTTCGCTCCCCACGCTTTCGTGCCTGAGCGTCAGGACAGGCCCAGTCAGCTGCCTTCGCCATCGGCGTTCCCATGGATATCTACGCATTTCACCGCTCCACCCATAGTTCCGCTGACCCCTACCTGCCTCAAGACCGGCGGTTCACCCCGCAGTTCCACGGTTGAGCCGTGGGATTTCACGAGATGCCTGCCGATCCGCCTGCGCACGCTTTAAGCCCAGTGATTCCGATTAACGCTCGGGCCTTCCGTATTACCGCGGCTGCTGGCACGGAATTAGCCGGCCCTTCCTCTGGGTCTGCTCAGTGTTGCGAGACCCTGACAGTGGTTTACACTTCGAAGAAGATTCATCCCACACGCGGCATTGCTCCGTCAGGCTTTCGCCCATTGCGGAAGATTCGTTACTGCAGCCTCCCGTAGGAGTCCGGGCAGTGTCTCAGTCCCGATGCGGCGGGTCATGCTCTCACACCCGCTACCCGTCTTCGGCTTGGTGAGCCTTTACCTCACCAACAACCTGATAGGACGATCGCCGCTCCCAAGGCGGCAAGCCTTTCCTCCTTGGAGCACATGGGGTATTACCGCCGGTTTCCCGACGCTATCCCCCACCTCGGGATACGTTCGATCGCGTTACTCGCCCTTTCGCCACTCCCCCCGAAGGGGTCGTTCGACTTGCATGTTTTAGCCATGCCGCCAGCGTTCAATCTGAGCCAGGATCAAACTCTTCAATTGATGCTTGTGACCGACGACCGCCCAGGAGGACGACCGACGGATGTCATCGCAAGAAGCGATCCGGCCTCCCCGCCCTGTGCCTCCTCGCGGAGGGAGTGGCGGGGCCGGTCTGACCGCGACCAAGATCGCGGCCGCCCGTCGGCTGCTAAGACCGACGGGACAATCTAGCACTCAAGATTCTGTCTCCGCCAAACATCCCGAAGGAAGGGCCCCGAAGGACCGGCGGAGGGGCTGTATCTTTCACGAGAAAGCTAGAACCGGGGCCGCTGTGACAGCCCCGCACTCGTTTGACAGCGAACAACAATCCCGAGCAGGGAACCGGTCGTGAACCGGTGTCGTCGCCGCACTTTCTCGCGGTGGACCCAACTGTTCAGTTGCCAAGGAGCCAGGCGCCTCACGCGTCTCGCGATCGGCCCCATGCACGTTTCCGGCCCGCCTCTAGACGAAACGAGCCGCGAATCGCGGCAGAGGGGATAGTAGAGCGCACCCTTTCGCGGTCAACCCATCGGCTCCACATTTTCCTGCTTCGCACCGCTCTCGGCCCGCCGCCCGCCGCCCTCCGAGACCGCCAGCGTCGCCACCCACAACCGCTCTCGCTCCACACCCAGACCCCGCAGCAGCCGTGCGCACGCACGCAGCGTCGCGCCCGTCGTCCGGACATCGTCGAGCAGAACCACCGGCCCGCCACCACGGAGACGCCGCCGCCCCCACACCGGGGACACGCCGAACCGCCTCGAGGCGTTCCGAGCCCGCGCCGAGACACCCAGCGTCGCCTGGCGAGGCCCGGGCCGCCGACGCAGCGGGCGAGCGATCTCGAACCCGATCGCTTCGCGAACGCCGCGGGCGATCGCCAGCGTGTGATCCACGCCCCCGTTCAGACGCATCCGCCGCAACGTCGTGCTCGGCACAGGAACAAGGAGCCCGGACTCCGGCTCTCGCACGCCCCGACGCCGCATCTCACCCTCGATCAGCCGGCCGAGCACCCCGCCGAACTGCTCTCCCAGCCGACGCGCCCCCGCGTACTTCAGCTCCGCCACCGCCTCGCGCAGAACGCCGCGGTACGCGCCGAGCCGCACCGCGTGCGACCAGGCCAGGCGTCCGCCCCGGCAGGTCGCGCACCCGAGCTCATCCACCTCTCCCGGGCCGACACCGGAGGCGCACCGCCAGCACCACATCTCCGGGGGATCAAGCTCGAGCCCGATCTCCTCGAGCGATAGATCGCGTCGTCCGAGCCAGGCACGCTCCGCGTCGAGCACACCGCCGATCAACGGGCGGGCCCGCGCCGCGACCTCGCCGGCCGTCTCTTCGGGCCGGGCCGGAGGCGGGGGGCCGGGCGGCCAGACGAACGTCGCTCGCGATCGCTCCGTCACGCCCGGTCACCCGAACGAAGAGAGCCGCGACCGCAGGAGCGTCGCCCGCTCGAGTCGCCTGTCGGCCTGGGAGATCTCGCGCCCGAGCGTTCGCTGGAGGTGGGCCGGGTGGCTGAGCAGCATCAGGTGGTTGATCTCGCCCGCCTCGCCGCCGCCGATCAGCCCGAGCACGACGCCGAGCCGGACGCGACCGAGAAGCTGCATCGCCTCGTCCGTCTCGATCAGGCGCGCCGAACGCAGCGTGCCGAGCGCCCGGTGGACCTCGTCC
Organism: Planctomycetota bacterium; assembly: GCA_038521625.1. Lineage (GTDB taxonomy): Bacteria > Planctomycetota > Phycisphaerae > Phycisphaerales > UBA1924 > JBCBKP01. The sequence continues at coordinate 2,597 of JBCBKP010000042.1, forward strand.
TCCGTGCTCGACCGCCGCTTGCCCAGCAGCACGCCCCGCGCATGGCGCTCGTACTCCACGACCCGCGGCACGATCTCGTGCTCCATCTCGTGCATCAGCACCCCCTCGCTCTTGCCGAGCGTGGTCTGGTTGCTGATCTGGAAGAAGTCGCCGGTCGTGTCCGATCCCTCGCCGTAGTACCCCCGCACGGCGAGACCCATGTCGTCCGCGGCGTGCTTCACCTTCTCGATCTCGCCGATCATCCGCAGCGCCGGCAGGTGCAGCATCACACTGAAGCGAGCCCCCGTGCCGACGTTCGTCGGGCACGCCGTCAGGTAGCCGAACCGCGGGCTGAACGCGTAGTCGATGCCGCGCTCGATCTCGTTGTCCGCGTGCTCCGCTTCGTCGTACGCCCCGCGGAGATCGAGCCCCGAACGAACCGCCTGGATCCGGAGGTGGTCCTCCTCGTTCACCATCACGCTGAGTCGCTCGGCAGGGAGCGAGATCGCCACGCCGCGCGGCTCGTCCGGACCGCCCTGGCCCGTGCTCTGTTTGCCGGCCGCGTGCGGCTTGCTGATCAGATGGCGCTCCGCGAGCAACTGGCGCTCGAGCACCGACACGCGTCGCAGGTCCACCCAGAGCGTCCGCTCCCCGAGGTCCGCACGGACGAGCTGGTCCCGGCAGATCTCGAGCACCTGCTCGCGGTCCGCCCGCGAGGCGCGGCAGACGAAGGGGAATCCGGCCAGGTTCCGCGCGAGCCGCGCCCTCGACGAGAGCACCACGTCGGAGGCGTTCCCCACGCCGCGCAGCCACTCGGTGCCCCGCTCGAACCCCGAGAGCCGCGGACTGCCTTCCGGCGTGCCGCCTTCGCGTTCTTCGCGCGTTGGGTCTCGTCCGGGGCCGTCACGCATCACCGCTGCCCGCCGCCCCCGCCGCCCCCGTCGTCCTCGTCGATCCGCCCGAGCTGGCGGATCTCGTCGCGGAGCCGCGCCGCGCGCTCGAACTGCTCGGCTTCCACGGCCCGCGTGAGCTGCTCCTGCAGGATCGCCCGACGCTTGGCCCGCTCTTCGATATCGCCGACCAGCTCGGTCGCCGCACTGCCCCCGCGCTGGCGGGTCTGTTCGAGCGCGCGCTTCGGCAGCTTGCCGACGTGGTGCAGCCCGCCCTCGTGCGCTTGCTCGACCAACGGGCCGAGACGCTCGCCGAAGCTGTCGTAGCACGTCGGGCAGCCGAGCAGCCCAGTCTTCTTGAACTCGCCGTACTCGAGGCCGCACGTGTCGCACGAGAGCTCCGGTCGCGACGAGGACGGCCGCCCAGACTTCGCGATCACGTACTGGCTCAGCATCTCGTGGATCGGCGGCTGCGGCCCGCCCGAGACGCCCGCGCCCTGCGCGCAACGCTCGCAGAGGTGACGTTCCATCTGCTGATTGTTCCGGATGACGACCTCGTGGATCGTCGCCTCTCGCTCACCGCACTGGTCGCAGAGCATCGCCGCCTCCCATCACCAGCGTACCACGCCGGCGCGATTCGCCAGAGGAGGCGGCGCGAGAACCGTTCAGCCCGCCGACTTCTGGTCGCGCGTGTAGCCGTACTTCCGCTTCAGCGGCTTCTCGACCAGGCCGGCGCGGATCGCCGCGGCGGAGACCTTCACGCGCTTCGCGACCTTCTTGCCGTCGCCGTTCTCGAGCAGCACGTTGACCTTCTGCAGGTTCGGCTTGAACGTGCGACGCGTGATCCCCGTCGACTTCAGGCCGAAGCCGCCCTTGGTGATCTTCTGGCCACGCCACGCACGGCGCTTCCCGAAGGTCGTTCTCTTTCCGGTGAAATGGCACACGTTCGGCATCGGTCCGCTCCTGCTGTCGGGCCCGAACTTTAGGCGGCCGTCCGCCCGCCGCTCAAGCGGGCAGCGCCTATTCCCGCCCGCGGAGCTTCGCCCGGTCGATCATCACCGAGAGCGTCTGGCAGACCAGCTCGACGTCCCGCATCCCGAGCTCCCCGAAGAACGGCAACGCGAGCGTCCGCTGCGAGACCGACTCGGCGATGGGGAAGTTGCCCTCTCGAAACCCGAACTTCTCGCGGTAAAACGGCATCAGATGGATACAGGGGAAGTAGTCCGCCGCCCCGATCCCGTGGTTCCGCATCCCCTCGATCACGGCGTTCCGCTGGTCCGCGGTGAAGCCCGCGGCCAGGCGGACGACGAACACGAACCAGGTCATCTCGCTCCGCGCGTCGATCGTCGGGAGCACCAGGTCCCCGTGATCCAGCAGGCAACGCGTGTACCGCTCCGCGGTGGCCCGACGCTTCTCGACGATCTCGTCGAACCGACGCATCTGCCCGACGCCGATCGCGGCGCACACCTCGCTGAGGCGGAAGTTGTACCCCAGGCGCTCGTGGCTCAGCCAGCTCCCCGTCCGGGCCGACGCCCCCGAGCCCATCCCCACCGGGCGCCCCTGGTTCCGCAGCGACCGGCACTGATCCGCCAGCCGCGAATCGTCCGTCACGATCACCCCGCCCTCGCCCGTCGTGATCTGCTTGTTGGGGTAGAAGCCGAACACGCCCGCTCGACCGAAGCTCCCGCAGCGGCGGCCCTTGTGCGTCGCCCCGAGGGCCTCGCAGGAATCCTCGATCAGCGGGAGCTCGAGCCGAGCAGCGATCCGCGCGTACTCGTCCATATAGGCCGGGTTCCCGAACGCCTCGACCGCCAGGATCGCCTTGGTCTGGTCCGTTACCGCCCCCTCGATCAGCCGGGGGTCCATGTTCAGGCTGACCGGATCCACGTCCACGAACACCGGCGTCGCGCCGACGTGCAGGATCACGTTCGCCGAAGCCACGAATGAGAGCGGCGTCGTGATCACCTCGTCGCCCGGACCGACACCCAGCGACCGGAGCACGCAGAACAGCCCGGCGGTGCCCGAGCTGACCGCGACGCCGTGACGGCATCCGGCACGCTCCGCGACCAGCGCTTCGAGCTCCTCCTGCATCGGCCCGATGGCCAGCCGCCCCGACCGCATCACCCGCAGCACCAGCTCCTCTTCGAGAGCCGAGAGGTCCGGGCGGCTCAGCGGGATCGGGTGGTCGCTCATCGGGGATATGGCTCCTGGCTCGGTCCGGGGGGTCGATCGTACCCGCCGTCGAATCAGACGCCGAAGCGCCGGAGCATGGAGCCGACGAACGCCTCGATCCGCTGCCCGTCGGCCCGCGTGCCGCACGAGATCACCTCGCCCGACGCGATCTGGTCCGCCACGCGCTTGCAGGACGCGATCACCGACGAATGGCTCGGGCGGCCGAAGTCGCCGGCCAGCTCCGGGAAGCTCCGCCCGGTCGCCCGACGCGCCACGTAGAGGGCGCAGCCCCGCGCGACCACCGCCCGTTTCACCCGCGACCCGCTCCGGACGCTGGCCAGATCGACGCCGAGGGCCTCGCACACCGCGGTCGCGATCTCGGCGCTGGTCGGCCCCGCGCCGAGGTCGCGCTCCCCGTGCCCGCGCGAGCGGCACGCGAGAGCGCTCGCCACGATCGAGGCCCCGATCGACTCGTCGGGCGACACCCGCTCGATCGTCGCCATCGCGATCGTCTGCAGAAGCAGCCCCTCGAGCCCGCGGGCCGATCGCCCGTTGCACCGCGCTCCGGCGCCGAATGAGGCATCGAGCAGCGCATCGACGGCCTCATCCGTCAGTCGGCGCCCGCGCTCGCGGGCCCAGCGCTTCAGAAGCAGCACACCGAGCCCCCGGTCGGGCGGCTCGATCCCGACCAGAGCCCCCGATACGCACCGCGAACGTATTCGATCCGAGAAGTCGCGGATCGCGTCCGGGTGCGAGTCCGAGATGAGCATCAGCCGGCAGCCGCGCAACGCGAGCGCGTCCAGCGTGTGCAACAGCTCGTCCTGAGAGCCCTTCCGCGTCGCCACGAAGTGCACATCGTCGACGCAAAGCAGGTCCAGCGAGCGCCAGGTCCGACGGAACGCGTCGACGCGCTCGTGCCGCACCGCCTGCGCGTACTGATTGACGAACTCCTCGCCGGATACGACGCGCACGCGGGTGCCCGGGCACATCGCCGCGAACGCGTTCGCCGAGGCGTGCGCCAGGTGGCTCTTGCCGACACCGCAGGGGCCGTAGAGGAAGACCGGCCCGAGCCCGAACGCGCCCTGGTCCCCCGCGAGCCGCCGGGCCGCCTCGTGCGCCACGCGGTTGCACGAGCCCACGACGAACCGGTCGAAGGTGTACCGAGCCCCGAGCCCCGAGAGCCGCGTCCTCGAGCCCGGACGGACGCCCGACGAGGGTCTCGCCCGATCGCCGCCGGCGTCCGCTCGTGCGGTCGAGCGCGGGCGGCGAGCCTCGCGCTCGAGCCGGCCCGGGGTCGTCGAGCGCGATTCCACCCGAACATCAATCTTGGAGCGATCGCCGCCGAAGACGCCGGCGAGCTCTGGCACCAGCCGCTTCTCGGCCACGTCCGCCCAGAGCCTCGACGAGACCCGGAGCACGGCGCGCCCGTTCTCGACGCCCAGCTCCGCCGCCCCCCCCAGCCGCCAGCCCAGGGGTCCATCCCCGAGCCGGCCCTCGAGATGTCGACCCAGCTCGGCCGCCATCCGCGTGTCGCCGTCCTTGGTCGCGAGTCCGTTCGATCCTGTGCGGCCGTCCAATTTGGCCTCCCTCCGACGCGGTGGGCGAAGAGACCTCCGCGGCTACGCACGCCTCCGACGCGCTCGCACCGAATGCGACCGCGCCGGGCGCTCGCATAGCGCCCGCTGACTCCCCGCGAATAACCGATTGGTCAGACTGTTGCAGATGCCCGCGTCCTGAGGCGATCGTTCGCGCGACGAGTCGGATCCCTCGACGAACGCCGTGCGACGACCAGACGACCGAGTCCGTGGTCGCCAGCGAGAAAGCTACCGAGAACGCAACGGTGGGCATGACTCCATCGGAATCCCAACAGTGTTCAGGTTTGATGAAGCCGAGCGTCTGCAACACTTTGCGCGCACGAAAACAAAGTTTCCCACCAACACCTCGGGCTGTGAACAACGCGGGTAGGGGATCAACGCCCAACGGACAGCGGCAGAACGAACGCGACGCGCTCGGCGAAGACCGTGAACCCGAACCGCCCGTACAACGCCTGTGCGGGCGTGTTGCGCGCATCGACCGCGCACGCGATCTCCTCGATCGGATACCGCTGCACGCGCTCGATCCCCATCGCGAGGAGCTTCGCGCCCAGCCCGCGCCCGCGCAGCCGCGGGGAAAGCCCCAGGTACACGAGTTCCGCGCTCTGCTGCTTCGGCACGTGGTTGAGCAACATGCAGCCCTCGGGCTCGCCCTTGGAATAAACCAGCCACCAGGTCGCCGGATCGAAGTCCCCCGTCGACGCGTGAGAGTCGATGATGTCGTCGGTGCGCCGAAGCCCCGTCAGTTCCGGGCAGTCCAGCGACCCGTCGTAGCTGCGCTCAAGCGCCGCACGAAGCGCGGCCCGCGTGTCCGGCACCTCGATCGAGCCGACCGGAACGACCTCCAACCCGTCGACGATCCGGAGGGCGGCCGCGCTCGCGCGCTCGCCGGCCAGCCGCCTGGGTCGCCGCAGATACCGGAGATCACCCGTTCGCGTCCATCCCGCCTCCGTGAACGCCCGCGCATGCTGGGGCTGTCCGGGCTCCGGCAGCGCCTGGAGCAACGCCACGCTATCTCCCCGCTCCGCGGCGAGGTCGTCCCGCATCCGAGCGAGTAGCGAACAACGCTGCCGCTCGTTCGCCGCCGCATCCGACGAGCCCGAGTCTGACAAGAACACCATCGCCGTTCGGCCGGCGCTCGGAACCGCGAGCGCCGTATGCGAGAGCGAGCCGTCCCCCCGGCGCCACGACCACAACAGATCCAGGTCGATGTTGTGCTCGCTCGCCGAGTCGATCAGCCGCCTCGCACCGTGACGTCGCGCCTCCGCCGTTCCGGTGATCAGCAGCGCCGCCGCCTCGAGACGCTCCCGCGGGCCGACGCGGATCACGCCGGAGTCGCTCGCGGTCGATGGTGATATCGGTCCGGTCTTTGTCACACGGGCGCTCGCGGGCGGCGATCCGCCCGTTGATCGGGTCATCTGGTCCACTAGACTACCCGTCCCGGACTTCGAACCGCGGCCGCCCGCGACTCGAATCCCGCCACGGACGGACGCGACAACACGCCGCGGGCACCGCCGCGGCGTCCGACCACGCCGACGAGGAAAGCGGAATCGGGCGCCGATCGCCCTCCCCGACCAAGGAACCGCCGATGCCCGACGCCCGAGCCACCTTCGCGACGCTCCTCATGCTTGTCCTCGGCGTCTCCGCGCCGGCCATGATCTCCACCGACTCTGCCGCCGCTGTGCCGCCGCAGCCGAAGCCGATCCCGACCCGCTGGGAGTTCGACATCCGCGTCGTCCAGCCCATGGAGGTCGCGATCGTCGATTCGCCCCGAACGGGACCCAAGCCGTACTTCTTCCTGACCTATCAGGTGACCAATTACTCTGATCGCGATCGTCCCCTCGCGCCATTCTGGGAGCTCGCGACCGACAGCGGCGAGGTCCGCCGGTCCGGCCACGGCGTGCCGCCCGAGGTCACCCGGACGCTGCTCGAGCGCGCCCACCCGCTCGCAGAGGACCAGCTCGCCGTCATCGGGACGCTCAACCGGGGTCTCGAGAACAGCCGCTTCGGGATCGTCATCTGGCCCGCCGAGGACCTCGACGCGGACGAGGTCAACGTCTTCGCCGCGGGCTTCTCGGGCGAGAACACGGTCTACGAAACCGTGGACCCTGAAACCGGTGATCTGATTCGCCACATTCTCCGCAAGACCAAGATGATCCGCTATCGGACGCCCGGCGATGTCCTAGGGTTCGTCAATCGCCGGCTGCCGGTCGCCGAGGAACTCTGGGTGATGCGCTGAGCGACCTCCCGGGACGCTGGCCGCAGGCAGGCCTGGTCGCCTAAACTCTCCGCCCGCGATCGCGCGGGGACCGCACGAACGACTGACAGGAGCGATCGACATGGCCCACAAGAAAGGCCAGGGCTCGACCAAGAACGGCCGCGACAGCAACCCGCAGTACCGCGGGATCAAGCTCTACGGCGGTGAGTTCGCCAAGCCGGGCAGCGTCATCGTGCGTCAGTGCGGGACGAAGTTCTACCCGGGCTTCCAGGTCCAGCAGGGCAAGGACGACACGCTCTTCGCGGTCGGCACCGGCCGCGTCGTCTACCTGAACAACACCGTGCATATCGACCCGGTCGAGGAGGACGCGCTCCGCCCGCTGAACCTCCGCCGCTACCGCGAAGAGCAGTCTAAGAAGCAGGCCGCTCGCGCCGTTAACAACTGAGAAGCGTCGCCCGATCCCCGGGCCGGTTCAGCCGGCGATCGCGCCGCGAATCGAGGCCAATTCACCCAGGAGCTTCGGCACATCGCCGAGGGGCATCTGCGTCGCGGCGTCGCTGACCGCCGACGACGGCTCGGGGTGCGCCTCGATGAACACCGCCGGAACGCCCGCCGCGACCGCCGCGCGAGCCAGCAGCGGCCCGCGTTCCGGTCGTCCACCGGTCTGCTCGCCCGAGCCAGGCAGCTGCGTCGAGTGCGTCACGTCGAAGCAGACCGGCGGGCTGGTCTCACGTCCGAACGCCCGGCAGTCCAGCTCCATGAGATCGCCGAGTCCGACGAAATCGTTCACCAGCCGGTGATAGCCGAAGAACGTGCCACGCTCGATCAGCATCAAGTTCGCGCACCCCGACTCTTGCAGCTTGCGGACCGGGCCGCCCATCTCGCGGGGCGAGAGGAACTGCCCCTTCTTCACGCTCACGCCCCGCCCGCGCGACTCCGCGGCCTCGCCGGCCGCGATCAGCAGATCGGTCTGCCGGCACAGAAACGCGGGGATCTGCAGCAGATCGACCGATTCGGCGACCAGGCCCGCCTGCGCCGGCTCGTGCAGGTCGGTCGTCACCGGCACGCCGAGCCGCTCGCCGATCTCCGACAGCCAGCCGAGCCCGAGCTCGAGGCCCGGGCCGCGCGCCGACGCGACCGAAGAGCGGTTCGCCTTGTCGAAGCTCGCTTTGAAAACGTACGCGATCCCGACCGCGCGGCAGGCGTCGCGCAGCGTCGTGCCGATCTCGAGCCCGAGCTCCATCGATTCGAGCGTGCACGGCCCCCCGATCAGGCAGAGCGGCGAGTCGGCGCCGATCTCGACGGCGCGATCGCCGGAGCCGACGCGACAAGTCCCGGGTGTGATTGGGCTGATCATCGCGTGACGGTAGCGGCGGGAAGCGAGTCCCGCGGCGCTGCTAGGCTCCCGCGATGCTGACCCTCGACGGCGTCCGCAAGTCCTTCGGCACAATCACGGCGGTGGACCGCCTGTCGCTGCGCGTCGAGCCGGGCGAGGTCCTCGGCCTGCTCGGGCCCAACGGCGCCGGGAAGACCACGGCGATCGGCCTCGCCACCGGCATGCTCGACCCGGACGAGGGCAGCGTGGATATCGCCGGGCGCGGCTCGCCGTCGCAGCGCGAGGTTCGCGCCCACCTCGGGCTGGCGACCCAGTCGATCACCGTCTTCGATCGCCTCACGGCACGCGAGAACCTGGTCTTTTTCGCGAAGATCCAGGGATCGAACGGGCGCGACGCGGCGAGCCGGGCCGACGCGATGCTGCGCCACGTCGGGCTATCTGATCGCGCGGGCTCGCGCGTCGAGGGGTTTTCCGGCGGCATGAAGCGCCGGCTCAACTTCGCGGCCGCCATCATCCACGACCCGCCGCTCGTGCTGCTCGACGAGCCGACGGCCGGCGTCGACCCGCACTCGCGGAACGCGATCTTCGATCTCGTGCAGACGCTCAAGAACGAAGGCAAGGCGGTCGTCTATACAACGCATTACATGGAGGAGGCCCAGCGGCTCTGCGACCGCGTCGCGATCATCGATCGCGGCAGGCTGCTCGCCGAGGGCACGCCCGACGGCCTGATCGGCCACCACGGCGGCCGGGCCGTCGTGACGATCGAGAGATCGGCGGGCAACGAGCGGGTGGAGACCGACGACCCGCTCGGCGTGGTCTCGAGCCTCGAACTCGCGGGGCCGGGCGACGGTCACGACGTCCTCGGGCTGCGGATCGATCGTCCGGACCTCGAGTCCGTCTTCCTCTCACTGACCGGCAGGAGGCTGCGCGACGACTAAGCTCGCCCCCGAGATATGCGCACGATCTTCACACTCGCGAAGAAAGACCTGCTCCTGCTCGTTCGCGAGCCCGCGGCGCTGTTCTTCATCCTCGCCTTCCCGGTGCTCTTCGGACTGCTGTTCGGCTTCATCTTCCAGGGGACCGGGGGCGGCGATTCGCAGATCAGGATCGCCGTCGTCGACCAGGACCAGACCGAGCTCTCCGCCGGCTTCGTCGAGCAACTCGAATCCGACGGCCGCCTGCTGATCGACGAGAGCTTCGAGTCCCTCGAACTCGCCCGAGAGGCCGTCCGCCAGCGTCAGGTCGTCGCCGTCGTCGTGATCGAGCCCGGCTTCGCCGATTCGGTCGAGGGCATCATGCTCGGTTCGGGGGGCGCGCAGATCGGCGGGTTCGTCGACGAGGCACGCATGGCCGAGGCCGGCATCGTCGAGGGGATCGTCACCGCCGAGGCGTTCGAGTTCGTGATGGGCCGCTTCGCCGATCCCGATGCGCTCCGGGCCAGCCTCGGCCGCGGGGAGACTCTTCTCGAAGACGAGACCGGGCTTCAGGCGGCGCTGCTCCGCCAGATGATCACGACCGGTCGCTCGCTGATCGACGCATCGGACGGCGACGGCGAGGAAGCCAGCGGGCCGTTCGCGGGCGGCGGCTTCCAGCCGGTCTCGGTCGGGCTCGAACCGGTGACGGCACAAGCCGAGTCCGGGCCCCGATCCAGCTTCGAACTCACGTTCCCGCAGGCCTCGGCGTGGGCGCTGCTCGGCTGCGCGACCGGGTTTGGCGTCTCCATCGCCGGCGACCGAGAGAAGGGCATCATGCGACGCCTGCTCGTCGCGCCGGTTTCGGGATGGGAGGTGCTGGGGGGCAAGGCCCTCGCCTGCTTCGTCAGCTGCCTCGCCGTGCTCGTCTTCATCCAGATCATCGGCATGCTCTTTCTCGGGGTCCGGATCGATCGGCCGCTCATGCTCGTCGCCGCCCTGCCGGCGATCGCGTTCGCGTTCGTCGGGCTGACGATCGGGCTGGCCGCGACCGCGAAGAGCGAGGTCGTCAGCGACGGGTTCATCCGGGCCGTGCTGCTCGTCATGGCGCTGGTTGGCGGGGCCGGCGTCCCGCTCGCGTTCATCGACTACCCGGTGAAGTACCTCAGCCACGTGAGCCCGTTCAGCTGGGCGATCCTCGCGCTCGAGGGCGCCTCGTTCCGGGCGTTCGGCTGGGAAGAGGCGGCCCTCCCGCTCGGGATCCTGCTCGCCATCGGGGTCGCCGGCTTCACGTTCGCGGCCGTGGTGGCCCGCGGCTGGCGCGGCTCGGCGTAAGCTGAGCTGGGGATATCCCCAGTCCAGGGTTGTGCTGACACAAACTTCGGGATTGGGTCTGAAAGCGCTTGCAGAGCAGCGGTTGGTCCGGTTATCCTCGACTTGCCTGTCTTTCTCACTCCTCCAGGGATCGCCGGAGGCGCGGGCGACGTGTTCCAGCGTCGCTCTCACCGAGCAGCCGTTACTCTCTCGCCTCACCCCAGTCTTCGGACCGGGACGGCGATCCCGTGCACGCACCTCACGGATCCGCCCGGGCGGGTAGCTCAGCCGGCTAGAGCGCTCGCGTTACATGCGAGAGGTCCGGGGTTCGAGTCCCCGCCTGCCCATTTCTTCCGGATTGCCGATCCGGGCCACCCGTTCCGACTCAGGCCCGCTTGACGAGAGCCGGGATCGGAGCGTGACTCCGGCCGCACCCCGTGGTACCTTTGTCAAGGGCTTTAGCTGTTGCTGGCCCGGAGGGCTCGCCCATGGTTCAGCGCATCGCGACTCTGCTCGTTCTCGCGCTCGCGGGGCCGGCAGTCGCGCGAGGCAAAGGGTTCGAGCCGCTGAACTTCGTCGTGATCATCAGCGACGACGCGGGCTTCGCGGACTTTGGCTTCAACCGCGTCGAGGACGTCGACCCGCTCGCGACCCCGCGGATCGATTCGATCGCCCAGAGCGGTGCCTGGTTCTCGACCGGATACGTGACCGCGTCGGTCTGCAGCCCGTCGCGCGCCGGGCTGATCACGGGCCGCTATCAGCAGCGGTTCGGGCACGAGTGCAACCTGAACGGCCAAGCCGAGCGGGCCGGGCTCGGGATGTCCCGCGACGAAGAGACAGTCGCCGACCTGCTCCGGCGGGCCGGGTACCGGACGGGGCTCATCGGCAAGTGGCACCTCGGGAGCGCTCCGGGCCTCCGCCCGCTCGACCGCGGGTTCGACGAGTTCATGGGGCTCTGGCAGGGCTCGCGGTCGTACTTCAAGGAGGCCGACTCGCGACGCCCGCTCCGGGTCGGTGGACGCGTGATCGAGGAGCCGGACGACCTCTACCTGACAACCTGGATGGGCGATCGCGCGGTCGACTTCATCGCGGCTCATCGGGACGAGCCGTTCTTTCTCTATCTGTCCCACACCGCGCCGCACACGCCGATGGAGGCGCTCGAGGACGACCTCGAGGCCGCGCGGTCCGAGCTCGGGGCCTCCGCGCCCGACCGCCGCGTGACGTACGCCGCGATGATGCGATCGCTCGACCGCTCGGTGGGGCGCGTGCTCGACGCGATCGACGACGCCGGTCTCCGCGATCGGACCGTCGTGTTCTTCATCAACGACAACGGCGGCGCGACGAACAACGGCAGCGAGAACGGGCCGCTCCGCGGCATGAAGGGCTCGAAGTGGGAGGGCGGGGTGCGCGTCCCCTACGCCGTCCGCTGGCCCGGGATGGCCGCCCCCGGCCGACGTGTCGACGGTCTCGTGAGTTCGCTCGATATCGCGGCGACGATCGCCGCGCACGCCGGGATCGAGCCGAAGCACCCGCTCGACGGCGAGGACCTGCGTCCGATCCTGATCGGGGAGCGCGATCGGCCGGAGCGTGAGGCGCTGTTCTGGCGACGCAGCGTCGCGGCGGCGGTCCGCACGGATCGTTGGAAGCTGATCCGCAGCGAGGGCAACCCGACGCTGCTGTTCGATCTGACCGCCGACGAGGGCGAGCGGATCGATCTGTCGGCGTCGCACCCCGATGTTCTCGCCGGGCTGATCTCGATGCTCTCTTCCTGGGAGTCGGAGATGATCGACCCGCTCTGGCGGGAGGGCGAGCGCTGGGAGCGCAACCAGCGACGCAAGCACCGACTCGAGGTTCTCGGCCGCGAGGCGGAGCGGAGGTTCCCTTGACCACGACACTCTCTCAGTTCGGTGCGCCGCACTCGATCGCGCAGCCGCTCGACGTGCTCAATCGGTACGCCGGCGCCGAGGGCCCGACGGGGCGTTCCCCGGCCGGTCTCGATCTCGCGGCCCAGGCGGCCTCGGCGTTCGCCGATCGCTTCGGCGAGCCGCCGCGGGTGATGGCGGTCGCGCCGGGTCGCGTCAACCTGATCGGGGAGCACACCGACTACAACGACGGCTTCGTTCTCCCGATGGCGATCAACCGGTTCACCGCCGTTGCGCTCTCGCCCCGCCCGGAGCACGAGGCCGAGGTCGTGTTCACGTCGATCGAAGGCCGGCCGCTGCGGAGCTTCCGGCTCGCGCGCCCCTTCGTCTCGACCGGTCATCCGCCGAGCGACTACGCCTCCGCAGTCTGGGGCCGCGTCGCCGAGATGCTCGAGGGCACCGGCGGCCCCGCGCTGCCCGGCTTCCGCGCCGCGGTGGTCAGCGACGTGCCGATCGGCGGCGGGCTGTCGAGCTCGGCGGCCCTCGAGGTCTCGACCGCGGCCGCGATGCTCGCGGCGATGGGCGTCGACGACACCGACCCGGTCGAGATCGCGATGCTCTGCCAGCGGGCCGAGCACGACGTCGGCGTGCCGTGCGGCATCATGGACCAGCTCGCGTCGGCCTGCGGGATCGAGCACCGGGCGCTGCGCATCGACTGCCGCGATCGCTCGGTGACGCCGGCCGATCTCGGCGATCGCGTCGAGATCGTGGTGAGCGACTCCAAGGTGCGGCACTCGCTCGCGGACGGCGAGTACGCGAAGCGCAAGGCCTCCTGCGCCGAGGCGGTCGAGGCGCACAACCGGCTGCTGCGGGACGAGAACCAGCGGATCGCGGCGCTCCGGGACGTCGCGGTCGCCGAGATCGATCGGATCGCGGGGCGCGCGGATGAGGTCGTGCTCCGTCGCTCGCGCCACGTCGTGACCGAGAACCAGCGGGTGATCGAGGCCTGCGACGCCCTCGCGGACCGCAACTATCAGCGGGCCGGCGTCCTGATGGTGAAGAGCCACGTGAGCCTGCGCGACGACTACGAGGTCTCCTGCGCCGAGCTCGACGCGCTGGTGCGGGACGCGCTCGATGTCGAGGGTGTCTACGGCTCACGCATGACCGGCGGCGGCTTCGGCGGCTGCACCGTCTCGCTCATCGAACGCGGTCGTGGCGATCGGCTGATCACGCACCTGCGGGAGCGGGCGGCGCGGGACGGGCGGCCCGAGCCGGCGTGCTTCGTCGTGCAGCCCAGCGACGGCGTCTGGTCCGTCCGCTACGCCTGAGACCGATCTTCCCGCTCCGGAACGCCCGCGCCGGCGTGCCCGCATGAGCGCGGCCTCGCCGCGCCCGAAGCCGCGCGATCGGCCTCGCCGCGCGTGCAGGCTGTCGGTGACAAAGAAATAGGGCCGGGGGGTCTCGCGACCCGCCGGCCCTGGGTGTGCAGAATCCGGTTGGTCGGTCGCTCTACTTGGCCGCGTCGAGGACCTTCAGTGACTCGATCAGGTCGAAGATGTTCGCCTCGCCGTCGGCGTTGACGTCGTTGCGGACGTTCAGCGTGTCCTGTCCGACGTCCGCCGCGTACTCGGCGGCGATGACGGACGGCGCCGGCTGGATCTGGATGATCTTGAACGGCCCGACGGCGCCGGTGAGCGGCGTGAAGTCGCCCGCGACGAACCCGTTGGGGACCCGCGCGACGCCGCTGATGGTGCCGAGGCCGCTCTGGTTGCCGCCGACGAAGCTGGTGCCGGCCTCGAAGACGACGATGTCATCAGCGCTCGGCGTCTCCGCGGTGTTCAGGATGCCGTCCATGCCCGGCTGGTCGTTGAGCGAGGCGAGGAGCTGGCCGTCCATGTAGATCTCGATGCCCTTGCCGAGCGGGATCGAGTTGACGTTGAAGCGGCGGACGACCATCTCGAACAGGTGCCACCCGGTCGTCAGGACGCCGGTGCCGCTGCTGACGGTCACTTCGTTGTTTGCGCCGGCGTTGCTGCCGACGGCGCCGAGGATCTCGTCGCCAGAGATGTACATGCCGTAGCCGGTCGTGCCGCCGATCTCGAACAGGCAGTGGTTGCCGACCAGGTCGTCGATGCGGATCCACGCCTGCGTGCGGAGCGAGTTGCCGGTGGAGATGCTGTTTTCGTTGTACTTGGGTCCGCGGAGCCCCTGGGTGCCGTCGAGCTCGAAGGCGCGCCGGACCGACGGGATCGACGGGTCGTTGACGGTCGTCGGCACGAGCACGTTCGGGCCCGACTCGTACACGAAGGACGGCTCCTGGTTGTTGAAGCCCGAGTTCCGGTCCCAAGCAAAGTCACCCAGGAAGGTCTCGTCCTGCTCCGGGTCACCCGTGTGCACGCCGCCGCGCGGGTCGGAGGGGAACGGGAGGAACCCGCCGCTGTGCGGGCCGGATGTCGAGGCCGCCGAGAGATTCAACACGGCGCTGTAGTCCGAAGAGTCGATCGTCGAGTCGCCGTTGCGGTCGGCACGACGGATCGCGGCCTGCTGGTCGGTGATCGCGAGGTAGTTGGCGTTGATGTCGTCCGGGAAGAGATCGAAGTTCCGGTAGAAACGGTGCATCGCGATCATGCCGTCGAAGTCGGTGAAGTTCGCCGCCGGGATCGGGTCGCCGCCGACGCCGACGTTGGGGAACATCGGGTCGCTGCCCAGCGTGCCGAGCCCGGCCGGGTTCGCGCTCGACCAGCGGTAGTTGATCGAGGGCACGGGGATGGCCTGCGTGTTGACCTGGGTACCGTTCAGGTACGACGCGACCGTGAAGTCGATGTAGCTGATCGCGATCGCGGCCTGGTACCAGACGCCCGCCTGCACCGCCTGGCGGTGCGAGATCGCGTACGAGTTGCCGCCGGCGCCATCGTTCGCCGACGTCGAATAGACCAACTCGTTGCCGTCGATCGAGAACGCGACGCCCTTGTTCGGGGCGCCGATCTCCCAGATCACATGCGTGCCCTGGGTGTCCTCGAGCTTGAACCAGATCTCGAACGAAGCGCCGATCTCCATGATCGGCGCCTGGTTCTCCCAGACCGTGCCGCGGTTGCCGGTGCCGTCGGCGTTCTGCGTGGCCGCTCGGGCCTCCGGGAACTGGTAGGCGTGCGTGATCCCCGGCACGGCCGGGTCGAAGACCGGGACGGGCGTCGGGATGATCGTGTCGCCGGTCCCGTCTGGCATCGTGTTGTTCTGCCAGCGCCAGCGCAGGCCGAAAATAAAGCCGCGGGCGTCGGACTGCGGAATCCAATCGTTGCCGGCGGGGGCCGAAGGGTTGTGGGCGATCGGATTCCAGGTCTGGATGTCGGTGAGGGCCGGCGTCAGCGGGATCGTCGTCTGGGCCGACGCCGTTGTGGCCGCGGCGGCGCCGGCGGCGATCGTCAGGGCTCGAAGCTGCATCAATGATCTCCCTTTGCGGATCGATGGATCTGTGACGACGGGCCGGGTGGCCGTTCCGAGTCGCTGGGTCTAGTTAACCCCTCAACTAGAATAGCCTGTAACCGATTCCACGCAACAGTCTCTCGACGAGATGTCGCGGATCCAGAGAACTGCCCAAATTTGGGGATGTCTCGCCGTGAACTTAGGCAAGCGAGGCCGATGCCCGAGGCACGAACTCGGCCGCGAGCGGCGCCGCGGGTGGCTCGGCGGCCTCGGGCCCACGCCCGATCGTCGCGAGTATTCGGGAAACGATCGCGTCGGCGACCGCCTCGGAGGGCTCACGGACGACGGCGAGCGCCGGCTGGAGCCACCTCGCGTAATCCGGGTCGTCGAAGGTGGCGACGGCGATGTCCCTGCCGACGGCGCGCCCGCTCGCGGTGATCGCCGCGAGCACCGGCGGGGCGACGTGGGCGTTGTGGACGTACAGCGCGTCGACACCCGGATTCCGCTCGAGAAGCGACCGGGTCGCCTCGAACCACTCCTCCGAGGGGACGGCCTCGGAGATCGCGACGGTCGCGAGGTCGCTCGCCCAGCCCGATGATTCCACGAGCGAGCGAAAGAAGCTGGCGCGCAGGCTCGGGTCGGGCGCGTCGAGCTGGTGGTTCTTGCTCATGACGAGGGCGAGGCGGCGGGCGCCCTCCTTCTTGAAGTGCTCGAACATCGCCCGGGTGGCGGGGGCGTAGTCGATCTGCACGCTCGGCAGGCTCGGGGCGAGCACGAGCTCATCATCGAAGTCCTCGACGCGCGCGACGACCGGCTCACCGGAGATCGCCTCGTCCGCGACAGGATCCACCGAGTGATCGAGGCTGATGATCGCGTCGCACATCTTGCGGGACGCCATCTGCAGCATGTGCCGCTCGCGGTCCGGATCGGAGAGCGTCTCGAACGGGGAGACGTTGTAGCCGCGTTCGGATAGCCGGAGCTCGAGTCGCCCGACGTAGCCGGAGTAGAAGGCGTTCGTCAGGGTGTTGACGAGCACCGCGA
Organism: Planctomycetota bacterium; assembly: GCA_038521625.1. Classification (GTDB taxonomy): domain Bacteria; phylum Planctomycetota; class Phycisphaerae; order Phycisphaerales; family UBA1924; genus JBCBKP01. Next base: position 19,335 of record JBCBKP010000042.1, read on the forward strand.
TGGTCATGGTCCGGCCCGAGGCGAGCACCTGGGCCTGACGGTTGGGCTGGTACTGGAGATCGCGGGCGATCGCCTCGATCTTCTCCCGCATCTTCTCTGAGACGCGATGGAACTGCTTCCCGTTGAGAACCAGCGAGACGGTGGCCTCGGAGGTGCCGGCGATCCGGGCGATGTCCTTGAGCGTGGCCATAGAGAGGATGGATCGTTGGCTGGAAGTCTCGGTGGGGCGAGCCCCCGATTCCGTGGAAATCGGACCGTCTGATCGTGCTTTGCCAGGTATCGGCGCGTTTTTTCGGGCCTGGGATGTTGAAAGCCCTTGCGGGGCGCCGAGGAAAGCGTTATCGTTAAGCAGTTAACTAGTCGATCGAGTCGCGTCGGGCGTGTGCCCGGGCAGACTACCTGGAGAACAGAAGGGGCAACCCGATGGCACAGGGCAGCAAGCACACGACGTCCGGCTTCACGCTGATCGAACTGCTCGTAGTGATCGCGATCATCGCGCTGTTGATCGGGATCCTGCTGCCGACTCTGGGCAGCGCTCGCCGGAGCGCCCAGCGGGTGAAGGCGGCCAGCGATCTCCGCCAGACGATGATCGGGATGTCGAACTTCGCTTCGGCGAACGACGGCGCGTACCCGGGCGTCACGCCCCGCGGCGGCACCGCGACCCTGAACGACGCGTTCGAGGACGCCAGCAACATCGAGTGGTGGGGCGAGAGCGGCAGTTCGGCCGGGCGGCACATCCCGGCGCGTTACCTCATCCTCCTGCAGGACAAGTACATCGAGCCGGAGATCATGGTCTCGCCGGTCGAGCCGCGCGATTACCTGCCGGACGTCGGTCTGCAGGGCGGGTCGGCCTCGACCGGGCGTCGTCCGACGAGCGACCCTCGGTGGGTGGACTACCACCCCGGCGGATGGGACAAGGTCGGGAATCAGTTCCGCTTCGATTACGACTTCTCGTCGGTCTTCTACTCGTACGCGATGCTCGATTTGTTCAACGAGGACGTGCCGGCGTTGTTCCAGACGCTGATCCGGGCGTGGTCGGACCAGGCGAACTCGCAGTCGCCGATGATGAGCGATCGGGCGATCTTCTACACCAGGGAGGCCGAGAGCGAGCGCCGCCACCAGAGTCTCTGGAGCGATCCGGATCAGGGCAGCTGGCAGGGCAACGTCGCGTTCAACGACACGCACGTCGAGTGGCTGAGCGAGCCGAAGCTCCAGGTGACCAATTACATGGGCATCTACAACGAGGGCGACAACAAGGCCAACGAGATCGGCAGCGGTGAGCCAGTCGATCGCAGCGGCGACGACCTCTTCAGCATCAACACCGGCTACACGACGATGACCCAGGACGCCATGATGGTCGTCGGGTGGGGTAGCCAGACGGTCCGGTTCGGCAGCGCGAAGAACCGCCGCTGAGTGTTCTCGGCGGCCCCGGCTGAGCCGACTCGCAGAGATCGAGAGAGGACCCCGAGTGCACACGGATCCGTTTATCGAACTGGCACGTAAGGCCGGCACGGCCTTGCTGCCTTTCGTTGTCGCCGCCGCGGCTTCCGCCCAGCCCGTCCGGCCGCAGTCGAACCTCGGCCGGTACCAGCTGGCGACGGGCGCGGGGATCGACGACCACGCGCCGGATTTCGTGGCGGACGGCAAGGTCGGCCCGCGGAACCGGCTGCTGACCAACAACCGCGGCCGGCACCGCGTCAACATCTTCTTCGAGGAGCCGGTCGAGGTCGGCAGCCTGCACGTCTATTCGGGCCTGTTCGGTGCGGCCCCGCTCGCGGGGTTCACGGTCAACTATCAGAACGGCGACGGCCTGCTGGTCCCGGCGCCCGGCGGCACGGTCTCGGGCAACGCCGACGCGTGGCGCGCGGTCCAGCTCTCGCAGCCGGTGACCACGACCCGTCTGCAGCTCTCGATCACGGACGCGACCGCGAGCGTCGCGGAGATCGCGGTCTTCCCGCCCAACGGCGGCCAGGGCTTCCCCCTCGGCACCGATGTCGAGCTCAACCAGGCCCGCCAGCACCGCCTCGCGATCACGACCGCGAGCTCGACCGAGGTCGGCACGACCAGGCGGGCGGCCGTGGACGGCTTCTCGGGGGCGGGCAACCTCTGGCGCAGCGACGCCGCCGGCCCGCACTGGTTCGACATGTCCATGGAGGACCCGCCCGAGACCAGCCCGGTCTCGGTCCGAGTCACCAACACGCCG
>JBCBKP010000043.1:0-20339 GCA_038521625.1 Planctomycetota bacterium
GATGATGATCCATGAGCGCTACCGCGGCGTCGGTCTCGGGCGGGCGCTGCTGTCGAGGCTGCTCGGTTGGGCGCGGGCGCGGGGGGACATCCTGAAGGTCGAGCTGGGCGTGATGCACACGAACGCTGGCGGGATCGCGCTGTACGAGAAGCTCGGTTTCCGCGAGGAGGGCCGGCTGCTGAAGAAGTTCCGCCAGGCGGACGGCTCGTTCGAGGACGACATCGAGATGGGGCTGTGGGTGGGGTGAGGCCGTCTGTTTAGGCGGCGAAGGACGGGCCGGCTTGGCCGCAGTCGAGGGCGACGTCAAAGGCGGGCAGGCCGTCGACGGCGTGCATGTCGCGGCAGCGGACGACCCGGCCGACGCGTCCGGCGACGGGCGAGCCCTCGAAGTGGACGGAAACGATGTCGCCGAGCTGCGGCTGGCGGTCGGTGACGATGCGCAGGCCCGAGGCGGAGCTATCGACCAGCGCGACGCCGAAGATCGAGGTGCCCCGGTCGCTCGAGATCATGCCGGTCGCGGCGCCCTTGGCCTCGTAGCGCGGGCAGCCGCGGCGTTCGATGCGGAAGGGGCCTCGGCCCTCGAGTCGGTCGAGGCCGGTCTCGACGAGGCGGAGGTGCGACGTGGGCTGGGCCGACATTCGTGTCCTTCCGTGGACGTGATCTCTGGGCAGATCGGGGCCCGCCTCCGATGCGGGCTCGTTCCGGCTGGAGATCGACCCGGCGGTGGGGGCGATTCAGGCGTGCGCGGGTGCCGCGTGCATCGGGGGGGCGAGCGGTGTGGGTCAGCCGCCGGTATCGGGGGCGCGGGGGGGCTCGACTATGCGGGCGCGACGAACGCGAGGACGAACATGCCCGCGAGCAGGAGGACCATCAGCGAGCCGAGCACGGTGCCGGTGATCGCGAGGGCTTTGCCGCGGCGGCGTGAGGCGAGCGACGCGACGCCCAGGCTGACGCCGGCGACGCCGCCGCCGAGGCCCGAGACGATGAAGCCGAGCCCGAGCAGCATCGCCTCCGGGGAGTCTTCTGGGAGGTCCTCGGGGAGGAACGCCGCGACGACGCCGAGGGCCATCAGCCCGGCGAAGCCGATGAACGGCGAGGCGATCGAGCCGATCGCGAGCCAGGGCGTGCGTTGCTTGTCGGGCGATTCGCCGCTGGGCCGGACGCACGTCGGGCAGACCATGGCGCCGCCGGGCGTGGTGAAGGTGCACAGCTCGCACATGTGCTGGGCGCAGACCGCGCAGCATCGGTCGGTTTCGACGGACGGGTGCTGCGCGCACCCGAAGGTCGTGGCGGCGATGGGCTCGGCGTGGTTCATGCTTGGGTCTCCGGTCATGGCGTTCCGGCGATTTCTATGGCGATCACGGCGAGCCAGAGCAGGATGGCGCAGGTGCCGAGGATCGCGGCCGCGATCGCGGTCCCCTGGCCTCCCATCTGCGGGTTCTCGCGGATGGCTCGGCGTGCCTTGGCGGCCTTGTAGATCGCGAACGGGCCGAGGATCGGGCCGAAGCAGACGAAGCTGAGCAGGGCGGCGATCAGCGCCTCGTTCGCGTCGGTGTTCTTCTCGCGCGGGGTCGCGTCGGTGAGCAGTCCGGCCGCCGCGTCGAGCTTGCAGTCGGCGCAGTAGCGTGCGCCCTCGAGGGCGACGAGGCAGTTGTCGCAGCGCGCGCCGCCGCATCCGGCGCAGACCTTGATCGCGGGCGCTCCCGGATGGTTCGGACAATCGACGCTCACGGGCTCACTCCCTGCCTCCCGGCGGGCGCAGGGTACCGGGCGTGCGGACGCGGAACAACGGTCGTCCGCGGGATCGGGCTCTCGAGCCGCGGCCCGGCCGGGCGGGCGGACGCTGGCCTCAGGGCAGCCGGAAGGTGGTGGAGGCCCAGTAGCTCTTCCAGTCGGCGTCGTCGCGGTCTTCGAGGCGGGTCATGTGGATGGTGGTGAGCATCCAGACGCCGCCGGAGTCGGGCGTGAAGGAGACGGCGCCGTCCCGGTCCGACCGGAGCTCGGTCATGCTCTCGGGGCGGCCCTCGCTGACGGCGACGACGCGGAGGCCGGCGATCGGTTCGTCCTGGAAGAGGACGTCGGCGCGGACGCGTCCGTCCTCGATCTCGGTGAGCACGATCTCGAGCGGGAGGCCGGTGGGCAGATCGGCCGGCGGGCCGCCGCCGGCGGAGACGAGGGCCTTGGCGCAGCGGACGTAGACCTCGCGTCCGGGCTGGTCGGACTCTCCGAGCTCGGCGCGGCGTTCGATGATGTGGGCGAGGCCTTCTTCTTGGAGGTAGGCCTCGAAGGGCGCGGGCTCGAGGACGAGCGGGTTCTCGACGCTCTCGTAGATCGCGCGGTGGGTGCCGGGCGTGGCGGGACGCGCGAGGCTGTTGGGGGCGCCGTGTCGGCCGAAGACGCGTCCGGCGGTGCCGTCCGGCGCGAGGAGCTCGAAGCGGGCGATGTGGGCGTTGTTGCGCGGGAGCGCGTCGCCGGCGAAGCGTTCGCCGTTGAAGGTCTGGAGTGAGATGACCTGGTTCGGCTCGGGTGTGAAGGTGTTGGGCCGGAGCCAGAACTCGTGGGCGGAGGAGGCGGGGGCGAGCGCGGCGGTCAGGGCGGCGGCGAGGGTCTTGGTCTGCATCGGTGGGCTCTCGGAGGGGGTTCGGGATGGTGAACCGGCGCGGCCGACCTCTCGGCCGGTCGCGTCGGGGGGTCGAGCGCGCCCGCTGCGCGGGCGGCGGGTCCCGGTCAGAAGTTCTGGTGGTTGGCGATGAACAGCTCGACGAAGATCTCGACGTCGGCGAAGGAGGCGATGCCGTCGTCGTTGAAGTCGATGCGGTCGAAGTCGTTCGCGGGCGGGTCCTTGCGGTTGTTGGAGCCGGCGTGCGGGGTCGCGGCGTAGGGGAAGACCTGGTTGAAGCGGATGTCGTTCTCGGCGACGTTGTCGCCGACGACGGTGAGCGTTTCGAATGAAGGGCCGCTGGCGATGGCGGTCAGCGCGATGTCGATGACGTCGTCGCCGAAGCGGCGTCCGTTGGGCCAGCCGCTGCTGACGCCGCCGGTGGTGTCGCCGCCGGCGAATCCGAAGCGGCTGAAGCCGGGCTGTCCCGAGAGCGGAACTGCGCCCGTGGTGGTCGCGACGCGGAGGACGTCGGGGATGAAGATCGCGACGAGGTCGTCGCGTTCGGTGGTCTGGAAGTTCGTGCTGAACACGAAGTTGATCAGCGCGGCCAGCTCGGGGTTCTCGGCGTAGGTCGCGAACTGCTGGTCGGCGGTCGGGTCTGTGGCGTTGAAGCGGTCCTTGTCGAGCAGCGGGACGAGGGCCTCGTTGAAGAGCGGGTTGCCGAGGCGGTTGACCTGGACCCAGCCGCCGGAGCTGGTGATGTCGTCGCCGGCGTTGCGCTGTGTGATCTCGGGGCGGCTGACCGAGGCGTAGACGCCGACGCCCCGCTGCGGGCCGAAGAAGGCGTCGTTGTAGTCGAGCCGGGGGAGGTCGGCGATGGGGACCTGGATCGCGAAGGTGAGGACGTTGAAGCCCTGGAAGCCGTCGACGCCGTCGCCGTCCTGCCCGAGCCCGTCGGAGAGGTCGCCGTCGTTGTCGAGGATGCGCGCGTTCAGCAGGTCGAAAACGCCCGGGATGTCGGCGTAGAACGAGTCGTCGCGCGGCCCGGCGAAGAGGAGCTCGCCCCGGGCGCCGGGCGTGATGGCCTGGGCGGTGTAGGCGTCGAGGTCGACGGCCTGGCGGGCGCCGGAGCGTGCGCGGCCGCGGATGTCGTTGTAGAGCGGGGTGACGCGGTCGCCGGCGTTGGGCGGTGCGACGCTGACGTCGGAAGCGATGGTCTGCTCGGACTCGCCCTCGGAGCGCGAGACGGTGTAGGTCTGGAGGTAGTTCTGCTGCGCGTCGCCGATCTGGAGGATCGGGCCGGCGGCGGTTCCGAGCCCGTACGAGAGGATCGTGCCGAGGTTCTGGTAGCCCTCGTCGACGGGGGAGAATTGGAAGTCGTAGCGGATGAGCGTCTCGCCGCTGGCGGGGTCGGCCACGTGCAGGCTGTAGCGGGCGTCGGGCGAGAATCGCTCGTAGTGCGGGCCGTCGCCGGGTTCGGAGAAGGGGCGCACGTTGGCGACGATGTTGAGGACGTCCTCGCCGTCGCGGCTGCCGACGAAGGCGTAGACGTCGGTGAGGTTGGCCTGCGGGTCGAGCTTGATGAGCGGCGCGTCGCTGTGGCTGGAGAGCGCGGCCCCGGCGTGCGAGATCGCGCTGGAGATGCCGAGGGCGAGCCCCGCGGCGGCGATCGTGATGGCGGCGTTGGTGGGTCTCATGGTGGGATGTGTTCCTTCCGCGTGGCGCGGTCTCTGGTGTGCGCGGCGTCGCCACACACCGCGGGCGCGGTGTCGCGGCTGCTCTGGTTGGTTGGGGGCCGACGCCGGGTCCGGCGGGTCTCTCGGGCCCGGCCGGGCCGGTGGCGATTACGGCGGCGTGCGGGCGTGGATGGCGGTTCCGCGAGAATTAATTCTGGACGGGCGTGTGGGCTGGCGATGGGGCGAAAATCTGAGGAATCTCGCCGACTCCGTCGGGCGCCGGTCCGGGGTCTGACGCGGGGGACCGGTGAGCCCCTCCGTCAGGGATCCGGAGTCGGGCGAGGAGGCCGGCGGATGCGACAGCGACTGGTGATGGCGTGCGCGGCGGCGCTGGGTGTGCAGGGCGCGGGCGCGCAGGTCTTCTGCGGCGTCGATACCGACGACTTCCCGGGAGCCTCGGGCGGGTTTTTGCCCGGCTCGACCTTCAACATCAACAGCCCGATCATCGTGGATTCGCCGTTCATCATCCGGGCGGATGTGACGCTGCGGTTCGGGCCCAACGCCGGGATCATCGTCCGCGACGGCGGCGGGCTGATCGCGTGCAGCGAGTCGGCCAACACGATCCGGTTCGAGAGCCAGTTCGGCGCGGCGGACTGGGACGGGATCGTCGTCGAGGACGGCGGCTTCGCGAAGCTGCAGGGCGTGACGATGGTCGAGGCGGAGCGTCCGTTCATCGACGTCCGCGGGCCGCGTGCCGAGGTGATCCTGGACGACGTGACCATGGCCTACGGCCCGCGGCGGTTCATCAGCATCGCCGAGGACGCCTCGGTGGTCATGACCGACTCCAAGCTCGCCGGCGGTGACGGCCTGATCATCGGCGAGTCCCCGCCGAACCCGCAGCTGTTCGGCGTCGGCTCGGCCGTGTCGGTCCGGAGCGGCGGCTCGTTCTCCGCGATGGCCTGCGAGTTCAAGAGCTTCTCCGGGCGGACCGGCGCGACCGGCGACACCGGTTCGCGCGGCGGCTCGGGCGGCGCCGGGGGGACCGGACAAACGGGTGGCGGCGGTCAGTCCTTCGCGGCGATCGACGCGGAAGACGCCGCGTCGGTTGTTGTCGTCAACTCCCGGTTCCGCGCGCTCTTCGGCGGCGGCGGCGGCACCGGAGGCCAGGGCGGCCAGGGCGGCACCGGCGCGAACGGCGGCAACCCGCTCTTCGGTGGGGCCGAGCCGGGAGAAAGAGGCGGCAACGGCGGTACAGGCGGGCGCGGCGGGCGCGGCGGCTTTCTCTACGGCGTTCTCGCCGTCCGCTGCGAAGAGGTCATCGTTGCGCAGAACTGGTTTGAGAATCTCGTCGGCGGCGCGGGCGGGATCGGCGGTCGCGGAGGCGACGGCGGCCGCGGCGGCGAGGGCGGCGACGGCGGCGACGGGCTCATCCCGGGTGACGGCGCCGATGGCGGTCGCGGCGGCGACGGCGGCCGCGGCGGCGAGGGCGGCACGAACGGCTGGGTGGTCGCCTTCGAAGCCACGCTGCCGAGAGGGCCGCACACGTATGCGAATAACACGCTCGAGTCTGTGCGCACCTTCGACGCCCGTGAGGGCGGCTTCGGCGGCGGCGGCGGTTCGGGCGGCGGCGGCGGAACGGGCGGTGAGGCGACGTTCGGCAATGGCCGCGGCGACAACGGCTCGCGCGGCGCCAGCGGCGGCAGCGGCTCCTCGGGTCCGCTCGGTGCGCTCGGCATCGCCAACGCCGTCCGGCTCAACAGCAGCGTGCAGGCCGGCGCACGCGTCGCCGTGAACAACAACATCTTCACGCTGACCGGACCGGGCGAGCGCGTCGCTGTCCGCGTGTCGCCGAGCGCGACCGGCGACATCGACGTGCGGCAGAACATCGTCTTCGGTGCGCAATCGTTCGCGCCGTCGAACATCCTGGGATTCGACCAGCTCTACGACGTCGATCCGCTGCTGCCGTTCGGGACGGCCGAACCGATCCCGATGCTCGGCTCGCCCGCGATCGACGCGGGCATCAATGCGGCGATGCCGGCTTTCCTGACCGAGGACTACAACGGCGTCCGCCGCTACGTCGATCGGCTCGATACGCCCAACACGGGGGACAACGGCGGGGTCCCCGGCATGGGCGTGATCGACATGGGCGTCTACGAGCTCGGCGGTGGGATCACCTGCAACGGCAAGGGCGACTACAACGGCGACGGGCGGCTCGACGCGAACGACAAGCTGGACGCGGTGATTGACGCGGCGGACGTGTTCGAGCTGCTCGACCTGCTCAGGCGGATCGACGCGGGGTGCTAGCCGTCGCGCCGTTCAGTTCGGGATCGCGGGCAGGCCGTCCGTCCAGTTGAGGATGTAGACAAAGCTCGTCGCGTCCTGGCCGCTTCCCTCGGCCTCGCGGATGAAGACGAACTCGTCGTCGCCCGGCAGCGCGTCGATGAGCTGGCTGCCGTAGCTCACGAAGACGCCGAGCTGTTCGGCGGCGAGGATCTCGGCGGGCGGTTCGGTCGAAAACGTGCCGTTCTCGAACGAGACGCGCGCGGACATGAGCGCCCCGGCCTCGGTGAGGAAGAAGAGCTCTTCGCCGCTGTTCGACCAGAACGGGCGGTCGCCGCCGGACTGCGAGACGCGTACCGCCGGTGCGCGCCTGCCGGGGTTGGTCGGGTCGAACGGGCGGACGTAGACCTCGAGCCGGCCGGACTGATCTCCGGCGAAGGCGAGCCATCGGCCGTCCCGCGCGAGCTGGGGCGAGGCCTCGTTGTTCGCGGCGACGACGATCGGCACGGGCTCGGGCTCGCCCGCGGCCTCGAGGTCGAGCATGTACAGCCCCGCGGCTCGCTGGCCGTCGGACGGGAGATACTCGAACACCAGGTAGCGGCCGTCGGGCGTCATCGTGACGCCGCGCTGCATGCCGAGCTCGTCCTCTTCGGGGAGGGGCACGACCGGTTCGTGGAGGCCGGTCGGGTCGAGCAGCTCGATGACGTAGTACGCCGGAGAGAAGAACCGGACGACCGCGATCCGCCCGTCGGGCAGGACCCGCTCACCCGAGCGCAGGCCGGGGACGCCCGCGATGTTGACCTCCTCCGAGAAGCCGGTGCGCAGATCGATCAGCAGCGGGGCGGGCGACTCGGCCCCGTCCTCGAGATCGAACTCGAGCGTGGCGAGGACCGAGTCGCCGGACGGCGTGACGGCGACGTTGCCGACGAGCGGCCGCCCGCCGTACTCGACCACTCGCTCGTTGCCGTCGCGATCGACGATGACGAGATCGCGGTCGCCGATGGCGTCGCCGCGGCCGAGGATCAGGTCGCCGGTCGGCGAGACGTCCCACGCGGTCTCGCCGACGAGCCCCGGGATGAGCGGCGAGATCGCGCCCGCGATGCCGCGAGTCTCGAGGTCCCACGGGGCGAAGCAGAGCGTCGAGCCGCGCGTGAAGACGAGGGTGTCGGGCGCGACCAGCATGGCGCCGCCGCTGTTCGTCGCGATCGTCTCCGCCTCGTAGGTCGTCAGATCGAGCGCCTTGGCCACCATCGAGACGGCGTCGCCGGTGCGCTCGAAGCAGCTGAAGAAGAGCAGGTCATCGCTCGTCATCACCGTCTTTCCGGAGAGGAAGACGGTCTCGTTGCCGGTGATCGGGTGCGAAGAGATCTCGCGGCCGGTGTTGATGTCGATGCGGAAGAGCGTGTCGGCGTTCGGGCTCAGCACGAGCAGCACATCGCCCTCGGTCCAGGCGAACGAGCGTTCGCCGTACGAGCCCGCCCCCTCTCGGTCGGCCACGATGTCGAGGATGCCGCCGCCCTCGGTGGGCACGCGGCGGAATGCCTGCCGTCGCGAGCCGGGCTCGTCCCAAAAGAAGACGATCTGCGAGCCGTCGGGGCTGAAGCCGAGCGCCTCGGCGTGCTCGGTGCCCTCGAGCCGGCGCGTGATGCCCGTGCTCAGGTCGCGGGTGTAGACGGCGTTCGGGATGCTCGCGGCCGAGCCCTCGGGCCGCCCGACCCACGCGATCAACCGCTCGGTGGGCGAAACCCGGAACGTGAAGGGGCTGTAGGGGTCGTAGACGTCGTTCAGCTCGGGCGAGAAGACGATCGTCGGTCCCGGGTCGGCCGCGGGAATGGCGGTCCCGTCCCCGGGACCCTCTGCGCCGCCGATCCCGCCGCCGAGTCCGAAGACACCGACACCGACGCCGCTGACGCCGGCGACGACGGCGGCGGCGAGCGCGAGCGCGATCCCCGAGCTCGGCCTGGCGGGCTCGGTCCTGGCGTCGCCCGGGCTGAGCAGGTCGAGCCTGGCGTCGCCGAGGTCGCGGTAGCGTTCGTCCCTGTCGCGCGCGACGCAGCGTCGCAGGACGCGGGCGACGTTCGCGGGCGTTCCGGTCGGGAGCTTCTCGAGGTCGATGTCCTTGTGGAGGATGGCGCCGATGGAGTCGCTGACGGTCTCGCCCTTGAAGGGGGTGAGGCCGGTGAGCATCTCGTAGAGCACGACGCCGAAGGACCAAACGTCGCTGCGTTTGTCGACTCGTCGGCCTCTGGCCTGCTCGGGGGACATGTAGGCCGCGGTGCCCATGATCACGCCGGCGATGGTCGGGCTGTGGGCCGGGGTGGTGAGCGTGGCGGCGTCGCGGTCGACCGAGCTCGTGGAGCGGTCGTCGTCGATGCGTGCGAGGCCGAAGTCGAGGACGACCGGGCGGCCCTCGGGCGTGACGATGACATTGGCGGGCTTGAGGTCGCGGTGGATGACGCCGGCGTCGTGGGCGGCGGCGAGGGCGTTGGCGATCTGTGCCGCCAGCTCGACCGCCTCGTCGGGTGGGATCGGGCCGCGGTCGAGGCGGTCCTCGAGGGTCTCGCCCTCGATGTACTCGAGGACGAGGTAGCGGGCGCCGGCGTGCTCCTCGACGCCGTAGATGCTCGCGATGGACGGGTGGCTGAGCTGGGCGAGGCTCCTGGCCTCGCGTTCGAAGCGGGCGAGCCGCTCGGGGTCGGCGGCCATCTGCTCGGGCAGGGCCTTGACGGCGACGTCGCGTTCGAGGCGTGTGTCGCGGGCGAGGTAGACCACGCCCATGCCGCCGCGGCCGAGCTCGCGTTCGATCAGGTACGGGCCGAGCTGTCCCCCCGCGACCGGTGGCACCGGGCGAGCTTAGCGGGTCGCGCCGGCCACACGGGCAGATACCATGCTCTCGGCCGATGACGACCCTCGACCGCTACATCGCGCGGCAGTTCCTGGTGAACGTCGTGGTGCTGCTGACGATCCTCTTCCTGTTCGTCATCGCGATCGATGTGGCGATCAATCTCGGGCGGTTCGCCGAGGCCGGGGCGTCGCTCAGCGCGTCCGACGATCCCGGGGTCCTCGGCCGGGCGTGGCTGACGGCGTACGCGGTCTGCGACCTGTGGTGGCCTCGGCTGGTGCAGCTGTACGGGTTCCTGCTCGGGCTGGTGATGGTCGCGGCGCTGGGGTTTACGGCGACGCAGCTAGCGCGCAGCCGCGAGCTTCTGGCGATGGTGGCGGCGGGGCAGAGCCTGCACCGGGTGGCGCGCCCGGTGCTGATCGTTGCGGGGGGGCTGACGCTGCTGCAGGCGGGGGCGCAGGAGCTGGTGCTTCCGCGGGTGGCGCCGCTGCTGAGCCGCGACCACGGGGACGCGGGCAAGCGGTTCGGTTCGGCGGCGCCGATCCCGCTGGTGGCGACCGACGACGGTGTGCTGCTGTCGGCGGCGGCGTTCGACGCCGAGCTGGGGGTGCTGGAGCGGCCGTTCTTCTTCGAGGTCGACGAGCGCGGGCGTTCGACGCAGGTCGTCCGGGCCGAGCGGGCGACCTGGAGCGAGCCGGACGGGGCATGGGTGCTCGAGAACGGGTACGCGGAGTCGCGTCTGGCGGCGGGCACGGCGGGCGACCGCCCGGCGCCGGTGGCGAAGAACCGGGTGCAGACGTCGCTGGATCCGGCGCGGCTGCGGTTCGAGCGCGACGCGGCCTACCGCCAGGCGCTGGGGTTCGCGCAGGCGAGGTCGATGCTGGAGAACGCGGGCGGGATCGGCGAGCAGACCAAGGACGGGCTGCGCCGGATCATGTGGGGCCGCGTGTCGGTGATGGCGTGCAACATCCTGAGCCTGCTGATCGCGATGCCGTTCTTCGTGACGCGGCAGCCGGACGGGATCATGCCGCGGGTGCTGCGGGGGACTCCGCTGGCGCTGACGGCGCTGATGGGCGGGATCCTGGGCTCATCGGCGGCGATCCCGGGGCTCGAGAACGGGTGGCTGGCGACGCTTGGCGTGTTCCTGCCTGTCTTGGTGCTGGCGCCGCTGGCGGCGGCGGCTCTTGGGGCGATCAAGACTTGAGCGTCCCGTCGCGGCCTCCGCCGCTCGCTCGCTCTCGTACGGCCGCGCCGGGGTGAGCCCGGCGGGCCCGAGCGGGGCCGGGTTCTTCAAGACCGTCGCAAGGAGGCACGCGCCTGAGGGGGACAGGTATTTGTGAGGCGTCCGGTTTGCTTTCGGTTGCAGAATCGGGCGAGGTCGCGACAATGGACCTCGCGGCTCTCGGGCTCTGGATGCTCGGCGTGGTCGAGAAAGCGGTGGGTCTATGGCGTCTGTGATCTTCTATTTCCAGGTCCACCAGCCCTGGCGTCTGCGCCGCTACTCGGTGTTCGACGCCGACCCGAACTACTTCGAGGGCGCGGCGAACGGCGAGATCTGCGAGAAGGTCGCGGAGAAGTGCTACCGGCCGACGACGCAGCTGATCCTGGACCTCGTGAAGAAGCACGAGGGGAACTTCCGGGTCAGCTACGCGATCACCGGCACGGTGCTCGACCAGTTCAAGCGGTACTGCCCGGACGTGGTCGACCTTTTTGTGCAGCTGGCGGAGAGCGGCTGCTGCGAATTCGTGGGGGAGACCTACTACCACTCGCTGAGTTTCATCTACTCGCCGAGCGAGTTCGAGCAGCAGGTTGACGCGCACACCAGGACGATCCAGGAGCTGTTCGGACAGACGCCGACGGTCTTCCGGAACACCGAGCTGATCTACCACAACGAGGTGAGCCGGGCGCTTGCGGGGATGCGCAACGGGGACGGCTCGGCGCGGTTCCTCGGCTGTCTGTGCGAGGGCGTGGACCGCCACCTGGGCTACCGCTCGCCGAACTACGTGTACACGCCGCCGCACTACGACGACGTGTTCAGCCGCGACCGCGAGAAGCCGTTCGGGCTGCTCTTGAAGAATTACAAGCTCTCGGACGACATCGCGTTCCGGTTCAGCAACCGGGCGTGGGAGGAGTGGCCGCTGACGGCGGAGAAGTTCGCGGGCTGGGTGCACAACATCAACGGCGACGGGTACGTGTGCAACCTGTTCATGGACTACGAGACGTTCGGCGAGCACCAGTGGGCGGACACGGGGGTGTTCAACTTCCTGTCGAAGCTGCCCGAGAAGCTGTTCGACCACGCGCCGGGGGAGAACCACTTCATCACGCCGTCGGAGGCGTTCCGCCGGTTCGACGCGGTTGGCGAGTACGACGTGCCGGAGTTCATCTCCTGGGCGGACACGGAGCGTGACCTGACGGCGTGGCGCGGCAACGCGATGCAGTGGAACGCGCTGGAGGAGACCTACCGGCTCGAGAAGCAGGTGAAGGGCAAGCTGGAGGAGGTCGCGTCGTCGGGCGAGGCCGAGCGCCTGGCGCGGGCGGAGGCGGTGCTGTCGGACTGGCGGAAGCTGACGACGAGCGATCATTTCTACTACATGTGCACGAAGTTCTGGGCGGACGGCGACGTGCACAAGTACTTCAGCCCGTACGACTCGCCGTATGACGGGTACATCAACTTCATGAACGTGCTGGACAACGTGCGGACGCGCCTGGCGACGGTGTGAGCCGGATGACTCGCCTCATCGCGGTCGTTGCGCTCTCGCTCGGATCGACGGCTCTGTCGCAGGTCGTCTACGACGTTCGCTATGACGGTGAGGAGGTCGCGCTCGGCGATGCGACGGTCGGTGACCTCGCCTCCCTCCCTCGGACGACGCCGAGCGAGTTCACGTACGGCGAGCCGCCCGAGATCGTCGACGGTGCACCCTTCGGGTTCGAGGGTCGCTGCCTCAAGTTCGAGCGAGGCGGCGGGCGCTACGAGTACGACCAGGCGTTGTTCGCGGTCCAATCCGGGCAGGTCGTCCCGGGGTCGGAGAAGTTCCGCCGGATCGGTATCTCGCTCGATCTGCTCGTCGAATCCGGGCGGGCGAGGTTGCTTCTCGATGAACGCGGGGCGGCGTCCGGTGGTCGCGGCAGTCTCTATCTCGATTTCTACGAGGACGGCCGGATCTTCGCGGCGACCCAGTCGGGCGCGGAGCTGCGGGGGGCGGAGAACGAGATACGGACACGCGGGGACTCCCGCTTCAAGGTCGTTCTGATCCACGACCTCACGCGAGGCTCGTTGCGGCTCATCGTCGGCAGGAGATCGTTCGAGACGTTCCGGGATCTCGACGCCCTCGGCGGCCTGCGGATCAGCACCGGAGCCGACAGCCGTGCGTTTGTCGACAACGTTGAGATCCGAGTCCTCACTCGGAGTCGTTAGCCGGGCTGGGCGCGCCGACGGATGACGCTCGGACCTCGCGACTCTCGGTCAAAACCCCAGGTTCGCAGCGAGGCCTAGGGGTCTCCCTCTTTTTGCTATCGCTTTTGGTCCGTATGGGTTAGATTCGACTCCTCACCCACGATCGCGGGCAGGGAGGAAGCCACATCATGATCATCCGCTGGACGTTCGCCGCCATCGGTCTCGTTGTCTCCGGTGCCGCGGCGCAGCTCGGCCCGCCGGCGGGCCCGGTCACGCCGACGATGAAGCCGCTCGACGCGATCGAGCCCCGCCGCTGCATCGGTGACCTGCCGGGTGACGAGGGCGCGGTCGTGCTCATCACCGAGCCGGGCAGCTACTTCCTCGACGCCGATCTGGTCGGCGAGCCCGGCAAGCACGGCATTCGGATCGTCACGCCGGGCTCGGTCAAGATCGATCTCAAGGGATTTGACCTGATCGGGGGGCCCGGCTCGCTCAACGGCATCGATATGGACCTGGGCCCGACCGGGGTGCTCGGCTCGCAGCTCCAGCTCGACGGCAACGACGGCGCGAGCTCGGAGATCCGCGGCTGGGAGGGCGACGGCGTGCGCACCTCGGGCGTGATCCAGTGCGAGTGCACGCACCTGATCTCATCGGGCAACGGCGGCAACGGCCTCACGCACCTGCACGCCGAGGGCGTCATCCACCGCGACATCGCGGCCCGGAACAACCTGGGCCACGGCACCGAGATCAGCCACAGCCCGCTTGCCCGCCCCGGCGTCGGCGTGACAAACCGATTCGCGACGTGCCGCGCGCGTTCGAACGGCGGCGGCGGCGTGTTCATCTATGCCCGCGCCCACGCGTACAACATCGACTTCTCCGAATCGCTCGCCTGCGGCAACGGCGGCGACGGCGTCTGCGTGTTCGAGGACCGCACGCTGGTCGGGCCGAGCGTCAGCCCCGGCACGGTCACGCTGCACCGGGTCGAGTCGCGCGACAACACGGGCGACGGCGTCCGCCACGTCGCCGGGCACGATAGCTGCCGGATCATCAGGACCCGCGCGACGACATGCGTCGGCAACGGCGGCGACGGGCTCGACATCGACGTCCTCGGGGCGGAGCCGTTCTTCGGCGCCACGTGCACGATCGACGACAGCGTCTTCAGCAACAACGGCGGCAACGGCGTCCGCAGCAGCAACCCGCTGCACGTCTCCAACACCACCTGCGGCGAGAACGCCCTCTACGGCGCCCGCGTCTCCGGGGGCGACGCGAACACGATGGTGCTGCAGACGAACGTCTGCCATTTCGCCGCCAACTCCTCGGGCGGGGCCCGCTGCGACCGCGGCCGGTTCTCCGACGGCACGGGCAGCTACACCGACAACGGCGGGCCGGGCATCGAGACCGGCGACGGCTGCCTGCTGCTGAACGGCACCTCGGTCACCAACAACGCCGGGCCGGGCGTCCTGGCCAACGGGACGCTCAACGTCGTCTCGAGCAACATGCGGCGCAACGCGGGCCCCGGCGTCTCGTGCACGAACGGCGAGGTTGTCGCCGAGGACGTGGTCTGCGAGTTCAACGGCTCCAGCGGCGCGACGGGCGGCATGGTCTTCCTGAACTGCCCGTCGGTCACGCTGCGGCGCTGCGTCTCGAACGGCAACACGGGCGACGGTGTCCGCGCGTCGTCGAACGTCGGTCCGGTCCGCTGGATGTCTCCCGAGATGATGGTCTCCAACAACACCGGCGGCGGCATGGTGCTCGACAGCTGCGTCGGCGCCCGCCTCGAGCGCTGCGTCAGCAGCGGCAACGGCGGCGGGGGATACGTCCTTCGGCAGGGATTCACCAAGGGACGCGTCTCCGGCTGCAGCTCGTCCGACGACAAGGGCGGCGGGTTCTTCGTGAGCGGCACCGGCAACCTGATCATGGGTTGCTCGGCCGACGGCAGCGCGGCCGGCGCGTTCAACATCCTTCCGGGCAACCTGGCCACGCCGATCGTGGACGCCGCGACACTCCCGACGAACCGCGTGCCGGACCCGAACATCATCTACTGATCGCAGCCCTCTCGGTACATCACGCTGAACGCCGCCGCGTCGTTGTAGCTCACGATCTCAGTCGGCTCGGCCAGCGCCGCGACGCTCTCGTGGCGCATGAAGAAGCGCCGCACGAACTCGTCGATGTCGGTCTGGCTCAAGACGCCGAACGGCGCCGCCAGGTCGGCCGGCTGGCATGCGACGCCCGTGAAACGGACCGCGGCGAAGCCGGCGCGCCCGTCGGGGTCGCCGGTGCGGATCGAGAAGCCGTCGATCCGGCTCAGCGGCGGGGCGTCCTGCAGTCCTAGGGGGACGCCCGCGAAGACCTCGACGAAGGCGGCGTCCGTCCCGCGGTTGTCGCGGATCAGCAGGCGCGCGGCGCCGTCGCCGGCGTTGCCGTCGGGGTCGATCTCCATCCGGACCGTGATCAGCTGGGTCTCCTCGCCGCTGAAGGGCGACAGGCCGGTGATCTCGGCCGAGGCCGCGACGGCCGCGAACCCCTGACGCTGGATCGCCGCGGTCAGCTCGGAGCCGCCGTTGCGGCTGGCGATCGAGAAGGTGAACGCGGCCTCGGTCGGCACGTCGAAGGTGCCGTTGGCGTTCAGGTCGTGCCACAGCTGCAGCTCGGCGAACGCCAGCACCGGCGCCGCGGGGACGACGATGTTGGCGTCGATGACCGGGGTCGTGCTGGCCATCGCGGCGGACATCGAGAACGCGGCGTCGTTCTTGCGCGCGTCCCAGCTCTGGAACGGCCCGATGGCCGAGATCGCGTCGCGCTCGACGGCGTCGGCGCCAGGCGCAACAACGCGGTGGGAGACCAGCGTCGTGCCCGGGAGGCTCGCCGGGCGCCAGTTGTCCTGACCGGCCAGCGCGGCGGCCGCGTCCAGCCCGGTCCAGTCGTACACCTGCGCGGCCGCGCTCTGTGAGAGCGCCGCCGCGGCGAAGATCGCGGCATGGCGCATGGGTCGCCTCCCGTCGGCCGCGGTGCGCGACCGGATAGGGGGGTCATCGATCCAGACGGCCCCGGTCGTGATCGAAGGGCGCCGATCGCGATGTTCTCGGACCGGGCGTGGCCCGGGCGGGCGTCACGGCTTGCCCGGAGTCCCCGCTAGCTCCCGATCCGCTCGAGCAGCTTCTCGCGCGCGGCCTTGGCGTCGGCGGAGCCGCCGGACTTCTTCATGACCTCGCCGATGAGGCGTCCGATCGCCTGCTGCTTGCCGGCGCGGATCTGCTCGACGATCGGGCCGTTGGCGGCGATGACCTCGTCGACCCAGGCCTCGAGGGCACCCTCGTCGCGGACGACGAGCCAGCCCTCGAACTCGGCGACGCCGGCGGGGTCGCGTCCCTCGAACCCGGGCTCGCAGAGCTTGGCGACGAGCTCGCCGGCGTTGCTCGACTGGATGGCGCCGTCCTCGCGGAGCTTGGCGAGCGAGGCGAGCTGCCCGGCGTCGATGGGGAGATCCTCGATGCCGCAGGCGCGCTCGTTGGCGAGTCGGGCGCCGTGCTGCAGCAGCACGTTGGCGACGGCCTTGTGGGCGCGCCCGCCGTCGATACCTGACTCGGTGGCGAGGACCACGGCCTCGTCGAACCGGTCGGCCAGGCCGCGCTCCTCGAGGATGACGTCGGCCTCGCCGGCGCTGAGGCCCGCTTCGACGTAGCGTTCGAGGCGGTGCAGCGGCGTCTCGGGCAGCGAGCGCCGGATCTGCTCGACCCAGGAGGGGTCGACCTCGAGCATCGGCAGGTCGGGGTCCGGGAAGTAGCGGTAGTCGTGGGCGTCTTCTTTCTCGCGCTGCGGCACGGTCACGGCGCGGGCGTCGTCCCAGCCGCGGGTCGACTTCATCCCGCGTCCCATGACGAGCCCGTCCTCGCGCCAGCGCTTCGGCTGCTCGGATAGCTCGTGGTCGATCGCGGCGCCGACGGCGCGGAAGCTGTTGAGGTTCTTGATCTCGACGATCGGGGTCGTGACGGTGCGTCCGCCGCTGAGGGTGATCACGCAGTTGATGTTGGGCTCGAACCTCATGTGGCCCTTCTGCATGACGCCCTCGGTCGCGCCGACGAAACGGCAGAGGCGCCGCAGGTGCTTGCAGAAGGCGACGACGTCTTCCGAGCTGGAGAACTCGGGCTGGGTGACGATCTCGAGCAGCGGGGTGCCGGCGCGGTTCAGGTCGACGATGCTGCCGCCGATCTCGGGCGGGACCGGCGCGCCGCCGGGGGCCTCGTGCAGCAGCTTGCCGGCGTCCTCCTCGAGGTGGGCGCGGATGATCCCGACGTGCTTCTCGCCGCCCTCGGGGTCGGTGTTGCCTCGGGCGTCGAGCCCGCGGTAGGCGGCGCGCCCGTCGAAGCAGAGCGGCAGGTCGTACTGGCTGATCTGGTAGCCCTTGGGCAGGTCGGGATAGGTATACCCCTTGCGGTCCCACTTGGTCTGCTTGGCGATCGAGCAGCCGAGGGCGAGGCCGACCCGGATCGAGAGCTCGATCGCGAGCCGGTTCATCACCGGCAAGGCCCCGGGCAGGGCGAGGACGACGGGGTCGAGCAGGGTGTTGGCGGGGCTCGATTCGAACTCGGGGTGGGCGGGGCTGGCGGAGGGCGCGAACATCTTGCGCCGGGTCCGCAGCTCGACGTGGACCTCGAGGCCGACGATCGGGCGGACCGACTCGATCTCGGCGGCCGCCCGCTGTTCCGGGGACATCACGCCCTCGTCCGAAGGTGCTGCCATCTGTGGATGCTAACGCCATCAATCCGCCCGATTCGCGAGACGGCTCTTGCGGAGGGCGGCTCGGGCTGTCAGACTCCGGGCGGGAGTCCGGTCGGGCGTTGTGTCCAGAGGGCCGGCGCGGGACTTGGCAGGGGTGGAGTCATGCTGAAATGCCTCGTCGCCGGCGTGATCGCCGGCCTGGTCATGGCGGCGATCTGGGCCGCGATCATCTACTACACGCAGTACGAGCTCGGGTGGCTCGCGTGGGGCGTCGGGCTGGCGGTCGGCGGAGCTGTGACCGCCGCGGCCGGCGACCGCGCGGGAGCGCACCTCGGCCTGATGGCCGCGCTGATCGCCGCGGGCGCCGTTCTGCTGGGAAAGCTCAGCGCCGTGATCCTGTTCGTCGGCCCGGTGGGCGGTGTCTCGACTGGCGGCGACGAGACCGGGGCGTTGGTCGTCCTCTCGGACCTGGAGATCGCGCGGATCGAGCGCGAGGGGGGCTCGGTGCAGATGCCGGGCGGGATCTCGGTCGAGGAGGCCTTCGAGGAGGCGGACTACCCGCCGGAGATCTGGGCGGCCGCCCGGTCAAGGCTCGACGCGGAGCCGGATCCGATCCGAGATCTGGCGGTGTCGCATCCGTTCATGGCGGATCCGGAGTACCGGACGTCGCTCTACGCGGACAGCATCTTGCAGGATCGCGGGCTCGAGTACGTCGAGAGCGACGACCCCGAGGCGTCGTTGCGGGCGTATTACCCGGAGGGCATCTGGGAAGAGGCCGTGGCCTGGGAAAGCTCGCTGAGCGTCGAGGATCGAGCGAGATTCCTGAGTGCCGAGGCGCGAGAGTTCGAGGAGGCGATGGGTGAGTTCCAGGCCGCCCTGGTCGAAGAGGGCTTCAAGAGCACGTTCAGCCCGTGGGACCTGCTCTGGTTCTTCCTGGCCTGCGGCACGGCGTACAAGCTGGGCTCCTCCGGATTCGGGGGCGACTGACGCTCCCCGGGGGGCATCGGTTGCCCCGCTGGCCAGCGAGGTCCGGCGACGCAACGATCCGGTCATGAGCCGGTACCCCGGGGCGTGCCCGTGAAGATGCTCCTCGCCATCGTGTTCGCGGTCGTCGGCGGCGCCATCGGCGCCGGCGTCTGGTCGCTGGTCGCGTCTCTGACCGGCTACGAGGTGGGATTCGTCGCTTCGCTCGTCGGTGCGATGGCCGGGGCGGGCGCGGCGTTGGGGGCTCGCGAGGAGTGCGGATTCGCCTCCGCGGCGATCGCGGTCGTCGTCGCGCTGGGCGCGGTGCTCGCCGGCAAGTACGCGGCGGTCTCGCTGATCGTGCTCAACTCGGAGCCGATCGTCGTCGAGGGCGCGATCAGCGAGCTCGCGCTGGACGTCCTTGAATCGTCGAACCAGGAGGCCGAGACGCTCGCGGTCGCGGCGATCGCCAACGGCGCCCGGCGCGAGGTCGGGCTGACCGAGGTCGACCTCTGGCGGGCCATCGGCGAGTCGGCGAAGGCTCGGTTCCAGCCCGCGGAGTGGAGCGTCGCGATGGACGAGTGGCGGTCGCTCGACCAGGCGACGAAGGACATCGCGCTGCGGGCCCCCTTCCTGGCCGACCCCGAGATCCGCCTCGGCTACTTCGCCGACAAGATGATCCGGATGCGCGTCGAGCGTGGCGAGAGCGTCATGTGGCCCGACGACGTCGACCCGGGCGAGGCCGCCGTCGAGACCGACTACCTGCCGCGCGTGTGGCGCGACGCCGAGACCTGGCGGGACAGCATGACCGCCGAGCAGCGGCTGATGGTGCTCGAGGAGGTCGCGAAGCGTTGGGAGTCGAGCCAGGGGCCCTCCGACGATGAGATCGAGGCCGTCGTCGACGAGATGGTCGACCGCGGCGACGTGCTGGCGGACGACGTGAATCGGGCGTTCGCGAGCAGCTTCTCCGCGTTCGACATCCTCTGGTGGGTGCTCGCGGTCGCGGCGGCGGGTCGTCTGGGCTACGGCGGGCTCACGGGCGAGTAGCCGCGTTCCACAGGCGCGCGAGCGCTCGGCGCTCGGCACGCCCGGCGTGCATGCGCGGCACGCCCAGCCGATCCGCGAGGGCGTCGAGCGTGAGCGGCGCCGCGCCGTCGAGCCCGAATCTGGCCACGAGAATCTCGCGATCGCGGTCCTCGAGCGCGGAGAGGCTCGGCGTGTCGCACCAGGGCGGCGGCGTGATCCACGCGTGCCAGCGCGGCGACGGGCGGAGCCGGTCGAGTTCCACCGGTGCGAGGCCCGCGGCCATGCGGCGTCCTGCACGCCCGGTGCCGGGGTCGCTCGCGGTGTGCGCGCCGAGCTTGGCGCGCCCGAGCGCGAGCGAGACCGAGGCGCCCAGGCGGCCGCCGCGGAGCGGCGCGAAGCGGTCCACCGCGTGGCCCGAGACGCGCAGCGCCTCGGCGAGCTGCGCCCGGGCCTCGGGGCCGGCGCGTCCCAGCAGGGGTCCCGGTCCCGCGCCCTCGAGCGCGGCGACGATGGCTCCGAGCTGCGAGGCCAGCAGGCGGACCCGCAGCAGGCCCGCCCAGCGCAGGTCGGTCTCGGCGTGGTCGATCGCGACCGCGCTCGCCGTCGGGCGCGCCAGCCGCAGAACGGCCCCGGCCGCACGCCATCTCAGGAACTGGTGGGCGAGCGCGAGCGCTGATTCGTCTCCGGCCGCGAGCGGTCGGACGGCCCGCCCGGTCTCGAGCTGCTCGCGCAGATCGGCCGGCGGGACCGCGACGGTGCCGTTCCGCACGATCTCGGGGCTCAGGAGGGTGTCGGCGGCGGCCGCGCGCTCGAACGCGGGTGAGTGCGGCGTCGTGA
>JBCBKP010000044.1:0-17686 GCA_038521625.1 Planctomycetota bacterium
CAGCGTGAAGCCCCCGACGGGCCGGATCGAGCAAGCGTTGGTCCCGGCGTTCGGTCGATGGTGAGTCATGGCATCCTGCTTTCGCACGCGTCCTCGCACGAACGCCGGGACCAACGCTTGCTCGATCCGGCCCGTCGGGGGCTTCACGCTGATCGAGCTGCTGGTCGTGATCGCCATCATCGCCCTGTTGCTGGGGATCCTGCTGCCCTCGCTCGGAAGCGCCCGAGAATCGGCTCGCAGGCTCGCCTGCCAGGCCAGCCGGCTGCGCACGATCGGGCAGCTGCAGGCGCTCTACGTGAACGACAATCAGCAGTATTTCTCCTCGCCCAACACCTCCGCGTTCGGCCAGGCGGTGTTCGACGAGATCCCCGGCAGCAGCTTCGGGCGGTTCAACGAGGCGGCGACCGCCGCAAAGTTCGAGGGCCTCAGCTCCTCGACCACGCCGGTCTCGACGCGCGACTGGATCAGTCCCATCCTCGGCGAGGCGCTCAACTTCTCACCGAACCGCGCCGAGCGCCACGCGAACATCTTCAACGACTTCACGTGCCCATCGCAGAACATATTCAATCAGGCGCTCTTTGGTCTTGGCTCGGCCGGCGATCGCGACGACTTCGAGCGCGTGCTCGACGCCGAGCGTGGGTTCCTCGCGGCGAGCTTCTTGATGCCCTCGCCCTGGTACGCCAGCGTGGCGGGTCGCCCGCCGGGCGTCGCCGGCTTCAACCCACAAGGCTACTTCGGGCCCGCGACCGATCAATTCAACTACGCGACCCGGCCGGCGAGCTACTCGCCCCGAGTCGACCGCGTCGGCTTGATCCTCTCCGAGAAGATCATGGTCGCGGATGGCACACGCTACTTCTCGAGCACGATCGGCCTCGACTTCGACGTCGACGCGGCGCCGAGTTCGTTTGGCTCGTTCACTTCCAACGGCGGCCCCTGGAACGACGGCTCGACGGCGTACGGGCGGGAACCGTTCGGGCCGGTGAATACGGACTTCAACGTCGCGACCTCGATGCGTCACGATGGCGGGATCAACGGGTTGACTTTCGATGGCAGCGTGCGGTTCCTCAGAGACGACGAGGCGCGAGCGAACATTAACCTCTGGTTCCCCTCCGGGACGATCTTCGCGTCCAACGGCCTCCAGGGGGTCCGACTCGCGCCGGAGACGGAGGCGTTCATGCGCGCGTCGCAGGACCGGGTCGCCGGCTACGAGATCGAGTGAGCACGACCCGCGCCGGCCCCCTCGAACGGTCAAGGATCGACTCGTCATGCGTACCAGACTGACCGCCGGCTTCACACTGATCGAGCTGCTCGTCGTCGTCGCGATCATCGGGCTGCTGCTCGGCATCCTGCTGCCGTCGCTCGGCAGCGCGAGAGAGACCGCCCGGCGCACGGTCTGCCAGGGGAGCCGGCTCCGCAGCATGGGCCAGGGCCACGCGGGCTACCAGGCGGACAACCGCGAGTTCATCGTCACCGCCAACACGACGGGCAGCCGGTTCCTGGTGAAGGACTCATCCGGAGAGATCGACCGCGCGCGGACGGCCCGCAACATCGAGCTGGCGACCGACCCGTCCGACCCGATCGTCTACCGCGACTGGCTGAGCCCGCTCGTCGGCGAGGGGCTGAGCAACGGCGGGTCGCGGGCCCAGCGGATGAGCATCCTGCTGAACGAGTTCGGCTGCCCGTCGCAGACCTGGTCGGTCAACGATCTCGCCGGCTCGGCCGGCGACGAGGCGGAGTTCGAGCGGATCAACGAGGGCCCCGTCGGCTTCCGCGCCGTCAGCTACCTGATGCCCAACGCCTGGAACCACCGCTTCTCCGAGTCTCCTACGGCGATCCTCGCCGCCCGGCGCGGTCTGGCCGCGCTGCCGTCCGACCGCTGGTTCGTGACCGACTCGAACTTCTACGCCAAGGCGACGCCCCCGGTCACCTACAACGGCAAGATCACGCAGGTCGGCCTCCAGCCCTCGGAGAAGGTCTACGTGGCCGACGGCACGCGGTACTTCACAACGCGCGACAACCTGACGCTGTTCATCTCCCCCATCGCCAACCTCTACGGCGCGTTCACTTCGAACGGCGGCCCGAACTGCGACGGGTCGACCTCGTACGGGAGCAACCCGTTCTCCGGCAACCCCAACGAGATCTTCAACCGCGACAACTCGATGCGACACAGCGGCAGCATCAACGCGCTCTTCTTCGACGGCAGCGTGCGCTACCTGCAGCGCGACGACGCGCTCGGCAACGTCGACTACTACTTCCCGACCGGCACCACGATGAGTCAGCGGCAGCTGGGCCAGGACGGCCTGCGCCCCACGATCGAGGCGCAGGCTTTCATCGGCGCAAACCGCGATCCGGACGATCCGAACGGCTACACGGTCCGCTGAGAGGCGGCCCCCGGTCCGCCGCCGATCACTCCGGCAGGGCCGCCAGCGCCGACTCGACCCGCTCGCGGATCGGCCCGAGCACGTCGGCGTCGAACCTCAGCCGGATCCCCGCCGCCTCGAACAGCTCCGGCAGCGGGCGCGAGCCGCCCAGCCGCAACGCCCGCTTGTACGCCTCGAGCGCGGCCGCCTCGCCCTCGTCGATCGACTTCTGCCAGAGCTGCAGCGCGCCCAGCTGGGCGATGCCGTACTCGATGTAGTAGAACGGGTTGCTGAACAGGTGGCTCTGCGCCTGCCAGCGGCTATCGAGGGCGGGCTTGGTGCGATCGTCCCACGCGACGCGGTGTCCCTGGAGCCCGTACCGGTCGACGAGCGAGAGCCAGCAGGCCGTGCGTCCCTCGCGCGAGTGCCCGGGGTTGTCGTAGACCCAGTGCTGGAAGGCGTCGATCGTCGCGATCCATGGCAGCAGGCTCAGCGAGTTCTCGAGCTGCTGGCGCTGGGCCCGGGCGAGGTCCTCGGGGTTCTCGTAGAACCCGCCCCCTGCGCCCCAGTGCGGCATCGAGAGCAGCTCCATCGCCATGCTGGCGACCTCGGCGAACTCGATCGGGCTGTGCCGGTAGTGCAGCAGCGGCTCGTCCTCGCACAGCATCGAGTGGAACGCGTGCCCCGCCTCGTGCACCATGGTCTCCACGTCGCGGTGCACGCCGGCCGCGTTCATGAAGATGAACGGTCGCCGCGTCCTGTCCTGCATGTACTGGTAGCCGCCAGGCGCCTTGCCGCGCCGGCTGTCCAGGTCGAGCAGCTGCCCGCCGCGAATGCCGTCGGCGCCGCTGCCGTCGCCGAGGCGCTCGAACAGGCCCGCCAGCTCGGGGTCGAGTGCGCCGAAGACCGCGCGCGATCTCTTGACCAGATCGGCGCCGTTCGTGAACGGGCGGAGCGGCGGCCGGCCCTTCGGGTCGACCGCGAGGTCCCAGGGGCGCAGCCCGTCGACGCCGAGCCGCTCGCGCCGGCGGCTGTCCAGCCCGGCGCAGAACGGCATCACGACCTCCTCGATCGCCTGGTGGAAGGTGCGGCAGTCGTCCGGCGTGTAGTCGAAGCGGTGCATCGAGCGGAACGCGTAGCCGACGTAGCTCGGCTCCCCGGCGTTCTTGGCGAGCCGGTCGCGCCGCTCGACCATCCGGTCGTAGAGCCCGTCGATCTTCTCGCGGTCCTCGAGGCGCCGGTCCGCGGTCGCGCGCCACGCCTCCTCGCGTTCGGCGCGGTCGGTCGACTCCTGGTGCACCGCCATCTGCGGCAGCGTCTTGACCTCGCCGCGGAACTCGACGGACATCGCGCCGGCGACGGTCTGATACTCCTGGCTGAGCCCGGACAGCTCGGTCAGGATCGGCACGTTCTCCTGGCGGAAGAGCTCGACGTCGGCGCGCGTGTCGCGGTCGATGACCTCGAAACGCCCGGCCCGCATGCCGAAGCGGTCGGCGAGCTCGGCCTGGCGCTTGTCCAGCTCGAACGAGACCGGGCGGATCTTCGGGACGACGCCGGTCTGGAACGCCCTGTAGGCGGACGCCGCCTCCTCGTCGCCGGTGTCGCAGGTCATGTTGATGTAGAGCCGGGCGCCGGCCTCGCTGCACGACGCGTCGAGTTCGCTGCGGTCGACGAGCCACACGTCGAACTCGGCGCCGCTCGAGATCTCGCGCGTGCGGAGCGTCTCAAAGAGCGGCTCGATGTTCGCCCAGGCGGTCGCGTCGAGGTCGGCGGGCACGAATCGGTCGATGATCTGGGGCATGGCGGCCTCCTCACCGGGGAGTTCTAGGCCGCCGCGAGGACCAAAGAGAAAGGGACGCGGGCCCCGTCCGAGAGCCCGCGTCCCCGTTTGTTCCGACACCGACGCCGGGCGGGGCGTGGTCAGTCCTCGACCCGGAGCAGATCGCGGAGGAACTCGCGCTGCGCCCGGTACCACTCCTCGTACGCGAAGAGGAGTTGCTCCTCATTGTATTCGCGGATCTGGCGCACTGGCAGATAGATCGCGAAGTTCGGGTTCTCGCTCACGAGGCGGTTGATCCGCCCGAGGTGCTGGCGGGCGCGCCCGACGTAGCGGCGACGCACCTCGTCCTGCGCGCCGTTCGCCGCGTTGGCCGCCATGTTGTAGCGGAACACCGCCACCTGGAACGCGCCGTTCTCCTCGTCGATCCGCTCGCGCCAGCGGCGGTTCTCGGCCTCCGTGCGGCTCACCGGGTGGACGATCCCGGGGAGCTCGTCGCCGATCCACTCGATCTCGTCGTACCCGAGGACCTCGGTGATGACGTCGGTCAGCTCATCCATTTCCCCGGCGACCGCGCGGGCGAATCCCCACTCGACCGCCTGCTGGCTGTTGAAGGTGAATACCTCGCCGCCCGGGTTGAGCAAGTACTCTCCCTCGGTCTCGCTGCTGTACCAGCGGACCTCGCCGGTCTCAGCGTCGCGCGAAACGCTCAGCGGCGTCTCGCCCTCGGGGTCGCCCTGCATCGCAAGCATGATGTCCGGGTCGTGACCACCCTTTGCCGAGACCTCCTCCATGTAGACGACCATCTCGTAGTACGGGAGGCCTTCCACGGCTTCGGAGTTGCCGCTCCAGCCGGTGCAGGCGCCGTAGTTGCCCTCCGGCATGAAGATCATGTGGTCGCTGTCGACGCCGTGCACGCTCATCGCGGCGGCCGAGATCGCCGACTCGATCCAGACGAACACGTTGAACTCGCCCTGCAGTTCCGCGATGACCTCGTTCATCCGCCCGATCTCGAATCCGAACCCGCCGCCGGAGTTGATCTTGAGCACGAGCACGCCGCCGCTGTCGGCACCGATCTCGTTCTCGATCGACGGGACGAGCCCGCGCAGCTGCTTCGCCGTGAAGCTGTCGCCGACCCCGCCCTCGAGCGTGACCACGATGCCCTTGGGCGTGCCCGGAGCGAACGCCCGCTGCGTCTCGGCCTCGTCCTCCGCGGGGCTCGGGAGAGCGCGCGGTTCGGGTTCGCCCTCGCCGGCCGCCCCGGACTCCGGCGCCGCCTCGCTGTCGCGGATGATCTCCTTGACGTCGTTCGGGGCGATGAACCTCGACTGCTCGATCCCCCCGACCGTCACCGTGATCCAGACCGCGCCGGCGAGCTCACGCGTGATCGTCCCCGACACGCGGGTGCCGTCCTTCAGGACGACGACATCCTCGGCGAGCGCGCCGCCCGCCGCGAGAGCCAGCGTCGCCGCGATCAACCCCCGGCGAGCGGCCCGATTCACCGCACTGATCAGCGAAGTTCTCATTTTCGCGTACATCCCTTCTCCGGAGCACTCGAGAGCCCCGTCATAAACCTTCGGATTCACCGACAAGCACCCAGTCTCAATTGTCCACGATGCCGAGCAGCTGCAGCCGCGCCTGCTCGATCAGCAGCTGCAAGTCCGGACGCGACGTCATCTGCACATCGAGCGAATTCACCGCGTCGCCAAAGCGGTTGTGCATGCCGAGCAGCTCCTCGTAGAGCCTGATCTGACGCCCGATCGCCTTTCGGGGGTCGTCGTCCCGACGGCCGCGATCCTCGCCCTGCAGCTCGCGGTAGATCTCGATGATCCGCCGCTCCGCCGACGACAGCTGGCGGCGCCAACTCCGGGTGATCTGCTCGGAGCGCCCGTTCGCCATCTGGTAATTGCGGTAGATCCCGAGCTGCGTGAGCAACTCGTCGAGATCCTCGGCCGTGCCCTCGGAAACGCCCAGGAGCCGCGCGTCACGCTCGCGGAGCATCAGCACGTCGTTCGATCGCCCGCGGGCGACGTCTTCGGCGGTGTCCTCGTTCCCGTTCCGCCTGTTACCGTCGTCGGTCAGCAGCGTGAGACCGCCGTCGTTCTCGTCGTAGCCGACCACGAGCTCGATGCGCCCGCCGTCGCGCCGGTAGCTCAGCACGTAACTCCTGATCGCCAGCGCGTTCACCAGCCGGTAGTCGTACCCGCCCTTGATCGCGATGCCCTGGGCCCGCGCGAGCCTCAGGGAACGCTGCTTCTGGCGGACAACCTCGTCGCCGACACCGTCGAGGAGCGACTCGAGCGAGCCGATGCCGCCCATCTCGCCCCCTGGGTGGAAGAAGATCTGATCGCCCGTGAACGGCACGAGGCAGGCGCCGCCCTTGGCGTTGAAGACCCAGAAGACGACCTCCGGGACCTCCTCGAAGATCTGCCGGATCTCGGTCGTGATCACCGGCTCGATCTCTTCGGCGAACGAGTAGACATCGAACTCGGCGTTCCCCGCGTCCGTGAACTCCCAGTCCGTGTTGTCCAGCTTGATGATGATGTAGTCCGCATCGAGACGCGCCGCGTCATCCAGCATGTCGCGGAGCGGCTTGGCCGCGATCTCCCGACCGACGCGCCCGACGAGCTCGATGTAGTACACGACCGGCGTCTCAAACTCGACCGCCGAGCTCGACTGCTGCGCCCCGGCGCGACCGGTCGTCAACATCGGGGCGGCGGCCATCGCCAACGCCGCGACGACAGCGAGCCGCCGGCCGAGCCCCATCAGGCTCTCGATACGATCCCGACCACACAGTCCTCTGAGCATGGAAGCCTCCCGGCCGGCATGGGCGTCGCTCGCCCCCGGCGTCTCGGTGATGCCATTCTTGACCCGCTTCCCGGCAGCTTGATACCCGCCGCCGAGGCGCAGCATTCCCAACGAGTTGATGATCTAGACGCCTGGCCCGGCCGAAAGTTCCCGGATCAGTCCGATCGCCTCGGCCTTCGTCGAGATCCGACCCTCGAGCTGGGCGTCGAAGACGTTGTCGAGCAACCCCTTGAATCGCGGGCCCGGCTCGATGCCCAGCGCGATCAGGTCCTCGCCCGACAGAACAGGCTCCGGCCAGAGCCCGCCCCCGATCCGACCAAGCTCCTCGAGCCGCGCTCGGATCGTGCCGGCCTGATCGTGCGATTCCGATTCCCGAATCGCCAATGCCTCCGCGAAACCCATCGATGCCGCGAGACGCTTCTGACGGGCGACCGGCAGCGACGCCCAGTTCCGCTCCAGCTCGCCGCGCATGTGCAGCGTCGCGTTCAGGAGATCGCGCTCGGCGTTCGTCAGGTTGAGTGCGACGCGCCAGCGCTGGACAACCCCCGGCGCCTCGTCGCGATCGAGCGCCCAGGCCGCGAGGACCGCCGCGGACGGAACGGCGGGATCCAGCGCCCGGGCCCGTCGGTGCTCCCCCGGGCCGGCCCGCGCCGAGTCGAGCACCGGCCGGTCGAGCGAGAGCCGCGCGAGACGCTCGATCGCCGCCGCCCGGCTCGGATGGGCGAGCATCCGGCGGACCTCGTCGCCGATGCGTTCCCGGCTGACCCCCGCGAGCTCGGAAGCGTGCTCCGCGATCGCGTCCGCGGTCTCCCGCTCGATCTCGAAGCCGAGCCGGCAGGTGAAGCGGACCGCCCGCAGCGCCCGAAGGTGATCCTCGGCCAGTCGCGCGTTCGGATCGCCGACGGCCCGGATCACGCCGGCCTCCAGGTCGGCCCGCCCGCCGACGAAATCGATCACCGCCGGCTCGGTGTCTTCGGCGAGCGGGTCGAGGAACAGCGCGTTGATCGTGAAGTCGCGCCGCTTGGCGTCCTCCTCGGCCGTGGCGAAGCGGACCGAGTCGGGCCGCCGGCCGTCGGAGTACACGCCGTCGGTGCGGAAGGTCGCGACCTCGGTCGCGAAGTGCGGGCCGTGCCGGCTGTGGTGGCGGACCAGGACGACGCCGAAGGCCGCGCCCACCTCGCTGGTGCGGTCGAAGAGCCGCGAGATCCGGTCGGGCGTGGCGTCGGTCGCGACGTCGAAGTCCTTGGGATGCAAGCCGAGCAGCTCGTCTCGCACGCAGCCGCCGGCGAGGTACGCGGCGTGACCCGCGTCGCGCAGCGTGCGCACGACACCGACGGCCGCGTCGCGGTGCTGGCTGGCGACGTTGTCGGCGTTCGGAGAGCTCAAGGGAAGAAATGTACGACCGATGGCCCGCCGCCGTCAGTCCTCGAGCATCGACTCGATGATCTCGGTGAACCGCTCGCGGAGCTGCTCGTAACGCACGCCCGTCGCGGGCCCGGTGAAGCCCTGGTGCACGGCCCGGACGAAGCCGGCGCGGTCGATGAACACCGTGGTCGGGTAGGAGCGGACACGGTCGAGGAAGCCCAGCGACTCGGTCGCGTCGTCCTTCTGGCTGTAGCCCGCGATCAGGATCTCGTAGGGCACGCCCTTGGCCTCGATGTACCGCTCGACATTCGGGATCGACACCCGAGGATCGGTCGAGTGCTCGAACGCGAGCCCGACGATCTTCAGCCCCTCGTCCGAGTAGCTCTCGTGCAGCTCCTTCATGAACACGGTCGCGTCGTGGCAGTTGGGGCACCAAGAGCCAAAGACCATCAGCACACGCGGCTCGCCCGGCGGCGCCACCTGCGCGAGCGTCGTCGGCTCGCCCTCGAGACTCGTGAACTCGAACCGGCCGAGCGTCTCGCGGTCGAACCGCTCGACCGTGACCTCGGTCAGCCCGAACGCGTCCGGCAGCGACGCGTCCCCGTCCTGGACCGCCTTCCAGGTCTCGTGGTGCCACGTGCCCGACCAGAAGTCGCCCTCGATCGAGCCGTCCTCCTGCATGCGGGCGTGGAACAGGAACGCGTGCGCCCCGTCGAACGCCGAGAGACGCATCAGCTCGCCGTCGACCCGGCCCTCGAGGAACCGGTAGTCGCCCGTTACGGTCAGGAACGTGCCGGTCGCTCTCCCGCTCTCGCGGTCGACCTCGAACTCGCCGACCGCGAGGTCCTCGTCGTCCTCGAAGTCCACCGACCAGCGGCCCCCGAACGGCGCCGGCTCGACGTCCGCCGGCGTCAGCGGCGCCCGCGGGATGATCGGATCGAACCGGTCGCTCGGGCCACGGGCGCGGCCGATCACCAGCGGCACTCGGACCGGCCCGCTCCGCCGGTTCGTGACCCACTCGCCCTCGGCCACCAGGTCGCGGATGCTCTCGGCCGTCAGCGTCGACGAGATCAGCTGCCCCTGGATCCGCGAGCCGTAGCTCTCCAGCGGCCACAGGAACAGCCCGTCGTACCGGTCCGGGACCGCGGAGATGTTGCCCCCGCCGAGACGCTCCTCGCCGTTGATGATCGTCAGGTCGAGATTGAACGCCCCGCCCGGCCGGCCGGTCGGGTTGAAGCGGTCGCTCTCGACCACGAACGGCAGCGGCCCGCCCGGGGTCAGCAGCTCGACCCGGGCGTACGACTGGGCCAAGACCGGGGTGGCGACCGGGGCGGCGACCGCGGCCACGACGAGTGCGGTGTGGATACGCATAGAGAGAGGATACGACGCGCTCACCGGCCCGCGGCGGCCAATCATGCCGCGTGAGCCCGAACCCCGACAAAGGCATCGAGCCCCCGTTCAGCCCGATCGCCGAGATCCTGGACGAGCTCCGCGCCGGCCGGATGGTCATCCTCACCGACGACGAGGACCGGGAGAACGAGGGCGACTTCATCCTCCCGGCCCAGTTCGTCACCCCCGAGTCCGTGACGTTCGTCCTCACCGAGGCCCGCGGCTACATGTGCCTGGCGATGACCGAGGCCGACTGCGACCGGCTCGACCTGCACGCCCAGTCCGCGGTCAATACCTCCGCCCGCGGCACGCCCTTCACCGTCTCGGTCGACGGCCACCCGAGGCACGGCTTCACCACCGGCGTCAGCGCACCCGAGCGGGCCAAGACCATCCGCATGATGATCGACCCGGCGAGCCGGCCCGACGACTTCGTCCGCCCGGGCCACATCAACCCGCTCCGCGCCCGCGACGGCGGCGTGCTCGTCCGCACCGGCCAGACCGAGGGCTCGATCGACCTCTGCAAGCTCGCCGGGCTCTACCCGGCCTCGATCGTCATCGAGATCATGCGCGACGACGGCGAGATGGCCCGCGTGCCCGACCTGGCCAAGATCGCCGAGAAGCACAACATCAAGATGTGCTCGGTCGCCCAGATCATCGAGCACCGCCTCGCGCGCCAGTCTCTGGTCCAGCGCCTCGAGCCCGCCGGGGGGCGCACGCTCCGCACGCCCGAGGGCGAGTTCTGCCTGATCGGCTTCGAGTCCGCGGTCGACCCGCTGCCGCACCTCGCGCTGACCGTCGGCGGCGTCGGCCGGCTCGCCGCGGACGGCACGCCGATCGAATCGAACGAACCAACGCTGGTCCGCATGCACCGGCGCGACGTGCTGGGCGACATCTTCGGCGACCTCGACACCGGCCTCGACCCGGCGACCAGCTCGGGCGACCAGCTCCGCGCCGCGATGCGCCGGGTCCAAGCCGAAGGCCGCGGCGCGATCGTCTACCTGCGCCCGTCGCTCACCGGCGAGCCCGGCGACCTGCGCTCGCGCCTGACCCAGGTCGCCGGCAACGGGACCGGCGACGCCGACAGCCCGGCGCTGGCGCACCTGCCCGACGGCGCC
Organism: Planctomycetota bacterium; assembly: GCA_038521625.1. Classification (GTDB taxonomy): domain Bacteria; phylum Planctomycetota; class Phycisphaerae; order Phycisphaerales; family UBA1924; genus JBCBKP01. The sequence continues at coordinate 10,815 of JBCBKP010000044.1, forward strand.
TCGGCGATGCCGGCCGACCTGCGCCGCTTCGGGATCGGCGGCCAGATCCTGCGGAACCTGGGCCTGAGCAAGCTCCGCCTGCTCAGCTCGCATGCGAAGACGATGCCGGGGCTGGACGCCTTCGGCCTGGAGATCGTGGAGACCGTGCCGCTCTAGCGCGGCCGCCGGCCGGGCCCGCAGGGGTGGCGCGGGCCGGACGAATCGATGGGAGGGCCTCAATGCGCGCGATGGTGACCGGTCAGGTCGGGATGGACAAGAAGCCGTACCTGCGCGCCGTGCAGGACTTCGCCGGGCAGCAGGGCGAGACCGTCGAGCTGTTCAACATCGGCGACATCATGTACAAGGAGGCCCCCGACATCGGCCCGGGGACCATCCTCAACCTGCCCCTCAGCCGGCTCAACACCCTCCGGCGCGCGGCATTCAAGGACGTCATCGCCGATTCGGCCGGCGTGGACAACATCATGGTCAACACGCACGCCACCTTCCGCTGGCGCCACGGGCTGTTCAGCGCCTTCGACTTCGACCAGGTCCGACGCCTCGAGCCCGAGCTGTTCATCTGCCTGGTCGACAACATCGAGAGCGTCCACCACCGCCTGCACGCCGAGCACGACATCGACGCCACGCTCAAGGACTGCATGGTCTGGCGTGAGGAAGAACTTCTCGCCACCGAGCTGCTCAGCCAGGCCGTCGAGGGCTCGAAGTTCTACATCATGGCCCGCGGACGCCACCGCGACACGATCCGCACCATGTTCCGCCTCGTCTGCCGGCCCGACATGCGCAAGGTCTACCCGAGCTTCCCGATGAGCCACGTCGTCGATATGCCCGACGTGCTCGCCGAGATCGACGCCTTCCGCGATGCGCTCGCCGAGCACTTCATCACCTTCGACCCCGGCGACGTGGACGAGAAGCTGCTGCTCGACCGCGCCATCGCCGCCGCACAGGAGGGCAACGTCGACCAGTTCCTCGACGTCACCCCCCACTCCTTCGGCGGCGCCAAGTCCCCCGGCGCCGAGCGGCTCCGCGTCCGTGTCCGCGAGGTCCTCGACATCGCCGGCGACATCGACGGCCAGATCTACATGCGCGACTTCAAGCTCATCGATCAGGCCGACATGATCGTCAGCTACATCCCCGAGCTGCCCGGCAAGGACGGCAAGGCGATCCCCGGCCTCTCCAGCGGCGTCGAGCGCGAGCTCCAGCACGCCTGGGAGCACGCCAAGGAGGTCTACGTCGTCTGGAAACCGAGCAAGCCGCCGAGCCCGTTCATCACCGAGACCTCGACCAAGATCTTCAAGTCGACCGACGAGGCCCTCGCCCACTTCGAGGCCAAGGGCATGTTCGCCGACCGCAACCTCTTCGGGAATTGAACAGAGTCACGCCCTCCGGGCGTGAGAGTGCGACCGCTCGCGGGTGGGTCCCCCGCGTCGCGGCCGTCGAGCCCGCGCCCGGTCAGGCCCGCGCCCCCCTCGCGACCGGAGGTCGTGACTTGAAAACACGCCCCCGCGTCGCGGCCGTCGAGCCTGCGTTCGGCCAGGCCCGCGCCCCCTCGCGACCGGAGGTCGTGACTTGAAAACACGCCCCCGCGTCGCGGTCGTCCCGAAACCCGGATCCGCGCTGCGCCGCCCCCGGTATCGTGCACCGATGATCCCCTCGCCCGCCGAGGTCGTGGGCCTGCGGTACCGCGCGGCGGGCGCGGCCCGCGCCTGGTGCGTCGCCCCGCTCGTCACCGCGGCGATCGCCCTGATCGCCTGGCTCGCCGAGGGCATCGCCGACAACGACCTGCTGAACTTCCGCTACTACCTCACCCAGCTCGTCATCGCCGGCGCCTTCATCGTCGTAGGGGTCATGCAGTTCTTCCTCGCGGGCCGAATCGCCCGCTGGTGCTACCCGATGCCGCGACGCACGGTCTGCCCGGAATGCGGGTTCTCGATCGAGCGTCTACGGTCCGATCGCTGCCCCGAATGCGGGCTGAGGCTGGGCGACGGTCTCGCGGAGGAGGCTGCGCAGGAGGTGCCCGCGTGATCCCGACGCCGAGCGAGGTCGTGCGCCGACGCCTGACCGCCGTGACGATCCTGCGGTTCGTGGGCGCCCTCTTCTTCGCGGCAACCCTGATCCCGATCGGCGTGGTCATCACGATCATCATCGACGAGGGGTTCCGCCGCGGGACCGCCGGCGATGTCGCCATCGGGCTGGTCGCGGCCGTGCTCGTCTCGATGCCCGGCCTGATCTCCTGGGTGTTCTCGCACCGGATCGCCCGGGGGCTCGTGCCGGTGCGAACAGCGATCCACTGCCCGGGTTGCGGCTACCGCATCGAGGGGCTCGAGGAAGCGCGCTGCCCGGAGTGCGGGCTCGAGCTCCCCGCCGAGTTCATGGGCGCCGGGCGCCCCGATCAGGGTTCCGAGCCCGACCGGGCCGCGCACCTGATCAAGATGCGCGACACCCTGACCCCGGTGATCAAGATCATCGGCTTCGCGCTCATGCTGGTCTTCGGGCTCGTCACCGTGACCGTGGGCGTGAATCTCTACCACGACATCCAGCGCGGCTGGGCCGACCCCGAGGATGTCAACGTCATGTCGATCTGGGTGGCGATCATGGGCGTGCTGACGCTGGTCCATGCAGGGATGTTCATGTTTGGGTTCCGGGCCGCCCGGCTGTTCATGCCCCCGGCCCGCACGAAAGATCTCCGGCGGTAATCCGAGCAATGGGGCACGCCATGGTGCCCAACGCCTCCGAACTCGCCCGCCGCCGCCTCACCGCCGCGACGATCGTGCGTCTGGTCGGGCTGCTCCCCGTGTTCGCCATCATGATCGCGTGGGCGGGGTTCATCTCGGGCAACCTGGCCGAGCCGCTCGATGAGGCCGAGCCCTGGATCGTCATGACGGCCCTCGCGGTCTTCGCCGGCGTCATCACCGCCGGGATCTTCGCGCTGGCGCCCTGGGTCTCGACCAAGCTCGTTCCCACGCCGCGCGACACGCGTTGCCCGGCCTGCCGCTACGTGCTCGAGGGGCTGGTCGAGCCTCGCTGCCCGGAATGCGGGATCGCCCTGACCCGCGAGTTCATGGGCGAGCCGCCCGAGCCCGACGACGGCATCCGCCCGAGACCCTCCGAGGTCAACGGCCGCGTCGCCACCTTCACGCCGATCGTCCGCATCCTCGGATTCATGGTCACGATCCCCTTCGGCGTCGCCGCGGCGGTCATGCTCTCGCTCGCCTTCGTGGCCCACTGGAACGCGTCGGGCGACTGGGAGAACGGGCACCGGATCACGTTCACGATCCTGAGCTCCGGGTTCGGCGTCGCGACGCTCGTCGGCCTGACCCTGCTCTTCTTCGGCGGGCGCGTCGCGTGGGCGATCGTCCCGCGCGCCAAGCGCCCCGACCGGCCGCCGGAGGCCCTCACCGCGGGCGAGAGCGCCCCCGCTGTGGACGAGGGCGCCCCGGGCGCGGTGCGGCTGGCGTCCGAATAGACTGCTCGCGTGGCGCTGCTCGAGGCGAGGAATCTCCGGAAGGCCTACAACGGGCGGACCGTCGTGGACGGCGTCTCGATCGACGTCGACCAGGCGGAGATCGTCGGTCTGCTCGGGCGGAACGGCGCCGGCAAGACGACCAGCTTCCGCATGACCATCGGCATGATCGACGCCGACGAGGGCCGGGTCTTCTTCGACGGGCGCGAGGTCACCGGGCTGGCGATGTACCGCCACGCCCGCCTGGGGATGGGCTATCTCTCCCAGGAGCCCAGCGCCTTCCAGCGGATGACCTGCGAGCAGAACCTGCTCGCGATCCTCGAGACCCGCGTCGGACTCAACCGCGCCGACCGCAAGCGTCGCGCCGCCGAGCTGCTGGCGCAGTTCGGGCTGACAAAGAAGCGGAACGAGGCCGCCCGGACCTGTTCGGGCGGCGAGCGGCGCAAGCTCGAGATCGCCCGCGCGCTCGTGACCGACCCGAAGCTCGTGCTGCTCGACGAGCCGTTCAGCGGCGTCGACCCGATCGCGGTCGAGGACCTCCAGAAGGAGATCAGCCGGCTGACCGAACGCGGCATCGCGGTCCTGATCACCGACCACAACGTGCAGCAGACGCTCCGCGTCTGCGACCGCGCGTACATCATCGACTCGGGACGCGTGCTCGCCGAGGGAACGCCCCGCGAGCTCATCAACGACGACCTCGTCAAACGCGTCTACCTGGGAAGCCTGTTCCGGGGCGACGAATTCGATGACAGCCAGGCCGGCGCCGCATCGAACGGCAGCCCGCAGGTGCGCGTCACCGAGCCCGGCAAGCGCAAGAAGAAGCGCCGCGCAGGAGCCAGGCGGTGATCGCCCGCCGCCGCGCCGCGCTGACGCTCCTCGCCGCGGGCGCTCTCCCGCTCGCCGGCTGCGTCGAGCGCCGCATCATCGTGACCTCGCAGCCGCCCGGCGCCCGCGTCTGGCTCAACGACATCGAGATCGGCACGACCCCAGCCGAGGCCGAGTTCCGGTTCTACGGCGTCTACGACGTCCGACTCGAGCTCGACGGCTACGAGCCGGTGCACACCGGGCGCAAGGCCAACGCCCCGGTCTACGAGTACCCCGGGCCCGACGTCGTCGCCGAGCTGCTGCCCGTCGAACTCGAGAATCGCGTCGAATGGCACTTCGAGCTCGAGCCCACGCCCGAGATCGCCCTGGATCGCGACGTCTTCGAGGGCGAGCTGCTGGACCGCGCCCGCGGCACCCGCCTGCGGCTCGACGAGCCCGACTGAGCCGTCGGCGCCATAATGCAAAAAGAAATTGACGCCGAGCCTGGTTAGGGGCCCGACGCCAGGTGGGTAGGTGGTTCGTCGTTTCGCGGCAGCCGCCCCCACCGGGCAACACCCGCATCGACAGCGCCGCGGCGCACCCCTCCGGGCGTCGCGGGCGCGTTTGTCGGGCCCCGCTCAAGGCTGACCCTCGATCCGGAAACCTACTGACGGGCGGCGGGGCGTCCACCCAATCGGCACAAATCCCCCAACAATCGGCGGGGTGTCGGCCACCGAGTCTCGGCGAGCCCCGTCTAGAGTCCGACATGCCGGAAGCTCGGATCGCCACGGTCGCCTATCTCAACACGCTCCCGCTGATCGAGGGCCTCGACGAGACCGCGGGCATCACTCTCGAGCGCGTCGTCCCGAGCCGCGTCGTGGACCGCCTGACCGAGGGCGGCGACGACATCGGGCTGGTCTCCGCGATCGACCTCTGCCGCGCCGGGCTCGTCCCGCTGCCCGTCGGCATGATCGGCTGCGAGGGCCCGACCATGACCGTCCGCCTTTTCAGCCGCGTCCCGCTCGCGGAGGTCGAGGTGCTCCACGCCGACACCGACAGCCACACCTCGGTCGCCCTCGCCCAGGTGCTTCTCGACCGCCTGCACGGCGCCCGACCCGAGGTCCGCGACTTCGACCCGCGCGAGCGGGCCGCCGAGGGCGCCGCGACCGCGGGCGACCCCGAAGAATCATGGCCCGAATCGGTGCTGCTGATCGGCGACAAGGTCGTCGTCGGCTCACCGCCGGCGGTCCGCTACCCCCACCAGCTCGACCTCGGCGAGGCCTGGCACGGGCTCACCGCCCTGCCGTTCGTCTACGCGATCTGGGCCTGCGTGGCGGGGCGCGAAGACGACGAGGCGGTCCGCTCGGCCGCCGTGCTGCTCGACCGCCAGCGCCGCCGCAACGCCATGCGGATCGACTGGATCGTCAGCCAGCGGGCCCCGCGTATGGGCTGGCCCGGCGATCTCGCCCGCCAGTACGTCGGCGACCTGCTGCGATACGAGGTCGGGCCGCGCGAGCGCGAGGGGCTCGAGGCCTTCCTCGGCATGGCCCACGATCTCGGGCTCTGCCCCGAGCCGACGCTGGCCTGGCCCGCCGAGTCCGCGACGTAGGCCCGGGCCCATGCCCGCGCTCGCCGAGATCAAGCACCCCAGCCTTCGGGCGCTCGCCGAAGACCTTCGGTTCGGCTCCAAGGCGGCGCTGCGACGCCAGATCGAGACCATCGAGTCGATGGCCGGCGAGCTCGACGCCGACGAGCGTTACCCCGTCGACTGGATCGTCTTCCGCGTCAGCGGCTACCGCCCCGAATCGCCCGAGCTCGGCGAGCCGGTCGCGGGCGACGCCCTGCTGACCGACCTCTCGGCGCTCTGCGAGACTCTGTGCGAGAACGCCGGCCTGACCACGAACGACCTGCCGGAGGGCTCGATGCCCGCGCCGGCTCTCTGCGAGCGCTGGGGCGTCAGCCGCCGCTCGATCGACCGCTACCGCCGGCTCGGGCTCATCGCGCGACGCCTGGCCTCCGCCGGCCGCCGCCAGGCCCTCGCGTTCACGCCCGCCGCGATCGCCGCGTTCGAGCGCACGCACGCCGACATGCTGGCGCGGGCCTCGGGCGCCTCGCAGATGCCCGGGGCGGATCGATCGCGAGCCCTGGAGCGCGCGAGGGAGCTGCGCAACGAGGGTCTCACCCGCCTGAAGGCGGCCGAGCGGCTCGCCTCGGAACTCGGACGCAGCCGCGAGGCGATGCGCACGCTCCTCGAGAAGCACGACCTCGAGCTCGAGGCCGATGGGGCACCGCCGCTCTTCGCCCCCGTCCGACGCGTGAACGGCCGCGCCCGCGGGCTCTGCCTCCGCCTGGCCCGGCGCGGCGCCGGCTGGGCCGAGATCGCCGCCACGCTGCGAGCGGACCTCGACATCACCCTCTCGAGCTCCGCCGTGCGCCGCCTCGTGAACGAGCGCCGCGCCGAGATCCTCCGACGCCTCGATCTCACGACGCCGCACTCACCCGCGTTCGAGCGCGCGGACGCCGCCGACACCCTCCTGAGCCCCGAGATCGTGCGGAACGGCACCGTCGCGGTCCCGCCGGCCGATCTGCGCGAGCAGCTCGAGACCGGGCG
>JBCBKP010000045.1:0-17487 GCA_038521625.1 Planctomycetota bacterium
CGACCAGCATCATCATCGCCCCCGCCGGGTTCGTCTGGCCCGCCGTCTCGACCTTGAACGCCCGCAGGCCCAGCATCCGCATGATCGGCCCCTGCACCATCTGCAGGTCCGTGATCTTCTCCAGCGGGATCGTCGACTCGGTCCGCGTCAGGATCCCCTTCTCGATCTCCAGCGTCCGGTCCGTCAGCACGCAGCGCAGCCGGTCCACCCACCGCCCGACGAACAGAAGCCCCAGCGGGACCGTGATCACCAGCAGCGGGATCCCGATGATCGAGATGACGCTGATGAACAGCAGGCCCAGCATGTAATACGACTTGACCTTCGGGTCGAACGTCGCCTCTCGCACGGTCGTCGGTTCGCTCATCCCCGCAGGCTAACGCCTCAGCCGGCCCGCCGGCCGGGCTCCTCGATGTCGAGGTGCTTCATCTTCTTGTAGAGCGTCGTCCGGTTGATCGCCAGCGCGTCCGCCGTCGCCTGGCGGTTCCAGTCGTTCGCCTCCAGCGCCCGCATAATGATCTTCCGCTCCGGCTCTAGCAACGCGTCGGCCAAGGGGATCGCCCGATACGGCCCCGGGTCGTCACCGCCCGTCAGCGCCGCGAGCATCCCGCCGTCCTCGCCGCTCGCGATCTGCGGCGGCAGGTCGGCCAGCTCGATCCGATCGCCGCGGCACAGCACCGCGGCCCGCTCGACGATGTTCGCGAGCTCACGCACGTTGCCGGGGAACGTATACCGACGCAGCGCCTGCATCGCCTCGTCGCTGAAGCCCGAGATCTCGCGCTCGAGCTCGCCCGCGTGCTGCTTCAGGAAATGCTCGGCCAGCAGCGGGATGTCGCTCACGCGCTCTCGCAGCGGCGGCAGCTCGATCTTCACGACGTTGATGCGGTAGTACAGGTCCTGCCGGAAGCTGCCGTCGGCGACCAGCTTCTCGAGCGGCTGGTTGCTCGCGAGGATCACGCGCGCGTCCACCTCGATCGTCTCGGTCGAGCCCACCGGCTCGAACCTGCGTTCCTGCAGCACACGCAGCAGCTTCAGCTGCATCGCCGCGCTCGCCGAGTTGATCTCGTCCAGGAAGATCGTCCCGCCGTCCGCCGCCTTGAACCGGCCGACCTTGTCCGCGTGCGCCCCCGTGAAGCTCCCCTTCACGTGCCCGAACAGCTCGCTCTCCAGCAGCGTCTCCGGGATCGACCCGCACGAGATCTCGACGAACGGCCTCGCGGCCCGCTGGCTCTGCCGGTGGATCGCACGCGCCACCAGGCTCTTGCCCGTCCCGCTCTCGCCCGACATCAGGACCGTCGTCCGGCTCGGCGCGACCGCTTCCACCAGCTCATACACCTTCCGCATCCGCGGGTCGCCGCCCACGATCGACCCCATCCCGAACCGGTCGTCCAGCTGCCTCCGCAGGCTGCGGTTCTCCGACGCCAGCCGCTCGTGACGCAGCGCCCGCTCAAGCGCCAGCTCCAGCTCCGCGTCCACGATCGGCTTGGTCAGGAAGTCCACCGCGCCCCTGCGCAGCGCCTCAACCGCGGCCTCGATCGTCCCGTACCCCGTCATCATGATCACCGCCGTCGACGGGAACCGCTCCGCGGACTCCGCCAGCAGCGCCATCCCGCCCATGCGCGGCATCGAGACGTCCGTCAGCATCACCTGCACCGGCCGCCCGCCGCGTTCCGCGTCCTCGAGCGCCGAGACCGCCTCGCGCCCGTCGATCGCCGTCGACGCGTCGTAGCCCTCCTCGACAAGCAGCTCCGCGAGCGACTCCGCGACGATCGGGTCGTCGTCCACCACCAGGATCCGTGCCGCGCCGCCCATCAGTCATGCCCACCCATCAAGCGGCCTCCTCGATCGGCCGCGGCCACGCCGCGCGCAGCACCGCCCCGGGCCGCTCTCGCTCCGGCCCGGTGCCACGCACGAGCTCGATCCGACCGCCCAGCTCCTCGAGCACGCCCCGCGCGATCGCCAGCCCGAGCCCGCGATCGCCCGCGGCCCCGCAGCGCGTGCTGAACCCGTGGTCGAACGCCGTCGAACCCGCCGGCACCTCGGGCGGGCCGGCGCCGTCGTCCTCGATCTCCATCCGCAGCTCGCGGTCGTCGCCCGACACGCGCAGCACGATCAGCCCCTCGCCCGGTGCGTCTCCCGCGCCGAGCGCTTCCTCAACGCTCTCCAGCGCGTTCCGCAGACCGTTCAGCATCACGCTGTACATCGGCCCCGCCGGCAGCCGCCCGACCCGGTCGTCCACCTCGACCAGCACGCGCACGCCCGAGTCGAACGCCACCGGACGCACCACCTCCGCGGCATGCTCGGCCGACTCCAGCAGCGTCGCACCGGCGCCCGCCGCGCGCCGCAGCGGGCCGCCCGCGGTCGCGCCGACAAGCTCGGCCATCCGCTCCAGAGCCGCGCTGACCGTCTCGATCTGCCGGCGCGTCCGCTCGATCTCTTCTTCGCCCGGCCGCACACCCGAGACATCAAGCCCGCGCATCGCCAGGCGGATCCAGCGCAGCGAGCCGTCCAGCAGCCCGCGCAGCTCGTGCGTCAGCGTCGACAGCTGCTCCGCGGCGCCGGGCGCTCCGCCCCGCGGCGCACCGGCGGTCCGCGATCCATCTTGGCCATCCGGCGTGCGGCTCACACCCGCGTCATCGGCCAGACGTTGCACCGGCTCGACATCGGGCACGTGCGATGTTGCGCGCACGCAACGCCCGATCACGGCGGAGGCTCAGCCGACGCCGACGGCCTCCGCGTCGCGGTCGCACAGCAGCCCCCCGTCCGAGCGGGCCCGCACCGTCTCGTGGCGCTTGCGGCTGCGCTCGCAGCGGGGCTCGTCGCGCAGGTCCTGCACCTCCACGGCATCCACTGCGCCGATCGATGCGCGACTCACCCCACACAGGTCCGCAAGATCCTCGGCGTCGAACCGCGACAGCGCACCGCCGTGATCCGGCAGGACCAGCCCGGCATCCAGGGGGTTCTCGATCCCGCGCTCCGCCTTCGCGACCTCGAGCGCCTTGAGCGCCGCGTCGCGCGCCTCGAGCGCCCGCTCCCAGCCGTGGTCGACCTCGACGCCCGCCGGCTCCAGATAACACGCCGCGTGGACGCTCTCGTCACCCTCGACGCCGTGAAGATGGCGCCACGCCTCGTCCGCCGTGTGGCACAGCACCGGCGCCACCAGCCGGCAGAGCTGGTCCGCGATCCGGTGCATCGCCGTCTGCGTCCGCCGCCGACGCGCCGAGTCCGGCCGGTCGCAGTACAGCCGGTCCTTCGTCGCCGCCAGGAACGTCGCGCTCATCGCGTCGTTGCAGAAGTCGTAGATCGCCTGGTGCGCGCTGCGGAAGTCGTACGCCTCGTACGCCCGCCGAACGTCCGCCGTCAGCCGGTCCAGGTCCGCCAGCGCCCAGGCCTCCAGGCTCGTCGGCTCGATGCCCGAGAGATCGACCGCGTCCGCCGCGGCATCGAAGTCGTACAGGTTGCCCAGCAGGAACCGGATCGTGTTCCGGATCTTGCGATAACTCTCGCCCGCGACCTTGAACAGCTCGTCGTCGACCTTGACGTCGCCCTCGTACGCCACCGACGACACCCACCAACGCAGCACATCGGCGCCGTACGTGTCGAACAGATCCTCGATCGTGTGGCCCGAGCTCTTGCTGAGCTTCTTGCCCTCGATGTCCACGCAGAACCCGTGCGTCAGCACCTTCTTGTACGGCGGCAGCCCCGTCAGCCCGATGCCCGGCAGCATCGACGTCTGGAACCAGCCCCGGTGCTGGTCCGAGCCCTCGAGGTAAAGCTCGACCGGCACCGCGTCGTCGCCGAACCGCGTCCGCATCACCGCGTGCCAACTCGAGCCCGATTCGAACCACACGTCCAGGATGTCGGGCCCGGTCCGAAGCTCTCCGAGCCCGACCGACCCGTCGCGGATCGACCCGGGCGCGTCCGCGTCGGACGCCGCGTCGTAGTCTCTCAGCAGATCGGCGGGCGGCGCCTTGAACCACGCGTCCGAGCCGTGCTCACCGAATACCGCCGCCACCGCGCGCACGACGGCCGCCGTCATGAACGTCGAGCCGTCCGGCAGCACGAACGCCGGGATCGGCAGCCCCCAGGAACGCTGGCGGCTGATGCACCAGTCCGGCCGGTTCTCGAGCATCCCGCGCAGCCTGTTCCGCCCCCAAGCCGGCACGAAACCCAGCCGCCCCTCTTCGCCGATCACGCCGAGCGCCCGATCCCGCAGCGACGCGCCGCCGCCGAACTCCAGGTCGACGCCGACGAACCACTGCTCCGTGCAGCGGAAGATCACCGGCGTCTTGCTCCGCCAGTCGTGCGGGTAGCTGTGGTCGAAGCGGTGCGCGTAGAACAGGTGCCCGCTCTCCCGCAGCCGCTCGGTGATCGTCTCGTTCGCGTCCCAGATCGACACGCCCGCGAGCCACTCGGGCACGCTCTCGTCGAACGTGCCGTCGCCGCGCACGGGGCAGTACACCGGCAGCCCGACACGCTGGCCCGTCTGGAAGTCCTCGGTGCCGTGCCCCGGCGCCGTGTGCACCAGGCCCGTGCCGTCCTCGAGCGTCACGTAGTCCGCCGAGACGATCGTCCAGACCGCCGCCGTCGCCAGCGCCGGGATGTCGCGGAACGGGTGCCGATACTTCAGGCCGACCAGCCCGGCACCGGGCGCCCGCGCGACGACCTCCACGTCCTCGCTCTTCGCGGCCTCGGTCACCGGGCCGAGCAGCTCCGCCGCCAGCACCGTGAAGTTCCCGTCGATCTTCGCCAGGACGTACTCGAACCGCTCGTGCACCGCGATCGCCTCGTTCGCCGGCAGCGTCCACGGCGTCGTCGTCCAGATCATGAAGCTCGGCGTCGCCCCGAGCTCCAGCCGCTCGCGCTCCGCCTCGTCGATCCCGAAAGCCGCGTACACCGCCGAAGCGTCGACCGCCTCGAAATCCACGTAGACCGACAGGTCCTCGCGGTCCATGTACTCCAGCTCGGCCTCCGCCAGCGCAGTCTCGTTCGCGATCGACCAGTGCACCGGCTTGAGCGCCCGGTACACCAGACCGCCGTCCAGCAGCCCCGCGAGCACCTCGAGCACCGCCGCCTCGTAGCCCGGCGTCATCGTCAGGTACGGGTCGTCGTAGTCCGCAAGCGTCAGGAGCCGCTGGAACTGCCCCGACTGCAGCTTCACGTACTTCTCCGCGTGCTTCTTGCACGCCCGACGGATCGCCAGCCTCGCCGCGCTGCCCTCCAGCGCGTTCAGCTCCGCCGCACGCCCCGACTCGTGCAGCTCGGTCATCACCTTGTGCTCGATCGGCAGGCCGTGACAGTCCCACCCCGGGACGTACGCCACGTCCAGCCCCTCCATCGAGCGGCTCCGGACCACGAAGTCCTTCAGACACTTGTTCATCAGGTGCCCGTGATGGATCGAGCCGTTCGCGTACGGCGGGCCGTCGTGGAAGCGGAACTTCTCGGCGCCCGCGCGGGCCTCCCGCAGCGAGCGGTAAAGCCCCGACCGCGACCACCGCTTCAGGCTCGCCGGCTCGTTCTGAATCAGATTGGCCTTCATCGGGAAGGCCGTCTTCATCAGGTTCAGCGTCTTCTTGTAGTTGGGCTTCTCGGCCGGCTGCGTGTCAGTCATGCTCGGACATTGTTGTCAGCCCGAAGCCTCGGCGCAGCAAGACTCTCAGGATCCGCCGCACGCGGTCCCGGTCACTTCCCTGATGCCCGTTGCCCGTTGCCCGTTGCCCGTTGCCCGATGCCCGATGCCCAAGCCTCAGCCGTGCTCGAAGATCGTCTGCGACCGCAGCACGTGACCGCCCGAGGCGATCAGGTGATAGCACTGGACGTGCACTTCCTTGCTGAACCGCTGGAAATCAACGACGGTCAGGTTCTCGCCAGACTCGTCGCCCCAGGCCTCGACGGCCGCCTCGGCGTCCTCCGCGTAGTCGCGCATCTCCGCCAGCGTCGCCTCGAACAGATTCTCGGAGAGCTGCTCCGACTGCACCGTCGTCATGTACGACAGGCCGGTCGAGTTGAACGACCGGTCGAAGTCGTGCTCGCCGTTGCACGCGAAACTCGTCACCATCCCAGACTCGGGAAGCCGCGTCCCGTCCCGCCCGACCGCCTCGGTCAGGCACGCGTCGCGGTGCCCGAAACGCACCGCGTGCTCGCCACGCATCACCCACAGCTCGATGTCGTACGCCCCGTGCCGGATCACACGACGGTTCCGCATCGTGAAGTGCTCAGGGTGCAACGCGCGATCGTACAGACCAAGGTGATGCGTCAGGGTGACGTTCGGACGAATCAATTGGTTCATGGCCGTCTCCGTCTCGCGACCCCTTCGCCCCCTGACCGCCAATCTCTCGGCCCCGTTCCCGCGGCTGAACCATGAGCCGCGATCTCGTGATCCGGACCTGCTTCGTCCGAATGACGGGCCGATGCGTTCGCGTTCGATGAGGCTCGGTGGGTTTCCTTCCCGACAGGGTCTTCGCCGTCGCTCCGTCGACAACGAGACAACCCCCACAGTTCCGGCCGGATTTCGCCGGCGACCACAAGATATGGCAAAGCCATTGGCTGAGTCCACCAAGAAGTTGAAGGCGACACGAATGGCGTCAATTCCTTACGCCTTCTTTGCAATTTCTTGATGATCATGCATTTGCGCGCCCTTAACAAGATCGATCCCCACGGAGCCACGCCGAAAGCGCTTGATCGATTGCCGATCGACCTCCGCGTCGAGTCCCTGGTTTCGGCGATTCGCGCGATCCCCAGCTCCGAGCAACCCGCGCTCGCCGCGGCCTTCGTGGCCCTCCTCCGCGCCCCGAATCGACCCGGCACCGCCGATCTCGACCTCTCGCCCTCCGGGCTCATCCCAACGCTCGGACGCTGGCTCCGCCGCCACGATCCCGCCGAAGCCCCTCAGATCGCCGCCGTCGGGCTCGTCCGCTGCTGGAATCGGCTGCCCGCCAAGCCGAGGTCCGTCGCGCTCAAGCTCGGCGCCCGACTCTGGCCCGCGGCCGTCGAGACCGTCGCCGCCGGCGCGGACGACCGCGATCGAGCCGGCCTCGTCGCCTTCCTGGCAGACCACCCCCTCGCGTCGCACCTCGCCCTCGCGGTGCCGCACCTCGACGACGAGACCCACCGCAAGACCGCGGTCCGAGCCATCGGCGGCGCCTGGGGCCGCCTCGTCGGCGCGATCCTGACCGATGACGACGACCGCGAACTGCTCGGCGAGCCCCTCCGCTCCTGGGTCCGCCGCCCCGTCGCCAAGGACGAGGCCTCGCTCGCACGCGAGACCGAGCTCGTCGCGGGCGCTCTCGCCGACGCGGTCGAGAGCTACGAGACCCACGGGCAGCGCGACCTCGTCGCCGCGGCCGTCGTCCTGCTCGCCCTCGGGCGTGGGGGCCGGCGCCTGGCAGAGCTGCTCGCCGCCGAATCACCCGCCTCCGAAGAAGCCGGACGGCTGCTCCGCGCCACGCTCCGCCGCCACCGCTCGCCGATGATGCGCCGCGCCGCCTGGCGCTGGCTCGCGCACGGCGCCGTCGGCTCGGCGGCGCTCGACCGCCTCGGGCGCGCCCGCGGCCCGCTCGAGCACCGCGCCGTCCTCGACGCCGCGCACCTCGCCCTCAATCCCAAGCGCCGCCGCGCGATGGCCATGCTCGAGCCCGCGACGCACACCGAAGACGACGTCCCCGCGCTCGCGCCGGGCGGCCCGTTGCCCGGCACCGAAGACCTCGCGGTCCTCCCCGCCGCGGCCCGTCGCGCCCTGCCGGGCCTGATCCGCGCGATCGACCCGCCCGCCCGGGCCCTCCGGCTCGCCGTCGAGCCGATGCTCGCCGACCCCGACGACCGCGCCCGGCTCGCGGCGCTCGCCGCCGCCGATGTCCGCGACCTGCCAGACTTCGTGCTCGACCCCTGCCCGCCGGTCAGCCGATCGGCCGCCTGGCGCTGGTCCACGGTCGGCGCCGACGGCGGGCCCGCCAGGCCCACACGCCCGGCCGCCGCCGCGCGCGTCCGGATCGGCTCCTGCCTGACCGCGTCGCCGCACCCGACGACGCGGCTGGCGATCCGCGAGGAGCTCGCCCGCCTCGACCCCTGGGCCGACACCACCGCCTCCCGCATCGCCATGCGACGCTGGCGCCTTGACAACAGAGAGGCCGCCGACCGCGAGCTCGTCGGGCGCCTCGCCGACGGCGACGCCGCCGAGCGGCGCAGCGCCCTCCGCGTGATCCGCGCTCTCGGCCTCGAGCACGAGCGCGCCGCGGACGTCATCGCCGCGGCCGCCATCCCGCTCGACGCCTTCGAGGGCGCCGACACCATCGTCGCGTTCGCGGTCTCGATCCTCGGACGCATCGGCACGCCCGAGGCCGCCCGCGCCCTCGCCGCCGCGCTGCGTTCCGAGCACCCGCGCGTCCGCGCCAACGCGATCGAGTCGGCCGCGCGCCGCGGCATCCCGCCCGAGCTCCGCGAGACGCTCGCCGCCGCCGTCACCGACGACAACCACCGCGTCCGCGCGAGCGCCGCCCGCGCCAGGCTCCGCGACGCCGCCGGCCAGGGCCTGCGCTCGTCCACCTCCCGCATCTACGAGCCCGCCGCGCTCGAGGTCGTCACGAGGATGCTCGACGACGAACGACCCATGCACCGCCTCGCCGGCGCGTGGCTCGCCGAACGCGAGCTCGCCGAGTGCCCCGAACGCTTCGGCCGCGCCCTGCGCCCGATCGCCGAACGCGTGACCAGGCTCTCGCGCGAGGAGCCCGAGATCGCCGTCCGGCGCCGCGCCAAGCGCGTCGCCGCCCGCATGTACGCCGGGCTCAGCCGCCGACGCGGCGAGCGCACCGAACCCGAGCGCGTCGAGCCGCGCGAGGCCCGGATCAAGCTCACCAGCGCCGCCTGAACCCATGACGCCCACAGCGACCCAACCGCCCCAGCCGATCCAGCTCGTCACGAGCGACGACCCGGTCACGCCCAGCCTCGGCTGGGAGGTCACCAGCTGGCCCGGGCTCATCCTCGCCTGCGCCGTGCTGCTCTCGGTCGCGGTCGCGCTGCACCAGCGCGCCCTCCGCCGCAAGCAGATGCCCGTCGAGCGGCTCGCCGCACGCGACCTGGGCTCGATCATGGGACTGCCGGGCGACGAGCGCCGCGCCCTCGACCGCCTGGCCGACCAGGCCGGCCTGACCTCGTCGGTCCCGCTGCTGCTCAGCCGCTCGCTGCTCCGCGAGGCCATCCGCGCCCGCCAGACCGCCGGCGGCCCCGACGCCGCCCGCCTCGCCCGCGCGGCCCGACGCCTCGGGGCGCTCGGCTAGTCACCACATCCACGTCCGGACGCGCGATGCCCCCTCTCACGAGAGGGGCTCGTTGATCGCGACGCGCTCTCGGGCGACCACGAGCGCCGGCAGCAAGAACGAGCCCCTGTCGCCTCGGGGTGCTCGGCGAAGGCTCGCTGAGCGCCGCGAGACGCAGCGGCCGATGATCCGATCGGAGATAACGCGCATGCGTGCATGGGTCCAGTTCACCGTGGTCGCCGCGCTCGTGACGATCGGCACCTCCCAAGAGACCGTGGATCCGCCCTACGGCCTGCCGGATGTCGGGCTCGGGTGGCTCGCCGTCGGCGACCCAGGGAACAAGGGCTACGACCTCAACGAGCTCGACAATTCCACGCTCCAAGACCTCGGGTTTAGATCACGGCTGGATGGGCGCGGCTCGGTCGGGTACCAGTTCCTGATCACCAGATCGGAGATCACCACGGGCGACTGGTTCGAGTTTGTGTCCCGATTCTCGACGCTATCCGACGAACTCGGAGATCAGCTCCGCGTGTTGCGCTCCGGCATGTCCGAGGACATCTTCTATGCCGGTCCTGGCACGAGATACACGCTGCAAGACGATCCGCTCGGTATCGTTCCGCGAAGCCAGCTGACGATGCAGCCCCGGCACGCGATGCTGTACTGCAATTGGCTCCACAACGGCCGCGGGGACGACCCCGAGACGCTCTTCGACGGCGCGTATGACCTCGCGACCTTCGACGCCGATCCCGAGGCGGCGTTCGACTCGGGGCTGTTCTCAGTCCGACGACCCGATGCGCGGGTCTGGATCCCGACGATCGACGAGTTCCTGAAGGCGGCGTACTACACGCCGGACAAGAACGGTTCCGGACCGGGGTGGTACTACCACCCGCACGCGTCCGACGCGCCGCCGGTCTACGCGTTCCCGCCCGAGGGCGACGCCGCGCCGGTCGGCATGCCGTTCGAGGAGTATCAGGCGGCGTTCAACTTCCCCGATTGGTGCCTGCCGATGGGCATGTATCCCGACACACAGAGCCCGTGGGGCCTGATCGACGTGATCGCCGGCAACAGGGAGGCTGTTGCGGGCATCGATCGGCGCGGCGCGAATGTCCCGGCCCCCCTCAACGACATCGCGATGATGCTAGTTGGTTCTTCATGCGAGGTCACAAGGCCATTCGCGACCCTGTCGTTTCGGGTGACGGCACTATCGATCTCGCCCGCTGGCTTCCGCCTCGCGACGGCCGGGCCGGGCCAGCGCCCCTGCTCGCTGATCGATTATGCACCGCCGTTCGGCCTGCACTCGCAGGCCGATGTTCTGCGATTCCTTGAGCTGTACCTCGACGACGGCGACGAACGGACCTCGATCCTCACCGACCCGGTCTGGTACGCCAACGAGGACGACATCGCCGAGTTCGTGCGGCTGTTCTTCGAGGGTTGCGCCGACGAGCCCCTTCGTGGCTCCGTCGCTTCGCCTATCAATCCCTAGGCGGCACACCGCCGCGCTCCGCCAGCGGCGCCTCGCCGCGCAGCCGCAGCGCGATGTCCGTCACGATCGCGCGGTTCACCGACACCGTGAAGTGCGAAAGCACGCGCGAGCCGCCCGTCCACAGCACGCGCCCGCCCGGCGGCGCCGTCCGCGTCGCGCCGACCCACGTGTCGTTCGTCACCGCGTACGGCACCACCTCGCGCGGCCGCTCGCCGCGCCGCCACGCCTCGTCCAGCTCCGAGAGGAACCGCGACCCCGCCCGCATCCCTCTCGATGCCGGGTCGAGCCGGATCTTCTCCGCCAGCGCCGCGCCGCGGTGGGGGGTCGCCAGCGTGAACAGCCGCCCGACCCGCACCGGCGCTCGCCCCGTGCACAGCAGCCGCCCGACCAGACCGCCCATCGAGATCCCGACGACGTCGATCTCGCGACCGTCGAACGCCCGATCGATCTCCTCGGTCGCGATCGCCCGCGCCCGCTCGATCCGGCCCTGCAGCGTGTACGAGACCGGCAGGAACGACGCCGGGCTGCCCGTCAGCCGCGCCAGTTCCCGCGCCAGATGCACCGACTGCGCCGGCCACGCCCGGTACCCGCTCAGCACCGCCACGGGCCGCTCGAGCTCGACCGGGCTCGACCGCATTCGCCGTCGCTCGTCGTCCACCCGAGACCGCTCGGGCCCGAGCGCCGGCTCGGCCTCCCCGGGCAGCCGTGCCGCCGGGATGCAGTCGGAGAGCCACTCCAGAGGTCGGACCGTAAGGTCCGCAAGAAGACCCGCCGGACCGCCCGGGAGAAGGCCCGGGCCGCCCGCCCGGCGACCGGCGCCGAAACCGGCCGCCCCGGTTCTCGAATCCTGTCTCGGCGGGGGTACGCTCCCTGTGGCGCCCATCGCGGGATTGTCCTCGCCCATGGAAGGCTCGTTGGGATCCCGGGCACCCCGCTTGCGACCCAGCCCCGCGGCCGGCCCCGGCCCGACCACCGGGCCCAGAAGGAACCACCAGATGCACGCACGACGCGTCCTGAGCTCCCTCATCATTGCAGCAACCGGATTCGCGGCCGCCCCGGTGGCCGCCGAGCCGGTCCCCTCGATCCGCCTCGCCGAGAGCAACACCGACGAGTCGGTCGCCCTCGAGATCGCCGCCCACACCATGCGCAAGCCCGGCGTGCCGACCGCCATCGTCCTCGTCGGCGTCGCACACATCGGCAGCGGCGACTACTACGCCGCCCTCCAGCGCCTCCTCGACCGCCAGGAGGTCGTCCTCTTCGAGGGCGTCAAGCCCGGCTGGTCCGAGGAGCCCTCGCCCGACGCCTCCGCCACGGTCCGCACCCGCATCACCGAGGCCCGCATGCGCCACGCCGGCGCCATCATCGAGCGGGCCAAGCTCGAGCTCCGCCGCGCCCCCGAGGACGTCGCCGAGGCGTTCGCCGCCACCGGCGCCGGCGACCCGATCGACCGCGCCGCATTCATGGACGCCTGGGGCAACCCGCTCGAGTACCGGCGCACCGAGCGCGAGGACCAGCGCATCGAGACCGACCTGGTCAGTCTCGGCGCCGACGCCAAGCCCGGCGGCCGCGACGACGACCGCGACATCGCCCTGAGCGACCAGCCCGCGCTGACACGCACCGAGATCGACCCGCCGACCGGCATCCAGGGCGACCTCGCCGCCGCCATGGGGCTCGAGTTCCAGCTCGAGGCCATCGACTACACCGGCGAGGGCTGGATCAACTCCGACGTCTCCGCCGAGCGGCTCCTGCTCGATCTCGCCGGGCGCGACGACGAGGAGGTCGTCATCGGCTCGGGCGTCCCCGAGGCCCCCGACGACCCGCTGCTCGCGATGCTCAGCGGCGACAGCCCGCTCGCCAAGATCGCCGGCGGCCTGCTCCGCTTCGCCGGCATGACCAACTTCGGCCGCTCGATGATGAAGATCTTCCTGATCGAGACGCTCGCCCGCGCCGACGAGCTCATGCCCGTCGCGGCCGAGCAGATGGGCGATTCAGGCAGCGACTTCATGCGCGTCATCCTCGAGGTCCGCAACGACGTCGTCCTCGAGGCCCTCGACGAGCAGCTCGAGCTCCGCCAACCGCCCGGCTCGGTCGCGCTCTTCTGGGGCGCGGCGCACCTGGAGGGCATCCAGGAGGCGCTCGTCGCCGACGGCTGGGAGGTCACCGACTCGGAGTGGTTCCCCGCGATCGAGCTCGACGAGCAGACCAGCGGACTCAGCCCGAGCCGCATCAAGTCGCTCCGCGACACCGTCTCCCAGACGCTCGACATGCAGCTCCGCATGCTCGGCGGCTGAGCAGCGAAGCGCCGCAACGAGCCCCGAGCGCGAGCGAGGGGTTTCTCCGATCTCCCGCCGACGCACCAGACGCCCCAGGCACGAGCACAATGCGCCATGACGAGACCCGAGCGCGAGCGCGGGGCTTCCGTTCAACCGATCGACGGCGACTCGTTCATGACGGCAGACGCCCGAGACCGCGCACGCACGCGCCGCGAGAACGAGTCCTCGTCGTGAGACGGGGCCACTCCGCTCGGCCGCATCGACTAAACGCACGTCTATGGCAGCGGCACGTCTTCCGCGAGGATCGGCTCCTCGCCGCGCAGACGCAGCGCGATATCCAGCCGCAGCCGCGCGTCGTCCTGCCCCAGGACGTGGCTGAAGTTCGCCCGCCCCTGCGTCCAGATTGGAAGCTCGCCCCACGGCGCCGAGTTCCTCAGGCCGACGATCTTGTCGCCTGCCACGCCGTACGGGATCAGCTCGTACTCCGCCTTCGGCAGCTTCTCCTGAAGCTTCGTCAGCGCCAGCGACCGCGGCCGGATGTCGTCCACCATCTGGTCGTTGGACGCGAACTCGGCGAACTCCGCCCCGCGGTGCGGCGCCGCGATCGTGATAAGCCTGCGGATCATCAGCCGGTCGCGCACGCCGTGCGGGTCGGGCAGGTGCGCCAGCCGCGCGACGACGCCGCCGGTCGACATCCCGATCACGTCTACCTCGACCGTCTCGCCCGCCTCCGCCTGCTCGGCGCTCGGCGGCCACTTCTCGTTGACCATCCGAACGACGTCGTCGGCGGCCTCTTCCAGCGTCGCCAGCCCGCCGAGCCCGACGTGCAGCACGTCCCGCTGGTACTCGTCGGTCACCGCCGAGGTGTAGCTCCGCGCCTCGCCGCCGATCACCGACCGCGGCATGCCGTACCCGCCGATGTAGACGATCGGACGCTCCGGCTCGATCGGGTCGGCCCGCAGCGCCTCCCAACGCTCCCGCGTCTGTTCGTCCGTCAGCGTCCAGCTCGGGTTCTGCGGCCCCTTGTGGTGGCAGCCGGCCAGACCCAGACCGAGGCCCAGACCCAGGCCAGAAAGGGCGGCGAGAGCGATCACGATTCGGTGCATGGGCAGCCTCCGCCGGTGTCTTCGAATCAGACGCCGCGTGATTTCAAACCGCTCAGCTCTGGCCGACGGTGAGCTCGGTCGAACCCTTCATCCGCTCGGCCGCCATCTTCTCCCAGCCCGAGCCCAGCTCGCCCTCCGGGTCCGGCGGCACGATCTCGACCTTCTTCTCGCCGAGCTTCACCTCGCCGGAGACGACCCGCTCCTGGAAGGTCTTGCACTCGACCAGCAGCCGGTCCAGGATCTCGTCCTCGCCGACCGTCGCGACCCGCTCGCCCTGGACGTAGATGATCCCCTTGCGGTCGCCGGCGAACACCGCCACGTCGGCGCCCTCGGCCTCGCCCGGCCCGTTCACCACGCAGCCCATCACCGCGACCTTCATCGGCACCGTGATGTCGTCGGCGAGCATCTTGCGGACGTCCTGGGTCAGCGTGAACAGGTCGACCTGGATCCGCCCGCACGTCGGGCAGGCGATCAGCTCGGCGCCCTTGCGCTCGCGCAGCTGGAGCGACCAGAGCAGCTCGAGGCCGTCCTCCACCTCGTAGACCGGATCGCTGGCGTAGCTGATGCGGATGGTGTCGCCGATCCCGCCCGCCAGCAGCGTGCCCAGCGCGACGACCGAGCGGATGCAGCCGGTCTCCTTCGGCCCCGCGTGCGTCACGCCCAGGTGCAGCGGGTGGTCGAAGCGCTCGCTGATCTCGGTGTAGGCGTCGATCACGAGCGTCGGGTCCATCGACTTGCTGCTGATCGCGATGTCGTGGAAGTCCTGCTCGTAGAAGATGTCGAGGTACTCCTCGAGCTTGGCGATCATGATCGAGAGCAGGTAGCCGTGCTTGTGCTCGCTGAAGTAGGCCCCGAGCTCCTTGGCCCGGGCCTGCTTGTCCTTGCGCTCGATGATGGACCCCTCGTTCACGCCCACGCGGATCGGGATCCCGGCGCCGTCGCCCGCCTGCTGGCAGGCCCTGATCACCTCGATGACCTGCTCGCGGTCGGTGATGTTGCCCGGATTCAGCCGGATCTTGTGCACGCCCGCCACGACCGCCTCGAGCGCCCGCTTGAAGTGGAAGTGCACGTCCGCCACAATCGGCACCGTGGTCTGGTTCAGGATCTCCTTGAGCGCCTCGGTGTCCTTCTTCTCCGGCACCGCCACTCGGACCACGTCGGCCCCAGCGGCCTGCAGCTTGTGGATCTCCGCGACGCACTTGTCGATCTCGTGCGTGTAGCCCGCGGTCATCGTCTGGACGCTGACCTCGGCCGGGCCGCCCTCCTCGGGCGGGCTCGTCGGCGTCGCGTTCGGGTGCCGGGCGGTGGGGGCGCCGCCGCCGACGCGGACGACGCCGGTGCGGGAATCACCGAGCTGGATCTGGCGTGTGGGTCGTCGTGACTTCATCGCCGAAAGTCTAGCGGCGACGGGCCGAGACCGATCGGAGAACGCAGAGGCACAGAGATCCGCAGAGGCACAGAGATCGGACCGGCGCCGCCCATCAGATGGCAGGTCCCAAATCCCCGGTCCCCCGCTCACGGCAACGCATAGAACCCCTGCCCGGTGTCCTTCAGCCGCCCCTCGGCCGCCAGCGCCTTCCACATCGCCGGCGGGTAGTCCGTCGGCGGCTGGATCGCGTCGATCTTCGAGCTCTTCCCGCCCGAGGTGTACCGCCCGCCGAGCCGGGACTCGTCGCTGAGCCGAGCGAGCTTGAGCCGCTTCTTGAACGCCCGCAGCGCCGCCGCCTTGTCGTCGTGGCCGAAGGCGTCCGGGTCGACCGCCGGCTTCGCCTCGGCCGGCTCGGCCGTCTTGCCCTCGAGCTTGTCGAGGATCGCTGACAGCCCGTCCACGTCCTGGTTCTTCACCGCCTCGTCGACGGCGCCCGGCGAGGCCGGCGTGCGCATCAGCAGCCGCTCGATCATCGGCCAGTCGCGCTGGACCTGCAGCGGGTTCTTATTCTCCCGCGCGGCCCGCTCGAGCTGGCGGAGTTTCTGGACGAGGTTCATTCGCCGCCGCTCCCTTCCGGGGGCACGGGGCGTCGTGCAAGGGACTTTTTCGGGAGTAGCTGGTACATCATCTGCTCGCAAATCTGAGGGATCTCGAGCGCCAGTTGCATCATCTTCACGGCCATTTCGATGTTCGGCGGCGGTCGACCGATCTGTGGGGGCTTTGGCGGTCCGTCGTCGATTCCCACAACGATCGAAGTTGCCGCGAGGGGATAGGTGTCGAGCATCGAACCGGTGCCCGCGAACTCCGTCGATGGGGTACAGAGGAATGGGATCGCAGTGTTCGGAGGTGCTGCATCTACTAGCGCTTCAGCATTCGATGAAATGGCCTTGTCATGGTGGAACAGATACTTCTTTCGTACTCTCTTCAGCTGCTTGACGGTTGGATCCTGCGCATCCCGAATTTTGGACAGCGTTGAGCTCATGGCTGGCAACAATCCGTCACATGCGTGCTCGAAGTCTGGTGCGTCGGCGATTGTGGGATTGCTCCCGGTCCCAGGGCTAAGCTGGGAACACATCTCGCCTGCATGAGCGAGAAGCGTCAACTGCGTGAAGAAGCGAAGATCTGCGCGCAGCTCTTCGGGAATGCGGTCGTCTGTGCGTAGCAGCCACTCCGAACGAATCGCATGCTGTAGCAGCGAGAGCGGGACTGAGATGCGCACCGCCAGGCCAAAACGTCGGCGCTTGCTCGGATCGTCGACACGGTCGCGAAGGAGATCATGCCAGTGCCGAGGTAGGCTGGGCCATCCCTCGGGAGGACTCCCCGCGAATATCGGCTCCTGGATCACGTCCACGTGTCCGCGCTCTCCGTCGCCCCGGACTTCGCCGGCGCGCCGTTGCGGCTCTCCAGCGGCGCATGGTGATCGTCCCGCCAGCTCTCCGGGTACGCCGGGTCGTCCAGCGCCAAGGCCGCCTTCGTCGGGAACATCGGCCGAAACGTGTCGCACATCACCGCCAGCTCGTCGGTGTGCGTCTTGCCCAGGCTCTTCTCCACCGTCCCCGGGTGCGGGCCGTGCGGGATGCCCTGCGGGTGCATGCTGATCGACTCGCTCTCGATCCCGCGCCGGGCCTTGTAGTTGCCCTCAACGTAATAGAGGATCTCGTCGCTGTCCACGTTCGAGTGGTTGTACGGGATCGGGATCGCCTCGGGGTGGAAATCGAGCACGCGCGGGCAGAACGAGCAGATCACGAAGTTGTGACCCTCGAACGTCTGATGGATCGGCGGCGGCATGTGCAGCTTGCCCACGATCGGCGCGAAGTCGTCGATGTTGAAACAGTACGGGTAGTAGCACCCGTCCCAGCCGACGATGTCGAGCGGGTGGTAGCCGTACATGTAGCTATGAATGCAGTCCCGCGCCTTGATCCGCACCTCGAACTCGCCCGACTCGTCG
>JBCBKP010000046.1:0-15584 GCA_038521625.1 Planctomycetota bacterium
CTCGCCGCGGGATGCGTCAGCGCGGCCCTGGTCGCGTCCGCTCTCCCGCTGATTCTGCTCGGCGTCAATCGCGGTCGGGCGGCGTTTGACGCGCTGCGGTACCACCTCCCCGAGATCCGGGATCTCGTGACCCAAACAGGCGGTTTCGACCTCTCGAACCCGTTGACGGCCACCACGCCCGGCTACCACCTCGCAATTGCGAGTCTGGCTCGTATTCTCCCCGGATTCGGCGAAGATGCCGAGCTCGGATTCCGTCTGCTGAGCCTGGCGGTCGGCGTCGTGCTGGTCGCGAGCCTCGGGTGGTGGCTCGGCCGTCGCCCTGGTGCCGCCCGTGGGTCGCTGCTGGCCCTGCCGTTCGCGCTCTCGCCCTACGTCGTCGCGTCCGCCGCCTGGAACCTGCCCGACGACCTGGCGTGGCTCGGCGTGCTGCTCGTGCTGGTGCTCGCGCTGCGCGCCAGCGATTCACCGGCCCGCTGGATGCTCGTCGGCCTGGTCACGCTGCCGTTGGTTCTGACGCGGCAGATCCATCTGTGGTCGGCGGCGGTGGTCTGGACGGCCGCCTGGTTCGGTGCGGCCGAGCCCGAGCTCTCGTCGCGGTCGCTGCTCGGCGCCGACCTTCGCGCGCGGCTGGCTCGTCTCGGTGCGGCCCTGGCCGGGACGCTGCCGGCGTTCCTCGCGATCGCCTGGTTCTACAGGGAGTGGGGCGGGCTGACGCCGTCGCGGTTCCAGGGCGACCACCAGGGGCCGAACCTCGCGACACCCGCGTTCGTCTTGACCCAGTTCGCGATCTTGGGCGTTTTCTTCGCTGGTTGGCTCTGGCCGACGGTCCGCGGTCTCGGGCGTCGCGGCTGGGCTTTCGTCGCGGCGGCGGCGCTCGTTGGGCTGGTGCTGGCGGCCGTTCCCGAGACGACGTACGACACCGACTCGGGGCGCTTTGGCGGGTGGTGGGCGCTCGCGAAGCTCGGTCCGGAGATCGCGGGGCGCTCGAGCCCTGCTTTGCTGGGGCTGGCACCGATGGGTGGCGCGGTGGTCGCGGTGTCGCTGCTCGGGCTGCCGGTCCGCGCCCGGCTGGTGCTGCTCGCGGCGCTGGCGGGGTTCCTCGCGGCGCAGTCCTCGACGAGCAACTCGTGGCAGCGGTACCACGAGCCGCTGGTGCTCATGTGGCTGGCGCTCGGCGTCGCCCTGGCGCGCGGCGGGCCGGGCTCGGAGGCGGCGTTATCGGGGCCGGTTGCACGGGTGTGGCGATGGGTGGGCCCGATCTTGCTCTCGGCGTTGCTGGGCGGGCTCGGCGTGCGCGCGGTCATGACGGGAGGGGCGGTCGAGCCGGGTCCGCCATCGCCCGAGCACTGGTCACCGGACGATCCGTGGTCCGGGACCGAACTCGGCGCGGATTGGGACGTCGGAGTGGTCGATGGGGAGCAAACCCGCGTGGGTGCTCCCTAGGGTTGCGCTTCACGCACGCCCGCTGGGGAGCGCGGGGGCCGTTCCGCCCTGGGAGGGGGTGTGGCGGCTCGTCGGGTGCGGCGCCGCGATCGGCGGTTTAAGGAGTCTGGTGGGATGACGAGCTTTGACGATTCGGCAACCGCGAAGCTGCCGGCCTTCAACGGCAAGCGGGCCCTGATCACGGGCATCACGGGGCAGGACGGCAGCTACCTGGCCGAGCTGCTGATCGGCAAGGGCTACGAGGTGCACGGCATCATCCGTCGCTCGAGCTCGTTCAACACCGGGCGCCTCGATCACCTCTACCTCGACCCGCACATCAAGGGCGGGCGGCTGAAGCTCCACTACGGCGACCTCTGCGACGCGGGCTCGCTGAGCCACATCATGGAGTCGGTCAAGCCGAGCGAGGTGTACAACCTCGGCGCGCAGAGCCACGTCCGCGTCAGCTTCGACATGCCGGTCTACACCGCCGAGACGGTGGCGATGGGCGCGTACAAGCTGCTCGAGGCCGTCCGCGAGTTCCAGGACAAGCACGGCTACCAGGTGCGGTACTACCAGGCGTCGAGCTCGGAGCAGTACGGCAAGGTCGTCGAGACGCCGCAGAAGGAGACGACGCCGTTCTACCCGCGGAGCCCGTACGCGGTCGCGAAGATGGCGGCGCACTGGATCACGGTGAACTACCGCGAGAGCTACGGGATGCACGCGAGCTGCGGCATCCTCTTCAACCACGAGAGCCCGCGCCGCGGCGAGACGTTCGTGACCCGCAAGATCACCCGCGCGGTCGGCCGGATCAAGCTCGGGCTGCAGGACAAGCTGTTCCTGGGCAATCTCGACAGCAAGCGAGACTGGGGGTTCGCTGGCGACTACGTCGAGATGATGTGGCGGATGCTGCAGCAGGACGAGCCGGACGACTACGTGGTCGCGACGGGCAAGACGATCTCGGTCCGCGAGTTCGCCGAGCTTTCGTTCAACCACGTCGGTCTGAATTTCGCGGATCACGTCGAGTTCGACCCGCGATACCTGCGGCCGGCGGAGGTCGACCTGCTGCTGGGCGACCCGGCGAAGGCGAAGGAGAAGCTCGGCTGGGTGCCGACGACCTCGGTCGAGGAGCTGGCGGCGATGATGGTCGACGCCGACCTCGAGCTGGCGGCCCGCGAGAAGACGCTGGTCGACGCGGGCCACGAGATGCCGAGCTTCGTCGGTCACGACCAGTGATCGGGGCGTAGGGCCGGCCGGATCCGGGCAGGGGCGCGCGTGCGGCAGTCGACGAAGCTGGTCGTCAACTCTGCGGTGTCGTTCATGCGCAGCGTGGGCACGATGGCGCTCGCGCTGGTCGCGATGCGCATCGTCTACCGCGAGCTCGCGGGCGGCGACTTCGGCATCTTCCAGAGCGTCGGCGCCGCGACGGCGCTGATGGCGCTGCTGACCACCGCGTTGACCGACGCCTCCAGCCGGCACATGGCGCACGCGATCGGCGAGAAGGACACCGAGCGGGTCGCGCGGGTCTTCAACACCAACCTGCTGATGTACGGCACGATCTCGCTCGTGATCGTGCTCGGCGGGCTGGTCCTCGCGGGCCCGGTGATCGCCTGGCTGGGCGACAAGATCCCGGCCGGGCGCGAGTCCGACGCGGAGATGGTGTTCCGGATCTCGGCCGTGACCGTCGCGACGCTGGCGCTGACCACGTCGTTCACCTCCGTGGCCAACGCCCACCAGAAGATCTACCTCGTCGCGCCGCTCGAGATTGCTGGCTCGCTCCTCCGCCTCGCGGGCGCCTTCGCGCTGCTGGTCTCGCCGATCTCGCAGCTGCTCACCTGGACGCTGGTCGTCCTGGGCTCACAGCTCGCGGTGCTGCTGCTCACCGCGGGGGTCGTGATGCGGACGTTCGAGGTCGCCAGGATCCGGCCCTCGCTGTTCCGGCGGTCGATGGTGGGCGAGCTGCTGAGCTACGGCGGCTGGGTCGTCCTCTCGACGATCTCCTGGCAGCTGCGCGTGCAGGCCGCGACGCTCATGATGGCCAAGCTCGTCGGTCTGGTCGTCGTCGAGGCGTACCGGATCGCGATGACCCTGGGCGGCGTGCAGAACTCGGTCGCGCTGACGCTCAACACCGCCGCGAGCCCGGCCGTCGTCACCCACCACGGCGCCGGGCAGTCGGGCACGGTCCGATCGCTCGTGCTCACGGCCTCGAAGTTCTCGGCGTACGCCTCGGCGCTCGCCGCGATCCCGCTGGTCTTCGAGACCCGGACGCTGCTGGAACTCTGGCTCGGCGCCGACGCGCCGGGGCTGGACACCATCGCCCCGCTGACCCGCGTGGCCTCGGTCTGGCTGCTGCTGCAGTCCATGGGCCACGGGTACGTCTTCGCGATCAACGCGACGGGCAAGATCGGGCCGTTCACGCTGGCGACCGTCGCGATCGATGCCTCGGCTCTCGCCGGGTCCGGCGCGGTCCTCTGGTGGGCCACGGCCGAGGCGCCGCCGCTCGGGCCGGAAGCCGCGCTCGCGGCCCGGGCGATCCTGGTGCACCTGGGCGAGACGCCGGCGATCGTCGTGCCCGCGCTCGCGCTGCTCTCGATGGTCGCCCACCTAATCATGCGTGCCGTCTACGTGGGCGGCAAGATCGGGCTGGCCAAACGCGAGTTCCTGGCCAAGAGCCTGCTGCCGGCCGGGCTCTGCCTCGGCGCGGGCTCGTTCGCCGCCTGGGGCGTGACCGGGCTGATGGAGCCGGGCCTCGTCCGAGTCATCGCGTCGACCGCGGCGGCCTACGCGGGGCTCGGCCTCAGCGTCTGGACCGTCGGACTCTCCGCCGAGGAGCGGGGCCACCTCGTCCGGCTCGGACGCGGGCTGGCGGTAAAGATCATTCCCGGCCGCCGTGCGGCGTCCGGCGAGGACCAGAGGTCGGAGGCGGCGCCGTGAGCGAGCAGAACGCCGGTGTGGGTGGTGTGCGGATGCCGCGGGTGCTGTACGTCGCGCACGAGTGGGACTACGGCGCCGGCGGGCACGGCTTCGAGCACTTCAACTTCTTCGACACGCTCCAGCGGATGGGGCTGCCGCTGATCTACTTCGACATCGGGATGGGCTCGAAGATCGGCAAAGCGGCGATGAACCGCCGCCTGCGCGAGATCGTCGACACTGAGAAGCCCGACGCCCTGTTCTGCGTGCTCTTCAAGGACGAGCTCGATCAGGCGACGATGCGGGCGATCACCGAGGAGACGGGCTGCGTCACGTTCAACTGGTTCTGCGACGACCACTGGCGCTTCGACAACTTCACCAGGCACTGGGCGCCGTGCTTCAGGTTCGTCTCAACCACGGCGCACTCGGCGCTCGCCAAGTACGAGGACCTGGGTCACGATGGGCTGATCCAGACCCAGTGGGCCGCCAACCCGTTCTGCTACCGCCCCGATTCCGGCGAGGGCTGCGAGCACGAGGCCACGTTCGTGGGCCGGCTCTACGGCACGCGCGGGGCCGTGATCGAGCACCTCATTGCGGACGGCCTCGACGTCGCGGCGTGGGGCCCGGGCTGGGACAACGGCAAGCTCGATCAGGACCAGATGATCCGCGTCTTCAGCCGCTCGCGCGTCAACATCAACCTGACCGACGCGGCCGTCCCGCAGACCCAGGTCTCGGCGAGGATCAAACAGAAGATCGGCCGCAACCTCCGCCGGCTCGGGCTGTTCGAGGCCGTCCAGAAGCTGCGCGGCGGGCCCGGCGGGCCGAAGGGGATGGACGACGAACGGTTCGAGCGGGCGCCGCAGATCAAGGGCCGCAACTTCGAGGTGCCCGCTTGCGGCGGATTCCTGCTGACCGGCACGGCCGAGAGGCTCGGGGAGTACTACGAGATCGGCGAGGAGATCGTGACCTTCGAGCACCCCTCGCAGATCCCCGAGATCGCGAAGACGTACCTCGAGGACGAGCCGCGCCGGGCCGCGATCGCGCGGGCGGGGTACGACCGGACGATGCGCGAGCACACCTACGTGCACCGATTCTGCGAGATTTTCGAGCGCATCGGCACGCCGATCGGCCCGCCGGATTCGTTCCTGACCGAGGCCAGGCTCTCGGGCGCCGAGCCGGCGGGCGAGCTGCTCCGGGTCGAGCCCGCGCCGGCCTGAGCCGGCTCAGCCCGGGTTCTTCTCGAGCTCGAAGACACCGCAGCCGAGGTTCAGGCCGAAGGTGTTGCGCGCCTCGGGGCCGAACGGGTCGGCGTCGTGGTGGATCTCGCTCGCGTCGTCGATGTACGCGAACGCCCGGACCGACAGGCGGTCCGCGATCATGTCGTCGAGGATGAACGGCAGGCTGAAGATCCGGTGCGCGTCGAACTCGATCCGCTGGCGTCGGCCGATCGGCACCGCGAAGTAGAACGTGCCGCCGGGGCGGAGCATGCGGAGCAGGTTGTTCCAGCCGTCGCGCCAGCCGTCGTAGTTGATCGGGTCGCCGTACCGGCCGAGCCCGAAGTGCTCGAGCGTGTGGAGGCAGCTGAGCGAATCGGTGCATCCGACGTACGAGTCGGGGATGTCCATGAGATCGCAGACCTCGAAACGCAGGTTCCTGGCCGAGGACGTCGTCGGCCGGATGTCGATGACGCGGATCGGCATGAACGAGGCGACGTGGGCGCAGAACCCACCGACGGCGCTGCCCACGTCCACGTGCTCGGACGGCCGGTTCTTGAACAGACGCTGGGCGGCCCACAGATCCATATGGAAATAGACGCCCCAGGCGTGGCCGCCGCTCTCGAAGCGATCGTGCAGGCACGGGTAGTTCTTGACCAAGGGGAACTCGATCGGCTTGCCCTCGGACTCGCGCCGGCGGATCGCCCCGAGCATCTCGCGACGGTTGCGCATGTAGGGCCGGATCCCCCGCAGCGCCGTCCGAGTGCGCTCGAAGTTGACGCCGAGGGTGTTGAGCAAGCTGCTGGCTTTGCGGTGCACGGATGACCCTCCCCGCCTCTAGGCGTCCCAGCCGCGCACGAGCACCGCGGCCTGCTCCGGTGAGACCTCGCCGGCCTCGGTCGTCTCGATGAGCAGCGACGGATCGCCCGGGTACATGTGCTTCGCCGCGCCGGGATACCAGACCGACGGGATGTCGGCGATCAGCGCGGCCCACAGGCTGAAGCTCGAGTTGCTGGTCCCGATCAGGATCTTCCCCCCGGCGAGCAGCAGGATGTCGACGATCGACGGGCTTTTCGGAGCCCGGGTCGTGCCGGGCTCGGCGAGGATGTCGGCGATCTGCTCGTCCGAGCCGTCTGAGAACACGACCGCCGGCGCGTCGGTGCCGATCGCCTCGCGCGTCGCCGCGAGGGCACGCTTGTACCAGGCGTCGCGCATGACCCAGCTCGATTCGCGGTAGAGGTCGACCTGCTGACCCTCGGACATGACCTTCTTGTCGCCGCGACGCACGTGGATCGCGATGTAGTCCCTTGGGAGCGCAGCCCGGGCGCGCTCGAGCCGGGCCCGCATGCCGGGAGCGAGGATCGCCGGGAGGCGGCGCGCGAGCAGGGCCCGGTGGTGGGGGGCGTCGCCGTCGAAGAAGTTGTCGCCCCACTCCGGGAAGCGGAAGACCACGAGATGATCGGTCCCCGGGTCGGCCGCGGCGGCCTCGATCGCCGCGTCGGCGTCGGTGTGCTCGTGTCGGACGGCCGACCTGAGCAGCTCGCGCTTCCGGCGTCCGCTCACGAAGCCGTCGCTGGAGAAATAGCCCCAGTAGAGCCGGAGGTCGCGCTCGCGCCGCAGGATCGGGCCGAGCTTCGGCTGAACCCAACGCGGCGCGAGGATCCGGGCCCCGGATCGTTCGGCGAACGCCTCGGCGCGGGCCCAGGGGATCAGCGCGTTGCCAAGCCCGGACCGGGGGATGTCCGGGTAGGCAAAGAGGTTGGCGGGCCCGTCGTCCGGCATCGGCGGCGATGCTAGAGCGGGCGGCTCCGAGACGTCGCCGTCCACCGCTCAGAGAGGGGGCACGGCGGCAAGACCGGGGCGACCCCGCGCGGCGGGGCAGACGTAGAGGGACGGCCGGGCTGACGCCGGTCCGGGCGGCCGATAGGGTTCGGTCGGTGTTGGTCTCGCCGGGGCGGCCGGCCGCGGCCCGCCCCTCCCGTTCACGGGGATTCGATGGTCTCGATGGTCTTCTACATCCTCAGCCTCTTCGCGCTGGGCGTGATGCTCCTCGACTACGTGCGCGGGCGGACCGAGCTGCTGACGTTGCGGAACCTCTTCCTGCTCGGACTGATCTACTTCCAGTTCATCAACGCCCCGCCGGTGATCCGCTTCCCGCAGGCCGACGAGTACGGCATCGGCGACGTCGGGCCGGCGGCGCAGATCTACGCCCTCTGGTGCACGATCTTCCTGATCGTGTTCCTGGTGTCGTACGAGTACGCGCCCGGCGCCAATGCGATCGCGCGCAAGGTGCCGATCCCCCCGAGCGTGCCGAAGTACAGCCCGCTATGGGGGCTGGCGCTGGCGGCGCTGCCGCTGGCGTTCGTGCTGCGGGCGGTCCCGGTGCCGTATGTGGGTGTGCTGGCCGACTTCGCGGGGCTGGCGGTGTGCGCCTCGGCCGCGGGTCTGGCGGCGTACCTGTTGTTCTCAGACTGGCGGAACCCGGTCGCGCTGCTGCTGAGCCCGGCGGTCTTCGCCGCCTCGGCCGCGATCAGCTCGATCGGCGAGTTCAGCCGGCGACCGCTGGTCTCGGTCGCGATCTCGATCGTGTGGGGGGCGTACTACGCGAAATTCCGGACGATGCGCCCGTTCCCGGCGCTGGTCGGCATGGGCGGGCTCGGCTTCGCGGGGCTCGTCGCGGTCGCACTGTTCACCGCCGGCGGCCGATCGCTCGAGGGCCTGACGCAGATCACGGACACCAGCGCGACCGGCGCGGCGGTCAGCGACCTCACCGAGACCTACGGCACGGCCCGCATCGCGCTGTGGCTGATCGACCAGAAGTACGAGCAGGACAACGAGAAGATCGACGCGCCCTTCCTGCTCTCGATCAAGTACATCGTCTACCTGCCGGTCCCGCGGGCGATCTGGGGCGGCAAGCCCTACACGGTGAGCACCTACGCGGCCGACTGGGCGAACCTCCGCGGCGTCAGACGCGGTCGGGGCGGCGTGACCAACCCCGCCGGGATCGTCGGCAACGGGGCGCCCGAGGGCGGGCTCGTCGCCGTCGTCCTCTACGCGATGGTCTACGCCTGGATCCTGCGGTACGGCGACCAGTTCATACGCAGGGCGCCCTGGCACCCGCTGGTGGTGATCCCGATCGGCTCGGTGGGCGGCGACGTCTTCGGCATGCCGCGCGGCGAGAGCGCAAACTTCATGTTCGCGTTCCTATTCGGAAGCACCGTGACACTCACGCTGGCGACGCTGATCGCCAACTACCTCGACCGCCTGGGCTACTCGAACCCGATCTACGATCCCGACGAGCCGTACGAGGGGCACGACGAGCACAACGAGGAGTGGGCCTACGAGGGGCTCGCGAACCCGGGCTACGAGGGCTACGGTCGCGAGGGCGCGGAGGACGACGCCCATGGGGGCGAGGGGCATGAGCGGGGAGTCTGACGCCGCGCCGCTGATCAGCGTGTGCATCCCGGTGTACAACCGCGAGGACCTGGTCGACCGGACCATCGACTCGGTGCTCGGCCAGTCCATGACCGACTTCGAGATCGTCGCCGTCAACGACGGCTCGAAGGACGGCTCGCTCGCGGTGCTCCGCCGATACGAGACCGACCACCCAGCCAAGTTCCGCGTCGTCGATCAGCAGAACAAGGGCCTCGCCGGCGCCCGGAACACCGGCGCGGCGCACGCCCGCGGCGAGTACCTGCTCTTCCTCGATTCCGACGACCTGCTCTTCCCCTGGTCGCTCGAGGCGTTCGCCGAGGCGATCGAACGCCACGGGCGGCCGGCGATGGTCAGCGGCGAGTTCCCGCCGTTCGACGACGATTTGCAGCTCGGCCGGTTCGAGCGACGCGCGACCACCACTCGGTACTTCGGCGACTACCTGAGCACGCGGGCCCGCGCCACCGGCATCGCCCCCTCCGGCACGATCGTCCGGCGCGACGCCTACGAGCGCACCGGCGCGAGCGACGAGGTCCGCGTCATGTTCGAGGACGTCGACATCTGGTTCAAGGTCGGGGCCGAGAAGGGCTACGCCCACATCGATGCCCCGCCCGTCGTCGGATACCGCGTCGGGCACGCCCAGATGATGGGCAACATGCAGAAGCAGCTCGACGGCTTCGACTGGATCGCCGGCAAGGTCGAACGCGGCGAGTACGAGACCGGCACGTCGCGCCGGGCCGAGATGAAGAGCGCCCTCGCCAAGCACGCCAAGGGCTGCGCCTTCCGCTGCCTTCACGCCGGCGACAAGGCCCGCGCGATGGCGTTCTACAAGCGGTCGATGGGCGCCCAGCTGGCCGCCGGGGAGCTGAAGTTCCTGCTCGCCTTCCCCGTGCTCGCGCTGCTTGGGCGGGGCGTGACCGCCAGGCCGATGCGCGAGCTCGCCAAGCAGACCACCGCGGACGAGTAGGCTGCCAAACCATGGGCCCGATCGGCAAGCTCATCTCGGCGTCGGAGCGGCTGGTGAACGGCGTCGGTCGGCGCGTCCGCGCCCACAAGCACCGCCTGCAGGGCGCCCGCATCGGCCCCGGCTGCTGGCTCCGCGAGATCGACCTGCCGCGCAACCACTACGACGTCTGGCTCGAGAAGCTTGTCAGCCTCGACCGCGGCGTCATCCTCCTATCGACCGGGCCCCGACGGAGCGAAGCCGAGGGCGGGCCGCGGATCGTGATCCGCGAGGGCGTCTACTGCAATCGATACACGATGTTCGACGCCTCCGAGCGCATCGAGATCGGCGCCCGGACCATGATCGGCCCGCACTGCTACATCACCGACCACGACCACGGCATCCGGCGCCACATGCCGATCCCCAAGCAGCCGCTGATCGGCGCCCCGGTCGTGATCGGGCACGACGCCTGGCTCGGCGCCGGCGTGACCATCCTGAAGGGCGTCACCATCGGCGAGGGCGCGATCGTCGCAGCGAACGCCGTCGTGACCAAGGACGTGCCCCCGTTCTCCATCGTCGCCGGCGTCCCGGCGAAGGTCATCGGCGAGAGGCCCGAATAACCTGACCGTGGCACAGGCGTCCCGCCTGTGCGAGCGCTCCCGAACCATCGAATCCCGAAGTCTCGAAAGCCACTGCCGTGCCCGACTACCTCGCCGCCGTCGCCATCTCGACGCACAACCGCAAGGACGAGCTCAAGACCGCCGTCGATTCCTGCCTCGCCCAGTCACTCGGCGAGCGGCTCCAGGTCGTCGTCGTCGACGACGGCTCCACCGACGGTACGAGCGAGATGCTCCGGGCCACCTACGGCCACCTGCCCAACGTCCGGCTCGACGCCAAGCACCCCGGCATCGGGCTCATCGGCGAGCGCAACCGCTTCCCCGAGCTGTGCGATGCGCCCGTCATCGTCTCGATGGACGACGACGCCATCTTCGAGAGCAAGCACACCGTCGAGCAGACCCTCGCCGACTTCGAGGGCGCCTCGGTCAAGGAGGCCGAGGGACGCGTCGCCGCCGTCGCGATCCCCTACATCGACGTCAACATCCGCCCCGGCGTCGTGCAGCAGTCCCCTCCCGCTCATGACGATGGGCCCGGGCGCCTCTACGCCGCCGAGCAGTACCGCGGCACGGCGCACGCGATCCTCAAGGAGCCGTTCATCCGCGTCGGGCGCTACCGCGCCCAGCTCTTCCGCCAGGGCGAGGAGCAGGACCTCTCGATCCGGCTCTACAACGCGGGCTACGTGGTCGTGCTCGGCACCGCCGACCCGATCCACCACCTCGAGAGCCCCAAGCGGTCGAAGCCCGCGATCTACCGCTTCACCGCCCGCAACAACCTCTGGTTTGCGTGGCACAACGTGCCCAAGCCCGCCTTCGCCAAGCACGCCCTCGGCGGCGCGCTGAACCTGCTTGTTGACGGCCTGACCCACCCCGGACGCCTGTTCCCGCGGGTCGAGGGCGTCTGGCAGGGCTTTGGTGGGATGCTGGGCTCGCAGCGGGCCGAGCGGGACCCGGTCTCGATGGCCGCCTACCGCCTGTTCAGGCGGCTCCGCAAGGGCGGCCCGGTGCCGATCGAGGACGTCCTGGACGAGCTCCCGCCGCTCGAGTCCTGAAAAACAGGCCTTTGCACGCCTCCGAGACCCCCCGGGCTGGTATCGTACAGAAATGAATTTGAAAATGTTACTCCGAAACCGCCCGGGACGGGAATCCGAAGAGTCCGCTGCCGATTCATAACAACATGTTGAGTGAAACATGTTGAGGACGACGGATACGGAGATTCGACCCGGCATGGACCAGACCCCGTAGGAGAAAGACAGCAAGGAGCCCGCCATGTTCAGCAAGCTCATCGCCGCAGCCGCACTCAGCCTGACCGCCTCGGCCGCCCTCGCCGGCGGGCCGCCCGGCAAGGC
Organism: Planctomycetota bacterium; assembly: GCA_038521625.1. GTDB lineage: Bacteria > Planctomycetota > Phycisphaerae > Phycisphaerales > UBA1924 > JBCBKP01. The sequence continues at coordinate 11,882 of JBCBKP010000046.1, forward strand.
CGAGCGCAGCACGACGATCAAGATCGGCGATGACGTCTCGCTGCGGATCGGCGGGAGCTCGCTGCACGACCGGCTCGACGGCTACCGGCGCACGGCCCGACACACCGACCGCCACTTCCGCCGGCCCCACCACCGTCTCGACTACGGCGACCGCGGCCGGTACCACTACGGTCGCCCGTTCATCGACCGCTCCCACGTCGGCATCGACCGCTTCCGCGTCGGCGACAACCGCCGCTTCCGCGGGATCGAGCGGGTCCAGACGACCAAGAAGGTCACCCGCCTCGGCCGCAACACCGTCGTGATCGAGAAGGAACGCGTCGTCAAGCCGGTGCCGCGCAGCCGGGCGCTGCGGGCCCACCGGGCGGAGCGTTTGAACCGCTTCGGCACCCACCACAGCCGCGTGCGTGGGATCCACCGCGGCTTCGACCGGGGCTTCCACCGCGGCGCGCACCGGGGCCACCAGCGTGGTCTCCACCGGGGCTTCAACCGCGGCTACCAGCGCGGCCTGCGTGACGGGCACGTCCGCCGCCGCCACTGATCGATCCCCCTCGGTGGGACGGGCCGGCCCGCCCGGCTCGTCCCGCCGATCCCGACCGATGCCTCCGGCTTGAGGCGACAGGCTGCGACTCGTGTGGTGCGAGCGCCCCGGGCTCAGGGATGGGTCCGGGGTGTTTTTCTTTTCCGGAATGATTATGCTCGGAACATGCGAGAAGACGTTCTTCGGATGCTGCTGTGCTTGAGCCTAACTCTCTCAGTTGCTTCGCTCGCGCGCGCAAGCCAGGCTTCACCGAGCGCAGCGGATATCACAAACGTGCAGTTGATCGAGAGGCTTGATGCCGCGGATCCGGGCGTTGCCGCCTTTCGCGAAGCAGTCCGTCGAGTGGCATTGGCAAGCTTCACTCAGGTGGAGCTTGATGACGTCGCGATGATCGCATCAAAGTACTGGCGATCCGAAGGCGAGGTGTCGCGGTTCTGGAGCGAGTTCGTCGTCGAGCTGCTGCCGCAGAGTGAGCTGCTCCGCTCCGAATTCATCCAGCATGGGATCGCGATCAGGGCCGAACCGATCGGTGCTGTGTTCCCGGGGGAGGTATGTCGGCTTCGTCTGTCCGCAGAGGTTCTCGGCTCACCCGCCCAAGCGAGTGTGGCAGTAGTCCTTGCCCTCGATGGTCTTAAGCTACATGGCGAAACGCGACCGACGGCGGAGACAAGCCCGCGCGTGTTCGAGAAAGCCGATGTTCAATTCGGTGGATCATTCGAACTCGGGCTTATTGAGTTCAGCATGCCCGCCGAGATGAAGGCCGGTGTGTTCCAAGCGCAGCTGTTCGCAACCGGCGATGTTGGTCGTGTTTCGAGCTTCGGCGCAACTCCGCGATTCGGAAGTCACGCCGTGATTGATGAAGAGATCAAGCTCCGAGCCGACTTCCAGATCTCGGTCGTCGAGCGCAGCCAGCGACCCGCGGAGCCGTACGCGCCGACGATCGAGCAGCGGGATGCGCTATCAAAGCTGTTGAGGCCGGTGTCGACGTCGAGCTCGACGATTACGAGACTGGTCGATGGAGTTCAGCGAAAGAGCTCGATGCAACGGGCTGTACTTCATTTCAGTGATCGAAGTCCGATTCAAACGATCCCGTTCGCATTCCGGATCGTGTCGGACTGCGCCGGGGTCCGCACGGAACTCGGGCGGATCGCGTCATTGAGCTCGACCGGGCATGTTCGGTATGAGCCCGCGCCCGACCACGATGGCGTGGCGAAGACGACCGTATTCGTACGCGCCGGGGGAACGCGGAATCCGAGAGACCTGATCGAACTGAATTGGAAGTTCGATGCCTCGATCCGGGGTGCGACACCGAGACTTCGGTTCATCCCCGATGGCCGCTTCGCGGAGCGTGTCGGCGAGTTGGCGGAGTATTACGGCGAGTCCGTCGAGTTTGACGATCCCGCGTCGAGCACGACGAGGTGGGGTCGAATGCCCTAGAGCCGCGCCGCGGGCTCCGCGCGGTTCGCCTTGAACCACTCGATCGTTCGCCGCAGCCCCTCCTCGAACCCGACCCTCGCCTCCCAGCCCATCATGTCCTTGGCACGCTGCACGTCCAGGCAGCGCCGCGGCTGGCCGTCCGGCTTGGTCGAGTCCCAGCGGATCTTGCGGTCCAGTTCCTCGCGCGTCTCCGCGAAGCCGGTCAGCCGCGCGATGAGCTCCACGAGATCGCGGATCGTGATCTCCATGTTCGTGCCGAGGTTCACCGGCGTCGGCTCGTCGAGCTTCTCCGCCGCGGTCAGGATCCCGTCCGCCGCGTCGTCGACGTACAGGAACTCGCGGCTGGCCACGCCCGTGCCCCAGACGTCCAGGTGATCCTGCCCGGCGTCGATCGCCTCGACGCACTTGCGGATCAGCGCCGGGATCACGTGGCTGGTCTCGAGGTTGAAATTGTCCCACGGGCCGTAGAGGTTCACCGGCAGCACGTAGGTGCTCTTCATGCCGTACTGCATCTGGTACGCGTCGAGCATCTGCCACGCCGCCTTCTTGGCGACACCGTACGGCGCGTTGGTCTCCTCGGGGTAGCCGTTCCAGAGCTCTTCCTCTCTGAACGGCACCGGCGTGAACTTCGGGTAGGCGCAGATCGTCCCGACCTGCACGAACTTGCCGTCGCGCTCGGCTAGGCCGTCGGCCCGGGCCTGCTCGATCAGGTGCAGCGCCATCGCCATGTTGGCGTAAAAGTAGCGGCCCGGGTTGGCCCGGTTGGCCCCGATGCCCCCGACCTCGGCCGCGAGGTGGAGAACGACATCCACCGGCTGGCCGTCGAAGGCGGTCTTGTAGAGCCGGACGCAGTCGTCCTTCTCCGTGAGGTCGTAGTCCTCGCGCAGCGGCACGTAGATCCGGTCCTCGCTCACCCCGCGGGCCCGCAGCCCCTCGAGGATGTGCCGCCCCAGGAAGCCCGCGCCGCCGGTGACGACGACCCGCTTGTTCGACCAATCCAGCGTGCTCTCCGACATCGTGCCCCGCTCCCGCCTACAGACTGCCCACGAAACCTGGTCGTACCCCGGGTGTGATTGACGCCGCCACCACGCGGCGAGCCGATGCTAGGGCGGAGATGGACGAGGACCGAGCGACCCACGAACAGGCAGAAACCGTCGCGGCGGCGCCCGGACGCCCGGGACCGCGCGGCCCGATCGCCCACCTGCGCCGGCGGATCCTGCCGGGGTTCGGGCGGCTGTTCGCGGGGCTGGCCATCGCCCTCCTCCTCGTCTGGCTCGCGGGCCGGATCTGGACCGACGAGTTCCTCGCGACACAGTGGCTCTGGTGGATGCCGACGCCGCTGGTCCTGGCCGGCGCGCTGCTGCTCGTCGGCGTCAGCAAGCTGCTCGAGTTCGCGAGCCTGCGCCTCGGCGGCATCATGCTCCGACCCATCGCGATCATCCTGGGCTGCTGCGTGTTCGGCTGGTACCTCGTCGCGGAGGCCGGGCTCTGGCTCAGCCGCGCGAAGTCGGTCGAGGGCGAGCCGTTCACGATCGCGTACTGGAATCTCTCGGGCGGCTCGGTCGAGGCGTCGTCGGTCGATCTTGACGAGTTCGGCGCGGCGGACCTGGTCGTGCTCGCCAACGGGCGCGAGCGCACCGCGCTCGACGCGGCGGTGATCGCGGCGCTCGCCCCGGCCGGCGACGCGGGCGAGCTGCCCGAGGACGGGGCGCGCCCGGTCCGATACGC
>JBCBKP010000047.1:0-11737 GCA_038521625.1 Planctomycetota bacterium
ACGATCGCGAGGTTGGAGTAGCTGATGGCAAGGCCGGGGTGGTCGGGGTCGAAGTGCTTCTCTTGCATCTCGATCGCGCGTTCGAGCAGGCGTCGGGCCTCCGCGAGGTCACCGAGGTCATGGAGCACCACCGCGAGGTTGGTATAACGAGTTGCTTGGATTGGTTGATCGATTCCCGACCCAGCCTCGCCGATTGCGATCGCGCGCTCATTCGCTTCGACTGCCTCCCTGAACCTTCCGAGACTCCACAGAACCTGCTGCATTCGGTCAAGCGCCCTTGCGTGCGCGGATGAGCTGTCGCCATGGCGTTCGATGGCACTGCTCACATCGCGTTCGGCGGCGCGGAGTTCGGCGTCGTAGAAGCGTCCTGTCGCTGCGTCGCGCGTCGTCATCTTGCGTGGCGGCGCTGGTCGTTCGCTCTCCATTGAGTCCGGGTCGCGTGCGCCGGATCGCGGCTCGCGTGCGTGGTCGCTCGGGTGTTCGGAAGAAGTACCCGAGGGCGTGGGTGACTTGTCGTCGGGTGGAGTCGTGGGCGGTGGCTCGGCGCCGGCGCCGGTGAGCACGGGTGATTCGACGTGCGCGCTCTCCGGATCAGGGCCGGCCGCGCCCGGTTTGGCCTCGACCGTCGGTGGCGCGACGTCGGCTCTCGGTTCTAGTGGCTTGGCGGTCTTTGGCGACGGGGTCGGGCCCGTTCGTCTTGAAACCTCCGGGGGGAGGGGGCGTTGGATCTCGAGGATCAGGCGGGTGTCGAAAGCGATCAGCGGCGGGACCTCGCCCTCGGTGGCGGTGGCGTCGCCCCGGAGCAGCTCTCTGGCGTGGTCGTCGTCGTCGAGTCGCGCGAGCCATCGCTTGAGCTCGCGGGCACCGAGGCGGCCCTCTTTGATCGGCTTGATGCCCCACCTTGCTGGCCAGTCCCACGGATCGGCGATCGCGAACGCGGTGAGCCACTTCAGCAGGTCGGGGTGGGCGCGGAGATCCCTTGCGAATCGTGGCCATGCCATGAGCAGGGCCTCGACGCGGGCGACCTGTTCAATGCTGGCGCGACCGCGTTCGGTGGAGCGGTCCGGTCCGACTCGGCCAAGCGTTTCGAGCGTTAGGAGTCGCAGGTAGACCTCATTGCGCCAGATGAGCAATCGGCGCGGATTGTGGCCGAGGATGGACCGGACCGATTCGGCGTGGCTGCACAGAGCGGAGCGGCTCGATTCGCGGGCGCGCTGCAGCGCTCGGGCCCGTGACTCGTCGCGGTGCTTCGGGTCCTCGCCCTCGCCATGACGGTCGCCGTGATTGGTCCCGGCGATGAGGGCCGAGGTGGCGTGGACGTCGAAGCTGGGCACGCGGAAGGTGACGTGGATGAACTTCTCGAGGAAACGGTGCCCCTCGCGGACGGCGTTGTCGCGTTCGTCATTTCCCGTGGCATCTGGCAGGTACTTGGCGATCAGCTCGCCTTCGGCGGCGAGGGCCGAGGCGACGCGGTCGCGGTCGATGGCGAGAACGATGGTGACGTTGGCCTTCTCGCTGATCAGAGCTCCGAGCGCACGGAGCGTTTCGCTGACGCCGACGCCGGCGGCGGTGCAGCGGTCGAGGTCGTCGACGATGATGACGGCGCGGTGCGGGTTGTCTGCGGCGGGGTCATCGGTATTGGGGCGCGGACAGAGTGCATCGACGTATTCGGCAAAGTGGTGCTGCAGGCGGGTGATCAGCGGTGGCGGCTCGCTCGTGCCGCGGGCGCGGAGATGGTGGATCAGCGGCGGGACCACACGCGCCGCGGTGGCGAGCACCGCGATCGTCGCGACCGCGAAGCCGGCTGGCGCGGAGAGCAGACCGAGCGCGGCCTCGAACCTGGCATCGAGCGCACCGCCGAGCAGGCCGAGAGCGAGTTTGAGCCCGAGCGGGTGCGCAATGGCCGCGTAGCGGATGCTCCAGATCGCGGCAATCAGTATGGCGAACGCGATCATGCCGGGCACCACGACGCGCGGCCGGCGTTTGTGCGCGTCACCCCAGAAACAGATCCGGCCAAACCAGAGCTTGATCAGGCGCGCGAGGGCATCGCGGCGTCGAAGATGATGGCGCATGTCGCGGTTGAACGTGCTGACCAGCGCGGACCAGAGGTCTTCGGTCTTGTCGTGGGCCCAGGGTCGGAACATGACGACGGGCGTGCCTTGCTTGCAGTCTTCGGAGGGTTTGCGCAAACGCTCGGCGACTCGCTCGGCGAAGGTCGTCTTGCCGGATCCCCAGTCGCCCTCGATGGAGACGGTGAGCGTGGGCCCGTTGGGCTCGAGCGGGCGGCGGAGGAATGCGGCCAGGGCGTCCGCGTAGGGATCGAGGCCGACGTCATCGGGTACGGGCGTGCGATCGGTCTTTCTTGTTTCCCGCGCCATCGGCACGCGAGAATACCGGCGGCGCGATACCCGTCGCACGACGTAAAACGGCCGCGGGCCCCGGAGTGGTCCCCGGGGCCCGCGTCTGTGATCGGGCGCGGCTGGTAAGCCGAGTTCTGTCCACCCGGTGGTTTCCGATGGCCGAGGCCCCGGACCTGCCGCGATGGGCGGCCATTTCTCTGCCCGACGCGTTGCCGCGCCGGTGAGGGGCGTGAGCCCCCTGCGCCCTACCCGGAGCGCTGCGGCGGGCCGCCGCGTGGCTCCTGCTTGGGCTTGCACGGGGTGGGGTTTGCCATGCCCCGGCTGTCACCAGCCGGGCGGTGCGCTCTTACCGCACCCTTTCACCCTTGCCTGTGCCTCCCGAAAGAGGCCATCGGCGGTCTGCTCTCTGCGGCACTTTCCCTCGCCGGCGATCACGGGCCGAGGCCCTTTACCCGGCGGGTGGGTGTTACCCACCACCCTGCCCTTTCGTGCTCGGACTTTCCTCGGACGCGCCGGGCTGAGCCGTGCGCCCGCGGCCGCCTTGCCGCACCGACGTGGAACTGTATCGGTCTGGAGCGGGCGGGGCTTCAGAAGGGGTCAGGAGGGACGCCGGATGCCGAGACGGCGGAGGCGGTGCCTGAGGGTGCTGGGGCGGATGCCGAGGATGCGCGCGGCGCCGCGTGGGCCCTCGATGATCCAGTTGGTGCGGATGAGCGTGGCCTCGATGTGGCGGCGTTCGACGTCGTTGAGCGAGGGCTGGAGGACGCCGGGGGGTGCCGTCGGGTCGGGCTCGGTGGCTTCGCGTCCTTCGAGCAGCTCGATGGCGGCGAGGTGTGCGCGCAGCGCGGGCTCGAGGACGTCGCGGACGCGGAGGGCGACGGCGATGTTGTCCTGCGTGAACGACGCGGGGGATCGCGAGAGGAGGAAGACGACGCCCTTGCCGAACGAGCCGAGCTCGATGGGGACGAGGAGGTTGGAGGCGAAGTTCTCGCGCTCGAGGTACTCGTGCGTGCGCGGGTACGGGCGCATCTCGTCGGGGTCGCGTCCGATGAGCGGGCAGCCGTACTCGCGGACCCAGTCGCCCGCGGTGCCGTCTGTCGGGATGTGGTAGCCGCGGGCGATGGAGCGGTCGAGGTGGTCCCACTGGGCGTGGACCTCGAAGGCGCCGGACGTGGGTCGGTGTCGGGCGATGCCGACGCGGTCGGCGCGCAGGATGCTCGCGACCGTCGGTGCGACGGACTCGAGGAGGAGCTGCGGGTCGAACGAGCTGGCGGCGTGTTCGAGGCTCGGGTGCGGCGAGTCACTCATGGCGACGGAAGGTTAGGGCGGGGTGCTGTGGTGGGAATCCGCGGGGCTTGGCGGGATGCCGCTGGCGGCGTTCTCGGGGGCTTTGCGCGTGTGCGGATGGGGGTTAGCGTGCGCTCCGTGCGGGCGCGGCGCGTGCACGTGGCACGCGGCGTGGGGCACGCAGGGGAGGTTGCATCGATGGGCAAGGGCGAAGTCAGGAAGATCGGCGCGCGGGCCTTTATCGGCGGGACGTGCGTTGCGCTCGGCGCGGGCGTCGTGGCGGTGATGGCGGGGGTCGGGGTTGCGCCGGACCCGGCGTACGAGCTCGACGGGCGCGGTGAGCTCGTGCGTCCGACGGACTATCGGACATGGGTGTATGTCGGGACTCCGGTGACGCCGAACGACATGAACGACGGGAAGGCGCCGTTCCCCGAGCACCACAACGTGTACATCGATCCGGTGAGCTATGAGCACTACAAGCGGACGGGCGGTTGGCGCGAGGGGACGATCCTGCTGAAGGAGCTGGTGAGCGTCGGGACGAAGGAGGCGGTGAGCGGGAACGGGTATTTCCAGGGGGAGTTCATCGGCCTCGAGGCTTCGGTGAAGAGCCGCGCGGACTTCCCCGACGAGCCGGGGAACTGGGCGTACTTCAGCTTCACGAACGAGGGGGAGCTGGGCGGTGCGTTGAAGTCGACGGCGGCGGCGTTCCCGGCCGCGAGCTGCAACGCGTGCCACGCGGCGTCGGCGCGGGACGATTTCGTGTTCACGCAGCACTACCCGGTGCTGCGGGCGGCGAAGGGTTCGCGGACGAACCCGGAGAACCGCGCGGCGCGTCCGAAGACGCTGGGCGCCGCGGCGGCGCCGATGATGGAGCGGGAGATGGCGGCCGAGCCGCCGGCGCCGAACCCGCAGTGGCAGGCGGGCGCCGAGACCCCGGGGCGGATCTCGGGCACGGACGTGCCGACCGACCAGGCGGCGTTGTTCGAGTACCTGCGTGAGTTCCGGTATCGGGACTGGGAGACGCGGGAGTCGGCCCGGCACCCGTCGGGCGGTCCGCACACGCAGCTCGGGCGTCCGGTGCGTGTGTACATGAACGACACGCTGGCGCGGACGATGCGGTCGGATCGTCGGCGTCACCGCGAGGGCGCGACGGCGATCAAGGAGATGTACACGGCGGACGGCCGGCTCGAGGGGTGGGCGGTCGAGATCAAGACGGGGCGGAACAGCAGGGACGGGGACGGCTGGTTCTGGTACGAGGTGACGAGCACGACGGATGGGTCGAGCCCGGTCGCGATCGGCAACGGGGTGCCGGGTTGCGTTTCGTGCCACACGCGTGGCGGTCGCGACATGGTTCTGAGCGACTGGCCGCTGAAGTAGTTCCGATCTCTATCTCTCTGCGCGCGGCACGGGGATTGCCGACCCCGCGTCGTGGTTCTCTTGGGGCTCTGATTCCGGCCATCCGTCCGGCGTGGCCGAGATCGGGATCTCGGATCGAACGGGCATGGACGACAAAGCACATCATGCCATGAGTTTGCCGCGACCCGCCGGCCCCGAAGATCCGGCCCGTGACGCCGAGTTGATCGGGCTGCTGCTGAATCGGACGCGTGGTAAGCCGCGATGAGAGTCCCGGCTTCCGATTGGGCTCCAATAGTGCATCGAAGAATTCCTGACGCTGTGTCCCCCACCGTGGGGCCGGCCCGCCTGTGTGTCGGTTGGGCCCGTCGCCCGCCGAGCACATGCCAGCAGGAGAACAGATGCATCACCGAACCGCCGCCCTGACCCTCGCGGTTCTGACGTCAGTGACATCCGCGCAGTTCCCTACCATTCTCATCGAAGCCCCGGAGCAACTCGTCACATCCGAAGACGGCATGGACGCGATGTTCACGGTGCTGCTGAGCGCGGCCCCGTCGTCTCCGGTGACCATCGACTTCTCGGTGCAGGACACAAGCGAGGGCCTGCTCTCGATCGGCTTCGCCCAGAGCTTCGTGAGCGTATTGCTCGATTCGAACAACTGAAACACCGGCGTCGAAGTGACCGTGGTCGGAGTCGATGACCTGCTGTTCGACGGCGATATCGCCTACCAGATCGTCGCCGACCTGTCGGTGTCCAACGACTTCGCGTTCTCGAATCTAAACGCCGGCCCGATCGCCGTGCTCAATCTCGATAACGAGGTGCCCGCGCCGGCTGCGGCGGGCGTTCTCGGGATCGCTGGTCTGATGGCGAGCCGACGGCGGCGCTGATCTCCCGGGTGCGACGGTCACGCGGTCGCGCCGGCTTCTTCCTCGGCCTCGTCCTCGTCTTCTTCGGGCTCGGCCTCGTCGGCGGTCGGCGCGGCGGCGCGTTCGCCGAAGATGGCGGAGCCGACACGGACGAGGTTGGCGCCCTCCTCGATGGCGACCTCGAAGTCGCCGGACATGCCCATGCTGAGGAGGTTGAAGCGTCCCTCGCCGACGCCGAGCTTGTCGATGTCGTCGAAGAGCTCGCGGCAGCGTGCGAAGTGCGGGCGGGCGTCCTCGGGGTTGTCCGAGTAGGGCGCCATCGTCATGACGCCGCGGAGGTTGAGGTGGTACATGGAGTCGATCTGCTCGGCGAGTGGCATGGCGGCGGGGACGGCGCAGCCGTGCTTGGCGTCCTCGCCGGCGACGTCGATCTGGATGATGACGTCGAGGCGTCGGTCGAGCTTGATCATGGCGGTCTGGAGCTCTTCGGCGACGCGGAGGCTGTCGACGGTGTGGACGAGGCGGACGACCTCGACGAGCTTCTTGGCCTTGTTGCGCTGGAGCGGTCCGATGAGGTGCCAGCGGATCGCTTGGGCGGGGTCGAGGTCGAGGGCGTCCTCCGGGGTGTCGCCGGCGGTCTTCTTGAGGATGCCGACGCGGTCGAGCCACTCCTTGGCCATGCCGGCGCGTTGGATGAGCTGCTGGACGCGGTTCTCGCCGTAGTCGGCGTGCCCGAGTTCCATGAGGCGGCGGATGTCGTCGGGCTCGGCGTGCTTGGTGACGGCGATGAGGATGACGTCCTCGGGCGCGCGTCCGGAGCGGCGTGCGGCGTCGGCGACGCGCTGGCGCACGGCTTCGTAGCGTTGTTCGAGTCCTTCCGACGACGCCATGGCTTCTCCGCCCCGGTGGGCCCGGGTTCTCGTAGGATAACCGCCGCCCGGCGGGAGCGTGCCGGGCTTGTGATCACGGAGGGCCTGGACGATGAAGAACGACCACCTCGAGCCTCGCGGGGCGATCCTGGGGCCGGGCGAGCCGGCGCCGGAGTTCACGCTGCTGGACCAGCACCGCGGGGAGTGGAGGCTCTCGGAGGCGGTGGAGAAGGGCCCGGTGGTGCTGTGCTTCTTCCCGCTGGCGTTCACGGAGGTCTGCGGGAGCGAGATGGACTGCGTGCAGCGGGACTTCGATGCGTGGACCTCGAAGGGGGCGCAGGTTGTCGGGGTCTCGTGCGACAGCTTCGCGACGCAGAAGGCGTGGGCGGACCAGACGGGGTACGGGTTCCCGCTGCTGGCGGACATGCACCGGCAGGTGTGCCACGCGTACGGGCTGTACTGGGCGGACCTGAACGTGGCGGCCCGTGGGACGGTGATCGTGGAGAGGGGCCCGGAGGGGACGCCGGTGGTGCGTTGGAGCGAGGGACGCGAGGTGATGAAGGCGATGGATTTCTCGGAGATTCTCTCGCACGTCTGAAGAACCACGCAACGCGTGGCAACGGGCCTCGATACTCGCTCTGGCGGCGCAGGGACGACCTGGAAGGAGCGATCGATGCCGAATTTGGACATCCCCCACCTCTGGTGCCCGGGGCTCGACACGGAGATGGGCCAGCGGGGCGAGCGGTTCATCAGCGCGAACAAGTGGCACGGGACGATCCTGGAGGGCGGGAAGAAACAGCTGGGCGGTTTCGGTCCGCACGGGAAGCTGTACATCCTTTCGCACGGTCACGCGCAGATGCCTGTGTTCACGACGGAGAAGGGGTCGTGGACGGCCGAACAGCTCGCGGCGCTGCTGGAGGCGGACGGGCTTGCGAAGGACCAGCGCGAGATCGAGCTGCTGGTGTGCCACGCGGGCGAGTCGGTGAACTCGAAGGCGGTCGGCGGGAAGCTGATGGCGGTGAGCCAGAGCTATCAGGACGCCAAGGCGGCGAACGCGAGCGTGGACTCGGCGCCGTTCAAGAAGAAGTACGACAAGATCAACGCGAAGAGCACGCAGCCGACGTTCTTCGAATCGGAGCCGGAGAGGCTGCTGGTGCCGCTCTCGGCGCAGCTCGCGGACGCGCTGAAGAAGAAGCACTTCACGAACTTCCGTGTCACGGCGTACAAGTGCCCGGTGGCGCAGTACAACCCGGGTCCGGGCGTGTTCCTGGATCTGACGCCGAAGGGCGGCAACTGGGGCGAGAAGGCGTCGGACCACGCGGGGTACACGGTCGTTTGGCAGTGACCGGCGTCGGTCGCGGCCGGGCCGCCCGCTGCTAGAGCGGGTTGCCCGCCTGGAACGCGGCGATCTGTGCGTTGACGCGGTGAGGCGTGAAGGTCGGGTCGGCCATCGCCATTGCGTTGGCGAGAGTCTGCGCGCCGCCGGACATGATCCGGTGGTACTTGATCAGGTCCGCGGTCATCGCCCGCACGCGGTTGGTGCACATGAGCATCTTGTACGGCCCGGCCTGCTTGAGCTGGTAGCCGAAGTTGAGCAGGCCCCTGATCTCTCGCGCGGTGACGACGAAGTAGCCGGCGGCGTTCCAGAGGTTCGCGAGCGTCAGGTTCGACACCAGCCGGAAGTTTGCGCGCCGATGGACACCTCCGAGGATCCAGCTGTCGTTCATGCACAGGGTCCACTTGTCCATGTGCAGGAGATTGCCCCGGGTGCCGGCGTCGTGGTTGGTCGTGCGGTCGGGCACGCCGCCGACGGGCATGCGCAGGTTGCAGAGCCGGCGGTAGAAATCGAGCTTGTCGTGGATGTCGTTGACGCGGCCGATCACCTGGTCGCCCGCCGCGGTGTGCGCCGCCTGGTAGACGGTCCAGCAGTACTCGATGATCTCGCTCGGGCCGTCGGGGCCCTCCTGGCCGATCCTGGGGTTCTTGGCGGCGACGTCGGGCCTGGTCATGCCGGCGATGGCGGGCCCCCCGCCCCACAGGAAGCCGTTGCCGAGGGCGTTGATCTGCTGCAGGTCTCGTCTGATCGTGTTCTTCGTGTAAATCATCCCGGTGCTCCTTCGTTGCTCGCTGAGGTCCGCATCGTTGAACCGCGTTGCGGGGACCGGCATCGATATCCTCCCCGCATGACGACGAGCCACACCCCCCACGTTCTGATCATCCGTGACGGCTGGGGCACGAATCCGAACCCCGAGCACGACGCCTTCAACGCGGTGAAGCTGGCCGAGACGCCGGTCGCCGACCGGCTGATGGCGGAGTACCCCACCACGCACATCGCGACGAGCGGCGAGGACGTCGGGCTGACCGACGGGACGATGGGCAACAGCGAGGTCGGGCATCAGAACATCGGGGCCGGGCGTGTGGTGTACCAGGACGCGGTGCGGATCTCGATCGCGTGCCGCGGGGGGAAGCTGGCGGAGATCACGGCGCTGACGGACGCGATCAACGCGTCGAAGGCGGCGGGCCGGGCGACGCACCTCATGGGGATCAACTCGGACGCGGGCGTGCACGGGCAGCTCGCGCACCTGGAGGCGCTGGTGAAGCTCTGCAAGGGGCTGGGGCAGGACCGGGTGTTCATCCATCTGTTCACCGACGGGCGCGACACCGGGCCGTACACGGGCGAGGGGTACGCCGAACAGGTCGAGTCGTTCTGCCGCGAGATCGGGGTCGGCCGCGTCGTCAGCGTCGTCGGGCGGTACTGGGCGATGGACCGGGACAACCGCTGGGAGCGCGTGAGGCTCGCGTACGAACTGCTGACGGGGCGGTCTGAGGTTGCCTCGTTCGCCACGGCGCCGGAGGCGATCCGTGCGTACTACGACGATCCGGACGAGGGGCTGAAGGGCGACGAGTTCGTGCGGCCGACGGCCGTGGACGATGACTGGCCCGAGACTCGGATCTCGGATGGCGACGCGGTGATCTACTTCAACTACCGGGGCGACCGGCCTCGGGAGTTGTGCTCGGCGTTCCTGCTGCCGGAGTTCCACGGGGCCGAGGAGCTGAAGCCGAGCCCGGACTCGGGCGAGCGTGGCTTCGATCGGGGCGAGAGGCTCGATCTGCGGTTCGTGCTGCTGACGCCGTACAGCGAGCGGCTGGCGGGGCTGGCGCCGGTGGCGTTCCCGAAGCCGCCGAAGATGGACGAGATCCTGGGGGCGTACCTGGCCTCCAAGGGTCTGACGCAGTTCCGGTGCGCGGAGACGGAGAAGTTCCCGCACGTGACGTTCTTCTTCAACGACTACCGGGACGAGCCGTTCGAGGGCGAGAGCCGTGCGATCATCCAGAGCCCGAAGGTGGCGACGTACGACCTGCAGCCGGAGATGTCGGCGCGCGGCGTGGCGGACGCGGTGCTCGAACGGCTCCGGGCGGACGACTGCGAGCCGCTGATCGTGGTGAACTTCGCGAACGGGGACATGGTGGGTCACACGGGCTCGCTGGAGGCGGCGATCAAGGCGTGCGAGGTGGTGGACGGGCTGACGGGCGAGATCGTGGAGGCGGCGCTCGCGCGCGGCGGGTCGGCGATCGTGACGGCTGACCACGGGAACGCGGAGCAGATGTTCAGCCCCGAGAACGACAGCCCGCACACGGCGCACACGACGTACACGGTGCCGCTGATCGTCGTGGGCGAGGCGTTCAGGGGGCGGGCGCTGCGCGAGGGCGGTCGTCTGGCGGACATCGCGCCGACATGCCTGGAGATGATGGGGCTGGAGCGGCCGGGGGCGATGACGGGGGAGAGCCTGCTGGCGTAGGTTCGGCGTCAGGCATCGGGCATCGGGCATCGGGCATCGGGAATCGGGAATCGGGTGCTGAGCGGTACGACCTCTGGAACTCACCTCTCCGTCTCGCCTTCGGCGAGCCACCTCCCCCCGCCCGCTGACGGGTGAGGCGAGAGTTCGCGCCCGCTACGCGTCTTGATCGTCCGGAGATTCGATCGGTGCTTCGAGGCGGCCGAGGCGTTGCTCGAGGGCGCGGAGCCGGGCGTCGATCGAGTCAACGCGTGCGAGCAGCTCGGCGAGGCCCTCGCGGATCTTGGCCGAGTCGTGCTCGGCGAAGCCGGCCAGCTCCTCGAGCCTGGTGAGCCGCTCGTCGGTCGTGTCCGCCACGCAGGCCCCCCGCCCGGTACATTGCCGCGGTGAATCGAATGCACTCTATCGCGATCGCGCCCGCGGCAGCCGTGCTGGCTGCGACCCAGATCACCGCGGCCTCGGTCGCGGGCTCCGCGTCGGGTGATGACAGCTCGTTCCGCCTGGACCGGTCGTTCCAGCCGGACGATCGGGCCGCGGTGACCGACCCGCTGGAGCCGCTGGATTCGGGCGAGCTCGCGCGGCTGAGCTTCGAGGACCGGGCGAAGTGGCGGCTGGGCGTGGTCGGCGGCGCGGCGGTCGATCTCGAGGACGACGACTCGGCGACGGACACTCACCTGGCGTTCGTGGCGTATTACAGGCTCGCGCCGAGGTGGGACGTGGTGTTCCAGCTGGACGGGTACTACAGCAACCAGACGGGCGACAACACGTTCGCGCTGGGGCCGTCGTTCACGTTCCGCTGGCACTTCTACGAGCGCGGGCGTTGGACGCTCTACACCGACGCGGGCATCGGGTTCGTGCTCTCGCCGGACGATCTGCCGGACGGGGGGACGAGCTTCAACTTCACGCCGCGGGCGGGCGCGGGTCTGACGTACCGGTTGCTGGACAACGGGACGCGGCTGTACGCGGGCGTGCGTTGGCATCACTTCAGCAACGCGCAGATCACGGGCGACGACGACAACCCGGACCGCGACGGGATCATGGGGTACGCGGGGGTTTCGTTTCCTTTTTAGAGCGCTCGCTGCTGGCCTCCGCCAGCACGCTCGCTCCTGTACGGCCGCGCGGGGGTGAACCCCGCGGGCCTGATCGGACGTTTCCGTTCTGGAGCGCTCGCTGCTGGCCTCCGCCGGCACGCTCGCTCCTGTACG
>JBCBKP010000048.1:0-9406 GCA_038521625.1 Planctomycetota bacterium
CGATGCCCGATGCCTGATGCCTGATGCCCGATGCCCGATGCCCGATGCCTGATGCCTGATGCCCGATGCCCGGTGCCCGGTGCCCGGTGCCCCCTCACGGCCTCAACCACACACCCGCCCATCCCGACCTGCTCCGCGCACGCGACACACGATCCAGCCGCGCCCGCATGTGCCCGCCCGCACGCAGCCACAACCACTCGATCGAGACCACGCGCCCGCGGACCACGCAGAAGTTCGACCGCCCCGCCTCCGACCGCGACTCGTCCGGGTTCGCCTCAAGCATGTCGCCCGGCAGGTTCACGTCCGCCGCCTCCGACTCGCTCGACGGCGCGTGCGGCGCCAGATAACACCGCCGGCTGAATAGCCGCGTCTCAGACCACGCCAGATCCACCTCGGGCCCCGAGGTCATCACCTCGGCCTCGCTCCGCACCCGGAGCTGGATCTTCGCCGACGGGTCGTAGAAGTGCCACGCCAGCCGCGCGTCCGACCGCAGCTGCTCGACCTTCGGCGACCGCGCGTCGGTGTGGAACCCGAGCACCCCCGTCTCGGCGTTCGAATACCGCAGCACCACGGTCCGCGCCGTGGGCCAGCCGTCGCTCCCCGCCGTCACCACCGCGGGATGGTGGAACGCGTGCCGCCGGTCCGCCCTCCCCCGTTCGAGCGCCGTCCAGATCGGCGCGACGATCGAATCCAGCGTCGGCTCGCCACCCGGCGCCCCCAGAGGCACCGGACCGACCCCCTTCTTCTGTGCTTTCCCGGGCATGGACCGATCATTCGCGGGTTCCAGACGCTCCCGAGTCCAGTCGGCACACCGGACACACCGATCGAGGCGTACGATCACGGGCTGCAACTGGGTGAGGTCCCATAAACCCACCCTGCGGGTCCGTTGCTGGGGGCTCACCCGGATGCTGCTTCTGCTCTCGATCATACTGCTCGGCCTCGTCGCGGCGATCAGCCCATGGATCAGCCGCGCGCTCGGCAAGCTCGCCGGCCCGGTCCTCGCGATCGCCCCCGCCGCGGTCTTCGGGCTGCTGCTGTCCTACGCCGCCGGCGTCACGTCGGGCACCCCCGTCGTCCAGACCACCGAGTGGCTCCCGCAGCTCGGGATCGACCTGACCTTCCGGCTCGACGGGCTCTCGCTCATCTTCGGCCTGCTGATCACCGGCATCGGCACGCTGATCGTCCTCTACGCCTCCGAGTACCTGAAGGACCACGAGCTCCGCCACCGCTTCTTCTGCTTCCTCATGTCGTTCATGACCGCCATGCTCGGCGTCGTCCTGACCGACAACCTCATCGTGCTCTTCGTCTTCTGGGAGATGACGAGCATCACCAGCTTCCTGCTCATCGGCTTCGACCACAACCGCGAGACCGCGCGCAAGAGCGCCATGCAGGCCCTCATCGTCACCGGCCTCGGCGGACTCGCCCTGCTCGCCGGCCTCTTCCTCCTCGGCGTCGCCGCGGGAGAGGTCAGCGGCGCCGCCTCCGGCGTCTGGAGCCTCGGCGCGATCATCGAGATCGCCCAGACCCAGGACCTCGCCTCCCACGCCTTCATCCCGGCGATCCTCGCGCTCGTCGGGCTCGGCGCCGCGACCAAGTCCGCCCAGTTCCCCTTCCACTTCTGGCTGCCCAACGCCATGGAGGCCCCGACACCGGTCTCCGCCTACCTGCACAGCTCGACCATGGTCAAGGCCGGCGTCTACCTAGTCATGCGCCTCAACCCCGCCTTCCAGGACATCCCCGCCTGGGGCTGGATGCTCGCCGGACTCGGCGCGACGACCATGATCCTCGGCGCCGTCCTCGCGTGCCGCGAGACCTACTTCAAGAAGGTCCTCGCCTACTCCACCGTCTCCAGCCTCGGCATCATGGTCCTCTTCACCGCCATCGGCGGCGAATACGGCGCCAAGGCCGCCGTCGGCTACCTCCTCGCCCACGCCCTGTTCAAGGCCTGCCTCTTCCTCACCGCCGGCACCGTCACGCACGAGACCGGCCGCAAGGACATCGAATCCCTCGGCGGGCTCCGGAGGACCATGCCGCTCACCGCCGCCTTCGGACTGATCGGCGCGCTCTCCATGGCCGGCTTCCCGCCGCTCTTCGGCTTCGTCGGCAAGGAACTGCTGCTGAAGAGCTCGGTGCACCCGACCGAGGCGTCCGTCCTGCACGACCAGGCCGCCCTCGTCACCACGCTCGTCATGATCGCCGCGATCCTGACCGTGATGGTCTCCGTCCTGGTCGGCTGGCGGCCGTTCTTCGCGAAGCAGGCCGACCCCGACGAGCCCGTCAAGGGGCACGAGCCCGGCGTCCGCATGCTCGCCGGCCCCGCGATCCTCGCGCTGCTCACGATCGTGGTCCCTCTCGCCCCGGCGCTCATGGCCAAGCCGCTGATCGGCGCGGGCATCGTCTCGCTCACCGGCGCCGAGGCCGAGTCGGTCAAGGTCGGCTTCCTCGACATGCTCGCCAAGATCGAGCTGCCCTTCTACCTCTCCATCGGCGCACTCGTCGCCGGCACCGCCCTCTACCTCGCCCGCGGCTTCTGGCGCCCCGCCCTGACCGCCACGCTCCGCGCGTTCAACCCGATCGGCGCCCCGGCGATCTATGACCACTCGTTCAACGCCAGCGCCTGGTTCGCACGCTTCCAGGTCCGACAGCTCCAGAGCGGCCACCTCCGCCGCTACATCACCATCATCATCCTCGTCACCGTCGGCCTGGTCGTCGGCGCCCTCGCCCGCTCCGGCCAGGGCATCCCGACCGACATCTCCAGCTTCAACGTCGGCGTCCTCGACCTCGTCCTGCTCACGCTGATGGTCGCCGGCGCCGTCGCCTGCACCCGCTACCGCTCGCGACTCTCCACCGTCGCCGCACTCGGCGTCGTCGGATACGCCGTCGCCGTCACCTTCGTCGTCCTCGGCGTGCCCGACATCGCGATGACCCAGTTCTCGATCGAGACCCTGACCGTCATCATCTTCGTCCTCGTCGTCTACCACCTGCCGCGGTTCAACGTCTACTCCGGTGCCCCGCGCCGCGTCTTCGACGCGATCATCGCCCTCGCCTTCGGCGCCGTCATGACCTCGCTCGTGCTCGTCGCGCAGACCAACGCCGTCACCGGCATCCCGCGCATCTCCGACCAGCTCGGCGACTGGGCCTACACCGAGGCCTTCGGCCGCAACGTCGTCAACGTCATCCTCGTCGACTTCCGCGGCATCGACACCATGGTCGAGATCTTCGTCCTCGGCATCGCCGCCGTCGGCGTCTACACCCTGCTCAAGCTCCGCGCCGACCGCCCCGAAGACGACAAGCCCCGCCTGACCGAGACGGAGGCCACCACGTGAACTCGCTCATCTTCCGCGCCGCCGCACGCCTGCTCCTCCCCCTGCTGCTGCTCTTCAGCCTGATCATCCTCGGCGTCGGCCACAACGAGCCAGGCGGCGGCTTCGTCGGCGGCCTCGTCGCCTCCGCCGCCGTCGCCATGTACGCCATGGCCTTCGGCGCCCCCGCCGCCAAGCGGCTGCTCCGCCTCTGGAACGGCAAGCCCATCGGCCTGCACCTGGTCATCGGGATCGGCCTCGCCATCGCCCTCGGCTCGGCCATCGCCGGCACGATCATCAGCGGCGGCACGCTCATGCAGGGCTGGTGGGTCAAGATGCCGATCTCGCTCGGTGACATCCAGAAAGTTGGCACCGTCGTCACCTTCGACATCGGCGTCTACGTCACCGTCTTCGGCGTCGTCCTGCTCTTCCTGTTCGAACTGATGGAGGCCGAAGCGTGAGCTTCCTACTCGCCTGCGTCATCGGCGTCCTCTTCGCCGCCGGCTTCTACATGCTGCTCCGACGCAGCTTCGTGAAGCTCATCATCGGCCTCGGCCTGCTCGGCCACGGCGCCAACCTGCTCATCATCACCGCCGCCGGCATCGAACGCGACGCCGTCGCCGCCGACGGCTCGCCGGTCCAGGCCGAGCGCGGCATGCCGCCGTTCATCGACCCCGACGACGCGCGGGCCTACGACGAAGCCAAAGAGGCCGGCCCCGAGGCCCTCGCCGCCATCAAGGCCGACCCAGCACGCGACGGCGAGCTCGACGCCGGCGCCGCCGACCCGCTCCCCCCCGCCCTCATCCTCACCGCCATCGTCATCAGCTTCGCGATCGTCTCGTACACCATCGTCCTTGTGAAGCGGACCTACCAGGAGGTCGGCACCGACGACCTCGACCAGATGACCGCCACCGACCTCACGCCCTAGGGCCGACGAGAACGACCAAGAGACCCAGAACATGAACACGCTGGTCGTCATGCCGATCCTCACGCACCTCACCGCTTCGGTGCTGTGCATCCTCTGCTGGGGCCGGGTCCGCACCCAGCGCGCGATCAACATCTCCGCCGTCGTCGCCTCCCTCGGCTTCTCTATCGCCCTGCTCGCGACCCACGCCTCCGGCGACGTCGCCAGCCCCGTCTACTCCGGCGGCTGGGCCGCCCCCTTCAACATCACATTCGTCGTCGACCTCTTCAGCGCCATCATGCTGACGCTCACCGCGACCGTCGGCCTCTTCTGCGTGATCTACAGCCTCGGCAACATCGACGAGCGACGCGAACGCTTCGGCTACCACGCCCTCGTCCAGGCCCTCCTCGCCGCCTGCTGCGGCGCCTTCACCACCGGCGACCTCTTCAACATGTTCGTCTGGTTCGAGATCATGCTCATCTCGAGCTTCGTCCTGCTCACCCTCGGCGGCGAACGCGGGCAGCTCGAGGGCGCCATCAAGTACGTCACCCTCAACCTGATCAGCTCGACCGTCTTCCTCGTCGGCGTCGGCCTGCTCTACGCACTCGTCGGCACCCTCAACATCGCCGACATGTCCGTCAGGCTCCAGACCGTCGAGGACCGCACCACCGTCTCGGTCATCGGCGTGCTCTTCATCATCGCCTACGGCATCAAGGCCGGCCTCTTCCCCCTCTTCTTCTGGCTCCCCGCCAGCTACCACACGCCCCCCGCCGCCGTCAGCGCCCTCTTCGGCGGCCTGCTCACCAAGGTCGGCGTCTATGCCATCGCACGCGTCTTCGGCACCGTCTTCGTCGGCGACCACGCCTTCACCGGACAGATCCTGCTCTGGATGGCCGCCGGCACCATGGTCTCCGGCTCGCTCGCCGCCTTCGCCCAGGCCGAGATCCGGCGCGCCCTCAGCTTCCAGCTCATCGCCTCCATCGGCTACATCATGATGGGCATCGCCGTCTGGATGATCGCCGGCGAACGCGCCGACCGCACCACCGGCGCCGAGAGCGACGCCCTCCGCGCCGCCTCACTCCTCGGGCTCACCGGCGCGATCGTCTACATCGCGCACCACATGCTCGTCAAGACCAACCTCTTCCTCCTCGCCGGACTCGTCCGGCGCATCGGGGGCCACGGCGAGCTCAAACGCCTCGGCGGCATGTACAAGGCACACCCCGGCCTCGCCGCCCTGTTCTTCATCAACGCCCTCTCCATCGCCGGCATGCCGCTGCTCTCCGGCTTCTGGGCCAAGATGGCCCTCATCCGCGCCGGCCTCGAAACCGGCGCCTACGTCGTCGTCGCCGCCTCCCTCGTCGCCTCGCTCGCGGGACTGGCCGGCATGATGAAAATCTGGATGGAGGTCTTCTGGAAGGACCGCCCCGAGTCCGGACGCGCCGCGCGCGAGCCCTCGGCCGCCAGCGCCGGCGCCGTCGCGCCGCCGATCACCACCGGCCGCTACCGCATCCCGCTCATGACCACCCCCGCCGTGGTCCTCACCGTCATCACCGTCACGCTGGGACTCGCGCCGGGCTGGCTCTACGGGCTCTCCGAACGGGCGGCACGCCAGCTCTCCGACCGCGAGGGCTACATCACCGCCGTGCTCCCGCCGGACTACCTCGACGAGACCCGCGCCCAGATCGCCGCCATCCGCGCCGAGCGTGAGGCCTTCGCCCTGGCGTCCGAGACCGCGGCGCAGACAGCGGACCTCGCCGAGGAGGCCGCCCGATGAGCCTGTTCATCGCAAACGTCCTGCTCGCGCTGATCTGGGCGACCGTCTTCGGCGAGTTCACGCCCTGGAACTTCATCGTCGGGCTGATCGTCGCCCACCTCGCCCTGCGCCTCGCCATCCGAAACCCCCGCAGCGCTTACTTCCGCAAGGTCGGCACGACGATCGCCCTGATCTTCTTCTTCATCAAAGAGCTCATCGTCGCCAACTTCCTGATGGTCAAGTACACCCTCAGCCCGCTCAACAAGCTCAGCCCGGGAATCCTCGCGGTCCCGCTCAAGCCCGGCATGTCCGACCTGGAGATCACCGTGCTCGCCAACATGGTCACCCTGACCCCCGGCACGCTCAGCATGGACGTCAGCGAGGACCGCCGCGCACTGTTCGTCCACTTCATGCACATCGAGGACAAGGACGCCGCCATCCGCGACGTCAAGGACGGCTTCGAGCGACGGCTCCTCGCCGTCACGCGATAACGGGACCAACGCATGTTCACACCCGCCATCGACAACTGGTTCTTCGAACGCGTGATCGAGATCGCCGCCATCGCGATCGGCATCGCCATGATCTTCGCCACCGTCCGCCTCATCCGCGGGCCACGCCTCGCCGACCGCGTCATCGCGCTCGACCTCATCGGCGCGCTCGCCATCGGCGTCATCGCCCTCTACTCCATCGCCGTCGGACGACCCGAGATGCTCTCCGTCGCGATCGTCATGGCCCTCATTCTCTTCCTCGGCACCGCCGCCTTCGCCGGCTACCTCGAGCGGAGGGCCCGCCCGTGATCGAGCAGCTCCCCGATCTCACCGCCGCTCTCAGCACCGATCTCACCGCCGCTCTCAGCACCGATCTGGCCGCCGTCATCGCCGCAGCCCCCGAGGGCGCCCAGGCCGGCTACGTCGACGGGCAGAAGATCCTCGACAGCGCCGCCGGCAACATCAACCGCGCCGCCGACTGGGTCGCCATCGTCCTCCTCCTGCTCGGCGTCGGCTTCAGCTTCCTCTCCACCGTCGGACTGCTCCGCATGCCCGACCTCTACACCCGCATGCAGGCCGCCGCCAAGGCCGGCACCCTCGGAATGGCCTGCACCATCCTCGCCGTCGCCGCCCACTTCGCCCCCACCCCCGCGGGCCCCGGCGTGCTCGTCACGACCCTGCTGATCATGATCTTCATCTTCATGACCACCCCCGCCGCCAGCCACCTGATCGGCCGCGCCGCATACGTCACCGACACGCCGCTCTGGGAACGCACCGCCCACGACGAACTCGACGGCTGCTACTGCGGCGCCACCCACCGCCTCGCCCCCTCCCCCGACGTCGCCGCCGGCGAGCGCTTCCGCCACAGCCCCCCGGGTGAGGACGGCGAGCGGCCCCGCCGCACCGCCTGAGACACGGAGGGCGCCCCCATGCACGGCTGGCGCGAGCGACGGATGCGGGCCCTGCCGCGCTGGGCGCGGGTCGCCCTGGCCGTCCGCTGCGCCCGGCGCGTCCAGCCGCTGTTCAACATCGCCATCGACAAGGACCGCTTCGTCGAGGACCGCGGACCCTACTGGAAGGCCGCGATCGGACGCGCACTGCGCATCGCCGAGAAGCTCTGCGAAGACCCGCGCGCCAAGCTCGAGCACGACCTCGAGGACGACGCCCAGCCCGAGTCGGTCTCCGTCCGATCCTCGGCCCACGCGGCCAGCCAGACCGCCAACAGCGCCATCGCCCGGGCCGCGGCGTTCAGCGCCTACAACGCGATCGCCGCCGCCCAGGCGAGCACCCAGGAGGCCATGGAGTACGTCATGGCCTCGATCGAGGCCGCCTCGTCGGCGATCGCCATCGGCAGCCGCATGGCGAGCTCCCCGGCCGAGTCGGTGCACGACTTCAGCATCGCGATCGAGGCCGACGAGACCGACCTGGTCGAGATGGAGATGATCGCGCTCGCCGAGGGCTGGGACCCGCTCCGCGACGCGTTCACGCCCGTGCCCGCGTCGCGCCTCGGCCCGGTCTGGCCCGACACGCAGCCGAGCTGGTGGCCGACCTTCGAGGACCTGGTCGAGAAGCGCCGCGTCGAGGACAGGCGCCTGCCGCCCGAGCCGGAAGCCGGCCCCGGCCCCGACGCGCGCGAGTCGGCGTAGCGATCAGAACTTGTTGTCGATGCTGGTGACGCCGTTTGACATGCTGGCCGAGCCGCCGGCCCCGAGGCAGCCGCGGATCAGGCTCTGCCCGCCGATGTTGTACGTGAACCCTCCGGTCGTGATGACGTAGCAGCTCTCGACCAGAGAATTATCACTGTCGATGCCGATCGCGGGCACCTCTATCCGACAGCCGGAGACGATCGAGTCGTCCGCGAGGATGCCCCGGGCGGCGGCATCGGAACCCCGGACGATGCAGCCGCGGATGACCCAGCCATCACGCGTGAAGATGCCGACCGGAGTGAAGCCGGTCGGGTCGTCGGCGACCTCGATGATTAGGTCGTGCACGAGCGTGTTGAACATGCGATTCGCCGTGTTGCCCACTCCCAAGCCGTAGACGCCGCGCGCAAACCCGCTGATCGTTCCGTTGCGGACGACGACATCGCTCACATCGATCGAGTCGGGGCCGATGCCGGCGGTCGAGGGCGGGTTCGACTCGAGGCGGAAGCCGTTGAGATCGATCACGACGCCGTCGGCGGCGATCTCGATCGCCACCCGGAGCGGGGCCTGGCTGACGACCACGCTTTCCGATAGGTAGTACAGCCCGGGCTCGGTGATCTTGAAGACGCTGTTGGCGTCCCCCGGTGTCGTCTGCGCGCTGATCTCGGTGCCGACGCCGAAGCGTCCGGACTCGTCGACCGCCCCGGGCGGCGGGTTCAGGGCGGGCTGTGCCGCGGCGGCGGCGGCGAACGCGAGGACGGCGATGGATGCGGTGTGCATGGCGGCTCTCTCCTGGGCGGCGGGCTTCGCCGGATCGGTCCAAGCTACCGACTCGCCATCGTCGTTCAAGCGCAATCGCGCGGTTGCCTCGCGATGAACGAGCCCCCGTCGTCAGACGGGGGCCATTTGAATCGGCGAGTGGCCCCTCTCTCACGAGAGGGGGCGGTTGGTCTGAGTCACGCCCTCCGGGCGTGAGGTTGCGATCGCTTGCGGGCGGAGCGTCCCGCTTCGCGATCGTCGAGCCGGCGTTCGTGTTTCGGAGGACTGTCGTGGCGGCGTTGCGTGCGATCTCGGCGGCGCGTTCGGTGAGGCGTGCGGGTCGTGATCCATAGTCGGTCGGGTGGGCGGCGAGGTCGGCGAGGGCGTGGACGGCCTTGGTGCGCGCTTTGGCGGCCTCGATCGTGGCGTGCAGTTCGAGGAGCTCGAGGAACGCATCGATCTGCTCGTGGTCGAGCCCGGCCAGCAGTTCGGTGGGGTGGATCTCGTGGAGATTGCAGGTGTCGGCGGGGCCGTCGCGGAGGAAGTCGGTGGTGAGA
>JBCBKP010000049.1:0-9273 GCA_038521625.1 Planctomycetota bacterium
CGCCAGATACGCCGCCGCGTCGAATATGTCGACGCGACCGTCGTTGTTGAAGTCCGCGCTCGGACCGGTCGTCGACCGGATGTTCGTGATCGAGATCTCCGTCGAGATCCCCGGCTCGCCGTAGAAGGCCGTGAACGTCGCGGTCGCCGTGCCCCGTCGTGGCGCCCAGCGCCGAAGGCCGCCCGACCTCCGACCGCCCCGCGTGCTCGTTCTCCAGCGTGTCGACGACCTCGGCCCGCCAGCGATCCCGCGGGACACGAACGATCCGAACCAACCGCGCTCCGCCCTCGCCGAGCAGGCAAACCCACCGCGTCGCCTCGATCCGCATTGCGCACCTCCCCGCCCGTCCGGGCGATTCGGCAATCCCCCATTGTCCTCGAACGCCCACGCCGAGTGCATCGGGCGAAAGCCGCATTGTGCGCGTCCGGGAACCACGCCCGAACCGGCACGCAACCAACGGGCGCCGCACGTCCCTCTTCCCATGCGCCCCATTCCTCCGCTTGCGCACTCTTCACAACAAAACATGAGTTGTTGGCTTGACCCGATCCGCGCGAGTCGGGATACTTCCCCCCGATGACGTACCAGCGGAACCAATCCGATCACGGCCGCGGCGCCGAACCCAGCCGCGAACCCAGCCGCGAACCAAGCCGCGACGGGAATCCCGGCAGCGTGTGGCTGCCGGGCACCGACGCGATGCTTGTCGCCGCCAAAGCCCGCCGATCCCGCTGACATACGTCCGCGGCGTCGGCGGCGGGAACACCCGCGAGCCGACGCCCGACCCACCCGATCCATTCAGGTGACCAGGGCTCCGACCCGCGGCACGCCCGCCAGCGGCGGTCGATCTCCGTCCGAACGTCGGCCTCGCCGACCTTAGATATCATGCGCGATCGCCGCGCAGCCAGACAGAATAAATGCAGAAAGTAATGAAAGAATCTAACATGCACAGCGCGACGCCCGCCAGCACGGCGGCACCTCGGGGTTCGAATCCTGCCCGAGTCATTGCTCCGTAGCTCAGCAGACAGAGCGCCGGCCCGCGAAGCCGGAGGTCGCGGGTGCGAGTCCCGCCGGGGCCGTTGAGACAGAAGGACAGCGGCTCGGTAGCTCAACCGGGAGAGCGGCGGTCTCATCAACCGCGGGTTGCGGGTTCGACCCCCGCCCGAGCCACGGCCCCGTCGCTCAATCGGCAGAGCACCGGTCTCTGAAACCGGAGGTTGCGGGTTCGAGCCCCGCCGGGGCAGTTGAAGGAAAGGAGCGCGACCGTGAACCAGCTCTTCGTCATCGAGCCGTACCGATCCGCCGGCTCCTGGGTCTTCGACGACCTGGGCGCGGGGCTCGTGCGCGAGCCGTTCGTTTCCGGTGTTCCGGAGATGATCGACCGACTCGTCGAGCCGATCGACGGCGCCGCCTCCGGCTTCCGACTGCTCTTCTCAGCGCAGCCGATGCCCGGGGAGCAGATCGTCATCGAACGCCAACGCGAGGAGTACGGCGGCCACTGGTACCGCGTCCTCGGCACCGACCACGAGGGCTGGCTCTGCCCCGCCATGTTCAAGTACTTCGACGACCCGCCGCGGCGAATCCACGTCCGCGCCGAGCCCTCGCGCAGAGGCCGGCCGGCACGCTCGATCACCGTCACCGCGGACGACCTCGCCGAGTTCGAGCGGCTCCTCGACCTCGGCGACCTCGACGGCGCCCGAGATCTGATCGCCGCGGCCCGCTCTCAGATCGAGCCCGACAACCGAGCCGCCAACAACTGAGAACCCAGGAGCCGAGAGAGGGTCCCGTAGCTCAGACGGACAGAGCACCGGCCTGTCACGCCGGAGGCCGCGGGTTCGAGCCCCGCCGGGACCGTTCGAAGGAGAATGCGCCATGGATCTGGAGACGTACATCGCTGGCAAGCAAGCTCGCCGGGGAGCCGGGAACCCTCAACGGGTCAAGAACGCCGCCTGGGAGTGGATGGTCCGTACTGGGGAGATCCCTTATGCGGCGCTGATGAACCTCGGCGGCGACGGGTCAGACTTTGAGAGCAAGCCCGACTGGTGTTTCAGCCGTTTCGGAATGAGCCTCACGCACCTCCCGGACGGGCGTCGCATCTACGTCGCAGGCGAGCATGAGGATTGGTATGACCCGGACTTCTTCATCTACAACGACGTGATCGTTCGTCGCGACGACGACATCGAGATCTACGCATACGACGAGAGCTCATTCCCTCCGACCGACTTTCACTCGGCCACGCTGATCGATACGGAGATCGTGCTGGTCGGCTCGCTCGGTTATCCCAAGAACCGTCGGCCCGGAGTCACGCAGGTCCTCGCGCTCGATACAGAGAGCTACGCCGTCCGGCGAATCGAGACGAGCGGCGACGTTCCGGGGTGGGTACATCGGCACGCTACCTCGTTCGACCCGGAGACCCGTCTGCTCAGCCTCCGAGCGGGGCTTGTTTATCAAGGCGGAGAGTCGAGCCTCTCTCTCCGGCGAAACCTCGATGAGTTCGAGCTCGATATCGAATCGCTCATGTGGCGCAAGACCACAGACACCTCGCACTGGCGCCAGTTTCAGGTCCGCTACCAAGACCGCAACCTCCTCGGCATCGGATTCGAGCTGCGTGACAGCGGTGCTCGACTCCTTTCCGAGTACGGTTACGAGGTCGCCGAGTGGTTCGACGCCGACTACGGCTTCGTCGAGACCGAAGATGAGCTGGAGGATCGAGACTACGAAGCAGAGCTCCGCTCCAATATGTGCCGGATCGTCGTAGAGGGAGTCCCGGTCGCCATCATCGACGAGTACGACTCCATGAGCGTCATCATCGAAGGGGCGCTGGCCCCGAATACCGTAGACGATCTGTTGCAGAACATGAAGAGGCTTGTGAAGACACTCGGAGGGCGTCGGCCCAGCGTGCATGAACTCTCGCAACTCTGAAGGTGAAACGTGATGCAGTCCAAGTTCATCCCGACCGGCGAGGCGACCGCGATCCTCCCCCTCCCGGACAACTCCAAGCCGGTCACCGTCATCGGCACGCCCAAGATCCGCGACACCTTCGACGAGGGCTGCATACAGCAGACCATCAACTCGGCGACCGCGCCCGGTGTCTCGCACCTCGTCCTCAACCCCGACGCACACGTCGGCTACGGGACACCCGTCGGCTGCGTGCTCGCGAGCCCGACCCACATCTACCCCGGCCCCGTCGGCGTCGACATCAAGTGCTCCATGAGCCTGCTCCAGCTCGATCTCGACGAGCGCGCGGTCAACAAGCCGCAGACACGCCGCCGCCTCATCGAGGCGATCGAGGCCCGCACGCCCACCGGCGCCGGCCGCGGCCAGCGCCACGCGCCCAAGGCGCGCGCGGTGCACGACCAGCTCGGCCGCCGCGTCATCGTTGAGGGCGCGTCCGAGGCCGTCTGCCGCGAGCTCGGGATCCCCACCGAGTGGATCGAGCGCTGCGAGGACAGCCACCACATCGGGTCCGACGGCTCGCGCGACGCACTCGAGCGCCGCCTCGACACCCTCTGCAGCGACCACGGCTTCTCGACACGACTCGCCCGCAAGGTCGGCCAGCTCGGCTCCTACGGCGGCGGCAACCACTTCGGCGAGTGCGAGGTCGTCCGCGTGGGCGAGAGCGACCGCGCGCGCTCGACCGCCGAGACCTTCGGCCTCCGCGACGGAAAGGTCGCCTTCCTCTCGCACTGCGGCTCGCGCGGCTTCGGCCACGACCTCGCCGCGGGCCAGTTCCGCGCGATGGCGGCCCACTTCGAGAAGTGGGGGATCCCGCTGCCCGGCGGCGACAAGCAGCTCGTCCACGCGCCCCTCGACACCCACGAGGCCAACACCTACCTCGACGACATGGCGATGGGCGGCAACTTCGCGACCGTCAACCACCTGCTCATCAACGCCCTCGTCCTCGAGGCCTTCCAGGAGGTCTTCCCCGGACTCGACGGGCGCCTCGTCTACTTCATCAGCCACAACATCGCCCGCCGCGAGATCCTCGACAACCGCCCGCACTGGGTGCACCGCAAGGGCGCGACCCGCGCGTTCCCCGCCGGACACCACGAGCTCAAGGGCACGCCCTTCGAGAACACCGGCCACCCGATCCTGCTCCCCGGCGACCCGCTCTCGGGCTCGGCGGTCATGGTCGCCGACGAGGGCGCCGAGAAGTCGTGCTACAGCGTCAACCACGGCGCGGGGCGTCGCCTCGGACGCAACGCCGCGAAGCGCTCCCTCGACCAGGCCCGCGTCGACGAGTCCTTCGCGAGCCGCGACGTGCTCACCAACCGCCGCCGCTACCCGCTCGACGAGGCCCCCGCGGCGTACAAGGACTTCGACGAGGTGCTCAGCTCCGTCAAGCTCGCGGGGCTCGCGAGCGAGGTCGCACGCCTCGAGGCCCGCTTCGTGATCAAGGACGGCGACAAGGCCGATGACTAGCGGGCCGTCCGATCCGGGGCCACGACCGTCGAACGCCGAGCCCGACGGCCCGCCACGAATCGCCCGAGATCCCGCTCCGAAGACCGCCTCGCCGGCGCGCTACACCGGCGGGAAGATGTCGTGCCTCTCCTCGATCGGGCCCGCGTAGATCCGGCGGATCACCACCGAGGGGTCGTTCCCGTGCGTCTTCAATGCCTTGGCGATCTGCTGCGCCGACCCCTGCAACGACGGCGGCGAGAGCTTGTAGAACACGATGCTCGGACTGTCGTGAAACGAGATCAGCGTCGGCACGCGAAGAAGCACCGTCGCGTCCCGCAGCAGCTCGGAGTGCTCGAACCAACCGTCCGGGCAGAGCCAGATCTCCAACTCGTGATCGGCCCGGATCACTCTGCCCGATCTCGAACTGCACCGGATGGCGAATCGCTCGCCCGCTCCGGTCCCGCCGCCTGCCATCGCGCCGGCGCCAGAGCCTCGTCCGACGTCAGCAGCGTCGACGCCCCCTCGATCAGCACCCCGACCCCATCGCGGAGCGGATCCTGCCCCGTCGGCAGATCGGCCGTCAGGTCCGAGAGAGAGAATCGCGACGCCGGAGCGGTCGACCATCGGGGCGCCTCCGGATCCCAGCCGAGCGCCAGAGCATCGAGGCGACGCCCGACCTCCTTCATGATCATCTCGGTGTCCGCGCGCCGGACGCTCGCGGCGAGCACCTCGCGAGACTGCCGCGGACCACCGCCGAAGAGTACCCAATCCGCCGAGAGCCCGTACGCCCGGCAAGCGTTCGCCACGAATCCCGCCGGCACCGCCGCGCCGCCAAGCAGGTACCGCCGCACCGTCTCGTGGTTGTATCCCGTGGCCGCCGAGACCTTCCGATAGGTCGTGAACGCGAGAGCCTTGCGGAGGCGGCCCGCGACGTCGGCATTGACAGCCGCCGGATCGCGCAGAGAGACCGAACCGGAACTCCCCTCCGGCCGATCTTGCCGCGCACCGTTTCCTCTGCTCGTCGGTCCGTTCAACCTAGACTGCCTCGGAGGGCCTCAACATGTCCATACGTGAGGGAGATCCAGCCGGCGCACCCGCGACCGGCGACGGACGCCCGATCTCCCCCGAAGAGCTCCCGGAGGATCGCGCCGGGGCCCGGATCGGCCCAGACCACGCCGGCTCAGGGGAGACCCCGTCGCCCTTCGAGCTGGTCTACGACAACCTCCGCAGGATGGTCGCCTCCGGCATCCGCGGCTTCCGGCCCGTCGACGCGGACCCGACAGACCTCGTACATGAGTTGTACATACGGATATCCGATCAGAATCCCATCGCCGCGATCGACCGCCGCCACTATCTAAACATCGCGGCCCGGGCGCTCCTGCAGCTCATGATCGACCGGCAGCGCGCACGCCAGACCAAGAAGCGAGGCGGCGACTGGACGAGGTCCGCCCTCGATCGCGTCGAGTCCCGGTGCGCCGAGCGATCCGATCGGGCGCCCGCCGAGCCGTTCGACTCGACGAGGCTGCGGGACTGGCTGACCGAGCTCGGTCGCACCGACGACCAGGCCCACGAGGTCTTCCTCCTGCGCCACATCTGCGGGCTCAAGAACGCCGAGGTCGCCGCGCTGCTCGAACTCTCCGAGGCCAAGGTTCGCCGCCTCGAGCTCGCGGCGCGACTCTGGCTGAAGTCGAAAGACGGCCGGGCCTAGGCCGTTCTCATGACCGCCCCGAACGAAGAACAGCTCATTCTCCGCCTCGTCTCCGAACTCGCGGAGGCCGACGATGCGGAGATCGAGCGCCGCCTCCGCGAAGCGGCCGTGAGCAGGCCGGTCCACGATCGTGTCGTCGAGCTCCTGAGCTTCAGAGACCGGTCGATGCCGTTCGGTCTCACGCCCGAGGAGATCGCCCGGCACACCGAGGTCGGCTCGATGATCCCGAAGAAGATCGACGGGTTCGAGATCGAATCGGTGGTCTCGCGCGGCGGCATGGGGATCGTCTGCCGCGCCCACGATCATGAACTCGGGCGGCCGGTCGCGCTCAAGCTGCTCACGCCGGGAGCGCTCCGGACCCCCCGCGAGGCGCTGCGGTTCAGACTCGAAGCCCGCGCCGCCGCCAAGCTCGAGCATCCGCACATCGTCCGCGTCTACCGGGTCGGCCAGGGCAGCGAGTTCGACTACATCGCGATGGAGTTCATCGAGGGCGGGACGCTGCGCGACCTGCTCACCGAGGGCGCCCCGGAGCCCCACGACGCGCACGCCCGCGCCGAGTGGTGCTCGAAGATCGCGCTGCTCCTGGCGAAGGTCTGCGATGCGCTCGGAGAAGCCCACGCCCGCGGGATCGTGCACCGGGACGTCAAGCCCTCCAACATCCTTCTCAAAGCCGACGGCGAGCCGAAGCTCGCGGACTTCGGCCTCGCGAAGGACACCCGATCCGATCTGCTCGAGACAGTCTCCGGCGAGCTCGCCGGCACCGTGAAGTACATGAGCCCCGAGAGGCTCGCGGGCGGCTCTTCCGGCCGCGACCCCCGGAGCGATCTCTTCGCGATCGGGGTCGTGCTCGTCGAGTGCCTCTCGGGCAGGCACCCCTTCGAGGGCGACTCGCACTTCCTCATCGCCGACGCGATCCGATCCGTGAAGCCGTCGCGGATCGACGCGATGCTCGCACCGGTCGACCCGCGGCTCCGCCGGATCGCCTGCAAGGCCACCGAGCGAGACCCGGATCGCCGCTATCAGACCGCTCCCGAGCTCGCGGCCGATCTGCGCGCCTGGGCCGCCGGCGAGAACGTCCGCGCGCCCCGCCCTCGCCGCCCGATCGGGCCGGTCATCCTCGGGCTGGTCGCCGCCGCGTCCGTGTCCGTCGCGCTCGGCCTCGCCATCCTCGCGCAGATCGCGGACGGAGGCGATCAGAGCCGGCCCGATCGATCCGGCTCGATCGAGCTCGACGGCTTGCCCGATCCCTCCGCCTGGTCGCTGGCGATCCGGCCGATCGACGCGTCGACCGGGATCGCGGGCGAGTGGAGGCTTCTCGACGGGATCTTGATCGAGACCGACGCGATCGAGCCGGGTCACTACCTGATCTGCACGTTCCGCGAGGGCGAGCTGATCGAGTGGACTCGCTATCTCACACGCGGGCACGACGAGAGACTCATGGCGCGTGCGGAGCCCCCCGACGAGGTCGGCGAGATGATCCTCGTCGATCCCGCCGCCGCGAGGCGGACCGCCGCCCCGCCGAACCAGATCGAGGCGTACCTGAGGTTCGCGGCGGACATCGACCCGTTCATGCTCGACCGAACCGAGGTATCGAACCGCGAATACCAGCGGTTCCTGGAGGCCACCGGGCACCCGCCGCCCCCGCACTGGGATGACCTGCCTGGGGAGCCCGGGTGGCTCGACCTGCCGGTCGTCGGCGTGGGGTACGAGGATGCCCGGTCGTTCGCCGAATGGGCCGGGAAGCGACTGCCCACCGCCGCCGAGTTCATGGCCGCGGGGCGCTGGCCGGACGGCAGACCGCTTCCCTGGGACACCGCCGAGGCCGCGGGCGAGCCGTTCCCGATCCGCGTCGCACTCGGAGGGCTTCCCTCGACCGATCCCGGGAGCCAGCTCGTCGAGGGGTTCCCCGATCTCGCCGGCCATCTCGCCGGCGTTCTGCGTCCGGCGAGCGGGATCGAGGCCGGACTGGACCGCAGCGAGCTCGGGTTCGTGCATCTGCTCGGGAACGTCGCCGAGTGGTCCGCGACGCTGCAGGCCGGCCTCGACGAAGACCACCGCGTCGTCATGGGCTCCTCCTGGACCGCCTGGCACCAGCCGAGCCTCGCATCGCGTCACGCCCGACCGATGGATCAGAAGCTCGTCGGGCTCGGATTCCGGTGCGCCAGGTCCGTCAACCCGCCTCGTCCGATGGCGGGGGAAGGGGGCGAGCCGTCGATCTCGCACAATTTTGAGCCTCGCGACGGTCGTTGACTGCGCAGAGGTACGGCGGATTCCGTATTGGCTAGGCGGACCGCACCGGTCACGGAGGGAGTGGATCGCATGCCAGATTTCAAGCACATCGGATTCCCCGAGGCGATCGGAAAGGGCGTCTTCTTCTTCGGCGCGGGGACCGCGAGCCTCGCGAACGCCGCGGTGCGGGGCCGGCTCAGCGGCGCCGTCGTGCAGACGCTGAACCAGATCGACCCGACCGGCGCCCGGAACAACTGGTACCAGCTGAACCGCGAGTCTGCGGAGCATCCGAACGGCTTCCCGGTCGATCCGCTCGCGATGCCCGCGTGGATCCGGCAGCGGCTCTTCGAACCGGCCGGGATCAATTGCAGCGTGCAGACCGTCAACCCTTCCGACACGGTCTATTGCATCTTCGGCGACCCGATCAATCCCGATGTGGGGACGTTCATCATCTGCTACGAGAGCTTCGCGATCATCGGCGAGAACGGGGCACCGATCTCGACCCAGATCCAGGTCGACGGCACGCTCGTCGATTGTCAGTTCCGCGGCACGCTCGCGCACGCGATCGAGCCGAGCTAGGCCGGCTTGCGCTCCGGCCGCACGCCGGTCGGCGTGTGGCCCATGCGTTTCGTGGGGGACATCCACGCCGGCGCATCGCCTCTCGACCACGCGCGGGGCTCGTTCGGTGGCGCACACTGTCGAGTGGCAATCGCCCTATCCGTGCGCGCGCCGCCACGCCCCGAACGTCCATCCGGCCGCAATCTCTCAGAAAACCAAAGAACCCCTACCCCTTGTGCCGCGGGCACTTCGAGCCGCCGCCCGCGATCGCATGCAGACGCATGTCACCATCCGTGCGCACAAACCCGTCCCGCCGCGCCAAGGGGTAGGAGGTGCGCATGTCTCAGTCCGCGATGCGATCGACCGACGCAGCGATCCTCGCC
>JBCBKP010000050.1:0-8550 GCA_038521625.1 Planctomycetota bacterium
CGAGGTGCTCGCGGAGTGCGGCCAGGGCCTTCTTGAGCCGCCGGCTGATCGTCCCCTCGGAGACCCTCAGCTCGCGGGCGAGCTCGGCCTGCGATCGCCCGACGAGGAAGCGCGCGACGATCAGTTCGCGCTCGTCATCTCGGAGTTCGAGCAGCGCGGCATCGATCAGCGGCTCCATGTCCGACCAGAGCAGTTTCGGGGTCTCGGCAGCACCTGCCGAGGCGGCCGCCGCGGCCTCGATGCGCCGTCGCACAGCCGAGCGTCGGATGGAGTCAATGGCGGTCTTGCTGGCACAGGCGTGCAGCCACGCCGCGACGTTCGACCGGATGGACCCGGCGTGCTGAGAGAGCTTGAAGAAGACCTCCTGGGCCGCGTCCTCGACATCGCTGTCGTTCTGCAGGGCGCGCCGGCAGGTCGCGATGACCATCGCCTGATATCGGGTAGCGAGCAGCCGGAAGGCGTCGGGGTCCCCGGCGCTCGCGAAGCGGCGGAGGGCGGTGCGATCGTCGAATTGGATCGCGGCGCTGCGTGGGGACTGGATCGGGTCTGTGTTCAAGGCGGCGTGTTCCTCGGCGTGTAGTCGCACGCCACGCCACGGCCTTGCGCCGATTCCCGCGGCTTTCTCTCGTCGCGGTCAGATTCGGCGGAACTCGCTGCGCATGAACTCCTTCCAGGCGCCGTCCTCGCCGCGGGTCTGCGAGCGGAGAATCCGGACATCGCCCTGGAACTCGATGACGTCCTGGTAGGGAACAATCTTGTTCGGGTCGGCGAAGCTCGGGCCCTCGCAGTCGAGGGTCAGCACGTCGCCCTCGCGATCGCCGCTGTAGACGAACATGTGGGAGCTGGGCGTACCGATCCAGTTGCCGATGTAGCGGCTCGTGCGCGGGCAGAACCCGAGGGTCATCAGGCCGGTCACCGAGAGCCCGCCGGGGAATTCGCCGACCAGTTCTCCGCGGACCCAGAGCTCGCCGAGCTTGGTGAAGGTCTCACGCCCGGCCGTCTCGACCATGGCCCCTTCGGGGCCCATCGGACAGGACATGCTATAGGACCATTCGCCGACCAGCCGGTGGAGCCACTCGTGCTGCGGGGTGGGGTCTTCTTGCATCGTCGCAGCCTACCCGAGCATCGCGCGAGCGGGTCCTGTGGCGCACGAGAAAGGGCGGCCGGGCCGCCCTTTGACTCCTCCCTCACCATCGCCTGTGTTCGGACCGCCTAGCGGCGCCGACGCGCCGCGACCAGCCCGCCGAACCCGAGCAGGGCCGCCGCGGAGCCGTTCGGGATGAAGCGGATCTCGGCGAGCCCGGAGTTGACCGTATCTCCGTGGTTCGAGTTCACGGTTAACCTGACGAACGCGGTGTTCGCGCCGGCGAACGCGAAGCCCTGAGCCGCCGAGATCCCGCCCATCTCCTGCAAGAAGTTCGCGTTGCCGAGGGCGAAGAAGTTCACACCGTCGAGCGAGCCCTCGAAGAAGACGCTCGCCACGCCGGTGATGCCGTTTGGCCCCGGACCGCCGGCGTTCTGATTCCACAGGAGGCCGCCGTTGACACTGAAGACTCCGCCCAGGTCATAGACGACGACGAGCGGGCCCGCGGCGAAACCGGCCGCATAGGAGTTCGTCGGAACGGTGGCGGAATGGGTCGCGGCGGCGGAGGCCGGCCCGCTTAGCCCGCTCCCGTCGATCGTGTGCAGGACGTTGCTTCCCGAGAAGCCGACGGGGCCGACGGCGTTGACGGGCGTGATGATCGCCTGGCCCGTCGCGAGGCCCGCGGTCGCCGCGATTGCGATTGGTCCGATCCGTGCTTGCGCTCTCACTGTTGATCCCCCGATGAACGGCTCGCGAGGCGAGCCGGGAGTCCGGCGCACCAGGCCGAGCGCTCGGCGTCTGCCGGGCGCTCAGATCACGTGGCACACGCTTGGGATCGAGACGGCCGAGACCACACCCAGTTCGGCTCGGGGCCCTCAGTCTCTAGACCCCTCGGTGCAACTCTGTGATTGTAGAGGGAACCTGCGCGCAGCAATAGACTTTGATAGAGAGTCGCGAGAGAAGCGGGCGAGGTTCTATCGGGAGATGGATCGACTCTGGTCGCCCGTCGCACGCCCGCTCTCCGGGCACGCGGCTCGGTCTTCTGGGCCGGACTACTGCGCCGGGCATCCGGCGAAGAACAGATCGACGAACGCGTCCACGTCGGCCTGCGAGACGACATCGAACGGCGACGCGAGCGCGGCGACATTCGGATCGAGCGAGAAGAACAGCGAGACGAACTCCGAAACGTCGGCCTGGCTCAGCACGCCGTAGGGCTCCGCGAGGTCCGCGGGGCTGCAATTGGGCGGGGGCGGCGGCGGGCCCTCGAGTGAGCCGCCGCGCGGCGCGATGAAGAACTCGTAGCGGGCGTTCGCGTGCGTATCGTCGATGTCGGTATTCACCAGGAACCACACGGTGGTGCCGGCATCGATGGGTGTTCTGCTGAAGATCTCGTTGAACCAGCCCGGGAGACCCAGCGGACGGGCGTAGACCTGCTCGACACGCTGGCCGTTCGCGTCGTTGATCACGAACTGATTATTCCCGTCGAAGATGTCCTCGATCTCGAGCCGCACGTCGACGTCGACGTCTGCGGTGAAGGCGAAGTAGGAGCCGCTCGACGGAGGCAGGATGGGGGACGCGCCCGAGGTCGAGAAGTGGAACCAGGCCTGGTTGAAGCCGATGGCCGGGTCGTTGTAGAACTCGGCCGGCGGCTGGAGCACGGTCGATTCGATCGCGAGGCGGACGAGCCCGGGCGAGATCTCACGCCGGACGTCGAGCCGGATCGGGCCGTCGGTCACCGAGCCGCTGAACGGCGTGCCATCGTTGGGCGCGCTCAGCTCGAGCGTGCCGCTGTCGATGATGGACACGAGGTAGATCCCGGCGCTGTACGAGTACCCGGCGGCCACCTCGGCGTTGCTGACGAGCTGCGCCGACGCCGGGCCAGCGGCGATCGCGAGGCCGGCGACGAGTCCGATCATCCTTGAGCTGCGGTTCATGCGTATCCCTCCTACTCGTGCTTGCCCGGCTGCTGGCGGCCCCGACCGCGGCCCCGAGCTCGCTCATTCTTCTCTACGCGGTCAACGCCACGCCGCGCAGCGTTGGCGTCCATTTCTCGCGCTCGGCGACAAAGAGCACGCCGATGGGCACGTCCGAGCCCGCGACCGGGAAGTCGCTGCACCGGTGCGCGAGGACCACGCCGGTCGCGGCCGGCGCGGCGCCCGCACACAAGAACGAAGTCCGCTGCATCGTCCGTACCCCTTGTTTCTCGAGAGTTCGAGAATCTCTACGGACCGATCTTAAAGTGGTCCGCGGACCTCGCCAAGCGAAGCTCACGCCTGTTCGCGGAATCATCATGGAAAGATCACGGGGGCGGGGGGAACCCCTCGCGATCGCGCGCTGCGGCGTGGCGGGAACGCTCCGGCGTGGGGTTCGACGGACCCGCGGCTCGGCTCGGACCGCCCGGGCACCGGGCGGCCGCGTGTGTTACCGTGCGTGTGTCACAGGTGCCCGAGGCTTGGCCGAGGGTGAAGAGGGAAGCGTGGTGACCGCGACCCGGGCCCGTTCGGGCGGCGGGATCGTGGGAATCCACCGCGGACGCGCCGCCGTGACGAGGCGATCGGGGCCATGCCCCGATCTAGCCCCGGCTGGCCCACTGCCGCGAGACTCGCCGGACGGATCGGCGGGTCTTCGTGGCGGGAAGGGACCGGGATGAGGCCTCGGAGCCGGAAGACCTGCCCGTGACGGCCCGCGTGTCCTCGCGACCGGGACGCGGCGGGCGGTCCGCGCTCCTTCTCCCCGGCGCGTCGCCGCTCGATCGCATCCAGCCCGCACGAGGACCTGAGCAGCCACGGCATGGGGAGCGCCCCGCGCGATCCGGGGCGGAGGTCATCATGGGTGCGCACAGGATGTGCGGTCTAGTTTTGACGGTGAGCGCCGGCGCGGCGTCGGCTCAGATCGGCGACCCGTTCGCCGATCGAGTTGTGTACAGCGTGGTCGGAGGCGAGCCGGTCTACGAGCCGGGAGCGGGCGACGACGCGACGTTTGGACCGTTCGCTTCGAGCCCGCTCTGGAGCGATCCAGGGTCTGTTCTCGGCAAGCCGAACACGCTCGATTACAACGACGCGGGACCGTTCGGGCCGGTCGAAGGCGGGTTCGCGGGCGGGCCGATGCGCCGCGTGACGCTGATCTGGCCGGCGTGGCAGTATGGCTCGAGCGACGCGGCGGATCTCGGCGAGCGGCCCGGGTTTCTCGACGGGCGGCGCAGGAACGGCGTGACGCTGAACCCTGGCGCCCAGATCACGATCGAGTTCAACGAGCCGATCGAGAACAACCCGGACGACGGCGGCGCCTGGCACTGGGGCATCGACTTGGTCGTCCATGGGAACTCGTTCTTCGTCGCGGGTTCGACCGACTCGACGGCCGACACGGACGTCGCGACGCGGGTGCTGACCGGCGGTGTCTTCGCGGAGCCTCTGGTGGTCGAGGGGGCGCAGCAGGCCGGCGGGCCGTGGTACCGGTTCGCGGGCGGGTTCGCCGACGATCTGTTCCCGACGCAGCCTTGGGCGTGGGACGGCGGCGGGTGGTCTGGCGAGGAGCAGGACTGGACGAAGCCGGTGGATCCGGCTCTGACCGGGGCGGCGTTCGGCGGCAAGAGCGGCGCGCAGGCGATCGCGATGTACGAGGGCTCGGCGGGCGGGTCGGGGTTCGACCTCGACGATCTCGTCGACGACCAGGGCGCCCCGGTGCCGCTCGAGTGGATCCGATTCGTGCGCGTGCGTGACGAGCTCGCGAGCGGAGGCGAGATCACGGGGTTCGCGGACATGGCGTCGGGCCCGCCGTGTCCGGTGGACCTCGCGGCGCCTCCTGGCGTCGTGTCGCAGGCGGACGTCGCGGCGTTCGTGGATCTGTTCTTCGCGGGCGACGCGCGCGCGGACCTGGCCGAGCCCGAGGGCGTGGTGTCGCAGGCGGACGTGGCCCGGTTCGTCGAGCTGTTCTTCGCGGGGTGCGGGTCGTGACGTTCGGGATGCGGACAGGAGCGAAGGCGTTCACGCTCGTGGAGTCGCTCGTCTCGATCGCGATCCTCGGGCTGCTGATGTCGATCCTGCTGCCGTCGCTTGGCGCCGCTCGCGAGGCGGGCCGGCGCGTGGTGTGCCTCTCGAACCAGCGTCAGCTCACGACCGCGCTCTCGATGTATCTGAACGACAACGCGGAGTGGTTCCCGCCCGCGACCCGCGGGCAGTTCAGCTACACGCCGCTCGAGCCGAACGGCGACGACGCGGTCTTCAACTGGGACTACACGGTCGTTCGTTCATCGGACGCAACGACGTTCCGGCCGGGCGTGCTGTGGGGTGAAGGGACGACGCCCGAGATCCAGCAGTGCCCGTCTCTGCTCGACGCGAGCGCGAACTATGCCGTCGGGGGGAGCGAGGAGCCGTTCACGGGGTACAACTACAACACGAGCTTTCTGGGAGGTCCGACCGAGCCGGTCGGCGGCTGGGCGTTCACGGCGAAGGGCGCCGCCCCCCCCACCGCCCGCCTGAGTGAGGTCCTCGACCCGTCGAGCTGCGCGGCATTCGGCGATGGCGGCTTCGCGGGCGGCTCGAACAAGTTCATGCGATCGCCGTTCGCCGGCCCGCGCGACACAGACATCGCGGGGCCGACGCTGCTCGTCGACACGGCGACGCGGGCCGCGGGGGCGCAGGCGTTCCGCCACGGCGGGGGGACGACGGTCGCTTCGTTCGTCGGGGGGCACGCCCGCGTGTTCGGCACGATGCACCGCGAATCGACGCCGGCGTCATCGTCGGCGCTCGGCGAAGAGGTCGGGTTTCTCTCGATCGATAACCGCATGTACGACATGGACTTCTGAATCCCGGCCGAATAGGTCAGCGGCGGAACGACTAGGGACTGCGCCTGTCGGTCCGAATGCCCAATCGTGGCGGGACGGGCGCGCGATCGCACAGTTCCGTGGTCGCTGCGCGCGTCGTGTGACACGTTCGGCTCTGACGCGGCTTGGGGATGTCGCGGAAGGGAGCACAGATGAGACGAGCGACGACCATCGGGGTGATCGCGGCCGCCGGCCTCTCCGGCAGCGCGAGCGCACAGGCAACGATCGACATCCCTGTCACGATCCGGGACTTCATGTCGAGCCACCCAGACTTTGAGCTGGGGGTGCTCACGATCTTCCCGTTCCTGCAGCAGTCGGTGCAGGGCGCGGTCGCGAACACCATCGGCGTCGACCGCAAACCGGTCTTCACGGGCGGCGGCCTGCCGCTGTTCTCGAACGCCGCGAACTTCAACCAGTGGTACAACGACACGCAGGGCGTGAACTTGCCGATCCAGCAGACTCTGACCTTCACCGAGACGGGTGTCGGGACGAATCTCTTCCAGTTCAGCGACGACTCGTTCTTCCCGATCAACGGCCAGGGCTTCGGCAACGAGGGCAACCCGGTCAACCAGCACTTCACAATGGAACTGCACACGACGTTCACCTACCAGGGCGGCGAAACGTTCGACTTCACCGGCGACGACGACCTGTGGCTGTTCATCAACGACGAACTCGTGATCGACCTCGGCGGCATCCACCAGCCGCTCTCGGCCTCGGTCAACCTGGACACGCTGGGCCTGGTCATCGGCGAGACGTACACGTTCGACCTGTTTTTCGCCGAGCGGCACACGGTGATGTCGAACTTCATGGCCGAGACGACGATCCGCCTGGACATCCCGGGACCGGGCAGCGGCGTGCTCGCGGGCCTGGGCGGGCTTGTGGCTTGCAGGCGTCGGCGCGGCTGAGGCGCGGTTCTGGCATCGGATCCGGGGCCTGTGATGACCGCTCGGCCGACCCCGCGGGGCGGGGTATCCGGTCTATACTTGACGCTCAACTGAGGGCGCATAGCTCAGTTGGCTAGAGCGCTGCCGTCACATGGCAGAGGTCACAGGTTCGAGTCCTGTTGCGCCCATTGGGAGCACGGTGCCCGCGGGGCCAAGAAAGACCGGATCTCGAATCCGCCCCCGGACGTCGATTGAGTTCGCTCCTCAGCCTCCGAGTCGCTCGAGCGCCGCGCTCGCCCGGGCCGTCTCGCCGCCGCTCAACAGATCCGCGATGAGGTCGAGTTCACGATCCGGCGCGGTCTTCGCCCGCCGGAGTTCGAGCAGCCTCGCCGGCAGCCGAAGGTCGTCGGTGTCGAATCGGAAGCGTGCGCGCATCTCGGCCCGACGCGACGCCTGGACCACCTCGAGGAAAGTGTATCCGAACTCGTGCGTCGGCTCGATCATCGTGCCCTCGCCGTAGTCGTTCCACGTGACGAGTTGCACGATCGGCCAGGGCCCGCTCATCGCAACCTCCAGATGCTCACGGAGCGTCTGACCGTCGCGGTGATCGACCGATGGGTAGCCGTTCTCGTAGACGTCGTCGAACCCCGCGAGCGCGGAGACGATCACGTCGGCGGGCTCGTCCGCCGTCCGCTGGAAGACACGGCGGATGCGAGCCTTGATCTCGGCGGTGCTCGGCTCGCCCTGATACACGCTGGAGTGCACCCAGGTGAATCCGCCGTCCGCGCCGATCCCTTCCCAGAGATGATGGAGCGCGAAAAAGGCCGGGTCCTCGCCGCTCGCGGCGAATCCCCGCTCCCAGATCTCAGGATCCTTGAGGTAGACCGGGCCGAAGTTCATCAGCAGCGGACGCCCATCGATGCGGACGTAGTGCGGCGAGTCGAACCAGTTGTCGGCGAGCCATCGGATCGTCTCCGCGAGGTGCCGGTCCGCGTCGTCCTCGTCGAGACCGCCCTGCTTCACAAGCTGTTCGACGGTCCGGTCCTCGAACATGACGGCGAATCGCATGCCGAGGCGTTCGCAGGCCTCGAACAGCGCGATGGACGCTTGTTGATTGTCCGGGTAGTCGTTCGCGTCGCTGATGCCGTACCAATCGACGATCACGCCGTCCACGCCTGCGAGCTTCATCTGGAGGAGATGGCACTCCAGGACGTCCGGATCAGCGGAGTCATACAGGCCGATCAACGGGTGGTAGTTCGACCAGATGTCCGAAAGGCCGTTCTTGTCAACCCGTTCGGGGTCGTGCTGCTTTCGAAAGCCGGTCCAGTGCCCGCCCCAGGCGTCCCGGTAGGCGGGCGTCTTGTACCACGGCATGTAGTGCGTGAGAAGGAGCTTGTCGCTCGGGAGCCGGGGCTGCGCAGCCGCGGTCGTCACAGGCACGAGCGAGAGGATCGCGGCGATCCAGACGAGCAACACCCTCACCGACGAAGCCGCGCTGGATGACTCGACCGGTCTCGATGCCTTCTCGCCGTGGGGCCGATCGAACGCGGGTTTCTCGTTTCGCATCTCGGGATCTCGGGCGGGCGGTTTCTATAGCATCAAACTCGAACTACGGATCCTACAGAGCACCCGTGCTACGTTCAGATCGCCATCCTCGGGCCACCCCCTTAGGATGGCTGACGCCGCCCGAACGGATCCCGCATGCCACGCACCCCGATCTACACGCAGGTCATGGACGCGATCGAGCGCCGGGTCGCGGC
>JBCBKP010000051.1:0-7940 GCA_038521625.1 Planctomycetota bacterium
CGTGTGTCGCGTGCGCGGAGCAGGTCGGGATGGGCGGGTGTGTGGTTGAGGCCGTGAGGGGGCACCGGGCACCGGGCACCGGGCATCGGGCATCAGGCATCAGGCATCGGGCATCGGGCATCGGGCATCAGGCATCGGGCATCGGGGCGTGATCGGGCGGCGAATCCGTCGCGATGGCTGGCGACGAGACAGTCTGGTCGGGGCTGATCGATGCGCTGCCGGGGCATCTCGGTGAGCGTGTGCGCGTGCTGCGCGATGGTGTGCGCGACGGGGCTGGTGATGCGGATAGCGAGTGCGTCGTCTTCTGGATGCACCACGCGGTCCGCGGGCACGAGAACCCGGCGCTGGACGTGGCGCGGCTGGTCGCGTCGGAGCTCCGGCTGCCGCTGATCGTGTACCAGGGTCTCGGCGGGCGGCACCGGTTCAACAGCGACCGGCACCACGCGTTCATCATGGAGGGGGCGCGGGACGCGGCGGCGGAGCTGGCGGGGCTCGGCGTGCGGCACGTGTTCCATCTGCCGCGGGACCCCGCGGCGCCCGGGCCGCTGGCTTCGTTGTGCGCTCGCGCGGCGCTTGTGGTCTGCGAGGACTTCCCGGCGCCGCCGTTCCCGGCGTGGACGCGTGCGCTGGCCCAGAAGTGCGGTCGGCCGGTGTGGATGGTGGACGCGGCGTGCGTGGTGCCGATGCGGATGGTGGGCGGCGAGTACCTGCGGGCGTTCAAGTTCCGGAACAAGACGGGCAAGCTGTTCAAGCAGCGCGCGGGTCGAGAATGGCCCGCGGTGGAGGCCGCGGGCGTCGACGCGTCGGGGTTCGATGTCGGGTTCGAGGCGATGGACCTCGCGGCCGCGGACATCGCGGGCCTGATCGCGGGGTGCGAGATCGATCACACGGTGGCGCCGGTGGCGCACACGCGGGGCGGTTCGGTCGCGGGGTACGAGCGCTGGGAGGCGTTCAAGGCGGAGGGTCTGAGGGGGTATCACAAGCGTCGGAACAGGGCGGAGATCGAGCGCGGCGAGCTGGCGGTCAGCCGCATGAGCGCGTACTTGCATCACGGGCACGTGAGCCCGCTTCGG
Organism: Planctomycetota bacterium; assembly: GCA_038521625.1. Classification (GTDB taxonomy): domain Bacteria; phylum Planctomycetota; class Phycisphaerae; order Phycisphaerales; family UBA1924; genus JBCBKP01. Next base: position 1,074 of record JBCBKP010000051.1, read on the forward strand.
CTTGTGCGTGAGGCGTGGGGGCTGCTGAAGAGCGGGTCGGGCGACGGGGCGGACAAGTTCATCGACGAGCTGTGGGTGTGGCGTGAGCTGGCGCACCATCTGTGTTACCTGCACCACGAGATGCTGGAGCGCCCGGAGATCATCCCGGACTGGGCCCGATCGACGCTGCACGCGCACCGGGATGACCCGCGGCCGCTGAAGGGCTGGGAGACGCTGGTCCGGGGCCGGTCGGGGCACCGGCTCTGGGACGCGGCGCAGCGGAGTCTGCTGGCGCACGGGGAGTTGCACAACAACGTGCGGATGACGTGGGGCAAGGCGATCGTGGGGTGGACGTCTGGGCCGGCGCGGGCGCAGGAGCTGCTGATCGATCTGAATCACAGGTACGCGCTGGATGGGAACAACCCGAACAGCTACGGCGGTCTGCTGTGGTGCCTGGGCCTGCTCGATCGCGCGTTCGAGGGCGTGGACGAGCCGGTGACGGGTTCGCTGCGGCCCCGGCCGCTGGCCGAGCACGCGGGTCGGATGGACCTCGGGCGGTATGTTCGTGCGATGCGTGAGCCGAGCTGGGGCGATGGTGTGCGCGTGGCGGTCGTCGGCGGCGGGGTGGCCGGGATGGCGGCGGCGCGGGCGCTGGCAGATCAGAACGCCGAGGTCGTCGTGTTCGACAAGGGGCGCGGTCCGGGCGGCCGGATGTCGACGCGCCGGATGGAGGTCGGCGGTGTCGAGCACCGGTTCGACCACGGGGCGCAGTACTTCACGGCGAGGGACGAGCGGTTCGGTCGCGTGGTCCGCAGCTGGGTGGAGGACGGGGTGTGCGCGCGGTGGGAGGGCGTGATCGGTTCGGTCGAGGTGTCTGGGGAGATCGCGGCGAAGGCCGGGAACCCCGACCGGTTCGTGGGTGTGCCGGGGATGAACGCGGTGGTGCGGCATCTGACGGAGACGCTGGGCGAGGGCGGTGAAGTCCGATTCGGCGTGCGTGTCGGTTCGATCGCACGCGAGGGGCGGGGCTGGGCGATCGCGGGCGAGGACGGCGCGCCGCTGGGTGCGTTCGACGCGGTGATCGTCGCGTTGCCTGCGGCGCAGGCGGCGGGGCTGCTGGACGCGGCGCCGGGGCTTCGCGCGGCGGCGGAGGGCGTGGCGATCGCGCCGTGCTGGTCGGCGATGGCGTCGTTCGATGGGCCGGTCGGGTGTGCGTTCGATGGTGTGTTCGTGAATGTCGAGGGCTCGCCGCTGTCGTGGGTGGCGCGGGACTCGTCGAAACCGGGTCGCGGGCACGTCGATGGTCGGGGGGACGGCGGGGGCGAGCGTTGGGTGCTGCACGCGGGCCCGGCGTGGACGGAAGCAAATCTGGAGCGTGAGAAGGAGGACGTCGCGCAGGAACTGCTGGCGGCGTTCTTTGAGGCGGTTGGGGCGGAGCCGGCGGAGCCGCTGCTGCTCGCGGGGCATCGGTGGCGGTACGCGCTGACGGAGCACGCGGTCGATGGGGGCTGCCTGTTCGATCGGGAGGGGCTGCTCGCGGTCTGCGGCGACTGGTGCCACGGCGGGCGTGTCGAGGGGGCGTGGCTGAGCGGGTGCGCCGCGGCGGGGCGCGTGCTGGGCGAGGTCGTGTCGAGGTCGCGTGGTGGGTGATCGCGCACCGAAGTCGTGCGTGGCGTGCGGTCGGGAGATCGCGTGGCGGAAGAAGTGGGAGCGCGACTGGGATTCGGTGAAGTACTGCTCGAAGTCGTGCCGTGCGCGGGGCGTGAGCGAGACGGACCGGGCGCTGGAGGCGGCGATCGTCTCGCTGTTGGACGCGCGTGGCGCTGGCAAGACGATCTGCCCGAGCGAGGCGGCGCGTGCGGTGGATCCGGAGGGCTGGCGCGGGTTGATGGAGCCGGCGCGTCGGGCGGCGCGGCGTCTGGTGGACGCCGGGCGGGTCGTGATCACCCAGCATGGTGTCGTGGTGGATCCGTCGACGGCGCGGGGGCCGATCCGGGTCGGGCGGGTTGTCTGAGACGCCGTCGTCCGGCGGCGAGGACTCAACCGCTCGCGGGCGGGCGTGAGCCTTTCGGGGATCAGCGCGTCTACGAGATTCGCTTCAGGACGACGAAGGTGATGTCGTCGGGGTGGTCGGTCTCGTCGGCGTAGGCGTCGGCGGCCTCGACCAGCGCGTCGGCGATGGTCTCGGGGCTGGCGTCGAGGTTGGCGCGGATGACCGCGGCGATGCGTTCGGCCCCGAAGGCCTCGCCGGTGGGGCCGCGGGTCTGTCGGAGGCCGTCGGTGCCGAGGTAGACGATCGAGCCGGGCGGGGGCGCGTCGGCGGTGCGGGTCTGGTACCGGGTGCCCTGGTCGACGCCGAGGGGGAGTTCCCCGCCGACGAGCTGCATGGGCTCGTCGTCGCCGGGGGTGACGACGATGGGCAGCTCGGCGCCGGCGCTGGCCCAGGCGAGCTCGGGCGATTCGCGGTCCTCGGTCTCGACGGTCATGCAGAGCAGGCAGAAGAAGCGGCCGTGGGAGGCGTGGGCGAGGACGGAGTCATTGGCCATCTCGAGCAGGGCGGCGGGGGAGTCGGCGGTCTCGGCGTGGGCGTGGATGGCGGCGCGGCTGGAGGCGAGGAAGAGCGCGGCGGGGAGGCCGTCGCCGGCAACGTCCCCGACGAGGATGGGTGTGCCGGGCATCTGCGGGGCGGTGAGGAAGTCGTGGTAGTCGCCGCCGCAGCGTGCGCTGAAGACCGAGCGGGCGGCGATCTCGAATCCGGGGATGTCGGGTGTGGACTTGGGGAGCAGGTGCTCGCCGAGCTGTCGTGCGACGGAGGCGGATTCCTGGAGCTTGACGTGGGTGCCGAGGTCGTCGGCCATCTTGCCGACGGCGCGGGCGAGGCGTCCGACCTCTCCGGTGGCGCGGACGGGCTTGGGTGCGTCGGGTGTCGGCTCGTCGTGCGGGCGGTGCTCGAACATGCGATCGACGGTCTCGAGGATGCGCCTGAGCGGGACGGTCATGGTCTTGGCGGCGCCGTAGGCGGCGACCAGCACGAGCGGGACGAGCAGGAGCGAGGCGACGACGAGCGTGTTGAGCTGCTCTCGGGTTCTCCGGCGGAGATCTCGTTGGAGTGCGTCGGCGTCTTGCGAGAGTGCGCGGCTGGGGACGGCGGCGACGAGGGCGACGCCCGGGAGGAGCGGGCGGAGGACCCAGCGTGCGTCCTCGTTGTTGAGCGACGCGTCGAATCGGTCGGGCGAGGCCTCGACGACGCGTCGGAGGATGGCGCGGCGCTGTTCGGGCGAGAGCTGGCGCAGGGACGCCTCGACGCGTTCGGCGGCGGCGCGTCCGGTGTCGGCGCTGGCGGCGACGATCGGCTCCATGTCGGGTCCGGCGGCGAGCAGGGCGAGGTCGGCCTGGGCCACGAGCGGCGCGGTCGGGGCGACGCCGGCGATGAGCGATTCGACGGGCAGGGCGGCGGCGACGGCGCCGGCGCGCGTGCCGTCGCGGTCGTAGATGACGGCGACGACGAGGAGGCGTCCGGCGCGTCCGGGCTCGGGCAGGAGGCGCCAGCCGTCGCCGCGGTCGTTCGGGTCGATGGACTCCCAGCCGCCGACGGTCTCGGCGGTCTGGCCGAGCAGCCGGGCGTCGGGCTTGCCGAGGGCGGCGGAGCCGGTGAGGACGACGGCGTGCTCGGCGCCGCGGAGGCGAGAGCGTTCGACGATGCGTTCGAGGAGCGGGCGGGTCTCTCTGAGGACGGCGACGTGGGCGTCGACGGGGCTCTCGGCGGTGAGGATCTGATAGACGCGCCGGGGGTCGTCGAGGGGGGAGCCTGGGAGGAGGACGCGGAAGAGCGGGCTGCGTTCGAAGAGTGTGACGGCGTCCGGCTGGATCTCGCGGGGGGCCTCGTGGAGCGCCTCCTGGACGATCTCGGCCTGGGCGGCGACGAGGGTCTCTGCGGCGCGTCGTGTGGCGAGGGCGCGGTCGGCGGCGGCGGAGACGAGGGCGACGAGTGTGTCGGAGGTGCGCTCGCTGACGATGGTGGAGGCCTGGTCGCCGAGCTCTCCGGTGAGCTGCTGGGTGGCGACGCGGTCCGAGAGCACGAAGACGGCGAGCGGGCCGAGGCCGAAGACGAGCAGGAGCAGGACCAGTCGTGTCCGGATCTTCACCGCAGGACAGGGTACGGGGGGTGGGCGCGGCGGTGCTGGGCGGGCGGCGTCTCGTCAGAAAGGTCGCGCCGGCGGGTCATCCGACGGGGCCGGGCGGCCGTTGTCTGTTGCAGAGAGAGGGCGAGGCGCGCATCGGGTCGCGGTTTGGCCGATCCCCCCGCAGATCCCCCTCTGCGGCTCAGCGCGTCCGTCGCCTGACCGCGGCGGGCGCGATTCACCGGGGGTGCGGGGGGCGATCGGTGGGATCAGCGGTAGACTTGCGGCGCGTGGCGGAGCCGAGCGAGCGAACCATCCTGGAGCGGGTGTCGTCGGGCGACGCGGCGGCGGTCCGGGAGGCGATCGACGCGTACGGCGGTCTCGTGTGGTCGCTCGCGCGTCGGTTCAGTTCGAGCGAGTCTGACGCCGAGGACGCGGTGCAGGACATCTTTCTGATGTTGTGGCGGAAGGCATCGAGCTATGACCCGTCGAAGGGCGCCGAGGTGTCGTTCGTCTCGGTGCTCGCGCGCCGGATCCTGATCGACCGCTGGCGTCGGTCGGAGCGGCGTGTCTCGCCCGAGCGGCTGAGCGGCGAGCCGGCGGGGGACGTGTCCGAGCCGGCGGACGAGGCGATCGGCCTGGCGATGCGGGCATTCGAGGGGCTGGACGACGCGCACCGGGAGGTGCTGCGGTTGTCGTTGGGCGACGGGCGGTCGCACGCCGAGATCGCGGAGATCACGGACACGCCGCTGGGGACGATCAAGTCGCGGATCCGGCGGGCGATCTCGCTGGTGCGGTCGGCGATCGAGCGGGGCGGGTCTGGCGAGAACGAGGAAGGGGGCACGCATGACTGAGCGAGAGCGGCCCCTGGACGAGGGCCCGGACGAGCGGTTCGAGTCGATGATCGACGCGGGCGCGGGTTCGGGAGACCCGCTGGGCGATCCGGACGAGGTCGCGGCGGCGCTGACGCAGGCGGGGCTGGCGGACCGATCGGAGATGCCGCGCGGGCTCCGCGAGCGTGTGCTGCTCGAGGGCGAGGCGGTCGTCGGTGCGTCTCGCGGAGGGTCTTCTGCGGGCGGGGGGCCCCGACGCGGGGCGTCGCCGTTCGTGCTGATGGCGATGGGTCTGATCGCGGCGACGCTCGCGGCGGCGGTGCTGCTGTTCGCGTATGTCTCGACGACGGGCCGGTTGGAGAGCTCGCGCGACCGCCTGGCGGAGGCGACCGAGCAGATCGAGGCGAACGAGGCGCTGCTGGCCTCGCTGCGGGTCGAGCGGGACAGCGCGATCGCGCGGCTGGCGGACGCGACGAGCGACCTGGCGCGGCTCGATGATCTTGAGCGCGAGCTTGCGGTGCTGCGCGGCGACCGGACGCCCGCGGAGGTGCGCCGCGATTACGAGACGCTGGCGGGCCTGCCGGGCACGGTGCGTCTGGAGTTCAGCCCGTTCCTCGGCGGCGAGGCGGCGGAGATCGCGCGGGCGGTGCGGGGCGACGTCGTCTGGAACCCCGAGGCCAAGGCCGGGTTCTTCCGGCTGGACGGGCTGCGTCCGAACGATCCGGAGAACCAGCAGTACCAGGCGTGGATCATCGACGACCGCGGCGACGAGCAGAAGGTGAGCAGCGGTGTGTTCGACGCGGTCGCGGGCGAGCTGATCGTGCCGCTGGATCCCTCGCTGGCGATCGGAGATCCGCGGCTGTTCGCGATCTCGATCGAGGAGCCTGGCGGGATGGCGGTGCCGGACCTGAACAAGCTGGTGGTGATCGCGCAGCCGGGCGGGTGAGGCGCGTTTCTCGATCGGGGGGCGTGGGTTGCGTACCCTCGCCGACCCATCGGTCGCGGTGCGCGTCCGCGGGCGGAGCCCGCCTTGTCTCTGGACCTGTTCATCGACAATCTGCTGAGCCCGGCGGTGCTGTTCTTCGGGCTGGGGATCCTGGCGACGGCGGTGCGATCGGATCTGAAGGTGCCGGAGCCGGTGGCGAAGCTGTTCTCGCTGTACCTGCTCTGGGCGATCGGGTTCAAGGGCGGGCACGCGCTGCGCGAGGCGGGCCTGGTCTGGGAGACGCTGACGCCGGTGCTGGCGGCGGTGGGATTCTCGATCGTCGTGCCGCTGGTTCTGTTCCCGCTGTTCCGGACGCGGCTCGGCACCGACGACGCGTGCGGCCTGGCGGCGGCGTACGGCTCGGTGAGCGTGGTGACGTTCCTTGCGGCGACGGACTTCCTGGAGGCGCGTCAGATCGAGTACGGCGGGGAGATGGTTGCGGCGCTGGCGCTGATGGAGTCGCCGCCGATCATCGTGGCGTTGTTCCTGCGGCAGCTGGTGATGCGCGGCAAGACGCCGGACCACGCGCTGCGGACGCCGAAGCGGGAGATCTTCCGGGAGTCGCTGACGAGCGGGCCGGTCTTCTTGCTGCTCGGGAGCCTGCTGGCGGGGCTGCTGATCTCGCCGTCGCGTTTCGAGCCGCTGCGCGCGTTCACGTTCGACATCTTCCACGGCGTGCTGGTGCTGTTCCTGCTCGAGGCGGGGATCGTCGCGGGCGGTCGGATGCGTGAGCTGAAGAAGGTGGGGCCGCTGGTGCTGGCGGCGGCGGTCGTGGTGCCGGTGGTGAACGCGGCGATCGGTCTGGGGATCTCGGCGGCGCTTGGGCTCTCGCCCGGGAACGGCTTGCTCTTCATGGTGCTGGCGGCGTCGGCGTCGTACATCGCGGTGCCGGCGGTGCTGCGGATCGGGGTGCCGGAGGCGAACTCGGGGCTGTTCTTGTCGATGTCGC
>JBCBKP010000052.1:0-6094 GCA_038521625.1 Planctomycetota bacterium
CGGTAGCTGCCGATGCTCGAGGGCATGCCGGGATCGCCGAGCGGCGTGGCCTCGGCGCCGTCGAGGAAGCCGGTCGGCATGCGCTCGTCGGTCTCGATGAGCTCCTCGACCTCGCGTCGGAGCCGGTCGTCGCCGGCGCAGGCCTCGTCGAGGTAGCGCGCGCGCTCCTCGCCCTGGAGCTCGATCGCCCGCGCGAAGACCTCATCCACTTTGTTGTCGAAGTCGCTCATGGGGTTGCTCCCGCGAGTCCGCCGCGATCCTGCCTCACCCATCCTCCGGCGCGCTCTGCATCGCGGCCTCGACGCGTTCGAGACCGTTGCGCGGCCTGACGGCCAGAGGGTTGTCCGGCCCGAAGTTCCTCGTGGCCGATTCGACGGCCGTCCGGAACGACTCGGCCGCCTCCTCGTACTTGCCGAGGCCCTCGCGGAGGAAGCCGAGCAGGGTGTGGGTTCGGATGGTCTGGAAGTGGTCCTCGCCGCGGAGCTGTTGGAACGCCGCGAGCACCTCGACCGCGTGGCCTTCGCCCTCTTCGTAGCGCTCGCGGACCTCGAAGAGCGCGGCGAGGTCGAAGCGGGCCTGGATCGTCTCCGGGTGGTCATCGCCGACGAGAGCTCGCCGCTGCTCGTAGACCTCGATCACGAGCGGCTCGGATTCGTCGTAGCGTTCATCGAGGCTGAGGAAACGGGCGTACTCGGACTTGGTGCGGAGCGCCTCGGGGTGGTCCGGGCCGAAGACCGCCTCGGCGGTTTCGTAGGAGCGGACATAGAGGGGTTCGGCTTCCTCGTAGCGCCCCTGGCGGCCGTAGATCGCGGCGAGATTGCCGACGGCGATGATGACGAGCGGGTGGTCCCCGCCCAGGGTCTCCTCCCGGATCCTGAGGACCTCTAGGAGCAATGGCACGACCTCGGCGGACGCCCCGGTCTCGTTCGCGACGAGCGCGAAGGTCTGCGCGGCGTCCGCGGTCGTGAGGCTGTACGAGCCGAAGACCTCGAGCGTGCCCTCGTACTGCTCGCGCGCGAACGCGAGCGCTTCCTCGGGCCGGCCGGCGTAGTAGTTGAGGATCGCCAGGTTCAGGATCGATCTCAGGGTGTCGGGGTGGCGGTCGCCGAGCGTGCGCCGGCGCGTCTGAACGACCTCGCCCATGAGCTCGACCGCGCGGGCCGTCTCGCCCGCTTCGCCGAGGATCGAGGCGAGGGTCGAGAGGGTCGCGATGGTGGACGGGTGGTTGTCGTCGAGGACCCGGCGCTCCGTCTCGAGGACCTCCTCGAAGAGCGCGATCGCTTCCTCGTTGCGCCCGACGCCGGCGAGCGTCTCGGCGAGGCGGCCCTGCGCGGCGAGTGTGCTCTGGTCGTCTGTCCCCGCAGACTCGACGAGCCCGCCGGCCGCGGCTTGCATGAGCTCGAGCCCGAGCTCGACGTCGCCGCGTCCTGCGATCAGGTGGCCCCGCTGGCTCTTGATGGCGAGCGCGTCGGCGCTCTCGGGCCCGTCGAGGCGTTCGTACGCCGACTCGAGCGCTTCGTAGGCGGCCTCGGCGCCCTCGGCGTCGTCGAGCGATCCTCGGACGATCGCCTGGATGTGGCGTGTCTCGAGCGTCAGCCGGTCGTCTTCTCCGTAGAGCACGCGCCGCTGCTCGTAGGCCCGATCGGCCTGCGCCTGCGCTCGTTCGAAGAACCCGAGCGCCCGCATGGTCTCGGCCATCGCGTGGTGCAGGCGGGAGGAGTACCGGGGTCGATCGGCGAACTCGATGCCGATCGCCTCGGCCGACTTGTCGATGACCTCCGCCTCGATGAGCTCCATCGCGACGTTGGTCAGGTTCATCCGCCCGAGCGAGGATTCGAACCCGTCGCGGTCCTCGTCGGTGACCTCGTCCAGCAGCGACCGGCGCAGCGCGGCCCCCATCGCCTCGGGGTCGATCCGTGTGAGCTGCGCGGCCTGGAAGCCCGAGATCACCTCGAGCTCGTCGTTGCGTTCACCGAGTGTCTCGTTGAGCTCTTCGAGCTCCTGGTTCGCCGCGGTCAGCGAGCGGTTGGCCTCGAGCGCGGACGCGAGGCCGATGCTGGTGCCGATCACGCCGGCGGTGAGCAGCGCGAAGCTGGCCGCGACGCCGCCGACGAGCGCTTTGTTGCGGCTTGCGAACTTGCTGAGTTGGTAGAGCGTGCTCGGGGGGCGCGCGGCGATCGGCTCGCTGGCCAGGTATCGGCGCAGGTCCTCGGCCAGCGATGCCGCGCTGGCGTAGCGGCGGTCGCGGTCGTGCTCCATCGCGGCGGCGACGATGGTGTCGAGGTCGCCGCGGAGGGACTTATCGATGGTCGAGAGCGAGCGCGGCGGCGTGTCGCGGACGAGGCGCGCGGCCTCGGCGATCGGCACGCCCGAGAGGTCGATCGGCGGGCGGCCGGCGAGGAGCTCGAAGAGCATCACGCCGAGCGCGTAGACGTCGGTGCGCTCGTCGATCAGCTTCGAGTCGCCCTCGAGCTGCTCGGGGCTCATGTAGGCGATGGTGCCGACGAGCTGGGAGGCGCCGGTCTGGACCGTGATCGCGCGGGCGTCGGGGTCGACGAATCGAGCGACGCCGAAGTCGAGGACCTTGGGGTTCGTCGGCCGCGCCGTCTGGCTGGACTGGCGCGCGGTGGTCGTGGTGCCGACCTTCTCGACCAGGATGTTGGCGGGCTTGAGGTCGCGGTGGACGATGCCGCGCTCGTGCGCGTGCTGGACGGCGTCGCAGACGCGGGCCATCAGGTCGGCGATCTCGGCCCGCCCCAGGGCCTCCTGTCGGACGAACCTGTCGATCGGCGGCCCGTCGATGTACTCCATCGCGAAGAACGGACAGACCTGCCGCTCGAGCTGCGCCGCGCCGGCCTCATAGATGCGCGCGATGCCCGGGTGCTCGAGCCGACCGAGCGCGTTCGCCTCGTTCTCGAAGCGCCGGCGGATCTCCTCGGTCGCGAAGCTGTCTCGGATGAGCTTGACGGCGACGCGGCGGCGTGGGCTCTCCTGCTCGGCCTCATAGACGACGCCCATGCCGCCCCGGCCGATCTCGCGCAGGATCCGGTAGCGCCCGATGCTCGAGGGCATGCCGGGCTCGTCCGCGGCCTCGGCGCCGTCGAGGAAGCCGGTCGGCATGCGCTCGTCGGCCTCGATGAGCTCCTCCACCTCGCGTCGGAGCCGGTCGTCGCCGGCGCAGGCCTCGTCGAGGTAGCGCGCGCGCTCCTCGCTCTGGAGCTCGATCGCCCGCGCGAAGACCTCGTCCACTTTGTTGTCGAAATCGCTCATCGGCCGGTCCAGAGAGCGCCCGTGTGTTTCTCGAGCATCCGGAGGACGCGTGCACGGGCGGCACGCCAGTCGCGCTCGACGGTGCGGTGGCTGACGCCGAGCGCTTCGGCGATCTGCGGGATGGTCAGGCCGGCGAAGAACCGGAGCAGGACGATCTGGTGGAGCCTTGGGCTTGCTTTCTCGAGTTCGTTGAGGACGGCCTCGAGCTCGAGCATGTCCTCGGACGGCACGTCGATGGCGAACTCGAGCTTGTCGGGACGGAAGGTCCTGACGTCGCCGCCTCGCTTCAGCGATGCCTTCTTCCGGGCCTCGCCGACGAGGATGTCCTTCATGGCGCGGGAAGCGGCGAAGAAGAAGTGGGCCCGGTTCTCGAATTCGGGCGGGTTGCTGTCGAACGAGGTGCCGCTCGCACCGATCAGCTTGATATAGGCCTCGTGGACGAGCGCCGTGGGCTGGAGGGTCTGGCCCGGCGCCAGGTTCCGCATCTTGGACGAGGCGATCCGTCGGAGCTCGTCGTAGACGAGCGGGAGCAGCTCGCTGGCGGCCTCGATGTCGCCGGCGCCGGCGGCGGCCACGAGTTGGGTGATCTGGGTCTCGGACGCCAAACGAATCCGCCCCCCGTCTGTGCGCGGTTTCTGAGCGCTTGATGGTATCAGGCAACCGCGCTTGCGCCGAGCGCTGACGCATGGACGTCCGGATCGGCGGTGCGCGCGGGCGGCCCGGGGTTCAGGACGACGAGGTACGGATTCGTGTTTGAGCGCCATGATCCTGTTGCGCCTGTTCTCGTTTGGTTCTCGGTTCTCGGAATCGGCCCGCGGCCCTCTCGGGCCGCGAGGCCGGCGTGGTCGATCCCGTTCCGCGGGGGGAGTGTTCGCGCGGTTCAGTTCGTGGGACAGCCCGCGAAGAAGAGGTTGACGAAGGCGGTGACGTCGGTCTGGCTGACGGCGTCGAAGGGCGGTGCGAGGGCGGCGACGGCGGGGTCGCCGGCGAAGAAGGCGTTGACGAAGGCGTCGACGTCGGCCTGGCTGATCACGCCGAACGGCTGCGCAAAGTCGGCCGGTCCACAGGGTTGGGGCAGGTCGCCGACCTCGAAGCGGTAGAATCGGACCTCGTCTTGCGCGAGGGTCGAGTCGACGGTCGTGTTTCCGGCCGTCACCCTGAGATTCCCAGAAAAGCCTTGGAACTGGCCGCGGAGCACGCCGAAGTCCGCGGTCGGGAAGTTCGGCCAGCCGGACACGAAGAGGTAGTACGTTCCGCGGGTCAGGAGTCGACGCATGAGGCTCTGACGCTCGCCGCTGCTGATGTCATCGTTGATGAAGAGCAGCTCGCCGCTCTCGCTGTAATAGCCGATGACCGTGTCGAAGTTGGAGCCGCGCGTGGTCATCTCAACGATCGCCTCGTCGTTCCTGTCGGCCTGGGCGACGATGCCGAGGTCGACGGCGTCGACGGGAGGTGGCGAGGTTCGGAGGAACCGATAGCTCGCTGAACCGTTTGTTCCGTTGTTGCCGAGGGTCACAACGCCGGTGCCGACGGTGGAGGCGAACAGGCTCCCGCCCCCCCCGCCCTCGCCGCCGATGCCGCCGCCGCCGCCGCCGGAGTACCCGCCGCCGCCGCCGCCGCTGCCATCGATACCGCGGAAGGCGAGGCTCCAGCCGCCGCCGCCTCCGCCGCCGCAGCCCCAGCCGCCTCGGGAGTTGACGCGGCTCCCAGGGCCCCCGCTCGGGTAGCCCATGATTGCGAAGGGCGAGAACGGGTTCGGCGAGACAGCGCTGCCGAAGAGTCCAGCACCGCCCGCGCCGGGGTTGAGGAGGATCGAGGCGCTGGTATTGAATTCGCCGGCGTCACCCGGTTGGCCGCCCGCGCCGGGCACGGCGAATGCGTCGCCGGTTGCGCCGATGCCGCCGTCCGAGCCGGACTCGATCGTCAGCGCGGGCTTGCCTGGGAGCTGCAGCGGGCCGGACGGTCCAGCGCCGATGTACGCACCGCCGCCCGCGCCCGCGACCGCAACGGGGATCCAGTCGTCGCCGACGGCGTCCGCCTCGTAGAGGATGCCTGAGCCGCCGCCACCCGCTGCGCCTCCCTCGGTAAAGCCGTTGTCTTCGCCGGCCTCACCGATGATAAAGCGGATGCGTCCCCCCGGGCGGATCTCACCCGGGATGCTCCCGACGTTGACGTCGATCGTGATGCTCGCGCCTTCGCCGCCCAGAGCGGAAGCGTTGTCGAGCAGGACGTCGCCGCCGTCGGCGCCGGCGACCGTGAAGCGGATGATGGCCCCCGGGAGGTTGGGGATCGTGAAGTCCTGGGGCCCCGGGCCGACGAAGGTGAGATTCTGGGTGCCGCTGGTGCTCAGCGGCGGGGGCGACTGGGCCGCCGCGGCGCCGGTCGTGAGAGCGATGCCGGCCGCGAGGGCGAGGGCTCGGATCTTCAGCGGGTTTGTCATGGCTCGCTCCTGGTGGGGGTCAGTGATGCCGTACCGGGCGATCAGCCGCGGATTGCCGGCCAGCCCCGACAGCGAGTCACGCGGATTCTGAGAAAAAACGACCGGCCCGGGGTTGCCCGGGCCGGCTGTCGGAGTTCGAGCTGGTGCAGCCCGAGTGTTTACGGGCAGCCGGCCTGGAAGAGGCGGACGAATTCGTTGACGTCCGCGTTGCTGATCACGTCGTGGGGCTCCGCCATCGAGGCGACCCGCGGGTCGTTCGCGAAGAACGCGTCGACGAAGGCCGTCACGTCCGTCTGGCTCAGCACGTCGTAGGGCAGCGCCAGGTCAGCTCCGTTGCACGGCATCGGCGGGGGCGGCGGCGCGCTGATCTCGAACTTGAAGTAC
>JBCBKP010000053.1:0-5968 GCA_038521625.1 Planctomycetota bacterium
CCGACCTCGCCGCCCACCCGACCGACTATGGATCACGACCCGCACGCCTCACCGAACGCGCCGCCGAGATCGCACGCAGGTCCGCGACCACGATCCTGCGCACGACCGGCATCGGTCATCGCGAAGCCCAGCCGCGAAGCGGGACTTCATGCCCGCGAGCGGCTGCAAGCTCACGCCCGAACGGGCGTGACTCAGACAAACCGCCCCCTCTCGTGAGAGAGGGGCCACTCGCCGATTCAGATGGCCCCCGTCTGACGACGGGGGCTCGTTCATCGCGAGGCAACCGCACGATCGACCGATCGCAGGCGGAGCCGATGAGCGAGGGGTTACGCCGAACGATCGAATGCCGATGCGGTCCGCATCCCCGCCGCGACGCCGCCCAGCCGCGAAGCGGGACTGCATGCCCGCAAGCGGCTGCAAGCTCACGCCCGAACGGGCGTGACTCAGACAAATCGCCCCCTCTCGTGAGAGAGGGGCCAAGCGCCGGATCGACCGACCCCCGTCTGACGACGGGGGCTCGTTCATCGCGACGGGCGCCCAATGAGAACAACCCAGGAGCCGAGGCCCGAGCCCCCCCGCGGCCGCGCCGGACGCCGCGGACATCGGGCGGTTTCCCAGGGTGGGCCGCCGGGGCCCGCGGGTATCTTGCATGGGTCAACGCATCGGCCCCGGCTCGCGCCCGCAAGTCTCTGTGACGGGGCGGCTTGCGGGGCCCCGGTGCGCCGGATCGAAGGGAGAGTTCCATGTCACGCAGAGCAATCGGGGCCGCCATCGCGGCCGGGTTCGGGATCGGGATCGTCGGGACGCTGGCGGCTGGCCCGATCACGCCGCCGGCGGGGCCGGTCGGCCCGACCGGGAAGACCACCGACCAGATCGAGCCGAGGACCCCGCTGAGCCAGGCGACGACGCCCGGCACGATCAACTCCGTGTTCCGGATCTCAAGCGCGGGCTCGTACTACCTGACGGACGACGTCAACGGGCAGGAGGGCAAGCACGGCATCCTGATCGCCGCGAGCGACGTGACGCTCGATCTGAACGGGTTCACGCTGAACGGCTCGGTCTTCTTCGGCGGGCCGAGCCTCGACGGCGTCCACGTCGATCAGCCCACGTTCCGCGAGGGCATCGCGATCCTCAACGGCGGGATCCGCTTCTTCGGCGGCGACGGCATCGCGGCGTCCGGCGCCGAGGCGATGCGTCTGGAGGGCGTCCGTCTGATCGCCAACGGCGGGAACGGCGCGGTGCTCGGCCCGCAGTCGGTCGTCGCCGGATCGTCGGCGAACGAGAACGGCGCGGACGGCTTCGTATCGGAGGGCGGCACACTGCGGGACTGCGTCGCGGCGGACAACACCGTCAACGGGTTCCGCGTGGACGACGGCGGCGCGTTGACGGGCTGCGTCGCCCGAGGCAATGGCAGGGACGGATTCAATCTGGGCAATGGCGCCACGGCCAACGCGTGCTCCGCCGTGGACAGCGGGCGCTACGGGCTGAACGGGAGCGGCTCGGTGCAGTTCACGTCGTGCTCCGCGGTTCGCAGCGGGCTCGACGGGTTCTTCCTCATCGCGTCCAGCACGGCGATCGGCTGCACGTCGCGCGACAACACCGGCGACGGGTTCATCCTGAACACCAATTCGAGCGCGAAGGGCTGCTACGCCGGGGAGAACGGCGAGGTGGGCTTCGTCGTGGGCGCGAACGCGCTCGCGCTGGAGAACGTCGCGAGCTTCAACGGGAACGTGCTCACGTCCACCGGCGCCGGCTTCGACATCGTCGGGCCCGATAACCGGGTCGAGGCGAACAGCTCGATCAACAACGGCATCGGCTACCGCGCGACGGGCGAGGACAGCCTGATCATCCGGAATTCGGCGCGCGACAACGGCGTCAATTGGTCGATCGTCGCGGGGAACTTCGTCGGGCGGATCGTGAGCGCCCCCGAGTCGGGCCAGATCACCGGCGACACCGGCGGGTCCGGCGTCGGGACGACGGACCCCTGGGCCAACATCACCTTCCGGGGGAACTGAGCCGCGGGGGGGCGTGACCCGGCCCTCAAAAGTCGATCCCCAGCGTGAACTGCACGCCGACGTCGGCCTGCTGGGCGCCGAAGCTCGAGGTCCCCGGCGTCCGCGCGGCGCGGCTCCCGCCGAAGACATCGACGCCGGTCCGGAGCGTCGGGGCGCCGGCGCCGCTGGGTCGATACCGAAGGTCGGCCGCGGCACCGCCGCGCACGCGCTGCATCTCGTCGGTCTGGGCGTACTCGCCGTAGACGCGGACGTTGAGCGTGGCCCTCGGGCTGAGCGTCTCGCGGGCGCCGATCGCGACGCGCCCCTCGATGCGGTCGGGGTTGGGCGTGCCGCCCTCGCCGGGCTGGGCGCGGGTGAAGCTGGCGCTCGCCTCGGCGGTGACCCGGGTCGTGCGCCGCAGGTCGGTGACGATGCGGGCCGAGCCGCCCGCGGACGTGAGCTCGTCGCGGGTGAACCCGGCCTGGAGGCGCAGGCTCGCCTGGACGTTGCTGAACTCGGCGTTGGCGGCGATGCCGGCGCGGACGCGCCGCTCGCTTGGCACGAACTCGATCTCGCCGGTGCTGACCGAGATCGAGCCGACCTTGAGCAGCTCCTGGTTGCTCGCGAAGCTGAACGCCTGCGCCGGCGTGTCGCCGGCCTCGAAGTAGTACATCGCGGCGGCGCCGCCGATCGCCCCGACCGCGCCCACGATGATCAGCCAGGTGCTGTTGTTGTCGACGAACACGCCAACGGGCGAGTTGTCGAACGCGCAGCCGAGCTCGCGGATCGAGCGGCGGAGGCGTTGGTACTCGGGCGACTGCTGGGCCTGGCTGAGCACCTGGTCGCGGACGCGGCTGGAGCCGACGACGGCCTCGCCGAGCCGGCGGGCGGCCTCGACGCCGTTGATCTGCTCGCCGCCGCCGGAGGCGGACTGCTCGCGCATGATCTTCTGGGCTTCTTCCTGGAGCGCCCGCTGGATGGCGTTCATGACGCTCGGGCGTGTCAGGAGCTGGGGGATGTCCCGGGCGGTGCCGCCGACGAACTCGAACGCGAGTTCGACGGTGCGGTGCGCGGCGACGCCGAAGTCGGCGCACTGCCGCGGTGCGGCCGGGCCGGAGGACTGGCTGGGTGCTGGGTCGGGCATGGTGTGGCTCCCCGTGCGGTGTCACCACCGCGCACTCCAAGTAGCGCAGAACGCCCGTGCGAAGTCACACGATTTGTCAAAACTGGGCGAGAGGCTGAGGCTGTCTCAGTCGATCGCGATGGAGGCGTCGGTGACGATGCCGTCCTCGAACGTCGCCTGAAGATACGCGGACGCGGGCATGAAGAAGATGCCCCGCGCCTCGCCGATGAATCTGCTGTAGTCGTACGGCGCTCCGTCGTACAACGGATTACTCGCGCCGCAGAGGGCGGTGAAACGATCGACGGGCATCCCGATGAATCCGCCGGTCCGCGCGACCGATCGGATCTCGGGGTCGCTGAGCGGCTCTGTCCGCTCGGGAGCGAGCGAGACATCGATGGGGCTGAGGGCGACGACGAGCCCGACCACGATCGCGACGGGCAGCACGACGACCCAGGCATTTCGTATCCAGGTTCTTGCGGATCGGGACGTCATCGCGGATGTCTAGGCGCCCCGGAGGACCTCTGCGAGGCGCTGCATCGGCAGGCCCATGATCGAGGTCGGGTCGGCGTCGTACTCGATCGGCCAGCCGTCCTCGATGCGCTCGAAGAGGTTGTACGCCCCGGCCTTGCCGACCCAGGCGCCGGTCGCCAGGTACGACTCGATCTGGGCGTCGGTGACGTGGCCGACGCGGACGGTCGCGCGATCGACGAACAGCGTCCGCGGGAGCTTCTGGGTCGGGCAGAGCAGCGCGACGCCGGTGAGGACCGTGTGCTCGCCGTCTCGGAGCGTCCTGAGGATCTCGCGGGCGTGCTCGAGATCGCGCGGCTGGCCGATGATCTCGCCGTTCTTGACGCAGACGGTGTCGGCGCCGAGGACGATGCCCTCGCTGCAGTCGAGGCTGCGCGGGTCGTCGGTCCAGGCGTCGACGCCGGCGCGGGCCTTCAGATAAGCGAGGCCGACGACCCACTCTTCCGGGGTGCCGGTGCCGGGGGCGAGGTCGCCGTCATCGACGTCGGCGTCGACCACCTCGTAGCGGTAGCCGTGGCGATCGAGGAGCTCGCGCCGGCGGGGCGAGCGGCTGGCGAGCAGCACCAGCGGGTCTCTCGGGTTCTCCGTGGGCGTGCCATCGGGTTCCTGCGTCGACGTGGTCACGGCGAGCTCCATGCGTGGCCCCCAAGCCTTGGACGTCCGCGAGGGCGATCCGTTCCCCCACCTGCTCTCTCACTCTCTCTACCCGTCTCGACAGCGATGCGCGACAGAACGCCGGCTGTCTTAGGATCGGCTCGTGCGGGCCCATCTTGTGCAACTCGATCTGGCCTGGGAAGACCGTGAAGAAAACTTCGCGCGCGTCGACCGCGCTCTGACAACCCTCGACATCTCTTCGGGGGATCTGATTGTCACGCCCGAGATGTTCGATAGCGGTTTCAGCCTCAACACCGATCGCACCGCCGATACACGCGGACGCACGCTGGAGTACCTGACCGAACTCGCCGACGACACCGGCGCCATCGTCGTCGCCGGACGCACCGTGCGCCCCTGCGACTGCGACAAGGCCCTGAACCGGGCCACGATCGCCGCCCCCGGGCAGCGCGTGCTGGCCGAGTACGACAAGGTCCACCCCTTCTCATACGGACGAGAGCCCGAGGCATTCCGCGGCGGGGCCCGTGTTTCCACCTTCCCCTGGGAAATAGGAAACGACCCCACGAACGCCGAGCGGACGGGCCTCAGCGTCTGCCCCCTGATCTGCTACGACCTGCGGTTCCCGGAGCTCTTCCGGCTCGGCCTGCTGGCCGGGGCAGAGGTGTTCTGCGTGATCGCGAACTGGCCCGCGGCCCGCCACGAGCACTGGCAGACCCTGCTGCGGGCCCGGGCGATCGAGAACCAGGCGTACGTCCTCGGCGTCAACCGCTGCGGGGCCGACCCGCACCTGGAATACGCGGGCGGGACCGCGGCGATTGATCCCAAGGGCGAGACCCTGGGCGAGCTGGGGACGGAGCCGGGCGTGCTATCGGTCGAGGTCGACCCCGGGGCGGTCCGGGGCTGGCGGGCGGATTTCCCGGCCTGGCGGGATCTGAAGATCCGGGTCGGCCCGATCGGCGAACAATCGCCCGAGAATCGGGCTGTGGAGGCACAGGACACATGAGCGAGAAGGCATACTTCGCCGGCGGCTGCTTTTGGGGCATCGAGCACGCGTTCCGGCAGGTCCCGGGCGTGATTGACGCGATCAGCGGCTACATGGGCGGGCACGTCGAGAACCCGACGTACGAGCAGGTCTGCTCGAAGACGACCGGGCACGCGGAGGCCGTCGAGGTCGAGTTCGACCCTGCGAAGGTCGGCTTCGAACAGCTGATGGACACGTTCTTCTCGATCCACAAGCCGACCGAGCTGAACCGACAGGGCCCGGACATCGGCTCGCAGTACCGCTCGGCGATCTTCCCGGCGGACGACGCGCAGCGCGCGGCGGCCGAGGCGCGGATCAAGGCCGAGGACGCGAGCGGCAAGTGGGACAAGCCGGTGGTCACCGCGATCGAGCCGATGGCGGTGTTCTACAAGGCCGAGGAGTACCACCAGCGGTACTTCGAGAAGACGGGCAGAATGAGCTGCAGCATTTAGTTTGAGCGTTCGCTCGCGGCCTCCGCCGCTCGCTCGCTCTCGTACGGCCGCGCCGGGGTGAACCCGGCGGGCCTGATCGAACGCCTTGCGCCGGCGTTCGCTCGCGGCCTCCGCCGACAACTCTGCTTCGTCGCGACCTCCGGTCGCGAAGTTCGGCCGCTCGCGGACGTGAAGATCCGCGTCGCGGCCGGCGGGAACGAGCAGACACGCTCGGTCGGCGATCGTGCCGGGGTGAACC
>JBCBKP010000054.1:0-5758 GCA_038521625.1 Planctomycetota bacterium
GCCCGACACGCGGTGTCGGTGAAGCTCTCACGGGAGCCGTCTGTCTATCTTGGGCGCAGATCCCGTTGATGCCAGCGGCGGACGCGAAAGATGCGCCTCTCGAGCCCGCCTTCGTCTGCCGGGCCGTTCTCGGTGGATACCAACACGTCCGCGTTCGCGTTCGCCCCGACCTAGTCCCCGAACCGCACCTCGATGAGCGAGACGTCGTCGTCGAACGGGCTCTCGCCGCGACGGCGCATTGCCGGCATACCGATACGAGTCTCAGCCCGTCGCGGCGGGCTCGGTCGACGCCGGTGTCTTCGTGTCCTCGATCTCGACCGGCGCGGGCACGGGGTCGAAGCGGAGGACCTCAACGAAGAAGGCGTAGATGATCGGCAGCACGATCAGCGTCATCACCGTCGCGACCAGGAGCCCGAAGATCAGCAGGTAGGACATGCCCTCCCACATGGGCCCGCCGCCGAGCGCGAGCGGGATCAGCCCGCCGATGGTCGTCGCGGTCGTGAGCGTGATCGCCGGCAGGCGGAGCTTGCCGGCCTGGGCCAGGCAGCGACGGAACTCGTCCCGCGGCAGGCCCGCGTAGAGGCGGGCGCCCTCGGGCGCCCCGCGCCGCTCCGCGGGGCGAGAGGCTCGCCGCTCGGCGATCATGCCGTCCGCGAACTCGATGTACAGGATGGCCGAGTTGACGACGATGCCCGCGAGCGATACGAGACCCAGGATCGGCATGAACCCCATCGCGTTGCCGGTCACCCACAGACCGAAGAGCGCGCCGATCAGCCCCATCGGGAGCGTCGTCAGCACGATCAGCGGCTTCAGCACGCTGTTGTACTGGACAACCAGGCACAGGACGATCAGCACGAAACCGACGCCGAAGGCGGTGGCGAACTCGGCCTGCGATTCGGCCGTCTTCTCGAGCGTTCCCGAGTTCTCGAACCAGACGCCGGCGGGCAGGCTCGCCTCGATCTCGTCCAGGGCCGGGCGGGCGGCCTCCAGCCGCTCGTTCGCGAGGTAGCCCGGCTCGACCTGCGCCCGGACCTCGAGCATCCGGTTCTGGTCGCGGCGCTCGATCCGAGTCAGAGCCCTGCGGAAGCTCGTGTCCGCCAAGGTGTCGACCGGCACCTTCCCGGCCCGCCCCTCCACGAAGACCGACTGCGGCGGCTCGTCGATCGAGCGCTCGTCGGGCGGGAGGCGGAAGTAGACCGGGATCTGGTCCGCCCCGTCGCGAAACGTCGTCAGGAGGTGCCCCGAGTAGTACGCGTTCAGCGTCTCCGCGATCGAGGCGTTCGTCACGCCCGAGACCTTCGCGCGGCTCTGGTCCACCTCCACGTCGAGCTGGTATCCCCGGCGGAGCCAGGCGCCGTGCACGTCCCAGAGCCCCTCGGTCTCGCGGAACACCCGTTCGACGCGTTCCGCGACGTCGCGCAGCGTCCACTCGCTGCCGAAGCCCGGGTCCACGAACCCCCGCGCGTACACGCGGATCGCGATCGGCGATTCCACCGGGGGCCCGAGCGCGATCCGCTTGGGGATCACGCGGACACCGGCGATGCGGGCGGCGGCCTCGCGCCGGATCTGCTCGACGAGACCCGGCGTGAGCCGCGGGTCGGTGGTCTGGAAGATGATCTGGGCGAAGTTGGCCGAGGGCGGCGTCGGGCTGACGCCGAGGTCGAAGCGTGGACCCGAGCCTCCCACCGACGTGTACATCTGCCGGAGCCGCTCGATCGGTGCGCCGCTCTCGTCGGTCGCCGGCGACAGCTCTCGGATGAGCCGCTCGACCTCCCGGGTCGCGCGGTCGGTCCGTGCGAGCGAGGACCCCTCGGGGAGCCAAACGTCGATGTAGGCGAAGTCGCGGTTGTCGTCGGGGAAGAACTCGCTGCCGACGGGCAGCGTGCCGGCGCCGACCAGCAGCGCAGCCGCCCCGGCGATGACGGCCCCCTTGACGCGGAGCAGGCGGCCGAGCACCGCGGCGTAGCCGTCGAGCACGGCGTTGCCGCCGCTCCCGCCCCTCGAGCCGGGGTTGCCGCGCCGCATTACTTTGGCCAGCCACCCGAGCGGCGTGGTCGCGCGGTCGCCCGAGGGCCGGATCACCCACATCGCCGCGAGCGTCGTGAGCGTCATCGCGAGCACCCAGCTCGTGAGGAGGGTCACCGAGACGACGAGGGGGATCGAGAGCACGTACTCCTGGCGGGCGCCCTGCAGGAAGAAGGCCATCGGCGCGAACGCCCCGACGGTCGTCAGCGTCCCCATCAGCGTGGGGTACATGATCTGCTCGACGCCCCGAGCCGCCGCGGTCTCCCGCGGGAGCCCCTCTTCCATGAACCGCTTCGTGTTGTCGCAGACGACGACCGCGTTGTCCACGAGCATCCCGAGCGCGATGATCAGGCTCGCGATCGACATCTGCTCGAGCGCGACGCCGGACAGCGCCGAGATGCCGATCGACGTGATCATGACGAACGGGATCGCCGCCGCCATCACCAGCGCCGACCGGAAGCCGGCCATCACGACCGCGACGGCGATCACGATCACGATCGCCTGCACGACGTTGACGACGAAGTCGGAGATCTTCTTCTCGACGAAGCCGGCCTGGTCGAAGACGACGCTCACCTCGATGTCGTCCGGGATGGTCCGCTCGAGCGTCCGCATCGCCTCAAGCGTCTCGAGGATCCGGGGGCCGAGGTCGGTGACCTTGTGCCCGGCCTGCATGACCGCCGATACCACGATCGCCGGCGAGTCGCCCTCGAGGGACGCGTAGCGCACGACGTGGCGGGGCGGGTCGGCGTACCCGCGTCGGACCTCGAACCCGGCATCGGCCAGGGAGATCGGGGCGCCGTCGTCGCTCTCCGCGATCGGCATCGAGGCGATCTCGCCGACCGCTCCGAACTCGCCCGTCGGCTGGACGCCCACGCGCCGCTCGTCGGTATCGACGCTCCCGCCGGCCGAGCGGATGTTCCTGGCCTCGAGCAGGTCCCGCAGGCGGCCGAGCGTCAGCGCCGACTGCGCCCAGACCGCCGGGTCGCACTCGACGTACACGGCCTCGTCAAGATCGCCGTGCAGCGCCGCCTTCGAGACGCCATCGATGAGCCGGATGCGCTCCTGGATCCGCTCGGCGATCGTCGTCAGCTCCCTCGCCTCGTACCGCGCGGGCTCGCCGGGCCGGATCGGCTCGTGGACCGCAAGAAGGATGATCGAGGTGTCGCCGAAGTCGTCGTTCACGACCGGATCGCGGGCGCCGGAGGGGAGGGTGGGGCGGACGATCTCGACCTTGCCGCGGACACGCTCCCAGGTCTCCTGGATCTTGCCCACGGGGAGGCTGTCCGGGAGCGTGACGTAGATCACGGAGAGGCCGGTGGTCGTCGTGGATCTCGTGTAGTCGACCTCTTCGAGCTCGCTGATCGCGTCCTCGAGCGACGCGGTCACCAGCCTCTCGACGCGCTCGGCCTCCACGCCCGGCCAGGACGTCGTCACGGTGCATTCTCGGATCGTGAACTCCGGGTCGGCGCGGCGCGACATCGTCAGGTACTGCGAGATGCCGACGATGACCGCCAGCGTGACGATGACGAGCGTGATCGCTCGGTTCCGGATCGCGAACCTGGGGAGCGACATCTCAGCCCCCCTCGCCGAGCACGCTCACCCGCTCGCCGTCCGCGACGCCCGACGCGCCGACCGTGATCACACGCGAGCCGGCGGCCGCATCGAGCTCCGGCGAGCGGATCCCGCGGAGGCCGTCGATCGCGGCGCCGAGCTCGACATCCACCGATCGCGCGACAGAGCCCTCGCCCACCAGGTAGACCCGCGCCGACGACTCGCCGGTGCCCACAATCGCATCCTCGGGAACGTAGAAGCCGGGCTCGAGCGACACACGCCCGAGATCGACGCGTACCACATCGCCCGGGCGGCAGGCCCACCGCGGTGCGGACAGGAACGCGCGATCCCCGTCCCGAGCCCCGTCCGGCACGCCGGCCGCGAGCACCTGATCGGGGCTCACCGTCCCCGAGGGCTCGAGCGACCGTGCGAGGAAGGTGCCCTGGTAGTTGAGCCGCGCCTCGCCCGGCGTCACCGGCACGCGCCGCAGGATCAGTTCTTCGGGGCGTTGTTCTCCGAGCGCGTCGAGCTCCCATCCCTCGAACGCCCAAACGTACCAGCCGCCCGAGTCTCGACGCAGCACGTCTTCCTCGAGCACGAACACGGGACCCGGCACGCCGGCGAGTTCGAGGTGTGGCAGGCTGATGCTCGGGACCGGAACGCCGCGCTCGGCGACCCGCTCCCCATCGGCGGGTCGGTCGACGATCTGGTTGCGAGCGATGACCGTGATCGTGAATGTTTGGGTGCCGGGATCGGCGCTCGTCGACTTGCGTAGCACCTTGCCGGAGAACGGCCGTTCGATGCCTCCGACGTAGAAACGGACCAGATTCTCGGGGGCAATCGAGCGGGCTGTCGCGGCCGAGACCTGCACGGCGATCTCGATCGGGTCGAGCATGGTCAGGCTCAGCACGCGCGTCCCGGGGGTCGCGTACCCGCCGACGATCTCGAACCGGTCCGATACCTCTGCGCCGAACGGCGCCCGGATCTCGGTGTTCTTCAGGTCGAGCCTCGCCTGGGTCAGCGTCGCCTCGGCCCGCAGCGCCGCCGCGCTCGCGGACCGGACCCCCGAGCGTGCGACCGCGACCTCCGCCTCGGCCACCTCGAACTGAGCCCGGGCGCGGACGAAGTCGAGCTCGCTCGCGGCGTCCTGCGCGAACGCCGTCTCGGTCCGCGAGAGGTTCTCGGAGGCCTCCACCCGCCTGGCCTCCGCCCTGGCGAGCTCCGCCGGCGCCGCCGAATCGCGCTGGATCAGCGCGCTCTCCAGATCGGCCTCGGCTGCCCTGACCGCCGCCTCGAACTCCGCCGGATCGAGGCGCGCCAGCACGTCGCCCTCGACCAGGACCTCGCCGCCCTCCTCCCAGCGCCCGCGGACCTGCTCGCCCTCGTTGATCACGAACCCGATCCGCCCGGCCACCTCGAAGGCGATGTCCTGCTCCGCCCAGGAACGGACGATGCCGGGCACACGCAGCCGCTGGCTCGGATCGGACCTCTCCAGCACCACCGCCTCGACCGGGCGGGGGCTCGGGGTGCTCGGCGCCGGCTGCTCGCCGCAGGCGGAGAGCCAGGCGAGGGCGGGGAGAACGAAAGCAGCACCTCGGCCGGCGATCCGATTCACGTCGACATCCTCCCGCGTGCAACGGCGCCGGCGATGGACGGCGTGCCGAACGCGACCCCTGCTCAGCTCACTCGGTGCGGAGTCTACAGAATGTTCTGGCGGACGCGCCAGCACCGGATCTGCACGTGCTCGAGAGAGGCGCGGACCTCGTGGCGGCGCGCCGCCGGCGCTGATCACAGACGACCGGACCGTCCACCGTGCGGCCTCGTTGCCGGCCGCTCCGGTCGCCTCGAGGAAGGACTGGTTCGAGAGCTCCCGATCGATCAGGCCGGTCACGGTCACGGTGACCTGTGACGCCGCGGCGGGCGTACAAGCCGCGACGGACGCCGCCGCGAGCCGAAGGCCGCGCCCGCCCGAGTGTCCGGGGGTGGTTGCGCGTCGAACTCTCATGCTCAGCCATCCTCGCGCCGGTGTCTATCGGACATCGCCCGACACGCGGTGTCGGTGAAGCTCTCACGGGAGCCGTCTGTCTATCTTGGGCGCAGATCCCGTTGATGCCAGCGGCGGACGCGAAAGATGCGCCTCTCGAGCCCGCCTTCGTCTGCCGGGCCGTTCTCGGTGGATACC
>JBCBKP010000055.1:0-3840 GCA_038521625.1 Planctomycetota bacterium
ACAACATACGCAAGCTCAAGCTCCGCGTTTTTAAGGTAGAAGTGAGGGGTGATTGGCTCCTCCCAAAGTTCAACTACAGGACGATGATGTGGTGGTGGTCTATTCTTACCGCCACACTGCCGCGGCGCCCAACGGGCTGCCGGGTCGCCTCGACCCCGCGCCCACCGGCCCGCCGGGTCTTCGCGACCCCGCGGGCCCGCGCTGCGCCTCCGCGGCTGCAGCGCCGACGTCTGGCAGCCACCATGTCGCCGCGGCTCGCCTTGCCGGACGTCTTCGTGCTCACGCCGCCGCCTGGCGCCGCCTCGGTGCGAGCCCCGAGGTGATGAGCGTGATTGAGCACGGGTACCGGATCCCCTTCAAGGGTGATCCGTGCGAGATGCCGCGCTACCACGCGCACCGGAACGGCGAGGGCGGCACGACCTACGAGCCGTGGCTCCGCGATACGCTCCCGGAGCTCATCGCCGTCGGCGCCGTCGAGCCGGTCACGAAGCGACCGCACATTGTGGCTCTCGTCGACGTCATCCCCAAGTCGACGGCAGGGAAGTTCCGCCTCATCGTCGATTTGAGGCCCCTGAACAAACACGTTCTCGAGCGCGAGTTCTCGTACGAGACGCACGCCACCTTCAGAGACCTCCTCGAGGAAAACGACGGGATGATCACGATCGACCTCTCCTCGGGGTATCACCACGTCGACATTCATCCCGCGCATCGGACGTACCTCGGCTTCAAGCTCTTCGGCCGGTACTACGTCTACGCCGTCCTGCCGTTTGGGCTCCGGGACGCCTGTTTCCAGTTCACCGAGGTCATGAAGGTCCCTGTCCGCCATCTTCGGTCGCTGGGGCTGCGTGTGCTGCCGTACCTCGACGACTTCCTCGTCTGCCTCCAGGGCATGACGCAGAGTGACGCGAACCGCGTCCTATCGATCCTCGTCGAGCTCGGACTCCTCATCAATTTCGAGAAGTCCGTCCTGTCGCCGACCTCGCGCGCCGAGAGCCTCGGGTTCGTCGTCGACACGACCGAGATGACGTACGAGCTGACTCCGAAGCGCCACGCCAAGTTCACGGCGGTGGCCACGGCCCTCGCCACCGAGGTGGCCCGCTCTGGGTCGGCCCCGGCCCGCGACATCGCCCGCGTCACCGGCCACGTCGCCTCCGCCGCCCTCGTCCTCGAGCGCCGCGGCAAGCTCCACACTCGCTTCTTGAACGACGCCATCCGCGACGCCGCGGCTGCGAGGCGATGGTCCGACGTCGTTCCGATGGGAGCCGGCGCCGCCCGCGAGATCGCTCACTGGCTCGAGATCCTGCCGACGCTGGAGCCGACCCCGATTCGCCGGCCGCAGCGTCCGCCCGCGACCGTGACCATCAGCTCCGACGCATCGGACTTCGCGTGGGGCGGCCTCGTACTCGCGTCGGCGCCGGGGGCCTTCCCGCAGACCGAGCCGCTCCCGGTGGCCCGCGGTCTCTTCACCGACGTCGAGGCCGGGCGCAGTTCGGCTTGGCGTGAGCTCCGCGCCGCGCGGCGCACCTTGGAGTCCGTCGTGGCGGCGGGCTGCCGCCACCAAGTGGTCTGCCACAGGCTCGACAGCCAGGCGGCACACCACGTCGTCTCGAATGCAGGGTCGCAGAACCGCGGCCCCGACGGCGAGCTCGACCTCCACCTCGAGGTCCTCGGCCTCGACGAGACCGCCGCCGACGCGCACCTGGAATATTACACAGAGTGGGTCCCGCGCGAGCAGAACCAGGAGGCGGACGACGCCAGCAAACTGCGCGACTGCAGCAACTACCGCCTCTCGCGCGGGCTTTTCGTCGACCTCGAGCGCCGTTTCGGCCAGCACGACGCCGACCGCTTCGCGGACGCGAACAACCGACTCCTGCCGCGCTTCAACTCGCGGTTCCTGACGCCGGATGCCGAGGCTGTCGACGCCTTCACCGTCTCCTGGGCCGGCGGAGTCAACTGGCTCCACCCTCCGCTCGCGGTCATTTCCCGCGTCGTCGGGAAGCTACGCCGGGACCAAGCCCGCGGCACCCTCGTCG
This sequence comes from Planctomycetota bacterium, assembly GCA_038521625.1. Classification (GTDB taxonomy): domain Bacteria; phylum Planctomycetota; class Phycisphaerae; order Phycisphaerales; family UBA1924; genus JBCBKP01. The sequence goes on from JBCBKP010000055.1 coordinate 2,034, forward strand.
TGCCGCGCTGGCCGGGCGCCCCGTGGTGGCCTGCCCTCTTCCCGCCGACGGGCGGCCCCGTCGTCGAAGTGTTCACCATCCCCGCCGCGCGCGACACCTTCATCGCCGGCGAAAGCGCGGCGCGACTCGGCCACGGCGACGCCCCCCCGTGGACCATGCTCGCACTCAAGGTCGACTTCGCGAGGCGCCACTGACGGTCCCGCCGACTTGCTCGCTGCTCGCAGTTGTCGTTTGTTGTCTCCACCTCACGGCCCTCTCGACTCATCCCGCGACACAGGCCCCGAACAGACACCGCGACGCCCGGAGCTGCCCCCGCCACCGCCGCCGGACGACCCGGCCGTGCGCGCCGAGCGCGAGCGATCCATCGTCCCGGCCTCCGCCATCCCACCGCCCTCGGCCACGCCGGTGAACGGCAACCCGTTCGCCCCGTCGATCTGGTTCTACGACTGGTCCCGCTCGTCCCCGCTCGACGCGGCCGGCGTCGCGAGCTGGCTCGCCGCCAGGCTCCGAGGGGTGTTGCTGCCGGCCGACTGGCTCGCGGCTCGGGCTCGCGACGAGGACGCCGCCCCGTCGCCCTGGGACTTCGACGACCCCGAAACGGCGGCCCTACACGACGCCTTCACTCGCATGGGCGCGCGCCGACGCTGGCGGCCTACCGGACACCGTTCTTGAAACTGGCTCTTTGGTTCGCGCTGCGCGACTACTCGCTGACGCCGCCGGGCCCGGACCACGTGAAGCTGTACCTCACCCTCGTGGTCGTCGATCGGCGGAGTTGTTCCGCCGCGGAGTCCGCCGTCCGGGCCCTCCAGTTCGTGTGCTGGCTCAACCACTGGCCCGCGCTCTCGTCGAGCCCGGCGTGCCGGCTCCCGGTCGACGCCGCCCAGCGCGCGTTCAGCGCGCCGACGCGCAAGTCGGCCCCCATCCAGCCGTGGATGCTCGTCGCGATCGTCCGCGGCGTCGCCGACGGCCCGGAGTGGCAGCGCATGCTCGCGTGGGCGATGCTCGCCTGCTATATGTGCGTCGGGCGTTTCTCCGACCTCTGCCGCCTCCGTTGGGGTGACGGCTGGTTCGAAGATCACGCGTGGGGCTTGCGCTTCTTCCTCAACAAGCGCAAGACCGACCAGTGCTACGACGCCCCGTGGATCGACATCGCCGCGAACGACCCCTGCGCCGCCGACTTCGACGGCTTCTCGGCGGTCACCGAGCTTCGCAAGGCCCGGCAGGCCTACGGCGCTGCTGGCGGACCCGTGCTCCGGTCGCTTCGCGGCACCGGCCGCCGCGGCGGGCGCTCCCTCGCCGCCCCCTTCTTCCCGGAGGGACACGAGCTCGCGGGCGCGCCGCGCTACCTGTCGCGGGCGGCGTTCCAGACCCACATGCAGGACTTCCTCGTCCGCTTCTGCGGTCTCTCCCCCAGCGACGCCGCGCTCTACACCACCCATGGCATCAGAGCGGGCGCGGCGACCTCGATGGTCATCCACCAAGTCCCGGCCCACATCATCAAGGGCCGCGCCGGCGTGACCTCGGACGACTGGATCGGCGAGTACGACCGCGCCGATCTCCAGCGTCGGCTCGGCTGCTCTCTCGCTCTCGGCCTCTGACGGCGGCGCGCGGTGGGGCACTGCGTACGGCTACGACTCTCAGTTTGGGCGACGGACGTGCAGAGTGGAGGACTGCGGCTCCGAGCCGCAGTTCTTGGTTTCCGCATTCTGAGAGTAGTATAGCCTTATCCCACCGACATCACACCGTCGAAGCGACGGCGGCGCCAGCGGAGAGAGAGAGCAGAGTGTCGATAGGCGACCGGTCAGCG
>JBCBKP010000056.1:0-3673 GCA_038521625.1 Planctomycetota bacterium
CCACACCCGCGACAAGGATCGTTCGTGACGCCGACTGCTGCGCCTCGAACTGCCCGCCGTAGGAGACGGTCATTCCGGCCTTCTGCGCGATGGGGTCGACGCGCTCATCATGTTGATGCTGCTTCAGATCTCCACCGGTTCGATGCGGGCGGCGGTGCTCGTCATGCTCAACATGCCGCTCGCGCTCATCGGCGGCATCGCCGCGATCTACATCAGCGAGGGCGGAGGTCCGATTGCGAACACGCTCGCCCTCATAGGCATCGGCGGCCCGTACATCCCACCGGTGATCTCGATCGCGAGCTTGGTCGGCTTCATCACCCTATTCGGCATCGCGGTCCGCAACGGCATCCTGCTCATCAACCACTACAACCATCTCATGGAGGCGGAAGGAGTACCGATGGGCGAAGCGATCGTCCAAGGCTCAATGGAACGACTCGTGCCGATCCTGATGACCGCCATCTCGGCGGCCCTCGGTCTCGTCCCGCTCGCGCTCGCCGCCGGCGAGCCCGGCAGCGAACTGCTCGCACCGCTGGCCATCGTCACGCTCGGTGGATTGTTGACCTCGACGTTCCTGAACCTCATCGTCGTCCCCGCCGGCTACTCGCTGGTGTTCGGACACAAGCCAGAACCGCGTCGCCGGACGCGATCCAAGTGAATTCGATCTCAACCCTCAAGGAGAACTGACATGAACGATCTGACCAAGCTGCTCCTCGCCTCGACCATCGCCGGAACACTCGCACTTGGCGGGTGCGGCAACGACTCGGGAACACCAGAGTCTGATTCTCACGCGGAGCACGATGACCACGGCGAAGACGGACACGATGACCACGACCATGCCGAAGGGGAGCACGATGAGCACGAAGGCCATGATCACGGTGCCGAGCGTGACCTCGGCTCGGTGACGATCGCCGGCACCACACTCAGCGTTTCGATGGGGGGCGAAGTCGAACCTTCGGCAGTCTTGCACCTCGACATCGTGAGAACGGACGGCCCCGAACCGGCCGCGATCCGAGTCTGGATCGGCGATGAAGCCGCGACCGGCGCACTCAAGGGAAAGGCAAGCGGTAGCGGAGGCGACTATCACGCCGACGCCGAGGCGCCCGCAGAACTCACACCCGATGCCGCAGTTTGGGTCGAGATCGAGACAGCGACTGGCGAGCGACAGAGTGCAGCGATCCAACTCCCGTAGAGTGTGTATGTCGTCATTTGGCTGACCATGCTCAGCTACGTTTCGTTTGCATGCCACAGTTCGGCGTGACACTGGCGCCGCCCTTCAACCCACGTCCCGGCAAAGAGATGCGCCTGCATCAGCAGCCGCGGCAGATCCGGGTTTCGGATCGTCTCACCCACCCGCGGATGGAAGCACGCCGGTGGCCATAGCACCACGTCGTCGTGCTCGAGCATGATCCGGGCGACGAGGCCGGGGCCGGCTTGATCGCCGACGTAGCGGCGCTCGAAGAACGACTCCTCGATCGCGTTCACCGCCCGCCAGGCTGCGGGGTGGTTCGAGACAAAGCCCATCGCCGCGTTCGAGATGATGTCGCGCTGCTCGCACGCGACCCAGGCGGTCACGCCGGGCGGGCAGCAGGCGTCGAGCGGGCGTACCGGCTTGATGTCGGTGTCGAGGTAGACGCCGCCGACGCGGGCCATGAGTTCGAGGCGGAGGATGTCGCTGCGCATGACGCAGCCGGGGACGCCGCCGATCGCGAGGCACGCATCCCACGCCCGTCGATTGAGAATCGGGAACGGCAGGTGGTCGTCGGTCCAGAGGCGGAGTGTCCAGCCCGGGTTCATCTCGGCGAACCGGCGTCGCCAGCGGCGCTGCTGGACGGGCATCTCGCCGCGGCCGAGCCAGATCTGGTGCAGATCCTTCGGGATGGGCGGGGCCTTAGCCATCAGGCGACGGCCTCGGCAGACTGGATGCTGGCGTTGTAGAGATACGCGCCGCCGTGCTCGCGGGCGTCTGGTTCAGACTGCTCGAAGAGGCCCCAGTGGTATGGAACCACGTCGCGGAAGTGGCCGTGCTCGTTGATGACGCGGGTCAGGTAGCCGGGCCCGGTCTGGTCCCAGATGCCGCGGTAGATGAGGATCGAGTGGGCGAGGTCCCGGACGCAGTGCCAGAGCGCCGCGTGGCAGGGCACCGCTCCCATCACCGCGGGCGAGAGCAGATGCGGGCGCCCGCGCTGCTGAGTGGTGGAGCAGAACGCCCGCACACCATCGATCAGCTCGTCGATCGGCCGAAGTGGCAAGCGGTCGGGATCGACGAACACGCCGCCCTCACGGGCGAGCAGCTCGTAGCGGAGGATGTTCAGGCGCGACGCCGCGCCCGCGGGCTCGGGCAGCTTGAACGTCTCGTCCCATTGAGCGTGGTTGAAGATCGGCTCGCGGTCCTCGAGCGTGATCACGCGGACGTCCCACTCAGGATGGTGGTGCTGCCATTCGCTGCGCCAGTTGCCGAACGTCTCGGGTACGGGCGTCTCGGCCAGGTGCGCGGTGTAGATGATCTTTGGGATCACTTGGGTGCCTCCTGCATGGTACTCGATTCGATCTGCCAGTTCGCCGGGGGCACGCCTTCCATCCCGCCCTCGATGAACGGGGCGGCCATCGCGCCGAACGCGACGGACTCGTTGCCCGAGCCGGACCCGGAACCCGAGCCGGGATCGAGCGTGATTTCTGTCGCGACGATGGTGCCGCTGGGATCGGTGGTGAAAGTGCCCGTGAACGAGTCGGAGCTAGTTCCGATCGTGACCGTGGTGTCTTTGATCGTGCCCTCGGAACCGAGCGTCAGGCGATCGGTGAAGCTGTCGCTCGGTGACTCGATGGAAGAGCTCTCGCTCGAACCAGACCCGGAACTCTCGCCGCTCGACGCGCCGCTGCTGGCTCCCGATGAGTCCATGCTCGACTGCCCGGAGCTGCCGCCCGAGCCCGAACCTCCGGAACCGGATCCACCGGGGCCGCTGCCCCCTGGGCCGGAGCCGCCGGGACCGCTCCCGCCCCCGCTGGAACCACCGCCGCCGGACGAGCCGCCGCCTCCCGATGACCCGCCACCGCCGGACGAGCCGGGGTCATCGGTCGAGGCCATCGACGAGTCGCCGGAACTCATGCTGAACGTCGGATCGGTATCGGTTGGGATAGAACCCGACGATCCCGCCGACGACGCAGCGGTCGACCCGCCGCTCGGGTCGTCGGTGGAGCCGCCGCCGCTGGGCGTGGGGTCGTCGGTCGAACTTGGTGCCGTGCTATCCGGTGTGCCGCTGTCGCTCGTGAACGCGTCGGTCGTGTAGAACGTCAGCGTCGGCGTGCCGCTCGGCCCGGTGGTGAAGATTACGTCGCCGGTCGTCGAGTAACTCTCGGGGTTCGAACTGGGCGTGCTGCTGACGGGCGTCTCGTACTCAGACGATGACTGAGGCGTTGGCGTCGAGTAGTCGCTCGACCCGCCGCCCTGCGGCGCGCGGCCCGTCGCCCACACGGGGATGTAGAGGTAGTACCGGGTGGGCTCGCTCATCGGGCGACCTCCCGCTGGGCATCAACCGGCGTGTACCAGCCCTGCGTGTTGATCGGCTTCGAGCACTCGGTGCTCGCCGCGGCGATCGCGTCTTCATAGGTCATCCGCTCGAACACCCCCAGACCGCTGCCCGGCGAGCAGTTCACCACGCGGAATCGGTGCTTCTCG
>JBCBKP010000057.1:0-2960 GCA_038521625.1 Planctomycetota bacterium
GACCGCGGTCCATCAGCGTGCCAAGTTGCTCGGCGACGGCGGACTCGCCGAGGCCGATGGTTAGCAGGTAGCGGGCGCGGGTGACCGCACCGGGCCTCTACGCCCGCGACGACGCCTCCGCCTGCGACCTGTTCTGCCTGCCCGGCCCGCCCCGCGAGATGCGGCCCATGTTCGAGCGCGAGATCGCCGCCCGGCTCGCCGGCCACGCCGGCACGGTCACCCGCGCCCGCTACCTGCTAACCATCGGCCTCGGCGAGTCCGCCGTCGCCGAGCAACTTGGCACGCTGATGGACCGCGGTCGCGAGGACGCAGGCGAGGTCCTCGTCGGAACGACCGCCAGCCGCGGCGTCGTCACCTGCCGCCTGCGCGCGACCGCCGCCGACAACAACACCGCCGCCGGCATGCTCGACGAGGTTGAGGCGCAGATCCGCGAGCGCCTGCCCGCGGTGATCTTCGATCGGCGCGACCCTGACCCCAGCGCCGGCAGCGATCACGACCTGAGCGACGCCCTACCGCGCGCCGTCCTCGAAGTTCTCCGCGCCCGCCATGAGAAGATCGCCGTTGTCGAGTCCTGCACCGGCGGTGGCCTCGGCGCCGAGCTCACCTCCGTCCCCGGTTCGTCCGACGTGTTCTTCGGCGGCTGGATCACCTACGAGAACGCCGCCAAGGTCGAGATGGTCGGCGTGCCGCCCGACGCTTTCTCCGCCGTCGGCGCCGTCTCCCGCGAGTGCGCCCAGGCGATGGCGGCGGGGGGGCTCGACCGCGCCCGCGAGATGGACCGCGCCGTCGCCCACGCGATCGCCATCACTGGCATCGCCGGCCCGGCCGGCGGCGGCGACGACAAGCCCGCCGGCACCGTGTGGATCGCCCGCGCCTCGGCCGACGGCACCGGCGAGGCCCGCCGGTTCCTCTTCCGGGGCGGGCGAGCGGCCGTCCGGGAGTGGTCGAGCCGCGCCGCGCTCGCGATTCTCCGCCTCCACCTCATCGGCGAGTCGATGACGCTCCTCGCCGAGACGCACGACTGAGACTCGAGCCCGCGTCGATACTGATCGCCGGGCGTTCGCCGCCCCGATACCCCGGGCATGATCGACCCGAACCTCAGCGAGCGCGTGCCCGACTGGTTTCGGGAGGCCGTCCTCGCGTCCGAGGCGATCGCCGCGCGACAACCCTTCTTCGTGGTGGGATGCCAGAAGTCAGGCACCACCTGGATCCAGCTCCTCCTCGACGCCCACCCGCAGGCGGCCTGCGGCGGCGAGGGCCACTTCACCGACATTCTCGCACCCGCGTTCCATCACGCATTCAGGGCGTACAACGACCAGATCCGGGCCAACTGCAAGCTCACCGACGGTCAACTCCACGCCGCCTACCGCCTGACGGTCGACCGCCACCTCGCCGGTTACCTCGCCCGCAAGCCCGACCCGGCGTCGGTGCTCGCCGTCGGCGACAAGACGCCCGAGGGGGCGCTCGCCCTCCCCCTGCTGGCGTCGATGTACCCGGCGGCACGCTTCGTCCACGTGATCCGCGACGGACGCGACGGCTGCGTCTCCGGATGGGCGCACCTGGGCCGGCAGAACGAGCAGGAACGCTTCGGCTCCTTCGCCGAGTACGCCGGCTACTTCGCGCAAAGCCACTGGGTCTCATACATCACCGCGGCCCGCTCGGCCGCCGCCTCCATCCCCGGTCGCTACATCGAACTCCGCTACGAGGACATGCTCGACCGCCCCGAGCCCGAGGCCGGCCGTCTCCTCGGATTCCTCGGCCTCGACGCGACCGACGACGCGATCGCGGCCTGCCTCCGCGCCTCGGACTTCGACCGGCTGAGCGGCGGACGCCGGCGCGGTGAGTCCGATGACTCGAGCCATTTCCGCCGGGGGATCGCGGGCGCTTGGACCGAGCAGTTCGACGCAAGAGCGATCGAGGCCTTCGAGCGCGAGGCCGGCGAGCTCCTCGACGGGCTGGGCTACGCGCGCGGTGCCGCCTGAACGCACAACTGCGATCGAGTCTCGATTCCCGCGCGAGGGACGAATCTCGGTGCGATCGCTTGCCATCCCGGAATTCCCGGCCTCTCATCGTCCTTCGAGCACAGCCATGCGAGACTCGCGCGTCAATCTCGAAGAGCGGAACCAGCGCCCGATCCGGGCCGCGTGGCCGCTGCGCGCAACGCCCGTCTGATCGCTCCACCCCGCCGTTATCAAAGCACCCCTGTCGTCTGCGCACCAGCGCGTGCGCGCTCCGCCCGAATCGAGATCGGGGGATCACCATGGTGAAGACCGAGTACGGGGCCGTCCGCTACCTGGCCCCGGAGGACATCAGGTCGGGTCAGTACGTCGCGGTCGGCCACTTCGAGCGCTCGTACTTCTACTGCACCGGTGAGTCGTTCGACGGCCGCCCGCCGTACGCGCAGGCGGTCTACAAGGACCTGCCGGAAGAGAATGAGCTCAAGGTCTACGAGGTCCTCGCGGTCAACGTGCCGTTCGTGCTCCTGCGCACCGTGACGAACGAGCACGAGCTGCTCGACGCGCGTCAGACCAAGCTCGTCGAGCTCGACCCGGAGTTCGGTCAGCTCGTATTCATCGCGATCGAGCCGAAGAAGCCGCGGAAGCGGAAGCAGAAATGACCGCCGGCGCGGCCCCGCGGGGCCGCGCCGGTCTTAGGAGCGATCGAGCTTCCCCTCGATCCGCAGCAGCGCATCGCGAATCTCGACCAGCACGCCGTCCGCGTCCGCGCGCGCGTCCGACGCCGGGGCCGCGCCGGGCGCCGCGTCCTCGGCGCTCGCCGCGAGCCGGTCGCGCTGCGCCAGGACCGCGCGCCGGAACTCCGGCGCATCGACGATCCCGACCAGCATCATCATCGCCCCCGCCGGGTTCGTCTGGCCCGCCGTCTCGACCTTGAACGCCCGCAGGCCCAGCATCCGCATGATCGGCCCCTGCACCATCTGCAGGTCCGTGATCTTCTCCAGC
>JBCBKP010000058.1:0-1910 GCA_038521625.1 Planctomycetota bacterium
GCCGCTCTCGTCGAAGACCAGCTCGGTCACGAACACCTGCAGCAGGTTGTTGCCCGAGCGGTCCGACCGGTACGTGATGTGCCTGCCGTCCGGGCTGAAGAACGGCCCGCCGTCGTACCCCGGCGCCTCGACGATCCGAGTATGGCTGCCCGTCTCGGTGTCGAAGATCCACAGGTCCGCGTCGTTCCGCCCGATCGCGTTCGACCGGTCCGCGTCGATCTGCGCGTAGAGAATGTGCCGCCCGTCCGGCGAGTACGAGCACTCCGCCGTGTAGCCCGGGCGGTTGATGATCACCTCGGCGATCCCCGCCACCGCACGCCCCGTGTCCGAGTGCATCCAGGCGAACCGCGCCCCGTTGTCGAAGTACGCGTGCCCGGGGCCGCCCGCAAGGTTCAGATCCTGCGGCGCGTCCGTCGACCGCAACGGGTAGTACCCGCCCGTCGTCACGATCTTCATCTCCGACGGGAACGCCCAGCGGTACCGCGACGTGCCGCGCTGATACCCCGGCGTCTCCCCCGTGCTCGGCGGCACCAAGGTCGAGGCGAACAGCACGTGGTCGCGATCCGTCGGATGGAACCACGCGCACGTGTTCGCCGAGCCGGGGGGGCTGATCTCCCGTGCAAAGTGCGACGACTCGCGGTACGTCGCCGGCCGCCGATCGTCGCGGCTCAAGAGCGCGATCCGATTCGCCTCGTCCCGGCGCCCCGTCGGGCTCGCCCAGAACATCGCGTAGTGATCCGGGTTCGCGTTCGGGTCATCGGCGCGGATCGCCTGGAACACGATCTCGCGACCGTCCGGCGAGTAGTACGCCTCGCCCGCCTTCAGAAAGTCATCACGGCTCGTGATCTGCCGGTGGTTCGAGAAGATCGGCGCCTCGAGCGTCCGCCAATCCAGAGGCTCGCCCCCGGGGCCCGGCCGACCCGGCTGGGCGATCGCGGCACCAGCCGCCAGAACCACACCCAGAACAGCATTCGTGGCGTTGAGACTGATTCGCATTTGCGAGGATAGCCCGCCACTCCCCTACGCTCCCGCGTGGCCGAGCGCCGAACCGACATCCCACCCAGCACCCGCGAGCACCTCGCCCCGACCCCGGGCCTCGACATCGAGCTCATCCACGCCGAGGACACCTTCGTCGTCATCAACAAGCCCGCCGGCATGCTCAGCGTCCCGGGCCGCGGCGAGGACAAGGCCGACTGCGCCCGCGTCCGCGTCCAGGACCGCTTCCCCGACGCCACCGGGCCCATGACCTGCCACCGCCTCGACATGGACACCTCGGGCCTGCTCGTCCTCGCCCTCGACCCCGAGACCCACAAGAAGCTCTCCGGGCAGTTCGAGAAACGCCGCGTCCGCAAGTGGTACGCCGCCCTGCTCGACTGCCGCGAAGCCGGCCCGCTCGAGATGAGAAAGGACCTCGTGCTCGGCAGCGAGCAGCGGCGGATCGACCTCGCGCACTGTGTCGATTGGGTGAACCGCCCGCTGCAGAAGATCGACTGGGCCAACGGCAAGCACGCCCGCACCGACGCGACCCTCATCGACCACGAGCAGTGGACGACGCCCAGCGGCGAGGCCATCCCGGTCGCCCGCGTCGAGATGCGGCCCATCACCGGCCGCACCCACCAGCTCCGCGTCGCAACGGTCACCCACGAGCGCATCACCGGCCCCGCCGGGCTCAACGTCTCCGGCGGACTCGGCCGCCCGATCGTCGGCGACCGCCTCTACGGCGACGAGCGGCTCGCTCCGAGGTTGCTCCTCCACGCCGAGAAGCTCGGCTTCTGGCACCCCTGGCACGGCGAGTGGCAGAAGTTCGAGGCCAAGGCCCCGTTCTGAGCGTTCGCTCGCCGCCGGGGTGAACCAGGCGGGCCTGACCCAGAATCCCACTGCCTGCTGCCTGCTGCCTGCTGCCTGCTGCC
>JBCBKP010000059.1:0-1782 GCA_038521625.1 Planctomycetota bacterium
CTCGCCCCCCCACCGACCAGCAGCCACGGCACGCCCGCCGCGCCCGTCCTCGAAATCCGGGACGTGCCGCCGCGTGGCACGACGGGCGCGCTCCGCGGATCGCCACAGGCCAGCACGGGACACGTACTCGCCACGCCTCCGGCCCCGCCGAGCAGCATCCTCGTCGACCTGATCTAAATTCGCATAGACCCTGGCAACGAGGCGCCGCGAGGAATGATATCGTACGACGACTACCAGCGACTCTTCGCCCAACCGCTCCGCGACGCGATGAGGCAGCAGGCACCGCGGGCCAACGAAAACGACGAAAACGACGAGAATGCCCCCGAGGCGCCGCGTGCGACGCGACCGGTGAACGAAGCGCCGCGGGCGTTGAGGCCGATCAACGACGCCGAGCGACTCGGGGGAGTCGCCCAGATGCGAGGCGCCGACGGGAGCGTGCGGCCAGCGTCGCTGGACTCCATCATCGCCGGCACGGCCCAGATCGTTCCTCGCCAACAAGACGTCGAATGGGTCCGCTTTGACAACGTCCTGGCCGCCGCGGCGTCGGTCGCGACACCGGAGGTGTCGCCGCTCGAGTCGGACCTCCCCCCGCGATCGCGGCTGGTGCCGTCGTGTCAAATCCCCGTCTACGTCGGGGAGCGGGCCTCGTCGACGACGCGCGCGGGCTTGGACAGTTGCAACGAGGCGCCACGCTCGTTAGTGTCGTACGACTACTACGAGCATCACCTCCGACCGCAGGGCTACAAGATCGAAGCCGTCCCGACCGGCGACTTCCCGTTCGCCGCGTGCAACGGCGGCGAGCTGAAACCGTTGGGCGTGGTGCGCGACGTCCCGTTTTACTTTAAGAAGCCTGGCGCCGGCGAGTCGGCGGTCTACCGACTCCACCTTTACATCATGTCTCCGGCCAGCAACTTCCAGAACGAGTTGCTCCTCTGCGTCTACGATCTGAAGAATCTCCGCGTCACGCTCGACATCGGCGAGGGCATCGTCACGTTCAAGGGCCTCTCACCACCCGTCAAGGTGAAGCTCTCGACTACGCAACGACCTCCCGAACCAGGCGCGTCGACGATTCCGACTACCTCCTCGGTCATGGCCGCGACGGCGGCCGCGACCTTCAATTTTGGACGGCCCAAGTACTTGCAGCCGCGGTCGTCCGGCATGATCAAGACCGCCGTGCCGAAGCTCGACACCGAGTACGTCTTCAGCACGTCGGGCCCGTCGCCGATCGCCCCGGGCCTCATCCCCGCGGCCACCGATACCGTCCGCCTCCGCTATGACAACGCCACCGACGAGCACATCTGCTTGCCCGAGGAGCTCCCCGTCCTCCTCACGGCGCCGGAGACCGCTCACGTCCACCAGGCCGCCATCCGCCCGAAGCCGACAGCCCGGGCGGGCCGCGTTATCAGGGCAGCGACCGCAATCGACCGCAACGCCCTGGCATCGTTCCGTCGTCGCGAAAACCCTCGGCCTCGTCGGAATCGTTTCGCTGGCTGCCTTCACGCAGCTGTGGACCAGTGCGCCGGCGCCGGCGCTTCGAGCGAACGCCGTGACCTCGCCCGGGCACCTCGACGCGGCCGCGTGGCTCCCGAGCCCAGCCGGCACGGTGCCGACGCTTGGCGCCTCGCCGGCTTGCCAGCCGTTCAGCGACGCCGAGCTGGCCGCGTGGCTTCCGCCGTCTGTCGGCGCCGCCTCGGGCCGCAGGACGCCATCGCTCGGTGCCCCGTCGGCACCGTACGAGAGCTCGGACATCCGTACGACGTCACCGGCCTCGCGGGGCGCCTC